>CAWFJC010000007.1:0-210644 GCA_963815975.1 uncultured Actinomycetota bacterium
GCGCAGCCTGCACGAAGTTGCCACCGAGCCCATGAAGATCTTGGCCCGGCCGTCGCGCAACGCACGGATCGCATCGACAGTGTCATACCCGTTCTCGCGCGGCGGGTTGAATCCGAACTCAGCCTGGAGCTGATCGAGAAAGTGAGCCGGCGGGCGCTCCCAGATGCCCATGGTGCGATCGCCTTGCACGTTGGAGTGGCCGCGGACGGGCAGCAGCCCGGCCCCGGGTTCGCCAATGTTGCCTTGGAAAAGAAGCGCGTCGACGATCTCGGAGACGGTGGCCACGGCGTCGCCACGCTGAGTTATGCCGATAGCCCAGCAGAACACCGTGCTATCGGACTCCGGTAGAAGTCCAGCAACCCAGTGATCGTACGCGGCAGGGACCAACGCTGGCCTCGACCAGGTCCCAGTCGATCGCCGATACGGTGGTCGAGCGAGCTGTCGAAGCCGTGCGTGTGTTTCCTTATGAACTTGATGATCAAGCGCGTTCCAGGCACCAGCAGTGCACCCCACGCCGGAACAAGGGCCAGATCGCCATTGATCTTGATCGGCAAGACCAGGTCGCAAGATCGAGGTCCTTGCTCGACGAGCTGTGATGGGTCTTGGGTCGCGAACGATCAGCGGCCCACGTAGGCGGGTTCGACGGCGATGATCTCGGCGCCGCGCCGCTTGGCGATCTCCCAGAGCCCACAGCATCCGGGGACGGTCGGCGCCGGGATCTACGAGCCAGAATCAGCAATGTAGCGTTGAGACATCTTGGCAATGTGACGATGTGCGCTTCATCCCGATGGTCTCGGCGAGTGCAACGCTGGTCTACTCATGGCACATGTTGGAGTAGTTGGGGTAGATTGTTGGGCGCCAATGCACCAACAGTGGGCAGCTGTATGCTGCCCTTGTCCCAGGCTGGCCCCAGGGGTAGAAGATCCCACCCATGAGGGAGCCCAGCTCATTCAGCTGCATCAGTGCATCAGCGCAGTGCTGTGTCCCAGTCCCATGCACGCAGCCAGGCTGCTTCTTGATCATGCATGTGTTGCCGCTGGACCCAGCCAGGTCCGTCGCGCTGGTTCAGGTCGGCAACGCCGTGGCTGGTGAACAACTTGGGAGGCGGTGGTGGCTTGGCTCTGCAGAGCTGGTGGCGACTGGTAAAGATCCACCTGAGGCCCATGCCCGGGTTGCAGTCCGGGTGACATGAGAGCCCATGCAGCTGAAGCCTTTGCCCTGGGGTCCAGCTCTAGCATGATGTATGGTTGGCAGCTGTATCCCTGGGGGGAATCTGATTGGTTTCAACCCCACAGTCACACCGGGGATGGAAGGAGCACTTATTGTCCTGCTGTGATGTTGAATTCCTTGGCATGTGGTTGCCTTGTGCTGTTATGCATCTAGCTCTCTGTTTATTTGTCCAGGACGGAGATATGGAAGCTAATTATATTTGGTGACCGGAAGTAGCTGATACCCATCATCCCTGATTTGGAAATTGTAGACCACCACTGCTGGGCTGCTCACTGACGTAGGTTGACATGTCCCGGGTCCCTGCCTGTTTAATACTGAAACCCACTCTGAGGCCGCTGGGTGCCAGGCAGATTGGTGATGATGCCAGCGACGTCTGTGGGACCAAGAAGTTGCTGCTGCCTCACGGAGCTGCCATTGTGTATCAAGGTCCTGGATCGTTGTGTATGTGAGGTGCATCAGGGTGGGGTCTGCTGTTGCTGCTGACTGTGCACGTGTCAGTTAACATACCCTGTCCTGATTGGACTGGAAGGACTAATCCCTTGGCTTGCATGCTGCACTGGCTTAGACAGGTTGTGCACCCATGACCGTGGTCGACGCCTGTTGAGTTGTGCTGGCCTGTGTGTGTGACCTGCTGGCACGTGCGGGGACTTGTGATGACTCCTCTGCCTCTGTGCCATGTCGATTAAAGTGAATGTTAGCACCTGTGTGGGTGGAAAGCATTGTGGTGGTTTGCAGGACTTTGTTTAGTTACGATCAGTACATATGAAACTACTGCAAGAAACTTGTGCACAAGCACTGCCGTGTGCCCAGATGTCAGTGATCACAAGTTGAATGTCCTGTGAACAGCATCCAGTTCAACTGTGTTTAGAGGCCAGGATGTGAGAATTCCTGGCCATCCACGATGCTCACCTTGATGAGGTGTCAGATGAGCCACTACAAGTCGAATGTCCGCGACATCGAGTTCAACCTGTTCGAGGTGCTAGGACGCGAAGAGATCCTGGGCGTCGCACCGTACGCCGACCTGATGAGGAGACTGTGTTGGCGATCCTCGCCGAAGTTGATCATTGCCACGACCAGGCTCGCGGAGTTGTTGCTGACGGGGATGGGACTCTACCGGTTTTCGATCCTCAGACCCATATAGTGACAGTTCCCGAGGACCTCAAGAAGTCGTATCGCGCGCTGATGGACTCTGGCACCTGGCAGCTCGAGCTTCCGGAGGCACTGGGCGGCCACATCACCCCGCCATCGGTGCAGTGGGCAGTGCATGAGTTGAACATCGGCGCCAACCCTGCTGTGCTGCTCTATTCCGCGGGACCGAAGTTCGCCTACGCGCTGTGGGCAACCGGCAACGAACGTGATCAACGCATCGCCAGATCATCGATTGATCGACTGGGGGTGCGACGATGGTGCTCACTGAGCCGGATGCGGGCTCCGACGTCGGCGCTGGGCGAACCAAGGCGATCCCGCAGTCAGACGGGAGCTGGCACATCGAAGGCGTCAAGCGCTTCATCACTTCGGGTGAGCACGACCTGACCGAGAACATCATCCATCTGGTGCTCGCGCGCCCGCAGGGAGTCGAGGGCGTCGGTGGACCGGGCACCAAGGGGCTATCTCTGTTTGTCGTGCCCAAGTTCAATTTTGATCTTGAGACGGGGGAGCTGACAGGAAAGCGGAATGGAGTCTTCGCGACCAATCTCGAGAAGAAGATGGGTATCAAAGGCTCTGCGACCTGTGAGCTGACGTTCGGAGGGACGGATGTGCCCGCGACCGGCTGGCTGCTGGGCGAGGTTCATGACGGCATCGCCCAGATGTTCCACATGATCGAACATGCCCGCATGCTGGTCGGTGCCAAGGCGATCGCCACCTTGTCGACCGGCTACCTCAATGCACTGGAATACGCCAAGACCAGGATCCAAGGTTCTGACCTCACCCAGGCTGCCAACCGCAATGCGCCACGCGTGACGATTGCCCATCATCCAGATGTCCGACGCTCCCTGATGACCCAGAAGTCTTGTGCAGAGGGCCTACGGGCACTGCTGCTGTACGCCGCAACCGTCCAAGATCGCAACGCCATCGCCTGGGCCGATGGCACCACCGATGACGCTGCCGAACGGCTGAATGATCTGCTGCTGCCCATCGTCAAGGGCTATGGCTCCGAGCGCTCCTGGGTACTGCTTGGCACAGAGTCGCTGCAGACATTCGGGGGCTCGGGCTTCTTGATCGACTACCCGATTGAGCAGTACGTACGAGATGCCAAGATCGACACCTTGTACGAGGGCACAACGGCGATCCAGGGCCAGGATCTGTTCCTTCGCAAGATCGTCAAGGATCGGGGTCGAGCGCTTGCTGATCTTTCCATGCAGATCACTCAGTGGATCGGCGCCGAGGGTGGGAACGGACAGCTCAAAGAGGAACGGGTACTGCTGCAACAAGGCTTGGACGATGTTGGAGCGATCGTTGCAACCATGATCAATGATCTTGGCGCCTCGGTGCCAGGCCCTGCCACCAGCGATCCGCGGAATGTCTACAAAGTGGGTCTGAACACCACGCGATTGCTGATGGCGCTCGGTGATGTGATCTGTTCGTGGCTACTGCTGCGGGGTGCGGAGGTGGCACTCGACCGGCTCAACGGCCACCTCACTCCGACCGAAAAATCCTTCTATGAAGGCAAAGTTGCCTCAGGCCGCTGGTTTGCCCGTACGGTGCTGCCCAAGCTGGCCGCGGAGCGAGCCATCGCCGAGGCAACTGATCTCGCCATCATGGATATCGACGAAGCTGCTTTCTGATACGTGTCGTGCACTGGACCAGGGCGGGTCGGTATCTGCTACTGGTGCAGGGCGAGAGACGATGGGAGGCATGACTCAGCCCAGCAGCTCGCAGCCGTCTCGCATCGTCATCATCGGAGGCTCCCTGGCCGGAGGATCGGCCGCCATCACGCTTCGAGATCACGGGTATCAGGGCGAGCTCACGCTGATTGGTGAGGAGAGTCAGCTCCCCTATGAACGACCGCCGCTCTCCAAGGCCGTGCTCATCGGGAACACCGACGAGCCGGACTGGGTCGCCGACGAGGCAGCCTATGCCGACAAGAACATCACCCTTCGGCTGGGTACCACCGCGACCCGGATCGATCGGGGCCGCAAGGTGGTGGTGGCCAGCGGCACCGAGTATCCCTACGACAAGCTGCTGATCGCGACCGGCTCGGCACCGCGGCGACTAGACGTGCCTGGCGCTGATCTTGATGGGCTACTGACGCTGCGGACTCTCGAGGAGTCTCTCGCACTGCGCGAACGTTTCACCGAAGGCGCCACGATCGTCATCGTGGGAGGCGGCTGGATCGGCTGCGAGGCGGCCGCAGCTGCGCGGCAGCACGGAGCCAACGTGACAGTGATCGAACCGCGGTCGCAACCCCTGCTCCCGGTGGTCGGTGAGCAGGTGGGCGCATCTTTCGCCGCGCTGCATCGTGATCATGGTGTGGATCTCCGGCTGGGCATCGGCGTGACGGGTTTCGCCGGCGAAGGAACTGTGTCGTCGGTGCACATCAAGGGTCACGCATCGGTACCGGCTGACACGGTGTTGATCGGCGTCGGCGCGGCGCCGAACATTGCACTCGCCGATGCCGCAGGCCTGGAGCTGGCCATGGGTGGCATTGCCGTTGACGCGACGCTGCGCAGCTCTGATCCCGACATTTACGCAGCTGGCGATGTCGCCGCTGAAGATCATCCCAAGTATCGGCATCGGATCCGTGTTGAGCACTGGGCGAACGCCAAGGATCAAGGTAAGCATGTCGCGGCCAACCTGCTCGGTGCCGGCGAGCCATACCTACTCCGGCCGTTCTTCTTCTCCGACCAGTACGACCTCGGCTGTGAGTATCGCGGATTTGCGGATCCCGCGAAGGACCGGCTCGTCATACGGGGAGACCTGGCGTCGCGGGAGTTCACGGCCTTCTGGCTCCGGGACGGCGCGGTCGCCGCCGCGATGAACGTCAATCAGTGGGACGACGGCGACACCCTCCAAGAGCTCGTCGACACCGGCCGTCCGGTCAACGACAAGGAACTCGTCTCCCTCTGACTCATGTCACCGACTTGTCAGAGTCTGAGCACCTAATTTGGAGCTAGATTCTGACAAGTCGGCGTTAGAAGAGGAGGGCGAGGGCTGGGTCGTTGAGGATCGCGGCCACATCGGCAAGGAAGGTCGAACCCTGTGCCCCGTCGGCCAGCCGATGGTCAAAGGAGACTGACAATGTGGTGACCCAGCGTGGCTCGATCCGCTCCTCGGCTCCCGCGCCGACAACCCATGGCTTTCGGGCAATCTGGCCGACGCAGAGAATGCCGGATTCGCCGGGATTCAAGATCGGGGCGCCGGCGTCGACTCCAAACACCCCAATGTTGGTGATCGTGAAGGTACCGCCGGCCATGTCTGCGGGCTGGGTACGCCCCTCGCGGGCCACTGCGACGACCTCGTTGATGGCGGCGGCAAGTTGAACCAAGCCGAGCGACTCGGCTCCCTTGATGTTCGGAACCAACAGTCCGCGGGCAGTCGCGGTGGCGATCCCGAGGTTGACCGACTTCTTGAGCACAATCTGCTGAGCCGACTCGTCCCAGAACGAGTTGAGCTCCGGCGTACGTCCCAACGCAAGACAGATTGCTTTTGCGACGACGAGCAGCGGAGATATCCGAAGATCGGCAAACTCGCGCCTGGTCTTCAACCGCTCGACCAGCTGCATCGTGGCAGTGACGTCGCAGTCCAGCCAGACGGTCACGTGCGGAGCCGTGAACGCCGAACGCACCATCGCATCCGCCGTCGATTTGCGGACGCCCTTGATCGGAATGAGTACGTCCTCGCGCGGGGGCTGTCGGGCTTCGACGCGCTCAGCCGGCATGATCGTCCGGGCCTCGACAGGCTCAGCCGGCATGATCGTCCGCGCTTCGACCGGCTCAGGCCGCACGCTCGCGCCGGTGACATCATCACGGGTGATCACTCCACCAGCGCCGCTCCCGACGAGACTCGCAAGATCAACACCGAGGTCCTTGGCCAGCTTGCGTACCGGCGGCTTGGCAAGCACTGCACCACCTGATGGTGTAGCCGCAGGTGCCGCTTCACCGGGCCCTGGCAACGGGGCGCCGGTTGGCTTATCACGCTCGTGCTGCAATGGCTCACGGTCGTCGGCGCGTCGCGAAACGGGCGTCTGAACGGAGAAGGTGTCGGCGACCTGCTCGTGCGCCTCCACGGACCTCTCGCCGGTGGCGCGTCGTGGGCGTCGCTTGGACGTCCCGGTGCGCGGACCGTAGCCGACCAGATTGGGGACCTGGGCCTCTTCGCCGTTCCCGCTGCTCGGCAGCGGTTGCGCGCCGCCGACACCATCGTCGATGGAGATGATCGGGCTACCGACATCGACAGTGTCGCCCTCGTTCACCAGCAGCTCGGTTACCGTGCCGGCGTACGGACTCGGCAACTCGACCAGCGACTTACTTGTCTCGACCTCGACGAGAATGTCGTTGATCTTAATCTGATCACCTACCGCAACGCGCCAGGTGACAATGTCTGCCTCGACCAGCCCTTCGCCTGGATCCGGCAGCCGAAACGTCTGCAACCCCATCCGAGCCTCCCCCTCAGTAGGCCAGTGAGCGATCGACCATATCGAGCACCCGATCAAGATCAGGAAGGTACTCATCTTCGACGCGTGACGGTGGATAGGGGATGTCGAAGCCGGCAACCCTTAGCACCGGCGCTTCCAATGAATAGAAGCACTGCTCGCTGATCCGGGCAGCGAGCTCGGCACCCAGCCCGAGACTGAGCTGAGCTTCGTGCACGGTGATCACCCGACCGGTCTTCTGCACCGACTCGTTCACGACAGCCATGTCCATTGGCGAGAGCGTCCGGAGATCGATCACTTCAAGATCATGACCCTCATCGGCGGCGGCCTCGGCAGCGTCCAGGCAGGTCTTGACCATCGGCCCGTACGCGAGAAGCGTGACATGGCGGCCGGGTCGTAGGACTCGCGCGGAATGCAATGGCGGCGGCGCGACGGCCTCGTCGACCTCGGCTCGCTCGTGATAGCGACGCTTGGGTTCCAGAAAAATGATCGGGTCGTCGGAGGCGATTGCCTGCTGGATCATCCAGTACGCGTCGACCGGATTCGAGCAGGTCACGACCTTGAGCCCGGGCGTATGGCAGAAGTAAGCCTCCGGTGACTCGCTGTGATGCTCGACGGCACCGATGCCCCCGCCGTAGGGAATCCGAATCACCAGCGGGACAAGGAGCCTCCCGGCTGATCGGTTATGCATCTTGGCGGTCTGAGTCACGATCTGGTTGAAGGCCGGAAAAACGAATCCATCGAATTGGATCTCACACACGGGCCGGTAGCCGCGCAGCGCCATCCCTATAGCAGTGCCGACGATGCCCGATTCGGCAAGGGGCGAATCGATCACTCGATGCTCGCCGAAATCCTTCTGCAGTCCCTCGGTGACCCGGAAGACGCCGCCAAGCTTGCCGACATCTTGACCGGCGATGACGACCGTGGGGTCGGCTTCCAGAGCACGACGCAGGCCCCCATTGAGTGCCTTCGCCATGGTTAGCATCGTCATCAGTGCACACCTCCCCACGACGCGGGCTCCGCTTGTCCGGTCGATGCGGGTCGAGCCTCTCGAAGTCCTTCCGAAGGCTCAGGACTCGCATCCTCGAATGTTGCCACGTACTCGGCATACGCCGCCTTCTGCTCAATCAGATAAGGGGTCTGCTCGACGTATACATGATCAAAAAGATCGAGCAACCGTGGGTCCTGGAGCGCCAAGCAGCGGGCGCGAAGATCAGCGGCGTAGTCGGATGCCTCGGTCTCCACATCGGCGAAAAAGGCCTCATCGCCGCTGCCGCTGCGGGTCAAATAGGCCTTGACACGCTCAATCGGATCCTTCAAGCGCCAGTGCTCAAGCTCATCAGCGAGTCGATACTTGCTCGGATCGTCGGAGGTGGTGTGGGCGCCCATCCGGTAGGTGTATGCCTCGATCAAGGACGGCCCGTTGCCGGTTCGCGCCCGATCGAGAGCCATCGCGGTGGCCGCGTAGACGGCCAGCACGTCGTTGCCGTCAACGCGTACGCCGGGGAAACCAAACCCTGAAGCCCTGCGATACAACGGAATTCGTGACTGTCGCTCGATCGGCTCCGAGATCGCCCACTGATTGTTCTGGCAGAAGAAGACAATGGGCGCGTTGTAGGAGCTGGCGAAGATAAAGGCCTCATTGACGTCGCCTTGGCTCGTCGCTCCGTCGCCGAAGTACCCCACCACCGCGACGTCCCGGTCGGGGTCGCCGGTCCCTACCAGACCGTCTCGCTCCACCCCCATCGCGTAACCGGTGGCGTGCAGTGCCTGCGCACCGATGACGACGGTGTACAGGTGGAAGCGGGTCTGCTGCGAGTCCCAACCACCAAGATCGACTCCACGGAACAGGCCAAGCAGCTGCACGGGATCGACGCCGAGGCACCAGGCCACGCCATGCTCTCGATAGGTCGGAAAGACGAAATCGTGCTTGCTGAGTGCCCGTCCCGAACCGACCTGTGCCGCCTCCTGACCGAGGGAGGACGCCCATAGCCCGAGTTCACCTTGGCGCTGTAGGGCGGTCGCCTCTGTGTCGATCCGGCGGGTCATCACCATGTCGCGGTAGAAGCCCTTGATCTGATCGTCGTCGCCGCTGAAGGAGTACTCGGCGTGTTCCAGCCGCTCACCTTCGGGGGTAAGCAGCTGGACCAGCTCGACCTCTCCGCTCGCACCGCTGGCGTCGCTCATTGGTGCATCCTCTCGTCACCAGATGCGTGGTTCCGCATCACAGTCGGTCCCGGTGCGGGATCGCCGCTCTGGGTGGTGTCGCCACCCTCCGGGGCTCTGCTGAGCCGGGGGGACTACCCCCCCGGGACCCCCCGAGCGTTTGTGGCTCCAGCTCGCCGCGTGTTGCGAGCAGATTCGACAGGCTCGCTGCCTCCTTGTGAGTGGCACCGGCCCGCCGCGCACCCAACGTACCGCCTCAGTTCAGGACGCGAGAAAACCACTTGTATGTCCTACCTCTTTGCACCTCTGCGCGCTGAGCCTGTCGAAGCGACGGCATCGGCGCCATGCGACAGCTCAGGACCCAGTGTCAACTCTTATGCGATTGCTGGAAGCGCAAGATGCGAATGATGGCAGTCGCCACCGCTTCGGGGCCCGCGGCCAGGGAGAGGCGCACAGCGGAGCCGCCATCTCGTCGATCGAAATCCGTGCCCGGGGTGAGCGCGACACCATGCTGCTCGAGCAGCGCCTCACACCACGCTTCGGAGTCAGGGTATGGACCTAGCTGGCCAGCAATCCCGGCGTAGACGTAGAACGCGCCATCGGCTGGGGCCACGCCGGTCCAACCAAGATCATCGATCGCATCCAACACAATAGCTCTGGCGTCGCCGAAAGCTGCGACCGCAGCATCAGCCTCTCGGTAGGACTCTTCAGTGAAGGCGGCGATGGCTGCGTGTTGCGCCGGCACCGGGGGGCACAGGGCGTAGTTGCCGGCAATGGCGTCGAACACCGCAATCAGATCAGTTGGCACCAGGCTCCAACCCAGCCGCCAACCTGTCATTCCCCAATACTTGGAGAAGGAGGAGATCACGATGGCCTCGCGATCATGCTCCCAGGCGCAGCTTGCTGCGACCGTGCGATCGGTGACGCCGTGATAGATCTCGTCGCTGACCAGCCGGACTTCATGATCACGACACCACCGGGCGAGCTCTGCGAGATGATCAGGCGCGATCATCGTCCCGGTCGGATTGGCCGGAGACGCGACAACCAGACCCGCGAGCGGCTCGGCAGCGTACGCCTGCTCAAGCATCTCGACTGACGGCTGGAACCGTTGCGCCGGCCCGCACGGTAGCTCGACCACCTGACATCCCAATGAGGCAAGGATGTTTCGATACGCCGGATAGCCCGGCCGGGTCAGCGCGACCCGATCACCATGATCAAAAGCTGCCAGGAAGGCGAGCAGAAAGGCGCCCGAGGAACCGGTCGTCAAGGCAATGTGATCTTCATCGATGTCTAGGGCATACCAGCGCCGATAGTGCGCAGCGAGCTCGCGCCGTAAGGGTTTGATCCCGAAGGTCTCGCTGTACCCCAGCGGTGTGTGATCCACCATCAGTTCGGCGGCGCGGCGCCGTACCTCCGACGGCGCTCCCTGCGAAGGCTCACCGGCACAAAGGGAGATGATCTCACGGCCTTGGGCGCGCAACGCTGCGACACGGTTCAGGATGCTCATCACAGCGAACGGCGGCACAGCTGCGCGGTGCGAGGGGCCCAGTCCTAATGGCACTCTGACAGTCAGCCCGCCAGATTCGCTTCCTTCGTCGCTCGCGTTCGAGCGTCGAGCCTCCCTATAGACCATCCGCGAGCTCCTGCAGTCGGCGAAGCGTGCTGCCAGTCATAGTGCACGTCCTAATGGCACTCTGACAGTCAGCCCGCCAGATTCGCTGGTCATAGTGCCGCCTTCATGCGCTCTCCTGGCGCTTGCGCGCCCGGTACGCCGCGACGTTGGTCCGGTTGCCGCAGTTTCCCGTGTCGCAGTAGCGCTTGGAGGAGTTCTTCGATAGGTCGATCAACACATCTTCGCAGTCCTGCGCTGCACAGATCCGCAGCCTGCCCAATGCATCGGATCTGATCAGATCAAGAAAAGCCATTGCTGCCTCGGCGCCTATCCGATCGGCTAGTGGCGCTTCTGGGCGTGTCACGTGCAGATGCCAGTCCCACTCGTCGTGGCGGGACAAATAGGGCCGGGCGTCGGCTTCGGCCAGGATCTCGTTGGCGAGCATCGCTACCTCGTCACGGTCCTTGACCGTCCAAAATTTGCGCAGTCGCGGCCGCAGAGCGCGTATGGATTCGAGCTCGTCTTGCGTCCGGCGAATGACCCCTGAAGAGGGGTGATCGGCCAAGAAGTCGTCCAGGTCAGCAAGCGTCACCAGGGTGTCTCCGTCGAGGCCAACGGTATTGACCAGGGACGCAGCTTCCGCAAGCGACACTTCTGTGTCATGACTAAAAAGCACCTTGACTCCTGACATCATTGTGCACTAGTGTAATGAGTGTAATTGATTTTACATATTACATCTTAGAGACGGGTCGTAAGGGAGGTTAGACGTGACCAGCACCACGCAAGAAACAACCCGAGCGATCACCGATAGGAGCTACGTCGGTGGATTAGCGCTAGCGCTCACGTCTGCGATGTCCTTCGGACTCTCCGGCTCGCTCGCCCGCTCGCTGCTCGATATGGGCTGGTCGCCCGCGGCTGTGGTAGTTACCCGGGTCGGCGGGGCGTTCCTGGTGCTGCTGATCCCCTGTCTGTTCCTACTTCGTCGGATTGGACTCCCGACCGGCAGGCAGGGAGCACGCATTTTGGCGTACGGAGCGATCGCCATTGCTCTGGCCCAGCTTTGCTACTTCAGCGCCGTGCAATACCTGTCGGTTGGCATCGCTTTGCTACTGGAGTACCTGGCGCCGGTGCTGCTGATCGCCTGGCATTGGGCTCGCACCCATCGCCGTCCGGCGGTCCCGGTGTTGGCTGGTGCCGGCTTGTCGATCGTCGGCCTGGCCTTTGTCCTGGATCTTCGCGACGGGCTGACGCTCAACCCAGTCGGCGTCGCTTGGGGTTTAGCGGCGGCACTGTGTCTGTGTGCCTACTTCCTGCTGAGCGAGGACAACGGAGCCGAGGCGCCCGTGAACCCGCTGCTGTTGACGACTGCTGGAACGGGCATCGGAGCGGCTCTCTTGCTGGCTGCTGCGGGCGTCGGCATCATTCCGCTGACTGCTCACGCCGGCATGACGACCATGGCTGGCCAGGCCGCCGGCTGGTGGCTACCTGCAGTGTTATTGATCTTGATTAGTGCTGTGCTCGCGTACCCGACTGGCATTGTCGCGGTCCGGCGGCTCGGCAGCTCGGCAGCCTCGTTCGTCTCGCTGATCGAGGTGATCTTCGCAGTGATCTTCGCGTTCGTGCTGCTCGGGCAGCGACCCGGTCCCATGCAACTGGTGGGCGGCGCGTTGATCTTGACCGGAATCGCGCTAGTGCAACGTCCGCGTGTGCGCTGAGTTTGTCGAAGCGCGCCCTTCGACCAGCTCAGGACGCATGACCTGTCCTCGAACCGAAAGCCTGATCAAGACCTGCCGAAGTCGGTGACCAACCAGACCTTTCCGTGTTCGGAGTCGTTGATCACATCGATCCCGACGTCGGCGAACTTGGAGTTCAGGATGTTCTGGCGGTGGCCATCGTCTGGCGGCTTCTCGTTGTACATCGCCTTCTGCACAGCCAATACGCCGGACTCGGAACGGCTGCTGTTGTAGGCGATGTTTTCGCCGACCATGCTCCAGCGGTAGCCGGCTGCCGAAACCCGGGAACCAAGGTCTGCCTCACCGTTCAGCTTGTGGCTGAGCGTGTCGGCCTTGGCCATAGCGAGATTGTGGGTGTGCGCCGAGTCGACAAGTTTGCTGTTGAGCTTCAAGGCGGACAGTCCATGTGCCGCGCGTTCGGAATTGAGTTCGTCGAGCACGGCGTTCGCCCAGTCGGAACGGGTGTCGTAGCCGGAAGGACTACTCGAGGCCTTCTTCGACGGTGCTGACTTGGCGGCCGGTGTCGGCTTGTTGGTGGAGGTCGGCGTGGAGTAATGGGAGTGCTTGGGGGTCGACCCTCGCTTCGGGGTCGCCGATGCGCTGCTTGGGCTGTGGCTCGGTCGTGCGACCGGCGTAGCTGGCGCGTGGGATTTGAGCGGGCGATAACAGGCGCTACCGCTTTGGTGAATGTTGCACTTTTGGGGGCGGGGATGTGGGCGGGCCTTGTGCGCCTTCGATGCGACGCTAGGTGTCGCCACGGGCGAGGTCGACCGAGTGGTACGTGGTGTCTTGGATGGTGTGTCCGAAGGATATGAAGATGGTGCCGCCGCCGGAACGGCAATCAGTCGGTCGTCTCGGTTGGGTGCGCCTGGGTCACTGATGGCCGTGCCCCCATAGATAGCTGCGCCAACAACGGCCGAACTCACGACCACGGCGGCGCTCGCCGAGGCGATTCGTAGTCCTAGGCCGGTCACAGTGCCTCCATCGCGTACGACGACCCCCGAGTAGGTCACGACTTGGTAACGGCAAAGGCCTAGCCAAACACAGATGATCCTTATCCGGCAACCATCCGATCGTTCTGCGGACACGCCGTACACTGCGCCGGTGGGGAGCAAAACCGCTAAGTCAAGCGGTGTGCTGATCGCCGGGACGTCGTCCGACGCGGGCAAGTCGCTGGTCGTGACCGGCTTGTGCCGGGCCTTGGCCCGCCGAGGGATCGCAGTTGCGCCGTTCAAGGCCCAGAACATGTCCAACAATTCCTGTGTCTGTGGCGATGGCGCCGAGATCGGCCGCGCCCAATATCTACAGGCGCAGGCTGCCGGTATTGCTCCCGAATCGGCGCTGAATCCGGTGCTGCTGAAACCCGGTTCTGATCATCGCTCGCACATCGTGCTGCGCGGCGAACCGTGCGGAGTCCTGGAATCGGGCGAGTACGCCCATGGACGTGCTCATTTGGCCGCCGCAGCCTTTGCGGCGTACGACGAGCTCGCAGGGCGCTTCGAGGTGATCATCTGCGAGGGCGCCGGATCGCCCGCGGAGATCAACTTACGCGCCGGGGACTATGTGAATCTCGGCCTAGCTCGGGCGAAGGGCTTGCCCGTCGTGATCGTCGGCGATATCGATCGTGGCGGCGTCTTTGCTTCCCTGTTTGGGACGGTGGCGCTGCTCGATGATAAGGATCGGCGGTTGGTACGGGCCTTCTTGATCAACAAATTTCGCGGCGATGTCGGGATTTTGCAGCCCGGGTTGGAGGAGATCACGGAACGGACCGACATACCGTTCGCGGGCGTGCTGCCGTGGCTTTCCGACGTCTGGTTGGACGCTGAGGACACGCTCGAGGTGGCGAGCTGGCGACGTGATGGTGCGGACGGTGGGGAATTACGAGTAGCGGTCGTGCGGCTGCCAAGGATGTCGAATGGCACAGATGTGGAGGCACTGGCAGCCGAGCCGGGCGTGGACGTGCAGGTGACGACCGATCCGCTCGCTGTTGCTGCGGCCGATCTTGCCGTGCTGCCCGGCAGCCGAGCAACTGTCACAGATCTTGACTGGCTGCACCGTACGGGACTTGCCAAGGTGATCATGGATCGGGTAGGCCGCGGTGCGCCCGTGCTGGGGATTTGTGGCGGATACCAGATGCTGGCGCGAGGGATCGACGATGCCG
The DNA here is from genome assembly GCA_963815975.1 of uncultured Actinomycetota bacterium. Lineage (GTDB taxonomy): Bacteria > Actinomycetota > Actinomycetes > Propionibacteriales > Propionibacteriaceae > Microlunatus. Next base: position 14,496 of record CAWFJC010000007.1, read on the forward strand.
TCGAGTCCGGTCGAGGGCCGGTGACCGGGCTTGCCGTGCTTCCAGTGCAGATCGGCTTCGGCGCCGACAAGATGCTCGGACGGCCGCTGGGCGTGTGGCGCGGGCATCAGGTTCAGGCATACGAGATCCATCATGGAGTGGCCCAGATCGCGGGTGAGGCCGAGCCGTTCCTGGACGGCTGTCGGCAGGGGCAGGTGTGGGGGACGATGTGGCACGGCACCTTTGAAAATGACGACTTCCGCCGGGCTTGGCTGGGCGAGATCGCATCGGCTGTTGGCTCTGATTGGCGTAGCGATACCGGTGCACCCGGATACGCCGCCCGGCGAGAGACCATGATCGATACTTTGGCGAATGCTGTCGAGCAGCATGTCGATCTTGGTTTAGTACTGGCCGGCACTCGAGTGGCTATCCGGCTGTGACAATTCAGGCGCTCGTGATTGGGATCGGCAGCGGCAATCCTGACCACTTGACCCGCGAGGCCGTGGCGGCGCTCAATCGCGTCGATGTCTTCCTCGTAGCTGACAAGGGAGCAGCCAAGCACGACCTCGTGCAGCTGCGCGAGGAGATTTGCAGCACAGTGATCCACCATGATCACTACCGTTTCGTCGAGGTACCCGATCCCGAGCGAGGACCTGACCGCGACCGCGATGCAGCGGACTATCAGGCGGGTGTTGCGGCCTGGCACGAGGCACGAGCCCGTCGATATGCCGAGATCATCACCGGCGAGGTGGAAGATGCTGCCACGGTCGGGTTTCTCGTATGGGGAGATCCTGCCTTCTACGACTCCACCATCCGGATCCTCGAGTCAACCGTGAGGCTTGGGATCGATCTCGAGGTGACGGTGATCTCCGGCATCAGCAGCATTCAGCTGCTTGCGGCGCGTCACAAGATCATCCTGAACCGAGTCGGCCAGCCGATCCACGTGACCACCGGGCGTCGGCTCCTCTCGGAATACTCCCCTGCACTGGGAGATGTGGTCGTCGTGCTCGATGGCGACCTCGCCTGCGGTGGTCTAGCCGAAACGTTCGGCGACCTCATGATCTATTGGGGTGCCCAGCTCGGTCTGCCGGATGAGGTCCTCGTCTCAGGGCGGCTGGGCGATGTCCTTGATGAGCTCAGAGCCAAGCGTACGGCGATTCGTCAAGCTCGCGGTTGGGTCATGGATACCTATCTGCTGCGTCCGTCAGATCAGAATCCAGAGCACCGTCACCCCTGAGGTTGGCCCGAGCGGCGGCCGCGTCCGGGATCCTTGATCATGGGTGCTAGCACCCCCGGGCCGGCGCAACATCCGGGGTTAGTCCTAGCCTCGATGACTCTGGCGAATGCCGTGGTGCTCGTCGATCAGACGGCCGTTCCGCTGACCTTGGCCGAAATCATGCGGACCTACGACGTCGGATCGCAGAAGGCTCAGTGGGTGCTCAATGCCAGCCTGGTGACCTTGGCGGCTCTGCTCGTCCTGGGCGGACAGCTCGGCGACATGCTGGGCCGTCGACGAGTCTTCATTTCGGGACCATCGTCTTCGCCGCCGCCTCGGCGTGCGCGGCGTTCGCTCCAACGTTCAAATCTGCTGATCTTGTGCCGGGCCGTCCAAGGTGCCGGAGGGGCATTCATGTTGCCGACGACAGTGGCGCTGGTCAGTGCCGCCTTTACCGGCCCGAGACGTGGCACCGCACTCGGCACCATGGGAGGCATTGCCGCGGTCGCCGACGCAGCTGGTCCGGTGATCGGCGGCGTTCTCACCGCCACTCTCGGTTGGCCCGCGGTGTTTTTGATCAACCTTCCACTCGGTGCCATCGCTGTCATCATTGCGTTGCGTGCGATCCCTCCGGATGTTGATCAAGTTCGAGCCAAGCGGGTTGATCTTGCCGGTGCTGCCTTGCTAGCCGTGGCGATTGTGGCGCTCATTGGCGGATTGGGTCAGTCCCAGAGTTGGGGGTGGGATTCACTCGCGGTGTGAGGCATCTTGATCGTCGCTGTCGTTACAGCGGTCGTCTTCGTGGTGGTCGAGCGCCGTAAATCGCAGCCACTCGTCGACCTCTCTCTGCTTGCGACGTCCCCTGGCTACCGGACGGCGGTGATCAGCCAAAGCACGGCCGGTGCCGCCGAGATGGGACTGGGCGTCATTCTCCCCTTGTTGCTGATCCTCAACCTCGGTATGCCTCCCGGGCTTGCTGGACTTGCCCTGCTGCCCGCCAGCCTGCCGCTGATCTTCATCGCACCCCGCGCGCGGCACACGCCGCTCACGGAATCTCTCTTCGCCCGGCACACTCCTCGAGCCCGAGCACGTACCACTCGCAATCTGCCTAGTCGTACCCCCTGGTGTGTCGGACTATCAAGCGGATGATGAGCACAACAGCGGCGACGACTGCGACGGCGACCACGAGCAGTACCCCCCAACCTGCGAGAGTCATGACGTTTCCTTTGATCAGTCGCGCTGAGGCCTGCGACGCTGCTCGTACCTGAAGGACAGTTGGATCCTCGTGCGGTAGATGAGCTGGCCACCGTCGCCGACGTGAATATCCTGCTTGACGATCTCGGCGACCCGAAGGTCCCGAACCGAAGTGCCCGCTTCCCTGATCGCGTCAGCGGCAGCCTCCTCCCAGGAGGTTGTGCTCGTTCCGATGACGTCGATCACCCGGTAGACGCTCATACTTATCCTCCTCGTTGAATGTGCCGATCGATCCGATTCGGCGCGGTGATGATCTCGCACTCACGGGCCGAGGGCAACCAGGGCACACGATTCCGCACCCACGAGGCCCGTCAGTAATCTTCTTCTAATGCTCGTCGAAATTCCTCCGGATACTCGACCTCTCAGGGATCTACGCGGTCAGCGTGCCCAGAATTTTCTGAGGCATCATCCGACCCCAATACGCGGGTAGGTGCACATGCACGCGCACGCACGAGGGCCATCAGTTGGTCGGGTTAAGGCGGCTCTGCCCCGACACTGCTCTAATCACTCCGTTTGGCCTCTTCGAGGTCGCGAGCTTCGAGGTCGCGAGGTGGCCGCCGCAATTTCTTTGAGCATCCCGTCGCTGGCATCCCGTCGCTGCGAACTCGATACCCCGCCGAAGATCAATCTCTCAGCCAGTGACACGCTAGGCATCGGCGCTGCTCACCCCCGGTCCCCTCCCTCGGGAACGTCAAATCGATCAATCGGGTGTAAGGCTGACGACATAAGCGCCCCCGGCGAGCGTGTCTCCGCTGGCCCCGCAAATTTTGTTGCCTGGTCTGTCTCGTCTCACAAGACACAAAGGAAGCTATCGCTCCTGACGCGGCTCCTATATCAAAATCTGATCGTCCGTACCCGAAGGGGCGCTGCCATCTGTCAAACGACCGGTCTGACATCTGTCGAGGTTCACGTAACGAGGATGGCGGCGTTCGGGTGTGGCACGCTGCTGCTCATGGTGGAGTTCAGCGGACAGGTACGCCAGTGGCGGGACGACAAGCCCGGAGGACTCGCCGTGGTTGACATACCGGAGCATCTTGTTGCTGATCTTGGCGGCCGCCGCCAGATGCGGGTGACCGGCTCGCTCAACGAGGCGACCTTCACCGGCAGCACGATGCTCGTCACCGGCGGCGGCATGTGTGTCGGCGTCAGCAAGGCAGCGTTGAAGTCGGCCGGCGCCACTGTGGGCGATCAGGTCCGGCTATCGATCGTCGCTGCAGCCTCATAACCTCGGGCACAACTGGCCAATACCATCTTCAGTGTGGCGCGACGCCTGCTGGAGCGTGATCAAGAGCTGGCGACCCTGCTGGGTGCGGCCCGCGAGGCCGCAAGCGGCAGCGGCTCCGTTGTGCTGCTGCACGGCGAAGCAGGCATCGGCAAGACCAGCTTGGTGTCGGCACTCCGCTCAGAACTCCCTGATGGGACGCGGATGTTGGTTGGCTCGTGCGATGCGCTCAGTACGCCGAGAACGCTCGGGCCGTTTCGGGATTTGACCGCTGCTGTCGGCCCTCGGTTGGCCGAAGCCCTCCAGTCGGGTGAGCGCGACCAGGTCATGGATGCCCTGCTCACTGAGTTGCACCAACCGCCACCGAGCACTTTGGTGATTGAGGATGTCCACTGGGCCGACGAGGCCACGGTCGATACGCTGCGCTTTCTGGTACGCCGGATCGGGCAGCTGCCAGTCGTCTTGCTGCTCACCTACCGCGACGACGAGCTATCGCGCGACCACCCACTTACCCAGCTGCTGGGTGACGCTTCGCACGCCGACCAGGTACATCACCTAAGCCCGCAACGCCTTTCGGAGCCTGCCGTACGTGAACTCGTCGCCGACAGCTCATTAGACGTTGACGAGGTCTTCGCGCTGAGCGACGGCAATCCCTACTTCGTCAGCGAGCTCGTCGCTTCGGCGGTCGGCTCCAGCGTGCCGCTCACCGTGGTGGATGCCGTCTTGAGCCGACTTCGCCGGCTCCCTCCGGCCCATCAAGACATCGTCGAGCTGCTGGCCGTTGTCCCGTCGGCTCTCGACCGGCAACTTCTCAACGCCCTGGTGAGCGACCATGCCGCGATCACGGCCGCCGAGCAGCGAGGTCTGCTCACTGTCCAGCCCGAGCAGGTCTCCTTCCGGCACGAGCTCACTCGACGGGCAATCGTGGACGCACTGCCGGTGGCCCGTCGCTTGGATCTCAATGCCCGGGTACTAGCCGCGCTGGAAGACCTTGGCAACTCCGACTCCAGCCGCCTGGTGCATCACGCATCCGAGGCCGGCGACATCGACGCCCTCGTACGGTATGCACCGATTGCGGCGCGAGACGCCGCCACGTCCGGTGCCCATCGTGAGGCAGCTGCGCATTACGCACTCGCATTGGCTCATGAGGACCGCTTCACGCCCGCCGAGCTGGCCGACCTCTTCGAGGAGTGTGCCGTGGAGCGCTACACGATCGGGTCTGCGGCTGATGCCGCCATTGCGCAACGTCGCGCAGTCGCGCTGCGCCGACAGCTGCCGGATCGGCGTGCGCTCGGGCTGAGCCTGCGCTGGTTGTCCAGAATTATGTGGTTCAACGGGAGGCCAGCCGACGCGCAGGAGGCCGCCGAAGAAGCGACAGTCGTGCTTGGCGGGGTCGGGGACGAAGGGCTGTTTGCGTTCGCCTTGAGCAATCAGTCGCAGCTCGCCATGCTCGCTCACCGCACCGAGGAGGCCGCAACGCTGGCGAGGAGAGCCATAGCATTGGCGACGACCGCAGGTGCGACTCCAGTGCTCTCCCATGCCCTGACCAACCTTGGTCTGGCCAGGTGGCAGAGCGCAGATCCCGGCGGTCATGAAGATCTGCACGAAGCTGTGCGTGTTGCGCTGTCCATCAACGACGTCGAGGATGCCTGTCGCGCGTACGTCGGCCTGGTCTGGAGCCTGCTGGACGAGTTCCGCCTTGATGAGGCGGAGCCGCTGATGATCAAGGCGCTAGCGCTGGCCGAAGAAGCCGAGTTCATCGGCTTTCACGCCTATCTGCAGGCCTGCCACGGGCGACTCGAGCTGGCCCGCGGCCATTGGGACGATGCAGTCGCGGCGGCGGATCTGGCGTCCCAATCGCAGCCGGCCTCGCGCTGCGCAGCATTGACGGTGCTTGCCACGGTACGGGTTCGGCGCGGCGAGGAGGGCGCAACCGAGCTCTTGGAAGAAGCGCGGCGGCTCGCTGATCAGATAGACGAACTGCAGCGGATTGGTCCGGTGGCCGCAGCCCGGTGCGAACACGCCGCGTTGCGAGGCGACTCGACGGCGGTGATCACTATTGCCGAACCGGTCTTGGCCGAAGCCGTACGGCTCGGGGACCTGTACTTGCAAGCCGAGCTGGCTTACTGGCTCCGGAAGGCTGGGCGCGCTGTCGATCCGCCCGATGTTGATCATCCCTTTGCACCGTTGGCCCGCGGCGATTGGCAGGCGGCTGCGCGCATCTGGGAGGAACGTGGCTGTCCCTACCATCGGGCGGTCGCGCTTGCCGACAGCCAGGATCCAGAGGCGCTCCTGGAGGCATTGCCGATCTTGGATTCGCTTGCTGCCACCCCGCTCGCGCGGCAGGTGAGAGCCGGACTGCGCCAGCTTGGCGTGCTGAACGTGCCACGTGGTCCGATGGCGGGTACTCGGGAAAATCCAGCCGGCCTCACGGAGCGGCAGCTCGAGGTGCTGCGGCTGCTGGCCGCCGGCTTGACCAACGGGGAGATTGCCACGCAGCTCGTGCTGTCGGTGCGTACGGTCGACCGTCACGTTGCTGAGATCTTGGCCAAACTGGGCGTCACATCCCGCCGGCAAGCCACAGCTCGGGCAGCAGAGTTGGGCCTCGCCTCCCGAGGGCCCTAGCAGACTGGCGGTTCATCACCCATATCCGCCGACGCCGCAGAGCGTCGATATGGGTAGTTCAGTACGCAGATTGGGTAGCGCTTGCCGATGATCGCGCGCGCCTTCTGCCGTAGAAATTGATCATGACAAAGAATCAATTGCAAGACACCATGATCAATAACAGCAATCCGCAAACGCACTCGGGACTGCGCGTACTCATTGCCGGCGGCGGCATCGCCGGGCTGAGCCTGGCTCGAGCACTCAAGGACGCCGGGCACGATCCGCTGGTCATCGAGCGCAGCCAGGAGTGGGCTGCGACGAACACCGCTCACTATCTGCCCACCAACGCCGTCCGAGCGTTGGATCAACTTGGGCTCGGAGACGCGGTCGCCGCTGCGGCTCACCCCATCAGCCGGCAACGGGTCACCGGAGCTGGTGGGCGCGTACTGGCTGACCTCCCGGTGTCGACCATCTGGGGCGAACAGAGTCGTTGCGCGGCGATCCGTCGTGACAGCCTGCATGAGTTGCTGCTCAAGGCAACGACCGACATCCCCATCCGTCTCGGCACCACGATCGACGCCCGGCTCCGCGACAACGCCGTCAAGCTCACTGATGGCTCAGTCGAACACTACGACGTACTCGTAGGCGCGGATGGAGTCGATTCCTTGGTGCGCACCGCCGGCATCGGCGGCACCGAGCCGACCTACACCGGCCGTTGGGCCTGGCGTTTCATCGCTGACGGCTGGGACGGCGACGAAGGCACCTGGCACGCTCGATTGGCGTCCGATCGCAGCCTGCTCACCATGCCGTTGGGCGAAGGAGCCGTCTTTTGCTACGCGGACATCGCCAGTGCTCACGGCCGGCCAATCTGGGACTGGCGAAGCTACTTCAATGATCTCGACAAGCCGATCACCGACCTGCTGGCCCAGGCAGGGCATCTGGCCGGGAGCCCAATCATGGAGGTTGATCAGCCGTACGCGTTCCTCGGCAGGACGGTGTTGATCGGCGACGCGGCTCATGCGATGTCGCCCTCGATGTCCCAGGGTGTCGCGCTGGCAGTCGAGGACGCGCTGGTGTTGGCGGAGACACTCAGTAGCCTGCCGGTCTACCAGGCGCTCCCCGCGTACGAGCAACGGCGGGCTGAGCGCATCGCGTGGGTTCGGTCGCAGGCCCATCGCCGCGATAGTGCCCGAGGGCTGACACGTGCCGCGCGGGACAGGGTGCTGCGGCTGACCAGGCGCCACTCCGGGCTCCCCGGCCAGCAAGCACTGCTGGCTGGCACGCCCTGATTCACCCCCAGCTGCTCGGGTAAACTCACCCCCGCGCAGAGGGTGCATCCGGTCCGCGGGAAGGGCAGCGCCCACCTCTATTGCAGTTGAGCTCGAACACGTCATGCCTTCCGGCCCGCAGCGGACACGGGTCTCACGGAAGGAGATCGACGTGAATCTCGAGCAACTTCGCAAGCAGGCCAAAGAACTCGTGCGCGCCGCGCGCTCCGGCGATGCAGCCGCACAGACCCGACTAGGCGATCTTCCGCTGCGGCTGGCCAGCGCACAGCTCGCGATCGCACGCGAGAGCGGTTTTCCGAGCTGGCCCGCGCTGGTGCACTACCTGGAGGCCAACGTTGCCTCGTTCATCCAGGCCGCTACGGATGGCCGCTGTGAACGAGCAAACCGGCTGCTCGCAGCCCGGCCCGACATCGCCGACGATCGCTGGGCACGACTGGTGCTCGGGCGTGGCTGGAAAGGTCGAGTCGATGAAGTGGGAGGCCCACGCGACTGGGCGCCGTTGCATTACGTCTGCCACTCGTGCTTCTCCAGCGTGGCCCTGGCGCGCGAACTGTTGCGTCAAGGCGCAGACCCCAACGCTTTCTTCCGCAACGAGTTCGGGCCGATGTCGGCGCTGTACGGTGCAGCCGAGTTCGCCAAGACCCGGAGATAACGGCGCTACTGCTCGAGTACGGCGCGGATGTCAATGGAGAGCCTCATTTCGGCGACGCCCTCTACCACGCGGTTGAGGCCCAAGACACCGCCTGCCTCAGTCGCTGCTGCTCGACTACGGGGCGCAGCCGCGTGGGTCGAACGCGCTCGCGCATGCCATTGACGACGACCATGTTGATCACGTTCGAATGTTGCTCGATGCCGGGGCGGACCCGAACGAGGGCGCGCTGCTAGTGCACGCCGTACGCCGTGGCTGCGGCCTTGAGATGGTCCGGCTACTCGCCGAGCGCGGCGCGTCGCTCAACCGACGCGGCGGCGAATGGTCGACACCGCCTAGCCAATACCGCACCGCGTACGCCAATGCGGTGCTGCGTGGGCGTACGGATATCGTCGCGCTGCTGACCGAGCTCGGCGCGTCGACCGAACTCTCGGCCGGGGACCGCGCAGTTGCAGCCCTCGCGCGCGGCGAGCGACCCGACAACCCGCTGCCCGAGCGGCTAGACGCCGATAGCCAAGAGGTGATCATCCTCGGCGCTTTGAGCGGCCAACTCGAACGCGTTGTCGACGCACTCGGATCCAATTTCTTCGGGCACGTCGGCGGCGGCCCGCCGGGGACGCTGCTGCATCACGCCGCCTGGGTAGGCGATCCGCGGATCGTCGAGCGGCTGATCGAACGCGGTGCCGATCCTGTCTCGCAATCCGGCGCCGAGTACGACAGACCAGTGGCGTGGGCAGCGTTGGGCTCGCAGTACCATGCGCTGCCCGGTCGCGATTACGTCGCCGTCGTCGAGACTCTCGTTGCTGCCGGTGCCGAGTTGGAGGAGCGCTTCGCCGAAGTCGCTCAGGGGCCGTTGGCCGACTGGCTTGACCGGGAGACATCCCCGGAGGGCGAACAAAGCACGATGCCTTGACGCGGGATCGGAGCCTGAGTTGACTTGGCGAGGAAATGAAGACCAAAAGTAGCCATGGTGCAGCGGATGCGCAGCGTGAGCGCGACCCGCTGGGAATGATCAACGGCGAAGGCGTCATCACCGGCACCGTGGTGTCCGCGGCAGTCATCGCAGCAGCAGCCGGGCATCTGGAAGAGACGCGGCTTGTTCTCACCATTCTCGGCACCGCGTTCATTTACTGGCTGGCGCATCTGCATGCTCGGACCCTGGGTGATGCCGTCAAGCACCACACACATCCCGTCGACGCACTCAAAGAGGCGCTTGCGGAGACGTGGCCAATCCTGGCGGCGGCGCTAGTGCCCGCCGTCATCCTGATCGTGACTCAGCTCGCCGGCCTACCAATCCGTACCGACGCCTGGATTGCCGTGATCGCGAGCACGGTGTTGTTGACGATCTACAGCTTCTTCGCCGGCCGACGCGGTGGACTCGGTCTCGGAGGAAGCGTGTTGAGCGCCGCCATCGGTGCTCTGCTCGGCATCTTGGTCATCGGGTTGAAGGCCGCCCTGCATTAATGTGCCCTGAGCTCGTCGAAGGGCCCGTTCGCGCTTCGACAGGCGCCGTCCTGAGCTTGACGGAGGGCTCAGCGCGCAGATGAGATGACGTCGGCAAGCACTCGGCGTACGGCATCGAGAGTGCGATCGATGTCGTCGTCGGTGGTCCGCCAGTTTGAAACGGAAATCCGCAAGACCGCCTGTCCGTGCCACGTCGACGGTGTCATCCATGCGGTGCCGTCGCTGAGCAGCCGAGCTGCCACCTCACGCGTCACCTCATCGCTTCCGAATGACACACAGACCTGGGTGAACACCACGTCGTTGACGACGCGTACGCCCTCCATCTGGCTGAGACCCTCGGCGAATCTGCGGGCATGTGCGCAGAAGCGCTCGACCATCTCGGCCACCCCGCGACGACCCAGCGAACGCAACGCGGCCCAGACCGTAAAGCCGCGGGCGCGACGAGAAAACTCGGGCACGGTCGAAAAAGGATCGGGCCGTTCGTCTTGGATCAGGTACGCGGCATGCACCCCCATCGCCGCATACAGTGCATCGGCGTTGGCCACGATGGCGATCCCGCTGTCGTAGGGCACATTGAGCGTCTTATGTGCATCAGTGGCCCAGGAGTCGGCGCGTTCCGCGCCTGCGACCAGCGGGCGGTAGGTAGCCGACGCGGCCGCCCAGAGGCCGAATGCGCCATCGATGTGCACCCAGGCGTCATGGCGATGTGCAAGATCAACAGCGGCAGCGATGGGGTCGAAGGCGCCGCTATGCACATTGCCGGCCTGCAGGCACACGATCACCGGATGATTGCTGATCTTGACCAGGGCGTCCTCCAGCGCATCAAGCCGGATGCGACCTTGATCATCTGCTGGTACCACGATGCTGCGGGCTTCACCGAGACCGAGGAATCGCAGCGCGACATCGACCGTCTCGTGGCGTTCTTCCCCGACGATCACTGTCACCGCGGGTGCGCCCTGGAGCCCATCCTGCTCGACGTTCCAGCCCGCGCGGCGCAGCACGTCATGGCGAGCCGCGGCCAAGCAGGTGAAGTTCGCGATCATCGCGCCCGTGACGAAACCGACAGCGGAGTCCGCAGGCAGACCCAGCAGGTCGAGAAGCCACTCGCCGGCCACCCATTCCGCGCCGGCCGCTGCCGGCGAGGACGCCAGCAATCCCGCGTTCTGATCCCAGGTCGAGGTGAGCCAATCCGCGGCGAGCGTGGCAGGCAGCACGCCGCCGATCACCCAGCCGAAGAACCGCCCCGACGGCATTGCGACGACCCCAGGCTCAGCCCCAGCGATCAACTCCTCGATCACCTCCAGCGGATCCGCGCCTTCGGTTGGAAGCGGTCGTCTCAGGGCACTCGCGACGCCGTCCACATCAGTGCGTGCGGCGACCCTCCGACTCTTCAGACCATCGAGGAAGTCGGTTGCCTCCTCGAGCACTCGCTCCAAGACCTTTCTTTCCTCGATCATCTACTGACCCCACCCCTTGGTATCGGAAACCTACGTGCACGTACGCTGCTGTCGCTCTGCACTGGTTGCAACCTATGCAGTGTGCAAAGAACCTGGGTAGAGCCGAACGCCATGATCGGTCAGACGACGTTACCGAGAGGGAAGTCATGGATCACTTCTTACGCCCTGGGCTGCGCTTCGAGGTTGTTGACTCCGGGCCTGCTGATGCTCCGGCGGTCGTCTTGCTCCATGGATTTCCGCAGCAGCCATCGACTTTCGACACCGTTGCCGCTCAGCTGAACGCTGAGGGGCTGCGCACGCTTGTTCCGACACAGCGCGGCTATACCCGGAACGCACGGCCCACCCGGCGACGGGACTATCGAACCGCAGCTACAGCCGATGACGTGATCGCCCTACTCGACACCGCCGGGCTTGCCACGGCCCACATCGTTGGTCATGACTTGGGTGGCACCCAGGCTTGGGGTGCGGCCGGCTGGCATCCGGATCGGGTCGCCTCGCTGACTGTTCTCTCAACACCTCACCCGGCGGCATTCCTCAAGTCGTTACGAACCAGCAAACAGGGCTTGCTCTCGTGGTACATGGGACTGTTTCAGCTGCCCGCCCTGCCCGAGGCTTTGGCGGCGCGTACGCTCGCGAAGTCCTTGCGGGACAACGGCCTTCCATCCGAGTTTGCGAACCGCTACGCCGCGGCGATGAGCGAGCCAGGCGCGCTGACCGGAGCCCTGAACTGGTATCGCGGGATACCGTTCTCCGGGCGACCGCCACTTGGCAGAATCACCGTGCCGACTACTTACATCTGGGGCCGCGACGATTTCGCCTTGACTCGGGCTGCGGTCGAGCTGACGGCTGATCATGTCGCCGGGCCGTACGAGCTTGTCGAGTTGGACGCTGGACACTGGTTGCCGGAGACAGAGCCGGACGCGGTTGCCGCTGGAATCCTCGCTCGCGTGCGGTCTACCACAAGCTGAGGCCTACTGCGCTTCCTCGAGGTCTCCCTCGACATCGAGATAGACCTGCTGCAGCTGAGTGATCAAGTCCGGATCAGGCTCCTGCCACAGCCCGCGATCAACGGCCTCGCTGAGCTTCTCGATGATGCCACGCAATGCCCACGGATTGGCGTGCTTCATGAAGTCCTGGTTGTCTTTGTCCAGTACGTAGTTCTCGGCGAGCTGGGCATACATCCAATCGGTCACCACACCGGCCGTCGCGTCGAAGCCGAAGAGGTAGTCGACGGTCGCCGCCAGCTCGAACGCGCCCTTATAACCGTGCCGTTGCATCGCTGCGATCCATCGCGGATTGATCACCCGGGCTCGGAAGACCCGCGCCGTCTCCTCGGTCAGCGATCGCGTTCGGATCGCATCCGGAGTTGTCGAGTCTCCGACGTAGGCCTTCGGATCGACTCCGGTCAGCGACCGGACCGTTGCCACCATCCCGCCGTGATATTGGAAGTAGTCGTCGGAGTCAGCGATGTCATGCTCCTTGGTATCGACGTTTTTCGCCGCCACCGCGATACGTCGATAGTTGGCCTCCATGTCCTCGCGCGCCGGAACCCCGTCAAGATCACGACCGTACGCGAAGCCGCCCCAGGCGGTATAGACCTCGGCAAGGTCATGATCGCTACGCCAGTTGCCCGCCTCGATCAGTGGCAAGATGCCGGCTCCGTACGAGCCTGGCTTGGAACCGAAGATCCGGGTGGTGGCTCGGCGATGATCACCATGAGCTGCAAGATCAACTTGTGCATGCTGCCTGACAAAGTTCGACTCGTCAGGTTCGTCACGATCAACGACCAGGCGTACGGCGTCGTCCAGCATGGCCACGACGTGCGGAAACGCGTCTCGAAAGAAGCCTGAGATGCGAACCGTGACGTCGATCCGGGGCCGGCCCAGCTCAGCAAGATCAATCACCTCCAGGCCCACCACTCGGCGCGAAGCCTCATCCCAGACGGGCAGCACGCCGAGCAGCGCCAACACCTCGGCAATGTCGTCGCCACTGGTCCGCATCGCCGAGGTACCCCACACCGACAAGCCCACGGACTGCGGATAGTCCCCGGTCTCGTCCAGATGCCGACTGAGCAACGAGTCGGCCATCGCCTGGCCGGTCTGATATGCCAGCCGCGACGGGATTGCTTTGGGGTCGACGGAGTAGAAGTTGCGGCCTGTCGGCAGGACGTTGATCAGGCCGCGCAACGGCGAACCCGACGGCCCGGCCGGGACGTACCCGCCATCCAATGCGTGCAAGATGGCCGTGATCTCGTCGCCTGTTCGGGCGAGCCGAGGTATCACCTCCTGGCACGCGAAACGAAGCACTGCAGTAGCCGCGTCATTCGGCATCCCCACGATGCGTTCCACGATCTGCGGTATGGCATCGACCGACCAGTGTGCCGCAGCAAGCGCCTCGACGAGATCACGAGCCTTCGTTTCAACGATGTCCACATCGCTGAGTGGCGCGTCGTCGGCGAGCCCCAGCGCGGCCCGTAAGCCGGGCACCCCATTGACCTGGCCGCCGAAGATCTGCGGTGATCGCAACATCGCCAGGACGAGATTGATCAATTCGCCACCCTTGGGCACCTGGCCCAACACGTGCAGCCCGTCACGAATCTGGGCATCCTTGATCTCGCACAGCCAGCCGTCGACGTGTAGTACGAATTCATCAAAGATCTCATCGTCCGGGGCTCGCTCCAGGCCAAGATCATGATCGAGCTGCGCGGAGGTGATCAGCGTCCAAATCTCCCCGCGCAGCGCGGGCGCCTTGGCGGGATCCATCGCGTTGACCTGTGCGTACTCGTCGAGCAATTGCTCCAGCCGGGCGATGTCGCCGTAGCTTTCGGCACGTGCCATTGGTGGCACAAGATGATCAACGATCGTGGCGTGCGCCCTGCGTTTGGCCTGAGTTCCTTCACCGGGATCGTTGACCAGGAACGGATAGATCAGTGGCACTGAGCCGATCGCCGCATCGGTGCCGCACGATGCGGACATGCCAAGATTCTTGCCAGGAAGCCATTCCAGGTTGCCGTGCTTGCCGACATGAATCACCGCGTGGGCGCCGAATTCCCGCTCTAGCCACCGATAGACAGCAACGTAGTGGTGCGAGGGAGCAAGATCAGGATCGTGATAGATCGCGATTGGATTCTCCCCGAAGCCGCGCGGCGGCTGAACCAAGATCACCACATTGCCGGCCTGCAGGGCGGCCGCGACGATCTCCCCGTGACGATCCCGGCGCCAGTCGACGAAGAGTTCGCCAGGCGCCTCCCCCCAGGCTTCGGTGATCGCTCGGACAAGGTCGGAAGGCAACTCGTCCAGCCATCGGCGGTAGGTCTCCGCAGGAATACGGATCGGCTGGCCCGAGAGCTGCTCGGCTGTCAGCCACTCCGGATCCTGCCCGCCAGCCGCAATCAACGCATGAATCAGCGCGTTACCCGCCGTGCTGTCGGGATGCTCGCCCTCGACGGGATCGAGCGCACCAGTGCCCGGGATCGCTCCTGGAGCACCGAGGTCATAGCCTGCGGCACGCATTGCCCGTAGCAGCTTGATCACCGAAACGGGCGTGTCCAGGCCGACGGCGTTGCCGATCCGTGAGTGCTTCGTCGGATACGCCGACAGCACGATGGCAACGCGCCGCTGGCATGCAGGGATATGGCGCAGCCGCGCATGATTGACGGCGATTTCGGCGACGCGACGGCATCGTTCATGATCAGCGACGTACACCGGCAGCCCATCAGAGTCGATCTCCTTGAAGGAGAACGGCACGGTGATGATCCGGCCGTCGAACTCCGGCACGGCCACCTGCGTCGCTACATCGAGTGGAGTCATGCCCTCGTCCGAGGCGGCCCAGGAGGCTCGGTCCCAGGTCAGGCACAATCCCTGCAAGATCGGGATATCGAGGGCAGCCAGGGCGCGTACGTCCCAGGATTCGTCGTCTCCACCGGCGGACGCGGTAGCCGGCTTCGTACCGCCGGCCGCCAGCACGGTCGTAATCAACGCATCACAACTCGCCAGATACTCGAGCAGATCGGTGGTTGCACTCCGCAACGATGCGGCGAAGATCGGAATCCCGACGCCACCCGCCGCATCCACAGCGTCCGCGAGCGCCTCGACGTACGCGGTGTTTCCCGCGGCGTACTGGGCTCGATAGAACAGGATTCCGATGCGAGGTCTTGCACCTTCGACGGACGATTCGCGCGCCAGCACACCCCAGACCGGCTGCTCGAGCGGCGGCTCGAAGCCGACGCCGGTCAACAGCACGGTGTCGCTCAGAAAGGCATGCAGCTGGCTGAGGTTTTCCGGCCCGCCATGGGCAAGGTAGGCATGAGCATCGGCTGCAACCCCGAGTGGCACGGTCGACAGCTCCATCAGCGCCGCATCGGGAGCCTGCTCGCCGCCCAGCACCACCATCGGCTTACCGCTCGCCCGAAACCGATCGAATCCACCGCAGAGCATCTGGGGCGAGCCCAGGATCCGTGCGACGATCAGGTCGCAAGCCTCCAACGCCCCCGCGAGCTCGGTGTGCGCCGCTCGGGCAGGGTTTGCCAGGACATAGTCGGCGCCACTTGCTCGCGCGGAGAGTAAGTCCGTATCAGAGGTGGACAGCAGGGCGATGCGCGGCACCACGGGAGCCTAACCCGTCGGCCGCCTCGGCCCACCTCCGGTGAGCCAACGACTCGGGCCTTACGGCCAAGGCCGTGAGGGGTCGTTCGCAGCACCGCCGTCACAACGACCCAGCATCGCGCCACTCGAGGGCGTCCTTCGCAGCACAGCCGCAAAACGATCCCTTGACGCGTCAGATACGCAGCGGCTGGCAATCTGGCTGGATCGCTCACGATCTCATGGCGCGATACGTGGCCGATCAGGTCACTTACGATGGCGGGCGTGACTGACGCGGACCGCTGCCCTGGGGTGCTGCGGCCGCACCTGGCGCAGGATGGTGCTGTCGTGCGGATCCGATTTCCTGGCGGACAGACCACTGGTGCGGCACTCGGCCTGCTGAGCGGGATCGCTCAACAGTTCGGCAGTGGCGATCTTCAGCTCACCTCGCGCGCAAGCGTGCAGCTGCGCGGATTGCCCGACCCCGTGCCCGCCGCGCTCATTGCTGCGGTGCGAGAAGCGGGGTTCTTGCCATCCGAGACTCACGAGAGAGTGCGAAATATCATCGCCTCGCCACTGACCGGAGTCAGCGGTGGCGTGGCCGACCTACGACCCCTCGTGATGGACCTGGACACCCAGCTGTGTGCTGACCCTCGGCTCGCAACCCTGCCCACTCGATTCCTTTTCATTGTCGACGACGGCCGCGGCGACGTCAGCGGCAAGTCTTTTGATCTTGGCTATCGCGCTGTCGATCATGATCATGGATGGCTGATGCTTGGCGCTGCTGATCTCGGTATCTCAGTGCCGGCCAGCCAGGCGGCCGACATGCTGCTCACACTCGCCCGAGAGTTCCTGACCGCCAGTCGGCTATCCGGTGACGTCTGGCATGTTCGCGAACTGCCGAGCTGGACGACGAGCGTCCCTGGCGTACGCACGCTCAACGTGCCGCTGGAGAGAACGGATGTCCCCCTCGGCGCAGTCGGTGGTGCGGCGTCGGTTCAGGTACCACTCGGCTCGTTGACACCCACCCAAGCTGCCACCATCGAGGCCTCTGCTGCCGGGCGGGTCGTGATCACACCATCACGAGGACTTGTGCTGCCTGGAGCCGCAGATCGACTGCCCGAGCTGGTCGCCGCCGGCCTCATCGATGCTGCGTCCTCGCCATGGTCGGCAATCTCGGCCTGCGTCGGTGCGCCGTCGTGCGAGAAGTCCCTGATTGATACGCGCTCGTACGCGACGAGATTGGCCGAGTCGGGACACCCGCTGCCTCGCACTCACATCAGCGGCTGCGAACGCCGCTGCGGCGCGCCGGCCGGTGCTCATCAGGATCTTGTCGCGCCCACCGCTGCAAGCCCGCTGCTGCTCGTCGGAGAGTCCAGGTGACTGCTCCGCCAACGCGGCGCTACGACTACGTCACGGTGCCTGATGAGATTTACCGGCGGTCGTTTGCCACCATTCGATCAGAAACCGATCTGTCCCGGCTGCCGACAGAAATGCGGCCGGTCGCCGTTCGGATGATTCACGCGTGCGGCGACATTGATCTTGTCAATGATCTGGCTTTCCATCGGGACGTCGTGTCGAAGGCACGAGCGGCGCTCGCGGCTCAGGCGGTGATCTTCACTGATACGCAGATGCTCGCCGCAGGCATTACCCGAAGACGCCTCCCCGCAGACAACGACGTGCTGTGCCTGCTGGACGATCCGCGTACGGCCGAACTGGCGGCCCGTTGGGGAACAACGCGATCGGCAGCAGCCGTGTCCCTTTGGGCCGAGCGGCTTGCTGGTGCCGTCGTCGCGATCGGCAATGCTCCTACCGCGCTTTTCCACCTGTTGGAGTTGATCGCAGACGGAGGGCCGCAACCAGCCGCGATCATCGGAATTCCCGTTGGCTTCGTCGGCTCAGCTGAGTCCAAGGTGGCATTGGCCGGGAACCCGTGGAACATTCCGTGGCTTGTCGTGCATGGCCGACGCGGTGGGTCTGCCCTGTGTGCGGCCGCCATCAATGCTCTAGCTCGTGAGTCGGAGCACTCGTGACTGGACACCTGTACGGCATCGGCGTCGGTCCGGGCGATCCGGAGCTGATCACACTGAAGGCGGCGCGGCTGATCAAGAACGCAGACGTCGTCGCCTACCATTCGGGCACTGCCGGCCGATCAATCGCTCGAACCATTGCTGACTCGCTGATCGGCGAGAGTGCCATCGAGGAACTCCTGATCTATCCGGTGACGACCGGCTCGACCGATCATCCATTGGGGTACTACGGCGCCGTTGCTGATTTCTACGACGAGTCGGCCGAGCGGCTGAGCAAGCATCTGGATGCCGGCCGAGATGTCGTTGTGCTGGCCGAGGGCGACCCGCTGTTCTACAGCTCGTACATGTATCTGCATGAGCGGTTGTCGCCGCGCTTCCCGAGCGACATCGTGCCGGGAGTCACCTCGTTGACGGCTGCCGCCACTGCGCTTCTCACCCCACTCGCCCGTCACGAGGACATCCTGACCGTCTTGCCGGGAACTTTGCCGGTATCTGAGCTAGCCCGCCGGCTCGCCGATACAGACGCGGCAGTGATCATGAAGTTGGGCCGTACCTTCGCCGGCGTACGCGAGGCGCTCCGGCAGTCCGGCCGACTCGGCGACGCCCGCTATGTCGAGCGCGCAACGACGGGAGAGCAGCGCATCCTCCAGGTGGCCGATGTCGATGCTGCGGCAGTGCCGTACTTCTCCATGATCGTTGTGCCGGGCCGCGACCGGCGCTTCGATTCGGCAGGTCGCGCCGCGTCGATAGCAGGAGCTCTGTCCAATGATCATCGCGATAGCCGCCAGCTCTTTGTGGTCGGTATCGGGCCCGGACCGGAGAACTGGATTACCCCAGAGGCCTCCGCATTACTCAATGAAGTTGATCATGTTGTGGGCTACGGGCCGTACCTGGATCGGCTGCCCGCCCGACCGACTCAGAAACGACATGGCACCGGCAACACGGTCGAGCTGGAACGTGCCCGACACGCCCTTGATCTTGCGCTGGCTGGCGAACGGACTGCGGTGGTATCGGGTGGAGATGCGGGAATCTTCGGCATGGCGGCCGCGGTTTTTGAGGCGGCCGCCGACGACCGATATGCCGGGGTCACCGTCACCGTACTGCCCGGGGTAACGGCAGCTCAGGCAGTCGCGGCCCGGGCCGGTGCGCCGCTCGGCGGAGATTACGCCGTGATCTCCCTCTCGGATCGGCTCAAGCCCTGGTCCGTGATCGAGCAGCGGCTGCGGGCGATCGCGATTGCCGACCTGGTCCTGGTTGTCTACAACCCGGCCTCGCGTACCCGACGGGAGCAGATCGTCCGTGCCCGCGAGCTACTGCTCGAACTCCGCCCGCCAGAAACTCCTGTCGTGGTGGGCCGCAACGTAGGCCGCGATGGCGAGGAGCTGACCGTCACAACGCTGCACGCGCTTGATGCCAGCAGCATTGACATGAGCTGTCTGCTGATCATCGGTTCCAGCCAGACCCGGCTCAGCCACGGCGGGACAGTCTGGACAAGCCGTTCCCACGATTCCTGATGAGCGGTGGCTCACCGCCTTACTTGGAAAGTGGTCGCAAACAGCATGCGACACGCCGCGCGATCCGTTGTTTGCGACCGCTTGCTTGGTAGCGAAAGTCGCTCACGGGCGCGTACGCCGCTTTCCGTAAAGATGGGACTCCACGAAGTTCTCAGCGTGCAATGCGTCCCCCACCATGATCACGGCAGCTTGCCGCAGGCCTGCATCTTCCACCTGGTCGGCGATAGTGGCCAGGGTTCCGCGCAGGACTGTTTCGTCTCGGCTGGGTCGCATTCCCAACGACCGCAACCGGGCAGTCCGGGCCGTACGCGGGTGTCAGCTCGGCACAGATCGAGCGGATTCGCCGGATCGCGAGATGAATGATCATGGTCGCTCGAGCGGCGGCCAGGTAGGCCATGGACTCCGTCTCGGGCATTGCTGTGGAGACGGCCTGAGTGCGCGTCAGGATCACCGTCTGGGCTAGTTCAGGCACGGTGAGCTCACGCCCGATGATCGCCGCAGCGGCCGCGTACGCCGGCACACCAGGTGTCACATCCCAGCCCACCCCTGCCTGGTCGAGGCGCCGGGTTTGCTCGGCAAGTGCCGAGTAGATCGACGGATCACCGGAGCAGAGTCGCGCCACATCGGCCCCACGCTGGCAAGCCGCAACCAGATGATCGGTGATCTGGTCAAGATCAAGATGCTGACTGTCAATCAAGGTCGCATCGGGCGGACAGTGAGCCAGGATTTGATCATCGAGATAGGTGCCGGCGTAGATACAGACCGGAGAAGCCTCAATCAGCCGTACCGCCCGCACGGTGAGCAAGTCGGCCGCGCCCGGTCCAGCCCCAATGAAATGAACGGTCACTCGGCGTCCTTGATCGCACTCCACTGCACCACTGCTCGAGCGGGCCGCCAGCCGTGATAGCGGCCGATTGGCTCGAGATGCTCGACCGAGATCCGCGTGAGTTCACCGCCATACCGCTTCCAATAATCGATCACGACCGCTTCGGTTTCCTGGGTCACCGCGTGAACGACGAGCCGGCCGCCGAGTCGCAGGGCCGACCAGGATTGGTCGAGCGTTTCGCTGCTGGCACCACCGCCGATGAAGACCGCATGCGGCCGTGGCAGCGAGACGAGCACAGCAGGCGCTGCACCGTGCACCACCGTAAGACAGGGAACGCCAAGCGCCTCGGCATTCCCGCGGATCCGCTTCACCCGATCGAGATTGCGCTCGATGGCGATCGCTCGGCAACTGGGGTCGGCACGCAGCCACTCGATCGCGATCGAGGCCGCACCGGCACCGACATCCCACAGCAACTCGCCAGGCCGCGGCATCAGGTGGGCCAAGGCTGAGGCGCGAAGATCACGTTTGGTCAGCTGGCCGTCATGATCAAAAGTTTCGTCGGAGAGACCCGGTGCCAGCGAAGCACTGCGACCGGCTGCTCCAACGCATGCAACACAGATCACATTGAGTGCGGGAGCATGGTCATCAATCCAGTCATGGGCGACGGCCTCGGTACGTGATTCGGTTTGGGAATCAAGATCACCCAGGACGGTGATCACGCTATCCCCGTAACCCTCGTCGGTGAGCAACTGTGCGACCTCGCCGGGGCTCTCGGCGTCTCGGGACAAGATGATCAAGCGTCCGCCAGGGAACAGATAGCGCCGTACCGCATCGAGGTCGGCACCACGCAGCCTCACCAGCTGAGTTGACTCCTCGGGCCAGCCCATCCGAGCACGAGCAAGCGCGACCGAGGACACTGCCGGATGAATACGCACCGCGGCGCTCCCGAGTACGTCGATCAGGGTGCTGCCGATCCCGGCAAGCAGTGGATCCCCGGAGGCAAGGGCCACCACCCGACGCCCGGAAACCTGGCTGAGCAGCGTCGGGAGCCCCTCGCGCAACGGAGTTGGCCATGGCAGCCGCTGCTGAGACGGAAACGCTGGGATCAGGTCAAGGTGTCGCGGGCTGCCCAGCAACACCTCCGCGTACTGGATCGTGGTCCGCAGCCGCTCAGGAAGGTCGCTCCATCCCCTTGCGGTCAGCCCCACCACCTCAATCACGCCTCAGACTGTATGCCTGCGGCTCAGTCAGCCTCACGCTGTCTGCATCTCTCGTGAGCAGAAACTCACGTGCACGTTCGCTGCTGACACGCCACACGCGTTGCAACGGATGCATCGCATAGGGAACGCACGTGCACGTGCGTTCCTTGCCGCTACGGGTCGAGCGCCGCGGCCAGATGTGACATCATCGGGACGGCGACGGCAGAGGAATCCGGTGCGAGTCCGGAGCGGTCCCGCCACTGTGACTCGGGCAGTTGGTCACCCAGCAACACACCCGGGAAGTCAGGACGTCTGCCGTGGCTGGCCGCTGTCGCATCCCGCGTACACCGGCCCGACCCAGCATGCCGCGGGCGTGGATACCCGCAGGAAGGGTGTGAGGTGAGGACGTTTCCGTTCTCCGCCGTCGTCGGTTCCCATGACATGGCGCTCGCGTTGATCTTGACCACTGTGTCGCCAGAGGTCGGCGGCGTCCTGGTACGCGGCGAGAAGGGCACTGCGAAGACAACCATGGTGCGGGCGCTCGCGGATGTAATGCCCAGCATCAGCGTTGTCGAAGGCTGCCGCTTCAGCTGCGACCCACTGGACCCGGATCCGACCTGCCCGGCGGGGCCTCATGATCATCCTGTGTCTCGGACCCGCCCGGCCAAGCTGGTCGAGCTTCCGGTTGGAGCCACGGAAGATCGGGTGATCGGCTCGCTTGATCTGCGCCAGGCCTTGGGGGCCGGCGAGGTGAGTTACGAGCCCGGCCTGCTGGCTGCCGCACATCGCGGCATCCTCTACGTGGACGAGGTGAACTTGCTTCATGATCATCTGGTCGATCTGTTGCTGGATGCGGCGGCGATGGGTCGCTCGACGGTTGAGCGGGAAGGCGTCTCGGTAGCCCATGCCGCGCGATTGATCTTGATCGGGACCATGAATCCGGAGGAAGGTGAGCTGCGACCGCAGCTCTTGGACCGTTTCGGGCTGACGGTCGAGATCGCCGCCCCGCGGGACCCGGAACAGCGGGCCGAGGTGATCCGCCGTCGTATGGCGTTCGACCGCGATCCAGCGTCCTTCGTCGCCAGCTACGCAGCGCAAGAAGATGAGCTGCGCGTCAAGATCGCCACAGCCAGGTCGCTACTGCCGTCGGTGCAGCTGGGTGATCGGGAGCTGGCGACCATCGCCCGGGTGTGTGGGGCGTTCGAGGTTGACGGCATGCGGGCTGACATTGTCACCGCTCGAGCGGCTGCTGCCCATGCCGCTTGGCAGGGCAGGCGGGATATCACCAAGTCCGACATCCGCGCCGCCGCGCGGCTGGCTCTGCCGCACCGGCGCCGCCGCAATCCGTTCGATGCGCCTGGCCTGGACGAAGATCTCCTTGATCAACTTCTGGACGAGGAGCCAGATCCTGATCCGACTCCCCCGGAGGGCGGTTCTCCCAACGGCTCTTCAAACACCAATAACACCAATTCGGGGCGCAGGGACATGCGGCCTGAGTCCGTCGAAGGCCCGATCAGTAGCCCTTCGACAAGCTCAGGGCACATGTCGACAAGTTCAGGGCACATGTCGACAATCTCGGAGCAGCTGCCAACGAGCCTGGACGACAACGACCGGATCATTCCGGCCGGCCATACCTATCGCACTCAGCTATTTGCGGCACCTGGCGTTGGCGTCGGAGCGCCCGGCCGCCGCAGCCGCGCCGTGACCTCGGACGGGCGTATCGTCGGCGCGATCCCAGCTCAGCACAGCAATGGTCGACTGCACCTCACGGCAACCATCCACGCTGCCGCGCCGCACCAGGCCGTACGCGGACGTCGTCCGGCCGAACGGCTCAGGCTTGCCAACCACGACCTGCGGCTCGCCGTGACGGAAGGGCGCGAGTCCAACCTCGTATTGCTGGTTGTCGACGCGTCCGGATCGATGAGTGCCCGGCGACGTATGGAGGCTGTCAAAGCCGCAGCCCTCTCCCTGCTGCTCGATGCCTACCAGCGCCGCGACAAGGTGGGATTGATCACCTTCCGTGGCGCCGAGGCGACGCTGGCCCTGCCGCCGACGTCATCGATCGACACTGCCGCGCGCCGGCTGGAGCAATTGCCGAGTGGTGGGCGTACGCCGCTCGCGGAGGGTCTGCTCTGCGCCGCGGAAACGCTACGGCTAGAACGGATCCGCGATCCACGGCGCCGGCCGCTGCTCGTCCTGGTCACCGACGGCCGTGCCACCCACGGACCGGACGCAGTCGGCCGATCGCTGCTGATCGCCGACCGGCTACGTCAGACCGGCGTAGCCTCCCTCATGATCGACTGCGAGTCAGGGCGGATGGCGCTCGGTCTGGCCCGGACGCTGAGCGTCCACCTCGGCGCCCAATACGTCACCGTCGGCGAGGTCGCTGCCGATCAACTGGTGGCCGCCGTACGCCAAGGCCGGGCTGCCTGATGCCGGCGGGCGTACCGGACGTCGTACCGGCGGACGGATTGACCACCAAGCAGCGGCGGCAGCGGCCATTGCTGATCATTCATACCGGTGACGGCAAAGGGAAGTCGACAGCGGCGTTCGGCCTGGCCTTGCGTGGCTGGAACCAAGGCTGGTCGGTAGGGGTCTTCCAATTCGTCAAATCCGCCAAATGGCGGATCGGTGAGCAAACCGCCCTGGAGTCGCTGGATGAGCTGCACGATGCGAATGGTCGCGGTGGCTCCATCGAATGGCACAAGATGGGCGCCGGATGGTCGTGGAGCCGCAAAGCCGGAACTGAAAATGATCATGCTGCGGCCGCCGCCGAGGGCTGGCAAGAGATCAAGCGCCGACTCGCTATCGAGCAGCACACCTTGTACGTGCTGGACGAATTCACCTATCCCCTCAATTGGGGATGGGTCGATCTCGAGGATGTGCTCGACACCTTGTCAGGCAGATCCGGCTATCAACACGTGATCATCACCGGTCGGCGGGCCGATCCGAAGTTGATCGAGATGGCCCAATTGGTCACCGAGATGACCAAGATCAAACATCCCTTCGACGACGGGCAGAAGGGTCAGCGAGGGATCGAGTGGTGATCGATTCCGAGTCACCTTCATCGGTGACGCAGCTCCCCCGGCTGGTGATCGCCGCTCCGGGTTCGGGACATGGCAAGACCACCGTGGCCACCGGGCTGATGGGTGCACTCCGCGGGTCCGGAATGACGGTTGCGGGCTTCAAGGTGGGCCCGGACTATATCGACCCGGGCTACCACACGCTGGCGACCGGGCGACCCGGACGCAACCTCGATCCCTATCTCTGCGGCGAGGACCTGATGGCGCCGCTGCTGCTGCACGGCGCACAGACGCCGGAGCCCGCCGACATCGCGGTCATCGAAGGCGTGATGGGTCTGTTCGACGGTCAGATCGGCGGAAATGGATTTGCCTCCACCGCCCATGTCGCGGGATTGGTTGATGCTCCGGTGATCTTGGTGCTGGACATCTCCCACACCTCGCGTACGGCGGCCGCCATCGTTCATGGTCTCAACACGTTCGACCCGAGCGTCCGATTGAGCGGCGTGATCATCAACAAGGCAGGATCCGAACGACACGCCCGAGAGATCATCACGGCTGTGCAGGCGGTGGGCTTCGAGGTGCTCGGCGTGCTACCGCGCGATGCCGGTATCGAGATTCCCTCCCGACATCTTGGTCTGGTGCCGGCCGCGGAACGCGCTGAGGCAGCCGAGACGGTTGCCGAGCTTGCGCAACGGATCAAGCGATCACGTCTCACTGACCTCGATTCTGTCGGTGGCACGGTCAGCGCCGCCGCTCGAGGCGAGGCCGTGGTCTCCCGCCGCCCACGTACGACCACCGTCAGAGCTACGTCCGGTCGTCGCCGTTGCCGCTGGCCGCACCTTTACCTTTCGCTACGCCGAGACCGACGAGTTGCTCCGAGCTGCCGGCTGCGAACCTGTGATCTTCGACCCGACGACCGACACGTCGCTCCCGGCGGGAACGGCTGGGCTTTATCTGGGCGGCGGATTTCCCGAAGTGCACTCGGTTGAGTTGGCTGCCAACGAGGCGCTGCGCTCCGAGATTCGATCCGCCATCGAGGCCGGCATGCCGACGGTGGCCGAGTGTGCCGGTCTGCTGTATCTGTGCCGACGTGTTGCTGGACGGTCCATGGTCGGGGCGATAGATGCCGAGGCGATCATGACCGAGCGGCTGACGCTGAGCTACCGCACCTTGATCGCCGATCATGATCAACTTCTAGCTGTCACCGGCACCCGGCTGACCGGTCACGAATTTCATCGCACGATGCTGGAACCGACCTCGACAACTGCCGCTGCATGGCTCGCTGACGGTGAGCCGATCGGCTTCTCTGCCGACCCGGCGGGAATGGGTCGGCAGACTCTGCACGCGAGCTACGTGCACCTGCACTGGGCCGGCCACCCGCGAGCTGGCTCAGCGATTTGCGCACGCCGTCCATGATCACGCGAGAATTCTCGACGAACCGGCTCACGATCTTCAGCACCACGGAGATCGCGACGTCGCCGAAGGGCTGGTCGACCTCGCTGTCAATGTCCGGCTTTCTGCACCACCAGCCTGGCTCCGCACGATCATCAACGACACGACGAAGGATCTCGCGGCCTATCCGAACACCGACACCGCCACGAAAGCCATCGCGGCAGCACACGGCGTTGCCGTCGATCACGTACTTCCCACTGCCGGAGCAGCGGAGGCATTCACCCTGCTGGCGCGCGCCTTCCAGCAAGAACAGCCGCTGATCATCCACCCACAGTTCACCGAACCAGAGGCTGCGCTCATCGCGGCCGGCAATCGGCCCAAGCGGCTCATTCTGTCAGCCTCGACTGAATTCACGCTGGACAGTGCCCAGGTGCCCGCAGCATCCGATTTCGTCGTGATCGGTAATCCTACGAACCCGACGGGCGCACTGCATCCAGCAGCAGTGATCACCTCATTACGCCGGCCCGGCCGGACCCTCGTCATCGACGAGGCGTTCATGGACTGCGTACCCGGTGAGACCGAAACCATGATCGGCAACGACATGACGGGCCTGCTCGTGGTGCGCTCGTTGACCAAGACGTGGGGGCTGGCGGGGCTGCGCGCCGGCTATGTAATCGGCGACCCGACGCTGATCGCAGCTATGCAGCGCCAGCAGCCACCGTGGTCAGTCTCTACCCCGGCGCTCGCGGCCACAGTCGGCTGCCTGACCCCTGACGCCAGGATCGCTGCCGCCGAGACTGCTAATGAGATCGCCGTGCACCGCGCCTACCTGGTGGGCCAGCTGGCGCAGCTGGGGCTCACGGTCGCCGGACGGCCCCAGGCGTCGTTCGTGCTCGTCGACACCAGCGGCGTACGCGGCGATCGCGCACCCGGCTGGATCCGCCTCGCCTTGCGGGACCACGGTTTCGCCGTACGCCGCGGCGAGACCTTCCCCGGACTTACGCCCGACTGGATCCGGATTGCGGTACGTGAACCCGAGATCACCGACAAACTCATGGCGGCTCTTCGCCGACTTGTCAGACTCTAGGTGGGCTATAGCACGCTGAGAGTCTGACAACTCGGCGTAACGGAGGTGGGTGAGATGGGTAGCGGGCACGACCAAGCGGTGACGGCGACCGGCGCCCACCGCAAGCGGCTCCTTATCGTCCTCGTGATCAGCTGCGCGGTGCTCATCGCTGAGGTGATCGGGGGCCTCATCGCCGGGTCGCTTGCACTGCTCGCCGACGCCGGCCACGTGTTGACCGACATGACGGGCCTCGTCCTAGCCCTCATCGCGGCATCCCTCGCTACCCGCGCGGCGACCGAGAAGCGCACCTTCGGGCTGCAACGCGCCGAGGTGCTCGCTGCCCTCGGCAATGCCCTGCTGCTGGTCGGCGTAGCGGTCTGGGTGTTGATCATGGCCGTCGGCCGATTGCGCAGCCCCACGGAGATCGACAGCGCTCTGATGCTCGGCGTGGCGATCCTCGGGACCATCGCCAACCTGGTCGGGTTGCTGGTACTTCGTCCAGCCCAGTCCAAGAGTTTGAACATGCGAGGTGCCTACCTCGAGGTATTCGGTGATCTGGTGGGCTCCTTGGCGGTAATCGTGGCCGCCGTGCTGATCTTGATCACTGGTTCGACGATCTTCGATCCCATCGCCTCGCTGGCGATCGTGGTGCTGATCATCCCGCGCGCCTGGTCATTGCTCCGCGAGGTTGTCGATGTGCTCTTGGAGGCGACTCCGCGAGGCGTCGATCTCGCTGAGGTGCGAGATCACATCAAACGGGTACGCGGTGTGGTCGACGTGCATGACCTGCATGCCTGGACAATCACCAGCGGCGTACCGGTGCTGTCCGCGCATGTCATCGTCGACAACGCGTGCATCAGCGAAGGTCGCTCGGGCGAGGTGCTGGACCGGCTCGGCGAATGCCTCGGCGGACATTTCGATGTGTCCCACTGCACCTTCCAGCTCGAGCCGGTCGGCCACCAGGAGCATGAGGCCGCCCATCACCCTTGATGGGGCTGAGCTTGTCGAAGCGAGCCCCTTCGACAAGCTCAGGGGGCCAGACGCCAGAGTGTCAGCAGCAGATGTGAGGCTGGCACGCATGGCTACGCAGTACTACACAGCAAGCAGTATCGACGGGTTCATCGCCGACCCGGACAACTCACTGACCTGGCTCTTTCAATTCAGCGAGCAAAGCGGGATGGAAGATCACTATCCGAAGTTCATCGCGCAAGTCGGAGCTATGGCGATGGGCTCGACGACGTACGAGTGGGTCGCTGATCACACCGGCTTCCTCGATGATCCAAGCAAGTGGGAGTACACCATCCCGACCTGGGTGTTCAGCAGCCGCGAGCTGCCACGGGTCGAAGGCCCCGACATCCGGTTCGTTTCGGGGGACGTGGCGCCGGTCCACGAGGAGATGGTGCGGGTGGCCGATGGCCGTAACGTCTGGCTGGTAGGCGGTGGTGATCTGGTCGGGCAGTTTCATGATCAGGGCCTGCTGGATGAGGTGCTGATCAGCTTCGCATCGGTGTTCCTTGGCGCTGGCGCGCCCTTGCTGCCGCGCCGGATCGTCACGCCACCGCTGCAGCTTCTCGAGGCCACCGCGTACGGAGCGGACTTCGCGACCTTGCGGTATGCCGTGCGCAAGACAAAGGCACTATGACGGGCGGCCGCTTCGCCGACCGCAGGAGCTCGTGGCCTCGGCCTCGCTGAAGACGGGTTGTGTTTCGCGAGCGACGAAGGAGGCGAATCTGGCGGCCGCCCGTCAGAGTGCCAATCAAATACGGAATCTGAGTAAGCGGAGGCTGTTGGTCACCACGAATACCGAGCTCAGGGCCATCGCCGCGGCGGCGATCATCGGGTTGAGGAAGCCCATTGCGGCAAGCGGCAGGGCGACGACGTTGTAGCCGAACGCCCACCAGAGGTTGCCGTGGATGGTGCGTAGCGTCGCCCGGGAAAGGCGGACGGCGTCCGCGGCCACGCGTAGGTCGCCACTCACCAGTGTCACATCGCTGGCATGCATTGCAGCATCCGTGCCGGTGCCGAGCGCGATACCAAGATCAGATTGCGCCAGCGCGGCCGCGTCATTGACGCCGTCACCCACCATCGCCACGTGATGGCCGGCTTCTTGCAGGCGTACGACCTCGGCGACCTTCTGCTGCGGCAGCACGTTGGCCACCACGTCATCAATGCCGACCTCGGCGGCGACCGTACGAGCGGCCGCTTCATGATCACCAGTCAACAGCACCGGCCGCAGACCCAACGCCTGCAATCGGCGTACGGCCTCGGCAGACGTCGGCTTCACCACATCGGCAACCGCGATTACGCCACGCGCCTCGCCTGCCCAGCCGACCAGCACCGCCGTACGCCCCCGTGCCCGTTCCACCGCGCATGCCGTCCGCAACTCCTCAGCAACGCGCAGACCTTCCACCTCCATCAGCTCCAGCCGGCCGACAATCACCGACTTGTCAGCATCGGTGGTCATTCCAGCATCCGCCGACGCTGACAACTCGGCGCGTATGCCGAAGCCGGGGGTGTTCTGAAGCTTGCTGATGGTGGCGACCGAGCCCCGGGCACGCGCGTACTCCGTGATGGCCTTGGCAATGGGATGTTCGGAGCCCGATTCGGCGGCGCCGGCTGCCATGACCACGTCAGCTTGCGTGGTCTCACCGCCGGCGATCACCGCGACCACTGTCATCCGACCCTCGGTGACCGTTCCGGTCTTGTCGAGCACGATGGTGTCGATGTGTCGCGCGGATTCCAGCGCCTCAGGCCCGCTGATCACGATGCCCAGCTGAGCGCCTCGCCCGGTGCCAACCAACAGGGCCGTGGGTGTGGCCAGTCCGAGCGCGCACGGGCAGGCGATGATCAACACCGCCACCGCGGAGGTAAACGCGAACGAGACACCAGAGCCTTGGCCGAGCCAGAAACCGAGCGTTGCCACCGCCAAAGCGATCACGATCGGCACGAACACCGCGGACACCCGGTCGGCGAGCCGCTGCACGGCTGCCTTGCCGCTTTGGGCCTCCTCCACCATCCGTACGACCTGGGCCAGCTGCGTGTCAGCGCCCACCCGAGTGGCCTCCACTACAAGCCGACCATGGGTATTGACGGTGGCTCCCACGACAGCGTCGCCGGGTCCCGCCTCGACCGGTACCGACTCCCCCGTCACGGTTGAGGTATCCAACGCACTATGTCCGGAGACGATCACGCCGTCAGTGGCCACCCGTTCGCCGGGCCGCACCACATACTGATCGCCAACGTGTAGCTGCGAGACATCGACGACCTTCTCGCCGCTGGATGTCAGCAGCGTGGCTTGCGATGGTGTCAGGTCGAGCAGCGCGCGGAGCGCTGCGCCCGATCGGCGCTTGGCTCGCGCCTCCAAGTAGCGTCCGAGCAGGAGAAACGTGGTGATTCCGGCGGCAGCCTCAAGGTAGAGGTTGGCCGTTGGCGCGTGTCTGACGAGTCGGAACTCGAAGGGGTGAGTAAACCCGATCTCCCCAGCCACGCCGAAGAACAGCGCGTACGCCGACCACCCGAACGCAGCCAGCGTGCCGACCGAGATCAACGTATCCATGGTCGCGTTGCCATGCTGCAGGTTGAGCAGGGTGGCTCGGTGGAATGGCCAGGCGCCCCAGGTGACGATGACGCAGGTCAGGGCGAACGAGATCCATTGCCACCAGGGGAACTGCCAGGCGGGAACCATGGCGATCATGATCACCGGTACGCTCAGCGCAGCGGTAATGATCAACCGACGACGTAGTTGCCGCAGCTCGAGGTCGGGGTCACGCGGACTCTCAGCGGGCAGGGTGGCGCGGTAGCCGGTCTTCTCGATGGTCTCGATCAGGGCCTGCGCCGTCGTGCCAGTACCGGCATGAACCGTCGCCTTCTCCGTCGCATAGTTGACCGTGGCATTGACACCTTCGATGCGGTTCAGCTTCTTTTCGATGCGGGCTGCGCAAGACGCGCAGGTCATGCCTTGAACATCGAGCTCGATCGTCCGGAGCGGGACGCGTAGCTGAGTCATCGGCTCACCTGCACAGTGAAAGGCGCCACATATGTTTTGTCGCCTCGATTGAAGTCAACAAACATTCGATAGCTGCCTTTGTCGGGCAGACTGCCCGCAAAATCGAGCCGTGGCCCGCTGCCCTGGGTACTCGTGTGCAGATGCAGATAGCCGAGATCATCGGGCCTGATCACCACGCCATGTCCCAGTGCACCGTGCGCCGGCTGCAAGTCGGTCACCGGCTGACCATGATCGGTAACTGTGGCGGCAATACTGCTATCGGCGCTGGTGCTCAGGTCACCGCTGAGCGTCACCGTGGCGCCTTTGACCTCGACCGTCTTGGTCGGCGGCGGCAACGGCTCGGGGCGATACCCGCCACTCACCATGAAATCGGTCGCCAATGCGATCTCGCGACCTAGTGCCGGTGGCTGAAAGTAGATGATCACGTGCCAAGGACCTGGTGTCAGGTTGAGCAACCCCCACCAGGACGTCTGCTCGCCCTGTTGCGCGATCAGATGCTGATATCCGGTGAGATCCCGGCGGAACGCGATCAAGTGCACGTGCTCGCCGGAGTCCTCATCAAGACCTGACAACACCGTGCCGCCGGGCGCAGTCAGGGTGAACTCGACCGGCACATCCTTGCCCGGCTTTTGGGTGGCCTTAACGGCACGCAGCGCATAACCATCCACGGCGCCCGTCGGCGGGACCATCTCTGAGTTGTGAATCTGCACCGGCGCCAGGAGTGCCTGCGACTGCGTGCCGGCGAGGTAGGACATGCCAAAGACCGCCACAAGCAGGGCTAGGAACGCGACCAGTTTGGCGGGTGGGTTCATGATCAACTGAGCAGCTGATAGCGGTCTGAGAAGCTACGCCGTGGCAACGCTGTAACCTGCCTCATCCACTGCAGCCTCGATGCTCTGAAACGGGATCTCCGTATCGCTGGTCACGATGAGCTGGCCGCTGTCGATATCAACCTTGACGTCGGTCACTCCGGTGACTGCCGAGACCTCTTCAGTGACCGAACTCGCGCAGTGGGCGCAGTGCATTCCGGAGACGAGGTACTCGTTGGTGACAGGCATGGGATTTATCTTCCTTTTTCACTAGATAGCCAGAGACAGTAAAAGACGGACAGTGTCGTGCACTAGGAACGAACTAAACGCGCAATCGCGCTGGAGGCCTCCTCGATCTTGATGTCTGCCTCGGCGCCTCCTTCAGCCGCAGCACGGACAACGCAGTGGCTGAGGTGTTCATCAAGCAGGCCGAGGGCGACAGACTGCAGGGCACGGGTCATCGCAGAAACCTGAGTGAGGATATCGATGCAGTACTGTTCCTCTTCGATCATCTTCTGCAAGCCGCGAGCCTGGCCCTCGATGCGGCGTAGTCGTTTGAGGTAGTCGTCCTTGCTGGCAATGTAGCCATGATGGCTGTCGTGATCAGGCATCAGCTTCCTTCGC
This sequence comes from uncultured Actinomycetota bacterium, assembly GCA_963815975.1. Lineage (GTDB taxonomy): Bacteria > Actinomycetota > Actinomycetes > Propionibacteriales > Propionibacteriaceae > Microlunatus. Next base: position 46,699 of record CAWFJC010000007.1, read on the forward strand.
GTCTCAGGTACCCCCTAAGGGTATCCCAGCAACGTACCCGAAGGAGCGGAAGCGCTAATTGCTCCGCGAGCAACGCTGAATGAGTCGGGTTCAAAAGCGCAATGACTGAGCGAGCGTTGACGGCCGTCAAGATCATGTCCGTGGCATGTGACGATGTTTGGTCAAAGACTTCGGCGCGGCCAGCGGGGTTTTCAACAACTTGCGGATGAACCTGTGGGTAATACGTTCCGGTCGGGAAAATCACGGCTCCGTCGCCAGTCACCATCCAAGTCGTGAGATTGTCCCAAAGTAACTTTCATCCACCCGCTCTGGAGGAGCATTTCCGCTTGTCAGAGCTAGGTTGCAAGCCATAAGTCGGCGCCAGTCCCCAGGGCGATACCCAGGGTCTGCACAAGCGCACCGCGTGTCCCCCACAGCGCACGATTTGTTGTCCACAGGCCCTGTGGATAACTGGCTGTTCAGGTCGGCGCCAGCAGCGTACGGTGTGCCGCGTTGACCTGTCCGGCGTCACTCGAGCGTACGTGTCAGTGCCTGTCACTACTCTCCCGAACACGTATTCGATTGGTGCTGAGGCGGGTGTCCGACGGGCTCGGGGCGTCCAGCGGATCTGTAAGGAGTCAGGGTGAGTGTTGCCGAGGTGATGCCGCCCTACAGCGACGAGGCTCGCCTGTCTGACAGAACGCTGTCCGACCGTATGCCTCCGCAGGATATGGAAGCCGAGCAATGCGTGCTCGGCGCCATGCTGATGAGCAAGGACGCCATCGCCGATGTCGTCGAGGTGCTGCGCGGTGCCGACTTCTACCGCCCGGCGCACGAGCAGGTCTATCACGCAGTCATCGATCTCTATGGACGCGGCGAGCCAGCTGACGCGGTAACCGTTTCCGACGAGCTGGGCAAGCGGGGCGAGCTGCTGCGCATCGGTGGCGCGCCGTACCTGCATACGCTGCTCGCGAGCGTTCCGGTGGCGGCCAATGCTGGTTACTACGCCCAGATCGTGCACGAGAAGGCGATCCTGCGCCGACTGGTCGAGGCTTCGGTACGGATCGGACAAATGTCCTACGCCGCGGAGGGCGATGTCGACGACATCGTCGATCGGGCCCAGGCCGAGGTGTATTCGGTTACCGAGCGGCGAGTGTCGGAGGATTACAAGCCTCTCTCGGAGCTGATGCAGCCGACGCTCGATGAGATGGAGGCCATCGAGTCCCGTGGCGCCGGACTGTCTGGTGTACCGACCGGGTTCGCCGATCTCGACGAGCTGACCAACGGCCTGCATCCCGGACAGATGGTGATCATTGCAGCCAGACCCGCAGTCGGAAAATCCACTCTCGCTCTGGACATCGCTCGGTCGGCATCGATCAAGAACGGGCTGACATCGGTCATCTTCAGCCTCGAGATGAGCCAGATCGAGATCACCATGCGTCTGTTGTCTGCCGAGGCAAGCATCCCGCTCTCGCACATTCGTGGCGGTCGGATGAGTGATCAGGACTGGAACCGGGTCTCGGCGAAGATGGGTCAGGTCTCCGAGGCGCCGTTGTTCATCGACGACTCGCCCAACCTGACGATGATGGAGATCCGCGCCAAAGCGCGGCGGCTCAAGCAACGGCACGATCTGAAATTGGTGATCATCGACTACATCCAGCTCATGACCTCTGGCAAGAAGGTCGAGTCCCGCCAACTAGAAGTGTCGGAATTCTCTCGGCAGCTCAAGCTCCTGGCCAAGGAGCTCGATGTGCCGGTGGTTGCGTTGTCCCAGCTCAACCGTGGCCCGGAGCAGCGCACCGACAAGCGGCCGATGCTTTCTGATCTTCGTGAGAGCGGCAGCCTTGAGCAAGACTCGGATGTGGTGATCTTGCTCAACCGCCCAGATCTCTACGATCGGGACTCTGATCGTGCCGGCGAGGCGGACTTCGATGTGGCCAAGCACCGCAACGGTCCCACAAAGATGATCACCGTCGCGTTCCAAGGCCACTACTCGCGCTTCGCCGACATGCAGATCTAGTTGAAGGACATGTAGATCTAGTTGAATACGCGGCCGCTCGGACACACGTCCTCACCTACAGCTGCGTTCTTCCGCACATGTCCACCTTGCGATGGCGCGAACGCCGACCGACAGAAGGGTGCCGTGCTGAGAGGATCTCGTTGTGGTGACTGAAGCATTGGCCTATCTCGGCGTCTGCGCTCTGGTCATTTGCACGCCAGGCCCTGATACGGCGCTCACCATCCGCAACTCGATCATCGGCGGACGGCGCGGCGGCGTACTCACGGCTGCCGGAATCGCCTCGGGACAGCTGGTGTGGACCATCGCGGCAAGCGTCGGCATCGCCGGTCTCATCGAGGCATCCCAGCCAGCTTTTGCAGCGCTCAAGATCGTCGGAGCCGCCTACCTGGTGTTCCTTGGAATACAGTCGATCTTGGCAGCAATCCGCGGTACTCCCAATCATGAAGAGCGGAACGCCACACCGCCCGAGCTCAAAACGTGGCAGGCAGTGCGCCAGGGATTTATCAGCAACATCGCCAACCCCAAGATGGCAGCCTTCTTCCTCAGCTTGCTGCCGCAATTCGTGCCACCAGCCGCGAGCAGCTTCGCTGCGCTCCTTCCACTCGGCCTGGTGTTTTGTCTGATGACGTTCGGCTGGCTCTCGCTATATGCCGCTGTCCTGCACCGTCTCGGGCCGATCATGCAGCGGTCGCGGGTGCGGCGCACCCTTGACGCGGTAAGCGGCACGGTGCTGGTTGCTCTCGGCCTCCGGGTGGCAGCCGAGACTCACGGCTGAGTTCAGCTAGTCCGGGAGGGCCGCGGAAGCACCATGAAAACCCGCTCCATGAACTGCTCGAACTGCTCCATGAAGTCGCGCAGGAATTGCTCGGTCGTCTCGTCCGTGACCTCACCGTCGTCGTTGATCAGACCGGGCGTGAACTGGATATAGGCCTCGGGCGCATTCATCTGGGGGGAGTTGCAGAAGCTCAGAATGCTGCGCAAATTTTGCTGCGCGACCGCAGTGCCGATCTTGCCCGGAGAGGCGCCGATAACGGCGGACGGCTTGCGTGCAAACGAATTTTGCCCCCAGGGCCGACTGGCCCAATCGATGGCGTTCTTGAGCGCGCCGGGAATGTCGCGGTTGTACTCCGGCGTGACGAACAGCATCGCGTCGACGTCCGCGATGGCGTCCTTGAGGGCGCGCGCTTCCGGCGGGTAGTCGCTGTCGAGATCCCTGTTGTAAAGCGGCAAATCACCGATCGGAATCTCGACCATGCTCCATTCGGGTGGGGCCAGCCGAACAAGTGCTCGGGCGAGGATCCGGTTGATCGAGACAGCGGACAGACTGCCGATCATGTAACCGACCGTGTATGTCACAAAACACTCCTTTCAGCAACCTCTGCCGCAGCACCGGAGAAGTCCTCTCAGCGGCCTGGCAAGGTGATTGCCAGCGAGTTCATACCCTCGAATGCCTCATTGAAGACCAGATTCCGCTTACTGGGCGGCGAGTGCGGGTAGATCAATGAATACACGGGCCTGGTAGGCGAACGCCACTGGAGGCGCCAGGAGGGACTGCTATGTCAGAACATGTTGCGACCGCGCAATGCGAGATCGATGCGCAACCCGAGGAGGTATGGGACGCGCTGACCAACCCCGAGAAGATCCGGGAATATATGTTCGGCTCGGAAGTGAGCACCAATTGGGAGCCGGGCAGCCCGATCACCTGGAAAGGCGAGTTTGAGGGCAAGGCGTTCGAGGACAAGGGCGAGATCATCTCCTTCGAGCCGGGTCGGCGACTTGAAGTGACTCACTTCAGCCCGCTGACTGGTCAGGATGATCGGCCGGAGAACTACCACCGAGTGCGCTACGAGTTGCAGCCGGCGAACGGCGGCACTTTGGTCCAGCTGACTCAAGACAACAGCAGCAGTGCTGAGGAGGCCGAACATTCCGGAGCCACCTGGCAGATGATGCTCGACGGCCTCAAGAAGGTCGTCGAACAAGGCTGATGGACTTCTACTCGTCTGACCACGTGTCGTGATCAAGATCTCCGATTTCGACGCGCCTCAACCTGCGCGGGCGGTCGCCGAGCAGACCTACGCAAGTGCACTAGTCCGTTCCGAGCGGCTCGAGCATGATCACCGGCAGCTGCCGCGGCGCCGCGCGGCGGTGGTACTGCTCCCACCATGAATAGGCCTCGAGCCCGCGGGCGAGCTGCCGCTCTCGCTCGTCGCCGCTCAGCTCCCGGGCAGACATCTCGACCGAGGTGCCTTTCCAGATGATCGTCACGATCGGCTGGGCGAGAAGGTTGTAGTACCAGCCAGGGTTGGTCGGCCGTCCGTAATTGGACGCGATCAGCAGCAGATGATCACCCTGCGGTAGAGCCAGTACGGGCAGCGTGCGCGGCTGGCCGGTACGCGCGCCAGTGGTCGTCAGCATCACGATCGGAAGGCCGGAGGCCAAGGCGGAGAAAGTGGTACGGCCACGACTGAGCCGGAACATCCCGCGATCGAGACGAAGCAACGCCTTCGGCCGTATCCATGACATCGGAATGATCTCAGCAGCCTTGCGGCCGAGACGTTGCAGTAGCTCGGGACGCCGATTCTCAAAGTTGATCACGAGGTCTTGATCACGCCGAGCGGACCAGGCGGAGCTTGCCGCCAGGCTCACGTTGTAGGGCAGGAAGCGACAGCACGTCGACTACCGGCGGCACAGCGCCAGTCGATGCGACGGCATCAATCAGGGCTCGTCGCAGCCGTTCTCCGACATCGGCCGCAGCTCCTGGAGTCAGCACAATGTGCGCATGTAGGCCACGCGCGTCGTACACAAAGGCATACTCGCCAACCTCCGCAAGGGGAGCTACCGCTGATCCGAGCACCGATGGGTGGACGGGGACGGTCGCGCCATCCGATGCGCGGAGATAGAGAATGTCGGCAGTACGCCCGTCGACGGAGAGCAGGCAGCGCCAGGGTCGACCCGCGGGATTAGGCAGCGGCGACTCCACGACGGAGTCCGTCAGCTCGTAGCGAATCAGCGGTTGGGCGTAGTTGATCAAGTTCGTCAGCAACACCTTGGCGCCGGGCCGACCGGGCGCCACCGGCTTGCTGTCCTCGTCAACGATCTCGATGACGACGGCGTCATCGGCAATCTCCAGCTCGGGATGTTCGGGACTGCTAGTGGCAATTGCTGGCGCCTCGGTCGCCGCATAGCCACTCACCGGCTCAATCCCCCAAGCTTGCCGTACGCGTCGCCTGACGTCGGCCGTCATTGCTTCGCTGCCGAAGACTGCTGCCTTGGGCGCGATTCGGAGTCGACCTGCGATCTGCTCCTCGGCGAGCGCTCTCCAGACGCCGAGGGCACCGAGCAGCAGCTCTGGTTGCTGGGCGTTCAGCGCAGCGACGAGCTCGGCAATCGGAGTCCAGCCGAAATCCGGCGGCATAGGCACACCTGGCGGAACGAGCACCTGTCTGGTCACATGCACCGGACTGGGGCTGCCGAGTGCCGCGAATCGAGGCCGGAATCCAATTTCCATGCGCATCATGGGCCGACCACTGACCGCGCGCCATGCTGCAGCCTCCTCGGCCGTAAACACCACGATTGACCGCCGGCCGGTCGTGCCAGATGTCGTCGCCACCCGATATTCACCGAGGAAAGACTGCGAAGGATCTGGACCAGCGAGGTGGGCTCGCAGATCGACCAGGCGCAGCCGTTGATCGGTTACCACCCGATCGAATTCGGCCATCAGAGTTGCCTTCGACAGCGTCGGCAGCTCGGCAAGCGGCCGCTCGGCGGCGTCGGCACCCAGCGCCTCACGGTAATACGGCGACCGGGACACCGCATGTGTGATCAGCGCCCGTACGCGCTCCTCCTGGTGCGTCAGGACGTGGTCACGGCTCCAGCGGTCCCGCTCCAGCAACTCAGCTTCGAGCATGATCACCCCTGGAGAGACAGACCGGTTTCTGGGCGTTCAGTATCTCTGATTGAGTGACGTCTCATGAGTACCGTCACGATCACCGAGGAACCGCTGGGACTAGAGAACCTGCTCGCCATCGTTGATGGCGCTCGCGTTGAGCTGGCAGAGGACGTGCGCGCTGCGATTACGGCGAGCCGCGCAGTCGTCGATCGCGCGCTTGCCAGCAGCGACGCTGTCTACGGCTTGACCACGCAGGTAGGCCATGGCAAGGACACCCGGCTAAGTGAGGAGCAGATTCGCGGCGAGCAGACGTTTCTCGTCATGTCACACAGCGGAGGTGTTGGATCGCCGCTGCCGACGCGCCAGGTGCGCGCTGCCCTTGCAGTTCGCTTGAACGGGATCGCCCGTGGCCGCTCCGGTGCGTCGCCCGCAGCCGCCGAGGTATTGGCGGCCATGCTGAACGCCGGCGTCCATCCGATCGTGCCTGAGATCTCCTCGGTTGGAGCGGCTGATCTCGGGCCCATGGCCGGAATGGCTCAAGTCGCCATCGGCGAAGGTCGGGCGGAGTACCACGGTGATCTCCTTCCAGGCGGCGAAGCGCTGGGCCGGGCAGGGATCACGGCCCTCACCCTGAGTGGCAAGGACGGTCTAGCGCTGATCTCGGCCAATGGAGTGTCCATTGGATATGCGGCACTCGTCGTCGCCCGAGCCGAGCGGGCGGCCGATGCGGCGGATGTCGCCGCGGCACTCTCCATGGAGGCGACCGCGGCCAATCCGTCGATCATCCATCCCAGCGTGGCACGTGCCAAGCCGATCCCCGGCCAAGCGGCAGCGGCTGGTCATCTTCGAGGGCTGTTGGCGGGAAGCGCGCTGCTGCAGCCAGATGCTCCCCATTCCGTCCAGGACGCGCTCTCCTTTCGCGTCATCCCGCAAGTGCACGGAGCATTGCGCGAGTACATCGCGGCCGCCCGGAATGCCGTAACGATGGAGCTCAACGCTTCGGACGACAATCCGCTGGCTTCAGCACCTGATCAAGCCATGATCAGCAACGGCAACTTCCATCCGATGGTGCTAGCCATCTCCTGCGATGCACTGCGGATCGCTGTTGCCCAGGTTGGGCAGCTCAGCGAGCGCCGGCTGTCCCATCTCTGGGACGCCTTCTTCCGGCAGATGACTGGGCCGCCCGGCGCGGCGTACGGGCTACAGCTGCGGTATCCGGCCGCGGCGCTGTTCGCCGAACTCAAGCAGTTGGCCGCCCCGGCCACCCTCGACATCCCGCCGCTGGACCTAGGCGTTGAAGACCACGCCACAGCGGCACCACTGACCGTACGCAAGACCGACACCGCCTTGGGTCTGCTCGAGGATCTGCTGGCGATCGAATTGCTACTCGCTCATGACGTGGTGACGACCGCTCCGATCAAGCCGCTGCTCGGAGCCGGGACAGCCGATGCCTTCGGCATGGTCGAGAAGGCGATCAGTGCAGCGGACCCGGAGGCCGATGCAGTCCATCGTGCGTTGCGCGAATGCTTCCCGGCGCCAGCTGGGCCAACCTGAGCTGGAGGTATCCGCGCAGCGCCATTGCCGAGCATTTACGCCGGTGGGTGGGTCCGCAACCAACGGCCGAAGTGCGGCACGGTGAAAGCCAGAGTGCCCCGCTCGGCGGAGTACACCAGACCCTTCTTCAGGAGGGCATCCCGGGCCGGAGACAGCGAGGATGGCTTGCGGCCGAGCAACTCGGCAACCTCCGTGGTGGAGACCGGTGCATCCGGGGCAAGCTCGGTGGTCAGGCCAGCCATGGCACGGAGATAGTCGCGCTCGGATGGGGTCGCTCGTTCATACCGGGAGCCGAAGAATCCCACGGCCAGTTCGGCCTCTGCCTCGGGCGCGGCGACCGCAACGTCCGCGGCCGTAATAGGCGAGCCAGGCGCATGGTCCCAGGCGGCCTTCCCGTACGCCTGCACGAAATAGGGGTAACCACCCGAGGTCGCGCCCATCGCTGCGAGCGCGTCGGCCGCCCAGGTCGCGCCCTCGCGTTCCGCAGGTGCGAGCAATGCCCGCTGCACGCCAGCGGAATCCAGCCGGTCGATGCGGACGTAGCGGAACAACCGCTCGGAGTAGGACTTCGACGCCGACAACACGCTGGGCAGATGCGGCAGGCCCGCGCCAACCACCATCAGCGGGGCGCCGGTCTGGGACAACTCATGGCAGCTTGCGCAGAGCGCCGAGACGTCGGTCGGCGTGAGGTCCTGCATCTCATCGATGAACACCGCAACCCCAACGCCAACATCTGCGGCTAGCCCAGCCACATCGGTGAGCAACTCCAGCAGGTCGATCTCCATGTCTCCGGAGTCGGCGCGGCCGACCGACGGCGGACCATCGATCGCCGGCGTCCAGCGCTCGATCAGCTTGCCGCCGCGCGGATTGCTACGCAGCCCGAACGCCTTCAGGGTGGCCAACACCTCGCGCACCCGATCCGGCGCGCGGTGCCGTACGGACAGCTCCCGGACGGCTGCATGCAGCGCCCCGGTGAGTGGGCGGCGGAGGCTCGTGTCAGGCCGAGCCTCCACCTTTCCTGTTCCCCATCCCCGATCCAACGCCTTTGACCGCAAAGCATTCAGGAGGACCGTCTTGCCAACACCGCGTAGCCCGGTCAGCACGAGACTGCGCTCCGGCCGGCTGCGTTCCACCCGTTCCAGTGCGACATCGAACGCGGCGAGCTCGGTATCGCGGCCAGCGAGTTCAGGTGGACGCTGACCGGCGCCGGGGGCGTACGGATTCCGCACCGGGTCCACGTCTCGGAACGTATCAGCCCGTATAGCGCGAACCGTAGATTTCGTTAGACAACACTCGACGTGTCGCGCATGAGCCGTCGTCCGTCCGCACAGAGCCACAGACACAGCGCCAAACGGCCGCGAAGCCCCTCATTCGTGGCCCTGTGCGGAACACGCTATAAACGAGGCATGGGAGCGTGGCAGCGTCCGTGAGGGGTTGGACGCGGTGAGTATCGTCGATGGCGCTGTCCCCGACCTCCCAGGAGAATTCATGAGCCTCGTCAAGGGCCTTCTCAAGACTGCAATTGTGATCAAGCTTGCTGAGGTGGCTCAGCGGGAGCTGTCCAAGCCCGAGAATCAGCGCAAGATCAAGGAAGGCATCCGCAAGTTTCAAGACGCCGCCAGGTCTCGCCGCTGAGGTCACACCTTGGCCCCTTGTCGTTTTTACGCACAAGGCCATGAAGGTCCAGCACTACCGCGGATGCAAGCGATATTCATGGCTTCGTGCGGAAGAACGTACATGCAACCCGCGCTAGCGCGCTGTCAAGACCAGCGGCCCGTTCGTCGTGATGGCAACCGTGTGTTCGGCATGCGCGCCTCGGGAGCCGTCCCGGCTGCGTAGCGTCCAGCCGTCAGCGTCGGTATAGATCTTGTCGGTGCCTGCCAGGAACCACGGCTCAATGGCGATCACCAAGCCCGGCCGCAGCGCTAGCCCGCGGCCGCGCCGGCCGTTGTTGGGTACGTGGGGGTCGCCGTGCATGGTACGTCCCACGCCATGCCCCCCGAACTCGGTGTTGATCTTGTAACCCGCCTGCGACCCGATCCGCGCGATGGCGAAAGAGATATCGCCGATCTTGTTCCCCAGGGTGGCCGCCTCGATGCCGGCAGCGAGCGCCGCCTCGGCCGTCGCGATCAGGTGCTGATCTTGGTCACGGGCCGAGCCGACAATCACGCTGATCGCGGAATCTGACACCCAGCCGTTCACCGACGCAGCAAAGTCGAGACTCAGCAGGTCACCGTCGCGCAAATCGTAGTCATGAGGCAGGCCGTGCAAGACCGCATCGTTGACCGAGGTACACAGCACCTTGCCGAACGGACTGGCCCCGAACGATGGGTGATAGTTGATGTAGCACGACTCCGCGCCGCGATCCCGGATCATCTGGTGCGCCAATTCATCGAGCTCGAGAAGGTTCACTCCGACATCGGCACGCGCCCGAAGCGCGGTCAAGACGTCGGCGACAAACCGCCCAGCCGGCCGCATCTGCTCGATCTCGGTCGACGTTCGATACTCGATCACCCTGAGATTCTGCCGTACGCCACAACCGGCCTCAGGAAGTTGTACGGGATGAAGGGGGCTCAGCTCGAGTCGACTTGCTGCTAACCGGTGATCGAGTCTTCGTACTCGCTGATTTCGGCAACCTTCGGCCCTGACGGGCTGGTCGGGTCGAAGACGTAATTCAGCCATTCCTTGGCCAGCCGGCGAGCCAGCTGGAGACCGATGACGCGCTGGCCCAGGGTAAGGATCTGGCAGTCGTTGGACAGCACGGACCGCTCGACGCTGAAGGAGTCATGGGCGACCGTAGCCCTGATGCCGGGCACCTTGTTGGCTGCGATCGCGACACCGATGCCGGTGCCGCATAACAAGATGGCGCGGTCCGCCTCACCGGCCCGGATCTTCTCACCGGCAGCGATGGCGACCGATGGGTACGACGCGCTCTCGAGATCGCCTTCGTACACGCCAAGATCGATGACCTCGACCCGATCATCGGCCTGCATATCAGCAAGGATGTGGTCCTTGTAGTCAAAGCCGGCGCTATCACTTCCGACCAGCAACCGAATGCGATCGCTCATTGAGGTTGTCCTTCCTTATCCATGGAATCGGCCGCTGCGGGAGCGGCTTCCTGCGCATCCCCGAGGACCTCACCGATTGCGGTAACGATAAGACCGAGCGAGACTGCGCCCGGATCAGGTGTACCCACGCTGCGCTCTGCCAACGGCCGGGCTCGCCCGATCTTCGGAACGAGTGACGCGGTGGCCTCCGCCGCGGTCCGGCAGGCGTCCGCTGCCGACCGCCACGCGTCTGCAGCCGACGCCCCAGCATCGACCTGTTCGACGAGCGTATCGACGAAGGGGAACAACGCATCCAGCATGGTCTTGTCGCCGAGCTCGGCCTTGCTGAAGCCCTGCAAGTTCCGCGCCGACTCCTGAACGGCGTCAGCCAATCGCTTCGACGTCACCGTCTCGGTGTTGCCCAGGCCCTTGCCGACTCCCTCCAACAGCACTCCCCACAGGATGCCGCTGGTGCCACCAGCCTTGTCGCCGAAGGCGTGGCCCGCCGCGGCCAACACAGTTTCGACGCCACCCTGGGTTTGGTTGGCAGCCTCAGCAGCCGCCTTCGAGCCGCGCGACATACCGATTCCATGATCACCGTCACCGGCGATGGCATCGATCTGGCCGAGATACTCCTTGTTCTGCTCGACCGTCGCGTAGATGGCATCGACCGCTCTACGCGCCACCGCCGCTGCTGCTCTGGACTCCTCGCTCGCCTCGGCGGTCTCCGCCTCGGTGACGTGCTCTGTACCGGTCCGGCGGGTGGTGAATCGCTCGCTTGCTACGGCGTTCCCCCGCCGGAAGGCCGCGGTGTCCGCTGGGGCGCTCCAGTAGCGTTCCAGCTCATCGTCCAACCAGGTGACCGACAGCGAGCAACCGGCCATGTCGAGACTGGTGACGAGTTCACCGACCTCCGGGTCTATCAGCTCCACGCCGGCGTCGGCGAGGAGGTCACTGACGCGGCCATACAGCACAAAGAGTTCTTCGTACTTGGTCGCGCCAAGCCCGTTGATCAGCACGGCAGCGCGGCCACTTGCTCCCTCCGGGCGTTCAGCGAGGACGGCCTCGACGAGCTTTGCGCCCAGATCCGCGGCCGGCATCCAGGGAGCCGAGGTGATGCCGGGCTCGCCGTGAATGCCCAGTCCGAAATCCATGTGACCCTCGTCGACGGTGAACAGCGGCTTGTCGGCACCAGGGAGGGTGCAGCCGCCGAACGCGACACCAAACGAGTACGTGGCAGCATTAGCGGCACGCATGATCCGCTCGACCTCATCGAGGTTGCCGCCATCTTCCGCAGCCGCCCCGGCGATCTTGTACACCGTGAAGGTGCCTGCGATACCACGCCGCTTGGCCTGCTCCTCCCGGCTGGCCGAGGCCACGTCGTCGGTCACGTACACGATCCGGGTGTCGATGCCTTCGTTGATCAAACGCTCCTCGTGCGACGCCGAAGTTCAGTCGGTCCCCGGCATAGTTGCCGAAGGCGAGAATCACTCCGGCACCTCCATCCGCCGCCCTGGCGATCCGGTAGATCTGCTCCGCCGAGGGCGAGGCGAAGATGTCGCCGAGCACCGCGCCGTCCGCAAATCCGGTCCCCACCACACCGTTATAGGAAGGGAAGTGGCCGGACCCTCCGCCGATGACGAGGCTGACCTTGCCCTCCAACGGTCCACCGGCACGAACGAAACCCGAGGCACCTTCGACTCGCTGCACGTATTGCGGGTACGCCGCGGCGAAGCCCTTGATCACGTCATTCTTGAATTCGGCAGGGTCGTTGTAGACGTAGGTCATGGAACCTCCAGAGTTGGTTGGCCCGCTCCCTTTTCATCGAGAACCGAGCAGAGCTTGAGTATGTTGATGAAGCTGGATGCATCCCACGCAGCGCGGCCGATGAACAAGCCATGAGTGTTCGGATCGCTGAGCAGTTCGGTGGCATTGCGCACACTCACACTGCCGCCGTAAAGGACTGCCTGGGCCGATGCGCCCACTGTCGTCACGACCTCGTTGATCAGCGCCATGACTCCAGCGACCTGATCTACTGTCGCCGGAGTGCCGTGCTCGCCGATGGCCCAGATGGGTTCGTAGGCGATGATCACCTGCGCGGTCTCGGCCGGCGCGACCTCCGAAAGAGCACTCTGCACCTGGGCGCGTACGAAGTCCTCCGCGCCACCACCGTCGCGGACCGACGACGGCTCACCGACACAGACCAGCGGGATGAGGCCATGGGCTATCGCCGCCGCGACTTTGAGTGCAACGGTGCGATCGGTTTCCCCGAAATGCTCTCGGCGCTCCGAGTGGCCGATTTCGATCAAGGTCGCGCCGGCGTCCTTCGCCATCCGCATGGAGATCTCGCCAGTCCAGGAGCCCTCGGCGGCCCAGTGAGCGTTCTGGGCGCCGAGCAGCACTGAAGAGTCGGTGGGCAAACGATCACGAACCTGTGCCAGCGCCGTGTGCGGCGGCAGTACGAACGGCTGGATGCCACTGGGAACAGGGAAGGTCAACAATTCGTCGACAAAGCTGTTGGCCTCCGCCAGAGTCTTGTTCATCTTCCAGCTGGTGCCAACCCACAGTTGCCGGGCCTCGGGCGTTGTCATGGATGACTCGATCGCTGCTAGTCAAGAGTGAGCCGATTACGGAATCAGCGACACCTTGATCGATTCCTTGCCACTAGCGACCATGTCCAGACCCTTCTGGAAATCCGCTAGCGGCAACTGATGTGTGCAGATCCGCTCCATCGGCAGCCGACCGGATTCAATCATCCGGATGGCGGCCGGCCAGCAGTGCGGACCCAGGTGAGCGCCGCGTACGTCGAGTTCTTTGTCGTCGCTGATGATCGACCAGTCGACGCTGACGTCGCTGCCGAAGACGCTGTACTCCACGTACGTGCCGAGCTTACGAAGCAGGTTCAGGCCCTGGCCGACGGCCGATGGATGTCCAGTGCCCTCGATATAGACATCGGCCCCGTAGCCGCCGGTCATGTCCTTGACCTTGGTCACCGCGTCCTCTTCGCCAATGTTGATGATCACATCCGCGCCGCACTCCTTGGCGATATCAAGCTTGTCCTGCGCCAGGTCAAGAGCAACCACCGCCTTGGGATTCTTGGACTTCGCACCAGCGATCATGCCGAGACCGATCGGACCGCAGCCAGCAACAACGACGACGTCCTCGAACTTGACGTCGCCGCGCTCAACGGCGTGCAGGGCACACGAGAGTGGCTCGGTGAAGGCAGCGTGGGCCGGAGGCAGGTCGGAAGAGATCTTGTAGACCAGAGCGTCTTTGTTGTAGACCATGTAGTCGGCCATGCCGCCCGGCGTACGGCGCTTGAAGCCAAACATGTCGTGAGGGGCGCACATCCAGTACTCGCCGTTCAGGCAGTAGCGACACTTCCAACACGGCACGATCTGCTCGGCGACAACCCGATCGCCGACAGCGATGCCCCAGCGATCAGCCGCCACGTCATCGAGCTGCACAACTTTCCCGACAAATTCATGGCCGGGAATGACCTCCGTCTCTGCCCAGGCTGGGCGATTCGCGTCGCCCCAGAACTTTGCGGCACCGTGATAGCACTTCAGATCGCTGGCGCAGATGCCGGTGGCCTCGACCTGGATCAATGCCTCACCTGGTCCCGGCTTGGGAACCGGTACCTCTTCCAACTGATAGTTCTCGGGCCCGTGGCAGATGACGGCCTGCATCGTTTCGGGTATCTGAGAATTGACCTGGTCGGCCAGGGATTCGGACATGCGGGCCTCCATGCTCCGTCGCGAAACAGCGAACCTTGCAATCGTGCGCTCCACCGCCCCGCGCAGTCGGGACGTTAGTTCGAACGATAGTGAACTCGCGACAACTGGTCACTGGCCTCCGCATTGGGCGAAGACATCCTCGCGCGAGCTCGGCTATTCCTGGGGGACCTGGCGGATGACGGGTTCCGGCATGGGGGCCCGGAATGTCATCACATTCTTCGGGTCGTCCGATGGCCGATAACCGTCGGCGAACGTGTTGAGAAATCGAGCAGCCTTGGGCCAAAACGTCGGGTATGGGCGATTCCAGGGGATCGGCATGGTCGTCGGCATCTCAGAGAAGCTTGTCTCCAGGTCGTCCAGCCACTCTTGTCTTGCCAGCGCATCCGCGTAGAACCCGCGGTGCTCGTAGGTGGCGCCGCGCAACGTCTCCAGGTTGCTCAAGGCGGTGCGCAGCCGCAACCACCGGAACCGATCCCATTGCTTGTCATCGATGAACCTGGTACGCAGTCGCGCACCCGCCAAGGCACCTCTCAGGGCCAAGGATGCGATGATCTCCCGCGGCATGAACAGATTGGTCCCGCCCTCGCCGGGATTTGTCCGCACTTGAGCGATGCGGTTGCGATATCCCGGCAGGGCCGACTGCAGGCTGTCCCGCCATGACATGGCGGTGTTGAAGATCGCTTGCCCGAACCCTAGCCCCGAGCCGCTGAGCGTCTTGACCGGAATATTCAGATTGTCCCAGTCCAGCGGCAGCCAGACGTCTTGATGAGGCGCGTCGTAGGGATGAATGCCGAGATTGAGCGAAACGGTAGGCCAGCGCGGCAGCGGATTGTCAAAGAAGTGGACCGGGAAGTTTGAGGTAATGCCTCCGTCGGAGAACCACAACTCCTGAGCGGATTCCAGCGGGTCGAACAAGATCAACGGTCTGCCACGGTCCTCGATGGCATGGCCGAGATCGTCTTGGACCGGCGACGGTTTGCAGAATCCGATACATTCGGATGGCCTGAAAAAGAGCGGGCAGCGACATGCTGATCCGAACCGCGAAGATCACCGGAAGGTCCCACGGTTGGGGCAGCTTATGCAGCAGGCGTTCATCGCCATGACGATCTTGCACTTTCTTGCTCTCGGTCTGCCTTAGCGCCGTCAGCACCGACTCTGGAAACAGCGGAGACTCACCGTCACGCAGCTCATCGACACACACCCACAGCTGCTCGGAGTCATCGTCCTCTATGGGTTCCAGCGGAAAGCGGAATGGCCGCCCCCGCGTCACGTCAGTAGTCATGAGTTCCAGGTTGACCAGCCGAAGATCAGGGTCCTTGGACATCTGCCGCCAGCTGGCCACATCGCGAGGACTCGCCATCAAGCGTTGCTCGTGAAATTCCAAGCCCGACCACAGATGCCCGAATCGCAGCACGTGCTCGGCTGGTAGGCCGGCGAGGGCATTGAGGCAATCGTTCAGCCAGGGCACGAGCGATTTTTCCACCGTCGGTTTAGGGATTCCGGCCATCACATCCAAGCAGGCTGCGTTGGCGTCGTGTCGTCGTACCTGGGATCAATCCGAAGCCGCGCCTGCGGAACCCCGCGATGTAGATCAGGATCGAGGTGATCAACCCAACAGCGATGACCAGACTTGCGGCCAGGCCCACCAGGACCGCGGCCGCGTACAAACCTGGTCGGAAGATCGCCAGCACGACCACTGCAATGATCAACGCAGCGCCAATGATCAACTGCGGCACGGTCGTCGAAGGCGGGGTCGCATACCGGCTGGTAAAGAGCCGCAACTGAGCCAGCCTGCCTTCTGCCGAGCCATTGTCGCTGGGTGGTTTGACTACCGCGGATCGGATCCCCTGGAAGATCAGGGCCAATCCAACGATCGTCGCGACGTACGCCAGCACACCAAACGCGCCCCATCCGATGATCTCCGGGATCGAGCGCAGAGCTCCGGTGAACTGTCGTTCCAGGTAGCCGGTGAGCACGATCGCACCGAGGATCAAGGCGAGCGTGAAAAGGCGAGGGGCCAATCCGAACGCGAAGAGGGCCAGCAGTGGGAGTGGCCAGCTTTGGCCACGCATGATCGCGACGGCGACCCGGAAGATGGCCGCGGTCGAATTGCCCGGCCGGAAGAGCTGGGCCAGCCGATACTCCTCAGCCCCTTGATCACCCGGCTGCGGCTGGGCCGGCCGATTCTCCTCGGCCTGCTGATCACCCGGTCGCGTCTGGGCCAGCCAGCTGATGATGTCGGCTATGCCAGTGAAACCACGGCGGATCCGAACGCCGTTCATGAGCAGCTCGGCTGCCGGATGTGCCGGGTGCTCGTCGTCAACAGAGGCAAGCACCTGGCTGCTACGACCAAGCTCGGCTGCTGCGGTGAGCGCCGCGGCGATCGCACCCGCGGACGCGCCCCCGACATTGCGAAAGCGGAAATCTGTGGCCAACTCACAAATTGCGAGTGGGTACACGACACCGGAGGTGGTACCGCCTTCCATGGTGAGGTCGAGGCTGGTTTTTGCGTACGCCTCCACATTGGGCTTGTGAATCGATGGGCGGCCCGACAGTACAGCGGCCGGGGGGCCAGCAATGTCGCGCAACGTCTCCGCATCTGGGGCGTGGAGCAGGTAGCGCTCCTCCCTCCCGTACCCGCCGATCAGCGTTGCGGGGTCCATTCCGACCCGATCTTGCGACGGCGCAAGGCCGCCTGGCAGATACGGATCAGCCAGGATGTTCTCCGCCGCGACCGGTTCGTCGTAGATCAGCTTCTGAAACAGGCTCAGCGCTTTTTCGCGACTGGCGACCGCCATGGGTGACTCCCTTACGCCGACTTGTCAGAATTTGAGCACCATACTCGGCTGTGAGCGTCGGGGATCGCGCGCCGCCGCGCGGAGGAGAAGTGAGCAGAGACGTTTTTCCTCTGCGAGCGACGACGACGGCGGCGGACTCCCAGCGCGATGCGCGAGCAGCTGCAACTCTGGTGCTCAGATTCTGACAAGTCGGCGGGTGGCGAATGCGGATTGTGGTGACTGGAGGTAGCGGCCCGCTCGGCAGCGAGGTTGTTCGCAGGCTCGAGGCGCGTGGTGCGACGGTGACCTCAGCCAGCCGGCGTACCGGTGTTGATCTTGCTACCGGAACCGGGTTGGAGGCGGCGCTGGATGGCGTTGACTGCGTGGTGCACGCTGCCACTCACCGGTGGCGCACCCGCACGGTCGACCTGGACGGAACCCGTCGAATGATCAAGATCTTGGCGAATCGGTCTACGCCGCCACATGTCATCTACATCTCGATCGTTGGGTGTGACCGTATCCCTCAGCGGTACTACCGCGTGAAATACGCCTGCGAGCTGGCGCTGGAGCGTAGCCAGTTGCCGGTCACGGTGGTACGGGCCACGCAGTTCCACAGCCTGATCGAGCAAATCGTGCGCACCGCGAGCGCTGGGTCGGCTGGCGTTGGTCGCCAGGGGCATGTCATTCCAGCCTTGTGATCATCGCTGGGTTGCGGGCGAGCTCGCCGACGTTGCGCTCGGCTCGACACCGGCGGGCTTCGACCGCGTCGCGGACCGGGCTGGACCGGAGCGAGTCACCCTCGCCGAGGCCGTCGCCTTGATTCGCCGCAGAGATGGCAAGCCGCCCGCTCGATTGATCACTCTTCCGGCTCGCGGCGGCACCCTGAGGGCGTACGCAGCCGGCGCCAATCTGCCCGACGCCAGCGCCAAGATCGGCGGCCTATCGTTCCGCGAGTTCTGTCGAGCGCTAATCCCGACCGCTCGCCGCTGTCGGAAACGCTACGTGCACGTAGGTTGCCGTCGGTGTGCACAGTTTGCAACCTATGCAGACCGTGAGAAAGCGTACGTGCACGTAGGTTGCTGACATAAGTCAGCCGGCATAGGAAGCCGGCATAGTCAGAGGGGCTATACGGTGAGGGCTTTGAGCTCGGCGAGCAGCTTGCTCATGGTGTCCTTGGCGTCTCCGAAGAGCAGGGTGGTGGTCGGCTCAAAGAGGAGCTCGTTCTCGATGCCGGCGAAGCCGGGTCGCATCGAACGCTTCATGAAGACGACCTGACGCGCCTGGTTGGCATGCAAGATCGGCATCCCGTAGATAGGAGCCCCAGGTGTGGTCTCGGCCGCTGGATTGACGACGTCGTTCGCGCCAACAACGAGAGCCACATCCGCTTGCTTGAACTCCGGGTCGATCTCGTCCATCTCCTTGAGCTGTTCGTACGGCACCTGCGCCTCCGCGAGCAGCACATTCATGTGGCCGGGCATCCGGCCCGCAACGGGATGGATCGCATAGTCGACCCGTACGCCGCGCTCCTGGAGCAGATCGACGAGCTGGCGCAGTGTGTGCTGGGCCTGGGCTACGGCGAGTCCGTAGCCGGGGACAATGATCACGCGTTGGGCGTACGCGAGGAGGATCGCGACATCCGCTGGGCCAGCCGATTTGACCGGCCGATCACTCATCGTGGTCGCGCCGAGAGTTGAGCCGCCTTTGAGGGCGCCGAACAGGATGTTGATCAATGAGCGACCCATGGCGTTGGCCATCAGCCGGGTCAGCAGGGTGCCGGCGGACCCGACCAGCGTGCCGGCTATCAGCAGCAGGATGTTCTCGAGCAGGTAACCACTCGCGGCGACGGTCAGACCGGTGAACGCGTTCAGCAGCGAGATCACGATCGGCACATCCGCGCCGCCCACCGGCAGCACCAGCAGCACACCAAGTGCGGCGCCGACAGCTGCCAACAGCACCGCGAAGATCAGGCTCGGGGCGATCACCAGACCCACACTCAAAGCGACCGCCGCCAGCAGCCCGAGCGCGTACAAGATGGGATACCCGGCAAAGACGACGGACGGGTGGTCATCAGCTCCTGCAGCTTGAGGAAGGTGACCACCGAGCCGGCGAAGCTGACCGAGCCGACGACGATAGTGAATGCCGTAGCGATCAACTCGAACACCGGCGCGGCACCGTTGCGAAATTCGGTCAGCTCGATGATCGCCACAATGGCCGCGGCGCCGCCTCCGACACCGTTGAAGAGCGCCACCAGTTGCGGCATCTGAGTCATCTGGACTCGGTAGGCACCGAGCGCCCCAATGGCGGTGCCAGCTGCAATAGCCGCCAAGATCGGAAGCAGATGCTGGATGTCAGTAGCGAGAAAGACAATCGCGCAGGCCAGCACCGCGCCCGCAGCGCCGATCAGGTTCCCGCGACGCGCGTTCTTGGGTGAGGACAACCCCTTGAGGGCGACGATGAAACAGACCGCGGCGATCAAATAGCCGAGCTGAGCCCAGGCTGGCGTCACTGCTCGACTTCCCGATGGACGGACTTGTCGATGGCCTTCTTCGGCCGAGAGAACATCACCAGCATCCGGTCCGTGACGACAAAGCCACCGACCATGTTGATCGATGCCATGATCACCGCAACCAGGCCCAAGACGAGGATCGGTGTCGACTGTGCGCTACCGGCCACCAGGATCGCCCCGATCAAGATCACGCCGTGGATGGCATTCGCCCCCGACATCAGCGGCGTATGCAAGGTGGAGGAGACCTTGGATATCACCTCGACGCCGACGAAGACGGCCAGTACGAAGATCGTCAACCAAACAAGCGGATCGGTACTCAATTAGCCTCCATCAGCAAGCACCTGGCCGTCGTGAGTCACGCACATCGCGGCCGTGATCTGATCGTCGAAATCTGGAGCAAAATGCCCGTCGCGGGTCATCAGCATGATCACGTTCAACACGTTGTGGGCATAGAGCCGGCTGGCCGGGCCGGGCATCTGGCTGGGCACGTCGGCGCCACCCCACAGTTGTACCGATCCCACCCGTACCACCTTGCCGGCCACCACACCTTCGACGTTACCGCCGGCTTCGGCAGCAAGGTCCACAACGACCGAACCCGGCGCCATCGGCGCAATCATCTCGGTCGTCACCAGCAGCGGGGCTCGGCGCCCCGGCACGGCCGCAGTCGTAATCAACGCGTCAGCAGCGGCGATGTAGCTGGCGAGCAGCTCACGCTGCCGTTGGGCGCGTTCCTCGGTCATCTCCCGTGCATAGCCGCCTGCCCCCTCCAGCGTCGGCAGCGGCAGCTCGATGGCTTGCGCTCCCATCGATCGGATCTCTTCCGCGGCGGCCGAGCGAACGTCGTAGCCCTTCACCACCGCACCCAACCGCCGGCAGGTGGCGATGGCCTGGAGACCCGCGACCCCAGCGCCCAGTACGACCACCTGAGCCGGCGGCACGGTGCCGGCGGCCGTCATGCTGAGCGGAAAGAACTGGCCAAGCATGCTGGCAGCGACGATTGCTCCGCGATATCCAGCTACCAACGCCTGGGAACTCAGCGCATCCATCGATTGCGCACGGGAGATGCGCGGCACATATTCCATGCCGAACGTGGTCAGCTTTCGATCCCGACGCAGCGCCACATCGGTCGGCCGCTCGGGGTAGGGAAAGAACGAGATCGTGGTCGCACCAGACGGCAGCGGCGCCAGGCAGGACGCATCGAGCGGTTGAACGCTCAGCACGACATCCGCCTCGTCGAAGGGATGCTCGGTGACCAGGGCGCCGGCCGCCTCGTACGCCGCATCGGCCACCAGAGCGGCGACGCCGGCACCTGCCTGCACGGCCACCTGGTAGCCGGCCGCACGAAGCCTGCCCACCAGCTCAGGAACCATTGCCACACGCGCCTCGCCGGGAGCCTGTTCCCGGGCCACCGCGATGCGCACATCACGAACCTAATGCACCCTTTTAAGAGCTGCTCGCGCATCGCGCTCTGAACCCACCTACTTCGTCGTCGCTCGCGAAGGAAAGAGCGCCTCCACTCCTCCTCCTCAGCACGGCGACGCGGATCCAGACGTCGCAGCGGTTCAGGGACTTTGACGTCGATCGAGTGGTACCCGGTCGCACCATCCGGCATCGGCGGCGCGACGTTGGCAGTCTGGAGCTTGCCATCGGCATCGGTCGCCCGCACCGTCAGCGTGTGCTTGCCCGGGACGGCGGCCCATTCGTACCTCCACTGCCGCCACGTGTCAGGCCCGGCGGTCTCCGCAAGCTGAGCACGCTGCCAACCGTTGTCATCAACCTGGACCTCGACGGCGGAAATTCCTGTGTGTTGTGCCCACGCGACTCCTGCGACGACGACCGTCCCGGCGTCAACAGATGATTTGCGTGGTACGTCGATTCGGGACGCCAGCTTGATGGGAGCACGCGCTGACCAGCCGAGCGGGGTCCAGTACGCCTCATCTTTCGCGTAGCTCGTGACCTTCAGTTCCGTCACCCATTTCGTCGCTGACACGTACCCGTAGAGACCTGGTACGACCATCCGAACCGGGAATCCGTGCTCGATCGGGAGCGGCTCGCCATTCATGCCAATCGCCAGCATGGCCTCCCGATTGGGGTCGGTCAGCGCGGACAGCGGCGTACTGGCGGTCCAGCCGTCGTCGCTCGTCGAGAGCACCATGTCGGCACCCTGCAGCGGCTTGGCCTCGGCAAGAAGCTGGCGTATCGGATAGCCCAGCCAGAGCGCATTTCCGGCCAGATCGCCACCGACGTAGTTGGACACGCAGGTCAGCGTCGTGAGGTGCTCGACGAGCGGCTTGGCGGTCAGTTCGGCGTAGTTGATCTGGATCGGGTTCTGCACCATGCCAGTGATCTTGAGTGTCCAGTCGGCGGGATCGATCACCGGAACCTGCAGGGCGGTATCGATCCGATAGAAGTCGTCGTTGGGGGTCACGTACGGGGTCAAGTCGGCGATGCGGAGGTCGGCGCCCGCCGGCGGTGCCGCCGCAGGCTTTGCTGGACTTGGCAGCCTCAGCTTCTGCCGCGCCGTATCTACGGCTGACGATGCGCTCGCGAGCAGCTGGCCGGCAACCGCTGCCATTCCGGCTGCGACGCCCGCCACGATGGTCCAGGTCAGGAAATTTCGCCGCGAGGCGGATAGCGCCTCGCCGTCCTTCGCCGCGGCCTGTGGTGATCGCCACTGCTGCAGCTTGCCGATCAACGTGCTCAAGATCATGTAGCCGAGCAACAACCCAATGATCACCGGCACGTACGCGGTGAACGTGACATTCGTCTGGGCGTTGATTCCGATCATCCCGAGCACGGCCACGACTGGCGAAGATCGCGGCCCCCGCGAAGCGACGCCGCCATTCAAGCTGGCCGGCGATGGCGCACAGGATCAAAACGGCGACAACAATGATCGCGAGCAAGACTGGTTTGTCCGCGGTGCCGAGGGTGTCCTTACCGAAGTTGACCAGGGGTCCCGGAAGCACATTGATGATCAATTCACCGACGGCAGGCACCGGGGAGCCTGACGTCGGTGCCACGAACCATGCTGCAATGCCCGCGATCCCCAAGCCGGCCAGCCCAGCTACGGCGCCAGCGAGTCGCGCCCACCATCGGGTGGCGCGTGCCGCGTCTCGCTCGTCATGCCTATGCACCTCACCATCCTGCGCTGCGGCGAGTCATCGGACAACGTGCCCGTGCTTACGCATCCCGAACAGTGTCTGGCTCGCTAGTGTCGTGTATTCGAAGTCCCTTGACAGTAGGCGTCGTCCAGGTGGATGCCTGTCGTCGCAAGGCGACGCGAGGCGTCGACACGCAAGGCCGAGGAGGAGTCCCATAGCGGTGTTCTATGGGCGACGACGAGAACGCAGCGGGGCGCCGCCTGGGCGGCGCATACCTCGAGCGACCTCGGATGCTCGGCACTAACTTTGGCGCATGCGTGTGCGTCTCAGCTGCCTGCTCCCCTGCCCTGTACAGCGACTCGTCAGCGAGCTGGCCCGGCCTGCACTGCTCGACTACCTCTCATCGCCGATGCTGGTATTCGAGCCGGTTGAGCCCGCGGAGCCGGTTGAGCGCTGGTCGGTTGGGAAGTACCGATTTCGGCTGCTGATGGCGGGCCGACTTCCCATCGGCGAGCACGTCATCAACGTGCAGCGGACGGTCGCGGATCCTGAGGAGGTGGCAACCAGTCCGGTGGTTTGGCACGACGCCGGCTACAGCGACCTCATCCGGGTCTGGGACCACCAGATCGTGCTCGAGGACTTTCTCGGGATGACCCGCTACACCGACCATGTCGAGATTCGTGCCGGTCTGCTAACCGTGCCAGCATGGCTCTTCGCCCTAGCCTTCTACCTTCATCGGCAGCGGCGGCTCAACCGGTTCGCCGCAGCCGGATTTGCTTATTGATCATGGACCAGCAGCCACCCTGCGTCGATTACTACCCCGGCTGGGTCGCCGACGCTGACCAGCTGTTCGCAGCGCTCCGGGACGAGATTGCCTGGGAGCAACACGTCGTCACGCTCTACGGGCGCACTATGCCGACGCCACGACTGACTGCGTGGATGGGGAACGGTGCCTACCGTTACTCCGGCATCGTGAACGAACCCGGCCCGTGGCCGCGAACACTTGTCGAATTGCGGGAGCGCCTCCTCCGTGAGCTGGACGTCGACGTCAACTCATGCCTGGCCAATCTCTATCGCGACGGTACTGACTCCATGGGCTACCACAGTGACGATGAGCCAGAGCTCGGCCCGCGACCCACCATCGCCTCGGTCAGTCTCGGAGATCGCCGGCGGTTCGTGCTGCGGCATCGGAGGACCGGCGGACGTTGGAGCTGGGATCTGGGACGCGGCGACCTGCTCATCATGCGTGACGAGTCGCAGAGCGACTACGCGCATGCCGTTCCGAAGACCTCACGCCCGGTCAGCCCCCGGCTGAACCTGACCTTCCGGTACTTCCAGCCAGGGCGAGGTTGACGAATTCTCATAATCGCCCCCGAGCGGAGGGACCACCAGCGGATCTGAGCGTGAAATCGGATAGGCAGCGTCTGCTCGGGGGCGATTCTGAGAATTCTGGGCGTTGCCCGTAACATCGGGCCCCTTTTTGAAGCCTTCTTCCTACGTGAGGGCCATCCATGAAATCGAGCGGCTCCTGGCAACGCGAGGCGACGTCGATGTGATCTTTCGCGAGATCAAACTGATCGAAGAGCAACCCGAGACGGTTCTTGCGATGGTCCGCGAGGCGATCGAGATGTTGACAGCCGCGCGAGCCTGAAGCTCAGAAGGGCCTCGGACCCGTGCGCATACCGGCCCCGGCCGGAACCGCGGGGCGCAACTCCTCCAGCTCCTCGATCGCCGCTGTGAATTGCGAGTTGTAGAGATCGAAATAGTGTCCGCGGGCTTCCAGCAGCTCGTAATGCGTGCCCTGCTCCACGATCTGGCCGTCCTCCATCACCAAGATCACGTCGGCGTCCCGGATGGTGGAGAGCCGGTGGGCAATCACGAAGCTGGTGCGATCAGAGCGGAGCGCGGCCATGGCACGCTGCACCAACACCTCGGTACGCGTGTCCACCGAGCTGGTCGCCTCGTCCAGGATCAGTAGCGCAGGGTCTGCCAGGAACGCTCGGGCAATGGTGATCAGCTGCTTCTCACCGGCGCTGATATTGCTGGCTTCCTCGTCGAGGACCGTGTCGTAGCCGTCCGGCAGAGCATGCACGAAGCGATCGACATACGTCGCCTCGGCCGCGGCATGAATCTCCTCCTCGGTTGCCGTGGGCCGCCCATAGGCGATGTTCTCCCGGATGGTGCCATGGAACAACCAGGTGTCCTGCAGCACCATCCCGATCTTGGCCCGCAACGCGGACCGCGGCACGGTGGCAATGTCTACTCCGTCGAGGGTGATGCGGCCGCGGTCCAGCTCGTAGAACCTCATGATCAGATTGACCAACGTGGTCTTGCCGGCTCCGGTCGGGCCGACAATCGCCACGGTGCTGCCCGGCTCGGCCACCAAGGACAGATCGCTGATCAAGGGCTTTCCCTGCTTTTCCGGGGGTTCAAGGGGGTCGTCCCCCTTCGCCGGCAGAGCGTCGTAAGAGAACGAGATGTGCTCGAATGCCACTCGACCGCAGGTCGGGTTGAGCGAGCTGGCCTCCTCCGGCACCTGCTCCACCTCGTCAAGCACCTCGAAGACCCGCTCGGCAGAGGCAACCCCGGACTGCAGCAGATTCGCCATCGAGGCGAGCTGTGTCAGCGGCTGGGTGAACATCCGGGTGTACTGGATGAACGCCTGGACGTCGCCGAGGTTCATGGTGCCACTGGCTACCCGAAGGCCGCCGACCACAGCGATCGCCACGTAGTTCAGGTTCCCGATGAAGAACATCGTCGGCATGATCAAACCGGAGATGAATTGGGCGCCGAAGCTCGCCTTGTACAGCGTGCTGTTCCGCTCCGCGAACACGGCATCGACCTCGCGCTGCCGGCCGAACACCTTCACCAGTGACTGCCCGGTGAAGGCCTCTTCGATGTGCCCGTTCAGCTCGCCCGTGGACTTCCATTGCTCGATGAAGAGCTTCTGTGACCGCTTGCCGATCACCGTCGTCACGACGATCGACAGCGGTATCGTCACCAGCGCGATCAGCGCCAGCACGGGTGAGACCACGAACATCATGATGGTGACGCCGATCACGGTCAGCAGCGAGGTGAGCAGCTGGCTCAGCGTTTGCTGCAGCGCTTGGGAGATGTTGTCGATGTCATTGGTGACCCGGCTCAAGAGCTCGCCGCGGGTCTGCTTGTCGAAGTAGCTGAGCGGCAGCCTGTTGATCTTGTCCTCGACCTGACTACGCAACGTGTAGATGGAGCGCTGCACTGCGCCGTTCAGCAGGTAACCCTGTAACCACAAGAACAACGACGCGACCAGATACAGGCCGAGCGCCAGCAGCAACAAGTGCCCCAGCAAAGTGAAATCGATGCCCTGCCCCGGGATGACGTTCAGTCGCTCGACCAAGTCCGCGAAGGTGGTGTTGCCCTCGGCGCGCAACGCAGCCACCACCTGCGCCTTGGTGGCTCCGCTCGGCAGACTCTTGCCAACCACACCCGTGAAGATCACGTCCGTCGCCATGCCCAAGATCCGGGGTCCCATCACGTTCAGGAAGATTCCCACGACGGCCAGTAGCACGCTCAGGCTCAAGATCATCCGCTCGGGTGCCAAGTGCCCTACCAGCCGCTTCAGGGACGGGAGGAAGTTCAGCGATTTCTCGACTGGCCGCGCCTGTCCCCACATCCGGCCGCCGCCTCCGCCCGCAGGTGGGCCGTATTTCGGGCGCTCCGGAGCCTTGGGCGCTGACTGTCCGTTGCCGCTCGCCGGGGCGGTCTGACCATTTGCGCTCACGCCGCCGCCTCCTCTGCGCTGAGCTGGGAATCGACGATCTCGGCGTAGGTAGGACAGTGCTCCAGGAGCTCTTCGTGCGTACCGCTGCCGACAATCTCGCCATGCTCCAGCACAATGATCTTGTCAGCGTCGGCAATGGTCGCCACCCGCTGTCCGACGATGATCACCGCGGCCTCGGCCGTCTCCCGCTCCAGCGCGGCCCGCAGCCGGGCATCTGTGGCAACGTCCAGCGCCGAGAACGAGTCATCGAAAACATAGATCTCCGGACGCTTGACCAGTGCCCGCGCGATCGCAAGACGCTGCCGCTGCCCGCCTGAAACATTGGTGCCACCCTGGGAGATAGGCGCCTCGAGATGTTCTGGCATTTCGCGTACGAAGTCCTCGGCCTGAGCCACCCGCAGCGCCCGCCAGAGCTCCTCGTCGGTGGCGTCTGGGTTGCCGTATCGCAGGTTGCTGGCGACGGTGCCGGTGAACAGGAACGCCTTCTGCGGCACCAGCCCGATCCGGCTCCAGAGCAGTTCGGGGTCGCAGTCGCGTACCTCGACCCCATCCACCGTGACCGACCCGGCCGTGGCGTCGAAGAGCCGCGGAATCAGCGAGATGAGCGTGGACTTGCCGGCTCCGGTTGAACCGATGATGGCGGTCGTCTGACCGGGCTCTGCGGTGAAGGTGATGTTCCGCAGTACCGGCGAGGCGGCTCCCGGATAGGTGAAGTCGGTGTTCCGGAAGGCAACGAGGCCGGTGGCCGACAGCTCTGTGACCGGATGCAGCGGCGGTACCACCGAGGACTCCGTGCCCAACACCTCCTCGATCCGCTCGGCGCATACGGCGGCGCGTGGCGCGATGATCAGGAGGAAGGTCGCCATCATGACCGACATCAAGATCTGGATGAGATAGGTCAGGAAGGCAGTCAGCGCTCCAATCTGCATCTCGCCGGCATCAATGCGCCGCGCCCCGAACCACAGCACCGCAACGCTGGAGGCGTTCAAGATGAACATCACGATGGGGAAGATCGACGCCGCGTACCTCCCAACCGAGGTCGTTGTATCGGTCAGCTCAGCGTTCGCCCGGGCGAAGCGTGCCGTCTCGTATGGTTCGCGTACGAACGCGCGCACCACCCGAATGCCTGTGATTTGCTCACGGAGAATGCGATTGACCACGTCAATTCGGCCCTGGATCACCCGGAACAGCGGGCTCATCTGCCTGATGATCAGGAAGATCGAGAACGCGAGAACGGGCATCGCTACTGCGACCAGCCACGAGAGGCCTGGGTCGGTATGCAGCGCCATGATGATGCCGCCGATCATCGTGATCGGCGCCGCAACGAACATCGTGCTGCTCAGCAGCACCAGCATCTGCACCTGCTGAACATCGTTGGTGTTACGGGTGATCAGCGACGGCGCTCCGAAGTGATTGAGTTCTCGGGAAGAGAAAGCCAGCACGCGCGTGAAGATTGCGCCACGGACATCGCGGCCAAAGCTCATCGCGGTCTTGGCGCCCAGATAAGTCGCCCAGATGGAACAGCCGACCTGAACCAGCGTGACGGCCAGCATCATGCCGCCGGTGCGCCAGATGTAGTCGGTATCACCCTTGGCGACACCGTTGTCGATGATCGCCGCGTTCAGGCTGGGCAACAGCAATGCAGCCATGGTGCCGGCGAGCGACAACAGCAGCAGGCCGTATATCGGCCTCCGGTACGGAGCCAGATAGGTGCGCAGCAACCTGATCAGCATGATGTCCGTTCTCTGTGTCGTGCGGGGCCCTGGCAGATGCCATACAGCACAAGGTCAACGATCTGCTGCGGATGAGCAAGGCGTTGGTCCCCGAGGATGGTATGAGTTATCGAAAATGTAATCGTCCGCAACGCGCTGGCCGCCTCCATCACGTCGAGACGCAGTTGATCTTGATCAGGCTTGATCAGCGCAGCGATCGCGCTGTTGATCAGTTCGGTGTCGGCCTGCTGCTTGGCCCGCATGCTGTCGTGATCGGACGCATCCTTGTGCAGCCGCAGTGAGCCGAAGAGGGCAAAGATTCTGCGTAACCGCTCCTGAAGAATGGTCACCGCCTCAACCAACCGTTCCTCAAGACGCAAGCTCGAATCAATCAGGGCGAGCTCGTCGCAGGTGCGCTGGCTGTCGAAGGCGTCCTCGATGACTGCATCGATGAGAGCCTCCTTGGTGGCGAAGGCTCGAAAGATCGTCCCTTCCGCGATGCCCGCAGCTTCGGCGATCTGCCTGGTACTCACCTCGCGGCCGAACCGCTCCAGCAGCGGCTCGGTTGCCGCGACAAGCGCAGCACGACGCTCATCCAATGGCAGGGGGGCGGCTCGAGTCACGGGCCCAGCATAGTGAGTGAGCACTCACTCAGCAAGGGATTATCCCTTCGTGTCGGTCTGTTGTCACGATAGTGCTGATGTCAAAACGATAAGGAGCATCCTGGTGGGTTTGGACCGACTGGCCGATGAGGTTTTCGAGGCGGTCATCTTCGACTTGGACGGAACGCTGATCGATTCCACTCCGGCGGTGATCCGGGCATGGGATACCTGGACAAGCGAGTACGGCCTCCCCCCGATCGACCTGCTAACGCACCATGGCACACCCTCGGCATCGGTGGTACGAGCTGTGATGCCGGAAGATCTGCAGGAGTCCGCCATGCGGCGCATCACCGAAATCGAGCTGGCCAACCTGCATGACGTTGTCGTACTGCCCGGCGCCATCGAGGCCTTGGCATCGTTGGCGACAGCCAAGAAGGCGATTGCCACCTCGTGTACGGTGCCGCTGGCCGTGGCGCGAATCGCCGCCTCCCATCTCGAGCCGCCGGCCGTTTTGGTCACTGCGGATGACGTGGTGCATGGCAAGCCGCATCCCGAGCCGTTCCTCCAGGCTGCGCGCCGGCTCGGCGTCGATCCACGACATTGCCTGGTGGTGGAGGACGCTCCGAGCGGGCTGGAGGCCGCCCGAGCCGCCGGCTGCTTCACGCTAGCCGTGGTCACCACGACACCCCGCGAGGAGCTCTACGCCGATGGGATAGTCAACGACCTTTCTGAGGTCGAATTCCAAGCAGATGGCGACGGCATCCGCCTGAAGCCGGTACACCAACCCACTGGTGCCGGTCAACAAGCTCAGCCCACCAGCTCCTAGCCGGTCTTGCGGCGAAAGTTGCGCTTCGTTTCAACCGGACCGTGGCCATGCACCTGCTGTGGACCGTTGTCGAGGTGGTCCTCGCCTTTACGACCCTGCTTGGCGGCAAGGGCCTCACGGAACTTGCGCTTGGTCTCGTCCTCGGGTGGCTGTTTGGGGCCCGATTTATCACTAGCGCTCATGGAGTCATTCTTACCGCTCAAACCTAAGAGCCTGAAGATGGTGCCTGGGGCTCACTGGAGGGCCAGGAGCTGGGAGGCCAGTTGCGCATCGTCTCGTCGTTGCTCAATTGATCACCGCGGTCGTTTCCGAACTCAGCTTGCTCGCCCGAGCTCGTCTCGGCGTCGTCGGTCGTCACAGGGATCAACGTCACTGCGGTTCCGTACGCGGCGACCTCGCTGAGCGATTGAGTGATCTCACTGCAGTCGAACCTCAGTCCAACAACCGCGTCCGCGCCAGCACCCACGGCCATCTCGACCATGCGAGCGACCGCATCCTGACGCGAGTCCGTCAACATCACGACATAGCCATCCACCGGGTTTCCGCCGCGTAGGTCGGGCCGCAGCTCACGGGTACGAGCTACGACGCCCACCACGTCGCCAATCACCCCTGAGATATCGCGACCAGGGACGGTCTCCATGGTGACGACCGGCAAAGAACGCGCGACCACAGCGGGCTGCTTGAGTGCCGGCGGCTGCGGCGTCCACTGGCCCGGTTGCTGCCCGTACGGGCCTTGCTGGCCGGGTTGACCGTACGGCTGCTGGGGTGGGTACGGCTGTTGACCGTAGGGGCCCTGCTGGCCCGGATAGGGCTGCTGAGGTTGCCGTCCGGCCGCGGGCTGCCCGTACGGCTGCTGTGGCGGATACTGTCCGGGCTGCTGCTGCCCGTACGGATTGGGCTGATTTTGTCCGTAGGGCGGCTGCTGCCCGTAGTTGCTCATGGGTGACAAGATATCGGGCCTCCACCTCTGCAGAAACGCACGTGCACGTGCGTTTCAGCCACGGTGCATCCGTTGCAACGTGTGTATCGCCAGGGAAGCGGACGTGCACGTGCGTTTCCCGCAGCGTGATGGGGACGTGAAATCAGCCGAGCTCGGTCATCTCGACAGTGACGAACATCTGGGAGCGGCCGCCGGAGTACGTGCCGCGCAGCGGGGCCACATCGCCGTAGTCGCGACCCTGACCAACCCGGACATAACCGTCGGTGAGTCTGCGACATTGCGTTGGGTCGTACGCCACCCAGCTGCCGCACCACCACTCGATCCAGGAGTGGCTCTCACCTGCCACGGTCTTGTTCGGTTCGCCACCGCCGGGATGCAGGTATCCCGACACATATCGAGCCGGCAAGCCGATGGAGCGCAAGGCACCTAGCGCCACGTGGCTGTAGTCCTGGCAGACGCCGCGACCCAGCTCCCAGACCTCGCGGGCCGTACTGGTGACCTTGGTCGAGCCGCGTTCGTAGCTCAGATGATCATGAATCAGGGCGCACACGTCGAGCGCCGCCAGTCGGGGGGGCTGCTGAGTCGTCGCCGCGGCCAGTTCGATGAGTTCCGCTGGAGGTTGAGTTCGAGCGTCGACGGCGAGGAACTCAGTCATTTTGTCCACCACGGCGCGATCGTGCAGCGCCGCCCATCCAAGATCATTCGGCGCTACTCGGCGGTCGACGTCCCAGGCAAGATCATCTCCGCGGGTTTCCACCACACCTTGGGCGTGCACGGTGAGCCGCTCGTGCCGCTCGTGCACCTCGAAGGTCGTCACCTCAGTGCCCCAATAGTCGGTGTAGCTGAAGCTCCAGACTGCAGGCTCGATGGTGACCCGGCTACTCCAGACCGTCTGTTGGTCGGTCCGCGCTGGGGTCATTCGCGCCTCGTTGTAGGAGGACTTGACCCGCGTCGCATAGCTGAATCCAGTTCGATGATCAATGCTGAGCCGCATCTCACCGCGTCCCTTCGGTGGTCCAGGCAGTCGGGTCAGCGGCTGCAAAGTAGCTGGTGGCGATCGCAATGGTTACCTGGGCCACGACATCCTGCACGACCGACATCTCTTGGTTGAGGTTGGCGCGCAACTCATCCAGATCCGCATACTCCAGACGAGCCCGGAGCTGACCGAGGGAGCGTAGTGCAGGCTCAGCATGCCGCGCGGTCACCACGTTGTTCTGCGCCACCTTGTGCAGGCTGTCGGAGGCCGCGAGCAATCCGTGCATGATCGACCGCGGAAACCGCGCGTCGACGATCAAGAACTCCGCCGCCTCGCGGTAGGTATAGAGCCCGCCATAGGTCCGCAGGAATGCATCGTGGCCACCGCAGCCGCGCAGCACGGCGGGCCACTGGGTGCCGCCGTGTGTCAGCGACGCCGAAGCCACGAGCCGTGAGGTCATATCGACCTGTTCCAGCGATCGGCCCATGGACATGAATTGCCAGCCGTCGTCGCGGACCATGATGCCGCGAGAGATACCGGCGAACATGGCGCTCCGCTCGCGTGCCCAGTTCAAGAACACATGTGCGCCAGTCGTTCCGAACGGCGTCGTCGGTAGCTGGTGCCAGGTGGCGTTGACGCATTCCCAAAGATCGAGCGGAATGACCTCCCGTGCACGGCGAGCGTTGTCGCGTGCCGACGCATAGCAGCAGTAGATCGAGGTCGGTTCGGACGGGTCGTAGCCAAGAATCCTTAGCAGGTCGGTTAGGTCCGGATCCTTGACATGATCAACACTCATCAGCGCCAGGAGGTTGCGACAGGCGTCAACCTCCTGGGCTGTGGTGTCTTCGATGATCAGCCGCAGGTGGGTCTGCAGCAGTCGCGCCGTATCCTCGGCTCGCTCGACGTACCGGCCGATCCAGAACATCGACTCGGCGATGCGGCTCAGCATCCCCGCCTCCGCCGGCCGGCCGTCTGTTGTTGATCTTGCTGCTGTTGTTGATCTTGCTCTTGTTGTTGCGTCTCGGCAAACTTCGGCATCACCGTCATCGGAATCTTGGCGATCGTCAACGGCACCGGGGATTGCGCCGGGACATGATCATCGGCCTCGTCGGGGTGCTCGGTCGAGCCTCGATGCGAGGCTGACCGGTGCGGCGGTGGACTGAGCACCCAGGTGTCCTTGCTGCCACCACCCTGGCTGCTGTTGACGACGAGCTCGCCTTCCGGCAGAGCCACCCGGGTAAGGCCGCCGGGCAGCACCCAGATGTCCTCGCCATTGTTCACAGCGAACGGTCGAAGATCAACATGGCGCGGCTGCAGACCATCCTCGATCAAGGTCGGCACGGTGGACAACTGGACGACCGGCTGCGCGATCCAGCCGCGAGGATCCTCGCTCACTTGAAGCCGCAGCGCATCGAGCTCGCTGCGCGTCGCGCGCGGTCCAATCACAATGCCCTTGCCGCCGGAACCGTCAACCGGCTTGACGACCAGATCCTCCAGGCGGTCCAGCACCTCCTCGCGCGCTTCGTCATCTTCCAGTCGCCAGGTATCGACGTTGGCGATGATCGGTTCCTCCCGCAGGTAGTACTTGATCAAGTCAGGCACGTAGGTATAGACCAACTTGTCGTCGGCCACGCCGTTGCCGATCGCGTTAGCAAGCGTGACGCCGCCGGTACGTACCGCGTTCACCAGTCCCGGCACGCCCAGCATCGAGTCACTGCGGAAATGCACCGGATCCAGGAAGTCGTCGTCGACCCGGCGATAGATCACATCGACCCGCTGAAGCCCCGCAGTGGTACGCATGAAGACCCTGCCGCGGCGGCACTCAAGATCACGACCCTCCACCAGCTCGACGCCCATAGTGCGTGCCAGCAACGTGTGCTCAAAGTAAGCGGAGTTGAAGACGCCAGGGGTGAGCACCACGACAGCCGGATCGTCGACGCCAGGTGGGGCCGCCTTACGCAGCGCAGTAAGCAGCCGGGTCGGATAACTCGCAACGGGGCGAATCCGCTGGTTCGCGAAGGCCTCCGGCATGACGGTGATCATGGCGTTGCGGTTGGTCATCACGTACGAGACGCCGCTCGGGACCCGGACGTTGTCCTCGAGCACCCGAACATCGCCTGACGGGTTGCGGATCAGGTCCACGCCCGCCACATGGATGCGTACGCCGTTGCCGGGCTGAATGCCCCACACCGCGCGGTGAAAATGAGTTGAGGAAGTGATCAGCTTGCTGGGAATGACGCCGTCGGAGATCACCCGTGCGTCGGAGTAAATATCGGAGAGGAACGCCTCGAGCGCCCGCACCCGCTGCGCGACGCCGGACTCGATGATCTCCCACTCCGGTGACGCAATCACCCGCGGCACCAAATCGAGCGGGAAGGGCCGCTCCACGCCGCCGACGTCGAAGGTCACGCCAGCTTGGGTGTAGTTGTTCGCCAATGACTCGGCGATAGTGCGGAGATCGTCCGAGGTTGATCGGGAGAGTGCGGAGTACACGGCCTGGTAAGAGGGCCGGACACTGCCCTCCCCATCCACCATCTCGTCGAACGCATCACCAGTGTGGTAATCGGAAAGTACGTCCCCCATGGGGCGGAGCCTACTCAGGACTCGTTACCTAGGCGTTAACTCCTGCTGCGGGCTGAGCCCGTCGAAGTCCATATGCCCTTCGACAGGCTCAGAGCACATTGAGTAGCAGGGCAGAGTCACCGAACTCATGCCACAGATAGCGCTCGGCAACCGCCGCGTCGTAGGCGCGCTGGGTGAGTTCGGGTCCGGCTACGGATTCGACGAGTAGGAGGTGCGATGCCTCCGGACTGTGCCATCCGGTGATCAGCCCATCGACGACGCGTACTCCTCGCTCGGGAGAGATCACCAGATCGGTCCATCCCGCTGCGGCTGACACCGTCCCGTCTGGTTGGGTGGCTGACTCGAGGGCGCGGGTCGCGGTCGTGCCCACCGCGATCACGCGGCCGCCGCGAGCCCTGCTCCCGTTGACCAGATGGGCTGTCGTCCCGCCCACCTCGAACCACTCGGGCTGCGGAGCCTCGCCCGCGTCCTGGGAGGACAATCCGGTGTGCAAGGTAATGGGCGCGATGATCACGCCATGGGCCACCAATTGGGCCACGAGATCGGCGCTGAATGGCCGAGCCGCGCTCGGCATCTCGGCGCTTCCAGGGTGCAGGGCGAAGATCGTTTGGTACGCCGAGATGGGAAACGAGGCATTGAGATAGCCGTAGCTGATCGGCCGGGCATGCTCCCGGAGGTAGTCGGAGAGTCGTTGCGGCGAGGCGATCCGGCCACGCCAGAGTCGATTCCCGTGGCCCGTGGGTGAGGAGCCAGGTTCCGGGTACGGCGCAATCAGCTCAACGGCGGCGCCGTTGGGGAGGGCAATGCGCTCCCCAACCTGGCCGTCGAGCACCGGTGTCGCGGCTTTCGGCGCGCTGCGCAGCTCAACCACCCGAGTGCCATCGGGTAGCCGGTTCGCGATATGCACCACGACCGCCGAGCCGTCCCGGCTGCCGTCCAGCTGACCGGGCACCGTGGCCGAGGTGTTGACGATCAACACATCGCCGGACCTGAGGTGCTCCGCGAGATGGGAAAAGACGGTATGCCCGATGCCGGCCGGTGTCGCGATCATGAGGCGTACGCCGTCCCGGCCTAGGCCGCGCAGCTCGGGCGGTTCAGTCGCCGTACGGTCCTCAGGGGAAGAAAAGTGGGTGTGCGGCTGCGACGCCAGCGTGGTGCTCACGCTGATCCCGTCGGCGCCGCCAGCGTCGTCGCGAGGTTGGTGCTGCGGTAGCGGCCGCTCGGCAGTCCGGAACCGATGAGCGCAACGACAATCGGGGCGACGGTTTCCGGCTCGGGCCGATCGCTGATGTCCTCGCCAGGGAATGCCGCTTGATGCATTGCGGTCCGCATGTCTGAAGGATCGAGGCTGTACCAGGTGAACTGCGGTTCCTCCGCAGCCCAGGTCAGGGTCTGATGATCAAGCGCCGCCTTGCTGGAGCCGTAGCCGCCCCAGCTTTCGTAATGATCGACTCCGGCATCAGAGGAGATGTTGATGATCACCGCGTGTGGCAAGAGGGTCGGAAGCAATGATCGAATCAGTTGCTGCGGAGCGATCACATTGGTTCGTAGCAGCTGCTCGTAGGCGGCTTCCTCGAGATCACGCAGCCGCGGCAGCGGAGAGCCACCCAGATCACTTGCATTGTTGATCACCAGATTCGCTCCGCCCGCGCCGGCGATGGCAGCGACCAGCTGTTCGCGATGGTCCGGCTCACCGATATCACCCGGAATTGCTTGCACGGAGGTCAGCTCAGCCAAGGCTTGTGCCACGATTTCGAGCTGTTCCGCGCGCCGAGCGTCGAGCGTCAAACTCCAACCGAGACGGGCCAGTTCGAAGGCCAGCGCGCGGCCGAGTCCGAGGGAACCACCAGTGATCAATGCATGAGGCATGAACCCAGTATTCAACTTAAAGTGAGCTTTAATTCAAGGGGAGGGGCCTACTGTCCGTCTGCTCTACCGAGGCAGAGATGCTTAGCGCGCCGCACGTCGGCCGTGGGATCCAGGCATCCCCGGATCGGTCTCGTCCGGATCATGGAGATAGGTGAAGTCGCCGAAATCATCCTCGGCGTGACGCCGTGACCGGCGACGCTTTTCTTGACGTTCCGGCGCTACCTGTTCGTCCCCGTTCCTTGCGGCCGGTGGCGGCGGCTGAAGGCTCCCTGGCAGGTCGGCGGTCATCGGCTCGCGCGGCTGCCGCGGGCTGGGCAATGGGGCTGCGGGCTCCTTCACCGCTTCTTCTGCAGCCGGCGCCCGGTCGGTATCTGTGGCATCAGTTGTCCGAGCTGTACTGGTGATCCGAACTGGACGTCGACCAGCTCCGCTGGCGCGTACCACCGCAACGCCGACGGCCGTGGTCAGGGGCACAGCCAAGACCAGCCCTATCGAGCCCACCAGAATCCCGAGTACCTCGCCCGCGAACCGCTCAGTCATCAGCACGTCGAGCAGCGGCCGATTGTTGATCTTGATGAGCAATAGCACCGAAAGCGACGTCCCGACTGTCGCAAACGCGATCGTGTAGACGGTCGAGGCGATGTGGTCACGGCCGATCCGCATTGCTCGGGAGAACAAGCGCCGCTGGCTGGCGCCTTGATCCGCGAGCTCCCAGACCGCCGAAGCCTGCGTAATGGTTACGTCGTTGAGCACGCCGAGCCCCGCGACGATGATCCCGCAGATCA
Source organism: uncultured Actinomycetota bacterium (assembly GCA_963815975.1). Taxonomy (GTDB): domain Bacteria; phylum Actinomycetota; class Actinomycetes; order Propionibacteriales; family Propionibacteriaceae; genus Microlunatus. The sequence goes on from CAWFJC010000007.1 coordinate 83,365, forward strand.
CCACCGAGGTCAGCCGGAGATCCGGCGCGGCCGCCGCGAGCACATAGTCATCCTCCGCGGCCACCCCGGTGAGATGAGCCCACCTGGTCGCGCCGTAGCCAAGTAGCGCGATCAAAATCAATCCAAAGAGCGTGCCCACCAGAGCGGTCGTCGTACGAGCGCTGAAACCGTGCGCGGCGTACAAGGCGACAAACATGATCGCGGCGGAGCCGATCAGCCCTACCATGATCGGATTGGTTCCCGCGATGAGCGCGGGAAACATGAACGTGACCATGATGAAGCCGGCAAACCCGAGTCCGATCAGCGCAGCGAAGCCACGCCAGCGGGCGACCACGATCACCACGGCGGCGAAGAGCAACCCCATCACGAGCAGCGGCATACGCCGTTCGAAGTCAGAGAACTGGTACTGCGCCGGCTGATCCGCCGAGGGCGGGATGCGTACCAGCTTGATCACCTGGCCGACCTTGACGCCTGAGGAGTAGATCGCGGCCGTCATGGGCACCGTAACCGCCTGACCCTTGTCGTCGCCTTGGAGCAACCGAGCCGTGACGTCGGCGCAGCGGGCGCTCGTCGCCCCCGGCGTCGACCCGGACAGTCCTTCGCAGGAGATCGGCTTGATGTCGGTGATTCGTGCTGTCGGATAGCTGACACCCGGAACGCTGTAGCCGGCAACATCAGCGTTCACGTGGCTAGAGATGTCGCCCGGCCAGAAGGTGATCAGCCCGACGACGGTCCAGATCGCCAAGGGAATCAGGACCACGATGAGGATGCGCAGCGCGCGTTGATGGCGACGCAGCTCATCGGGATTCACCATCGGCTGTGGGCCAGTATCTGAAAGAGGTTCTGATCTGGAGTGCGTGAGAGCCACATTGCCGCCTAGTCTTAGTCCCCGTGAGTCAGCTTCCTGGGGCGAGTCGGGACCGCATCCGGCCGCACCGCGCGGTGGCTCACCAGGCATCCAGGAGCGAACTAAGCACACAATCTAACTCACCGCACCCTGGGCACATTCGGTCAGACCCCTCCTTCAGCGTCGGCCGGGCAACTCGGCAGCGCCGCAGCGCGATCGGATTGATCGCCGGAATCATCGGCCTTGGCTTGGTCGGGCTATGTCTGCGCACCGTGCCGACAGTGCTTACCGAGACCACCCTGATGGCGCAGATCGCCGAGCCGCTCACGGGCATTCCGGCCGATTCGCCAACCTCACTCGCGCCGGTGAGCCCGAAACCCTCAATGAGCATCGATCCCACGAGCGCCACGCAGCCGAGCGTGCGGCCAGCCAAGTTGCAGGCAAAGCGCAAGCTGAAGAGCCAGGACCAGGTCAGAGTGCCGGAGAACGGGCCGGGAACCTATCAGGGGGCCAAGACGAACCTCAGGTCACGCGCCTCTTCCGGAACCTTGATCCGCTATGACGTCCGGGTGGAAGACGGGTTGTCCGTCGATCCCGACAAAGCCGCGGTCTTGATTCAAGGCGTATTGGATGACCCGCGTAGCTGGCGTGGCACCGGTCGCTGGCGATTCGAGCTGGTGCCGGTGGGCCAGTCCGCAACCTTGCACGCCTTCATCGCAACCCCGAAGACCACCGACCAGCTCTGTGCGCCCTACCTGACCCGCGGCGAGGTCTCGTGTCAGAACGGCAATCGAGTCGTGCTGAACGCCAAACGCTGGCTCCTTGGCGTCGACGCGTACGGATCCGATCTGAAGAACTACCGGCGCTATCTGGTCAACCACGAGTTCGGACACGCAATCGGCAAACACCACGTTGGCTGTCCGGGGCCCGGCAGGTTGGCGCCGGTGATGATGCAGCAGACCAAAGGCCTCGGAGTGTGCCGGAAGAACCCATGGCCTCGGGCCACCGAAGACTGAGCTCGACACATTCTCCTGATCCGGCGATTGAGGATCTCCGGCTCGTGGCCCTGCCGATCGAAATAGCGCGGCAGTTGCGCGCCGGGAGCTTGAGCCGACCTACGCCTGCCGAAAGGCCGCAATGGCACGCAGAATATCCGCTACCCGACAGCGTCGATGCGATCGCGATGGTGATGGCGGCACATCAGGCGATGACAGGCGCCGTCTGAGCTTGTCGAAGGGTGCGATCGATGAAACTCCTGCCTGGTGGGTTCATCACATCGTTGTCAACGGCGTCGTCGTCGGCGACATTGGATTTCACGGTCCGGCCGGGCCTGACGGAGCTGTGGAGATCGGCTATACCGTGGTACCAGCCTGGCGTGGCCGCGGCGTTGCCAGCCGGGCGTGCGGGTTGATTGTCGAGCAAGCGTGGCAGGACGGTGCTGAGATTGTCATTGCGGAGACTGATGATGACAACGTTGCGTCGCAGGCGGTCCTGCTGCGAAACGGATTCCAGCGGCGACCCGACGGCGTCTTCATGATCAAGCGTCCGGAGGCACGATGAATGGCTTGACTCGGCACGTCCGCTTACCGCGGCCGGCGATGATGGGGCCGACGTTCGCGCAGCTGCGCCGCGGCGCTGGCGATCCGACGCATCGCCAGGTCGGCGACATGTACCTGCGGGCAACGCGTACGCCGGCCGGCCCGAGCTTGATCAAGATCGTCCCGCGTGGCACCGAAGTAGCTGCGCGCGCCTGGGGAGCAGGAGCTGAGTGGAGTCTTGATCAACTGCCGCGGCTGCTCGGCACAGCCGACGATCCACGGGGTTTCCGGCCACGGCTCGAGCATCCTCCGCTGGTCGCGGCGTGGCAGCGCTACGGCCACTATCGGATAGGTCGAAGCGAGGCGGTCTTCGAGGCCCTGGCGCCAGCGTGCATCGAGCAGGTTGTCACCGGGAAGGAGGCCTTTCGAGCGTGGCGGCTGCTGGTTCGCGAGTTCGGCGAACCCGCGCCCGGGCCAGCTCTCGAGCCTGGCTCGGCGGCGTACGGGATGTATCTGCCGCCAGAACCCCAAGAGTGGGCCAAGGTGCCGACCTGGCGATTCCTCGCCTCAGGAGTTGAGCAGCGGCGGAGCCGCACCCTGGTCAGGACCGCCGGCCGAGCTGCTGCGTTGGAGCGGACCTTGACCTGGCCGTACGACCAGGCGGATCGGGCTTTGCAAAGCTTTCCAGGGGTCGGGGCGTGGACGTCAGCAGAGGTCCGGCAGCGGGCGCATGGCGATCCGGATGCCTGGAGTATCGGCGACTACCACGTGGGCAAGGACATCAGCTACACCTTGACCGGCGAAGAACTCGACGACGAGGCTTGCCTGGAACTTCTGGAGCCGTACCGCGGGCATCGGTTCCGGGTGCAGATGCTGCTGTCCATGGTCGGACGGCGCCGACCGCGCCGCGCTCCACGGATGACTCTTCCGACGCATACCCCGTACGCGACGCGCGGCAGGTCGTAGCAGCAGCCGTCACCGCCGCCCACTCCTGGTAGGTGTTGACCCGTCGACGCCGCGAGTAGATCAGCGACATCTCACAAGGCAGGAGCGTCGCAATGAGGCTGACCCCGAAGGCGTGGCCCGCCGGCCTCCGCGACTCACTGCCGCTCGTACTGCCGACGGCGGCTATCGGGGTGAGCTTTGGCCTACTCGCCGAGCCACTGCTCGGCGCGATTCCCTCGATCGTGATGTCGGCGGTCGTCTGGTCGGGCGCCGCTCAATTCGGCGCCCTGAGCATCCTGACTGCTGGAGGGAGCACCGCGCTTGCGGTCAGCACTGGGTTGCTTGCCAATATGCGATTCCTGCCCATGGGGTTCGCTATCGCTCCTTCAATGACGAGTGGACCGCTGCGGCGGCTGTTCGCCGGGACACTGATCACCGACGCGTCCTTCATCATCGGCCATCGCGAAGGCGGCCGGTTCGATGTCAACGCCGTTGTCTGGGCTGCTCCCGCGCAATTCCTCGGGTGGGTCGGTGGCACGGTTGTCGGCGTCATGGGTGCCACGTCGATCGGCGAAACCACCCGTTGGGGGATCGATGTCTTGTTTCCGGTTTTCTATCTCAGCCTTTTGCTGCCCGAACTGTTCCCCGGGCGCAAGCTGCCGCGCAACCTCCGCCCCATCATTGTCGCGGTCTTGGCCGGAGCCATCACCCTGGTATTGACGCCGATCGCTCCACCAGGCGTCCCGGTGCTAGCTGCGGCAGCGGCGGCGTTGATCGGGCTCCGGGCGCCGCGTCATCGAGTTGCGGAGCTAGACACGGGAGACCACGCGTGAAGACATGGCTTCTGATTGTCGTACTCGCCATCGGTACCGTGCTGCTGAAGACGATCGGTCCGCTGTTGGCCGGTGGGCGGCAACCACCCCCGGCGCTCACCAGAGTCATCGCCTTGATAGCACCTGCGTTGATCAGCGCCCTCATCGTGGCCGGCACCTTCACGCACGGCCAGCACCTAGTGATCGATGCCCGCGCCGCGGGGCTCGCGGTCGGCGCACTCTTGTTGTGGTTCCGAGCGCCTGCCGTCGTCGCCCTCGCGCTCGCCGCGATCACCTGCGCATTGCTTCGCCTCGTGACCTGACCGGCCAATTGCGTTCAGCCCCGCAAGTGGTCGCCAACGACATCACTTTGCGCGAAATTCATGCCGTTATTGACCACTTGGCCACTCAGCCGGAAAGTAGTCATCGACCAGCCAGGCGATTGACCCTTTCTCTCAGCGGTGAATAGGTGCGAAATGCGTCGGTGGCGTCATTGAGATAGGTGATCTCCTCAGCCGTCAACGTAAATGACAAGGCGCCGGCATTATGCATGGCCTGGTCAGCATTCTTTGCACCTGGAATCGGCACCACATTGTCGTGCTCGAGAAGCCAGCGGAGCGCGACCTGACCCGGTGACTTGCTATAACGATCACCGATCATCTTGAGCACCACGACGACTGGTCGCAACACCTCGAAGCCGGACCCACGGAACGGTTCGCGGAAGCGGCGGAAACCAGCCGGTCGGCTGCCGTCGAGATATTTCCCGGTGAGCGCGCCGCTGGCGAGCGGCTGGTACGCGATCAAGCTGATGCCCAGCTCGCGGCAGGTGTCGAGTACGCCGTTGGTCTCCGGTTGCCTGTGCAACAAGGAATAGTGCACCTGATTGGACGCCAGCGGAATACCGCGCTGAGCTAGGGCATCGTACGCGGTGCGCATCTGGGCAGCGGAATAGTTGCTGACACCGACGGCCTTGATCTTTCCCGCCTCGACGGCGTCCGCCATCAGGCCCATGAGAGCCGGGATATCCACCCAGGGTGCCGGAAAATGATGTTGGTACAGATCGATTGAGCTCCGCTTGAGATTGCCCAGGCTGGCGTCTAGAGCGGCGGGCAGGCCTTGAGTGCGCTCCCTTGAGTTGGGCGGAAATTTCGACGCGATGACGACGTCCTTGCCCTGCGCGAGCTCACCGAGCCGGCGCTCCGAGGCCCCGGCACTGTAAAGCGCCGCGGTATCGAAGAAATTCACGCCTGCTGCAAGGCTGGCGTCAAAAGCCGCCTGCTCGTCAGTGGCGTTTGTCCCGCCGTACGCGCTCTTGGCCGGCGAGTACCGCTGGGCACCGATGACCTCTCCCCAGACCATGACACCCAATCCGAGTCGTGGAATACGAACAGTCGCTGCGGCCCAGCGTTGTGGTGTCTGTCATTGATCACTCCTACGGTCTGCTGGCGTTATCGAGCGGATGCGATGGTGTCGAGCATCTCCGCAAGATGTGTGACACGCAACGGCGGGTTCAGCAATTCGGCGATGCGATCAAGGCTGTGGGCCTTTTCCTCGGCGGCGTCGGTTGCTAGGTAAGCGGTGATCGCGGACTCCCAGAAGTGGCCGAACTGTGCGATCACCATGGTGAACGAGCCGAAGCCGCTGATCCGAGCGGGCCCGCCGGCGCCAAGGTAGGCCAGGTACAGCTCGGCAATCCGGCGTTGATCACCGAGTCCGAAGTCGATCATGGCCATGGGCAGCTCTTGCGCTGGGTCCGCGAGTCCGCAGTTCTCCCAATCGATCACACAGAGGCCGCCTGTGGGTGTCGGCAGCATGTTGTCCGCCCAGAGGTCGCGATGACAGCTCTGCAAGCTTGTGGGCGGCTCCAGCAAGGTCTCCAGACGCAGCAGCTCGCTGATTTCGCTGTCCAAGGCATCGGCGAATGGCGCAGCCGCTGCCTTCGACTCCTCAAGCAGCTGCCTCCATCGCGACGCTCCGACCGGCTCGGTATACCAGCCAATGAGCGGCCGCGCCGGAGCGTACTGCACGCGATGAATGGCCGCCATCGTCGCACCAACCGTCTCCGGGTCGAAGCTTCGATCCATGGTCAGCACGTCGACCCACTCGTATGCCCGGAGCTGATAACCAGCAAGATCAACAACCACTCGCTCATCCGGTGTCCGGATGGGTCGCGGCATGGGCACCGCACCGGTCGCGCGTACGACCTCTTGATAGGCGGCATCGGCCGATGCGTCCGCCGGTGTCTGACGGATGATCAACTCCTTGATCGCAAACGCGCCGTGATGGGTGTCCAGCCGCCAGACTCGTCCCTGTTCGCCGCGCGCGACCAAGACCATCTCGTCGACCGGATCTCCCACGCCATACATCCGGCCGATGATCGTTGCATGATCGGACAACACTCAGATCGCTCCAGCTGCTCCGGCGGCAGGCGCTAGGCAGATCGCTCCATCCTCTCGTCGGAGGCGTCCGGCAACAGGATCGGCAAAGTGTGAGCCGATGATCAATGCTTCCGTGTCGGCGAAACGCTCCACGAGGTTTGACCGCGAGGCACGAGCTTGGTGAGCATCAAAGTCCGAGGTCGATGCCCAGTCTGGATGGGCAAGCTGGCATGGATGATGCGTCACGTCACCAGTGATGACCGCCGACTGTCCGCCCGACTCGATCAGCAGGCTGACGTGATGCGGTGTGTGGCCAGGGGTCGGCAGCAGCCGCACACCATCAATGACCACATGATCATCGGCGACGAGATCGACAAGCCCAGCCTCATATATCGGCAGCACGGAATCGGAGAAGCCGGCGTGTTGGTCGGCGATCTCGTTCTCAGGTTTGGACTGCCAATAGCGAAATTCTCCAGCCGACATCACATAGCGAGCGGCGGGGAATGTGGGCTCCCAGGCCCCATCCACCAGCTCTGTGTGCCACCCAACGTGATCAAAATGCAGATGCGTGTTGACGACGTAATCGACGTCACCCGGTGTCACGCCCGTCGCCTGGAGTCGGGAGAGAAAGTCCGTTTGCAGGTTGTCCCATCCCGGGACTGCGACGCGTCTCTTGCCATTGCCGACACCAGTATCGACCATGATCGTGTAGCCGGCGATGAGTAGCACGAAGGGCTGAACCAATCCCCGCGGGCGCCCTGCCTCATCAACGAAATGAGGCCTCAGCCACGCGTCGCTGGAGATGGCCGCAAGATCAAGCTTAGGAATCAGACCCTCAAGTGCGGCCGTGGCATCCAACTCAGGGATACGAATCACCGTGGCATCACCGACGCGCCAGCGGAGCATGTCCACCTCGCTACTGTCCCACCCGTGTTGCCAGCCGGTCGAGTTTCCAGCATCTGCCGGTTAGCCTGATAGATCATGAGAGCCGCTTCGGCTGCACAACGCGTGCCCCGGCTGAGTGGTTCGCCCGTACTCGGATCGATGCGCGAGTTGCGTCGCGACTTCCTCGGCACGATCTCGCGCGCCAACCGCGAGCTCGGTGGGCTTGCCTGCATCAGTGCGGGTCCGCCCGGATGGAACATCACTGCTTACAGCGTCACCTCGCCCGAGCTCGCAGCCGAAATCCTCGGCCAGCCGGACCGTTTCCGTAAGAACGGCCCCGGCTATCGGGAGTTGCGACAGGCGCTGGGCGAAAACCTGCTGACCAGCGAGGACGAGAGCTGGCACCGGCAGCGTCGATTTCTCGCGCCGATCTTCACCCGGCGCCGTATCGCCCGCGACTACATCCACATCATGGTCGAGGAGGCAGAACTTCTCGTTGAGCGGTGGCGAGTCGCTGCATCCCAGGGCCACAGTGTCGACCTCTATCCCGAGATGGTGGGGATTACCTCGCGCATCATTGGCCGCATTCTGTTTGGGGCTGACGTGTCTCGGGCCCTTCCGGAGCTCACCCGCTTCAGCATCGTCAACGAGGAACTGCTGCACCGCGCCGTTAGCCCTCACCCGATGCCACGATGGCTACCCACATCCCACAACAGACGGCTGACGCGCGAGCTGGCACAGGTCCGCGACATTGTCGACGAGATCATTTCCATCCGCCAATCTGAGCCGGCGAAGGGATCCGCCGACGACATGCTGGGCCGACTGCTGGCTGCGCGCGACGCCGAAAACGCCGCAGACCGGCTCAGTGAGACCGAAGTCAGCAACCAAGTGCTGCTCTTCCTGATCGCAGGCCGTGAGACGACGGCAATGACGCTCGCCTGCACTCTTGCCCAGCTCGCCCTCACCCCGGAGTGGCAGACAAAGCTGCGCGAAGAGATCACCGAGCGGCTGCACGGACGAGCGCCGAGTGCCGACGAGATCGGGCAGCTGGAGTGGACGGACCGCTTTTTGCATGAATGCATGCGCCTTTTTCCTGGTGCCTACGGGATGAACCGCAGCACCCGCGACGACGAGGTCATTGCTGGTTACCACATCCCGGCCGGATCGTGGGTCGAGGTATCGATGTGGGGCATCCACCACTCCGCGGTGGTGTGGCCCGACCCTGAGGTCTTTGACCCGCGGCGCTTCGATGTACCGCCACGACAATTTCCCGGTAGTCATCGATACGCGTGGATGCCCTTTGGCGCCGGGCCGCGCGGATGCATTGGCATGCAGATCGCCATGCTCGAGATCCCCATCGTGATGGCCGCTGTCCTCCAGGCGTTCACCCTCGAGACGCAGCTGACCTCGATTCCGGTGCATGCGGCAATCACCTTGCAGCCCACCGGCTCACTGTCACTCCAGCTGCGGTCTGCCTAGCGGAAGGCACGAAATTCTCAGAATCGCCCCCGAGCGGACGGGTAGGCCAAGGATTTACGCTCAATCGGCGTGGGCAGGCCTCCGCTCGGGGGTGATTCTGAGAAAGCAATACTGATCAGGTGGTCGAGCCCAGCCTGAGTTGGCATCCATCGCTTTATGCAGGGAGTGCCCAGTACTACGCAATCGGTCGGGTCAGTTATCCGATCGCATTGGCGGACGCCCTCGCAGAACGGCTGACGCTCGACGGCACCGGCAGGTTGCTGGACGTCGGCTGTGGTCCCGGCAACTTCACGCTGCTGCTGGCACCGTGGTTTGCCCAGGCGACCGGTGTCGACGCCGACCGCGACATGCTGGCAGAGGGCGAGCGGCAGGCCGAACGGGCTGAGATCGACAATGTGCAGTGGCTGCAGCTGCGTGCCGAGGAATTGCCTGCTGGTCTTGGCGCCTACCGGGTGATCAGCTTTGCCCAGTCATTCCATTGGATGGATCAGGCAACAGTCGCTCGCACCGCGCTCGGCATGCTCGAACCAGGTGGAGCTTGCGTGCACGTACACGCCACCACGCACCGTGGTGTCGACAGCGACGCTGCACTGCCACATCCGCGGCCCCCTCGGTCGGCCATCGACGAGCTGATTGAGCGCTACCTCGGCACGGTCAGTCGTTGGGGTAAGGATTTGCCGCCCAACAAGGGCGATCGCGAGGCAGAGATCTGGCGGGCAGCCGGGTGCTACGGCCCACAGCGGATCGAGGTTCCCGGCCAAATCGTCGAGCGCACCAGTGATCAGATTGTGGCTGGCATCTTCTCGCTCTCCAGCTCGACACCGCACTTGTTCGGCGAACGCCGCCACGCATTCGAAGCTGATCTTCGGCGCCTGTTGCAGGATGCCAACCCGACCGGGATCTTCAGCGAGCAGATGCGGGAAATTGCCGCCGACATCTGGCGGCCGCGCGATGATTGAGTCAGGCTGGCGGCATAGCTCCATTCGAGGAACGATCATGCGTCAATTTCTGTACGGAATGCGGCCTGCTCATGGCCGTCGCATTGCTGGTCTGGATCGATCGGTCTCCCTCAGATGTCGCCAACCAAGTGTCGCTGCTGATGCTCCTGATCGGCGCAGGACTGCTCGGCATCGCTGCACCCCGATGGGCGTGGCTTTCAGCCCTCCTTCTCGGCGCTTGCCTCGCGGCTGCGCACGCCGTCTACCTCATGGCAGGAATTGCGTTGCCCTACGCGATGTCGCCGACGGGATGGGCCGGTCCAGCTACGCTGTTGATCTTGATCATTCCTGCCGGTTGCGCAGCCTATTTGGGTGCCGGCGCAGCCACGCTGATCCGACGGCGACAGCGACCGCGGGCTCTGAGTTAGGCGCTGTCCAACATGACCGCAACACCTGTTGACAAGACGTACATCATGCTCATGGTCGCCGATATGTCGCGCGCCCTGAGGTTCTACACCGAAGCTTTCGCGGTGACAGTCGTGATCAACTCGCCGTATTGGAGCGAGTTCATCGTTGCCGGTACGAACATCGCGCTGCACCCCGGCGGCAGCGGCACCGAAACGCGCACCGGCCTCGGCTTCGAGGTGCAGAACCTTGATGTCGCCCTGGAGCGAGCCACCGAGGTCGGCGGCAGGATCACCACTCCAGCACGCGAGAGACCCGAGGAGCGCATCCGAGTTGCCGAACTTGCCGACACCGAAGGCAACGTGATCACAGTCGCCGAATTGATCACCTAGCCAGCGATATCAACCGCCGAGTTCAGCCTCGACATAGCGTCAGGGACGGAAGCGCACTTAATCAAGGAGGAACGGACCATGACGCAGTTGAGACACATCCAGCCAGCCGATCTTGGTGAGGCCGACCGGGCGTTGAAGACCAAGCATCGAGCGATGTGGGCTTCGGGTAATTACTCGGCTGTGGTGACTGATGTCGTTGCCCCGCTCGGGCCAATCTTGGTCGATGCGGCGGGAATCAAGCCAGGTGATGTGGTCCTTGACGTCGCTGCTGGTAGCGGCAACGCCGCGATACCCGCGGCTCGCATCGGTGCCCGGGTGATTGCCTCGGATCTCACGCCCGAACTGATGGAGACCGGTCAGAAGTTGGCGACTGAAGCCGGAGTACAGCTGACCTGGGAAACCGCAGATGCCGAGGCACTGCCGTATGGCGATGGCGAGTTTGACGCTGTGCTGTCCTGCTTGGGCGTCATGTTCGCTCCTCATCATCAGACCTCCGCGGACGAGCTGATCCGCGTTTGCCGTCCTGGCGGCACCATCGGGCTGCTCTCCTGGACGCCGAGCGGCTTCATCGGCCAGATGTTCGCCACCATGAGGCCGTACGCCGCGCCACCGCCTCCCGGAGCCCAACCACCACCGCTATGGGGATCTGAAGATCACGTTCGCGAGCTGCTCGGTGATCGAGTGGAGCAGGTGCGCGCTGAGACTCGGGCGCTGCGTGTCACCTACTACACCTCGCCCGAGGCGTTCCGTGACTACTTCAAGACCAACTATGGCCCTACGATCGCTGCCTACAGGTTCATTGCCGATGACCCCAGCCGGGTCGCGGCACTTGATCATGATCTCGCTCAGCTCGGCCAACGCTCCGACGTAGGCACGGATTCGTACGTGCTGGATTGGGAGTATCTGATCTTCATCGCCCGCAAGACCGGCTAGCAGTCGAGAACCGCGCCAACTGCCTCTCGAGCGTGCGCGGGCGAGTCAGAGTCACATGCCGCCCGCGCCGCCGGCCGGCATTGCTCGATCGTTACGGCGGCGAGGTTGCGGCCCACCTCGGCGAGCGCAAATGGCGTCATCGAAAGGCTCGATACACCGAGACGGGCGAGAATGAGAGCCAGCCATGGATCGGCCGCGGCCTCACCGCACACCCCGACTGGCTTGTTGCTGCGAGCTGCTGCTGACGTGACCATCTCGATCATGCGCAGCAGTGCTGGTTGCCACGGATCGTTCAGTACGGCAAGAGGCGCGGAGTGTCGGTCGGCTACGAACACATACTGCGCAAGGTCGTTCGTACCAATGCTGACGAAGTCGACCTCGGCCAAGATCAGCTCAGTCTGCAAGGCGGCAGCCGGAGTCTCGATCATGACTCCGGTGATCGGTAAGCCGGCGGCGCGTGCCGCCTGGACGAAGCTGCGTGTTTCGCCAACAGTACTGATCATCAGAGCCATCACCCAGACGTTGGTCAGCTGGCTCGCAGCCGCTTCCTTGATCGCCGTCAGTTGATCATGAAGCAACTCCGGATAGGACTCGACAATGCGGAATCCGCGTACCCCGAGAGCCGGCTTGGCTTCCGCGGTCTGCCCGAGGAATGGAAGTACCTTGTCGGTGCCGGCATCGAGAAGCACGAGTGTGCCGTCGGGGATTGCGGTCAGACCGTTTGCGGCGACGACGGCCGGAATGCCCAGTGATCGAGCGATGATCGCGGTGTGAGACGTCAGACCGCCCTGCTCGGTGGCGATCCCCAGACAGTGCGTGGCGTCCAGGCCAGCAGCGTCCGCGGGTGCAAGATCAATCGCGAGCAACACGAACGGATGTCCAGGGTCTGCGATGCCAGGCACCGCCCGTCCGATCAGCGAGGAGACCATGCGATTGCGGACGTGGTAGAGGTCTGAGACATCGGCATACGACCCGGCATCCCTCCCTCGGTTGGCCGACTATCGGATCACGCTCGCAAGTCCGCAGACCACTTCTCTTCGATGCGGCCGTACTTCCAGATGGTTATGGCGATCAGCCAGGTGAGTACGAACAAAAGGACAATCGCATAGCCGACATAGTCGAGGTTGATGTTCGCTATCGCGGCCAGCGGTCCGGAGGTCACGCCGGTCTTCTCGGTGAAGATCGAAACCAGCTCAATGGTTCCGATGATCAAGGCGACTGCAACGGATAGCCCGGTGACCGTGATGTTGTAGTAGACCTTGCGAACTGGCTTGGAGAAGGCCCAGCCGTACGCGAAGTTCATGAAGCAGCCGTCGATGGTGTCCAGCAAGCTCATGCCTGCCGCGAACAAGATCGGAAGCGTCAGGATGGCGTACCACGGCAGCGCGAACGCCGCAGCGCCGCCAGCCAGTACGAGCAGCCCTACCTCCGTTGCGGTATCGAAGCCCAGACCGAAGAGCACCCCGATCGGATACATCTGCCACGGCTTGGCCACGGTCTTCGTGGCGCCCGACAGGATCTTGTTCATGAAGCCGCGGCTATTCAGCTGCTCCTCAAGTGACTTCTCGTCGTACGCGCCGTGGCGCATCTTGCGGAAGACCTTGATGATGCCGATCAAAATAACGAGGTTGATGATTCCGATGATGTAGAGGAACACGCCTGAGACCGCGGTCCCGACGACGCCAGTGATCCGCTGCAGCAACGACGAATCGTTTTCGACCTGTCCAGCTAAAGCGCGTACGCCCAACGCCAGCAACGCGACCAGCGCGAAGACGATCGTCGAGTGTCCGAGCGAAAACCAGAAGCCGACCGAGACTGGCCGCTTACCTTCGGACATGAGCTTGCGGGTGGTGTTGTCGATCGCGGCAATGTGATCAGCGTCGAAGGCATGCCTCATGCCGAGCGTGTATGCGGTCAGACCCAAGCCAATACCGAGTATTTGACCCGAGGCGATCTGATAGTGCTGCGGGGCGACGATGGCGATCAGCACGCCCCAGCCAACGATGTGCAGACCGAGGATGAAGGCAGCCATGCCAATAATCGATCGCCATTCTTGGCCACTCAGCCTGCCGCGGAACCGCGTAGCCGTCTGAGGTTCGGATGAAACAGCTCGTGACAAGGCAGACTCCCTCCGTAGCGACGTCGCGGACGCCACCAAAGACCACATTCGCGATGCTGGACTGCGCCAGATGCGACAGTATCGCATCTAGGTTCGGAGGAGAATCGACTCATGAGACTCGGGAACACGCGTGTGAGTACGTCGGCCTCGCCCCGCGTCCAGGTGGCGTTGGATGCGCTCCGGGATCAGCATGAGCGGGTGACCCGGGCGCGCCGTGCGGTTATCGAAGTTCTTGACGGCACGGATGCGCACCTCGCTGCCGATGAGATCGTTGCCCGCGCGGAAGCTTCCGCTCCAGGTGTCCACCGCGCGACGGTCTACCGCGCACTTGCCACGCTCGGTGAGCTGGGTTTGATCATCCACACCCACGTCGGGGGCTCGGCCACCGTGTACCACCTGGCTCTGCCGGCAGCCGCCATGCAGACCTCACATCGCCATGCCCATCTGCAGTGCACCAGCTGCCAGGCGGTGATCGATTTCCCGATTGACGTACTTGACTCGTTGATCAGCCGCGTCGACCACGAGGTCGGATTCCTGGTCGAGCCGCATCATGCAGCTCTGCTGGGACTCTGTGCCGAGTGCCGGGCCTCATCCCTACCGGAAAGCGGTCACAAACACCAGCCCCAAGTCGACTAGCCCTGCCGTTTGCGACCACTTTCAGCAAGAGCGGGGGGCGGCCCCGCCGCCGGCGGCGTGCTGGTCTGGTTAGCAGGTTGAGCCATCGGCTCGGTAAGTGCCTCGAGGTTTGTGGCGCCTGGTAACTGAATGGTGAATTCGGCTCCGCCCTGTGCTGAGCGACCGGCTTTGACCCAGCCGCCGTGCTGGGCCATCGTTTGCGCCACGATCGAAAGGCCGAGGCCCGTCCCGGAGGTTTGCCGGGCGAAGTCACCTCGGTAGAACCGATCGAAGATGAACGGCATGTCGGACTCGGAGATGCCTGGACCCTGATCCGCCACCCGGAGCCGGTCGCCCTCGAGCTGTACTCGGATGGTGCCACCTGGCGGACTCCACTTCACCGCATTGTCGAGGAGGTTGGTCACCGCTCGTTCCAGCATGTCCGAGTCGCCTACCACGTAGAACGGGTTGAGCTCGACGTCGAAGCCAATTCCGTGAGCCCGCCGCCGCACCCGGTCCACTGCCGAATTGACCACGTTGCGGAAGTCCAGCGCCTCCGGCGTTGAGGCGGTTTCGTCCCGGGCGAGCTGCACAAGATCACCGATCAGCTCGGTGAACTCCACCAATTGCGCCTTGACATCAGCAAGGATGTCGATCCGATCTTGCTGCTTCAGCATGCCGCTCTTCGCATCGGCCGCCAACAGCTCGATATTGGTCCGCAAGCTCGTGAGCGGCGTTCGCAGCTCATGTCCAGCGTCGGCAATCAGCCGCGCTTGCCGATCGCGAGAGGAGGCCAGTGATTCCAGCATCTCGTTGAAAGACTCCGCCAAGACCGCGATGTCGCTGGTTGCGTTGATCGTAATCGGCGTCAGTTCTTTGGTGACGGTGACGTGTTCGACGGCAGCAGACAGCTCGCGTACCGGACGCAGGCTGGACCGTGCCACGTACGCGCCGACGACTGCTGCAATGATCACACCGGCCACCCCAAAGATGATCAACACCAACCACAGCGAGCTGAGAATGTCATCGGTCGGCTGCAGCGGGCGGCCGAGTACGAGCGCGTAGTTGCCAAGGTCGGTGATCGGCACCGCGATGATGCGGTATTCCTCGCCCCCTGTCGTCACACCTGAACGCGCCGAGTAACCGCTCTGCAGCCGAGCGATGGCCAACTCCTTGGCGCCGAGCACCAGATGATCACGTTCGTCAGGAACGTAGAAGACTTCGTTGTCGGTTCGGATTGCCGCCACGCTGACATTGCCGGCCCGCAAGGCGCGCTCAGTCAGGCCGCCCAGCGTCCGAATGTCCTCCGCGACCGGCACCACAGCCAATGAGGTTGCCGTTTGGACCATTTCCGCGTCCAGCGCCTGGTACAGCGAGATGCGCAGCGTCAGATAGCCGGCCACACTCGTGACCGCGACGGCCAAGGCCACTGCGGCCGTTGTCAGGTACGCAACGCGGCGCTGCAACGGCAGCGCCCGCAACCAGGCCCTCAGCCGACGCAGCAAACTGATCATGGTGGTGTCTCGCGAAGCACATATCCGACGCCGCGTACGGTGTGGATCAGCCGCGGCTCGTCTGAGGCCTCGGTCTTACGGCGCAGATAGCCGATGTAGACCTCCAAGGAGTTCGCTGTCGTCGGAAAGTCGAACCCCCAGACTTCGTTCAGCAACCAGCTACGCTCCAGCACTCGGCGCGGGTGACGCATGAAAGCCTCGAGCAGCGCGAACTCGGTGCGTGTCAAGTTGATCGAACGGTTACCGCGCAGCACCTCCCTGGTCTGGGTGTTCAATACCAGATCGCTGAACGACAGGCTCTGGGCCGACGGGTCGGTCGAGTCGGCCACCGTACCCGCTCGCCGTACCAGCGCTCGGAGCCGCGCCAGCAGCTCATCCAAGGCGAACGGCTTCGCCAAATAGTCGTCGCCGCCGGCGTCGAGGCCATCCACC
This sequence comes from uncultured Actinomycetota bacterium, assembly GCA_963815975.1. GTDB lineage: Bacteria > Actinomycetota > Actinomycetes > Propionibacteriales > Propionibacteriaceae > Microlunatus. Next base: position 99,597 of record CAWFJC010000007.1, read on the forward strand.
CGATCACCTACGGCGTCGCGGGCAGTGAGTACCAGGATCGGTACGTCATTGCCGGCGGCACGGAGCATCCGAGTGGTTTCCAGGCCGTCGAGGCGCGGCATCATCACGTCCATGATCACCGCATCCGGCCGGACTGCGGCGAGCCGGGCGAGCGCTTGCACGCCGTCCTCGGCGGCGCTCACCTCGTAGCCGTTGTATTCCAAAGAACGCTTCAAAGAATCGCGGACGGCTTGATCATCATCGACGACCAGGATGTGCATGCACCCAGCGTGCCAGACAACCCTGGCTGCGGCCTATGCCGAGCGGCTTCGCGCCAGCGCGTTCAACGCACGGGGCCGCGGATTCTGCTCTGGCATACCACGTATGGCAGCCCGGCACGCAGAGAAGACAAGGGACGGGCGGAACAGCATCGCGGGCGCGGCCATTAGGTGGTAGACGCGGGCGAACGCAAGGTACGCACCACGGTCACCATGCGCGGCAAGCCGCGCCAGCGGGCGCGCGGCCGCGGAGAGGCTCATGGAGCGAGCGCGCTAGTCACCTCGCTCGCCAGCCTGTTGCAGAACCATTGGCGTGGCGTCCGGATCAAGTCGCCGATCAAGCACGTCGGGCACCGTCTCACCCCCCGGATACGGTAACAACGCCAGATTCACCAACGCCATCGTCACCGACACCATCACCGTCGCGAGAAGCCAGCCGCCCAGCACGTCACTAGGCCAATGGAGGCCGAGATAGGTGCGACTGCAGCCGATCAAGAGCGCTACCAGACACCCGCCGATGATGAGCAGCCGGCGAACGAGCGCGCTCCCAACGGTTAGCCCCAGCATCGCGGCCGTGAGGATCACCAGCACCGAACCGTTTGTTGTGTGGCCGGAGGGAAAAGCGTCGGACGAGAGTGGCACCCCGACTACCAGGTCAGCAGGTGGCCGAGGGCGGTCGAAGACGATCTTGAGTATGGTGACCAGGCTGGCAGCCGCCGCCAGCGCGCCGAGCAGCGCAAGGGGCAACAAGACCCGACGGGACCGCAGACCGAGCACGAGTGCCGCGGCGAGACCTAGACAGACCACTACCGACCCAGATCCCAGTCGGGTCACGGCACTCGCAAAAGCCGTCACGTCCGGGCTCCGGACGCTGATCACCGTGGCCAACAGCCGGTGGTCCAGCTTCCCGATACTGGTCTGGAAGATGAGAAGCAGCGCGAGGACGACAAAGCCGACCAACCCGGCGGCACCGGTCGCCAGCCACTGCCCCCAGTGACCAGGTCGGATATCGAGCCGCCGCAGGTGTGGGGCGGTCGGTCTGAGCATCGCGCTGCTCCCTGTTGTTGTGTGCTCCACTCTTTGGCCGTCCACGTTCCACTGTGGTCAATGCCTGCTGTGCCCAAACTGAGAGCAGAATCAGATTGACGGAAACTCAGCTGCGAGCGGAGGCGTTCTTCCTCCGAGCGCTCCGACGACGGCGGCGGATTCCTAAGCGCGATGCGCGAGCAGCTGCAAAAAGGGGGGCACCCATGCGGGTGTTGATTGTGGAGGACGAGAAGGGTCTCGCGGAGTCCATGCGACGCGGGCTGGTCGGCGAGGGCTTTGTCGTCGACGTCTTTCACGATGGTGTCGACGGTCTCTGGGCGGCATCTGAGTTCAGCTACGACGTCGCGATCCTCGACATCATGCTGCCGGGCATGAACGGCTATCAGGTGCTCAAGGAAGTTCGGGACCGGGAGATCTGGACGCCGGTGATCATGCTCACCGCGAAGGACGGGGAGTACGACCAGACCGACGCTTTTGATCTTGGCGCCGACGACTATCTGACCAAGCCGTTCAGCTTCAAGGTCCTTGTGGCGCGGTTACGCGCGCTCATCCGCCGCGGCGCGCCGGAGCGACCGGCCCAGCTGACCGTCGGCTCCCTGGTCTTGGATCCTGCTCGGCGTACTGTCACCCGGCGCGGTGATTTGATCAAGCTCACGGCGCGCGAATTCAGTCTGCTCACCTACCTGATGCGTAACGCCGGCAGTGTGGTGGGCAAGTTTGCCATTCTGAGCAACGTCTGGGATGCGGCATACGAGGGCAGCGAGAACGTCGTCGAGGTCTATATCGGATATCTACGCAAGAAGATCGACGCGCCGTACGGGCTGCAGACCCTGAGCACCGTACGCGGCATGGGCTACCGGTTGGATGCAGACTCGAGCAGCGCGGAGCGGAGCTCGTAACGATTGCGAGCGCGCACCAATTGCGCGAGCAATCACAAATGCAATGAAGGGCAAGATCACCTCAAAGCGGCACCAACCGTTCAACTCAGAGGCCACCACCGTTCCGCCATGCGCGAGCATGATCTCTCGGCTGATCGCCAGGCCCAGTCCACTGCCGCCGCCGTCGGATGAACGGCTGGCATCGAGCCGGGCGAATCGCTCGAACACCCGGTTGCGATCTTGTGAACTGATGATCTCGCCGTCATTGTCTACCGACACCACCACTTCGCCGGGGCGGCGCTCCATCCCGACGATGATCGCCGACTTCGCATAACGTGCCGCGTTGTCGAGAACATTCCGGAAGACCTGCAAGAGTCGACGCTCGTCGCCGCGTACCCGCACGGGTTGCAGCTCTGCAGTGATCTGCAGGCTGGATACGGTTCGCAACCTGGTGATCTCGGAGACCAGCACATCTTCAAGATCAACTTCTTGGATGTCCAGCTGCAGCTGATGAGCATCGACCTTCGCCAGGGTGAGCAGGTCCTCGACTAGCGACTGCATGCGGCTGGACTCATTGAGCACCGTCTGCTGCATGTCGAGCCAGGTCTTGCCAGTCTCGTCCAGACTCGCGACCTCAGCGGTCGTCACCAGCGTCGACAAAGGGCTGCGCAACTCGTGGCTCGCGTCGGAGAAGAACGCCCGATGGGTGGTGTCTGAGTGCTCCAGCTTGTCCAGCATCTCGTTCATCGTGGCTGCCAGCGCAGCGATTTCGTCGCCAGTCGGCGGCACCTCCACGCGTCCGCTGAGCCGCTGACCGTCGATCTCTGCCACCTGCCGACGGATACGTTCCACCGTCTTGAGCGACTGACCGACCAGTACCCATACCGCTACGCCGACCAGCGCGATAAGCAGCGGCGAGGCCGCCAGCAGCAGCAACCCGACCGTTCGAAGCGTGTCCGTCTGCACTTCGAGCGGCTCGGCGACCAGGACGACGTAGGCCTGATCCTTCACCTCAACCCCCCGCGCGCTCACCAGGACCTCGTCGTCCTGGCCGAGTGCCGGCACGCGGGGCAGCTGCTCTTTCGCAGTCTTTCCGGGCGCCGGGCGCAACGTGGAGATCGGCTCGCCGCGTAGTCGACGGGCGCTCGCGGCGACCACCTGATTGGTGGAGTCGATGATCTGCACCTGTTCACTACTGCGCCGATCCTCGGCCAGCGTCGACTGAGTTTCCCGGACCCCTTCTTCGTCCAGAAGGCGAGCGACGTCGTTGGCACGCTGCGCGAGGCTGTTCCATTCGGCCGAGATCAACGACGACTGCAGCACAAGCAGCAAGAACGCGCCTCCGACGAGCAAGGAGAACGTCACCACGACGACGGCACTGAGCACCGAACGCCTCCGGATGCCCCAACGACTCTCGCTGCGCACTGGCTCGCTAGCCGGACCCGCACCAGCCGAATGCGGCGGAAGGGTCTCCATGACCATTCGGCGAAGAGTATCCGCGAGTCCCTACGGTGTCCGCTCAGTTTCATCACAGCAGCACGCGGGAATGCTGGATCGATGGGCATCCCCCAAGCCCAGATCGACAAGCCCTTCGACAAGCTCAGCGCACACCCCAACTGGCATTGGTTGTGGGCGATCGCGCTGGGTGCGATCGCCTTCGCGTTTCGACTGGTACCGGTGCTGCGCGGCGGTGGGCTTTTCGGTTTCGGCAACTACGACGACGGGGTGTACTACGCCGCCGCCACCGGGCTGGTGCATGGTCGACTTCCCTACCAGGACTTCTTGCTTCTCCATCCCCCAGGCATGCCGCTGCTGCTGACACCGTTCGCCCTTGGTGCGCAGCTCGTCAGCGACTCGTACGGTTTCGCGGCCGCTCGAGTGGCGTGGATGCTGCTCGGCGCGCTGAACGCTGTCCTGATCTGGAGAATCCTGAGGCCCATCGGGCTGGTTGCCGCCCTGTTCGGTGGACTCTGCTATGCCGTCTTTTATCCAGCCGTGTACGCCGATAAGTCGACATTGCTGGAGAGCCCGGCCACCACAGCACTGCTGCTCGCGATCATCCTGCTCGAGCCTGTTGCCCGCGCCAGCTCGTTGCCTCGTGGCCGGGCTCTTGCCGCCGGGGCGCTCCTCGGGTTGGCCGTAACGATCAAGGTCTGGGGGGTCGTTACTGTCCTGATCGTTCTTGGCTGGTTGCTGCTAGGACGCCGGTTCCGCGAGGCATGGCAGGTGCTGATGGGGAGTGCGTTGACCGCAGCACTGATCTGTCTGCCGTTCTTCGCGGCGGCGCCAACAGCGATGTGGAACCAGATCGTACGAGACCAGGTCTTCCGGCGCGGCGGCAACGACGTCACCCTCATCTGGCGGCTTGATGAAATCGTCGGCCTCGGCATCGTCGGTCGACAGCACCTGACGATCACAGTCCTTGCGGTCTTCGCATTGCTCTGCTGCGCCGCGCTGGCATGGAGCTATCGCGAGGCGCGGCTCGCTGTACTGCTGTTCATCGGGCTAACAGCCTTCCTGCTCGCGACACCGACCTGGTTTCCTCACTACGCCGGCTTTACAGCGGCTCCGGTTGCCCTGGTCGTCGGGGCGGCGATCGGCCGCGTTGTCGCGCTGGTACGCGCCCGACCGGCACAGATCGCGGTCGGTGTCGTGACAGCCGGTGCGCTTGTGGTGTACGCGAGCGGCTGGTCCGACATCACCTTCGGCCGGCAGTTCCCCAGCAACTTCAAGAGTTTCACCGCCTCCGCGCCGGGCTGCGTGACCGCAGACGACGCGACAACGCTGGTCGTTTCCGACATCCTGAGCCGCAACCTGGCCCGGAACTGCCAGTTCATCGCCGACCTCGGCGGAAACTCTCACGACATGGCAGCCGCTGCCGGAGTGGCGGTGTCCCGTAACCGCAACAAGACGTTCCAGCGCTTTGCGATCGATTATCTGCGAACGGGCTCGGTGACGATCTTGACCAGATACTCCAGCGGCCGTGGCTTCAATGCGAAGACCACTGCCGTTCTTGATCGCTGGCCCCTGCTGGCGCGCTCGGGTCGCTACCAGGTACGGCAACCGGACGAGCCGGGTCTGTCGGCAATGAGAGGGTCACCGAAGCCCCAACGTCGTTAGCCACGCTCACGACGCCGCCGTGTGCCTCGGTAATGGCGTGCACAATGGCCAGGCCCAGGCCGGTGCCGCGGCCAGTGCTCGACGTCGGTGCGAAACGGACGAACGGATGCGCGAGATAGCTCTCCGAGAAGCCGGCTCCATGATCACGAACCCTGATCGTGACGGCATCACCGACATGTTGGCCGACCAGTGACATATCTCCGGCACCATGGATGAGCGCATTGTCCAGCAAGTTGCCTAGGGCGTATTCGAGCCGCTGCCGATCCGCCACGATGGTGGTCTCATCGGACTCCACGGTGATCTTTCGACCCTGGAGCTGCGCACGTCCCCGGGCCCGGTCGGCCACCTCGTCGAGTAGACCGCGAAGCGTGATTGATTCCCGGCTCAGGCTGAGCTGATGTTCATCCGCCGCGGCGAGCAGCAAGAGCTGCTCGGTGAGTCTGGATAGTCGGTCAGTTTCCTCACCGATCGATGTCATCGCAGCCTGAAGTTCATCGCCCTTCGTCGTTCCCGCCTGGGCGAGCTCGACCTCGGCTTTGATGATCGCCACGGGGGTACGCAGCTGGTGGCTGGCGTCGGCAAGGAACTGCCGCTGCTGCTCCAATGCATCCCGCTGCGCGGCCTGAGCCTGTCCAATGCGGTCGAGCATGTCGTTGAGCGTGTCCCCCAGGCGTCCGATCTCGTCTTTGACCGGTGAGACCGGTAGCGGCGATCGGTCACCATCGATCAAGTCGTGGCCGCTGATCGAGGTTGCTCGGCGGCGGAGGTCTTCGACCGGCCGCAACGCCAGCCCGGTCACCCAGTAACCGACACCACAGGAGGCGATCAGCGCGGCAATGAGCCCAACGACCTCCACACCCAACGTTGAGGTCAGCGTCTGCGACCGCTCGTCGAGGGAGTCGGTGACGACGACGATGAAGGTCTCGTCCCGGGCCTGTACCGGCATGGCGAAGATCCTGAGCGACTCGTCAAGCTGCTGGTCACCCGGCCGGTCGACGAAGACCTCACCTACCGCAGCATCACGCAGCTGCTCAGGCGTCAGCAGCTGGACATCGGCGTACGCGGTGGCTGCCACCACCCCACCGGTTGGCGTCAGGATCTGGGCGATGGTCTCATCTGGTTCGAGCTGTTCGGCGGCAGCGGTGGGCAGCGACGAAATCGGCTCCCGCATCAGCAAACCGCTGAGCTGAGCGGCGCGGGTACGGAGATCACGCTCGATCTCATGGTCCACATCGGTGCTGAGCTGAAAGTGCAAGAAGACGCCGACAGCAGTGAGGACGATCGTCAGCGCGAGCGTGAAAGCCAGGGTGAGCTTCCAGCGAATAGGCAGCCGGCTCATCCGGCTTCCTCGGTACGGAGCCGATAGCCGTAACCGCGTACGGTCTCGATGCTGTCGGTCCCGAAAGGCCGGTCGACTTTCTGTCGTAGGTAGCCGATGTAGACGTCGACGACGTTTGACCGGTTGTCGTAACTGTCATCCCAGGCGCACTCCAGCAGGTCAAAGCGGGACACCGCCTCACCTGGCCGGCGCATCAGCGCCTCAAGCAGCGCGAACTCCTTCGGAGTCAGCTCGATCGGGGTGTCGCCATAGTGCACCGTACGCGCCGCCGGATCGAGCCTCAGCTCGCCGACGGCGAGTACGGGCATGCGCACTTCGCGAGGCCGCCGAGCCAAAGCCCGGAGCCGCGCGAGCAATTCATCGAACGAGAACGGTTTCGCGAGGTAGTCATCTGCGCCGCTGTCCAGGCCGGTTACCCGATCGTGGATCGTGTCGAGCGCGGTGATCATGAGTACCGGCGTGGTCACGCCTTGTCGCCGAAAATCACGGCATAGCGTAAATCCGTCGGTCCCCGGGAGCATGACGTCCAACGTGATCGCGTCGTACGCGGTCGCCGCGGCCATCCACATGGCCTCGTCGGCGTCTGTTGCCACGTCGGCCGCGAGCCCCTGTGCGGTCAATCCTTTCCGCAGCAGGCTGGCGAGCTTGGGCTCATCCTCGACAATCAGGACTCGCACGAGATCAAGGATTTCACGATCATCGACGGCGAGCCATAGCCGTGTTGGATTGGCACTCTGACAAGCTGTTCGCGCGTTCCGACTCCTTCGTCGCCTGCGTTGCAGAGCGGATGCTCATCGTTGCTGACTTCGCAAGCTCCTGCAGTCGTCGGAGCGACCAGCTCGTCATAGTGCCGTGTTGGATTGGCACTCTGACAAGCTGTTCGCGCGTTCCGACTCCTTCGTCGCCTGCGTTGCAGAGCGGATGCTCATCGTTGCTGACTTCGCAAGCTCCTGCAGTCGTCGGAGCGACCAGCTCGTCATAGTGCCGCAGCCCACGCCGTCACTGCTTGGGTTTGCCGATCGGCCCGGTGCCAGCCGCAGGACCAGCCTGTTCGATCTTGACCAGCTCTTCGCGGGCCGCGCCGCCTGAGACGTCCAGGGCGAGCAACGGTCCGACAGCTGGTGCATAGAACTTGTACTCCACCGCGGTTTTCTCGAGGTTGCTCGTGTCCATGGTGACCACTGAGCTCTTGTAGCGGCCGGTCTTGACCTGGACCAGTGCATCGGTCGCGATGACCTCGCCGTTGTCCTCGGCTTCGCCCTTCATGTACTCCTGGCGGTACTTCTGGCCGTCCTGCGGTAGCGCGGGCAGCATGATGCCTGGCATCGCACCGTCCTTGCCGGCCTCCCAAGATCCCGCTCGGCTGGCGACCTTGCCGTTTTCGTACTCAGCCGTTTGCTCACCCATGTACCAGACGTTGCCCGCCTTGTCTTGGGCGTACCAGTCGATGGTGTCTTCAACGAGCTGGCCCTCGGCTCGCGCGGTGTCGCGAACGACCCGGGCAGTGATGCCGTTGGCCAACTTCTTCGTCTCAGTAGTCGCAACGACGACGATGTCCTGCGGCGGATTGCCTTCCTCCACATTGCGGTAGACCCATCGGGTGCCGGGCTTCATGGGCCAGTAGGCGTTGGTGATGTCGGCGCTGAAATCTTCCGGGTTGAGGTTGACAGGCTCGGCACCGGTCGGCAGCAGCGGCTGCGCCGCGACCGGACTGGCCGGGCTCGGTTCCAGCGTCGACGGGCCTGCTGGATTAACGCCCGAAGGCGGGTGTGCTCACACATGCTGCGCAGGTGAGCGTGGCTGCTATCACCAGCGGCCACGTGTGTCGTGGTTTTATCATCTTCAGTTCCTCCCCGAGTCCCCTGTCGGCGAGCTTGGCAAGTCACCAATGAAAAACCTGTGAGAGGTGCCGCGCAAGGACCCTTGTCGGGGCGGAAATTACCCTGTTCGACTGGGACTTATGCCCGGTCACAAAATAAGTGCGTGCGCTCATCTGTAGAAGCCACGTTTCTCGTCGCAAGATCGCCCGCGCGCGCCAAATCGAGGTGAATTGACCCATTTCTCTCATCTTCAGGGCGGATTAGCTTTGCAAGGTCCGGATGCGGTCGAGGAGTCCGGGCATGGCGGCTTCGATGGCCGCAAGGGTGTCGTAGAAACCGGTGTCGGAACCGAAGTAGGGGTCCGGTACGCCGGAACCCGGCTCGGCTGCTGGATCGAAGTCCGTCAGCAAGCTGACCTTGCTCGGATCAGGCGCCAGTTTCAAGACGCTGCGGACGTGACTGTCCTCCATAGCCACGACCAGATCGGCCGAAGCAATCTCAGCTGCGGTGACCCGGCGGGCCATGTGATCATGAAATCGATAGCCGCGCTCCTCGAGCACAGCGGCAGCCCGGCGATCCATCGGATCATCGAATTCTTCAGAGATGGTGCCAGCGCTGGAGAACTCGACATTGGTCAGGCCGGCGTCGCCGGCGGCCCGTTCGGCCACTCGCTCAGCCATGGGTGAACGGCAGATATTTCCCAAGCAGACGAAGACGATGCGGATCGGACGACTGGTGGGCTCCTCAGCCACGTCTCGAGTCGTCCGGATCGGGCAGGAAGACGTTCAGCAGGAAGCTCACGATGGAGATGATGATCGCACCAAGCACCGCGGTCCAAAATCCGTCGACCTGCCAGCCGAGGTTGAACAACCCGGCCAGCCATGAAGTGAGCAACAACATGCAGGCATTGATCACAATGAGAAAAAGCCCCAGAGTTAGCAGGATCAGTGGTGCTGTGAAGAGCGCAAAGAGTGGCTTGATGATCGCGTTCAGCACCCCGAAGATCAACGCAACGATCAACAACGTGATGACCTTGCTGGTGGTGCTCGAGCCGGTCAGGCTGATGCCACTCAAGATCCACGTCGCGATCGCCAGCGCGGCAGCATTGACCACCAGTCTGATAAGCAACCTCATGACATCGATCGTCCCACGAGCCGCAAATTCTCAACGGAGCGACACCACGCGGCGGCTTCGGAGACCGTGCTGACGACGCTCGCGGGCAGCCGTTCGGGGCGCTTGATGATCACGACATGGATGCCAAGATCACCCGCGGCATCCAGCTTGGCCACGGTATGGGTGCCGCCGGAGTCCTTACTGAGCAGCACATCGACAGCGTGATCGATGAGAATCCGGGATTCGCCGGCGTACGCGTAAGGTCCTCGCGACGTCATGACCGTCCAGCGCGGCGGGATCGGCGTCGTGGGCGGATCGACGAGGCGGACCAGCACCTCGCGATCAGCCCACGATCCGAAGTCTGGCAAGGATTGCCGTCCGGTGGTCAGAAACGGCCGGCAGGCGGAATCTGCAGCGGCTCGGGCGGCGGCGGTGTCGGGGACCCAGGTCCAGCTGCCCGCGCGGGGGTGCTCGCTCCACCCGGGGCGCTCTAGTCGGATGAGCGCCATACCGTTGAGGCCGGCGGCCTGCACCGCGTTCCTGCTGATCATCGCCGCGAACGGGTGGGTCGCATCCACCACGGCAGAGGCATGTTGGGCTCGAAGGAAGTCAGCGAGGCCAGTCGACGCCGCCAAACCCGCCTGTCCGGACACGTCCCACTGGCAACTGGGGACTCTTGACCCGGCCAGCGAGCGTGGACACCACATCGATTCCGGCTCCCACCAGAGCAGCCGCAAGCTGCCGCGCCTCGGCGGTACCGCCCAAGATCACGATGGTCATGATCGCCAGCCGCGAAACAGCACGGCCATCGCGAGTGCGCTGATCGACACGGCAGCAGCGAGGCGGCTGGCCCGCTCGATATCGGCGATCTCGACCAGGCGGCCGTCGCCCAAGAAGCCGCGATCTTCGATCGCTCCCTGGTAGTAATTGTGGCCGCCGAGTCGCACGTCCAGCGCCCCGGCGAATGCCGCCTCCACAACGCCTGCATTGGGACTCGGATGTTGGCTGGCGTCGCGGCGTACCGCGTCGACGACCTTGCCCGCGGTGCCACCGACCAGTGGTGCCCAGGCCGCCGCCGCCAGTGCGGCCACGCGCGCGGGCACCCAGTTGGCGAGGTCGTCCAGCCGGGCCGCGGCCCAACCGAACTTGCGATAGCGCGGCGAGCGGTGCCCGATCATGGCGTCCAAGGTGTTGGCAGCGCGGTATCCGAGCAGCCCGGGCAAGCCGGCGAGCGCACCCCAGAACAGCGGCGCGACGACCGCGTCCGAGGCGTTCTCCGCAAGGGATTCGACAGTCGCGCGCGCCACCTCCCCGGTAGACAGCTCAGCTGTATCGCGCCCAACGAGGTGGCGGACTTGATCTCTCGCGGCGGCCAGGTTCTGGGTCGTCAACTGCCCGGCAATCGTCGCGGCCTCCCGGCTCAACGACCGGCCACCGAGAACGGTCCAGGTGGCTGCCGCCGTGGATAGCACGGTCGCCGTTGCGCGATCGGCGATCAATCGCTCCAGCACCACACCCAACCCGGCCGCTGCCCCGACCAGAGCGGTCGTGTGCAGCAGGCCGGCCGCCTGCTGATCCGCGTAGCTGTGGGTCTCCAGCCAGGTTGCGGCGGCGCCGAATGCCGCGACCGGATGGCCACGGCGTGGGTCGCCGACGACCCGATCGGCCAGGTAGCCGAGTGCAAGTCCAGCCGCCGACGGCCAGCGCCTCGATAGAGTCATCGGCGATGACCAACCCATCGACCGATACGGAGCACGCTAGCCTCAGTGATCGACGCATTCTGATCACCGGAGGCGTGCGTTCCGGGAAGTCCCGTTACGCCGAGGCGCTGCTTTCTGACAGTGCCGAGGTCAGCTACGTCGCGGCCGGGCCGTCGCCGGACCCTGCGGCCGACGCCGAATGGGCCGCCCGGATCACCGATCACCGCGCGCGGCGACCAGCGCACTGGAACACGATGGAGACCAGCGACGTCGCCGAGGCACTGCGCACTGCGCCAGGAGCGATCTTGATCGATTGCCTCGGCACCTGGCTTACTGCGGTCATCGACCGGCTCGGCACGTGGGAAGAGCCGCTGGCGAGCTGGCAGGGTGCTTTTCATGATCAGCTGCAGGATCTGATCACAGCGTGGCGGGCACGGCACGGCCTTGCACTCGCGGTGACCAACGAAGTCGGTTGGGGACTGGTGTCGCCGTACCGATCGGGCCGGGTGTTCACCGAGTTGCTCGGGCTGGTCAATCAAGAGATGGCTGCGGTAAGCGATGAGGTGATCATGATCGTCGCTGGCCGAGCGCTGCGGTTGTGATCTCATATGATCATGACAGTGACAATGACGGTGAAGGCAATTTCGATCGCCGCCCCCATCACGTCACCGGTGATGCCGCCTAGCCGGCGTACGGATCGGTAAACCAGAAAGCCAACCGCTAAGGGCGGCGGCCACGGTCGCGAGAGCACCGCTGACCGGGCTGTGCCCGGACAGCGTCGCAGCCCCGGTCATGATCAGCAGCACAGCGAGCCAGCTGACGGCGGCAGCCGTACGTGGCACGGAATTGGCAACCGCTACGCCCAGCCCGTCGTCTCGGGCAGCCGGCACACCGCGTACGCAGGTCAGGGCCAGAGCCGCGCGAGAGCAGCACACGGCCACGCCGACCAGCACGGCACCGAACACATCCTGGACCAGCTCGCCGATCGATACCGCTTGCAGGCCGAGTACAACGATCAGCGCGACAACACCCATGGGGCCGACGTCACCGCGCCGCATCACCATTAATGACCGCTCGGCCGTCCAGCCGGAGCCGAATCCGTCAACGGTGTCGGCCAGCCCGTCCAGGTGCAGGGCACGGCTGCCGAGCGCCAGCCCACCGACCACCAACAACCCGACCGCCAAACCAGGCAGCCCAGCGGTACGGGCCAGCCAGCCCAGCAGCCCCACGGCGACAGCGAGCGGCAGGACGGCAAGCGGCGCGATGATCATGGCGCGGGCCGCGGTGCGGCGGTCAATCTCGCCGATGGCGCCGGACGGCACGACGGTCAGCGTGCCGACCGAGAGCCGCAGAGCGTCCAGCATGACAGCCTTAGCTGGCGGGGATGAGATCAGCAAGCAGGGCCAGCTCGCGGAGCATGAGGACAGCCGAGCGCAGCACCGGAAGGGCGGTGAGGGCACCGCTACCTTCACCGAGCCGCAGACCAAGATCAAGTATCGGCTCCAGACCCAGCTTCTCCAGGGCGAGTCGCTGTGCCGGCTCCGTTGATCGATGCCCGGCCGCGCACCAGGCGACTACGCCGGGCTCCAGGTCCTCGGCGACACATGCTTCGGCGACCGAAACGACCCCATCCAGCAGCACCGGCACACCGTTGCGGGCCGCGGCTCGAAGAAAGCCAACGCCCGCGGCAATGTCGGCAGATCCGAGGGCGGCAAGGCGCTGGAACGGGTCCTCCGCGCGCTCCCCGATCCGATCAAGCGCCGTCGCGATCACTTGAGTTTTATGCCGAAGCCGGTCATCGTCTACGCCCGTGCCGCGCCCGACCACCTCCCCAGCCGGCAGCCCAAAGGTCGCTGCGACGAGGGCAGCTGCGGGTGTCGTGTTGCCGATCCCCATGTCGCCGATGATCAACAGATCGGCGCCGGCGGCGATCTCATCCTCCGCGATCGCCTCGCCGACGCGTACCGCCTGCTGGCAGTCGGCTGCCGTCAGGGCATCGGTCTTGTCGATCGGCTCGGCGGGGCCGAGGTGGTACGCCGAAACCTCAGCGGCTAGGTCGTCAAGATCATCATCAACACCAAGATCGAGGACCCGCAGCGCCACGTCGTGTTGCCGAGCGAGGCAGTTTGCACCAGCCTGGCCGGAAACGAAGGCCCGCACCATCACCGACGTGACCTCGCGTGGATAGGCTGAGACGCCGTCCTTGGCGACGCCATGATCACCCGCGAAGATCACCGCACGCACCCGATCGAGCGGGCGAGGCGGGCACGTCGCCTGGCAGGCCGAGACCCATGCGGCCAGATCCTCCAGCCGGCCCAGCGCACCACTCGGCTTCGCCAGCGCATCCAAGCGGCGGCGGGCCTCGGCGTACGCGCCGGCTGAGGGTGGGTTGATCACTTCAGAGCGACTGTTCTGCGTACTCGGGTTCGATCACCTCAAGATCGCTGCGCCGTTGCAGCCGGTGCAGCAGCTCCCCCAAGATCAGGCCGATGCTGCCCCAGAGCGCCAGCTGCGTGATCAGACTTGCTATCCGGAACTGGTACAGCACGGTCGCCGGGAAGTCTGCAGGCACCTCGTTGTAGGTCGGCAGCAAGGCGATCGCGGTGACGGTTACCACGAGATAACCGGCGATGGCGGCGAGCATTGCGTACCAGCCGCCCCATCGATTCGCGAGCTTGCGCCCGACCAACACTGCGGTGAGCGCGGCGATGATCGAGATGGCCACCATGATGAAGTACAGCGCACTGCGCGTGCCGATGGTGTCGGGATGCCCGACAGCGGGCGGATTGGGCGGATAAGCCAGATAGGGCAGCAGGTAGAGGCTGACGAAGCCCATCGAGGCTACCGAGAGGGTGACACCGCGTACGCCGAGACCACCGAGGCGCCCCAATGCAAGTGCGCTGATCACTCCGGCCAGGCCACCGAGAGTGACACCGGCGACCAGCGTTGCGGTCAACAAGCCGGCAGTCGACTGAAGGGAGCGAGGCACTTCCGTGGCCGCGGGCTCATCGCTCGTGCTGGATTCCGCTGCGTGATCATCGCCTGCGTGATCATGGCCGGCTCCGCCGGACTCCTCGATGGCGATTGAGGCATTGACCGACGGTTCGCCCACCACGTACGCGACGCCAAAGGCCACCAGGCCTGCAACGAGGCCTGCGAGCAGACCTCTGAGCAGGAAATTGCGTGCTGCAGTCATCGTGCGGCTCAGTGGCAGGGGAAGCCGAGCAGGTGGCGCCCGTCGTGGACCCACTCGTGGACGGCGGTGCCGGAGAAGATTGAGGTCGCACCCTGCTCAGCAGAGATGAAGTACAGCGCGACGAGGAAGAGCACTGCCGCGAAGATCAGCCACGGCAGCAGCTGGCTGAGAGAGAACGGGGGCGTCGCAACCGCGACTGGTCTGGCATGGGTGGCTTCAGACATCGATTCCTCCTCCGGGTTTCTGCGACCCGCGTTGACGGAGCTCGTCGGAGGTTGGGTCTGACTCGAGCAGTGCAGTACAACCCACTTGCAGTGCAACTCACACAGTGGCGCGACCGTGCCGGATTCTCACCGAACTTCCAGGTCCTCCGCGAACCTTTGCACTGTATCGTCGCGGGGCGGCCTTGTCAGTCGTTCCCGGCCTTCCTTCTCCGCTAATTCACCGGCAGGTCTGGGTATCGTGCGCGCATGGAGAACGGCGCGGAGGAAGCGAGCTCCACACCGCATCAGGTCGGCGTGTCGATGAAGGGCATGCCCACCCAAGGAGTCGTCGGACAAGTAGCCAGACACCCGTCCGCGATCTTGCTCGTTGTGCAGTTGCTTGGTGTGCTCCTTTACCCCTTCATCGAGACAGGTGGCTTGGGAGCCGTTCTCTTCGAGATCTTTGGCGCACTCGTGCTGGCGCTGGCGATCTGGGCAACGCGTGACTCTCCGGGGCCCACATGGATAGCGGTCACTCTGGCCGTTGCCGCGTCGGGACTCTCCATCGTCGATGAGATTTATCCCGTCCCCGCGATGGACGCCGCCTCGTCGGTGCTGCACGCACTCTTCTACTTCTGGGCCGCGGGCAGCCTGATGGTGTACATGCTGGCC
This sequence comes from uncultured Actinomycetota bacterium, assembly GCA_963815975.1. Taxonomy (GTDB): domain Bacteria; phylum Actinomycetota; class Actinomycetes; order Propionibacteriales; family Propionibacteriaceae; genus Microlunatus. Next base: position 114,942 of record CAWFJC010000007.1, read on the forward strand.
GATCGCACCGTCACCACCGATGAGCTGTACGCCGTCGGCGCAACGTTCACCCTCGTTGCGTGGGGGTTCGCGTACGTGTTCGAGCTCGTCCAGCTGCTTCAACCGGGGTCCTTCATCGCTGCTGTTGATCCTGATCAACCACGTACCTGGATGGAGCTGCTGTTTCTGAGCTTCACCAACTTGTCCAGCACCGGCTTGTCGGATGTCGTTCCGATCACCGCACAATCACGCTCGGTGGTCATGATCGAGCAACTCGCCGGCCTCGGTTATGTTGCGCTGTTCGTGTCCCGTTTGGTCGGCCTGACCGTCGCGTGGCAAATCAGTCAGGCGAGCGATGGACAGGCGGTCTCGCAGCTGATGGCGCAGCGGTTGCTCGTGGTCGCCCACGCCGCAACGCCGGCAACCCGGGCGCTGGTTTTCGGCGGCTCGGGCCCAGTTGGTCCCTGCTGAGATCAAGCAGCTGAGCGGTCGGGTTGCGTCCTGGTTGCGGGGGCCGGAAGAGGCCTGTGCGGCGACTGCCGTACGCCTGGGGCCTGGCGCGGAGCCTGTTGCTGAGCTGCGTGAGTGCGATTTCGGTGCGTGGACCGGCAAGGCACTGATCGATGTTGCCAGCGAGGACGCCGCCGGCCTCGAAGCCTGGCTGCACGATCCGAGTGCCTCGCCTCATGGTGGGGAGAGTCTCGCGAAGTTGATCAATCGGGTGGGCCGGGTACTCGATGATCATCCGTGGCCCGATGGTCGGAACGTTGCCGTGGTGACGCCACTCGTTGCCCGCGCTCTGCTCGTTCACGCACTCGGTGCGGCACCGGAGGTGATCTTCCATATCGACATCGCGCCACTGGGTCGAGCATCGCTCTCCCGCAGCAACTCTGTGTGGCGGCTTGCCAGACTCGAACCCGGCGGCACATCGGGCCCGGATGCCGACCGGCGATCATGATCAGTCGCTTTGCCGCTGCTCCCTGAGGTCGGCAAGCTCGTTTCGGGTGAACAGGGTGTCTGGGTGGTTGGGGCCAAGGACCCGCTCACGGGCGCCGAGCAGCTTCGTGTTCAGCTCGGTTGCCTCCTCGACCTGCCCATTCCGTGCCAGCGAGGTGGCAAGGTTGCTTCGCGTGACGAGAGTGTCTCGTGATCGGCGCCGATGATCCGCTCCCGGTCAGTCACCAATCCCCTGAACAACGAGCTCGAGCGACTGTTCGTGCAGAAATGCTTGACTCGTTAGCCATGCCCAAGATGACTCCGGTCAGATATGTCTGTCGAAGGGGTGCATGCCGCCGCCGGCATGGCCGCGAGTCAGCCGATTCCGGTTGCGCCGTCGGCCGATGCGACTAAACAACTGGACGCAGGAGAATTACAGCCTCAATGTCAGCGCCGCGGCGAACCTTGGCTTTCCTGTCGGGAATGTGGAGGGAAGCGTTCAGGACACGACGCGCTGATGTTTGGGGCAGCTCGGTGGAAGGACGTCGTCAGCGGCGAGCACAGCTATCGATTTGGTGTTGCCTTGCGAGCGCTCGTTGTGGTGTCCGACATCAAGGTAAGCGGCGCTCTGACGCTCCGCAGTCGTTGCCGCGAAGGTCGAACTCGAGGGCGCCCGGGCATCGGCTCAACTGATGGTGCGTGGCTACGTGGGCAGTGATCTTGGAGCGCTGCTGCCGACCTGGCAGTCCTTCGGAGTCGACTCTTATGCGCAGTACATGGGTGCCGTGTCAAGCCTGCAGAAGGCGATCATGAGCGATGCCGCCAACATCCAGCCTGAGCTCCTCGCCACCACTGTTTTCTCCCACAAGACTGCTGACCCTGGCGAGGCCGTGGGCTCGGTCTACGGGCTGCATGCGATCGCCGACGGCGCCACTCTCGCTCATGCCTTGGACAAGTTGGACGTTGATGATCCTGACATTTCGCAAGCCGTGAAAGCGGTGTACCAGAGTGCGATCGGTGAGGATGACCAAAGAGTTCCCAGCCAGCTGCAACGACAGAATGCGCGAGATCAACTCCACGGCTTTCATCTGAGCCGGAACTGGTTCAGGGGCAGATCGGGGCCTGATCAGTCCTGATTCTGGGGCACCGTCAAGGCGAAGCCGGCAACGGCACCGATGACGGTGATCGCGGGCGGTTTGATGCCGGCTTTTTCGGTGCGTACGGCGATATCGGCTAGCGTGCCGCGTACGGACTGCTGGCTCGACATGGCGGCGTCGGCGACGGTCACGGCCGGGGTCTCCACGGGGAGTCCATGCTTGATCAACTCCGCGGCGATGGCCGGCAGGGTGGCAACACCCATCATGATCACCAAGGTCGTATTGGCCCTGGCAAGTGCCTCCCAGTCGAGGGTCGAGCCGGGATCTCCCGGTGCTGCGTGGCCGGAGATCACGGTGAAGCCCTGAGTCAGCTCACGATGGGTCAACGGCACACCCGCGAGCGCTGGCCCCGCGATGGCCGAGGAGACGCCTGGGATGACGGTGACGGGGACGCCGGCCGCCGCGCATGCCTGCCACTCTTCGCCGCCTCGGCCGAAGACGAAGGGATCGCCACCCTTGAGCCGGACAACTGTCTTGCCGGCCGAGGCGTGCTCGATGAGGATCTCGTTGATCCGCTCTTGAGACGTCGACGCGCCGCGCGGAATCTTGGCCACCTCGATGATCAACGCCTCAGGTCGCGCATGCTGCAATGCCGCGAGCGGGGCCAGCCGATCACACACGATCACATCGGCGTCTTTGATCGCTTCCAGACCCGCGACGGTCAGCAGACCAAGATCTCCCGGACCGCCGCCGACCAAGATCACGGTGCCGGCACCGGTCGGCGTCTCGATCGTCTCCGGCGGCGGCGAAACCACCGGTACACCATGATCACGAGCTGCGGCCGCGATGGCCTGGTCACGCTCCGCAGCACCCGTAGCAGGGACTACCAGCACGACGCCACGAAAGTCATCGGGCGCCGGCGGCCGTCGGCGGATGATCAACAATTCGCGAGCAGCAAGATCGGCAACGGTCGCCCCGATCTCCGGCGCGACCACCGTCACTAGAGCGCCGGAGTCGAGCAGTCGCCGGACAGCTGAGAGGGCAGCAGAGCCTCCCCCGCAGACGAGCACCGGCAGACCGTTCAGCTCAAGGCTGGCGGCAAAGCCTGACGGCGGCTGGATCTGCATGGCGGCGCGAGGCTATCACTGGATTCATCGCACTCGGCCAGGCAGCCCGCCTGCTCAGGCGCCGAGCGGGAGCGCTGCTACCAGCCTCGGGCGCCACGGAGCATTAGGGGAGTGGCGAAGGCGCTCTCGCAGATCGAGCCTGTCGTTAAGCTCCGCCAGAAAGTCCGGCGAGAGCTTCGACCCTCGTTTCCGAACGGCCGTGGGCTCGTAGCGTCGAACCATGCTTCAACTTCGGCCCAGCTCCACAATGGAGTTCGGTGAACCGTAGCGCGCTACGGGGGCGGGAAGTCCGCCCGGTCCCCGATCACCACGGACCAGTAGCCCAATGCTCTGGCGGGTCCGGCCAACCCGCTTCGCGATCTCGCTCGCGGCGAGCCAGTCGTCGTCCTGGGGTGACCCTGCCTTGCCGCCAGCTACCAAGATCAACATCCGTCCCGCGATCAGCCTCATGAATTGTCGGTGGCGTTCCGGCCATGCCGGAGATAAAGGACCAGGTCCTTGACCTACTTGTCGAAGGGATTCCAGTGCACCCGCGACCGAAGACTGAAACTCAAGAGTATAGGACGCCTAAATATGTAAACCTCAGATTCGGTCCTGAGCCAAATCGCGCGATTCTGGAAGGGCACGATCCGACCCGAGCGGGGGAATATGTCGCCGTCCGCGGATAACGAAACGACACATTGGCATCAAAAGATGTATCCCAAACCTATGGGTCATGCTGCCTTTATCTCAGCCGCGTAACACTTGGGCGAATGATCGTCGCGTTGCTGCAGCTCTCGTGTCTGCGACCAAGCTATGCAATTCGACGCATGCGTCTCTATCGGGCTCGAACGTGTCTAGTTGCTCACCGCTTCAGAGGCCCACAGAGCGTGGGCGGACGATAGTCAGTCGGAACGTCCAGTCAGTCATGACTCCATCTCCTCGACTCGTGCTGATGCTGGTCAACCCACCGGCGCAACTGACGGCCGTGATCATAAGGGATACGCGGTGTCGACCAGATCGAGAAATGGGCTCCACAGCTGCACCTGATCCAACCCCATTTGAGGCCAGCTGACGTTCGTTCGACCTGCAGGCCATACTGATCGACGTAGTCAAGAGCGTCGTTGACTATCGTCCATGGGGGCGCTGCGAAGCAGAGAACCTCCGGATCAATTACAATGCGCGAATTTCGGCGTAGCCGTTCCATATAAGGCTATGGACCTTTTTGCTCACCCTGCGCAGCTTGCCGAGTCGAGTGGAACCAGTTCCCACGGGAACGTTGCCGGTCAGGTTCTCCGCGCCGTCATCGCGCTGTGTTCGTCGGCCACCTACGCCAGCCGGGCGCGTACCTGTCCTTCCATGACCTGCTGCAGCAACATGACCGTCTCGTCATCGAGGTCGACGCCAAGCGTTCGAGCATGCGCTGCGAGCTGCAGCGTGAGCCGCTCTGTTTCTGGCACGTTGCCGGCGGCGTGCTCGGTGCGGATCCGCACGGCGAGTAAGAGCTCGTCGCCCGGCGCGGCCGCCAAGGCCCGAGAGGCCGCCCAGCGAGCTTGTTCCAGGTCTCCAGCAAGGAGCGCGCGGTCGGCCAGCTCGACGCCGATGTCGCGTACGCAGGAGATCATGTCGGTGCGCAGCTCCTCGGCCCAGTGCCACTGACCAGGCGCAGCGTCGGCGAGTGGAGCACCGCGTACCAATTCCAGCGCAGCCTGCAGACCAGCATCGCTGGCCCTGTTGACACCGGTCGAGGTAAGGATCTGCAGCCGCTGCCAGTCCGAACTCACCGCGGGATGCAAGGTGATTCGGCCCGTGTAGGCGTCTGGCAGGTAGGCCTCCCCGTCCGGGCTGCTACCAAGCCAGCTCCGCAGCCGGCTCATATTGGAACGTCGAGTGCCCTCTGCGACGGCCAGCGCGGCAACCATCGCCTGGGCGGTCCTGCCGGGATTCTCAAGCAGCCATGCGCAGTACTCCAGGCATTGCTTGGCTGCGCGCGGAGGGACCGTGCCGGTTGCGCCGAGCAGCTCAATCGGCCCGAGCAGCTGGAGGGTTGGATGGTGGACGGTCCGGCCCTCCTCCATCGCTGCCTCCATGATCAAGGCCCTTTCTGCTGTGTCTGCTGTCCCCCACGTCAATCGGCTATCCAGGTAGGTGACGTTGTCGGGTGGCGGCTCCGGCTGCACGTCGACCTCGGTCCACCAAGGCGCCGGAGTCGTATCTTCGCTGCCGGTCGTTTCGATCAGATCAACGACCGCCGTCAGCTCGCTGGACTCCAATAGTTGCGGCGAGAGCGAGAGGCCCACTGGCTCCAGCACGATCCTTCGTTCGGTTGAAGACGCGTCTCCACCCAGCGACCAGGCTGCGCCCGGAACCGGTCCGAGGACGACGGCAGCAGTCGTCACGTTGGGGCTGCCCAGAGTGAGCGCGCTGAGCCGCTCTCGTTGCGCGTCGGTAAGGTGCCCGTCCACCAGAACCACCTCGGGGGCCCACGGATCGGCCAGGTCCGGATCGATGCGGTGCTGACTCAGCACCTCGTAGCGACGATGTTCGCGTTGGATGGCGGCGCGCTGCTCCAGCCGGTCGAGCAGCCCGTCGCAGTCGTTGGTGTGGATGACATTGTGCTTGCCCAGCGCATCTGGTAGCCGCCGATCACCGCCCAACACGGTGATGATCATTTCGTCAGCCCATGGCGAGAAGGAAAGTTCGACGATCATGGCGGCGAGCAGATCCGAAGTGGCGAAGCCTGAGTCGGTCCGAAGCTCCAAGAGACCAAATGCTTCAAGATCACCAAGCACTAGCCGATCATGATCGTCGCGACCCAGCGTGACCAACGCGGGCCAGGGGCGAGCAGCCTCACTCAATCCCGGCACTGACTTCAGATAATCCACGTCGGCTTGGTCGAGCAGCCAGGACCGCCCACGGACCGTGAAACCGACCGGGGCGCTCGGACACGACTCACGCATGCGCAGCTCGATCTCGGTCTCGCCGACCAATGCCAACTGGAGCGGCGGTGGTGCGACGCCGGCGTTTCTGCAGTGCGCCGCAATCGCCCTCATGCCACGATCAAGCGTCCGCAAACTCAACGGCCGTTGCCGTTGACCGAGCCCCACCTCGACGGCGCTGGCCTGTGCGGGAGGATGAACGATCCGTCGGCCTTGTGGCCTGGCCTGGAGCTGAAGACGACGCCGCCACGCCAGTCCGCTGATCACCCCGGCTGCCAAGAGACCTCCGGCACCTGCCAGCCAGATGGTCGAACCATCAGCCGTCGGCGCCGTACTCGTCGGCACGTTCGGCACAGTCTCCACAGGAGTCGGGGGTCGAGCTGGTGCAGCTGGTGGCTCGGCCGGCGGCGCAGCTCGGTGCTCGTGCTCGGGTGCCACTTCGCCCGAACGGTGTTGATCATGGTGGCGGGATTTTGCCGCGGTTGCAGATTTCTCCTGCTTCGGCAGAACGAGGCGGACGCCGACGGGTAGCTCGTCGGGGTCGCTGAGCTGGCCGCGGTTTGCGCGGAAGATCTCCATCCAGTGCGACGCCGACCCCAGCTCACGCTCGGCAATCGAGGAAAGCGTGTCACCACGGCGCACGGTGATCATCCGTCGGCTCTCGTCGGAGACGGCGTCACCAGCATCGGGAATCTTGAGTCGCCAGCCGATGTGCAACCGGTCGGGCCCACCAGTCAGGATCTTTGGATTCGCTGTTGCGATCTTGCGCCAGTCCCGGCCATCTCCGTAGTACCGCTCTGCCAGACTCCACAGATCATCGCCTGCCTGCACCACGTGGTCATGGCTGGTGTCCTTGACGTGTTCTGACCGGGGTGCGGCCGCTGTTGGCGGCGTCCTAGGCTCGGTCGGCTTCATGATCAGGTTTGGTGGCTCGGGTGTTGCCGCTATGGCGACGGCCTGGCGATCGGGAGCCGGATCGGCCTGAACTGCCTGCGGCACCGAGATCATCGTGATCACCGAAAGCAGCAAGCCGGCCGCGAATCGCTGCGGCGCATCGAGTCCAGGGAGGCGGATCCGGATCCGTTGCTGGGAAACGATGGCCACCAGCTCGCTGATCACCGAAACAGCGAACACCAGCCACGCCAGCCATCCGACAATCGAGATCAGTCCAACCAGGACTGTGCCGTCGACCTGTGTGAGCAGCGCATGGAGCACTGCAGTCCAGGTCAGCTCGCGCGGCAGCGGATTACCGCCGAGCAGGGCCAGGGCGATCGGAATGCCAGCAAGACCGAGCACCAGGAGGGCGAGTGATCCGAGACCGCGCATCAGTCGAGCCATCAACGGATCACTCGCTCAGCCATTCCCATCCCCTGCCTGTCCCCTTCATCCCGCTCTGCTCCCACGACTCTTCCTCTACTCTTCCGAGGTCGCCGGTCGATGGGAACAGCCAGGTGTTGTCCGTTCGCCGAAGGTGTTGTCGGTTGCGGATTTCGTCGCCGTACGCGTTGTGGAGACATCAGCCAGTCAGAATCCGAAGCATGGCAGCGACCAGAAAGATGAGGCCGAAGATCAGCGCCGGGAGCGTCATATAGATCGTCATTCCCTCGGCCGCGGCGCTCGCCTTGATGTGCTCCCGCGTCAGGTGTGCATCGCGGAGCTCGCGGACTCGAGCCCGCAGTGTCCCGGACAGCGCTGCGCCGGTTTCGTCGAGCTGCATGATGTCAGCAATGTCGGCCAGCTCGGGAAGCTTGAGCTGATCAGACAGCCTGCGCAGCTCGGGATACGGGGACTGCTGCTCGAGTTGTGAACGCTCCAGTGCTGTGCGGATCTGGACGAAGAGCGGAGCGTCACTGAGCGCGGCGGCGTTCTGCAGCGCCTGGGTGGCCGAGGCGTTGGTCAGTCGCTCCAAGGTCACAAGATCGATGTACACCAGCAGCGTCTCGGAAGCTCCCGTTCGGACACGTGCCGCGGTGCGCCGCAGCAGCAAATCAGGCACGAAGAAGCCGATCACTCCACCAAGAGCAACGGCGACTACGGGGATCACGTTGAGATGACCGGTGAGGTACGCGAACGCGGCGCCGGCCAATCCTGGAAGTAGCGCGCCGATGATCGCCATTACGGCTTTGTCGGCATAGAACTCCGCAATGGATTTGTCCTGTAGCCGTAACGCCCGACGTTGCCCGTGGGACAGCGGGATCGGTGCAACGCGGTACAGCAAAGCGCCGAGCCGTTCGGATTGACTGCTGACTGGACCAACATCGCTTGACGGCCTCGGTTCCGCGCCGTCGGCGCCGATCCGCTCCACGGCGGCCTCCAGCCGCGGAGTGAAACGCGCGAAGGCGATCACCAGGCAGCTCAGCCCTCCGGCGAGCAGCATGCCGGATAGCAGCACCAGGCTAATGATCATCGATGATCGCCGATGAGAACGCGGGGTCGTGGAGTCTGGCGCGCCTTCCGTCGCATCAAAAGCAGCGAGCCAACGTAGCTGATCAACAACCCAGATAGCAGCGCCTGACCGAGAGGTGTGCGGTACGGCGCGAAGAAGGCCGGCGATCCGGCGAAGACGAGAACCAGGGTGGACAGCGAGATGATCGTCACCTGCCGCACCACCACGTACGGCTTCGATCGTTCGACTTCTACCGCTCGTCGGCCCTTCAGCTGCGCCTGGATCGAGTCGGCCAAGGCCTGCAAGGTGACAGAGGCCCCGTTGGCGCCGCGGCTCGACGCCAAGATCAACGCAGCAACGACACCGTCAGCATCGGGCGAGTCAATGGCGTCGGCGAACCGCATCAGTGCATCGCGCGTCTCCCAACGGTTGTTCAGCCGGGCGACCAGCAGGCTGATCTCGTCGGCGATCAGTGGTGGCGCGGTACGCCGTGAGATCCGGATCGCATCGGTGATCGACTTTCCAGTAGCCAAGGTCGCGGCCAGCGAGCGTACCCAGCGATCGAGTGCCTCGAGCAGCTCGATGTCACGTTGCTTGGGGAGAATCAGCAGGTAGGGCAGGCCGAGGGCCAGTGCGGGCAGGATGACGATCAAGATCAGCCATCCGGTGAGCATGGCGATGATACAGCCCATGATCACGCTGCCGACCAAGATCAAGTCGCGGCGTCGACCCGCTCGGCCGGCTGGCCGTCTGGTGATCTTCGCCCAGAGCTGGCCAGGAGATTGTCTCTGCGTCCCGGCCACTCGTGTCTCTTGGCGCATTCCGTGCACAATTCCGAGCAGGCCGGCAGTGATCAACAAGCCTGCAGTGATTGCCAGCATCTCCATCACTGATGGCGCCTGACATCTCGGCTGGAAGGTGGCAGATCGCGGCGGAATGGCAGCAACTCAGCCTCGAAGTCTGCGTCGGGGAAGTAGCCCGCGGACTGTCTGGCGGTTCCCACGGCGTGGTAGGTCAGATGGGTCACGGGACGGCCGTGCTCGATCGCGCGGGAGACCTGACGGATCTCCGACACATACCGTCGCCGCGTGCCGCCCTTCCAGCTTTCGTCCACCAGCTTGACGAAGATGAAGAGGTGGATGTTGTGGGCGATCTGCCGGTAAGCCTCGTCAATCGTCAAGACGCCGCCCTGGGCAACGCGTGACGCGAGGCGGTCCATGGTCGATTCCGCCGAGTGGGAATGGGTCGTACTCAGAGTGCCCGTGCCGGCCTGCATCGCCTCGAACATCGCGGATGCCTCGCCACCGCGAACCTCGCCGATCACGAGGCGAGAGAGGTTCTGCCGCAAGGCCTCTGGTACAAGCTCTGAGATCGTGAAATCGCCGACCCGACTGCCGCCGGACATCTCACCATGACCGACGCGCGCCTGCAGCGCCAAGATATTCTCCCGACCAGGTTGCAGGTGGGTCATCAGTTCGTAGTCGGTTTCTAGCGTGCCGAAGCGCTCGTTCAGCGGAATCGAATTGATCAGGGCCCGCAAGAGGGTGGTCTTGCCTGCGCCTTGATCGCCGGAGATCACCATCGACTTACGGGCCAAGATCGCGGCATCGAGGAATTGCGCCACCTCGTACGGCATCAGGCCGCCGTCGGCAAGATCAGCCAAGGACACATCGGTGAGGGTGTGTTGCCGGATCACAATGCTGGGCCGGTACGACAAGCCGAAAGCCATCGCGTGCAGGCGAAACCGCTCGCCGAGGGCGAGGGTCATCGTGGGATGGGTGTCGTCAAAGGGCCGGGACGGTTCACTGTTCTGCGCCAAGAAGCGCACTGCCTCGATCAGCTCCGCGTCGCTCTCGGCCACCGGCGGCATCTGCCTCCGCCGCCCGTCGCCGTACTGGATGACGACCGAGTCCCAGCCATGAATCTCGATATTCTCCACGTCCGGCATCTCCAGGAGTGGCTGCAGTCGGCCGTAGCCGAAGACCGCATCCTCGACTGCAGTGACGTAAGCCTCCTCCTGTGCCGGCGACCAGAGCTCAGCGCCGCTGCGATGCAGCGAGCGAACGTGATCACCGACGACTCGCCGTATGATCGAACGGCCGAGTAGTAATCGATCTTCGTCGGCGAGCGGTCGGCCGGCAGACTGGGCATACTCTGTTGCTTCATCGGTGATGATCTCGGACGCACGACGGCGAAGATCAACAACCTGAGTCCAGTCAAGATCGCTGGTCGGAAGGCTGGCGCGGCTGGAGCGCAACTCTGCGGCGCTGTAGACCCCGAATGGTTCGCCGTCTGGGTCGATAGCCGGGAGCGGTGCCGAAAGCTCCTCTTCATATTCAGCAAGCATCGGAATGTCGGTCAGGGCTGCGGGATGCTCGGCGTGCTCATTCATGATCGGCCACCTACGAGTTCGGCTGACTGCTGCATCGTGGTCGACAAGTGGAAAGACGCGTCACGAATGCTGCGCGTCAGCGGGGAGGAGTCGAACCGTCGGTGTCGCGGTGTTCCGTCAGAGAAGTGGACAGCCGTCTGCGGGTCGTGAGCAATACTCGTGATCACTGGGACATCCAGGACTTTGGCGATCTCGCTACGGCCGTACGGCTGCCCCTCGCCGATAACGATGAGGCCGAGATGTCCGCGATCCTTGGAATTGAGCCGCGGATGATCACGGAGAACCGGTAGATGAACACGGGCACTTATGACGGATCGGAGAGTCGCGTTCAGCACCACCGCAGTCAGGGCGCAGCGCTCTAACAGCGCAGGCGGTGGACCGGCTTGACCAAGGCGACCACCGTCAATGATCACGTCAATATCGACATCCGCTAGGCGGTCGAAGGCCTCGGCCAAGTCTTCCCACACGCCACCGAAATGGCTTGCACTGCTCGGCTTGCTGAAGCCAGGCAGGAACAGCCGACGAATACCCTGCTCTTCCGACAGCGGCAGCGTTTGATCGAGAACTGCTTCGCGCAGCGGGCGACGATCACGGTGTGCCTCCGCTACGCGTAGCAGCCCTTTGCCGCCTGGCGATCGGCCGGCGAGATAGCCCGCAAGGATGGCTTGGTGGGCTCCGGGATCGCAGTCCACGAGCAGAATCGGCCGCGGCCAGGTAAGTGCAAGACCGACGGCCAAGGTGGTAACACCAGGTGAGCCACCCGTCGATGTCAGCAGCAGTATCGCCATATCTTGATCACCGGCCCGCGTCGCGTACCAAGGCAATTCGATCTTGAGCGGCCAGCATCGCAATCGTTGGTGCGGCCGCCGCGTCGACATCGACATTGACCAAGATCGAGGTACCGTCGGCAGCTGGTGCTTGATCAATGACGCTACCGACGAAAATGCTCCCTGCCAGCTTGTCGCTGGTGGAACTGTCGGCTGCAGCCGGCATGGCAATAAGGCGTACCCGCGAGGACGGCAGCAACAGAGTGCCTGGTGCTCGGCCCTGTGCGAGCTTCAGCCCCACGATCGCTCGGCCCTCGGCCGGGGTTGCCACGTCTGCGACTGCCGTCGAGACGATGGCTGAACCTTCCACAAGATCGAACGCGGCTCGCTTGCCCACCAGATCCTGGAGCTGAGTTGCAGGAATAGCGCTCGGCAGCGAGCCTTCGCGCACAGTGATCGTCGCTAAGTCGGCTTGCTCGATCGTCTCGCCACGGTAAACCGTGTGAGCAGCCGCGATGACCGCTGTCTCGGTGGCGATGCGGGTATAGATCAGGTAGGAGAGCAGGCCGCCCAAACACAGCGCGACGACGCCGAGTGCGATCCACTTTGGGTTACGGCGGGCCGGCAAGCGAGGTGGCTGCGGCGTGGCAGCTGAACCGCCCGACTGCACCGTCGGTCGCTTCCGAGCATTCCCAGCGAGACGTGTCTCGCGAGGCTCGATGTCAATGGTCATTCGATTCTTCCCAAAGTCGGGCGGGTTTGCATGATCATCGTGATGCTCCGGTGGGCACTACGTTGGCGCGAGCCGAGCCTTTTCCGCTGACCGATCCGATGCCGATCACTGAGAGAAAGATCGTTGGCACCTCGGCACTGGTGGTGATCGTGACGAAACCAGTGGCGATGGCGACCGTACCTTTGATCCCCGGCTGGCCAGCAAGATAGGCCTTTGCAGCAAGTACGGCGGCACTCGCGGGGTCTGCGCCGCCCAGCTGTTGCGTCGCCGCTGCATTGCCGGCTGCACGGCTGGCCCCAGCGGCGGCCGACTCGGCCCTGCTGGTGGCTGCGACCTTCTGGCCGCCGTCGATCACCAGACCGGTTGTCATGATCAACGCACCCATGATCAGCAGCACGAAAAGGCTGATCGATTGGCCGCGCTCATCGCAGGCATTGGTCGTCCTGTGCTTCATGATCAGTCTTCTGATGTTCATCGGCTGCGATAGGTGTCGAGGGCGGCGGATCCCTGGCCGATCAGCTGGATGGAGCCAGGCCAGCCGGGAAGGACAATGTCGGAGAAGTCCACTCTGCAGATGACCGTCGAACTGACGGTGGAGGGCGTTCCCGCGGGAACGCCGAAGGCGGCAGCGTTGATCGAGACCGACGTCGAGCGGCAACGCAGTCCCGCTGTCGTGAGCGACTGCGATCCTGCCTCCCGTCCGGCGCTCGCCGCAGCGTACGCGGTTCGCGACAGTGATGCGGCACGAGCAGCGGTCTGTGCCGCTTCGTTGACCGTCGTGCGTGCAAACCACAAGCGACCGCCGGCGACCAGCAGCCCGACAACCAATAGCAGGGCGGGCACCAGCAGTGTCAGCTCGACGGTCGCAGCGCCGCGCTGGTTAGGTGCGATGGCCGCTGAACTGATGATCATGGCTGGGTGGCCCGTTCCAGCGGCGCTGTGGCAGTCTCGGTAATCCAGCCAAGACCAAGATCGAAGATCATCGGAGCGTTTCCCGAGACGTCGGCGCTGGCTGATGTGGCGGTCCGCTGGACGCGTACCGAAATATTCTCCAGACCACCAGAGCTGGCAATGGTTTCGGCCAGGTGTTGTGCGTCGGTCGCTGTGCCATAGCTGCCGCGGGCAGCGTCGACTGCCGCTGTCGCTGCTCGTTGCGCGACGTTGCGACCATGCAGGAAGATGCCGGCCTGGATGATCCCGAGGGTGAGAAGCATCAAAAGAGGCCAGAGAATCGCCCATTGCACGCTTTCGCTGAGGCCGCGCTCATCGCGGGCCGCGACGGGCACGGGTCAGATCTTGGGGAGCTTGGCGCGTACGTAGACCGTGATCAACGTGATCACAATCCCGGCCACGGTGACGGCACCGGCAAGCAGAATGGCATTTTCCGCCGACTGGCTGAGGCCACGCTCATCGCGTAACTGCGGATTCTTGAGCAGGACGAATAGTCCCACCATGACGGCGGCGTAGTGCTGAACCTTCATGGACTTCCTTTCGGGGGGCAGACTTCATGATCATGAAGCCCTAAGGGGAACTGCATGACCGCGAGGGGCATCTTCTCGCGGCTGGTCTGAAATGATCACCGAACGAGCACCTGGAGCTCTCCGACCGGAAGCTCAGTCGTGTCGACGGCAGGAACGTTGATCACGCCCGACTGGCCGTTACTCGTCCAGGTGACTGCCCAGTTGGCAATGGCCGCCACTGTGTACTTATCGTCCGGTAGCGAAGGCTTGGCGTATGCGTATCCGCAGGTGGGAGATTTGGCGCCCGGCTGCACGGACTTTGTCCAGGGCTGGCCAGCACCCGCGCAGGTGACCGAGTGCCCGTCGCCCATTCGGAACGTCAGACTGCTCACCTCGGCGTCGAGCGAGACGGAGAGGCCTGCAACGGAGTCTGATATCGGGCCAACATGGGTGGGTCCATCTGCCCAAAGCCACAACGGGTAACCGACGGCTGCCATGTTCCAGGGGTTGAGATCGGGTGACGGGCCTATGCCGGGCGCGATGGTGGGAAGTTGGAGGCGTGCCACGGCAATTGCCGCTGCCTGACCGGCCGTGATCGCCGGATTTCCTGGGCCAGCGAAGTTGTTGGTGCTAAACATCGGAGCCGTTGGTGCCGTAGGTCTGTTGCCGCAGCCGCCCGGGTTCGTGCTCGGGTTGAACGTCACTACGCATCGGTTGTAAGTGGTCAGCTGGCGGATGTACGCGGCATGTGCTGCGGAGAACTTCTTGCGCGCTTCCTGCAATCGATGATTCTCGGCACCTCGACCAGCTACGCCTCGCCTGTGACGGATTCCATCAGCCCGTCCCGACTCCGCGGATTGTTCGGCTGGTCTCTTGCTAATCACATAGCAACCAGCAGAGTCGCAAGCCTTTCTGGTTTCGATGTCGTCAGCCAACGCAACCGGGGCAGCGAGAATGCAACTTGCAACGACGGCGCCGCATGTAAGCGCGCGTCCTAGGCTGCGCATGGCTGACCTTCGAAGGATTCAACAATCTGGGATGAGATATCAGCGACTTTCCAGTCGCTGCCATCCTTGCTCACCGTCAGATCCTGCATATATGTCCGACTTCATCCGAGGCGTCACATTCCGGCCGCGCTTGTCGGTGAACCGAACGCCGGAGCTGTCTTCGCAAGCGATCAGGCGGACCGTTCGCTCCTGCCATCCAGTCGAACCCACACCGAGAATCTTCGTTTCACCATCAGCTCGCCAGCCCGCGTCACGGGAACGACGAAGCGAGGTCAACGAAAAATCTAGGTACGCACCGGTTGCCGTCAGCTTTAGCTTCTCGGCGGACGCAACGCCAAGATGAGCCTGCCGATCATGCTCTGCAACCGCTGGCTCGGTAGGCGCTTCTGGCAGCCTCATAGTCGAGCCTCATTTGGCGCTCGATCTGGGATTCGGTGGGCGTGGTCGAGACTGGAGTCGGAGACGAAGTCGCGCCCGGAGCTGGCTCGGTGTACAGGCGGCAGTGAGCGCGCAACACGCGACCGCCGCTCCGACGGTCACGAGGCCTCGTCTTCTGAGGGCCACCCGATCTCCTCAGCTAGAAAGCCACGACAATCGCAGACCCCTCGCAAATAGTCGATGCGCAGTTCACTCCCTGGGACAGACGGCGCCAGTGCTTGCGACAGCCGGGTCAATGCGCAGCAGAGCCGAGCCGGATCGGAACTACGCGAGCTGAACGTTCGGTACGCCGAGGGCCTCGGGTCCGTGGAGTTGCTCATCGATCGCCTCCGACGTCGTCTGTCGGTGGTCAATCTGCCAATCAGGTGTTGTCCTACGTGTTGTCCGACCCGGCCGTGGTGTTGTCCACTCCGCCATCGTGTTGTCCGTCTTCGCCGCGATCAAGAGCCACTGGCTGCTAGGCCGCTTGTTGATCTTGGCGATCGTCAGGCTTGGGGAGTTTGATGGTGAAGAGGGCTTGGACGCAGGCGTGCAGATCGAAGGGTTCGCCGGTCCAGCGGGGTCGGATGGTGCGGGCATCGGGATGGTGGAAGCTATCCACCTCGGCTAGTTGATCTTGCTCGGCAGTCTGCTGTTGCACAACCCGCCGGGCGAAGTCGAGATGCCGGGCCAGGTTCTCGTCGCTGACCCAGCTGTCGCAGGGCTGCCCATCGGGTTTGGTGAACAGCCAACTGTCGGATTGCTGGGTGATGATCACGCCGCCCTCGTGGACAGCGGTGTGATGCCATTGGCATAGCAAGATCAAATTCTCAAGGTCGGTGCGGCCACCCAGCATCCAGGGAATCAGGTGATGGGCCTTCAAGTGCCGGGTTTGGTGGCAGCCGGGGTATTGGCACATGCCGTGGTCCCGGATCATCAACGCCCGCCGCTGCGCTGTGCTGACCAAGCGCTTGGTGCGCCCGAGAGCGAGCACAGTGCCATGTTTGTCCACCACGGCACCGAGCACCGGGTTGTCGCAGGCCAACTTCTGGGCGGTCGCGGTCTCGATCGAACCCACATTCTCGATGTGGCAGACGGCCTCAGCAGGCTGAGACGTTCCCGCGGGAACGTCCCCGAGGTTGTCTGCCGACACGTGCACTACCACCAGGCTGCGGTCCTCCCCGGAACGATCCTGCGGAGCCGTGTTCAGAAACACCCGGGCCACATCCAACAAAGCATCGGCGTTGCTGTACACCCCGACACCCGGCGCAGGCTCACAGCAATCGCCCGCCGGGTCCGGTTTCGGCGGTGGCGGCCCGAACTGGTCCCTCGCAGTATCGATCGCTGCCAGCAAGACCGCGGCTTCGTCTTTGGGCAGCCGGGCACGAACCTCGATCATGCCGTCCTCACGCTCATGCCAGGTCACGCTGCGCTTGTTCTGTTGCGGGATGCGCATGCCATCAGCGCTGCGGAACCCAGCGATCATCTTCGCCAACTGCGCGGCCGTGGCGGTCAACGCCAACCCGGCCAACCGAGCCTCATCAACCACATCAACCACCCGGGTCACCTCCCGGACCTTCGAATAGGACAACCGGCCCTCCCGAAACAATCTCGCGATGGTGGGCATCCGGCGCAATGCCTTAGCAACCCGGACATGCTCCCGGGCCACCCCCGGCGACATCGCACACGACCACGACAGCCAATGAGCCAAGGATTTGAACCCGGTCCAATGCTTCATGCCGCCGATCGCGTCGAACTCACCCACCAACTCCAACAACACAGAGCTGGATCGAGCCGTCTCGGCAGCCGCGGCGCAAATCCGCCCCGCCAACCCATCCGCCGCTGTCTTGTGCTGCTGATAGGCCAGCTGCTCCGGCGTAGGACCGTCATGGATCGGGATCGCCTCACCCGCATAACGCCCCGGTATCACCCCTGGTCCGTCATGAATCTTGCTGCTCACTATCCCCGCCCTTCCCCGAGAAACCTGCTCTGACAAGGAAGAACGTACAGATCAGCACTGACATTTTAATTGCGCAGACAGTTGCTCGGAGACGTTCCCGCGGGAACGTCTTTGCGATGCACGGGTACGACGGGCGCTTGAGCGGGAAGGCGGCTGCGGTCAGATCGGACCGGCGGATCTACCGATGGAGCGGCTTCCGCGTCTCTGAAGGACGCCTGATTCGGATCACGAGCGCGCGCTCGGCCGAGAGCCTGCTCTGACGCGAGACCGAAGTGACGATGCTCGGAACCGGCGTAGGCGCAGAGCTTCTGCGACCGGAGTGCCGCTGGCACCCGCGTGCTCGCCGAACCCCCCGCCAGACTGCTCTACCTGAGCCGGTTCGCGGGGATCGCCGCAGAGTCACGAGGCGCGACGGCCCGCGGGTAGACGTCAGGTTCTCAGAGCTGTGGCACCGACCTGCGAATCATCAGAATTCGCCGATGAGGATCTCGATCTATGCTGCGCGATGACTATTCCGGCGAAAAGCATTGCCAGCGCGACACCGATTCCTATCAAGAGCAGTATCGTCCCGGCTCCGCCATTCAGGTCGAGGTCGTGACTGAATATCGGGATGGCGAAGTCCGGCCTAAGATGGTGCATCGCTAACCAGTCGACAAGCATGGGATTGAGATCGCCCGCATAAGAGCAGACGAAATCCAACTGCGTATAGTGAACCCCCATAATCACGCCCGCCACTATCGGCACCATCATGAGCAAGCGGAAAACCCAGCGCAACTCGGCGAAGAGAAATGCGACAGCCGGAAGTGTGGCAAAAACGAAAGGCATCAGGTAGCGTCCGCCGGCCGGAGCACAGCCGCCAGCCCAATCGGCGAACGTTGATTGCAGCAGCAATGACGGAGCCAGCACCACGAGAGTGACCAGAGCCGAGCGACGGTCACGCTGCCACCACAGCGGTAGACCGACCAAGATCAAGAGGTACCCCGGATTGTTGGGCAGAATGCCACGGGAGGTATCAAAGAGATTGGCGATGATCGACTTCCCCGGCGGAAAGTGAAAGAGCAGGCCGTTGCTGAACGGCGCAGTGAACACCCAGGTGTGATACCAGGCATGGATCGCGACGGCGTAACCGACCAGCAGCAGACCTGCAGGCAGCAGCAGGCAGGCCAATTGAGCAAGGGGGGACGACCCCCCTTGAACCCCCCGCCCCGCTCCGCGAGGAGTCAACGCCTTCGGTGAACGGCCGTTGCGCCACCAATGCCACAGTCCGAGCGCCAGGAGCGTCACCGACATCAGGCTGGTCTTCACGTGGAGGTATGGCGCGAAGCCGGCCAACGCACTCAAGATCGCCATCGGAAGCAAACTGTGTGGCTTACGCCGCAATCGTTCCAGACACAACAAACTGCCCACCAGGATTGTGGCCGTCAGCACGTCCGGATAAATGCTGCTGGCCAAACCTAAATATGACATCGATCCCAGCAGCGTAATCGCCGCAACCAATGCGGCGCCGTTATGGCGCACGAGCTGCAGCGCGTAAAGATAAACCAGAACGACCCCCAGCGCCTGCAAAAGCACCATCCCTAATCTGCAGGGCATACAGCGCCGGGATATGCAGCGCCTCCCCGGCGAGAAGGAAAGGGGCGAGCAGCAGAGGTAGGCCGAAACTGTGATAGGTGTACCAGGCCGGGCTATCCGGCGAAAAGTATTGCGCATTGAGGTGAAAATCAAGCGGTTCGGCGGAGAAGATTCCGATGTAATCGCCAGACGTGTAACTGGGTTTGACATCAAAGCTGCCGCGATTCACCAGACTGCTGGTCATGATCGCGTAGTGCGGCCCATCCCCCTTTGGCCACCGATGGGTCTGGTGCAGCGCCCACAAGCCGACCACGCAGCTCACCACGAACAACGAGGCGGCGGTGATCCAGGTGCGCGCATGAGACCGCACGGGCGCGAGGCTAGCAGCCATGATGTTGAGGTGACGACTTCTCCGATCCGCACGCGGGGTCAGATCCGTCGCTGGCGGCAATATCTTGCCGATGAGCGCTCTGAGGCCGCCGGCTACCGCAGGCTGGCCGAGCGGCGCACCGGCGAGGAACGCGAGATCCTGCTAGCGCTGGCCGACGCCGAGAAGCGGCATGAGTCGCACTGGCTGGACCTGCTCGGCGACGACATCGGACAGCCACGCCGCAGCAGCGTACGTACCCGGCTGCTGGTCTTTCTGGCCGCGCATTTCGGCAGCGTCTTCGTGCTCGCCCTGATGCAACGCGCCGAAGGCCGATCACCGTATGAGACCGACCCATACGCCAGTGATCAGATGGCGGCCGACGAGCGCATTCACGGTGAGGTACTGCGGGGTCTCGCCGCACGCGGCCGCGAACGACTGTCCGGGACGTTTCGAGCTGCTGTCTTCGGCGCCAACGACGGCCTTGTTAGCAACCTCGCCCTAGTCCTCGGTATCGGAGCTACCGGCGTGGATGCTCAAACGATCTTGTTCACCGGGCTGGCGGGGCTCTTGGCGGGGGCGCTGTCGATGGCTGCCGGAGAGTACGTGTCGGTGCGGTCGCAGCGCGAGCTGCTGCAATCGACTCAGCCCGACCCGGAATCGCAGTCGGCGCTGCCTCATCTCGATGTGGATGCCAATGAGCTGGCGCTGGTCTACCGGGCTCGCGGGATGCAGGCCCCTGAGGCTGAGGAGCATGCCCGTACGGTGCTGGCCACGCTGCACCTGGACGCGGTCGCACCGGAAACGGCCGGGGTAGACCCGCACGAGGCGGTCGGTTCTGCCTGGAACGCCGCCATCTCCAGCTTCTGCTTCTTTGCGTCCGGTGCCCTGGTGCCGGTGTTGCCCTACATGTTCGGCGCCTCCGGCCTCACCGCAGTGATCATCGCCGCCGCGCTCGTTGGTATTGCACTGCTGGGCACTGGCGCGATCGTGGGCATTCTGTCCGGCGCGTCGCCGCTGAAGCGAGCACTACGTCAACTCGGTATCGGGTACGGCGCCGCCGCGGCCACCTATCTACTGGGTCGCGCGTTCGGTGCCACCCTGGGCTGATGCCGGAGGATGTGACGGGCTGATATCGGCGTCGACCGCAGACTTGCCGAAGATCACATCGGCCACCATGGCCGCGGCTCCGGTGATGCCGGCGCGGTCGCCGAGCGCGCTGGGCGCGATCGTGAGGTGGGCGATGGCGAGCGGCTGGGTGCGGGCCAGCAGCGTGTCGCGTACGCCAAGCATGAACCGCTCGTGAGCGTGTACGACGTCCCCACCGATCACCACAATATCGGGATTGAGCAGACTGACAGCCGTCGACAAGACATCGCCCAGGGCCCGACCGGCAGCGGTCATGACCCGTACGGCATCGGGGTTCCCAGCGCGTACCAGTTGGACAACATCACGCATCGTGGACGGCTCGTGACCGAGACGACGTAGATCACGGACCATCGCACGTCCACTGGCAATGGCCGCCAGGCAACCGCGAGCACCACAACTGCTGCAGGTCTCCTCAACCCCGGTGATCTTGGCGTGCCCAATGTCGCCCTCGGCCGAATCCGTGCCTCGCAGCAGCTCACCGTCGATGATCACCGACGCCCCGATGCCAGTGCCGACTTTGATGAACAGCACCTGATGGGCGTCTGGGTAGACCCGTCGCTGCTCCCCAAGACCCATCAGGTTGGCGTCGTTGTCCACCACCGCGGGTACGTCGGAAGTAGTCACTCAGATGATCTTGAACGGGATAGTTGTCCCAACCCGGCATGCTGATCGAGCGAGCGATCCTGCCGGTGTGCCGGTTGACCGGACCCGGAACACCGATTGCGGCACCGCGCACGCTGGAGCGGGTACGCCCGGACCGCTTCAGCAACTGATCAAGCTTGCGCGTCACCATGGCCAGTGCCGCCTCTGGCCCCTTGTCGATGTTGCTCTCGATAACGGACTCGACCAGCACGTCCCCCGCCGGAGTACCAACTGCCAGACGGCCGTGGGTTGCGCCGAGGTCGGCCACCAGGATGGTTGTCAGATGATCATTGACGCGCAACCTGGTCGAGGGCCGACCGCGGCCGTCGACGATGCTGCCGTCCTCAACCAGGTAGCCGGCCTCCAGCAGTGCGTCGATCCTGAAGGTCACGGTTGAGCGGGCAAGGCCAGTAACGCGTTGCAACTCCCCACGAGTGGCAACCTCGCCAGTCCGGAACAGCTGCAAGAGCTCACCGGCACTGTTGGGCCCTAACGACAACCCAGCCCCTCTTCCCTCGGCCAGCTGCGGCCTCAGCCTGTGCACAGCGTACGGCCGTTATCGAATTTTGTCCTCCAAATTCTTATTTAAGTCTTGTCATCGATCCTAATTAGCTGATTTGATGAGCAAAACTGCGGCGCGGATTGCCGCAAGAACCCCGAGCGCTCATAGCTGAGCGTCGTGCTGTGAAGGAGAGCCCTGAAGTGCGCAGATCACCTTTCCTGGCAGGTCTTGCTGTCACCGCAATGCTGGTCGCCGCGGGCTGCGGCGGCGGTGGAGGTAGCGACTCGGGCGGCGGTTCCGGCGGCGGCTCAGCCGCCGACAACACGATCACCGTCTGGACCACCGAGGACATCGCCGATCGGGTTGCGGCTCAGCAAAAGATCTTGGACGGCTGGGCCTCGAAGAACGGCGCCACGGTCAAGCTGGTTGCGATAGCCGAGGATCAGCTGACCACCGTGCTGACATCTGCGGCAGCGGCAAAAGAGCTGCCCGATGCCATTGCCGCTCTCTCACTCAACGGCATGAACCAGCTGCGCACTGACGACTTAGTCGATCCCGAGGCCGCGAAGGAGGTCGTTGACGGACTGGGTGCTGACACGTTCTTCAAACGCACCCTTGAGTTGACCAGCGCCGATGGCGAGCAGATCGCCGTGCCGAGTGATGGCTTCGCCAATCTGCTCTTCTACCGGAAGGACCTTTTCCAGGCCGCTGGCTTGCCAGAGCCGAAGACCTACGCCGACATCCAGAGTGCGGCCGAGAAGCTGAAGAAGGGCAAGACAGCCGGCATCGTTGCCGCAACCGCACCCGCGGACTCGTTTACCCAGCAGACCTTTGAGTACATGGCGGTCGCCAACGGGTGCCAGCTGGTCGACAGTGGCGGCAAGATCACGCTGAACAGCCCGCAGTGCCAGGAGACATTCAATTGGTACGCCAACTTGATCAAGAAGACATCGGTGCCGGGCAACCAGGACGCCGACACCACCCGGGCCACCTACTTTGCCGGAAATGCTGCCATGGTGATCTGGTCCTCCTTCTTGCTCGACGAGCTCGCAGGCCTCCGCAAGGATGCGCTGCCCACCTGCCCGCAGTGCAAGAGCGACCCACAGTGGCTTGCCAAGAACACCGGCATCCTCACTGCGTTGCAAGGCCCGAGCTCTCCCAACCCGGTGGCCTGGGGTGAGGTCGTGTCGTGGAACATCCTGAAGGACGCCAACCCGAAGACGAAGGATCTCGTCAAATACATGATGAGTGACGGCTACATGGACTGGCTGGCGATCGCTCCTGAAGGGAAGATCCCCGCTCGGTCCGGCACCTCGTCCAATCCGAAGGAATATATCGATGGCTGGATCAAGCTCAGCGCCGGCGTCGACAAGAAGGAACCGCTGACAGATATCTACCCGGCCGAGGTCCTCACCACGATCGCCTCAAGTTCCGCAAACTTCGATCGGTGGGGCATCCCGCAAGGGCAGGGCGAGTTGGCAGCCGCCGTCGCCGGACAGTACGTGGTTCCCCAGGCTTTAGCCAAGATGCTCAACTCCGGCGCCAGCGCAGCCGACGCCGCGAACGAAGCACAGAAGAACGCGGAACAGATCCAGAAGGATCTCGGCGGCTAGTCGCCGCAGCCGATTTCGTGGACCCGGGACCCCCGACCCGGGTCCACGCAATTCATCTAGAGCTGCTAGCCCGGCGTACCGGGACGTACGAACACCTGAGGAGCACCGTGTCGACAGCGGTAACCGAAAAACAAAAACCCCCGACCAAGCCGGACACGAACAAGAAGCGCGTGACGCTCACCCAGCGCGACGCACGCCTCGGTCTGACGCTGATGTCGCCAACGCTGGTGGTTGTGCTGCTGATCGTGATCTTCCCGCTGCTGTGGTCGATCTTGCTCTCCTTTCAGCGGATGCGTCTGATTCAGATTGGCCGCGCCGACTTCTTCGAGCCGCTTACGCTGGTCAACTACCAGAGAGTGCTGACCTCGAGCACCTTCTGGTCGAGCCTGTTGATCACCTTCGTCTACACCTTCGGCTCGGTGATTCTGGTCATCTTCCTTGGCGTGCTTGCCGCCATGGCCCTCCGTCAGCCGTTCCGCGGCCGGACCTTTGTCCGCGCCGCGTATCTGCTGCCCTACGTGGCGCCAGTGGTGGCGGTCACCTTCATCTGGCGCACGATGCTCAACCCACAGTTCGGGATCGTCAATGTGATCGGTCAGAAAGTCCTCGGTTGGGATGAGCCGATTCCCTTCCTTTCTCAGGCAGTCGGAACGTGGAATCTCTTCGGGCTGGAGATTCCGATACCTACGGCACTGCTGACAACCATCGTGTTCGAAGGCTGGCGCTACTTCCCCTTCGCGTTCCTGTTTCTGATGGCGCGGCTGGCGGCCATGTCTGACGAGCCCGAAGAGGCCGCGCTGGTAGACGGAGCAACGCCCTGGCAATCTTTCCGGTTCATCGTGCTACCGCAACTCATGCCGATCATCGGCCTACTCGCCGTGCTGCGTACCATCTGGACCTTCAACGAGTTCGACGACATCTTCCTGCTGACCGGCGGTGCCGCAGGAACCGGTGTGGCGAGCGTTCAGATCTACAACTACCTCACGGTGCAGCGCAATGTGGGCGCGGCAGCCGCGCAGTCGGTGATCATGGCTTTAGTGCTGATCGTGATGCTCGGCTGCTACCTGCTGATCCTGCGCAGGAGAGGAGAGCGGGTATGACCACCGACATCGTCACTCCGCCCAGTCAGGTCGCCGCTGCACCGGAACCGCGCCGGATGGCTCATGGCACCCGACACCGGGTACAGAGCCGGGTCTTCAGGATCGGCCGCTGGGTCGTGATCATTGCGTTCCTGATCGCAGTGCTGGTGCCGTTCTACTACATGCTGCTGCTGTCGGTGAAGCCGATCGAATCATTGCTGGAAGATCCGGCGTCCATGATCGTCAAGCCGTCAGAGTTCACGCTGCAGACCTACGTCAACGTGCTGTCCTCACCGGCATCGGGCGGACAGGGGTTCGGCCGCTTTATGGCCAACAGTGCACTTGTCGCCTTCTCGTCAGTGGTGCTAGCACTGCTCATCGGGATCCCCGGTGCGTACGCCATCGCCCGTTTGCCGTTCATTGGCCGGCGCTACATCAGTGGCGTCTTCCTGGCCGCCTATCTCTTCCCGGCGATCCTGATGGCCATCCCGCTGTTCGTCGGGTTCACCCGAATCGGACTCCGCGGTTCCCTTGTCGGACTGGTCATCGTGTACACCGCGCAGACTGTGCCGGTGGCGATCTACATGCTGCGCAACTACTTCGAGACGGTGCCAGAGGCCATCGAGGAGGCCGGTCTGGTGGATGGCCTGAGCCGGATAGGCGTGCTGCGTCAGATCAGCCTGAAGCTGGCTCTGCCGTCGATCATGTCCACCGGCTTGTTCGTATTCATGATCGCCTGGAACGAGTTCTTGTTCGCGCTGCTGTTCCTCGTTGATCGGCGGGAGCGCTGGACCGTCTCGCTCGGTCTGTCGCAACTCTCCGGCAGCGTTGAGATCCCGACCACCGTCCTGATGGCAGGCTCCGTGGTACTCACTCTGCCGATCATCATCATCTTCTTTGCCACCGAACGGCTGCTCACCGGCGGCCTGACAGCCGGGGCCGAAAAGGGCTAGGCGTGCACGACCCGCTCAGCGTTTCCGATCTTGTTCAGGACGAATTGCGGCAGCGCATCGAGAGCGGCTACGACATCTCCGGCATTGCGGCTGAGCTTGACGCGATTGCTGCCGATGATCGTGATCGACTGGAGACGCTGTATCAGGAGCTGATCAACACCGAGCGCAGATCGGATTGGGCCTACCAGGAGCCAAACTCCCTGGACGACATCCTCGACGCCATGCCGACTGGGCGGCGCCCGGGGTCGGCTGCCGTTGATCGCCCTTCGACAAGCTCAGGGCGCATCTGGCCTGCTGAGTTGGCCGACCGGATCCTTGGTGGCTGGCTGGGTCGGATCGCCGGCTGCAACCTCGGCAAGCCCATAGAGAACGGCGACTTCTGGACTCCGGACCGGATCCGCGCGTACCTGGAGCTGGCCGACGCCTATCCTCTGCGGGACTACATCCCGGCACTCGATCCGATGCCCGACGGGTTCTTGCTGAACCCGAGCTGGCCGGAGACAACGCGTGGCCGGGTCCATGGCTCGGCGCGCGACGACGACATCGACTATTCGATCTTGGCCTTGTGGCTGCTGGAACACTACGGCTTTCAGCTCACCCCGAGCCTGGTCGCGAACGCCTGGCTGGCGCTGCTCCCCTATTTGCGCGTGTTCACCGCGGAACGGGCCGTTTTGGTGAGTCTGCTGCACAACGTGCCCGTTGCGACGGTGGGCGAAACCCGCAACCCGTATCGGGAGTGGATCGGCGCATTGATCCGCGCTGACGTGTGTGGCTGGGTCTTTCCTGGCCAGCCTGGTGCCGCTGCGCGGCTGGTCTATGCCGATGCCTCACTCTCCCACCGCTGTAACGGGATCTATGCCGCCATGTGGGCGGCCGCCCTCGTCTCATCCGCCTGTGTCGCGGCTACCGTCCAGGAGGCAGTCGAGCAGTCCCTGGACTACGTGCCGTCTGGCTCCCGGCTGGCCGAGGCGCTGAGTATCGTTCATGATCTTTACCGGAACGGCTGCAGCTGGGAGGTGGCAGTCGAGACGATCCGAGCCCGCTTCGGGCACTACAGCTGGGTGCACTCGATCAACAACGCTTGCCTGATCATGGTCGGACTGCTCTGGGGAAACGGAGACTACGCCGCCACTGTCGGGTCTGTGGTGCAAGGCGGTTGGGACACCGACTCGAACGCCGCAACGGCCGGCTCCGTCGTCGGCACTGTGCTCGGCGCAGCCAAGCTGCCACACCATTTCATCGAGCCGCTGCACGATCGAACCCGCTCGGTGATCTTCGGCTTTGACAACGCGGCGATCTCTGAGCTGGCGCGCCGCACCACAGCCATCGCGCAAAGGGGCGGCTGATGGCATACCTGGTTGAGTTGATCAAGCCGCGGGATGTCGGGTTGCGGGAGTACCCGACCCCGGAGCCGGGTGCCAGTGAGGTACGCGTCCGTACGCTCTACTCAGGCATCTCCGCCGGCACCGAACTCACCCAGTACCGCGGCACCAATCCGTATCTGGACAAACAGTGGGACGCCGATCGTGCCGTTTTCCGGTCCGGTACGCCCACCCTGAGCTATCCGATCGACGTCTGGGGCTACTCCGAGGTCGGCGTCGTCGATCAGGTCGGTGCGGCCGTAGGGTCGCCCGCACGAGGCGACGTTGTCTGGGGTATCTGGGGCCATCGGTCGCATGCCGTATTGCCAGCCGCAACCCTGGCGAAGCACGTCTTGCCGGCCAGCGTCGATCCGCTTGTCGGGACCTTCGATCGGGTGGGCGCCGTCGCCCTCAACGCCGTGCTCACGGCCCAGCCCAATCCCGGCGAGGCGGTTGCTGTCTTCGGGCAGGGAGTGATCGGCCTCCTCGCCACCCAGCTACTCGTGGGGTTGGGTTGCGAGGTACTGGCCGTTGACATGATGCCCGGCCGTCTGGCCCTAGCCAGGCAGTGGGGCGCCTTGCCGTTCGATCCCAGCCAGGGCGACCTTGCGTTGAACGTAAGAGACCAGGTGCCCGACGGCGTTGACCGGGTGATCGAGCTCAGCGGGTCGTACGCCGCTCTGCACCAAGCCATTCGGATCGCCGGTCCCGGCGGCACCGTTGTCGCAGCAGGCCTGTACCACGGACCTGGCGGCGCTCTGGCGCTGAGCGAGGAGTTCCACCACAACCGGGTGACGTTGATCAGCTGTCAGATCGGCGCGGTGCCAGCCCACCTGCAAGGCCGCTGGACGCGCGAGCGGCTCCACGAGACTGTTATGAAGCTGTGCGTCGACGGGCGGCTGGATCCGCTGCCGCTGGTGAGCCATGTGATCGACGCGCACGACGCGGCGCGCGCGTACGCACTACTGGACGCACCGCCGGACAACCTGCTGCAAGTGATCTTGGACTTCCGCTCCCCACAAACGATCATGAACGAGCGATCATGAACCAGACCGTCCGGCTGGCTGTTCAGGAGCAGTATCTGCGCGGCGCGACCATGATCGAAAAGTGGCAGCATGCTCAGACGCTCGGCTTCGATGCCATCGAGCTGCGCGGCGCCGGCGACGGACGGTTCGCCGCGACGGCTGCCGGAGCTACGCGAGGCAGCGGCGGCCGGCGTTCCGATGCCCACGGTCTGCGTCGAGATGCTGCACTTTGTCGGCGACTTCGACGCTGCGAAGCGTCGCGACGCCATCGAGCAGATGAAGGCTCAGCTGAGTGTGATGGCCGAGATCGGCGGCCGGCTGGCCATGACGCCGGCGTCGTACGGAATGTTCTCGACTCGGCTGCCACCGTTCGTCTCACCGCGTTCGGTCGCTGACGACCACGCGGTGCTCATCGACGGTTTCGGCGAACTTGCCGCGCACGCGGAGCAGGTTGGCGTGGTGATCGCTCTGGAACCGCTGAACCGGTACGAGAACCACATGATCAACACGCTGGCCCAGGCGGCTGCGCTGTGCGCCGAGATCGGCTCGCCGTGGTTCGGTATCGCCGCAGACACCTACCACATGAACATCGAGGAGGCTGATCCGATCAAGGCGCTGTTCGAGTCGGCGGACTGGATTCGACATATCCAGCTGAGCGATAGCAACCGACTGGAACCTACAGCGGGACATATCGACTGGTCCATGACGCTGGCCGCCATCGCCGCTATCGACTATGCGGACGAGCTGGCGTACGAGTGCCGCCTGTCCGGCGAGGTCGACGAGGTGCTGCCGGTCTCAGTACGGCGAATCCGGCAGCTGGCATGGAGCTGACGGGATCAGATCGCAAAGCGCTGGAACGCGCCGCGATCCGCGTGCTGGCCAGCAATTGGCATGGTCACGCAACGGTGCCGTCAGGCGGCCTCTATCCCCACCAGTGGAGCTGGGACAGCGCCTTCATTGCGTTCGGCTTGCAGCATTGGGCGCCGCAGCGAGCCGCCGCGGAACTCCTCAGTCTGTTCGGTGGTCAGTGGTGTGACGGCCGGGTGCCGCACATCGTGTTCAATCCGGCCGTCCCGGAGGAGGCGTACTTTCCCGGACCTGGCTTCTGGCAGTCGAGCCACGTGCCAGGCTCACCGCCGGTCGCCACCTCGGGCATCATTCAGCCGCCCGTGCATGCTTCTGCTGCGTTGGCGGTGCTGGACCACCTGCCCGACCCAGTCGGATTCGCCGCGCGTATCTATCCAGCGCTGAAGGCGCAAACCGACTACGTCGCGCGCCGGCGCATCGATCCCCAGACCGGGCTGGCCTTCATCCTGCATCCCTGGGAATCGGGCCTCGACAACTGCCCATCCTGGGACGCTCCGCTGGCGGCTGTGCCGGCCGACCTGTCGCTGTTCGAGCGATACACGCGACGCGATCTTGATCATGCGGGTGAGCACGAGCGTCCAACCGACGGCGACTACGCCCGCTACATCCGGCTCGCCTTGGCCTACCGAGACCACGGCTATGACGACGCCTGGGCCCATGACGAGGCGGAGTTCGCAGTGGTGGATCCGGTCTTCAACACCTTGTGGGCCGCCTCGGAACGAGCGATGGCAAAGATCGCACTGCGACTCCGGCTCGACCCGACTCCGCACCTCGAACATGCCGCTGCGATCACCACCGCGCTGCAGGGTCAGCTCTGGGCCGCAGGATCCGAGCTGGCGGAGGCGTACGACATGCGCAGCGCAACGCTGCAGCCGGAGATCACCGTTGGTGGTGCACTACCGCTGCTGCTGCCGGATCTTGATCAAGAGATCGTGAAACGGATCGTGACAACCCTGACCGGACCAGAGTTCGGCATCGACTCGACCGCAACGTTCGGCGTACCCAGCTATGACCGGACATCGGCCAAGTACGACGCCAGCCGGTATTGGCGCGGCCCGACCTGGATGAACACCACCTGGCTCGTCGCAACCGGCCTCCGCCGACACGGCTTCGACGAGCTGGCGGACAAGCTGGAGGACGACCTGCTGATGCTGGCCCACCGATCGGGACTGTGGGAGTACTTCAACCCGGTCGCCGGCACCGGCCACGGCACGTACGGATTCAGCTGGTCCGCCGCCATCGTGTTGCACATTGTGCGCAGTCGCCGAACACTCGGCTTACCTTGACGGCGGTACGTTTTCTTTCATGAGCAAGGATCGGCTCGCCCGCCTCTGCTTCGCCAGTCACGTTCGCCATCGCCGGCTTCTCTTTCGGCCTGCAGTTCGTTCAGGACTGGCTCGGCGTCTGGGACGAGCCGGGTCTCGCTCCGCCTTCCCACGCGGTACGAGCGTGGCAGTACTTCAGCTACTTCACGACACAAGCCAATCTGCTCGTCATCGCCACCTCGCTGAGTCTGGCGCGACGGCCCGATCGAGACGGGTCTGGTTGGCGGATCGCTCGACTGGACGCGCTGACCGGCATCACGATCACTGGCCTGGTGCACTGGTTCCTGTTGCATCCGCTCGATCACTTTCGCGGCTGGCTGTGGGCATCGGACACGGTGGTGCACATCGTCGTTCCGACACTCGTGGTGCTCGGCTGGCTGGTATTCGGTCCGCGGCGTCGCATCGGCATCAGGGTTGTTCTGTTGGGGCTGATCTGGCCCGTCGTGTGGCTCATCTACACCCTTGTGGTTGGTGCGATGACCGGGTGGTATCCCTATTTCTTCCTCGATGTCAGAGAGAGTGGCGCCGGGACTGTAGCCGTGTACTGCGTGGCGATCTTGATCTTGCTACTTGCGGTTTCATGCCTGTTCTGGCTCGGTGATCGCTGGCTCCCCGGCCGGCGACCCGACGAGGCAGTGAGCAAGAGAGGGCGGATCCAGGCTCGGCGGTCGTAGTTTCGCGGTACGGGCCCTGCGTCGGACAGCCGAGGCAGATTTCATGATCAGTGCGGCGACGGCGGCTGGGTCGTCTGCTATCGGTACATGCCCGCAGCCAGGCAGGGTCTCGAGCTGGGTGCTGGGCGGAAGCTGGTCGAGGTGACGGGACTGGTGCCTCAACAGCAGCAGGTCGCGTGAGCCGAAGGCAACCGTCATAGGTGCGTCGATGGGAGTCGTGGCCAGGAACCGCCTGGTGGCAGTGGCCTTCAAGATCGAATCGAAGCCGGGGCTGGTGCCCATCGAGCGTATGGCGGCACGCGCAGCGTCGGGTGCTAGGGCAAACGGTCGGCCGTGGCTCTGACCAAGAATGAGGGCTCGGCCCAAGCGATGGTCGACCAGATGCGAGAGCGGTACGGCGGCATGCCGAGCGAGCCATCGGGAAACCCAAAGGCTTGCTCGGCAGTAGCGAGGCGTGTCCGCACGCCAGAGTCCGGCCGGGGAGAGCAGGGTCACGGAAGCGGCAGGTCGCATGCTGGCGAGCTCGAGCGCCACCCAGCCGCCGAGCGAGTTTCCCACCAGGTGCGGGTTCGCGATGCCGAGCTCATCGAGCAGGCGGGCCACAGCTGCAGCCAGAGCGGTCGGGGTTGGCTCGATGTCAGCCGGCAACGGCTCGGAGTCCCCGAATCCGGGCAGGTCGACCGCGATGACCTCGAAATGTTCGGAAAGCGCGGGAACGACTGGATCCCAGGTCCGCCGCGACAGCCCGAGGGCGTGCAGGAGTACGAGAGGTTCGCCGACGCCGGCACGGTGGTAGGCGAGATGCGACATGGTGATCCTTCTAGCGGTGCAGGGCTAGGCTCTACTCGCGCTAGTCCACCCGCCGCAGTTTCTCGGGGTTGACGACGAAGTCGATCTCTGTGATCAGTCCGCTGGCGACCGTGAACGCCATGACACCAACCACGCCACTGTCGTCTCCGAAGACCAGCCCGGGCGACCCGTTGACGGGGCCGAAGGCGGGAGGCCGCAGGGCGCCTGGCCGCGACACCGACTAGCAGCCGTGCCACATGATCCGCGCCGATCACCGGACGGCGCGCCACACCTGGCACCATGCCTCCACGTACGTCTTTCGGGTCTGTGGTCATAGCGAATGCCGTGACTACATAGAAGACGACGCAGCGCATCAGGCTGTGACACGTAGATTTCGACCATGAAGGCTGTTGTGTTGACCCGAACCGGTGGGCCGGAGATGTTCGAGGTGCTGGAGCGACCGGACCCTGACGTGGGAGCCGGTGAGGTTCGGATCGCGGTGCATGCGGCGGGTCTCAACTTCGCCGACACCATGGCGCGAGTGGGTCTGTATCCCGCCGCGCCGAAGCCGCCGTGCGTCTTGGGCTATGAGGTCGCCGGTGAGGTGGAGACGATCGGGGAGGGCGTTTCCGGGCTGACCGTCGGGCAGCGCGTGATGGCAGGGACCCAGTTCG
Source organism: uncultured Actinomycetota bacterium (assembly GCA_963815975.1). Classification (GTDB taxonomy): domain Bacteria; phylum Actinomycetota; class Actinomycetes; order Propionibacteriales; family Propionibacteriaceae; genus Microlunatus. The sequence goes on from CAWFJC010000007.1 coordinate 146,713, forward strand.
GGGGTCAGGCGGAGCTCGCAGTTGCACTGGCGCGAGATGTGATGCCGATGCCGGAGCACCTCAGCTTTGAAGAAGGCGCGGCATTTTGCGTGAACTACGGCACAGCGTACGCCGCATTGATGATCATGGGTGGGCTGCGGGAAGGGAACCGGGTGTTGATCCATGCTGCTGCCGGTGGGGTCGGGATTGCGGCAACCCAGGTCGCCCGCATCGTGGGCGCTGAGATCTTCGGCACCGCCTCGGCGGCGAAGCATGACGCCATCAAGGCTCAGGGTGTTGATCATCCGATCGACTACCGCACCCAAGACTTCAAAGCCGAAGTCAGGCGACTGACCAACGGTGAGGGCGTGGACGTGATCTTGGACCCGATGGGCCCGACCTCGTTCCGGAAGGACTACCGGATCCTCAGACCGGGCGGTCGGCTGATCATGTGCGGGCTGTCGGAGGCTATGAATGAGAACGGCCGCGACATGCGAGCCACCTTGCGGAGCCTGCTACGGATGCCAACCTCGACGATGCCGTGGTGGCACGCTGGCCGGCTGCTCAATCAGAATCGTGGCGTGTTCGGGCTCAACCTGCTGAGCTGGTGGCGCCGGGAAGGCGGCATGGACCGGATCACTGCACCGTTGCTGAGCGATCTCAACAGCAAACAGCTGATGCCGGTGGTCGCGAGGTCGTACCCCTTCGAGCAGGCGGGTGATGCGCACCGCTACCTAGCCGAACGCCGCAACATCGGCAAGGTGGTGCTGACACCGCGTTAGAAGATGTCAACGCCCAGTGGCGGCAAGCCGCCGACGCTCCGCGGTCACTGCGCTGGTCAGAGTGTCGATGTCGTACGCCTCGTAGTGCCGCTGACCGTTGATGAAGAAAGTCGGCGTGCCCGACACGCCACTGAGATCTGCCGATTCGACGTCCTGGGCGACACGCGTGCCGTACGCGCCGGAAGCGAGGTCGTCGCGGAACCGCTCGACGTCCATGCCGAGAGCGGCAGCATGTTCGATGAGGTCGTCGAAGGACAGCGCGTCCTGGTGCTGCAGCAAACGATCGTGCATCGGCCAGAACGCGCCCTGGGCGGCGGCAGCCTCAGCGGCCTGAGCGGCGAGCTGGGCATGCGGGTGCACGTCGACGAGCGGCAGGTGTCGCCAGACGTATCGGATCTCGGTGTCGGTGAGCAGCTCGCGGACGCTGCCCTCGGCATGCCCGCAGTAGGGACACTCGAAGTCGCCGAACTCGATGACGGTGATCGCCGACCTGCGCGGCCCGCGGATGTGGTCGCGGTCTGGATCGACTGCCGGGATGAGGTCCTGGATCAGCGTGGTGTCACCGAGCAGCAGCCGGGCCCGCCGTTGTGCCGGGAACAGCGCGGTGAGTCGCAGCACGATCCAGGTCACGAGAGCGGACAAGGGCGGCGGCCGACAGCGCTCCTAGCTTCGCCTTGTCGAGGTCGTCACCGCTGAATGCCCGTGACGCGATCAGCAGCGCGACCGTGAAGCCGATGCCGGCGATGGTGCCGCTGGCGAGCACCGCGGCGTTGCCGATGGGTGGACGGATCCGACCGCGGCTGAGCCGGGTGACCGCCCAGGACCCGCCGACCACAGCCACGGGTTTGCCGACGACGTAGCCGAGGATGATGCCCAGCGTGATCGCGGAGCCGTACGCCTCGGCGAGGAAGTCCGGGTCGAGGACGAGGCCCGCGTTGGCCAGCGCGAAGATCGGCACGATGACGTAGCTGGTCCACGGGTGGTAGAAGGCCTGCAGCCGCGCGTTCGGCGATAGCGCGGCCACCAGACCGACCTGGGCCGACCGGGCGAGCTCGGGCGTCGGTTCCTCGCGGAACCTGCGGACCAGCCCGGTGGCCTCTTGCAGGTCGTTGCGGGTCGGGGTGTACGCCGGTGCCGCCAGCCCGATCACCAGGCCGGCTACGACGGGGTCGATGCCGCTGCTGGACAACGCAGCCCAGAGCACCACGCCGAGACCGACGTACACCAGCCGTCGCTGCAGCCGCAGCCGTACCGCGACCAGCAGCAGGACGAAAGCGACCAGAGCGGGCACCAATGAAGCGAACGAGATGTCCTCGCTGTACACCAGCGCGATCACCGCGAGGGCGACCAGGTCGTCGACGACGAAGACCGTGAGCACGAACACCCGCATCCGGTCCGGAATGTCCCGGCCCAGCAGGGCCAGCAGGCCCAGCGCCAGCGCCGTGTCGGTGGACATGGCGACGCCCCAGCCGTGCGCGCTCGGGCGGCCGGCGTTGATCGCCAAGTAGATGCCGACCGGTACGGCCATCCCGGCCAGGCCGGCCACGAGGGGGAGCACGAAACGCCGTCGCTCACGCAGGTCGCCGAGGTCGAACTCGCGACGCGCCTCGAGCCCGACGACGAGGAAGAAGAACGTCATCAGCCCTCGGTTGACCCACTCGCGCAGGTCCTGCGAGATCCCGGCCCCGCCGAGCTGGATGGAGAAGGTGGTGCTCCAGAACGACTCGTACGACTCGTCGTGCACGTTCGCCCACACCAAGGCCACGGCGATCCCCGCGACGAGCAGCACAGCGCTGCCCGACTCGGTGACCAGGAACGCGCGTAGCGGTGCGGACCGGTCGCGGGCCCACACGGTCCGGTTTCGCCAGCGCGGTTCCGACGGCTTCTGTTGACTAGTGGACACGGATCAGATCAAGCCGAAAGGAAGCTCAGCCGTACCTGCCGGTCAGGGTTGTCAGTGTTGGTGTCCACCAACACGACGCTTTGCCAGGTACCCAGTGCGGGCCGGCCCTCAACGACTGGCAGCGTAAGAGACGGCGATATGAAGGCCGGCAGCACATGGTCGCGGCCGTGACCGCGGCTGCCGTGCCGGTGCTGGTAAATGTCCTCACGGGGCAGTAACCGATCAATAGCGTCCTCAAGATCGGGCTCGGAGCCGCTTCCGGTCTCGATCACGGCGACGCCGGCGGTTGCATGCGGAACAAAGACGTGGCACAGCCCGTCGCCGCGGTCGCGACAGAACTGATTGATCATCTGAGTGATATCGGTGGCAAGACGAGCTCCGGTACGTAACTGCACGACGTCGGTATCCATCTCCCCATCATTGCGACTTATGTCTCAATACATAAAGTGAAGTGGTGCGCGTCGCGGTCGTTGGCGCTGGCGTCGTAGGTCTTGCCACGGCGCAGCAGCTGCTGGTGCGTGGTGTCGAGGTCGATTGCTACGAGGCTCAGGCACCAATGGCCGGCCGTTCGCTCGGCGACACTCGCATCTTCCGACTGCTGCATGCCGATCCCGAACTGGCCGCCCTCGCCGTGCAGGCGAGGGAAGGGTGGCAGGAGTGGTCGGCGATGGCTGGCAAGACCCTGGTCGGCTCCGAGGGAGTGCTGGTCAGCGGCCAGCCCGCCCACGCCTGGCATCAAGCGACTGAGGCGGCAGGTGCATCGGTTCAGTTCAGCGAAGAGCTTCCGGCGTCCTGTGAGGTGCCAGCTCATCGACCAACCGGACCGTTCGCGTACGACGGTGCGGGCGGTGTGATCGATGTTCGAAGCACCGGCGCGTTCCTCGTGAGGGAGCTCGGACATCGGCTGATCCAAGAGTCGGTGGCCGCGATCGAGACAATCGACGAGCGGGCCCGGATAGTGACGGCGCAGCGTGACAGCTCGTATTACGACGCCGTCGTGGTGGCGGCTGGTGCCGGCACACCCAGGCTCGCCGCCGATGCCGGCTTGCTCCTACCCGACCGGCTGGAACGCCACGTACGGTTTGCGTTCCGGCTCGAAGCAGCAATCACGCCGCCGTGCTGGATCGAACGCAGTGAGGCGTGGCGATTGGGGTTCACGTCGTACAGTCAGCTCACGAGCCCGACCACCTGGGCCATCGGCGCGGGCCTCCCCGCCAGCGATGTTGCCTGGGAGTTGGGGGCGGATGAAGTCGAACGCCGCTCCCGAACGGCAGTCGTCGCGTACGTGGAGGAGGCGCTGAATGGCGTCGCCTCTACACCGATCGACAAGATCGCCTGCGACGTCACCCTTCCAGGTGGCGACGGGTTCGACGCGAAGAGGATCGGCCCCATCGTGTTTGTGTGGGGTGACAACCTCTTCAAGTTCGCACCATGGCTCGGTCGGCAGCTCGCCGAAGCTGCGGTGAACGGTGAGGTACCGCCGGAGCTGCACCAGCCACCCCTGGGCGACTAGGTGACGGCGGCAGGCGCCTCGCGCTGCTGCATCAGGCCGATCCAGTGGTCGTCGGGGTCGCGGGTGAACGTCATCCAAAGCTCGCCGCTGGCGTCGCGGTGCACGACATGGGGCTCGCCGGTGAACGACAAGCCGTGCTCGTCCCGCAGCCGCTGGTACTCAACATCGATATCGGCCACGGTGAAGTAGAGCACCGCCTTACTGCGGAACTCGGGACTTTCCGGCACGCCAAGATAGAGGCGCACATCGCCGCTGGCGAAGAATGCCATTGGCATGTCAGCCACCTGGAACATCAGTGGGATGCCGAGCACATCCCGATAGAACGCTACTGAGGTGTCGATGTCGGTCACGCTGATGTGGATTTGTCCGACTGGCCCGAGTGCCATGACCTATCCTATCCTGATAGTTAACCTGAGTTAAAGGATAACTATGGTTAAGGATCGCGGTCAACGGCTGCTGCCGCAGTTGCCCGCAGGGCTGCCGAAAGACGACCGGCACCAGACCGCGAATCTGGTGCATTCGGCGGCTGTGCGGTTGCTACGTACGGCGCGCGCGGCGGACGCCGACCTCGACCTGGACGGCCCCCGGGCCTCGCTGCTCTCGGTGTTGGTCTTCGCGGGCCCGCAGCCCATGACCCGGCTCGCTGAGCTGGAGCAAGTATCGCCGCCGGCGATCACCAAGATGGTCAGTGCACTGGAGTCAGCCGGACTGGCGCAGCGGGAACGCTCGGAAACTGACCGGCGCGTGGTCCTTGTGTCGGCCACTCCGACCGGGAAGAGGCTGCTGGAACGGGGCCGGGCAGCCAGGGTACGAGCGATCGCCGCTTTGCTTGCCGACGCCACCGAAGCGGAGCTGCAAACGCTGCGCGCCGCTTCGGAGGTTATTGCGGCCCGGCTCACGACGTAGGGAGCTAAGGAGTTTGGCGGAAATCTAAGGCGATTGCCCCGACGTTTGAGGCGCTTGGGCGATGTGCGATGCGCAGCCCGCGCCGCAACCTAACAGCTACCACCACATCTCGAGGAGGTAGCAGCCATGATCAACTTCCGTCCAGCTCGGATCGCGACGGCGACCGCGATCCTGATCATGCTGGCCAGCTCGGCGGCGGTCCCGGCGATGGCGCGCCCTATCGACCCGGATCCGCCGGTAGCGGCTCGCAAGATCATCTTTCCAGACTCACCGCTGAACTGTCCGTTACGCCGGATCGACCGTCAACTCGTACGGTGCGACAACCTGACCGGAGCCGGCGTACCCGCCCCACTATTCATCCCGGAACTCTGACGAGCAGAGGAGATTCGACATGATGATCGCCGGCAGTCCCCACCCTGTCACCGGGCGCCCAGGGAGAGTCCGGGCGGCCGCAATCCGACGGGTGACCTTGGCCGGCGCCGCCGTGATCTTGGTCGGCGCCGCGCTGAGACTCTGCCTGGCTACGCCATCCCGGAGGCGCCGTGCACACCAAGCACTGCGACTCGGGTGATCCACTGGGTGCGTTGAGCTTCGACTACCTGATGTGGATCCGTTATGAGCCGAACACGGGGCGGCTGATCAAGGCAACTGCGTGCATCCGATCACAAGCGGAACCCAAGACTTCGCACCAGGTACCAGGGCAAGATCGTGCTGAACGCCGTCCCGAACGAGTGGCCGGTGCCGCAGAACGACGACGTATCGGCGGTATAAGGTGCCCGGCCCGTCGGGTGCTAGCCCGGAGGCTGTCAGCTGGAGCCGGCGTGGCTGCTCCGCTATTCATTCCGGAACTCTGACTACCAAGAGACCCTAGCCAGCAACCGAGTCCCCAGGCCCACGGGTCGATAATGACGCTGTGCCCAGGCGTCTGCGGCAGGCTCCCTTGGTCGGACGACTGGCGGAGACCAATGTCCTCGACGAGGCCCTCCGCATCTCCACCAGAGCTCGCAGGGCGGTCCGGTCGCCGTGGTCATTGCCGGAGACGCCGGAATTGGGAAGAGCCGCCTGGCCGCCGAGATATCTGGCCGGGCTGCCGCCGCCGGCTGGCTGTTGCTGAGTGCGGGATGCGTCGACCTCGCCGAGGGTTCGGTGCCCTACCTGGCGCTGGTTGATGCCTTGCGATCACTTACTGCGGAGGAGCTGCCACCAGTCCTGGAACACTGGCGTCGCGGTGAGACCGAACCAGCCGCACCCGAGCTATCACCGGACATGGCTCGAGGTCGGGTCTACGCGGCCTACCTCGACCTGCTGCGCGCAAAAAGCGCCGAGGCGCCGCTCGCGCTCGTCATCGAGGACGTGCACTGGGCCGACCGCGCCACGCAGGGACCTGCTGAGCTACCTGATCCGTGGACTGGGTACGCCGCAGTTTCAGGCCCGCATATTCGTGCTCTTGACCTACCGATCGGACGAACTGACCCGGACCTCGCCCGTACGCGGCTGGCTGAGCGAGCTCCTTCGGCTACCCGGTGTGTCGCGCTTGGATCTGGGTCCGCTGGACCAGGCTGCGGTGATCGCACAGCTGACCAGCCTCGGAACCTTCGACGGACGTCAAGCTCGGGAGATCTATCGGCGCTCCGAAGGAAATCCCTTCTACGTCGAGGAACTGGCAGCGATCTGGTCCGAGGGTGAGCTACGCGTTCCCGAAGCCGTACGCAACCTCGCCGATGTACGCGTCGGCCAGCTCGAACCACAGGCACGCGATCTTGTCCGGCTGCTCGCCGCGGTAGGCCGTCCGGCAACGTTCGAGCTGCTGGACGTACTCTCAAGCGACTCAACCGGGAGCTGCTTGGCGCACTGCATGCGGCGGTCGACAGTGGAATCTTGACCGTCGACCGGGCAACGTCGACGTACAGGTTCCGGCACGCGCTATTCGCCGAGGCGGTGCTCGACCAGTTCCTGCCCGGCGAGCGGGCCGCGGTGCACGGGATCATCGCTGCAGTACTGGCGCAGCGGCCAGAGCTCTCAACCGGTCCAGGCGAGCTCGGCTACCACCAGGCGGCGGCCGGCGATCTGCAGGCTGCCCTCGTGTCCTATCTCGCTGCGGCCGAGGAGGCCGAGCGGGTATACGCCTTCGGCGAGGCCGGTCAGTACCTGGAACGGGTGCTTGAACTCTGGGCTCGCGTTCCCGAGGCCGCCGAGCGGGCGGGACGTTCCCGCGGGAACGTGTTGGCGGCCGCCGGGGAGCACGTCGGCCGTGTCGGGGACTTCGATCGCGCTGTCGCATTCGCTACCGCTGCCATCGCCGAACCGGACATCGCCGGCGACCCCGAGCGTGGCGCCGAGTTATGGCAGCGAATCGCGACGTACCACCTGCAGGACGGCGATGGCCCGCAGGCGTTCGCTGCCTACCGAGCGGCCGCCACGCTGCTCGACTCGGCACCTCAGGCCCGGGGTCGATCTCGACTCGCGGCTGAACACGCCTTGGCACTCGCCATCTGGGGCAAGGTTGACGAAGCGGTCACCCAGGCCGAGCGGGCGTTGCGGCTCGCCGCCGCTGAGGGTGATCTTGCCGCCCGAGGTTTAGCTCTCAATGCCTCAGGCGTCGCGCAGGTTTCGGCCGGTCGGATTGAAGACGGCGAACCGGAGCTTCGGGAAGCGCTGGATCTGGCCCGTGCGCACGGCACTCACGACGATATTGGCCGCGCCATGCTGAACCTTGGGCACCTACTGCTGTGCGCCGGCCGTAACGAGGAATGTCTCGAGCTATCGGACGCGGCGATCAGCGAGAACGAAACCTCTGGGCTCGACCTCCGACGCGGCGCGATAAATCGGAACAACGCTAGCCAAGCATTGTTTGCTCTCGGCCGCTGGGACGAGGCGATCGCGCAGAGCGACATCGTTCGCAGTCGCATCGAGTTCCGGTTTGCGGGCCGGATGGCCTACACCATCCGGGCTCGGATCGCCACCGCGCGGGGCGAGGACAATCTGGCCGCGTCGTTGCTGTCGTGGGTGAAAGCCGATGGCCAGGGCCGAGGTGAGCCGGACATCGTCGCGTACTGGTGGCTGGTTGTCGCGGAGAGCGCTGCATGGGCCGAGCGGTACGACAAGGGCCGGGCTGCGATTGCCGCTGGGCTTGCGCTGGTGACCGGGAACGATGCCCTGTCCACCGCCCGGCTGCGCCCCATAGGTCTCAGGCTCGAGGCCGATCGTTGCATATCCGCTCACGTGCGTCGCGCTCGCAGTGAGGAGGCGGCCGCACGCCAGCGGGCGGACGAGCTATCTGCGGTGGCAGTGAACATGGTTGGGCCCGGCGAGATCGAGGCCTGGGCGGCGCAGGCCCACGCCGAGTACCTCCGTCTTGGTGGAAGCGACCAGTCCGAACTCATTGACGAGTGGAGCCGCGTACGCGATCGCTGGCGGGCTCTGCGACAACCGTATCCCGAGGCGTACGCGAGCCTGCGTATTGCTGAAGCTGAGCTGGCGGCCGGCGACCGGCGAGCCGCCGTGGCTGAGCTGTCCTCCGCTACCAGGGTTGGCGGCACAGCTCGGAGCCGCGCCGCTGGCCGCGCTGATCGCCGACGTCCCCATCGCGGCGGGATCGAGGCGATTCCCACCCTCGGCTCCGACGGTTTGACGCCACGGGAACGCGAGATCTTGGGCAGGGTCTTGGCCGGCGAGTCGAATCGCGACATCGCGATGGCACTGTTCATTAGCCCCAAGACGGTGTCGGTGCATGTGTCAGCGTTGCTGCGCAAGTTCGGTGTCAGCGGTCGCGGAGATCTGAGCGCAGCCGCTACTGCGATGCCGCCGGGCCGTGCAGATCGCGGAAGGCGCGGATGAGCTCGGCCTGCGCATCCTCGACTCAAAGTGCTCACCGGCACGGTGCCAAGCGCGCGAATCGTGGCTCGCATTTGATCAAGGTAGAGGTCACAGCCGGTACAGAGGTCGAGGTGGGCCTCGATCTCTGTAGCTGTGTCCGAGTCGAGCACACCTTCGAGGTATTCGGTGACCAGCTCGACGACCTCCTGACAGCTAATGGTGCGGCCGGGTGCTGCTTGTTCGTCGTTCATCAGCCTGTCGCCGATGCGTTGGCGCTGTAGTACAGCTCGAGATGCCCTCGCAAGTGGGAACGGGCCCGGTGCAGTAACACGCGCTGGTTGCTGGCGCTGACGCCGAGGATGGAACAGACCTCCTCGGAAGAGAATCCGTGGACGTCACGCAGGGTGACGACCGTACGCTGCCGCTCGGGCAACTGAGCCAGGCCATGCTCCAGCTCGCTGCGACCTTCGCCGGACAACGCCTCCTCCTCGGGCGAGCGCGGCCAGGGCCGCGGCTGACCAAGCGGAGTCCAGTGCCGTGGCCACTGATCATCGGGGCCTCGGAAACGATCCGGATCAACCAACGGGCGATCATCGTCGGTTGGTCCGAGCGAGGACAACGGCACCGTCCGCGCTTCTCGTACGCCGCGGCTGCGGCCGAGGTTGCCGAGAATGGCGAGCACCCAGGTCCGCAGCGACGAGCGACCTTCGAACCGGTCGAGGCCGCGGATGATCGCCAACCAAGCGTCCTGGACGTACCTCCTGAGCGGAGGCGTCGGTGGACACGTACGTCCGCGCCACTCGCAGCATCATCGGGGACCACGCTCGCACGACCTCGGCAAAGGCATCGGCGTCGCCAGCGCGCAGCCGGTCCACCAGTGCGGCGTCGGCACTGGCGTTGGGCTCAATACCGGCGATCGTAGCGGAAGCATGATCAAGACCGAGCCCGGAGCTCGGCTTCGGAGATCGCCCAGGCGGCATTGACTAGACCGATGTGGCTGAACGCCTGGGGGAAGTTGCCGAGCAGCTCGCCGCTCGTGGGATCAACCTCTTCGGCCAGCAGACCAAGATCATTAGCGAAGCCGGCAGCGCGTTCGAAGACCGCCCGCGCGCGGTCACCTGATCAGCCAGCGCGAGCGCTTGGGCGAGCCAGAACGTACACAGAGGAAGGTGCCTTCCTCACCCGCCAGCCCGTCCACCCCTTCCTCGGTGCGATAGCGATAGACCAACCCGCGATCATCAGTGAGTCGCTCCTCGATCGCGTTGATCGTGGCGAGCATTCGCGGATCGGTCGCGGGCAGGAAGCCGACGATCGCCATCATCAAGTTGGAGGCGTCCAGGGCGGTCGAGCCGACGTACTGCGTGAAGGCGCCGGCTTCGTCGCTCCAGGCGTCCCGGGTGATGGTCTCCCAGATCTCCTCGCGCTGCTGCTTCCAGCGGTCGACCCGATCTGACGCACGGAGCAGATCGGCGAGCTCGATCGCCCGATCCAGCGCAACCCAGCACATGACCTTGGAGTAGACGAAGTGCTGCGGATCGCCACGGACCTCCCAGATGCCCTGATCCTTCTGCTTCCATTCGGTAGCGGCGGTGTCGGCGCAGGCGATCAAGAAACGCCGAGTGTCCTCATCGATCGCGCCGATCTGCTCCGACAGCTGCGCGGCCGCACCAAGCAGCTCCCCGTACACATCAATCTGCCGCTGGCTCCAGGCGCCGTTGCCGACCCGAACCGGCCGGCTGTCCTTCCAGCCCGGCAGGTGGCCGAGTTCGCGCTCGCTGAGGTCGTGCTCGCCGCCGACGCCGAACATGATCTGCAGGCCAGTGTCCGGCCCAATGGAAGAAGCCGCGGCCGTCGTCATGAACGCGAAGAAATCGTCGGCCTCATCGGGACACGCGGCTACCCAGAGCGCCTGCATGGTGAAGCTGGCGTCGCGCACCCACGAATAGCGGTAGTCCCAGTTGCGCTCCCCGCCAATGCCTTCGGGTAGCGAGGTAGTAGCCGCGGCGATGATCGCGCCGCTCGGCTGGAATGACAGTCCCTGCAATACCCGTCCGCTGGTCTGTACAAGATCACGCCACGGCCCGTCGTACGCCTGGTGCAGGTCCGACCAGGACTGCCAGTCGGCGACGCGTGGCGTCGACGATCGCCGCAAGCTCGGGCTCCGCCCAGACACGCGCGGGTGTCTCTTCCAGAGTCGAGCGGTGCAGAGCCAGATGAACCGTCTGGCCTTCGTCCAGGGTCAGCCGGCCTCGGGCGGTGCCACGATCGAGCTCCAGACTCATTGGCGCGGTCAAGACCAGCCACTCGGCGCCGCCACGAGCGGTCACACCCTGCGGGCTGAGCTCGTCGAAGCCCTCGACGAACGCGAGCAGTGGTACGACCAGCCCGTACTCCGGGCGCGGCGCGTACGCGATGTCCACCTCTACCTGCCCGGATGTGCAGCTAAGCCGACGTACCAGCAGGTGCGGAACGCCGATACCGAGCCGATGCCCGCCATTGTCCGGTCCCGAGAGCGAGCAGGTCGGTGAGCACCAAGACGCCGGTTGGCGTTGTGAACGTGGTCTCCAGCACCAGGGTCCGGTCCACATATCTGCGGCTGCTTGTCCACTCCCCGCTCGGCGCGATGCGCCAGTGGCCGGCATCAGGACCGAGCAGCCGGCCGAACACCGAGGGCGAGTCGAAGCGCGGGAAGCCCAGCCATTCGACGGATCCTGCAGTGTCGATCAAGGCGCATGAGTGCCGATCGGAGATGAGGGCGTGGTCGGCGATGGCGGTAGTGGACATGGCGGCTCCCGGTTGCGAAAAAGGTCTTAGCGGGTAGTCCGCCCAACTGTCTGCGCGTTACACGGACCAGTCGAGGGCCTTCGACAGGCTCAGGGCACAGACGGGCTCGGGGCACAAATGTGGCGAGGAGGTGTAACGCTCGGCGCGGGTGAAAAGACAAGCCTTTCGAAGGGCTTCACCAGGCCCACTTCGCCGGGCCAGATGCTGAGGAGGGTGTCATGGAGGAATTCGACGTGATCGTCATCGGTGCGGGGCCGGCCGGTGAAGTCATCGCGGGACGCTGCGCCGACGGTGGGTTGCGGGTGCGCTGGTGTGCGGGAGCTGTCAGTGATGATCTTCCTACTGGGCTGCGTACCGAGCGAGACGTTGATCCGTCCCGGCGACGTCATCGCCGCGGCACGGCGGGTGCCGGGTGCGGCCGAGGCCGTCGCCGTATCGCGACTTCCGAAGCAAGTTGAACAGCAGGACGTGCGCGATAGTATGCGAATGCATTCTGAGGCCATGTAAACCGAGGCGTAGCTGAGACCTCATAACCTGTTTGCGCCACGAGTGGTTTGGGTAGCCGCCGAGGTAAGCGGCGTAAAGAGGTGTCAATGACTGCGGCCATGATGTACATGAAGTACCTCGTTGCCGTCGTGACGCTCGCGGGCACGGCAGCCGTAGGTCCGCCGGCAGTTGCGCACAGTACCTGCGCTACGTATGGCGCGAACGTGGCCTGCCTCAGCACGAACAATCACACGATCTTCTGGTGTGATCGTGAGCCCGACCATCACAAGGTGTACGCCCAGTACTCAATCGGCAAGTCAACCGTTGTGACGACTGGCGTCGTCAACGGCAGTGACAGCGGCTGCGGTCATATGAGTGACGTCAGGGACATTGTCAGGTTCAGAGTCTGCGAGATTCGCTCCGGCTGTAGCGCGTGGGAACGGGCGTGAGAGTCCGCGCTTCGGGCGCATTTCCGTCCACGTAATCCCACACCAGAACTCTCGACGTGGACCCGGTTTCCTCACGTGGCGTGTCACGGTCAAGCCAGGCCTCATACCATGTCGTCTGCGACAAATCGCTGAATGAGGGTCAAGGAGGTAGACGTGGGCCAGGCCTACGGGGCCCAATTCGCGAGGATCTACAACACCCAATGGTCAGGCTTTGCGCGTCGAATGGCGCCGCGGATCGAGCGTTTCTACCAAGAACTGCCGAGGAGCGTTCGCAAACATCGCACGCTTCTCGATTTGTGCTGCGGAACGGGCCAGTTTGCGGCGTACTTCTTGAGGCAGGGTTTTGATGTTACTGCCCTTGATTTATCGAGCCCGATGCTTGAGCTCGCCAAAGAAAATATGCGGGACATCGCGACAAATTCATCCGCGACATTCGTGCAAGCAGACGCCGCCCAATTCCAACTCGATAAACCACACGGGCTGGTGGTAGCCACCTACAACGCCCTCAACCACCTTCCTGACCTTGACAGTCTGCGGAGCTGTTTCACCTCTGCGGCTGCGGCGACCGTGAGCGGCGGTTGCTTCATCTTCGATCTCTATACGAGACAAGGCGTGCGAGAGTGGAACGGCATTTCGGTCACGGACACAGGTGACGCTTTCACGATCCAGCGCGGCATATATGACGGCCGCTCCAGGGCGCAAACACTATTCACGGGCTTCATCCGTGACGGCGATACCGACAAATTCACGCGGTTTGAGGAATCGATTTACAATACAGTCTTCGATCTGACCAGTGTTCAGCAATTGCTCATGGAGACTGGCTGGGCGTCAACACACTTTGCACAATCTGAGGACCTCGCGACACCAATCTCCGAACCAGAGCTCGAGGATCGCGTGTGGATTGTCGCCAGGCGCTGATATGCCACCTAGGGTTGCAGCACCGCCCAGACGCTGATCTCGTGGTTCGCCGGCTGGCCGGGACCTCATGATCAAGAATCGACATGCTCACCAGCTGTCTTCATCACGACACGCTCTCTTGATGAATCCGACCCTTGACCGTCGACCAGTTCAGGCCCGCGGCCATCCTTTCTGCAAGGGCGCGCTGCAGAGCCGTATCCCGGGGCAATGATTCTGGGTTCGTTGGCTCGCGCCGATTAAAGACAAAGAACAACACGTCGGCACTGCCCGGTTGCCAATCGCCGTACAGGGTCCACCGTCGCTGAAATGCGGCGAGATGAGAATCTGGAAACAATTCAGCGATCTGAGGGTCCAGCATCCAACTCGCGCAAAAGAAATCTCGTGTCGGATAGTCGGGAAAATGCCGGGCAAAGAAATTGGTGGCCTCAGCGAATGACTCGTCGACCAGAGTGGGCGTGAGCGGTCCGGTTCGCGGGATATGGGTGGAAAGAACCCATTCACGAGACTCTCCCCCGTTGGCGATCCTGTTCTCAAGACAGAGCTCGAATTGCAATCGGCCCAGCCAGTACAGCGCCCCACACCAGGCCGAAAGCAGCCAGCGTTGCGTGTGCAGACCGAACTCGTGGTATGTCAGCCGGTGCACCCAGACCTGCTGACCAAGATCAGCCAGAGTCGCGGTAGAAACCTCAGGCGGGATGCCTCGGCTCGCATGAAACGCCGCTACCTCCGGCGCCGTGAGGAGCAGTGTCAGCATCGGCAGCACACCGGTACCGACGGCCTCGGAATGAGCCTGAGGCCCGGACCACATGCTGTCATCGATGAGTTGGAGGTTTCCGATCCGGCTGACAAGTTGCTCTGCCATGAGCGCGATCGCGTCAAGATCATCTTTTCGAGCCGCTACCGTAGCGGCCGCGGCCAACACGTTGGATACATCATGATCTCGAAATCCCAAGTCCCTGATCCGGCTCGGTAGCGCAGGGTCAGTCAGTTTCGTCCGAACATCGAACATTGGCTCGCGCTTACGTCGGGACACTATGCATGCGCTCGCCGGCGGCGATCACAGCGCTGATGGTATTGCCGGGCGGCGCCAAGGGGCACAACCAGCGATCGTCATACCGGCAGGACGGGTGATAGAGGAAATTCAGGTCGACGACCAAGTGGTCCGCGTCTCCACCAAGATCTGCACCCTTCGAGGTGTCCAGCGCATAGCGACCGCCGCCGTAGCTCTCAGTCCCGGACGACCCGTCTCGGAGCGGCAGGAAGATCCCGCCTGCGTACTGGTCGAGCCACCACACATCGACTGTCGCGGTGACCGGAGGCGGCAACTCGACGCAGCCGATCAGCACCATGGTTGTGCTGTCCTGTTCGCTGCCGCCGGGGACTACCAGCCGCCGCCCTGCCTCGGCTGCCGGTCGGAGCTCCAGCTCGAATCGCAGGGCAGGGTCGTAGGGCCAATACGGTAATCCGCTCTCGCGGAGCGGATCCTCTGGGTTCAGCGGACTTTGTGGATGGGTCCGGAACAGATCGGTCGCGTCCCACTCGCCACAGCGATGACCTCGCGAAGGATCCGGCTCCGCCCGTACGGCCGTATACAGCTCCGCGACCTGGCGGCGCCAGTCGAGTAACTCGAGCTCGGCGGTCACAGTGACGTCCGGGATCGGTCAGCGGGCCAAATAGCCCCCGTCCACCGGGTAGTAGGCGCCGGTGACGAACGAGGAGGCATCGCTGGCCAGCCATGCCACGAGCTCGGCCACCTCTTCTGGTCGGCCCATTCGCTGCAGGGCGTGCTGGCTGGCCAGGAAGTCGATCGCCGGCTGCTCGAGGTTCGCCTCCAGGAGCGGGGTCATGATGAAGCCTGGTCCGACCGCATTCACTCGGACGCCGTCGGCGGCGTGCTCCCACGCGGCAGCCTTGGTCATGCCGAGAACGCCATGTTTGGCCGCGACGTACGCGCTAGACAGCGCAAACCCCACCTGGCCCAGGATCGAGGCCATGTTGATCACCGAGCCGCCACCGCTACGTCGCATTGCCTGGATTCCCGCGCGCTGAGTGTAGAAAACGCCGTCCAGATTCACCCCGATCACCTGGTGCCAGGAGGCATCGCTGTAGTCAGCCGTCGGCTTCTGCTCGCCGCCAATGCCGGCGTTGGCCACGACGATGTCGACCCGGCCCAGAGCATTCGCCACGTCCTCCATCGCAGTGGTGACCTGATCAGAGTCGGATACGTCGACGATCGCCGTACGCGTCGGCCTGCCGTACTGCTCCAGCTCGCCAACCGCAGCCTCCAACAGCTCCGGCTTCAGATCCCACAAGCAGACAGTGGCGCCTGAGCGGGCCAGCGCATGCGCGCAAGCAAGGCCGATGCCCGAGGCCCCTCCGGTGACGACTGCGACCTTGTCGTCGAGCTCGTAGTTGATCATCTTCTGCTCCTCCGTTTTTCGGTGCCGACACGATGCAGCTCGCCACAAACCCTGAAAACGCATCTCCAGTGAACCGATATGGTCCGATTTGAGGCGCTTTGCCGCCACTGGCGATGCAAAATCAGGGCGTCTGTCTAGGGTCTCAGAATGATGCCGCTCCCCTCCGCGGTGAGGTGCAAGCCTTCGGAGTCAGCCCGAACGCCGGTCAGGCGATGACCGAATGGCAGGGTGCCAAACGGGACGATCAAGTTGAGCCGCTTTCCCAGCAATAACCGGCTGGCTGCCTGAAGCGACCCAGACCCCGTATCGAGGCTCTCCGGCGAAATCCGCAGCACATCGTCTTCGACCGATAGGGTCGCATCGGCCGAAACTGGCACGCTCTGGTTGGCTATCTCGACGACTCCAGTCAGCCTGACCGTACCGTTCGGTCCGGGTGCCAGGGTCAAGCGCCGACCGGTCGCCGCGAAGTAGGCGTTGAGGTCCTGATAAGTCAGATCGAATGTCTCCACTGAACGCCCGATGCCGACTCGGCGAATATCCCGGACCAACACATCGTGGAACGGCACTCGGACATCGGACAGTCGCGAACCGACGCGATCGATGCGCAGTGGGCCACTCGTCACGCCCAAAGTGGTGACGTGCACATCGGAGTACGCGCCGCGGATCACCTGCGGCAGAAACAAGATGCCATGCACATCAACCTCGGGAAGCACCTCGACGCCTGTCGCGTCCTGAATGTTTCGCGCCAGCAGGCTCTGGGCACCGATCCGTGCCAGTGTGTCCGCGCCCCAGAGCAGCGCGCCGACAACGACGATCACCCCAATCACCTGAAGAAGAAAACGCCGCCGTGCCGGCGAAAGACGACGTCGTTCTCGCCTCGCCTCAGCCATCGGCTGACTCCCTAGCACTCATCACTGGATGTCGTTCACCTTGGGTGATTCGCTTGCTTGGCCAGCTGGCGCGACGCCCGAGCAGGGTCAGCAATGCTGGCGTCAGTACCGGCCGGACGATCAGTGTGTCGATCATCAGCCCGACGGCCACGGCAAAGGCGATCTGACGGAATGTGGCCAGCGGAATAATCGCAACAAGCGCGAACGTCGCCGCCAAGATCACACCGGCCGTGGTAATCGCTCGCGACGTACGCGGCAGCGCGTCCAAGATTGCTTCATTCAGCGGCTTACGGCTTGCCGCCTCCCAGATCGATCCAACCGAGAAGACGGTGTAATCCGCGCCCAGGGCTATCAGCAGCACGGCAGCGGCGAACGGAGCGTAGAACGTCAAACCTTGTTGACCCAGCACATCCTGGAAGAGGAAGGTGGTCAGCCCGAGCGCCGCTGCGACGCTCAGCGCACTGGCGGCCAGTAGCACCACGGGAGCGAGGAGTGCCCGTAGGTAGAGGACCAAGATCACGAGTTCGATCACCAGGGCCACGAGCACGGTGACCTCGATGCTTCGTCGGGTCAGCTGGGCCACCGTGGCGGCGAACAAGGTCTGGCCCGCAACAGATACCTCGGCATCGGAGAGGCCAGACCGCGCGACGACGTCAGGAAGGTTTTCCTCGAGCTGCCGTACGTAGCCGATGGACTGGGCGCCGAGCGGGTCGCTGTCATAAATCAACAGGTAGCGCGCCGCGTTGCCGCTTTCGGACAAGAGCAAGCCCCGGGGCTGCTTCGTTGGCAGCTCCGCCGGCCCGATGACGCGAGCGACCCCGGGCTGCTGTGCCAACGCCACCTGTAGTCGGGCCAGCTCAACCCGGTCAGCCACGACGCCCGGCTTCTCGACCAGGATCTCAGTGGGCGCGCTGATGCCACGCAGACCGGCCAAGGCCAAGAGATCGGCACCTTCGGCAACACTGTCGTCGCGAGGCAGGGCGGCGACGAAGGAAAGGTCCAGTCGAGCGTGTGTGAGGGGCACGGCGGCGATCGCCATGCCGCCACCTACGGCAATCGCAACCAGCAGCGCCGTTGGGCGGCGAGTCAGCAGCGCCAGCAGACGATGCTTGCGGCGAGGAGCGGCACGGAGAAAGCCGTTCCTCGCTTGGGAGCCGCGTACCGGAAGCACCGTGAACAGACGCCAGCCCAGGATGGTCATGACCGCCGGCGCCAGGGTGAGGCAGACGGCTAGCCCGACCAGCACGGTGAGGGCGAGCGCCGGGCCGAGGCCCCGGAAGACATGGAACGGTGCGGCCAGTAGGGCGATGGTGCCGCCCGCAACAGTGAAGCCGGCCACGGTGATGATGGGCGCATTGACCCGCAGCGCAGCGCGGGCAGCTTCCTTCCGGTCGAGCCCGCTGCGTAGTTCATCCCGGAACGCTGAGAAGAACAGCACGCAATAGTCGGTGACCACGCCCAACAGCAACGCAACGAGTACGGGCTCCAGCTGGGCCGGGACCGTGAAACCGAAGGCCGCAGCGAGGCTGGACAGCAGCGGGAAGTACACCAGGTAACCGACGACTGCCACGCCGACGACGACCACGGGCGCTAGCAACGAACGAAAAGCCAATGCCACGACGGCGACGATCACCAGGACGCTGGCGAACTCGAACAGCCGCAAGCGCGCGTCCAGGTAACCGAGCTGGGCAATCTGAGCCGGGACGAAACCCGTGACGTACGAGCTGACGTCCGGCTGATTCTTGAAGTGCGCGGCGTACCGGTCGGCGAGCTGCACCTCATCGTGCAGGCCCGTGCCAGGCGCGACGTACAGATAGGTGACGGTGACATCTGAGCGGCCGGTCGGTACCGGGATCGCCGCCGCGATGGTGTCGGCCTTCGGCGGGGAGCCTGCTTGCAGCGTGTCCTGGGTCGTCGCGAGCGCCCACAGCAGCGAGTCAGCACGGGTCAGCAGGTTCATCCCGCCTGGCTCGTGTACGACGACAGTGGTGCCCGAGAGCAGCGGCACCCGGAATTCTTCGAGGATGCGCTGCTCCACCTTGAAGACCTGGCTATCGGCGGGCAGCAGGTCGCCGAAGTTGCTACCCGTGGTATCCGGCCGGTACGGCACCAGCACGGTCAGCGCGATTGCGCCCGCCACCCAGCCGAGGAGCACCACCCAGCGGAGGGTGGTGACAGTGAAGCGATAGCCTCTGCCGAGGCCGGAGGAGACCGCCGAGGCGGTCCGGCGTACCCAAGACCGCTTCGCCGACTGCACTAGCCGGTCCCCCGATTGAAGATCATCTAGCCGCTCCATCCTAGGAGGCGCCAGGTGGCTGGCACCGATGCAAAACAGCAGGCCCCCGATGACAATGCCATACCCACCCGGCGGCGATCGCGTTGGTGGATCCCGGTACTGACTTTTGTTGCTGGCATCGCTGTCGGTGTCCTGCTCGTCGGCTTGCTGAACACGACCACTCCGAATTTCTCGGCGCTGCAAAGCGCTGCGCCAGCGACACCGTCACCCGCGGGCCCGCCTCCTCCCGGCGAGGCTGGGGCACGAGTCAATGCCGCCTGCGTTCGAGTGATCAAGGAAGCCCAGGACGTCGCCACGATCTTGAGTGAGGTGGGCCCAGCGCTCTCCGCCGTGAACCTGCAACAACTCGACGACATCGTCCGCAGACTGCAGTCCATCCAAGGGCGGATGGACGACGATCTCCGAGACTGCCGGGTCGAGGCAGACGTCAGCGGTACGTCATCGCCGGTGCCATCACCCTTGGCGACGTCGGAACCGTCCGCGTCACCAAACGCCGCTACCGACTGCTAGCCCCACCGGCTGAGGTACATGCGCCCTGAGCCCGTACGCGCCCTGAGCCTGTATGCGCGCCTGAGCCTGTCGAAGGGCGTGCTTCGACCAGCTCAGCACCCAATAAGCCAAGCCGATACCGATCTGCCATCGAATGCACTATGACGGGCAGCCCGCTTCGCCGACTGCAGGAGCTCGCGGCTAGGGCACGGGTGATTGGATAGCGGCTGTTCGCGAGCGACGAAGGAGGCGAATCGGGCGGGCTGCCCGTCAGAGTGCAATGGAACACCGGATTGACGTGACCGGCATTCCGCCGACTGAGATCCGATCGGAACAGATTCATCACCGGTTGGCGTCCTTAGACTGGCGGCATGTCTAGGCCTGCCTTGCTCGCGACGCGGGGCAGCACCGACTCTCGGCGCGCGGGGTTGGTGATCCTGGCCGCGGTGGGTTTGAGCATCGCTGTCGCCCTCGGACTGCTGGTTGTGTCTGGACAACTGAAAGGCGGCGGCCCGTTTGCCTCGAGCGCTCTCGTACGCTACGGGTTGCCGCTGGTGCGGGCCGTACACGACCTCGCTGCAGCTCTCACCGTGGGGTTGCTCGCGGTAGGTACGTGGTGTGTCGCGCCCGAGCGCGGTGCCCCGGCCGGTGAGCTGACCGGTCTCAGGCTCGTCGTCATTCGTCGCGCTGCGATCGCGGCCGCGGTGTGGTTGGCCGCCTCGCTGACATTCATTGTGCTGACAGCCGCAGACCTTTCAGGTATCCGGGTCACCGATCCCGGCTTTGGCTGGCTGCTCGTGACGTTTGTGGGCCAGATCGACTTGGGCCGGGCGCTCGGCGTCAGTGCGCTGTTGATCTTGGTGGTGTTCACCTTTGCCATCACGGCGACTCAGGTGACGACGGCCGCTTGGGGTGCGGCGCTGTCGCTGGTGGCGGTGCTGCCGATTGCGCTCGCTGGCCACTCCGCCGTCGGTAGCGATCACATGAACGCCGTTGACAGCCTGGCGATTCACTTGGTGGGGGTCTGCCTGTGGGTCGGCGGCCTGGGCGCCCTCGTCTTGATCGCGAGGCGCCTCGGCGACCAGCTGCAGGTCGTGGTGACGCGCTATTCCAGCCTCGCCCTCTGGTGTTTCGTCGCGGTCGCCGCGTCGGGAGTGATCAACGCGTTGCTGCGGCTCGGGTCGCTGCGCGAGCTGGCCAGCGGGTACGGGTTGCTGGTCCTTGGCAAGACCGCAGCACTCGGGTTGCTCGGCCTGGCAGGCCTGGCTCACCGAACCCGGACCATCCGCCAGCTGCCCGATCGCCCGCGCCTTTTTCTCCGCCTCGCGGCGGTCGAGGTCATGGTGATGGGCGCCACGATCGGCCTGGCCGTCGCGCTGAGCCGATCGGCGCCACCCGCCTCAGGAACCGACGTCGACCCGGTCGCACTGCTCCTCGGATTTCCCGCGCCGCCGCCACTGACGGTGCATCGCTATGTGTTCTCGTTCTACCCGGACGTGCTGTGGCTGAGCATTGCCGGTCTAGCCGCAGCGCTGTACGTGGCGGGTGTCGTTCGGCTACGACGCCGCGGCGACAGTTGGCCGTGGTCGCGGCTGGTGTCCTGGCTGGCTGGCTGCGCGCTGCTGGTCCTGATGACCAGTGGTGGACCGGCGGTCTACGGCAGAGTCCATTTCTCTACCCACATGCTGCAGCACATGGTGTTGATGATGGGGGTCCCGCTGCTGTGGGTACTGGGTGCCCCGGTCACGCTGGCGTTGCGGGCGCTTCGGCCACGTACCGACGGCAGCCTCGGAGCTCGGGAGACTCTGCTGCAGCTGCTGCACTCCACGTCAGCGCGATTCCTGGGCAATCCGATCACCGCAGAGCTGCTGTTCATTGCCAGCCTGGTGATCTTCTACTACACCAGGCTCTTCGACATCGCCATGTTCACCCACGTGGGCCATGTCCTGATGATCGCCCACTTCTTGTTCGTCGGATATCTGTTCATCTGGTGCATGATCGGCGTCGATCCGGGCGCCGCACAGCCCGCGTACCCCTTCCGGGTCCTGATGCTGTTCGTGATGCTCAGTGTCCACGCCTTCTTTGGCGTCTCATTGATGTCATCCGGAACGTTGCTCGCTCCGAACTACTGGCATGCGATCGGCCAGACCAACGACGCGGCATTGCTCGCGGACCAACAGCTTGGTGGTGCGATCGCCTGGGGCTCTGGCGACATCCCGTCGCTGCTGCTGGGCGTTGCTCTGGTCTTCGCGTGGTTGCGCGACGACCAGCGCCGGGCTCGCCAGCTGGACCGGCAGGCCGAACGGGACAACGACGCTGAGCTTCGCCGCTACAACGAGCGGCTCGCCGCCCTGACGAGGCAGGACAGATCGTCGTGAGCACTGTGCCCAGCTCGAAGCCAACCGTCGCCGCCCTGCGGCCGCAGTGGCGCGCTGTCCGGGTAGCCGCGCTCGGCGCTACGTCGTTGCTACTGGCCACCAGCGCTCACGCCGTTGGCGGCGGCGACTTACCTGCCCTTGGCGTACTCGCCGTGACTGCCATCGTGCTCGGCCTCGTGGCGGTACCACTCACCGCGCGTCGATGCAGAACTGGCGTACTGCTAGCCGTCCTCGGGGTGCAGCAAACGCTGCTGCACCTGTTGTTCAGCTCGGCTGCCGCGCGTCCCGGCTGCGACCCCAGCGGCCTGGAGGCTGCCGCTCACCAGCTCGGTGCCGCGTGCGGCATGCACGGCACGGGACCGATGAGCGTGCAAAGCACGGGGCCGATGGCCGACGCTGGGACTACGACTTGGACGATGATCGTTGCCCACATCGCGGCAACCATGGCCACCGCCTGGCTGCTCGGGCGCGGCGAGGCGTGGTTGTGGCGCACCGCTGAGCAGGCGATTCGAGCTGCACTAGGGAGTCTGACGGGCCGCTTGGCCGATGACCGGCCTCGCTTGATCATCAGCTGGCGGATGTCGCCGTGGATTGCGCCGGCGTACGAGCCAGCGGCGCCACGCGGTCCACCGGCCGTTCGCTGACGCGCGCCGAAGTTGCAGGCGCTTTCCTCTTCCTTATTCACGCTTTACCCACCCGGAAACCGTCTGCTGTTGGCATGCGCCGCGGGTGACCCTGTCTTGCTTACACCATCTCAAGGAGAAACTTTCATGACTACGACGTTGCCGACCCGCCGCCGCTGGCTGAAGCGGAGCGCCCTGGCCGCCGCTCTTGGCGCTGCCGGGCTCGCCCTGCTGCCTGCGACGGCCGGTGCCCACGTAACGGTGCACACCGACAGCACCGCCTCCGGTTCGTTCAGTGCGCTGACCTTCCGGGTACCCAATGAGTCCGATACCGCCAGCACGGTCAAGCTCGAGGTCCAGCTGCCCAAGGACACTCCATTCCTCTACGTCAGCAGCAAGCCGATCCCCGGGTGGACGGTCAAGATGACAGAGGCTCCGCTCCCTGAGCCGGTGGAGTCGGAAGGAACCAAGATCACTAAAGCCATTACCACTGTTACCTGGACGGCCAGCGAGGCGGCTGCGGTGAAGCCTGGTGAATATCAGGATTTCTCGATTTCGGCCGGCCCGCTGCCGAAGCCTGGCACGATCGAGCTGCCGGCAATCCAGACGTACTCTGACGGCGAGGTGGTCAAGTGGAATCAACCAACTCCCGCGTCTGGCGAAGAGCCGGAGTATCCCACTCCTACGTTCGTGATCACCGCGGCCGAGCCGGGTAGTGCTGAAGGTGGCGAGATGGAAGCAGCGCCAGCGCCGAACACTGGCGAGACGGCCGCGAGCCCTGCTGACTCGACCGACCCGCTCGCTCGAGGCCTCGGCGATCGGCGGCTTGGTCGTCGGCGTAGCCGGCGTCGCGACTGCTGTCGTTGCGGTACGCCGGTCCAGCGGGAAACCTTCGGCGTAGCCGGCATGTTTGTCTTGGTAAAGGGGCGTGGCATGGGGTGGCGGCTGCTGGTCGCCACCCTGGCCACGGCCCTTCTCGCTTTAGCCGCTCTGGTGATTGGTGCCAGCCCGGCCTCGGCGCACAATGTGCTGAAGTCAACCAGCCCGGCGGACGGGAAGAAGGTTGCGCGTACGCCGTCCAGCGTGGTGCTGACCTTTGACGAACCCGCCATCGCACTGGGTACGAAGCTCGTCGATCACCGGCCCGGAGGGTCCGGTTCAGATTGGCAAGCCGTCGCTGGTCGACAACACCGTGACGCAGGATCTGCAGCCGGGTGCCCCGGCCGGGGCGTACACCGTGGACTGGCGGGTCACCTCCGCCGACGGTCACCCGATCTCAGGCAGCTTCACCTTTACGGCTGAAGCAGCAGCTGCCGGCGTTCCATCGACAGCCCCCTCCCTCGCGCCGCAGCCGTCGACAGCACCGACGGCACAGACCGCACCGACGGCACGCGGATCGTCTGGGCTCTGGCTGGTGGCAGGCGCCATCATCGTCGTTGCATCTGGTCTCGTAGCGATCGGCCGCCGCCGGCTTGAGCTCCCGGGGCCGTAGCTGATTCCGTGACTCTCCCTATAGTCCGATAGCAGGCTGTCGATGACACGAGCCGTTCGGACAGCGCTATGACCGGTGCTGGGTGACTCGCCATGCCCCGTCAGAGCATTGACCACGGTCTGGATGAGGGGCAATTGCACCGTCTCGGGATACGGCGCCGCGATGTGTTCCACTCCATGAGCGGTGACCAGCCGTAAGGGCGCGTCGGAGAAGCAGGAGAAGTGCAGCGCTCCCGCTGTTCCGGTGATCTCAATCTGATCTTGGTGGCGGAACGAGTCGTAGTTCCAAACACCGGTACCTGCTACGCCGGAGTCAAAGGTGAAGACCCCGGTGACCAGGTCTTCGGCTGGGTAGTGTGCACCGCGGTTCGTCGCGATTCCGGCCGCGTAGGTCACCGGACCAAGTAGCCAGTCCAGCAAGTCGAGGATGTGAGAGCCAAGGTCGACGAAGTATCCACCGCCCGAGATCTCCGGATTCAACCTCCACCCCCCGTTGTCAGCCTCACCTACCGGCGGCAGGCTGCTCGCTGCGGATGCTGACCGATCGGAGCTGACCGATGCGGCCACTGCCCAACAGTTCTTTGACCGTGACGAAGCGCGGCATGGCGCGGCGGTAGTAGGCCACGAACAAAGCCACTCCCGCCTCATCGCAGGCCGAAATCATCTCCTCGCACTCCAGCGCTGTGCGAGCCATCGGCTTCTCGACATAGACGGCTTTGCCTGCCCGCGCAACGCGGATTGTGTATTCCTTGTGTGAGTCAGGTGGCGTCGCGATGTAGACGGCGTCGACGTCCGGATCGTTGATCAGTTCGTCAGCATCGTCGTACCAATGCGGGACGTCGTGTCGTCGAGCGTAGTCAGCGGCAAGATCGCCGCGTCGGCGCATCACGGCAACCAGCTCGGATCGTTCAGCCTGCTGAAAGCCCGGCCCGCTCTTGCGTTCTGTCACGTCCCCGACGCCGATAATTCCCCACCGCACCCGCTCCACGCTCGACAGCGTAGTGAAACGTGGCGTTGCTGAGGATCCGGTCAGTTTGAGGGAGCGGGTCAGCGGCGGCTCGAGCTGATCTACCTCGGGCTCGCAGACCAGCCTCGGCATGAGTAGCGTCGCGGTCATGATGGAGCCGCTGCGGCGCGTTGTACTGACTGGGGCTGGCGGCCTGATTGGACGCGCGATCTTTCCGCTGCTGCCTGCTGATTGGGACGTGCTCGGCACTGACCTGGAAGCGAGCAACGACATCGCCACGCTGGACGTGACCGACCCGGACGCCTGTCATCAGGTCTTTGCTGGTGCCGATGCCGTCGTTCACCTGGCCGCGATTCCTGACCCCGCTGCCTCCTGGGAACGGTTGCTGCCGGCCAACGTGCTGGGCGCCCACCACGTGGCCCAAGCCGCCGCGGATTGCGGCGTCCGTCGGCTCGTACTCGCCAGTAGCTTGCAGGTGGTCTCCGCGGCGCCGGCCGACGTACAGGTGAGGACGAGTGACCCGCCGCGCCCGGCCAACCTTTACGGTGCGACCAAGGCATGGGCGGAAGCGCTGGGGGCGTGGGTGGCGGCCACGACGTCGACCTCGGTGGTTGCTTTGCGGATCGGCTACTTCGCCAAGCGCCGCCCCGACATTGACAACGTGCCAGCTCACGAGGTGGCTGCTTGGCTGAGCCCACGTGACGCCGCCGAGCTGGTGCGCGCGGCCGTCGAGACCGAGGGCCTCGAGTTCATGGTGGCCAACGGCATCTCTGCTAACCGCTACCGCCGCGCGGATCTGCAGGACACGATGCGGCAGCTGAGCTACCGACCGATTGACGACGCCTGGAGTATGGGGAGCTATGACGCGTAGCGAGCCCGTTTCCGACCAGTCCGACTTCGGAACGGACCCCGACGCATTCACCGCTTTCGAGGCGGCCGGCTGGGAACAGCAGGCGCCGACGTACGACGATGTGATGGGGAGGGTTACGAGTCGAGTCGTTGGCCCTCTGCTGGATGCCGCCGGGGTGCAGCGAGGCTCGCGGGTTCTCGATGTGGCGAGCGGGCCGGGGTACGCCGCCGCGGCAGCTGCCGGTTTAGGCGCATCCGTGGTTGGAGTTGATATGGCTCCGGCGATGGTCGAGCTGGCTCGTCGGCTGCATCCCACACTGGAGTTCCGGGTTGCCCAAGCTGAAGCGTTGCCGTTCGAGGACGATGTTTTCGATGCCGTTGTGAGCAATTTCCTGGCGCCGCACTTAAGTCGACCCGAGCGAGCGGTCGCAGAGCTGGTACGAGTTCTCCGTGGTGGCGGCAGGCTGGCACTCACCACGTGGGACACGGCTGACCGCATGCGCTTCCTCGGGGTCTTCCTCGACTCGTTCGCGGAGGCGGGCGCCACACCGCCGCCTGACATTCCGGCGGGGCCGGCATTCTTCCAGTTCGCCGACGACGAGAAGTTCGCAAAGCTGCTGACGGGCAGTGGTCTGAGCGGCGTCGAGGTCACTACGGTCGCGTTCGATCATCAGATCCAATCCGCTGACGAGCTTTGGCAGGGGATGCTGGGCGGAATGGTGCGGACCTCGGCGACCTTCCTGAGCCAGTCTGAGCAGACCCGCGAGAAGATCCGCACGGCCTTCGACAGGCTGATTCTCGACTACCGCCGCGGGGCGTGGTTCGAGGTGCCCGTGTCGGTAAAGCTCGCTAGCGGAGTCAAGTCCGGATG
Organism: uncultured Actinomycetota bacterium; assembly: GCA_963815975.1. Lineage (GTDB taxonomy): Bacteria > Actinomycetota > Actinomycetes > Propionibacteriales > Propionibacteriaceae > Microlunatus. Next base: position 173,523 of record CAWFJC010000007.1, read on the forward strand.
ACGGCAGAAACTGCTGGAAGATTGCAACCAAAAGCACCAAATCACTGCAATCTGTCAGCAGTTACCTCGTACGTCGATGCGTTCAGTCCCCGATGAGGCCGTGTTGTTCATTCAGGGCGTCGGTGTAGACGCCGGTAACCGCTCCGCTGTTCTTGATGCGTGTCAATTGGGTGCCGCGGGCGCCTGCAACGTCCACGATGGCGAAGGCCCCACCGGCGTACACGAAGCCGTGGGTATTGCCGGCGGCATCGGCGTAGAAACCGGCGATCTCGCCGGTGTCGTTGATGCCGAACGCGGTTGTGCTGGTGGCGAGCGGAAAGTTGATCGGGGTGAACACGCCGGCCTGGTACAGGAAGCCGTGGGAGCCCGTTACATCTGACCACTGTCCGACGATGTCGCCGGCAGTGTTGATCCCAGCGGCCACCGTCGCGGTCGCTCCGGGAAAGTCGATCGCAGTGAAGGTGCCGCTGTTGCTGACGAAGCCATGCTCGACACCGGCGGCGTCGACGTAGTCGCCCACAATCTGTCCGGCATCGTTGACGCCAATCGCTTGGGTGTTACTGGCGCCGGGGAAGTCCACGTTGCTGAACGTGCCGGCATTGTTCGCGAAGCCGCGCCGCACGCCGGCCAGGTCGTCGTACACCCCGATGATCAGGCCAGTCCCGTTGATACCCGTCGCGACGCTGAGCGTGGAGCCCGGGACTGTCAGAGTTTGATAGGCGCCGCCCGCAAAGGTAAAGGCGGTCGTTGGCGACGTGGCGCTTCCGGGATCGAAGATGAATCCACCTACCGCGGTGCTGCCATCCGTGTCGAAAACCAGAGACTGCGCCGCGCCGGGATAGTCCACACTTGCGTACGCGTAGACCTTCGCCACAGCCAGCGCTCGAGCCACGGCCTCATCGGTAGCGACCGCCGTACGTTCGAACTGCAGAGTTGGTCGCAGATCCAGGAGCCCGTGCAAGACCACCCGTCCCGGTCGGTCCGCTTCCAGCGCTGTTTTCTCCATGTCGATCCCATCCGAGCCTCGTGCGGAATGCCAATGCGCGCTCAACAGTCTGGCAGGCATCTGCAGAAGCAGATCGCCGACTTCGACCCGCAGCATGATCTTGCCGGCTCCGCCGACTCCCGCCCGGGAAGTGATCAGCGGCGCCCCGATGGATACCGTGGTCCGGCAGGCCGGGAAACCGCTCGCCGGCATTCCGAGACAGGAGCACGAACCATGGACAAGCGCACACTCGGCACGAATGGCCTCGAGGTGTCCGCGATCGGGCTGGGCTGCATGAGTATGACCGGGGGTTATAGCGACAAGCCGGATTGGCAGGAAATGGTTTCGCTGATCAGGAACGCAGTGGACCGGGGTGTCACATTCTTCGACACTGCCGAGATCTATGGTCCCTACGTCAACGAGGAACTCGTTGGTGAGGCGCTGGCTCCGTTTCGGGAGCAGGTGGTCATTGCCACCAAATTCGGCTGGGACATTGATCCAATTGAGCGTAAGCCGAGGGGGCGGGTCACCAGCCGTCCGGAGGTGATCAAGCAGGTCGTGGACGGCTCGCTGCAGCGACTCGGAGTCGAAACCCTCGATCTTTACTATCAGCACCGTGTCGACCCCGACGTACCGATCGAAGACGTCGCGGGCGCGGTCAAGGACCTCATCGAGGCGGGCAAGGTGCAGCATTTCGGTATGTCTGAGGCCGCCGCTCCGACGATTCGACGTGCGCATGCGGTGCAGCCGGTGACGGCGGTGCAGAGCGAGTACTCGCTGTGGTGGCGGCGCCCGGAGGAAGAGGTACTGCCGGCGTGTGAAGAGTTGGGTATCGGGTTTGTGCCGTACAGCCCGCTCGGCAAAGGTTTCCTCACCGGCACGATCACGGCCTCGACGAGCTTCGATGCCGGCAATGACATTCGCAGCACCATTCCACGGTTTTCCCCGGAGGCGCTGCAGCACAACCAGGCCGTAGTGGACCTGCTGGGCAGCATCGCGCGGCGCAAGGGCGCGACGCCGGGCCAGATCGCCCTGGCCTGGCTGCTGGCTCAAAAGCCCTGGATCGTACCGATCCCCGGCACCCGCAAACCGCACCGACTCGAGGAGAACCTCGGCGCCGCCGATGTCGAGCTGACCGCCGACGAACTCGCCGAAATCGAGGACGCCGCAATCAAAATCCAGGTGGAAGGCGGCCGCTACAGCGAGGCTTCAGAACGGATGACCAACCTCTAGCCAATTGGAAGTGGGGCCTGGCTGAGCGTGCGGGCCCACTACGAGATAGGCCCTATTGCGAGGTTTGCCTGCGGTCGCGCGTAACGGTCGCCGAAACGGACCGTCGCCACGCTGCCGAACGGTGGTCGACATAGCGAACGGACGTGCCGAAGCGGCGTTGGTTGTTGGTAATAGCCGGCCCGCAGCGGCAGCGGCCGCTGTTGTCGACCTGGTGGTAGTCGGGTTCGAGGGGTACGAGGTGTATCGAGGCGCCGCAGTCGTAGATGGCGAAGTCTGGCAGCACATCAACCGGGCTCGTTGAAGGCGAGCTCCGCCGGTGAATCAGGACCAAGGTGATGACAAGCAGAGTGAGGGCAACGAATGCGAGCCACACCAGTACGAAATCCACCTGCTGCATGTGATGAACCCCCTTTGTCGCGCCTCTTCGTGCCGTCCTTCGTACGCGTGACGCGGTTGTGCGGTCTGCGGCTGACCAAGCCCGCTCATTGCCAGGCTGGCTATCTGATCGCCGCTCCCCGTGACCGCCACAAACCCGCGCCACGTCGTCTTTCGGGCCTTACCCGCAATATTGGTGAACACGCAACTTGATGCGGTCTTCTTAAGCTGGTCTCAGGCGTAGCGCTCGGCAGGAAAGAATGCGGTGCGAGTGTCGGCACGCGCAGCGCCCAAAAGAAGAAAGGGAACTCATGATCCTTCGACTCTGGCGCGGCTGGACCTCGACCGAGGCATCTTCAACCGCGTACCGGGAGCTGTTGACCGGCCAGATTGCGCCGGCGATTCTCGCGCGCGGCATCCCGGGGCTACGCGACCTCACGGTCTGGCGCCGCGATGCCTCCGAGCTTGGTGGTCCGGGTGCGGAGATCCTGACCGCGATGACCTTCGACGACCGCGACGCGATCGCCACTTTCACCGGCGGCGACCCGACGCGCTCGGTCGTACCGGAGGAGGCCCGACGGCTGCTGGCCCGTTTCGACGAGCACTCCCAGCACTACACCGACGTCGCCCGCTTCGCCCCATAACGGCTGGCAGCTTCAGAGGCGTTCATGACTCAGTCAGCATGACTGTCTTCGTGTCATCGACCGAGTCAAAGCTGCGTCGCCACGAATCCTGCGGCCAGAGGTAGTCGACGGTGCCGTCGTTCGGACGGTAGACCGCGGTGTACAAGGTGCCGAAGGCTCTTCCGTATTCAGTGCTGCGAAGCGGTGGACGTAAGAAAGCCGCGGTCAACCCGGTTACGTCGGGGTCGGAGTCCAGCAAGGACATCAGCAGCCGTTGCCGCTCGACGCTCCGTAACGAGCGGGCACGCTCGGGATATTCAGGGACGGTGCCTCGATGGTTGGTGGCCGCCCGCGCCGAGGAGAACTCGGGTGCGGAGTCCGGCGCCACAAACGCGGTCAAGCTTTCACCCGAGGCGTCGACGACGGTGAGGTTGTAGCTCATGTTGACCGGTACGCGGCGCAGCACCGAAACCACATCGTGGATCGACGCGGCGACTTCCAGGAGGTAGCGAACGACGAGCGGAATGCCGAAGCCGGGGCTGGAACCGGGTCTGCCCCCAAAGGCCAAAGACACCCCAAGTCCTGTGTCGTTCATGCCATCAAGAAGGCCCCACAGGCAATCGCTCATGCCAAGTACACGCCTGCCCGTGAACGCGCTCGAGTACACCACCCGCTCGAACAGGTCCACGCCGTAGTCGTAGTTGCGGATCAGCAGCGGCGCGCGGCTGATGCCGCCGGCTGCAGCAGCGGCACCGAGCGTGGCTTGCGAACAGCCGGGTAGGAAACGCGGCGGGTCCCACAGCGTCAACAACCTGGCGGTGACCTCATCACCCCCGGCAAGCTCCACGAGCCGCTCCCACACAGGGACGAGCTCGGGCATGTAGCTCGCCAGCATCCTGCGGCACGTACCGAGGTCCGGCCTCGCCGCCGCTCCTTCGCTGAGGTACCAGCGGTGGTAGGCGTCGCGAGTGACGTCGTGCAACGCCTGCCACCGAGAACCTGGCTGTTCCTCGCGGATGCCGTACAGCGTCATGGTGTGCGTACGGGTGGAGGTGGTGAATTCTGAAGTCATGTCGTCAAGGATTCCTTGACACGCTGCCCTGTGTCAAGTCAACCTTGACAAGAGAGGGTCCAGGCGGCGACGACGCTTGCCTAGAGGGGCTTGGTTGCTGAAAAGGACGCTGACTGAATCGCGGCTGTCGAGGTAGGCCTGTGCTTGCAGGATCGTCTTTGCGACTTGGGGGCACATTGGACCGGCTGGCGGGCGTAACACTGTCATCAAATTGGCACACCGACGCGGATGGTGTCGTCAGGTGGTGCAGTCACCGATGGTCCTGGGTCACGAGTGCGTACCAGATGGTCATCGTCTCTTGTCAGGACAACCGAAGTAAGCGACAACATGATCCAAGACGCAGACGATTGCACGCCATCACCTCCACTCGTCTGCAATGCTCCACTGAAACCTTTTGTTCACCGACCTTTGTCATCAGCTATCGAGGTGGTCCCAGAAGATGACGACGCCTAGTACCACTCCGCAAAAGGCAGCACCGAGAACAGAGACACCCATCCTGGAGGCCCGCGGATTAAGTCGCAGCTTCGGTCACGTCCGTGCCTTGAACAACGCCGCCTTCGACATATATCCGGGCGAGGTTGTCGCGCTCATCGGTGACAACGGTGCGGGTAAGTCCACCATGGTCAAGGCCTTGACCGGCAACCTCGAATTGGATTCGGGAGAGCTGTTTTTCGAAGGCAGGCCCGTGACGATCACCAGTCCCGAGCAGGCGACTCAAATGGGCATGGAAGTCGTCTACCAGGACCTGGCGCTGGCCCCGCACCTCAACCCGGTCCAGAACATGTTTCTGGGCCGGGAGATTCCGCGGAAGGGAATCCTTGGCCCGCTGGGATTCATGGACGAAAAGGCCATGCGAGCAAAAGCGAAAGCGGGCTTCGACGAACTCGGAGGCACGGTCCGGTCATACACGGCTCCGGTGGGTTCGATGTCCGGAGGACAACGTCAGCAAATCGCCATTGTGCGTGCGATTAGTTGGGCCAGCAAACTGGTGTTCCTCGATGAGCCCACCGCTGCCCTCGGTGTGGTGCAGACCAAAAACGTACTCGACACCATCAAGCGTGTGCGAGACAAGGGCATTGCGTTGGTGTTGATCTCCCATTCGATGCCTGAGGTGCTCGAGGTAGCTGACCGGATTCAGGTCATGCGACTGGGCACTCGGGTGGCGACACTTCCCTCCGAGGGCACCACGGTCGAACAGTTGGTCGGCGCCATGACCGGCGCCCTGGACTTCAGCAAGGAGGAACTCGCATGAGCGTTATCACTCCCCCAGACGATGCCGCGGTCGACGTTGCAGATGAGGGCCAGCAATCGCTGATCAAGCGGATCACCAGCTTGCAATCCGTGTGGATCCTCGGCGTCCTTCTGGTGATCGTTGCGTTTTTCACCGTCACGGCTGGCGGCAAGTTCTTTTCCACCAGCAACTTCTCACTCATCTCGCAGAACATTGCGGTCTGGGCCGTTCTCGGGGTGGGGATGACCTTCGTCATCATTACGTCGGGCATCGACTTGTCGGTCGGATCGGTACTCGTTTTCTCCTCGGTTGTCGCAGCGAAAGTGATGGAGGGGATCGGCGGCGACGGTTGGGGAACTGCTGCCATCGGCATAGTGGCCGCGCTCGTCACCGGGGCCCTCTGGGGATTGTTGAATGGATCCTTGGTAGCCAAGGCGAAGATCCCGCCCCTGATTGTGACGCTGGGAACGCTCTCGATAGCGCTCGGGCTAGCTCAGGTGATCACCGGTGGTATTGACATACGGTCGGTGCCGGGAGCATTGACCGACTTCAACACCTACATCAAGATTCTTGGCATCCCATCGCTGCCGTTCGTCGCACTCGTGGTGATCATCCTCGGCGGAATCGTCCTACACAAGACCAAGTTCGGCCGCTACACCTACGCCATCGGATCCAACGAGGAGGCCGCCCGCCGGGTCGGTGTCCATGTCGAGCGCCATTTGATCATGGTTTACGCAATGATGGGAATGCTCGCCGGACTAGGCGCCGTTCTCGCCCTCGCCCAGTTCGGCACCACGACGATCGCCGGGCAGTCACTGACGAATCTCAACGTCATCGCTGCAGTTGTCATCGGCGGCACGTCAATCTTCGGTGGCGAGGGTTCTATGTTCGGCACCGTCGTGGGCCTGTTCATTCCCGCTGTTCTTCAGGCCGGATTCGTGATCATCGGCGTCGAGCCCTTCTGGCAGGGGGTTGCCGTCGGCATCGTACTCATCGCGGCCGTCTGGGTGGACCAGTCCCGTCGTGCCGCTGCTTTACGTGGCGCAGCACACGTCAACCCGATTCTCGCTCTGTTCCGTCGCAACACCGCAGCATCAGACAAGTGAAAGGAATACCAGTGAACCGCACCACCGCCCTCACCGCGGCCGGGTTGCTCCTCATGGCGCTGCCCCTGGCGGCATGCACGAGTTCCAAGCCGGCCGAACCAGCACAGCCGCCGGCGCCGCAAGGCAGCGCCGCGAGCGCCGCACCAACCGGCCTTGCATCGTCAATTGCAGCGCCACAAAAGGCGAGTAAGAACTACAACCTGCAGTTCATTCAGGGAGTGGCTGGCGACGAGTTCTACATCACCATGGAATGTGGCATACAAGCCGAGGCGGCCAAGCTTGGCGTCTCAGTCAAGACCCAAGGAGCGCAGAAGTTCGACCCCACGCTCCAAAAGCCGATTCTCGACTCAGTCGTCGCCTCCAAACCGGACGCTATCCTGATCGCACCCACGGATGTGACCGCGATGCAAGCACCGCTCAACCAAGCAGCTGCGGCCGGTATCAAGATCGTCCTCGTCGACACCACAGTAAAAGATCCTTCAATCGCCGTTTCAGCGATCGCTTCGGACAATGAGGGTGGTGGAAAGGCCGCTTTCGATGCCATCAAGCAGCTCAACCCGAACGGCGGCAAGGTCATGGTGATGTCCGTTGACCCGGGCATTTCCACCACAGACGCGCGTGTGAAAGGCTTTGAAGACGCGGTCAAGCAGGACCCGGCGTTCAAATACCTTGGGGTCCAATACTCACACGATGATCCGGCCACAGCGGCAAATATCATGGGCTCGGCGCTCCAAAAGGATCCCGACATCGTTGGTGTCTTTGCGGCCAACCTGTTCTCTGCGGAAGGCACGGCCACCGGTGTTCGTCAGGCCGGGAAGGGTGCGCAAGTCAAGATCGTCGGCTTCGACGCGGGCCCGAACCAGGTGAAGGCCCTTAAAGACGGAACGGTTCAGGCTCTGGTGGCTCAGGAGCCGGCGGTGATCGGTCAGTACGGCGTGGATGCTGCCGTTACCGCCCTAGAAGGGGGGACTCCGGCGCCTAAGGTCCAAACAGGCTTCACCATCATCACCAAGGACAACGTCGACGGTGAAGCAGCCGGCGCCGTCTACAAGTCCAGCTGCTGACCTTCACAGGTGGGGGTCGACCAACCGTCGGCCCTCACTCGAATTTCGGGCCCGACTTTCAGCTCTGCTAGGCGGTCGGGGACGACGAGCGCATTGATCGCGTTCGTGAGAGCGCTGCCTGAAAAGCAGCGAACGTACGATCGTGCAACGCCGTGTCGGGCGACGGAGTCGTGGTGGGGCCCAGCTCGGCCCTAAGGGCCGATCGGTCGGGGTCGGTGATCAAACCTGCGGCCCGGCCGCCGAGGAAGGCGGCACCGCGAGCTGAGGCCGACGGGACCTCGACCGCGGCAAGCTCCCGGCCGAGGACGTCTGCGAGCAACTGGCGCCAGGGTGCAGACACCGTGCCGCCGCCGGCGAGCCGCAGTGCTCCGACGGCGGCGGCGGGTTGGATCTCCACCAGCGCGTCGAGCGCTTGGCGCGCGGCGCAGGCGACGCCGACCAGGGCGGCGTGCAACAGGTCGGTCCGGGTGTGCTCGGATGACAATCCGAGCCAGCCGCCACGCATCGTCGGGTCCAGGTGCGGGGTCCGCTCGCCGTGCAGGTGGGGTAGGAAAACCAGGCCACTGTCGGGGGCTGGCCGGTGGTTGGCCGCGGCGTACAGCTCAGCCCAGCTGACCCCGAGCATCTCCCGGACCCAGCCAAGCGTGCTGCCCCCGTTGAGGCTCGCCGCCATGGCGTAATGGCCCACGTCGGTTGCGGCGCGATAGCAGTGCACGACCGGCCACCCGGCGTCCGGTTCGGGCAGGACCGGGCCGTTCAGCGGGGTGACCAGCTGGATGCCGGTGCCGATGGTCAACTGCACGTCGCCGGTCTCGGTCAGTCCCGAACCCAAGGCCGCGGCCGCCGTGTCAGCGGCGCCGGCGGCGACCGGGAGCCCGCTCCGTAAACCGAGATCGGACGCCGCCGGCGATGTGAGCGTGCCCGCGAGAGTGCCAGAGGTCGGCAGGATCATAGGCAGGATCGCCGGATCAATGCCCAGCGAGGCAACCACCGTCTCGTCCCAGCTATCGTCGGCCAGCGAGTAGAGCAGGGTCGCCGACGCGTCGCTCGGCTCTGTGGCGGCGGCGTCGACCAGCCGTAGACGAATCCAATCCTTCGGTTGCAGGGCCCACCGCGTCGCAGCGACGGTCGCTGGTTCGTGCTCGACGAGCCAGCCGAGAATAGGCCCCGCCATACCTGGGTCGGCGGGTTCGCGAGGGCCGCCCGGGTGACGCCCGGCAGTAGCTGGTATGCCGCCGCCTGCCGCTGAGCCCGGGTGTCTGCCCACAGGATCGCGTTCCGAGTCGGCCGGCCCCGCTCGTCCACAGTTACTACGCCGTGCATCTGGCCCGACAACCCGATCCCGACAACCTCGAGGTCGGGCCGCGCCGACAACACGGCGTGGGTTGCCGCACAAATCGCGGTCCACCAGTCGTCAGAGTGCGTCTCGGCCCACCCAGGACGGGGGTGGCTCACGGCGTAGGCCTCCCCGGTCTGCGCGAACACTTCGCCGCCGGTCGATGTAAGAGCCACCTTGACTGAGCTCGTGCCGAGATCGATGCCGAGGAGGGCGGACCGTTCGTCGGTGGCCATGCAAGAAACCTCACGTCGCTGTGGTGGTCGAGCGGCTGGTCCGGATATTACGCTGGGGGCGCGGCGACGAAGGTTCTGCTGTATCGCCAAAAGTCTTTGTCTAGTTGGCATCCAGGTACTTTGTCCACGATTCCAGGCCCGTGTCTGGCGACCACGGCACCCTGACCTCGTGAAACCTGACGTCGTGACAAGAAAGCGACAATCACCATGACAGACTTCAACGGCCGTCCGGTTCTCGTCACTGGCGCGAGCGGCGGGATTGGCGGTGCCACCGTTCGGCACCTGGTGGAGGCCGGCGCCGACGTCATCGCCAGCGGACGGTCCAAGGAGGAGGCTCTCGAAGCCCTCGCCGCCGACACCGGCGCCAGGATTCTGCCCTTCGACGTCACCGCAGAAGAAAGCGTTCGCGACGCCCTCGACGGCCTGGACATCTGGGGGGTCGTCAACTGCGCCGGCTACGGCGGCGAGATTGCCACCCCGATGGAGACCGATATTGCGGTCTTCGACAAGGTGATCAACATCAACGCCCGCGGCGCGTTACTCGTGATCAAGTACACGTCCCGATCCATGATCAGGCTCGGCAATGGTGGGTCCATCGTCAACGTCTCCAGCCAAGCCAGCCTCGTGGCTCTGAACGGCCACATCTCCTACGGCTCGTCCAAGGCTGCGGTCGACAACATCACGCGAGTGTCGGCGTTGGAGCTCGGCAAGTACAACATCCGCGTCAACAGCGTGAACCCGACGGTGGTGATGACCCCAATGTCTGCCTGGTACTGGGGCCGCGAGGACATCGCGGGCCCGTTCCTGCAGGCAATGCCGCTTGGCCGGTGGGCCACCGAGGATGACATTGCCGCACCCATCACGTTCTTGCTGAGCGACGCGGCGTCGATGATCACCGGCGTTTCGCTCCCCATTGACGGGGGCTACACCTGCCGCTAGGGCCGGCACGGGCCGCCTCGTCAGTTTGCCGGCCGAACTTCCGTACAACACTGCTATTGAGTCCCAGTGCTCCCGATGAGGCTGATCGAGCGGGAGTCCTGTCTGATCACCGACCGGTTCTAGAGCAAGACAGAGCGGCCAGAGAACTCGGCCAAGAAGTGCGCGATCTGCTCAGTCGGCGTCTGCCGCCCATCGACCCGGGTGTGCACGACCCTCGGAGGCGCGGTCACGTCTGGAGTCAGGAAACGATAGGACTCCTTCAACTTCTCTATGTCACGTGCTGCACCACGCAGCTGCATACGGTTCACCACTTCTCCGGGCGGTGTGTCCAGCCAGGTGAGATGCACCCTGTGGTCAGGAATCCCAAGGTGTTCGGTAAGCCGAGCCCACGCTTCGGGGAATATCCGCTCGGAGGTAAACGGCGCGACCAAGATCACGTTGATGCCGAGCGCCAGGTTCTCCCGTGCCGTATCGAACAGGCAGGTGTACCGGATCTCGTTGATAGTCGCCCGCACGTTCAGGTCAGGGCTGGGCACATCGACCAGAAACTCACCGCCGGCGTACTGGAAGAGCGGGTTGGTGAGCGTATCCAGGTCCAGCAGCGCCCAGTGCAGCCGGCTGGCTAGACCTCGGGCAAAGGTCGTCTTTCCGCTCCCCGGCACACCACACACAACAATCGCTTCGACCGCGTGTTCTTCAGTCATTTCGACGTCCCGTCCGTTGATCTTGATGCGGGTCAGTGTGAGGCGATCGAGGTCCAAGGAGTGGCACGAGTCGAGGCGACCTCGACGAGACGGTGCAGGCGGGGACGAGCCACGTCGGCCAGGAACCTGTCCCGTTCAGTGCCGGCGAGGCCGATCGACTCCTTCCACACCGACCGTCCCGCGATGAAGCCCGAGGCGCCACCCACGTCGAAGGCCACCTGAAGTACGTCCGTGAACTGCTCGAACGGCACCCCGGCCGACAAGACCGCCCACGGACGGGTTAGGACCGAAGCCAGACGCCGGGTGCCCTCGATCGAGCCGGGGTATTCCAGCTTCAGCAGGTCGACGCCGTCGATGTCGTTCAGCGCCCGCGCCGCCTCAACGATGGCGTCTTCACGCTGCTGCGGTGTCAATTCCTCCCCCGGAAGTGGATAGATCAAGTTCTCGATGACCGCTGGGACGCCCGCGCTGTGCGCGTCATCGACCACCTCACGAGTCACCTGGAGCACCTCTGCAACGAGATCCGGCTCACCAGGTCCGGGTGTCGGACGGTCGGCGCGCAGTTGCACGAAAAACTTGACGGCGTCGCCGCCCTGGTCAAGCACCCACTCGCCGTTCAGCGCGGGATCGCGGTGCGTTCGGGGTTCCCCGTTGAAGACACCACGCTCGGCCGGTTCGGCAGCCACAAGTAAGCCGCAGGTGGATGCAAGAGCGGCGGCTTCCGTCGCGGCCGGAACACCGTAGGTCGGATCGAACAGAATGCCGCTGGCGTACGGGGTCAGCGCCCGGGCTACGGCCACTTTCGAGTCCCTTAGCTGGTCGACGGTGCCCTCCAGGCCAGCCGCGACAAACATCCGACGCAGCGTGTTGCGCTGGTCCATCGCAATGATCGAGAAGATCCCGTCCTCGCTGGCGATGTCGGCCAGGGTTTTGGCCGTGCGTTCGCTTGTGGTGGTCATACGGGCACTCCTGGTCATCATGAATTTGCGTTGCTGCTTCAGCCGACCGGACGAGTATGTCATCGATGACATGAGTCAGTCAAAGGTGTGATGTCACCCATGACATCAGGATTGACATCGATGACAAGCTTCAGTTACCTTGGCCCTCGTTCTTGCCGAGAGCAGGTCGGCTATCGGGCGTCGGCAACACGATGAGCTTCAGAAAAGGAGTCCAGCCCTGGTCACGATGCAAGATGTCGCTGACCGCGCCGGCGTCAGCGCGAAGACAGTCTCGCGGGTGTTCAGAAACGAGCAGCACGTTTCCGACGCAGTCCGGCAACGCGTGAGCGAGGCGATGCGCGAACTCAATTTCGTGCCGAACATGCTCGCCCGGACATTTCGCGAAGGCAAAGCATCGGTGCTGGGCATCGCCGTACCCAGCATCGTCGACCCCTTCTTCGCCGCCATCATTGAGGCAGTCGACAGCTTCGCCAAGGACCACGACCACGCAATTGCGGTGACGAGCCTCGGCAGCGACCCGGCGCGGGAACGACCAATCGTCGAAGCACTCCTGCTGCGACAGATCAGCAGTCTGATCATCGCGCCGATCGCGCCGGATCAGTCCTACTTGATGCCCTGGCTTCCGCATAAGCCGATCGTCTTCATCGACCGGGAACCAGACGGGATCGACGCGGACGTCTTCTTAGAAGACGACTACGGCGGCGCCGACCTGGCAGTGCGACACCTTATGGAGCTTGGTCATCGGCGGATCGCGTTCCTCGGTGCCAACGACGCCGTAGCGACCACGTCACGCCGGCTCGAGGGTTTCAAAGCCGCCTATCAGGCGGCCGGTGTGCCGCTCGATGACTCGTTGATCCTCCTGGCCGGTCCGGGGCTGATCAGTGACATGCTGACGCGCACCCTCAGCGGCCACGTCCCGCCGACCGCGATTTTCTCGTCCAACTCGCGAACGTCCATCGAGATCATTCCCACTCTGCAACAGCTGGGACGAACCGATCTGGCGATGGTGGGATTCGGTGACTTTCCGATGGCAAGCGCCCTTCATCCAGCCGTCTCGGTCATCGATCAGAATCCCTCGCGCCTCGGCCGAGCCGCCGCCGAGCGCGCAGTCAGCCGTCTCAGCCAGTCGCAGGCTACGTTCGAACGCCGCACTGTCTTCCAGGTGAACCTCATCCGCAGAGCATCGTCTCGGCCGATTGAGGGATAAGTGGGACTTGAGCCACTGTTCCGAACGACCTTTCCCCGGAAGTATGGTCCCGAGGCGGCCGGAGGGATCTGGTGTGCGGACGAGGAGGGAACCATGAATCCCGTACTTTCGCGCGACGCGGTTGACGGGCTGCGTGAGCAGTTCTCCGGAGCGGTCGTCGGGCCAGATGATGCCGGCTACGACGAGATGCGGGCAGTTCACAATGGCCTCGTCGACAAGCGTCCAGCGCTCATCGCCAGATGCGCCAACACCGCCGATATCGCTGATGCAGTGCGCTTCGCCCGGGCTGAGGGCCTCGAGATCTCCACCCGAGGCGGCGGGCACAACGTTGCCGGAAAGGGCGTCACTGACGGCGGCATGATGATCGATCTGGCCAACATGCGCGGCAGTTATGTTGACCCAGCCAAACGGCGAGCGCGCATTCAGGGTGGCGCCACCTGGAACGACTACAACCGCGCGACTCACCAGCACGGCCTGGCGACGACCGGTGCTGTGATCTCAACGACCGGCGTCGCTGGGCTGACGCTGGGCGGCGGAATCGGGTGGCTCATGAGCCACTTCGGCGGTGCCGTCGACAACCTCACGTCAGTCGAGCTCGTGACTGCCGACGGCGACGTAGTGCAGGTCAGCGCTGAGACTGATCCTGAACTGCTCTGGGGTCTACGTGGTGGAGGTGGCAATTTCGGAATAGCCGCGTCACTGGAGTTCGATGCCCATCCGCTCGACACAGTCCTGGGCGGGCTCGTCGCCTACCCGCAGACTGAGGCGCTGCCGGCGTTCGCCGCGTACCAGGAGGTAACCGCCGACGCCCCCGACGAGCTCACGAGCTATTTCCTGCTGGTCCACGCGCCCGACGGTTCGGGGAACAAGATCGTCGCCATGCCGGTCTGCCACAGCGGCGACCTCACAACTGGCGAAGCGCTGGTTCAGCCGCTGCGCGCAGTCGGGACACCTGCACTCGACGCAATCGGGCCTATGCCGTACCCGGTGATGAATACGCTCATCGACGGGGGTTTCCCGAGGGGCGCTCGCAACTACTGGAAGTCGGCATTCTTCACGGAGCTTTCGGAGGAAGTGATCGGCCTTCTTCTCGACGCCTACGAGCGCGTGCCGTCAGCGATGACGGGGATCGTCGTCGAGCAATTCCACGGCGCGATCACCCGCGTCGACCCGACGGCGACGGCGTACCCGCACCGCACGCCTGGTTACAACATGGTGCTGGCCGGCGAGTGGCTCGACCCGTCCGAGGACGAGGAGAACATCGCCTGGATCCGTTCAACCTTTGATGCGCTGAGGCCCCACACCGCCGACGCGGTATACGTCAATTACATTGCCGTCGATGAAGCTGATCGGATCCGCGCCGCGTACGGACCCAACTGGGATCGGCTCGTCGCGCTGAAGCGGCGCTGGGACCCGGACAATGTCTTCCACCTCAACCAAAATATCGACCCTGCGAGCTGAGTGGGTGTCGGAGGCAACCGCACAACCGATAGCTCGGAACCGAAGGAGGCATAGCGTGACGACGACTGGTCCGCCGGCACGGTCGGTTCGAGACTGAGCGGCACCCCTATGCCATCGCCCGCCGAAGAAAGCGATACCGGCACAGCAGAAGTACCGGACATCAAGACGGAGGAAGAGCCGGGCAAGCGACCGCCGGGGCATGTTCGGGAGACGGTTGTTCTTGTCGTGCTGTCGATCACGGCGGTGCTCACGGCGTGGTGCGGCTTCCAGTCATCGCAATGGAGTGGCGAGATGTCCATCGCCTTCAGCGAGGCGTCCGGCGCCAGGATCGAGGCGGCCCGCCAGGCCGGCGTCGCCAATGCCGCCCGCCAGGCCGACCTCAGCATCTGGGGTGTGTATTTGCAAGCCCGTGCGCAGGGCGAAACCGCGCTCGCGGCGTACGTGGAACAGCGCTTTACCGACCACTTCCGGGTGGCCTACAACGCGTGGCATGCCCAAGGTGAGCCGACGAGCGGTCCGTTCAAGATGAAGGAGTACGTGCCACCTGGAACGACCGAGTCGGCGGCGGCGGACCAGCAGGCAGACAGCCGCTTCGCTGATGCACTCAAGTTCAACCAGCGCGGAGACAACTACACCATCCTCACCGTGCTCTTCGCGTTAGTGCTGTTCTTCGCCGCCGCATCTACTCGGTTGGGCAGTCCACGCGCTCAATGGATCTTGCTCGGAGTGGCGATCGTGTTCCTGATCATCGCCACAGTGGTCCTCGCCACCTTCCCGATCGATGTCTGATCTGTGCGCGTCGAGTGCGAGGCCCTGACACCGGTGACTCGTTCCGCCTAGAGTGCACCGTACCGACCAAACGCAGGGCCGCCTGAAATCCAAGGAGGCAAGGGATGTGACCACTGCTGCGCCCATACTCATTGCCCGTCGCTGGCGTAGCCGGCGGTCGGCTGCGATTGCCGGGATCATCTTCGCCGTACTCCTCCTGGCCGGCCTGACCATGATCCGCATTGCCTTGTCGGAGAGCAGCCTTCAGGTCCTTGAGTCAAATGTCCAGCGACAGAGCCTGATCCGGTTGAGCCTCCAGCTGGTGCCGTTTGCCGGGATCGCCTTCCTGTGGTTCATCGGCGTCATCCGCGAGCAGCTCGGTGAGGTAGAGGACCGGCTGTTCTCGACAGTCTTTCTGGGCAGCGGGCTGCTCTTCTTGGCAATGCTGTTCATCGGCGCAGTCACCTCGACCAGCCTGCTGGCGCTGCTCACCGGATCCGATCCCAATGCCGAACTCTTTGCGTATGGTCGCAGCACGACCCAGACGCTGATCTCGGTCTATGCCATGCGGATGGCCGCAGTATTCACGCTTTCGGTGAGCACGCTCGGGCTGCGTACGGCGGGGCTGCCGCGCTGGGTCTCTTTCCTCGGCTACCTGGTCGCGCTCACGCTGCTCGTGGCGGCCGGGGAGCACAGGTGGTTCCAGCTGCTGTTCCCCGCCTGGGTGCTGTTGGTCAGCATTGTGATTCTCGTGATTCGGCCCCCAGTCAGGACAGCAGACCCCGACACCGCAGCTGAAACCGGCTGACGCGGCACCTTTTGCGTGACGCCCCAGATATTCGTGGAGCGCCGCGAGAGAAGGTGGAGCGTGAGCCCGTCACGCGCGCCGAGCTATGCCCGTCACCGGGCTGGGCTTCAATGGCAGGGTGCTCATCGAACGCGACCAGGAGGTCGACAGGCTGCTCGAGCTGCTTGCCGACGCCGTTGCCGGGGAGGGTCGCCTGGTCTTCGTCGGTGGCGAAGCCGGGGTCGGAAAGACGTCATTGATGTCCGCCGTCGCGGCGGCAGCGCCCACTGGGGTCGAGGTTCGCCGTGGAGCCGCTGACAGGCTGACCGCAGCCGCTGCGTTGGGCGCGGTGGTCGACGCCTTGCCTGAGCTCGATGAGATGGTCGGCGATCCCGCCGGCGTGGACCGTCTCGAGCTGTTCCGTCGGATCCGGTCCATGCTCGCGAGCGGGTCGACGTTACTGGTGCTGGAGGACCTGCATTGGGCAGACGAGGCGACGCTGGATCTGCTGCGTTTCCTCGGCCGTCGATTGTCGGGCCTGCGGGCGTTGCTGGTCGTCACCTACCGGCCGGAGGATGTTCCGCCACACCATGTCTTCTCGGTGATGTTGGGAGATCTTGCTGGCACCCGGGGCGTCGACCGGATCAATCTGGCGCCACTGTCGCTCGCCGGCGTACGCGAATTCCTCGCGAGCTCATCGTTCGGGGCCGATGCGGAACTCTTGTACCGAACCACCGGAGGCAACCCGTTCTATCTGACCGAGGTCGTGGCGACCCGGTCCGGTTCGCTTCCAGGAACGATCCGTGACGCGGTGCTGGCTCGTACGGCTCGGCTGTCACCGTCGGCCTCTCGGGCATTGTCGGCCGCCGCAGTGCTGGGACAACGAGCCGATGCGCAGGTGATCGCCAAAGTCGCTGGCGAACCGATGAGTGCTGTCGATGAGTGCATCCGGAATGGGTTGTTGGTCGCCGACGGCCAGAGCTGGGCTTTCCGGCATGAGCTGGCCCGGGTAGCCGTCGAGCAGTCGCTTCTGCCGGGTGCGAAGGCGAGTCTTCATGCGAATGCTCTGCGCGTACTGGCAGCGCTGGATCCGTCGGCTCATCGCGTTCTGGCTCATCATGCGGCGGGTGCCGCCGATTTCGGGGCACTGCTGGAGCATGCGCCCCCAGCAGCTGCCGCGGCGGCGCGCCTGGGAGCGCATCGAGAAGCGGCCGCGTACTACCGACTGGCATTGCGGGTGCCCGGGCTGCCGGCAGAGAAGCGGGCGCGATTTTATGAGGCATTGTCCTATGAGTGCTATCTGATCTCGGAGGTGGAGGAAGCTCTCGCGGCGCGCCACCGGGCGCTGGATCTGTTCCAGCTGCTTGACGAGCGGGCCGCAGTTGGCGCGACGGAGCGCTGGTTGTCGCGCCTGTCGTGGTTGCTGGGCCGCGGCGACGACGGGCGGCGTTACGCCTTGCGCGCAGTCGCCACCCTGGAACCACTCGGCGACGGGCATGAGCTGGCCATGGCGTACAGCAACATGGCACAGCTGTCGATGCTGGCTGGTTCGATAACCGAGACCGTCAACTGGGGCGAGCGAGCGCTGGCGAGCGCCCGGCGGATCGGCGACCGCGAGGTGGAAATCCATGCACTGAACAACATCGGGAGTGCGCTCACTTCGAGCGATGACGTCTCGGAGGGACGTCACTACCTCATCAAGAGTCTCGATCTCGCGCTGGCGGCGGACGCGCACGAGCACGTCGGCCGCGCGTACACCAATCTCGGCTACGACGGCGTGATCAATCGGCAGTTCAGCGACGCGGAACGCTACCTGCGTGCCGGTATCGCGTACTGCGAGGACCGGGATCTCGACTCATGGGGTCACTACATGGGCGCGTGGCTCGCCATCTTGCTTGCCGAGCGAGGCCGATACGACGAGGGCCTGGCGCAGGCGGAGATGATCTTGAGACGATCACCGCTGGCGCCCCTCACGACGATCACCGCATCGGTCGCCGCCGCCGCCATCGAGATGAGACGGGGTGGTGACGGGTCTGGCCTGCTCGCGGAGGCTACCGAGCTGGCTGTAGGCACTGGTGAGGTCCAGCGACTCGTGCCGGTCGCGGCCGCCTGCGCCGAGGCCGCGTGGCTGGCCGGCAACACCGCGGCCATTGTCGCCGCGGTAGACATAGCGTGGCCAGCCGCGGTTGAACACCCCAGCCCTTGGTCGACAGGCGAACTCAGCTGGTGGCTGAGCGTTGCCGGCGTCGTACGCCCCACGCAGGAGCCAATCGCACGGCCGTTCGCGCTCATGCTGGCCGGCTCATGGCGCGAGGCCGCTCAAGCATGGGAGGAGCTGGGATGCCCACTTTGGGTTGCGCAGTCGCTGGGCCGATCGCCCGATCTGGACGCGGCGCGGGAGGCCGTAGACATCCTGGACAGGATCGGCGCGCCTGCCGTTCGGGAGGCCGTACTTCGGACTCGGCACGCGAACGGGTTGCCAGTCCCCCGCGGCCCACGCAGCGCTAGCCGGAACCATGAAGCCCAACTGACGCCCCGCGAGCTCGAGGTGCT
Source organism: uncultured Actinomycetota bacterium (assembly GCA_963815975.1). Lineage (GTDB taxonomy): Bacteria > Actinomycetota > Actinomycetes > Propionibacteriales > Propionibacteriaceae > Microlunatus. The sequence goes on from CAWFJC010000007.1 coordinate 192,162, forward strand.
GGCCTTGGTGGCGGGCGGGCTGTCCAACGCGGACGTGTCCCGGCAGCTCTACATTTCCGAGAAAACGGTCGGACACCACATGTCGTCGATTCTGCGGAAGCTCGACCAACCGACCCGGGCCAGAGCCGTGGCGCTCGCGCTCAGTCAAGGCATTGTGCCCTCGCACTAGGTCGCAACTAGAGAGCAGCCCCGGCCAACATGGGGAGTCGGTCCGATGTGCCTGGGTGCCCTCCCGCGGTCGACTGGTGGTACGGACAAGACGGTCCGAACAAACCAAACTGGAGGAGTAGAGCGATGGCTCTGTTCATGGACATGCATGACCTCAAGGCCGCCGTCGCATTGGACGACGTGGCCAAGGCACATGCCGCAGATCTCGCCACCCAGGACGCGTACGGCGTGCACTACCTGCGCTACTGGGTCGACGAGGGCGACGGCAAGATCTTCTGCCTGGTGGACGCCCCCGACGAAGAGACCGCGAAGACGGTGCATCGCACCGCGCACGGATTGGTCGCCGACGCGATCTATCGCGTCACCGAGGGCGACTGACATCCCTAAGCCGGCTCATTGGGGCCGGCACGCCGTACGGCCGCTGGCACCTACCAGCGGCCGTACGCCCGTGAAGGAGGTTTGGCGACGAACCCCAACGCCGCACGCGTGAGGCCAGTCCGGGCCGCTGGCGGCGAGGGCCGATCTGGGTCCGCAATGACGCGACCGGAGAGATGGTGTACGAGGCGCCCGAGGCCGCCCTGGTCCCCGGCCTGATCGACGAGCTGGTCGCGGCGCTGGCCGCGGACCGACATTCCCCGGCGATGGTCCGGGCGGCGATGGCGCATCTGAACTTTGTCATGATCCACCCCTTCCGCGACGGCAATGGCCGGATGGCGCGCTGCCTGCAGACGCTGGTGCTGGCTCGCGAGCAGATCCTGGCTCAGGAGCTCTGCAGCATCGAGGAGTACCTCGGACGCAACACCGATGCCTACTACCGAATCTTGGCGGACGTCGGACAGGGACGCTGGCGACCGCAGGGCGACGCCCTGCCATGGGTGCGCTTCTGCCTGGCCGCGCATTACATCCAAGCGGTCAGCGTCGTGCGCCGCATCCGCGAGTCCGAGCGCATCTGGTCGGGGCTTGACGCCTTGCGCCAGCAGCATCGGCTGGGAGAGCGTACGCTCGCGGCACTTTTCGACGCTGCCATTGGCCTGCGGGTGCGAAACACGACCTACCGCACCATCCTGCGCAACCAGTGGCAGGAGGAGGTGTCGTCCCAAGTGGCCACCCTAGATCTGCGGGCGATGACGCGGGCCGGACTGCTACAGCAACACGGCAACAAACGCGGAGCCTTCTACACCGCCGCGCCAACAGTCACCCAGGTCACAACGCGGGTGCGCGAAGACCGCAAGCCGATCTCTGCTGAGGGGCTGTTCACGCCTGACAAAGACTTGACCGAACCGCCGCTCCCGCTCGGAACGTAGCCGAATACGTCAGGAATCCCCGCGGCCGGCATCAGTCGTGTCACGCATCCTGATCCCTTCGGGGAGCTTGCTTAAGACACCCCATCCATGAGCTGACGCTCCACCTTCTCCCGTTACGCCCCACATATTGGTGGAGCGTCAGGATGAAGGTGGAGCGTCATAGAGAGGGTGGAGCCTCAGCACTTCGGGCGTGCCGCCCCTGCATTCCGGGCGATCCTCGCACTTCGCGTTGGTTGAACGCACGTCGCGGCGTTTCGGACTGACGCAGAGTGCCGATTGGTTGCTTCGCACTTAGTTGGTGAGCCGCTGTCAACGGTCGGACGTGGCTCTACATGGATACACCCACTCCCCCGCCTCTGCCAGATGGGTGTATGTCCCGAAGCGATCACACCGCCCCGAATCTAGCGTCGGTGCTCGAAGGTTCACACGGAGGAGGTCATGATCATGAGCAATCCTGACGCAAACACCGGAGGCGGGGAGTCTGCTGGCCATCGCGCCCGCGAGCAATTGCTGGACGCAACCCCCGCTATTGAACAACGCCTGATGTTGGCCGGCATCTCGACCGCCGTGCTGATCGGAGGAGACGGCCCGCCGATCGTCCTGCTGCATGGGCCGGGAGAGTTCGCCCTCACCTGGCTTCGGGTGATCCCGGAGCTTATGAGGACCCATCGCGTGATCGTTCCAGACCTGCCGGGCCACGGCGCTTCTCTATTGGGCGACGCGCCACTTGACGCAGATCGGGTGCTCGCGTGGCTCGGTGAGCTGATCGAGCAGACCTGCCCGTCACCGGCGTATCTCGCGGGCCATCTGCTCGGCGGTGCCATCGGGGCGCGCTTCGCCGGCGTACACGGCGATCAGATCCGTGGGCTGGTGCTGGTAGACACGTTCGGCCTCCGCCGCCTGCGGCCGTCTCCGATGTTCACACTCACCATGATCAACTTCATCGCTAAGCCAACGGGCGGCAGCCGCGATCGGTTCTTCCGGCAGTGCTTCGTCGACATGAACGGGCTGCGAGAACAGCTTGGCCCACTCTGGCAACCACTCATGACGTGCGCCCTCGAAGGCGCGAACTCACCGAATCAGAAGATGGCGCTCCGCAGCCTCATACCCCAGTTCGGCTGGCGCGCAATTCCGGAGGAAGAGCTCGCGAGGATTGCGGTGCCCACGACCCTCATCTGGGGACGCCATGACCGCCAAACGCCGCTGGCTGTGGCCCAGCAAGCAAGCACCCGCTTCGGATGGCCGTTGCACGTCATCGAGGAAGCGGCGGACGACCCCGCGTTCGAGCAACCTGAGGCTGTGCTGAAAGCGCTTTCTGTTACCCTCGCCCCGATTCAGTGAGTCCACGAGTGGACCGTTCTCGGTGATGCAGCGCTGAGGCCGCGCAGGAGAAGCTCAATGTCATCCCCGAGGCGCTCGCCGCATTGTTGGCCTGTCGCGCTTTTGAGGACGACACGCTCGAGGAAGCGGTGACCCGACTGCGCGAGGCAGTTGGCCTCGAAGAGCGTCACTGAGCTTCCGCCGCCACCTGCGGAAACCCCGGATCGGGGAGGCGTACTTCTGAGTATCGTTTGGGACGGCCAAACCGGTAGATCCGCGTGATATCGAGCGGGAGAGTGCTTGCGATGTCAGATCAGACTCATGATCGTTCGGTGGTTCGTGGCGGGATGGTCGATCCGAAGCTCGCTTTCAAGATCGGCGACTTTGCCGGCTACATCATCAGCGACGGCCAGGTGTCGTACCAGACCGACTTCGTATACGCCAATGCTCCGGCGGAAGAGCTCCAGTCCGGCCTCGAAGGGCGGCTGGACGAGCGAGGGGAACTTTGGCTCCCGTATCACTGCTTTCTGGTTACCACCCCATCGCAGACTCTGCTTATTGACGCCGGACTCGGACAGGCAGCCGCAGCAGCATGGGACATGCCGGCGGGCCGGATGCTCGAGAGCCTCGCCGGGGCAGGATTCTCGCCTGCCGACATCGACATAGTTGTCATCTCCCACGGGCACCCGGACCACATCGGAGGTCTGGTCGACGGCGGCGAGCTGACGTTCCCCGATGCCCGGCACGTGATCGAGACCCGTGAATGGGACTGCTGGACAAACGAGGACCAACTGTCGCGCCTGCCCGATGACCTTACCCACACCGCGCGGCTGGTCCTGCCGCAGCTGGCAAAAGCCGACGTCGTTGACGTCGTTTCAGGAGAGACCGAAGTAGTCCCCGGCGTCCATCTCGTTCCCGCCCGAGGCCACACGATTGGCCACAGCGTGGTCGCGTTCGCTTCCGGCGGGCAGCAGGCGATCTTTCTGGCCGACGCTGTCCTCGACGAGCCCTACTTCGCCCATCCGCGGTGGCTGAGCGCCGTAGACATGGTGCCGGACGAGACGATCGCAACCCGTATCCGGCTCCTGGACCAGGCTGCGCGAGATTCCAGCCTCGTTCTCGCCTTCCACGTCGCGGGGGTAGGCCAGGTCGAGCGCCACAACGACGGCTATCGGCTCGTCAGGCAGCAATAAAAGTTGAACTGCTGACTTCTGCCACGTTGTTGCGTATCGGATTCTCGCCGCTCGCACAACCTTTCTGAACTGCCGATCATCCTGCGTAGTCCGGGCGAGACGCCTTACGACGACACGCCGTCCGCCGACGCGGTCGGGGCGATCACCGGTCGGTGGGGGATGGCGCAGGCCAGCGCGAGAACCACCATCAGCGACCAGTAGTACAGGGCAACCCACAACCCGCGTGGGGTGTCCACGGCAAGCCCCGGGCCGCCGAACGAGGTGACCGTGAACGCCCAGATCGGAATCATCGTCAGGAACAACACGCCACAACCGATCCGCGCCACCACCGGACCGCGACCCGACAGGGCGTACCCGCCGGCCATGCCGAACAGCGGCACCCCGATCGCCCCGCCGCCGACACCGCCCTCGAACATCGTCGCCGGATCGAGCAGTCCGGGCAGCAGGACGCCGGCGAAGACGAGCGGTGCGAGGGCCAGCCACCGCCAACCGCGCCGGCCCCCGGTCCGCCGCAGGTACTCCGCCCAGGCCAGCAGCACTCCGGTCGCGACGCCGGGAACCAGGATCCAGCCGAACGTTCCCGACCAGGACACGGCAGATTCCGGTCCGGCGACCTGAGACATGAAGCCGCGCAGCGAAGCCGCCCAGGCCAATCCGCACACTGCACCGACCGAACAGCAGAGATACGAGTGAGCCGTTCCGGCTCGGGGCGCGCTGCGGTCGTACGGTTCGCGCGGGCGCGCTGCTAGCCACCCTGGTCTCTTCCGCCGTCGAGCTCGACCCGGGCAAGGGCCCAGCCTAGGGATCAAAACGGATCGTCGAGCAGGCAGGTGCAGCGTGAGCCGCGGCCGCAACTGAGGAGTGCTGAACCTGGTCGCGAGCGCGCGCCTTGGGCCGACCTGCCGGCCCCTAGGATGCGAGCGTGACCCGTCCCGGTGAGGCCGATTGGTGGCGCAGCGCTGTCGTTTACCAGATCTATCCGCGGTCGTTCTCCGATCACGATCGCGATGGCACCGGCGACATCCTCGGCATCATCGACCGATTGCCCTACCTCGCCCAGCTCGGCATCGATGCGCTCTGGATCAGCCCGTGGTATCCATCCCCGATGGCCGACGGCGGGTACGACGTCAGCGACTATCGCGACATCCATCCTGACTTCGGCACACTCGAGCAGGCGGACACATTCATTGCCCGCGCCCACGACCACGGTCTGCGGGTGCTGATCGATCTCGTGCCCAACCACAGCAGCGACCGCCATCCCTGGTTCCAGGCCGCGCTTGCAGCAGGGCGAGGCTCGGCGGAACGAGAGCTCTACATCTTCCGGGACAGTGCTGGCCCTAACGGCAGCGGCCCGCCGAACAACTGGCCGGCGATGTTCGGCGGCCAGGCCTGGGAGCGCACCACCAATCCCGACGGGCCTTTCGGGCAGTGGTACCTGCACCTCTTCGCTCCCGAGCAGCCGGACTGGAACTGGGATAACCCTGTCGTGGCTGAGGAATTCGATGCGATCCTGCGGTTCTGGTTCGATCGTGGGGTCGATGGGTTTCGGATCGACGTCGCCAACTCGATGGCCAAGGCACCGGGCCTGCCCGATCTCGATGTCGACCTAGAGACCGGAGACCCGGTGGTGAACGTGCTGACTGGCACGCCGTACATGAACCAGCCGCATGTGCACGACATCCTGCGCCGCTGGCGTACGGTGGCCGACTCGTACGCCGAAACTGACGGCGGAGCCCGGGTGTTCGTGTCCGAAGCCTGGGTGACGCCGGCCGACGAGCTGGCACGTTACGTGCGCTCTGACGAGTTGCATACGACGTTCAACTTCGACGCGCTGATGTGCGAGTGGACGGCGAGGTCCCAGCGCAACGTCATCGACTTGACGCTGGCCTCCATGACTGCCGTAGGGGCGCCACCCACCTGGGTGCTCGCCAACCACGACACGACTCGAGTGGTGACCCGTTACGGGCGTCCCATCACGGGGATGCGGTTCAACAGTGATGGCATCGATGCGGAGTCATTCGCGGGGATCGGCACGGTACCGCCAGGCGACACCGATGTCGCCCTCGGCCGGAAACGGGCCAGGGCTGCGGTGCTGCTCGAGTTGGCTCTGCCGGGAGGTGCGTATGTCTATCAGGGTGACGAGCTCGGTCTCGAGGAGGTCGAGGATCTGCCCGACGACGTGTTGCAAGACCCGACCTGGAAGCGCTCTGGGCATACCGTGCGCGGGCGGGACGGCTGCCGGGTACCGATTCCGTGGTCAGGGACGGACCCGCCGTTCGGATTCGGATCGGTCGAGCATCCGCCCTGGCTGCCGCAGCCTGCGCACTGGGCACATCTGACCGTCGCCGCCCAGGACGACGCTCCGGCCAGCATGTTGAACCTGTATCGGGCGGCACTGGCCGAACGTCGGCGCAACCCTGCCTTGGGCGAGGGCACCTTGAGCTGGGACGACGATGCTCCGGACGGCGTGCTGTCGTTCACCCGTGAGCCCGGCTTCCGGTGCGTGGTCAACTTCGGGCCCGGGCCGTACGAGATTCCCGAAAATGCCGAGGTCCTGCTCTTCTCTAACCTCTCCGCTACGCGCTCGATCGGGATGGACGAGGCGGTCTGGTTGCGCGTCTAGGTTGCGGACGCACGGTTCCCGGCCGACCAAGGTCTCAGAGTAGACACGACGCTTGCATAGAAACCTTTTGGGGCCATATGTTGCCCGCAAGTCCAGACCGCATGGTCAGAGGAGATTCGCCAATGGCGGCGACCACACCGGCAGCCGAGTCGGCCGTGGTGTTGTCGCGGCTCCGCAAGGAGTTCCCTGGTACGCCGCCGGTCGTTGCCGTCGACGACATCGACCTGGAGATCCGCGATGGTGAGTTCTTCTCAATGCTGGGCCCCTCGGGCTCCGGCAAGACGACCGTGCTGCGGATGATCGCCGGCTTCGAGACCCCAACGTCGGGACGCGTCGAGCTCGGCGGGCGGGACGTGACCACGACCCAGCCCTACGACCGCGACGTCAACACGGTGTTCCAGGACTACGCGCTGTTCCCGCACATGAGCGTCCTCGAGAACGTCGAGTACGGCCTGCGCGTCAAGAAGATCGGCCGCCAGGTGCGCCGTGCCCGCGCCATGGAGTCGCTGGACCAGGTGCGGCTGCCGGACTTCGGCGCCCGCCGGCCGGGGCAGCTCTCCGGTGGGCAGCGTCAGCGCGTCGCGCTCGCCCGCGCCCTCGTCAACCGGCCCCGCGTGCTCCTCCTCGACGAGCCCCTCGGCGCCCTCGACCTCAAGCTCCGCGAGCAGATGCAGGTCGAGCTCAAGGCGATCCAGCGGGATGTCGGCATCACCTTCCTGTTCGTCACGCACGACCAGGAGGAGGCGCTTACCCTCTCCGACCGCATCGCCGTGTTCAACGCCGGCCGCATCGAGCAGGTCGGCACGGCCCGCGAGATCTACGAGCAACCGGCGAGCGAGTTCGTGGCCGGGTTCGTCGGCACGTCCAACCTCCTGACCGGTGCCGCCGCCCAGACCGTCCTCGGCCGGGCCGGCACCTTCGGCATCCGCCCGGAGAAGCTGTCCGTGGTTCCTCAGGGTGGCCCGGTCGAGGCAGGCGCCGAGCACGCGCCGGGCAGCCTCACCGAGGTCGTGTATGCCGGTCCGGTCACCCGCTACGTCGTCGACCTGGACGCCGGCCCTCGCCTGATTGCTTTGCAGCAGAACGGATCCGGCGTCGCCACCCTGAACCGCGGTGCCAGGGTCGACCTCGTCTGGGACGCCCACCACGTCATCGCCGTCCCCGACTTGGCGTCCGGTCGCACTGGCGACCGTGACGCCGATCGCTCCCCCGAACCCCTCTCCACCCCACACCAGCCATGACACCCCAGCAATAAACACGAAGGAGCAGCACCATGCGCCGTACAACGATCCTCCGCTCCGCCGCCCTGTGCGCGGTGGCCGTCCTGGCCCTCGCGGCCTGTGGCAGCGACTCCGGCTCGTCGAGTGGTTCCTCGACGGGCGAGGGCGGGTTCAAGGTCCCGAACCTCACGGCCCTCGACAAGCTCGGGACGCCCGAGGGCGAGGTGAGCGTCCTGGCCTGGCCGGGCTACGTCGAGGACGGCAGCAACGATCCCAAGGTCGACTGGGTCACCGACTTCGAGAAGGAGTCCGGCTGCAAGGTCACGGTCAAGACGTTCGGCACCTCGGACGAGGCCGTGCAGCTCATGCGCACCGGGCAGTACGACACGGTCTCGGCCTCCGGCGACGCCACCCTTCGGCTCATCGCGGCCGGCGACGTCGAGCCGGTCAACACCAACCTCATCTCGAACTACCCGGACATCTTCGACAGCCTGAAGATGCAGCCGTGGAACTCGGTCCGGGGCGTGCCCTACGGCATCCCCCACGGCCGTGGCGCGAACGTGCTCATGTGGCGCACCGACCAGGTGAAGCCGGCTCCCGACAGCTGGTCGGCCGTGTTCGACCAGGCGAGCAGCCAGGAGGGCAAGGTCACGGCATACGACTCGCCCATCTACATCGCCGACGCGGGGCTGTACCTCATGGCCACCAAGCCCGAGCTCGGGATCAAGGACCCCTACGCCCTCGACGCGAAGCAGCTGGCTGCGGCTGCCGACCTGCTCAAGGCGCAGAAGGCCAACGTCGGCGAGTACTGGTCGGACTACCTCAAGGAGATCCAGGCCTTCAAGAACGGCTCGTCGACGGTCGGCACCACGTGGCAGGTGATCGCGAACCTCGCGCAGGCGGAGAAGGCCCCCGTCCAGGTGGTGCTTCCCAAGGAAGGCGCGACCGGCTGGTCCGACACGTGGATGGTCGGCGCGAAGTCGGAGCACAAGACCTGTGCCTACAAGTTCATCGACCATATCGTCTCGCCCAAGACCAACGCCGCCGTCGCCGAGTACTTCGGTGAGGCACCCGCCAACCGGAAGGCCTGCGCCGAGACGGTCGACAAGAACCACTGCGCAACCTTCCACGCGACCGACGAGGAGTACTTCTCGAAGGTGCACTACTGGACCACCCCCATCTCGGCGTGCCTCGACGGCCGCACGGACGTCGCGTGCACCGACTACGCCGAGTGGACCAAGGCGTGGACCGAGATCCGGAACAGCTGATCCAGAGCAGCTGATCCAGAGCAGGTGAATCCGGAACGGGGCTGAACGGCATACCGAGGAAGGCGACGATGGGCTCGAAGAAGGCGCTCGTGGGGCTGCTGACCCCACCACTGCTCTGGCTCGTCGTCGCCTACCTCGGTGCCCTGGTGGCGATCTTCGCAACCGCGTTCTTCACAACCGACTCATTCACCAACGAGGTCGTGCCGACGTTCACGACCGAGAACTTCGAGGCCCTCCTCACCCCGACGTACCTGCGCATCATCGGCCGGACGCTTTTCATCGCGGTCATGGTCACCGTCCTGTGCATCGTCATCGCGGTGCCCTTCGCGTACTTCATGGCGCGGGTGGCCCCCCAGCGGCTGAGGCACCTCCTCGTGGCGGCGGTGCTGGTGCCACTGTGGGCCTCGTACCTCGTCAAGGCCTATGCCTGGCGGACGATGGTGCAGCCCAGCGGTGTCCTCGACAGCACCTTCGGAACGACTCCCGGGTACGGCTTCGCGGCGGTCGTCCTCACGCTGACCTACCTGTGGCTCCCGTACATGATCCTCCCGGTGTATGCCGGCTTCGAGCGACTCCCGGAGTCGCACCTGGAGGCCTCGGCGGATCTGGGTGCCAAGGAACTGCACACGTTCCGGCGGGTCGTCCTGCCGGCCCTCTTGCCGTACATCGCGGCCGGGACCGTGTTCACGTTCTCCCTGAGCCTCGGCGACTACATCGCGGTGCAGATCGTCGGCGGCACGCTGCAGGTGCTTGGAACTACGGTCCTACAGAACATCACGCTCGATCTGCCCTTCGCGGCGGCCCTGGGCACGACCTCGGTCGTGATCATGATCGTCTACCTGGTCGCCGTCGGGCGCACCGGCGCCCTGGACAACCTGTGAGGCACCGATGAGGGGCGGAGGGCGCACCCGGGCGTTCTTCTGGGTCTTCGCGCTGGCGGTGCTGGCGTTCATCTACATCCCGCTGGGCGTGGTCGCGATCAACTCGTTCAACTCCGACCGGACGTTCGGCTGGCCGCCGCCCGGCCTGACCACGAAGTGGTGGTCCGTGGCGCTCAAGGCCCCTGGGCCCCGCGACGCTCTCCGGACCTCGGTCGAGGCGGGACTCGGAGCGACCGCGATCGCCCTCGTGCTGGCCAGCCTGCTCGCGCTGGCGCTCACGCGGTACCGGTTCTTCGGGCGGAACGCGATCTCGCTGCTGGTGATCCTGCCCATCGCACTGCCCGGCATCGTCACCGGCATCGCGCTCCAGTCGGTCATCCAGAACCTGCTCAACCCGGTCTTCGGCATCAACGCCGGCCTCTTCACGATCATCGTGGGCCACGCGACCTTCTGCATCGTCGTCGTCTTCAACAACGTTGCGGCCCGACTGCGGCGCATGGGCGGGTCGTTGGAATCCGCGTCGGCCGACCTCGGCGCCCGGCCACTCACAACGTTCCGGCTGGTGACCTTCCCGCTACTTCGCACCGCCATCCTTGCGGGCGCACTGCTGGCGTTCGCCCTCAGCTTCGACGAGATCGTGGTCACGACGTTCACTGCGGGACCGGGCACGCAGACCCTGCCGATCTGGATCTTCAACAACCTGTTCCGGCCCAACCAGGCGCCGGTCGTCAATGTCGTCGCCGTAATCCTGGTGGCAGTCTCGATCCTGCCGGTCTGGCTCGCTCTGCGGCTCAGCGGCGCGGAGGCTGCGGAGAGCCGCCTCTGATCCGGGTGGCTTGGTGTCCCCACTGGCCGACTGAAGGGCACGGCCCAGCGAGAGGGGGTGGTTCACGCGACGGTACGTCGCACACACGACGTTGTGGCTGGCCCGTGAACCGTCTCCTCACCGAGAAGGGCCGTAACCTCACTCGACAAGCTGGTCGCGCCGGCCCTCCTCCGGCGTCTCGGGGATCCGCCGCAGGTACCGGCGGATCAGCGGGCCGGCCATGGCCGAGGTCACCAGGGCGACCAGCACGAGAATGGTGAATCCATCTCTGGTGATCAGTCCGAGTTGCACTCCGGTGGCCGCGACCACGAGCTGAACCGTTCCCCGCGCGTTGAGTGCCGAGGACACTGCCATTGCTGCGTCGTGCTCGAGTCCGGCTAGCCGGCTGCCGCCGTACGCACCGATGGACTTGCTCAGTATGGCCAGGACGACGGCAGCCAGGGCCACTACGGCCAGCTGCGGATCCCGGAGTGCCGTCAGGTCGGCTGCCAGGCCGTTGATGGCGAGGAACAGTGGCGCCAGGACGCCGAGCACCACGGTCCGCAGCGGCCTCAGCTGGGCCACCGGGACGATCCGTCCGGAGCCGATGACGGCGCCGCAGAGGAACGCGCCGAGGGTCGAGTCCAGCCCGATCCCGTCGGTGATGACGGCACCGAGGGTGATGAAGCCCGCCGCCACCAGGCAGGAGGTACCTATCCCTGGTTCTCTGCGGATGTCCGAACGGGCCATGACGCCGGTACGCCTGGCGACCACCGTCAGCAGGGCGAGCGCGACGACGGCCGCGATCGTGAACGCGACATCGCCGAACAGATCGCCGGCGTGGCGGAGGTGTACGGCCAGTGCGATGATCGAGAGCCCGATCCACACGACTGCGTCATCGATCACGGCCACGCTGAGTGACAGCTGGCTCAGGTTGCGGTGCAGGACACCCAGATCGGCGAAGATCTTGACGATCACTGGCACCGCGCTCACCGCCAGGGCGAGGCCCGCGTACGCCGCGAAAGTCCACCTGCCCGCCTCGGGTCCAAACAGCTGAGGGCCGACGGTGAGGGCGAGGATAAAGGTCGAGACCAGTGGTAGGCCAAGCGCGCCCAAGCTGATCAACCCCACCGTGCGGGACCGCGCCCGGACGAACCCGAGGTCGATCGTTGCGCCGGCCACCCCGACAAGTAGCACACCGCAGAACGCGGCGATGCCGCGCAGGAACTCGTTCTGACCAGAGTCGGCCGCAAAGAGCCAGTCGCTGCCCTGCGCAGTCGCGACAGCACCGAGCACGGACGGACCGAGCAGCAGACCCGTCGCAAGTTCGCCCGCCGTGGCTGGCAGACCGATCCGCTCCGCGAGGCGCCCGAGCAGGAAGGCGAGGGCGAGCAGAATCCCGAGCTGTAGCAGCAGGATCGCAGGATCGAAGCTCGGCATGCAGCGCCTAGGCCGGCTCGTCGCCGCGCCCGGGATCGCCGCCCGCGCGGCGGGGCCGGCTGACCGTCATGGCGGTCACCCTACCGATGGTTCGTCGTCCGGTCCGGTGGCGCCGCGTGCGGTTCTCCGCCATTGCCCCCAACCAAGCCGGGAGAGGAGAATGACAGGCTGGAGTGTCGACGACTGGGGGACAGCGGATGACCCCGGACGAGCAACAGCCGGGTACGGAGAATGCTGACCGCCTGCGTGATCACGAGGTCTCGCGCAGCTGACGGCGGCCGATGCGGTCCTGATCGCCCTGGGCAGGTCCTCCTCGGATGCCGGCGCCGTGCTCGCAACGGTGGCGGAGGCGGCACGCCGGCTGTGCCGGTGTCAGGGCGTTCAGATCTATTTGTTGCACGGCGAGGAGTTCGAGATGGCCGCCACGGTCGGCCTATCGCCTGAGTTCGAGCGCTACGTTGCCCAGCACCCGATCCGACTGGACCGCGAGACCATGGCTGGACGAGTCGCCCTCGACCGGCGGATCCACCAGGTCGCCGACGTACTCACCGACCCCGGGTACCGCCGCCGCGACGTCCAACAGGTCGCAGGCTTCCGGACCTTGATCTCAGCGCCGCTCATCCTCGACGACGAAGTGGTCGGCGCGATCAGCCTGTCGCGGACCAAAGTAGAACCGTTTGACGAGCGGACCACGACGATGCTCCGGGCGTTCGCCGCCCAGGCCGCAGCGGCCGTCCGGAACGTCCACCTGGTGCGAGCTCTCGAGGCTCGCCGGCTAGAACTCGCCCGCAAAGTGGAGCAGCTGCAGGCCTTGAGCGAGGTCGGCGAGACGGTGAGCTCGACCCTGGTACTCGACGAGGTGCTGTTCAAGATCATCCTCAACGCCGTCCGGTTCGCGGAGTGCGACGGCGGTTCGATCATGGAGTACGTCGAAGCGGACCGCCGCTTTCTGGCCAGGACAACCTATCCCAGCAGCCCGGACCTGCTGGCCGGGCTACGCCGGCTCGACATCGAGCTGGACGAAACTCTGGTCGGGAGGGCGGCCCAGGAGGGGCGGCCGATCGGGATACCCGACATTGCGCAGGTCGAGAGGGACGTCCATCTGCAGCTCTTGTTGGAGGACGGCTGGCGGTCTGTCCTCGCGGTTCCGGTGCTGCGCGGCGGCCAGATCATCGGTGTCATGGTGGTCCGGCGGAAAACCCCCGGCGAGTTCACCGACGAGGTCAAGGAGTTCATGGAGACGTTCGCCAGCCAGTCCGCGCTGGCGGTATTCAACGCTCGGGTGTTTCGCGAGCTCGAGCGCAAGACTGCCGAACTGCAGGTGGCTAGCCAGCACAAGTCGGACTTTCTGGCCAGCATGTCGCACGAGCTGAGAACACCGCTGAACGCCGTCATCGGATTCTCCGAAGTGCTGCTCGAGCGGATGTTCGGTGATCTGAACGAGCGTCAGGAGGAATACCTGCGGGACATCCTCAACTCGGGGAACCACCTTCTCGAGCTGCTGAATGAGATCCTCGACCTCTCCAAGGTGGAGGCCGGACGGATGGAGTTGGAGCTGTCGGTGTTCTCGCTCCGCGGCACGATCGAGCATGCGATCGCCTTGGTGCGGGAACGGGCCGCGCTGCACAGCATCGCGATCAGGTTCGAGATGGACCCGAGCCTCGACCTCATCGAGTCGGATGAGCTCCGGTTCAAGCAGGTGATGCTGAACCTGCTCAGCAACGCGGTGAAGTTCACTCCCAATGGCGGTCGGGTTGCGGTGCGGGCCCTTCGTACCGGCCAGCGGCTGGCTGTGACGGTGACCGACAACGGAATCGGAATCGCTCAGGAGGACCGGGAGCGGATCTTCGAGTCCTTCCAGCAAGGGCAACGGGGCCCGTCGCGGGAAGAAGGCACCGGCCTCGGCCTCACCTTGTGTCGTCGCATCGTCACTCTGATGGGCGGCACGATGACCCTGCAGACCGAAGTCGGGGTCGGCAGCACGTTCGGTTTCACGGTCCCCCTGCAGGGGACCAGCGTGTCGGTCGGGCCCAGCCTCGACAACGATCAGGATCCTGTCGTAGTCGTGATCGACGACGACCGCGCGTCACTCGACTTGATGAGCGCATACCTCGCCGGTCATGGCGTACGGGTCGTCCGGGCCCGCGACGGGAAGGAGGGCCTCGATGCCGTACGTCGCCTCCGGCCCGTGGCCACGGTGCTCGACATCCTGCTACCCGGGATCGACGGCTGGGAGGTGCTGGAGACGCTGCGAGCTGACCCTGAAACCCAGGCACTGCCGGTGATCATCGCCTCCATCGTCGACGAGCGGGCCCGCGGGCTGGCCGCCGGGGCAGCCGACTACCTGGTCAAGCCCGTCGGCCGGGACGAGCTGTTGGCTGCGCTCCGCCGAATACAGGTGCTGCCCATCCAGAGCATTGGGCGGTCGGCGTAATGGTTGCGCGCGTCCTCGTAGTCGAGGACAACCCGTTGAATCTCAAGCTGATCAAGGATGTGCTCGAATACCAGGGGTTCGAGGTGCTGACGGCCGCCTCCGGCGAGGAGGGCGTCGTCGCCGCGTTGAGCGACTCTCCGGACCTGGTGCTGATGGACCTGCAGCTGCCCGGCATCGATGGGCACGAGGCGCTGTTGCGAATCAGAGCCGAGCCACGGTGTAGCGGGATACCGGTGGTCGCCGTGACCGCCTTCGCGATGAAAGTGGACGCCGAACGGGCCGCGGCGGCCGGCTTCGACGGCTACATCGCGAAGCCGATCGACATACGTGGTCTGCCCGGCCAGGTCGCCGGCTTCCTGTCCGGCAGGTTCGATGGCTGAGCCGACCACTGGGCCGATCCCGGCCGATCACTGTGCTCGCGGTGGACGATCAGCGGCAGAACCTCCGACTGCTGGAGGCGGTGCTGACTCCGCGCGGTTACCGGGTGATCACCGCGGCCTCGGGTGAGGAAGCGGTCGAGTTGCTGAGCCAGGAGATTCCCGATCTTGTGCTGCTCGACATTGTGATGCCTGGCATGGATGGGTACGAGGTCTGCCGAAGAATTCGTGACGACCCCGGCGACGGCGTTCCTCCCGGTGGTCATGATCACGGCCAGCGGGGAGCAGGAGAAGATCTCCTCCATCGAGGCGGGTGCTGACGACTTCGTCAACAAGCCGTTCAACCATCGCGAGCTGCTGGCTCGGGTGGCCTCGCTGGCCCGGGTGAAGCGCTACCACGACACGATCAACCGACAGGCCGAGGAGCTGAAGCGCTGGAACGCCGAGCTGGAGTCGCGAGTGGAAACGCAGGTCAAGGATCTGCAGCGGATCAACCGGCTGCGCCGCTTCCTCTCCCCCCAGCTCGTCGACCTGGTGATCGACTCCGGTGGCGAGGACCTCCTCGCCAGTCATCGCCGGGAGATCGTCGTGGTGTTCTGTGATCTTCGCGGGTTCACATCGTTCGCAGAGTCGAGTGAGCCCGAGGAGGTGATGGGGGTCCTGCAGGAGTACCACGAGGCGCTGGGGACCCTCATCTTCGCGTACGGCGGCACTCTGGAGCGATTCACCGGTGATGGCCTGATGGTCTTTTTCAACGATCCGCTGCCGACCGAGGACGCGCCCCAGCGGGCGTTCCGGATGGCGGTAGCCATGCGCGATGCGGATCGGGTGCTGGCCGACGGTTGGACCCGCCGCGGGCACGACTTGACGCTTGGTGTCGGGATCGCCCAGGGCTTCGCAACGCTGGGCAGGATCGGGTACGAGGGCGCTTTGACTACGCAGCGATCGGGAGTGTGACCAACCTCGCGGCTCGGTTGTGCGGTGAGGCGGAACCGTGGCAAGTGCTGTCATCGCAACGCGTCTTCTACGCGGCCGAGCCGGTGCCGGTCGGTGTCGAGGTCGGCGCGCTGGAGCTCAAAGGTTTCAGTCGGCCCATCCGGGTCTTCTGCGTTGACAGCGTCAACGAGTCGCGAGAGGAGCCGGAATGACCGATCAGCTGATCATCGACGATCGCAGCGGACAACCCGCCCAGAGACAGCCAGCACTGGCCGAGCTTGACGATGCCGCGAGGCGGGGGCGCTTCAACGTTCTGCAGCAACGGATGGAACCGGTCTGGGATGCGTGGGGGCTGGACCTGCCGGACGAGTCTGTGGTCGTCGTGCCCTCCATCACCGTATCCCGGGGCGTGGCCGCGGCTTGCGCTCACCCAGGCGTTCGAGGAGCGGCTTCTCTTCCTCCTGTTGCTGCTACGCCAGCCACGGCTGCGGATGATCTACGTCACGTCGGCGCCGATCAACCCGCGGATCATCGAGTACTACCTCGCCCTGCTCCCTGGTGTTATTCCCAGCCATGCGCTGGCGCGGTTGACCCTGGTCGCTGCCGACGACTCGACCGACCGGCCACTAGAGAAGCTGCTCGAACGTCCTCGATTACTGGCCAAGATCGCGGCGCAGATCCCAAACCGCGCACGTTGTCACCTCATCCCGTACAACACCACATCGCTGGAGCGCGATCTTGCCCTCACCCTGGGCATTCCCATGTACGGCGCCGATCCGCGGCTCGCCGATCTTGGCACCAAGAGCGGGTGCCGGCGACTCTTCGCGGAGTGCGGCGTACCCCACCCGCTCGGAGCCGAGAACCTGTACAGCTTGGCGGAGGTGACCGACGCGATCAAGGTCATGATCGCGGCGCGACCGGCCATCCGCGAAGTGATCATCAAGACCAACGAAGGCGTGTCCGGTGCCGGGAACGCACTCGTCGACCTGGCCGGCATCGTCGACCTGCCCGAGGAGCAGCGTGCCGCGGCAATCGACATCCGGGTACGCGCCATGCAGCTGGAGTCGCGACCATCCCACTTGACACCTACGTGGCCAAGTTCGAGAAGGGCGGCGGGATAGTCGAGGAGCGCATCGTCGGGGAGCAGCTGCTCAGCCCGAGCGTGCAGCTCCGCGCCCGACCGGACGGCAGCGTCGAGCTGCTGTCGACTCACGACCAGCTGCTCGGCGGCGCGAGCGGACAGAGCTATCTCGGCTGCTTGTTCCCGGCCGATCCCGCATACTCCCGGCTGATCAGCGAACCCGCGCAGCGGATCGGCGAGCGACTCGCCGCTGCTGGGGCCTTAGGCCGGTTCGCGATCGACTTCGTCGTCGTCAGCGACGGGTCCGGGCAGTGGTCGGCGTACGCCATCGAACTGGACTCCCGCAAGGGCGGCACCACGCACCCGTTCCTTACCCTGCAATTCCTCACCGACGGCGGCTACGACGCGGCGAGCGGGCGTTTTCTGACCCAGCAGGGCCATCAGAGACATCTCGTCGCGACCGACCATCTCGAGTCCGATGATCTTCGTGCCCTGTCAGTCGACGACCTGTTCGACGTAGTGGCCCGGCACGGCCTGCACTTCGACGAGTCGACTCAAACCGGCGTGGTCTTCCACATGATCAGTTGCCTCAGCGAGTGCGGGCGCGTTGGGATGACTACGGTCGGCGAGACGCCGGAGCAGGCAATGGCGATCTACGAACGGGCCCAGCGCATCCTTCTCGACGAGGCCAGGGACGCGCACCAGGAGGGTAGGTTGCCTGGGTAGGAGGCGAGTGATGCAGCGGCTGTGGTACGTGGCCTATGGCACCAACCTGAGCCGGGGGCGCTTCCGGATCTACCTCGAGGGCGGTCGGCCAGCCGCCGGTGGCCGTCATCTCCCTGGCTGTCGCGACCCGCTTGGGCCGCATCGCGACGTGGCCCTGATGGTTCCCGGCGGGATTCGCTTCGTCGGCGTCTCCACCATCTGGGGCGGGGGAATGGCGGTTTACGATGCTCGCGCCGCCGCCCAGGTAGCCGTCCGGGCGTACCTGATCACGGCGGAGCAATTCGTCGACGTCCTCGCCCAGGAGATGCGGCTGACGCCGCCGGTCAAGCTGGATCTGGGACCGGTACGCGAGTCAGGCTGGCACAGCCTCGGCCCAGGCCGCTACCAGACGCTGGCGCAGCTGGGTACATATGACGATCTGCCGATGCTGACGTTCACCAGCGCCGCGGTGGCCGACCATCCTGTCAACGCTCCCACCGACGACTACTTGCGCACCATGGCGCTCGGGCTGCGCGAGGCCCACGACTGGTCAGCCGGTCAGATCGGTCGCTATCTGGCCCAGTTCCCCGGGGCAACCGGTACCTGGACTCCATCGGAGATCGAGGAGCTCGCCGCCTGAGTCAGAAAGACGTCGGGCAAGATCATCTGCCTACGAGCGGCGCGTCAGCCTGAACATCGGGAAGACGCGGGAGGTCTTGGTCTCGTAC
>CAWFJC010000008.1:0-118129 GCA_963815975.1 uncultured Actinomycetota bacterium
CCGGGGTTCGATTCCCCGAGGCGGCTCGCTTCTGACTAGACATCCCACCACTGGAAGCAGTCAAGCCGCTGAGCTGAGTTTGTCTGGTTCGGTGTGCCAGGCAAGGTGCTCGTCGTAGAGGGTGTGGGTTCGTAAACAGCCGTGGAGGATGCCGACGAGCCTGTTGGCGAGGGTGCGTAGGGCTTGGTAGTGGGTGGCGCCGCGGGCGCGTTGCCGGTCGTAGAACGCGCGGGCGCCTGGGGAATTGTTCAGTGCCGCGAACGCCTGCAGGAACAACGCGTCACCGAGGCGGCGGTTGCGGGCGTAGCGGGCCAGAACCACTCGTTTGGTGCCTGAGGCTTTGGTGATCGGGGACATACCGGAGTAGTTCTTCCGCGCCTTGGCGTCGGCGTAGCGGCCGGGGTCGTCGCCGAACTCGGCTAGCACCCGGGCGCCGAGAATGTCACCGAGACCGGGCTGGCTGCGGTAGATCTCAGCGTCCGGGTGCTGGCCAAAACCCTGCTCCACCTGCCCGGCCAGCACCTCGGTCTGGGCTGCCATGGCAGTCAACACGGCGAGCAGGGCTGATGCGCTGGCGGTGTAGGCACCGATCACACCGGGTCGAGCAGCCAGCTGCTCAGATCCCAACGCGGCCCGGATCTTGACGGCGGTCGTGGAGACGTTCCGCTGCCGGCCGGCACGCCGCAGCAGAGTTTCGATACGCGATTGGGACAGCCGCCGGCCCAGCTCGGGGCTGGGTGCCACGGTGAGCACCGCCAGCGCGTCGGAGCTCGCGAGGTCGGTACCGAACGCGGCCAAGGCGGCCGGGTAGTACTCCCGCAACAGCGACCGCAGCGTGTTCACCTGCCGCACCCGCGACCAGATCATCGTCTGATGCGCCCGGGCCGCGATCTTGACATGCTCGGCGAGCTCACTGTCGCCGGCGATCCGGCGGTGATGCGCCCGATCCAGCCGGACGATCTCAGCCAGCAGATGCGCATCGGCGGCATCCGACTTCGCCCCCGACGGGGAATGCCGCTCCCGATACCGCGCCACCTGCAACGGGTTGATCGCAAACACCACATAGCCGGCCGCCAACAATGCCTGCACCCACGGCCCACGCTCGGTCTCTATGCCCAGCTGCACCTGGTCAGGCTCGGCCGTCGGATCCAGATGCTCCGCGACCAGCTCGTGCAACGTGGTGATCCCCGCCAGCCCCTCCGGCAGTCGTCGTCGGGCCAGCACCCGGCCCGAGTCGTCTTCGACCTCAATGTCGTGATGGGCCTCAGCCCAATCGTCGCCAATAAACAGCACCGCGCCTCCTCGCTCGGATGTTGATCAACAAGGCTCGAACCGCGGAGAAGACCTGCTGCAACCTAATGGATCAGTGCTCAACCGCACGACATCCCACCAGCACTACCGGCCTCCTCACCAACCGCCGGGGCACGATCTAGTCATAGGCCTCACCCAAGGTCAGGGATAACAGAGTGCTCACCGACAGCCGGCTCGGACAACAGCATGCCGGAAGGCTGCTATTGCAGTCCCATTAGGTGAAACACCTCCTAGCCGTTTGCCTTGAAGGCCAGCGTGGAGCCATACGTGGAGCGAATCGTTATGGTTGTGACTGTGGCGAGCGCGTCCCGGGGTCGCAGTCGGACCCGTGGTGAGATCGAGCAACTGCCCAGTGGAGCGCTTCGAATAAGGGTCTACGCCGGCATCGATCCGGTATCGAAGAAGAAGCACTACCTGGGACGCGATCGCCGCCAGCCTGAGCCGGACAAGCCGCAGTGAGGTGTTCGCCGACCGCTACCTGGAGAAGATCGTCCAGCTGCCCGTCACACTGCCCCGGCTGGCGTTCCACGATGCCGAGGCCTACATCGGGCTGCTGCTGGCAGGAAGGCATCTGCCGAAGATCAACGCGGCTGGCGCCCACCGCGCGCTGATCGACCACTGTGCCCAGCGTCGCCGAGCCGGGCGGACCGATCTGCTCGCCGAGCTCGACCGGCTGGACTGGCAGCCGGACGCCGAAGTCCTGCAGCTCGCCGGCCAGCTGGCACAAGGTCTGGAGTCTGACCGTCTGGCTAACCCGCGCAAGATCAAACGCTTTCTCATCGCGTTCGGGGTACGCGCAGCCGTCGCGCAGGCCCGACAGGTCGCCATCAGCCCCCCGGTCCTGGCGAAGATGCTGCTTCTGGAGGAGCAGCACACCGCGTCATTCCAGACACTCGCCGGCGCCGCCGCCCCGACCCGGGCGAACCTCCTGGAGGAGTGGGAACGATGGGGACGAGGAGAAGCCCCGAACCCATGGCCTGGTCGGCGGCGAGGACGAACACCATCTTCGGGACCGATAAGAACAGGCCGCCGCCAGGCGGGACACACCTGCCAGCCACTGGCGCCCGCGACGATCCGGCTGATCCACGCGAACCTCAGTGCGGCGCTGAGCAGCGCGGTTCGCTGGCGCTGGCTCGCCGTGAACCCCGCGGCGCAGGCCGCGAAGCCCTATCTCCGTGCTTGCCAACGAGGTTTCCTCGTGTGACTTTGCCCGGGCTCTCTGGGGCATAGCTCGTACCTGACACCGTGCTCAGGGGGCCCTCGATGCGACCTTCTCCAGCGTTGTTGCTGCGCTACGACTTACACGGGGAGCGTCATCGAGAGTTCGTCCGCAGCAGTTGCCGCCTATCTTTCGATGCGGTGAACGAAGGGGCGTGACACCAATCGTGACACGAACTGGCGGCTACTAGACGTGTTGCAGGTGGCTGACGGGGGCGATAGCGCAACCCCCCTCGCCTGGAGACGTCTGACTTGGCGGGGACGATCGCACTTCTAATCCGCGGGTTGTTGCGCCTGTCCTCGCTGCGCTGCGGGCCGGGCCTACTGGCCAGAATCTGCGGTTGGTGCGTATCAGGGGACGTAGGAGCCACGGTGCGGGTCTCGCCGGGCTGTAGCGGGGTGAACGGCCATTTTCACCGGTACGGACTCTGGGGTTGGTGATGCGAGATTCGCACGTCGGGCATGGGTCAGAGGTAGCTGTGACCGGACTCCAGCCAGGTGTGCATGATCCGATACGCGTTGGCGAAGATCGTCAGTACCGGGTTCACCCCGCCGTTGGTCACGAGCAGCGAGCCGTCGATGACGCGCAGGTTCGGATGGCCCCAGACCCGGCCGGCCGGATCGGTGACCGAGGTCGCCGGGTCGGTGCCCATCCGGCAGGTTCCGGCCTGGTGCTGGCCGTTGCTCAGCACGACGTTCTCCGGGTGGGAGCCGTAGGCGATGACAGTGGTGGCGCCGGAGGCCCGGAGCCAGTCGGCGGCACGCTCTCCCAGCAGTTGCTGCACCGCGAGGTCGTTGGGGTGCAGCCGGCCGCTGAGCCGGGCGACCGGGATACCCAGGCTGTCGGTCACCGATGGATCGAGCCGCACCCGGTTGTCGGCCGAGGTCACTTCGTGCACGGGGCCGACCACGCGCTGCATCCTCGGCAGCAGGTGCCGCATGCCCTGTTTGGCCGCCAGTCCGTGCGGCCCGATCAGGCCGGCGTGCCGGAGATAGCCGAAGGTGCTGACAGGTGTGGGCACGAACTCGTTGGCGATCATGCCGCCGCCGACCAGACCGTCGTTGCCGTGCCGGAAGTCGTGGGTGGAGATCGACGGGCCCGGTCCCACCAGATCGTTGACCGTGTCGTCGAAGATCCCGATCGCCCCGCCGTACAGGTGCGACTGGAGGTGGCGGCCGACCTGGTCGTGGTTGTTGCCCAGACCGTTCGGTTCCCGTTCATTCCCGCTGGCCAGCAGCAGCCGGGCCGACTCGATCGCACCGGCCGCGACGACCACGTCCTCCGCGCCCACCGTGCGTCGCCAGCGAGAGCCGCCGATATCGCCGACCAGGCCGACGCCGGTGACCCGGCCGGTGGTGTCGCTGATGATCCGCTCCGCGCGGGTCGCGAGCAGGACGCTGAGGTTCCCGGTTGCGATCGCCCGGGCGAGCACGGTGTTGTCTGAACCGTTCTTGGCCTCGACGGGGCAGGTGAAGCCGGCGCACTGCCGGCACCGGGCGCACGCCGCCCGACCGTCATACGGCGTGGAGTTGATCGCCAGCGGCACCGGGGCGGTGGTCAATCCGATCACCTCGGCGCCAGCCAGCAGCCGACGGGCGGGCGTGGTGAGGGCCATCGGCGCCATCGGGTACGGACGCGAACGCCGGGTCGAACCGGCGTGGGGTTCGGCGGAGCCGCAGACCCCGATCTCATACTCGGCCTGGGTGTAGAACGGCTCCATCTCGTCGTAGCCGATAGGCCAGTCGGCCAGCGCGCTGCCCTCCGGCACCCCGTAGGTGCTTGCCATGGCAAAGTCCTCGGGCATGAACCGCCAGGCCTGCGCGCCGTACACCCGGGTGCCACCGCCGAAGGTGTCGGCGTTGCTGCCGTATCGCGGGTCCCAGGCCGGCACGACAACTGGGTCAGCGGTGGTGCCCAACAGGAGGGTGCGCGGATTCTCCGCCGACGAGCGCAGCGTCCGATGGTCCAATCCACTGTCGGTGCGGGCGTTGCGCAGATGATCGCGAGCCAGGTAGGCCGTGTCCGGGTAGTCGCCCCGCTCCACCAGCAGGACCGACCGGCCGGACTGCGCCAGCGCCCAGGCCGCCACCCCGCCGCCCGCACCCGAACCCACCACCACGGCGTCGTAGTGCGCGGCCATCTGATCGGGACGGATGAACGGGCCGCGGTCGGGGACCCAGACGTCCTCCGCGGGCCAGCCGCCAGCAGGTGCAGGACTCCAACCCAGCATGCGCCATGAGGCACCGTCGTCGTTGCCGCCGTTGCCGGGGTCAGCGTAGAACCCCGCGTTGACCAGGTGCGCGAACCAGACGTACTCGGGATGGTTGACCAGGCTGTCCAGGACTGCCTGGCGGGCGTCGGCATCTAGGCCGGCGAACCTACCGCCGGACTGGCGGTCGAGCAGATCCAGCACCGCAATCGCCCGATCCGCCCACTCCGGGCGTTCGCTCGCCGTGACCTGGCTCCAGAACCGCAGTCCACCGGCCTGGGAGGCCGACGGGAAGTCATCGGCCGGCACAACAGCGTCGATCGCGACCAATAGCCGCTCGGTCTCAGCGTGAAGACGGCTCATCCAATGCCTCAATTTGTTCTCGTAGTCTCAGTGGCAGACTTCGCGGGGGTTTCGTCAGCTTGTGCAGCGGAGGATCCACAGCCAGGGCCGGGCTGAACCAACCTAGGCGTGGACCGCCCGACCTCATGGAGCGTGATCGTGGTCCCGGCCGCCTCCGATCCACCGACTCCGTGCAGCTCGTCATGTGGGCCGATTCTTCGGCGACATGGACCCGACCAACGAGCCGTCGCGCTCGACGGCGGCGCCGAGGGCCTGGTCGATGCCGGCGAGTGTCTCGGTTGACAGCGACTTGCCGGCCGCGGCGGCGTTGGCTTTGACCTGCTCCGGCCGGGAGCCTCCGGTGATCGCGGATGCGACATTGTCGTTCTGCAGGACCCAGGCCACGGCCATCTGGGCCATCGTCAGGCCCTCGGCTTCAGCGAGAGGCGCGAGCCGTTGAACGCGGGTCAGCATCTCGTCGGTCAACAGGCCCTTGATGAATTCCGCGCCATGAGCGTCGGTGGCGCGAGAGTCTTGTGGGACCGGCTGGCCCGGCTTGTACTTGCCGGTGAGGATGCCCTGCTCGATCGGGGAGAAGCAGATCTGGCCGATACCCAGCTCCTGGCAGGTCGGCACGACCTCGGGCTCGATGACGCGGTAGAGCGCGTTGTACTTCGACTGGTTGGAGACGAACGAGATCTTCAGTTCCCGAGCCAGCGCGTGACCGGCCCGCAGCTGCTCGGGCGTCCACTCGCTGACCCCGATGTAGAGCGCCTTGCCGGCCCGCACCACATCGGCGAACGCCTCCATCGTCTCCTCCAGCGGCGTGGAGAAGTCGTAGCGGTGCGCCTGGTACACGTCGACGTAGTCGGTCTGCAACCTGGTCAGCGATGCGTTGATCGACTCATGGATGTGCTTGCGGGACAGTCCGCTGTCGTTCGGGCCACCGGGTCCGGTCGCGCCGAAGACCTTGGTCAAGATCTCCAGGCTCTCGCGCCGCTCGCCCGCTAGCGCATCGCCCAGAATCGTCTCGGCGCGACCTTTCCCGTATGTGTCCGCGGTGTCGAACGTCGTGATACCAGCCTCCAGCGCCGCCCGCACGCAGGCGGTCGCCTGATCCGCCTCGCTTTCTGTGTGCGTGACCCAGTTGCCGTAGCTGATCGCGGACACTTTCAGACCGCTGTTACCGAGAAAGCGAAACTCCATCGGTCCTCCTTTTGCACTTGTCGTGGTCTGTTCATGTGTCAGCTGGTCCTCGCATCAGGTTCCTTTCCAGGTGGCACTCGACGTTGTTGATGATGGTCAACGTGGCGAGATCCGCACGGTCGCCGACTTCGGCCCTTCTCCCTGCATGATCGGGACAGCTGAGCTGCCCTTGTACTTCTCCTCGTACGCGGCGTCTATGGCAGGGGCGGTCTCGTTGCCCGCCAGGCTCGAACGTGACCTCGTAGTCTTTGCCGCCGACACGGATCCGCCCAGCCTTCTGGCTCAAGGCCGCTACGTACCAGCTGGATTGCTGCCCGTTGGCGGCGCGGACATAGACCTCGCCGTCGACGACGAGGGGCCACACCAGGGTCGGGGTGCCGTAGGTGGTGCCGTCCTCGCGGAACGGGGAGATGTACAGGTCGTGACTCTCGGCGATTGCCCGGAGGTCGTCTTCGTTCCAGGAATTCATGATCGGTCCTGCTTTCTTCAGTCGTGTGAAATCGGGATTGCGGCACTACGGGCAGGCAGCGGGCCCGCGCCGGGGCCCGGGTCAGAACCAGGTCGCCTGGCGCAGCACGTACGGCTCCTCGAGCGCGGTGACCTCGTCGTCGGTGAGCTCCAGGTCGAGCGCGGCGGCGGCGTCGACCAGGTGGTGCTGCTTGGTGACACCCACGATGGGCGCGTCGACGACCGGGTTCTTCAGCACCCACGCCAGCGCAACCTGGGCCATCGACACCCCGCGTGCTTCCGCGATCCGCTGAATCGCGTCGATGATGGCCTGGTCGCTGTCGAGCCACAGGGGACGGCCGAAGCGGTCCGTGCCCCTGGCGCCCCGGTTGGTGGTCCGGTCGCCCCACGGCCGGGTGACGACGCCCTGGGCGAGCGGGCTCCACGGGATGCTGCCGACACCCTGGTCCGCTAGGAGGCCGAACATTTCCAGCTCCTCACCGCGGTTGATCAGGTTGTACTGGTCCTGCATGGAGATGAACTTCGTCCAGCCGTTTCGCTCGGCGACGTGCTGCAGCTTGGCGAACCGCCACGCGGCCATGCTGGAGGCGCCGAGGTAGCGGGCCTTGCCGGCCTTGACCACGTCGTGCAGCGCCTCCATCGTCTCCTCGACCGGGGTGTCGGGGTCGAAGCGGTGGATCTGGTAGAGGTCGATGTAGTCGGTGCCCAGCCGGGTCAGCGAGGCGTCGATCTGTTCCATGATCGCCTTACGGGACAGACCGGACCCGCCCGGACCGTCGTGGACCGGGAAGTACACCTTCGTCGCCACGACGATGTCGTCGCGGCGGGTGAGCTCCTTCAGCGCCCGGCCGACGGCCTCCTCCGAGGTGCCGGCGTTGTAGCCGTTCGCGGTGTCCCAGAAGGTGATCCCGAGATCGAGGGCCTGCCGAAAGAACGGCACCGCGTCCTCGTACGGGATGGGCCAGCCCTCGCGGCCGCTATCGCCCTCTCCGAAGCTCATCGTGCCCATCGCGACCCGGCTGATCTTGAGGCCCGAGGACCCCAGACGTGTGTACTCCATCAAGCGCTCCTGTGATGTGTTGATGATCGGCTGCCGCTCGCAGACATGGCGAGATCAGTGGTCGATCCTGGCCATGTTGGCCTCGGAGTGCCGCTCGCCGGCGGCTGGGGTGAGGGCGTTCAGCCGCGCGAGCTGAGCGGCGGTGAGCTCGACGCCGTCGGCGGCGGTGTTCTCCTCGACGCGGGTGACGCGCCGGGTGCCGGGAATCGGGGCGATGTCGTCGCCCTGGGCGAGCAGCCAGGCCAGGGCGATCTGGGCCGGGGTTGCACCGACCTCGGCGGCGACGGATCGGACTTCGTCGACAATGCCAAGGTTCCGCTGGAAGTTCTCCCCGATGAACCGCGGGTTGTCCTTGCGCCAGTCGTCGTCGGGAATGTCGTCCGGGGTACGGATCTGACCGGTGAGGAAGCCGTGGCCCAGCGGTGAGTACGGGACGAAACCGATGCCGAGCTCGCGCAGCAACGGCAGCAGCTCGTCCTCGGGGTCGCGGGTCCACAGGGAGTACTCGGTCTGCAGGGCGGCAACCGGGTGGACGGCGTGGGCGCGGCGGATCGTGGTGGGGCTGGCCTCGGAGAGCCCGATGTGGCCGATCTTGCCCTCGGCGACCAGCTCGGCCAACGCGCCGACGGTGTCCTCGATAGGCGTGCTGCGGTCGACGCGGTGCTGGTAGTACAGGTCGATGTGGTCGGTGCCGAGCCGAGTCAACGAGCCTTCGACCGCGGCCCGGATGTTGGTGGGGCTGCTGTCGACGACGCCGGGTCCGCCGCCGGCGTGGGAGACGAGCCCGAACTTGGTCGCCACCACCACCTGATCGCGGCGGTCCTTGATGGCGCGCCCAACGATTTCCTCGCTGTGGAACGGTCCGTAGATCTCGGCGGTGTCGATGTGGGTGACACCCAGCTCGAGCGCCCGGTGGATGGTTCGGATCGACTCGGCGTCGTCCAGACCGCCGCCGCTGGTATACGTGCCGGCCATGGTCATGGCACCGAGGCCGATCCGGGAGACGTCCAGTCCACCCAGAGAGATGTGCTTCATCAATGTCTCCTTGTCGTTCTCGGCTCAGGCGTCGTCGTGGTCGAGATGGCTGGACAGCTCGCGGTTCGCGTCGGCCTGCTCGAGGAGCAGCTTGGCCCTGTTCTCGAAGGTGGTGACCGCGTCGGCGCCGGCCGGGAACCGCAGCGGCGGCTCGTCCTGGGCGGCGAGGCGGACCAGCGCGTCGGCGAGCTTGGCGGGGTCGCCGCCCTGCTGGCCGTTCATGCTCTTCCAGGCGGTGACGGTCTGCTCGGTCCGCTCGGCGTAGTCGGCGATCGAGGACTCGGCGTACTTCGTCGACTCCGGCGTCAGCAGCTCGGTGCGGAAGAAGCCGGGCTCGACCAGCATCGTGCGGATCCCGAACGGCGCAACCTCTGGGGCCAGCGACTCCATCCAGCCCTCCACCCCGAACTTCGAGGCGGCGTACGCGGTCAGGAACTCTCCGCCCACAATGCCGGCGGTCGAGGAGATCGTGACGACCAGGCCGGAGCGCTGAGCCCGCATCACCGGAAGGGCCGCGCGGGTGACGTTGACCGGACCGAACAGGGTGGTCTCGATCTGCGCCCGGAACTCCTCAGGGCTGAGCTCCTCGAAGAACCCGGCGTTGAAGTTGCCCGCGTTGTTGACCAGCACATCGATCCGGCCGAACCGGTCGACGCGCCGCCTGGACGGCGGCCTCGGCGCTCGGCGGGATCGGTGACGTCAGAGCTTGACCGACGAGGAGATCGTCGTGTGCTCCGATGCGCCGAGCTGACCTTCTCGGGGTTGCGGCCGGTGGCGACGACCGCGTGACCGGCGGCCAGGGCGGCCTTGGCGATGTCGACGCCCAGGCCGCGGCCGGCGCCGGTGACGAACCAGACCTTCTTGTCACTCATGTTGGTGCACTCCTTCTGCTTGACCCAGAGGTCGTCCTAGGCACCGCCTTATCGGTGTGTGCACTGCTACAGAACCACGCGTCGGCCGCCGGTGGGAGCCCCTGATGATGGGGCTACTGACAGGGACCCTTTGCCACAAGCTCGCGAACCGCATCGCCTTCAGCTGTCAATGAGCGGTATTGGCGACAAGGTCGTCGAGGAATCGTTCGGTGTCGCCGTCGCTGATCGCGCCACCGGCGTCCTGCGGGAGCCACACGAGCGCCCGGTGCGCGCCGCGGTCCCGCAGCCGTGCGAGCGTCCCGCGGTCGGGTGCGGGACCGCTGGCGGTGAGCTCGAGTGGTTTGTCGGTGCGGTCCTGCAGTCGTGCGAACCGGTCGAACACGTCGTCTTCGATCCCGGCGATCATGGGTGCCCAGCCGTCGCCGAACGCGAGGATGCGGTCCTCGACGGTCGGGCCGGCCCCGCCGACCATGATCGGCGGATACGGGATCTGAACGGGCTTGGGCCAGGCCTGCAGCGGGTCGAAGTCAACGAGTTGGCCGTGGTACTCGGCCTCGTCCTTGGTCCAGATCTCGATCATCGCCTGAACGCGTTCGGTCAGCAGCCGCATCCGGATCTTCGGGTCGGTGCCGTGGTTGCGCATCTCCTGCCGGTTCCAGCCGGCTCCGACACCGAAGATCACTCGCCCGTCGGAGAGCACGTCGACAGTCGCGACTTCTTTCGCGGTGTGGATCGGGTCCCGCTGCGGAACCAGACACACCCCGGTCGCGATCTTGAGCGTCGTGGTGGCTGCCGAGGCCGCGGTCATCGCGACGAACGGGTCGAACGTCTTCGAATACCGGTTCCCCCGTTCACCGCCCTCGGCGCGGTTGCGCCTCGACCGGCAGATGGGAGTGCTCGGCGAACCACAGCGACTCCAAGCCACGGTCTTCGATCATCCGACCGAGCCGACCGGTGCCGGGGCGTCGACGTTGGGGAACATCGCGATGCCGATCCTCACAACCTCAATCGTCCTTCACGCAGCGACAGGCCATCGGGTGACCTCAGTGCGCCGTGAAGCCGCCGTCCACCGGGAGGGCCACACCGAGCACGAGGCTGGCGGCAGGGCTGCACAGCCACAGTGCCGCTGCGGCGACCTCGTCGGGTCGGCCCGGTCGGCCGATCGGCTGGTCGCGCATGATCTCCTTCATCGCGTCGGGCTGGTTCTCGATCATGTCCGAGGACATGGGGGTGTCGATCACGCCCGGGCAGACGGCGTTGATGCGGATGCCGAGCGGCGCATAGTCCATCGCGGCGCTCTTGGTCAGCCCGATCACGCCGTGCTTGGTTGCGTGATACGTCGCCCGGCCCGCCTGGCCGACCAGACCGCCGAGGGAGGAACAGTTCACGATGGCGCCGCTTCCTTGCGTCCGCATCTGGCGCAGCTCGTGTTTCATGCAGGTCCAGATGCCGCGCAGGTTGATGGCCGTCACGCGGTCGAAGCTCTCGGCCGACTCCTCGGCGAGGTCGCCGGTGAAACCGACGATGCCGGCGTTGTTGAACGCCATGTCCAACCGACCATAGGTGGCGACGGTGCGCTCGACCATGGCGGCGGCCTGCGCCTCGTCCGCCACGTCGCAGGTGACGCCGATCGCCTGGCGACCGGCCGCGGTCAGCTCAGCGGTCGCGGCGTCGAGGGCGTCGGTGTTGATGTCGGCGAGCACGACAGCGGCGCCCGCCTCGGCGAACGCCTGCGCGGCGGCCAGCCCGATGCCGGAGCTGGCACCGGTGACCAGGGCGACCTGACCGGTGAAGTCATAGACAGGATTCATCTCTCGTCCTTCGGCTTCCTCGTAGCTGTTCTGAGTCGATCTTCGTGTGGCGCACCGTCGCGTCCGGACGCTCGATCGACTACCCAACCACGGCGCCCAGCTTCGTGGGAGACCCTGATGAGAGGGCTACTGACAGGGACCCTCAACCGGTCCGAATCGCTCGTAGGGTGGACGGCATGGCAGGTGGGAGCAACGATCGTGACACCCGTGACGGCATCCCGGCGACGCCCGCGGAGGCGTTCGCGAGGAGATCCAGACGTTCCTGACCACGAGACGGGCCAGGATCAGCCCCGAGCAGGCCGGTCTCCCCGTCTATGGCGGAGAGCGTCGACGGGTCTCCGGACTGCGCCGCGACGAGGTCGCCCTCCTGGCCGGCATCTCAAGCCAGTACTACACCAAGCTCGAGCGCGGCAACGCCACCGGCGTCTCCGAGAGCGTTATCGACGGCATCGCTCGCGCACTGCAGCTCGATGAGGCCGAGCGGACCCATCTCGTCGACCTGATGCGCGCCGCCGGCACGACGACCGCGTTCGTCGCGCAGACCTCCGGCTGGGCGGGTCCGGTCGACGGTGCAGCGCGTCCTCGACTCGATGATCGGCACGCCCGCGCTCGTGCTCAACGGACGTCTGGACATCCTGACCGCCAATCAGCTCGGGTTCGCGCTGTTCTCGCCGGTCTACGCAGACCCGGTCAGGCCAGCCAACACACGCCCGGTTCGTCTTCCTCGACCCGCACGCCACCGAGTTCTTCCGCGACTGGAACAAGGTCGCCAACGACACCGTCGCCCTGCTGCGCGCCGAGGCCGGCCGCCACCCATACGACAGGCGCCTTTCCGATCTGATCGGTGAGCTGTCCACCCGCAGCGACGAGTTCCGGGGCCGATGGGCCGCCCACGACGTCCAGATCCACACCACCGGCGCCAAGCTGATCCACCACCCGGTCGTCGGCGACCTCGACCTGCCGTACGAGTCCTTCCCGCTGGCTGCTCGATCTCAGCCAGAGCCTCCTCACCTACACCGCCGAGCCCGGATCGCCCACCCAGGACGCCCTGAACCTGCTGGCCAGCTGGGCCGCGACCGCCGGGTCCGAGCCGGCTGCGTCGACTGACGACTCGGGTTCAGGCTGAGTCATTGGGAAATGCTGACTGAGCAGGCCAAAACATCTTCGAAGGCGTCTCATGACACAGGGTGATGCTGGGGCCGCCGGGCAGACCGCCGATCCCGGACGGGCGGCCGCGCTGCAGCCGGCTGACT
Organism: uncultured Actinomycetota bacterium; assembly: GCA_963815975.1. Classification (GTDB taxonomy): domain Bacteria; phylum Actinomycetota; class Actinomycetes; order Propionibacteriales; family Propionibacteriaceae; genus Microlunatus. The sequence goes on from CAWFJC010000008.1 coordinate 12,787, forward strand.
CCTCGGCCTTGGCGCCGCTGGGGCAGCGGGTCTTTCGCTGGCTGTGGCTGGCTGTGCTGATCAGCTGGATCGGGACGTGGATGCAGACCGTCGGGGCGCAATGGCTGCTTGTCGACGAGCCCAACGCGGCGGCGCTGGTGTCGTTGGTGCAGGCGGCGGGCACGCTGCCGATGATGCTGCTGGCGCTACCCGGTGGCGTCTTGGCCGACTCCTTCGATCGGCGCTGGCTGCTGATCACGGTGCAGGGCTATCTGTTCGTCGTCGCCCTGCTGCTGGCGGTGCTCACCGCTGCCGGGCTGATGCCGCCGGCGCTGCTGCTGGCCTTCACCTTCGCCTTGGGCGTCGGCGCGGCGGTGCAGATCCCGGCATGGCAGGCCATGATGCCCGAGCTGGTGCCCACGGACACAGTTGCGGGCGGCGGCCAGGTTGGACCTGGTCAGCGTCAACCTGGCCTATGCGGTCGGACCGGTGCTGGCCGGGCTGGCGATCGCCCACCTCGGTGGCGTCCCGGTCGCCTTCGCCGTCAAGGCGGCAGCCGCTGTCTTTTTCGCGCTCGTGCTGTTCTTCGCGCGCCAGCCGCAGGCGGCATCGGCAGCCCGCCGGGAACGTTTCGTGCCGGCGCTGCGCGCCGGCGGCCGCTACATCTGGCACGAACCCGTCGTGCGCCGCATCCTGCTCCGGACCGTCCTGTTCGTCGTGCCGGCGATGGCGCTGTGGGCGCTGCTGCCGCTGATCGCCAGCCGACGGTTGGGCCTCGGGGCGGACGGCTTCGGAGCCTTGTTCGGCGCGTTCGGCCTCGGCGCCATTGTCGGCGCGGTGGCGCTGGGACGGGTGAGGGACCGGCTGTCCAACAACGGGATGCTCGGCGCCGCCGGCCTTCTCTACGCGGCCGCCACGGCCGTGATCGTGCTGGCCCCCGGCTTTCCGGCGGCCCTTGCCACCCTGGTGTTCGCCGGGCTGGCCTGGATGGCGGCGACCTCGACGCTGGCCGCCGAGTTGCAGCTGTTCCTGCCGGTCTGGGTCCGCGCACGTGGCCTCGCCGTCTACACGGTCACCTTCACCGGTTCGATGACGGCCGGATCGCTGCTGTGGGGATTCGTGGCCGAAGGAGTCGGCCTGCAGATCGCATTCTTGGTCGCGGCCGTCGTCATGCTTGCCGGCGTCGATCGCCGGAATGGTCTGGCGGGTGCCAGAGACCGGTCACCTCGACCCCCAGCCCGTCGTGTATTGGCCGGCGGCACGACTGGCTTTCGACCCCGAGGCCGACGCCGGACCCGTCCTGGTGACCGTCGAGTACACCGTCACACCCGAAAGAGAGGCGGCCTTCCTCGAAGCGATGGACAATCTTCGCCGCTCCCGACGCCGAACCGGCGCGAGCCGCTGGGAGCTGTACCGGGACGCAGACCGGCCGAACCGCTTCGTCGAAATGTTCAGCGTGCCGTCCTGGGAGGAACACCAGCGCCAGCACGAAGGCCGCCTCACCGCGGCCGACAAAGCAATCGAGGAGACCGCACTGGCCTTCTCCGATCCGCCGGCTCGAGCGGAGCACCTGCTCCCGCCCTAGCAGCTGATCAACTGGTCAAAGGCTGCAGCCTCTGCCGGCTACGGGGCGGCTTGCTGTTGCTGCCAGTCGTCGGTGATCTGGTCGAGGGTGTCGTGGTCGAGGCTCATGCCGTCGAAGTTGGCCAGGGTGCTCATCGGCATGTTGCCGATGACCGATCGAGCTCGTCGTCGCAGCACCGTCGCCGGTTGGCCTGCGGCGACGGCATCGTTCGATCAGGGTGCGGCCCGTCGGGTCGGCCATCCACTCGTGCAGGGTGGAGTCGCGGTCAGCGGCGCGGCGAGCCTCGGGGCGTCGACGGTGACGGTTTCGCTCAGCGGCAGGTCGCGGGAGTGACGGTCCGACCTCGATGGCGAACTCGCCGGCTTCGACCACCCAGCGGCCGTGCAGCGACCGACCAGAAGGAGAAGGCGCGCTGGTCCAGCGTCGACACGTCACCTGCTCCGACTGCACCGGCGTCCAGGCAAGACCTTGGCGAATCCCTTGAGCTCGCGGATCGGGCCGGGCGACGGACGACTCCACGTCGCGGACGTAGACCTGGACGACCTCGGCGCCCGTCGCCGGTCGCCGGTGTTGGTCACGGTGACCGTCACGGTGGCGGCCAGAGTGCCGTCGGCGACCGAGCCACGAGGTGGTCACCGTCGAGGTCGGACAGCGCGAAGGTGGTGTAGGACAGCCCGAACCCGAACGGGAACGCGACGTCCGGTGCGGCCTGGTCGTAGCCGCGGTAGCCGATGAACAGCCCCTCGCCGTAGCGCACGACCTGGGAGTCGCCGGGGAAGTTGAGGTAGGAGGAGTTGTCCTCCAGCCGGTGCGGGATGGTCTCGGCCAGCCGGCCGGACGGGTTGACCGTGCCGGACAGCACGTCGGCGATCGCGCCGCCGGCGGCCTGACCGCCGAGCCAGGCCTCGACCAGCGCCTGCGCATGCGGGGTGACGTCGCCGAGGACGCACCGTCGAGCCGTTGACCAGCACGACGACGACGTTCGGGTTGGCCGCGGCGACCGCCTGCAGGGCGGCGAGCTGGTTGGCCGGCAGGTTCATGTGGGTGCGGTCGAAGCCCTCGGACTCGTCGGCGCCGGGCAGCCCGATCACCATGACCACGGTGTCGGCCGCGCCGGCGACCTCGACGCGCCTCGGCCAGCAGCGCCTCGTCGTCGGCGGTGTCGCCGATCCCGTAGCCGGCGGCGAACGGCACCTCGCCGTACGCGCGCGCGCAGCTCGTCGAGGGCGATGTCGACCCGGGTCGGGTTGACCTGCGAGCTGCCGGCGCCCTGGAACCGCGGGGTACGGGCGAACTCGCCGATGACGGCGATCTGCGGCCGTCGGCGGCGCAGCGGCAGCAGCGCCGTCGTTCTTCAGCAGCACGACCGACTCGGCCGCGGCCTCGCGGGCCAGCGCGTGGTGGGCGTCGGCGTCGAACGACTCGTCGAGCTCGAGCACGGGCATGCCCTTGGTCGACCAGCTCCAGCACGTTGCGGACGCGGGCGTCGAGCGACCTCGTCGGCACCTCGCCGGACTCGCACGGCCGCGACGATCTGCTGCGGGCTGCGCCGCAGGTCCGGCGGCATCTCCAGGTCCAGCCCGGCCGGCGAGCGCCGGCACCCGGTCGTAGACCGCGCCCCAGTCGGACACGACCAGCCCCTCGAAGCCCCACTCCTCGCGCAGCACGCGTCGGTGAGCAGCCAGGGGTTCTCCGAGGCGGACAGGCCGTTGACCTTGTTGTAGGCGCACATGATCGTCCACGGCTGCGACGCGGTGACGACGCGCTCGAACGCCGGCAGGTAGATCTCGCGCAGCGTGCGCTCGTCGACCTGGGCGTCGACGCGCAGCCGGTCGGTCTCCTGGTTGTTGGCCGCGTAGTGCTTGACCGAGGTGCCGACGCCCCGGGACTGGATGCCGTCGACGATGCCGACGGCGAGCTCGCCGGCGAGGTAGCGGGTCCTCGGAGAAGTACTCGAAGTTGCGCCCGCACAGCGGCGAGCGCTTCATGTTGATGCCCGGGCCGAGGATGACCGACAGGTTGCATGCCCGCGCCTCCTGGGCGAGCGCCTCCCCGATGCGGTGCAGCAGGTCGCGGGTTCCACGCCGAGGCGAGCGCGGAGGCGGTCGGGAAGCAGGTCGCCGGGCAGCGACCCCCGAGGCCGACGTGATCGCCCTCGCCCGGCTGGGCGCGCAGGCCGTGCGGGCCGTCGGACACCATGATCTTCGGGATGCCGAGCCGTTCGACCGCCGCGGTGTACCAGAACGACGAGCCGCTGGTCAGCGAGGCCTTCTCGGCCAGCGTGAGTTCGGTCAGCAGGCGGTCGACGTCGAGCACCAGGTCACCTGACTTCCTTGATTGGGAACACGATCGAATCAGTAAGCACCGTTCGTTGCGTCGGCGGCGTCATTTGGGCTCCAGCGGGTGATCGACGCAACGGGATAAGTATCGGGCGCCTCACCCGAACGAGCGAAGGAGGGTGCCCGTGGCCTGCAGTAGGAGAACCTCCTATCCATCCACTCTTGAACCTGCGGTGACCACGCATTCTTGGCCCGAAACTGCGGCAACTAAGGCATACGTGAGGCGGACGGGGGGCGCAGGCAGCACAAGCACGGCAGCCTCCTCGACAGCGGCGCCCCTCGACCAAGCCGAGACCGCAGCGGCCCGAGCCCGGCTGGCCGAGACCCTCATCGGCCGCCAGGCGCTGCTGATCGTCGGCACCAACGAGGAGGTCGCCCGGGCCGTCAGCGCAGCTGCACGCCGACCTGGGCCGGCTCGGCCGCATCGACGGACAGGGCCAGCGTGGAGCCATTCGTGGAGCGAAGTGGGGTTATCTAGGGTGGCTGTAGACCCCTAGAGGGCGTGATCGTGCAAGTAAAGTGGCTAGTCAGGGCCAGAGTCTACGCAGGAAGCGGTTCTCGTAATGCGTAGGTCCGGGGTTCGATTCCCCGAGGCGGCTCCAGGGCGTTATCCCTAGTCAACGGTGACTTTCCGCCAAGGCGCCACCTTCATCGTCCGGTCCCTCGTCAGGCCGTGCCCCCCGTCGTGCCCCCGAGCCGCTGTGCCGCGTCCCACAAATTGCGGTCGATCATGTGCCCGTACAGGTCCATCGTCATGGCAGCTGTGGCGTGCCCCAGTACTCGCTGAACCACTTTCGGATCAGCGCCAGACGCTAGCCACACCATCGTGGATCGGTGGAGCGCCGGGAAGAGCGCGGGTGATGGCTCTTGCTGTGGATGTCGTACGGCCAGCCGTACAGCAGAACGACCACAGGGCCCTCTGCAGGGCCGGTGTCGACGTAGCCGACATTCAGGAGGCCGGCATCGATCTGACGCAGAGGGTCAGAGGAGCTGCTCGGCACGGCGGCGGAGTCCGGAGAAGCTTCGACAGACATCTGAGTGCGCAGACGTTTCGTGCCCACCGTTAGAGCGCGGAGATCAACGCAGTGACCTGAAAGTGTCGCGCAGCTCCTGCGAGAGGATTTGCGGCTGCTCCCAGGCGGCGAAGTGCCCGCCCTCCTCGACCCGGTTGTAGTGAACGAGCTTCGGATACGCCTTCTCCGCCCAGCTCTGCGGAGCTGGATAGAGCTCGTCGGGGAAGACCGTCACGCCAACAGGGATCTCGACGCCCTTGACGTCGAAGAACGCCAGATGGCTCTCCCAGTAGAGGCGGGCCGAGGACACCCCCGTGTTTGTCAGCCAGTAGTGGGTGACGTTGTCGAGGACGTCGTCGCGGGAGAGGCCTCCCGGATTTCCGGCGAAAGCGCGTGCGATGAGCTGGTAGCTGCGCTCGTCGTGATCCAGCATCCAGGCCGCCAGGCCGACGGGTGAGTCCGCGATGGCGTAGAGCGTCTGCGGGCGGTTCGCCATCTCGTTGGCGTAGCCCACGCCGGTCGCAAAGAAGTGCTTCAGGATTTCGTATGCCTTCTCCTCGTCGCCGGAGAGACCGTCTGGCTTGGGGCCGCCGGTGGCGAGCGCTTTCGAGACGTCGGGCGGCACGGTCGCTGGCATGTTGGTGTGAATGCCCAGCAGTCCTTCGGGCTTCAACAGAGCCAACTGCTCGGTGACGGCATTCCCCCAATCGCCGCCCTGGGCGACGTATTGGGTGTACCCGAGGCGCTCCATCAGCACGACCCAGGCCTTTGCGATGCGGATCGGGTCCCAGCCGGTCTCGCGCGGCTTGCCTGAGAACCCATGGCCGGGCAGTGACGGGATCACCAGATGGAATGCATCGGCCGAGCCCGCTCCGTGCGCCGTGGGGTCGGTGAGCGGATCGATGATCTTGAGCTGCTCGATGGTCGAGCCCGGCCACCCGTGGGTCACGATGAGCGGCAGCGCATCCGCATGCTCGGAGCGAACGTGGATGAAGTGGATGTCCACCCCGTCGATCTCGGTGATGAAGTGCGGCAGGGCGGCGAAGCGCTCTTCGAACTTGCGCCAGTCGTAATCGGTGGCCCAATAGGCAGCCAGCGCCTGGATCGTCTCCAGCTGCACGCCTTGCGAGGCATCAGTCTCCCGGTCGGGCCAGCGCGTCGCCGCGATGCGTCGACGGAGATCTGCCAGTTCATCTTCCGGAACGCTGACGTTGAATGGGCGAATCCCGGTTGGGGTTTCGACTCTGCTAGTCATGACGACCTCCGCTGCGGTGAGGCGGGTTCGAGAAGCACAACGGCAAGAAATGGTTGATTCTGCACGAAACTGTCCCCGGAGCCGTCTTGAGCTTGTCCCCCGCCAGCCGAAGCCATCTCCGAAACAGCCGGTCTCGACTTCCTTTCTGGTCACGCGAATTTGCTCACATTACTGCTGTCCACGACGGCTGAACAGCGGCGAAACCAGACGTTGAGAAGTGATGCATCGTTAGGCATCCAGGTGCCAACGCAATACAGGTGTGGCCGGTGACCATCGGCCGCGCTCAGGAATAAGGCGATGTCCCGAGGTGAAACCCGGAAAGCAACGAAGAGCGCACGACGAAAGCGGAGCAAGAAACCGAGTGCGGCGTAGGAAGCCCTCGTTGGCAGCTTCACGAGTAACGAACCCAACTTGGCAACGCACTGAAGAGATCTTGCGGTTGAGCTCGGCGGTGATCTTGGCGACTCCGGCCTTCTCGTGCCAGCGGACGCAGTCAACGATCCGCACCACCGGGGTGCACTGAGTTGTTTGGCTCTGCGACCGGGGACTGCTCATGCCGGCCACTGTGTCCGCAGAGCTCTCCTACATGCTTGAGACCGGAGCTGGCAGCGCGAGGCGGAAGTGGCCTTCTTACGACTATTCGCAGCGGGAGAATTGGTCCCCGTCGATCTGAGCCCCGCTGACTACGCGCGTGGCAGAGCTCGTTGAGCAGTACGCCGGGGTTCCCACTTGGGGAGCTGCCGCAAGCCTCGCAGCGGCCAACGCTACCTCAGTGAGACCTGCCTGGCGGGGCGGACCAGGCGAATCACCAGGGTGTCTCCCTGGGTTGACGAGTGGTTGAAGTCGTTAGCGTCATCCTTGACACAACTCTCAGGGAGGCGCCAAATGAGCACAGCCGAGGATCACACAAGCGGGGCGAGCGGGATGGCGGAAGAGCAGGGGCAAGGACGCTGGCTCGGCGGGCTTCGTGAGGGCTACGCCGAGATCGGTGACGTGCGGTTGCATTACGTCGAGGCCGGTGACGGGCCGCTGATCGTTCTGCTGCACGGCTTCCCCGAGTTCTGGTACGGCTGGCGGCAGCAGATCGAGCCGCTCGCGGCGGCGGGATTCCGCGTCGTCGCCCCCGACATGCGCGGCTACAACCTGTCATCGAAGCCGGATGGCGTGGCGGCATACGACACCGACAAGCTGGCCGCCGACATCCGCGATCTCATCCACGAACGCGGTGCCCAGTCCGCGCACCTGGTGGGCCACGACTGGGGCGGAACCGCCGCCTGGGCCACCGCAATGAACCACCCCGAGGTCGTCGACCGGCTGGCCATCCTCAACGCGGCCCATCCGCGGAAGCTATCGCAGGGACTGCACCACCCGGACCAGCTCCGCAAGTCCTGGTACTTCTTCTTCTTCGCTCTCCCGGAGCTGCCCGAAAGCGTCGTGCACGCCAACCGCTGGCATTTCTTCCGGCACTTCCTGAGCGACGCCCGCCCGGAGTACACACCGGAGGAGATGGATCGCTACGTCGAGGCGTGGTCGCAGCCGGGCGCGGCCACCGGGATGATCAACTACTATCGGTCCTCGGTACGAACCCCGCCCAAGCGCGCCGAAGCGGCGCTGCGTCCGATCAAGGCCCCCACCTTGGTCATCTGGGGGGAGGCCGATGGCTACCTCGGCCCCGAATTAGCTGTGCCCGACCACGACGACGTGCCCAACCTGGACCGTGTTGAGCGCCTGCTCGGCGCGTCGCACTGGGTGCATCATGACCAGGCCCAGCGCGTCACACAGCTGCTCATCGACTTTTTCGCCCCCGCCAAACCCGTCGAGAAGGAGTCGTGACGACCATGCCCGCTGAGACTCCGACCATTGTGTTCGTCCATGGCGCGTGGGCCGACGCCACGGGCTTCGATGCCGAGATCCGCGCTCTGCAGCGCCAAGGATTCCGCGCCATCGGATTCGCCAATCCGCTTCGTGATCTCGCTGGCGACTCGACCTACCTCGCCGAGTTCCTGGAGACCTTGACCGGTTCGATCGTGCTCGTCGGCCACTCCTACGGCGGCAACGTGATCTCCATGGCTGCGGCGGGTAACGACCAGGTGCGGGCGCTGGTCTACTTCAACGGCTGGATGTGCGACGAGGGCGAGAGTCAGCAGCAGCTCCTTGAGCGGTTCGAAGGCAGCCTCGTGGGCCCCTCGATCCGGCCTGTGCCATACACCGCCCCGGACGGTAGCGAGGGCGCTGACCTCTTCCTCGACCCCGATGCCTTCCGCGAAGCCTTCGCAGCCGACCTCGACCCCGAGACGGCCGCGGTGATGGCCGCGGCGCAGCGGCCGTACGCCGCCGCCGCGTTCGCAGCCACACCGTCGACCCCGCCGGCGTGGAAGACGCTGCCGTGCTGGTATCTGCTCGGCACCGAAGACAAGGCGATCCCGCCGGCGCTCCAGCGGTTCATGGCCGAGCGCGCGAACGCAACGATCGTGGAGGTGCCCGCCTCTCACGTCTCGTTCGTGTCCCAGCCCGAGGCAGCGACCCAGCTCATCCTTCAGGCCGTCGAGGAAACAAGCCGCCGCGAGCCGTGAGGTGTACAGCGGTTCACTCGCAAGGGCTTGCGCCCGCCAGCGTGACTGTGTCCCGGCTAGCGTGCTCACCGAGATTGAAGGGGCTGCGACGGACGGCCCGTCAACGAACGCTACCGAGGTGGCCGTCCCGGGGCCGGGCGGATCGGCGCGATGGCGGTGCCCCCGAGGCGTCGCGGACCGGACCACAGAGCCGGCACGGCGTCCACGGCCGCAGCGACCGCGTACGCCGCCCGCTCGTAGTTGACCCGCCAGCCGGCGAAGTCAGGCCACGCCTCGGCCGGGTCCCGCTCGATCGGAAAGTCAACCTCACGCATCCGCCCGACGGCGTGAAGGAACTCCGGGTAGCTCAGGCTGATCCGGCCGCTTGGGGTGGTGAGGCAGATGGCTGAAGTCCCGGGGACGTCGTCGCGGCAGCGGTGGACGCTGGTGCTGGTGTGCACGGCGGCGTTCATGTTGCTGCTGGATATCACCGTGGTGAGCGTGGCGCTGCCATCGATTCAGCGGGATCTGCGGGCGAGCCTGCCGGACCTGCAGTGGGTGAGCGCCGCCTACGCCCTGGTGCTGGCCGTGCTGCTGCTGCCGGCGGCCACCCTGGGTGACCGGCTGGGCCGGCGCCGGCTGTTCCTGGTCGGCCTGGTCATCTTCACCGCCGGGTCGCTGGCGTGTGCGCTGGCCACGACCGCGCTGGCGCTCGAGTTGTTCCGCGCGCTGCAGGGAGTCGGCGGCGCGGTGCTGTTCGCCACCGCCACGCCGCTGCTGCGCGCGGAGTTCTCCGGCGCCGCCCTGGCCCGGGCGCTGGGCGTCTTCGGCGCCACGCTCGGCGGCGCCAGCGCCATCGGGCCGCTGGTCGGCGGGGTGCTGACCGACACACTGGGCTGGCGGTCCATCTTCTTCATCAACCTGCCCATCGGCGTGGCGGCGTTCGCGGGCGGGGTGGCCCGGCTGCGCGAATCCCGCGACCCGGCCGGCGGCCGGGCCGACTGGGTGGGCACGGCCCTGATCACCGGGGCGCTGACCGCGCTGATGTTCGCGCTGATCCGCGGCAACGCGCTGGGCTGGGCGAGCCCGGCGATCGTGGCCCTGTTCGCGACCGCAGCCGTGGCCTTTGCCGGGTTCGTGATCTACGAGCTGCGCATCGCCGCCGCGCCCATGGCCGACCTGCGCCTGTTCCGGCGGCGCAGCTTTGCCGCGACCGGGTTCGTGGCGTTCGCGATCTCGGCGACGGTCATCGGGATGATCACCTACCTGTCGCTGTATGTGCAGAACACCCTCGGCTACTCCCCGGTCCAGGCCGGGCTGCGGTTCCTGCCGCTGTTCGCTGGTCTCCTTCGCGGTCGCCCTCCTGACCGGCCGGCTGATCGGCAAAGTGGCGATGCGGGTGCTGCTGGGTGTGGCCATGGTCGCGGCCGCAGCCGGGCTGGCCTCGATGGCCCACCTGACCGCCACTTCCACCTGGCTGGTGCTGCTGCCCGGCTTCATCCTGGCCGGGATCGGCCTGGGCATCACCTCCACCGGCCTGGCCTCGGCAGCGCTTTCGGCGGTGGAGCCGGCCCGCGCCGGGATGGCCGCCGGCCTGACGAACACGCTGCGCCAGGTCGGCACCGCCACCGGCGTGGCCGTGCTCGGCGCCCTCTACGCCTCCCGCGTCACCACCGCCACCCTGCACGCCCTGGCGGGCCTGCCCGCCCCGCCCGGCGCCGTCCACCGGCTGGCCGCCGCCGTTGCCTCCGGCGCCGGCACCCGGGTAGCCGCCGTGGTCCCGCCCGCCGCCCGCGCCGCGGTCACCCACGCCGCCCGCGCCGGCACCGCCAGCGGGCTCAACGACGTCCTGCTCGCCGCGGCCGCGTTCGCCGCGCTCGGCGCGATAGCCGGCTTCGCCTTCGGACCCGACCCAGCCAGGCAGCCGCCGCCCAGCCCCGCCCCCGGCGAACTGTCCGCCCAGTCGGCCCCCGCCCAGCACCAGGCCCAGCGACCGGCCGGGCCCGAAACAACGGCACCATAACCTCATCAAGACACCGGCGCAGACCCGTTGGCTCGCCCAGGTGAGCATCCAGGGGCTTCAACCAGATCAACACGAGCTGAGCCGAGCGAGCATAAGCCCCGGCCCAGGACGTCGGCGAGTACGAGCGAGCTGGGAGCGTCTATCTGGCCTGCCATGCGACCAATGCCGCGGGCTCGAGCAGTCGTCACAGCCCGCAAGATCAGGTTCGTCTCGCCGCTACCGTCGCCGGGCTGACATGGGCTGACCAACCACCGAGCCGACCAGCTCAGAGCACTTGCTGAGCTGATCACGGCACACCGAGCCCAGCGGCATAGATCCAGGTGACGATGGCGCCGAGCGGGCAGCGCCTGTCGATGAACGTCCGGACCTGTGGTCGGCGGCGGTCACGGTCGTTCACCGCTAGGGCTGGCTCGCCCGTCTGCCGCCCTCAGCACCGCGCGCGGCTTGCGGACAAGCTGGATGCACATGATGATCATCCAGATCCAGAAGGCGGCGTACGGCAGAAGCCAAATCACCGATGTCCAGAAGAACCGGGCGAGCACGAGCCCGAGCCCGCTGGCGATGGCCCACCAGCCAAGCCAACGACCGACGATTCGGGTCGACAGCACCAACCAGCCGCAGCACACCGCAAAAGCGCCCATGGAGAGCCAGACGTTGGCAAGCCCGATACTGGCGACATCGAAGGCGTAGTTCGCCACTGCCAGATCGAGGTCGGTGGCACCGAACGAGGCAGCGTTTCCGCTGGTATTGAGTAGCAAGTACGCCGCGAGGATTACCCCGGATACCAGGGCGACCGCGGACCGCCATGGCGGACTCCCCTCGGCCCGGCCAAGCAGCAGGCACAATCCCACCACGAACGAGATCCAACCGATCGCTGCCAGACTCGCCAGCGCCATCGCGGCCTGCACCCAGCGCGCGGTGGAGTTGAGATAAAACGCCCGCGCTTCCTGGGCAGTTGACAGGAACGGCGGCTCGCCTGGTGACATCGCGATGATGGCAGCAAACAGCACGACGAATGTGACCAGCCCGACCACGCCGGTGGCTCGGATCATTCGTGTCCACCGGTCCGAACTCGTCTCGATAAGCGCAGTCATGACGACATTCTTCTCCTCGGTTCGATTTCGCGATGTGGACCGTTCCGGTGTCGATCTAATTGCTCAAGCGCGCACGCTTCCCTCGCTCGCGGGGGTCGCACGGTCCTTTTGCCTGGGGGAGAACGGCTAACCCACAACACCTAGTCGCTAGGGACCAGGGATCGACCAGTGGTATTCACGGGCGCGACGCGGAGGCGGGTGGGCCAAGACTTGCCTTGCGGAACACAGACGCATCCACGGAAAGCAGCAGCAATGAACGTCAACGGCACGGGAGCAGCAATGTCAGGCCTCACGGACCAGATCAGGCACAGCGTCAACAACCCCCTCACCTCTACTGACTTCGACTTCACCGCGGTCCTCGACGACGTGCTAAGCACTGTCGGTCTCAGCGTCACGGATGCTGGTGGGAACGTGCGCTTCTACGGCGGAGCCGACCCGTTGATCGCCAGTCCGTTCCTTTTCGCGTCTGCGTCTGCGGTAGCGCTCGGCGCCAAGGGTGTTGCTGCTTCAGCGATCTGGCGCGAACGCGGCGGCGGCGATCAGGACATCGCCATCGATATTCGGAGGGCGTTCCAGCGGTTCTCCGGATTCGCGGACGGGCGCTGGGAACAGGTCAACGGACGGCCGCCGTCGTTGAAGTTCAACAAGTACAACCCGTTCGGCGAAGTGCCGTTCTTCCGCGCTACCCGGGACGGGCGGCATGTGATTGCGCTCAATATCTACCCGGGGCTGCACCAGAAGGCCTTGACGCTTCTGGACTGCGCGGACAACGCCAAGTCGATCCACGAGGCCATCGCGAGGCGGGACGCCGATGAGCTCGAGGAGGCGGCCGCTGATGCCGGCATCATCATCGCCAAGGTGCGATCGACCGAGGAGTTCTTCGAGGAACAGCAGTACCAGCAGGTGCTGCAGCACATGCCACTCATCTCTGTCGAGAAGATCGCTGATGGCGACCCGCAGCCGCTGGCAGCCGGTGCGTCAGCGCCGCTGGAAGACATCCGGGCCTTGGGAATGGGGCATGTCATTGCCGGCGCCGGGATCGGCCGGGACCTGGCATCGTTCGGGGCCGACGTCCTAAACGTGTGGCGCCCCGACGACAGCGAGGTCGAGATGTTTTATTGGGACACACAGGTAGGCATGCGATCGGCGTACCTGTCCGATACCGGTGACGATCGTGCCAAGCTGGACGAGCTCTTGCGGGGAACGGACGTCTTCTTCTCCAACCGTCACCCTGGCTACCTAGAGCAGGTCGGTTTGGCCGCCGACAAAGTCGCCGTCGGTCACCGGGGTCTGATCCATGCGCAGGTGTTGCTGCACGGCGCCGAGGGGCCGTGGGCGACACGCCCGGGATTCGACGAGATCGGCGCTTGCGTCAGCGGGATGTTCGCTCTCGGCGGCACCCTCGAAGACCCGAGGCAGCCGCCGATGCTGCCAATCGTCGACAACATCGTCGGCTGGTTCGGCACGGTCGGGGTACTGGAGGCGCTCCGCCGCAGAGCCGTCGAGGGCGGCTCCTACCGCGTCCGGGTCTCACTCACCCGCGTATGTCTCTGGCTGATCTCTCTGGGGATCTTCGACAAGGAGTTCGCTACCACCACAGCGGGGAGCACTGCGGAACACTCGGCCATCCCGCCCGAGCTGTTCACCGCGAAGACCCCACTCGGCACCTACCAGGGAATGACCGATCAGATCGAATTCTCTTCACTTCCGCAGGGATTCACCACCACTGTGCTGCATCCGATGGGCGCCGATCAACCGGAATGGTTGCCGCGAGCAACAAATCCGGCCTGATCCGCGGTGGTGCCTGCCTATGCGGCCAGCGCGTCGAGCGCATCGTCGTCCTCGCCCCAGGCGAACCCTATGAACTCCACCGCCTGATGTGCTCTCGTAGGAGCACGCTTGCCCCTCACGTGCCTCCATCCTCCCATCACCAGCCGTTGCCAGACATAGACAGCACGGCAGACCTCTGCGCTAGACGACACCGACCATCCGCCACCGTCGAACACTGGACTCGCTCGTAATGCGTAGGTCATCGGTTCGATTCCGATAGGCGGCTCGAAGCCGTTTGCCCTGGCCAACCCCATGTTCGGGCGGAGTTCGAAGGGCAGCGCGGCTTGACTTGACCGCTTCAAACGCCGTTCGGTCCGCATCTGGTCCGCATTTAGCTTCGCGAAGGCCCGGTCGAGCTGGTCCGCAACGGTGTCGAGATCATCGGCAAAAGCGGTACCTCGGCCGTCGGCCGAAGGGTGGTGATACTTCGAAGAGTTCAGAGTTGGGGGTCGTCGCGGGTGGGAGGGTCGACCAGCGCGACGGAGATTAGGGTGACGCCGAGGTCGCGGATCTTGTTGAGCAGCCCGTGCAGCTCCGCCTGGTCCGAGATGACGCCGGTCAGGCTCGTCGTTCCATCGGATTCCTGAGTCAGGGTCAGGTCACCGAACCACGGCGACCAGTACTGGTCCAGGTGCCCCTCAATCCGAAGGTGGTACGTGGCGGGAACGTGTCGTTTGGTCGCGGGCGTCATGAGGGTCCGACCTTCGCAGTCGCTCTGATGCTTCGGCGGTTGATCGCTGTACGGGTGATGGCTCGGCGGCGGGCGGGTCGACGGATGACGTACTCGGCGACGGCGAGGTTGATGGCCCAGCCTGCGCCCAGGCAGAGGTCGGTGGTGAGTTCGCTGGTGCCGAAGACGGCCTTTCCGATGCCCTGGGTGAACACCTGGGTGCCGGCGCCGAGAGCAAGGGCGTACGCGCGGGTCATCCACGCCCGGTGGCGGGCGACGTCGCCGCGGCGGATCGCGGTGAAGCCGAGGATGATGCTGGCGGCCATGCCCGACCCGAACGCGAGCCGGAACACGTACGCGAGCGCGCCGGTGCCAGGCTGGCGGGGGTAGAAGAGGGTCAGGCATAGGGCCGAGAACGCCACCGCCAAACCCAGCAGCACCAAGACCCGTCCGGCCGCCCGGTGCCAGCCGGGCCGACGGCGCCGCAGGCTGGCGGAGAACTGGAAAGCACCGAGGAGGGCGTACGTCAGCGCACTGATGATGTGCACGAGCACCGGCACGGGCGAGGCGGTGAGGCGGGGGTTTGCCGGGATGAGCTGCGGACCACCGGCCAGTTCGACCAGCCGGAGAGAGCCGGCTATGGCGGGGACCAGGACAAGGGCGACCAGCGCGAAGGGCACCCACCCGACCGCCCCGGTCGACCGGGCGGTTCGGGCTGCCGCGTAGATCGTCACCTGGCGCCGGTCGGGTCGAGCTGTGAGCTGACCGGGCTGGACAGGGATTGCGTCTTCTGAGTGCGCTGTTCGCGCCACAGGGAGTAGCCGAGACCGATCAGGGCCACGCTGACCGGAACGGCGAACAGCCTTTGGGTGAGCTCCGGCAGCAGGGAGGTGGCGAGGATGGCGACGGCACCAACAGAGAGCAGGGCTGCGGCCCACCGGGCGAGGATGTTGGCCCGGAAGAGGGCGATCCCGAAGATGATGCCACCGGCGACGTAGGCGAAGCCGCCGCCTTGGATGAGGATCTGCAGCGGGCCTATGTCGCTGATCGGGGTGCCGCTCGCGGCCACCGCGAGGACGTCGTTGACGAAGCCGGGCTGCACTGGCAGCAAGGCCCGGGAGGACAAACACGCCGACGACCTGGACGCCGAAGATGGCGAGGTAGCCGACGCCAAGTACGACGTAGCCGATCAGGCCGAGCACTCCGGTCTGCTTGACCTGGCGCAGATAGATGCCGGTGATGCCGATCAGTGAGAAGACGGCCATGAAGATCTTCATGGTTTCGCGGACCGCGTATTCGGTCGTGGTGACGAAGGTGGCATCCAGGAGGGGGTGGTTGATCTGGACGGCGATGAACAGCAGTCCTCCGACGATGGCGGACAGGCTGGCCGCCCGGGTGAGTTTGGTGGTGGTGACGGTCATGTCCGACTCCCAGGTGTCTAGGGTCCGTGGCGGGCGCCGCGGGATGACTCGAACCTAGGGAACGGGTGGGGTGAGCGGGCGTCACCCAACGATGTGACTGACTGGGTGAGATCTGGAGCGGCGGGCGACTAAATCAGGCCGCGTTCGCGGGCGCGGAGCACCGCCGCCCGGCGGCTCGTGACGTCGAGCTTGGTGAAGATGTGCTTGGTGTGGGTCCGCACCGTGTTGTGTGAGACGAACAGCTCACGGGCGATCTGCGGCCCGGTCAGCTCACTGTCGAGCAGCCTGAGCACCTGCAGCTCGCGGTCGCTCAACAGCTCTGCGGACGATGCCGCCTGGCGTTGCCCCGACTCGGGAGTCACTGCCGCGGAAGCTGCGGCGAGGCTGAGCAAGCGCGGTGCGCGGTCGCTTGCGACCCTCTGATAGTCGGCACCACCCGCGACGTCGTGATGGGTGGCGTCGCGCAGCAAGCGCAGCATGGGGGCGCCCTCGTCCAGGAATGAGCCGCACGTAGGCACTCAGGTTCGGGTGCCAGTCCCAGGGCCCGAGCAACGGACTCCAGGGCCTGCGGTCGACGTCCCCGCGCATCCTGTACGAGGGCGGTCAGCAGGCGGATCTCGACGGAACTTCCGGCCCGTCCAGACGTCTCGGCGGCGGCCAACAGGCGGTCCAGCAGGCCCGCTGCCTGGACAAGCGCGCCGCCGTGCTGGTCCGCCCGGTGCTGCGCGAGGATCAGACGTACGAGGGTGAGGTGGTCGAACTCGCTCAGATAGCTGGCATCGTCCGTGACGGACACGCCTCGGTCCACGGGCCCAGTCGGCGGCCTCCGACAGGTTCCCCTGCGCGATCCAGATCCGGGCCTTGATGGCCGCGATGGGACGCACATCGGGGAAGAATCCCGGTCGGTACAGCTCGGCAGCGCGATCCAGCGAATTGACGGCCTCATCCGGTTCGCCGTCAGCTTGGGCGAGGAGTCCCATCGCCACGAACCAGCGGTAGCGACCCTCGTTCATCCCGGCACGGTCTCCGGATGCTGCCGCGGCCTCGAGGTGACGTCTGGCGCTCTCGAGGTCTCCGACTTCGACGTCGATCTCGCTCAGCCGCACGTGCAGGTTGGCTGATCGCCTGTGCCAATCCCTCGCCCTGTGCCTCGGCTCGCTGCAGTGCCCGCTCGCACAGCCGGCGTGCCTTGCTCGGCCGGCCAGCTGCCATCCACAGGTCAGCGAGCACGACCGTGCTGCTCAACTCGTCGACGAGGTTGCCGGCCGCGTGCAGGCTGGCCACCGCCTGCGAGAACGTCTCCAACGCGCTGGACACGTCGCCCTGGGCCCAGGCGGCGAGGCCGAGGAAGCCGGCCGCTCCGGCCCGCGCGAGATGGTCGTCAGGACCGGCCAGGTCCAGGGCACGTCGGGCGTGCTCAGCCGTAGCCTGCCGCATCGCCTCGTGCCTGGGCGAGCGACGCCCGATAGATGGCGATGGTTGCCGGCAGCGTCCGGAGCTCTGCGGTGTCAGCCCAGGGAAGAGCCTCCCCGTCGGGAACGGCAGCCAACTCCCGTTCCGCGTCGTCGAGTCGAGGTTCGACCGCGTCGAGGTCGCCGGAGTGCATGAGCATGTCTCCGTAGAAGACACTCAGCACTGGGCTGCGCCGAACGGTGTCGTCGGGCAGCGCCTTCAGCCAGCCGTACATCATCGCGTTCTTGCCGGTGGCGTCGGATCGCCGGCATTGCCAGCTCGATCAGATGGGCCGCCTGGTCGAAGTCTCGCGCAGCAAGGGCGTGTCTGACCGCCTCCTCGGTCAGACCGTGGCGTTCATACCATCCGCTGGCGCGCTGGTGCAGCAGCGAGACCTGGTCCGGCTGCTCGCTGAGCATCCGTGCCCGGAGCACATCGGCGAACAGGTGGTGGTAGCGGTACCACTCCCTCCGATCGTCCAGGGCCACGATGAACAGGTTGGCGCGTTCGAGCGCCACGAGCATCTCGCTCCCGTCGTCACGGCCGGTGACGGCGTCACAAAGCGACCCGGTCAGCCGGTCGAGAACCGCTGACTGCAACAGGAATCCGCGAACCGCGTCAGGTTGGTGCTGCAGCACCTCCTCGATCAGGTAGTCGACGATGTAACGGTCGTCTCCCGCGAACCGGGCGATGAAGCTGCTCACGTCCTCACGCCCCTGGAGCGAGAGCGCGGCCAGCTGCAGAGCGGCAATCCACCCCTCGGTCCGCTCCTCCAGCACCGCGACGTCCTCGGCCGCGAGATCCAGGGCAGTCGCCACGTTGAGGTATGCAGTGGCCTCGTCAGACGTGAATCGGAGGTCGGCGGCCCGGATCTCCACCAGCTCGCCGCGAACCCGCCACCGGGCCAGCGGCAAGTCGGGGTCAGCGCGGGTGCTGACCATGACGTGCACCTGGGCCGGAAGGTGCTCCAGCAGGAAGGCCACACCATCGTTGACCTCGTGATCGTCGACCAGGTGGTAGTCGTCGAGCACCAGCCACACCTCTTCAGGCGCTGCAGCCAACTCATTGAGCAGCGTGGTGAGCGCCAGCTCGGTCGGCGCAGGCGAGGACGCGAGGAGCTCCAGCGCACTCGCACCAACGCCAGGCACGGCGCCCTGGAGCGCGGTCACCACGTACGTCCAGAACGACGTCGGGTCGTTGTCCGCCGCGTCGAGCGAGAGCCACGCCACGCAACGGCCCGCCGCCGATGCCTCGTGTAGCCACGTCGCCAGGACCGTCGTCTTGCCGAACCCGGCCGGGGCGGACACCAGCGTCAGCCTCGCTTCAGCGCCGTTTCCCATCCGCTCGAGGAGTCTGGGTCGTCCCACCAGTCCGCGTCGGAGCTTCGGGACATAGAGCTTCGTTGCCAGCAACGAACGTGTCACGTCATCCTCATTCCGTGGAAGCCTCCTTGCCGACAATCCTTGCTTGGGCGTACGCACGCTCGCCCGGCCGCCCCCACGAGGTCGTCCAAGGCTGAGCCAGCGGCATCAGAAGCTCCAGGCTGGGCGACCCGCCTCCAGACGCGACAGGGTGCTCTTGGAGATGCCGGTCGCCTCCGATAGGGCGGTCAGAGTCACGCCCCGCCCGGCGCCCGTCGGACAAGAAGAGGTACGCAGCTACGGCGGAACCGTCACCCCCGGCGCCGTGAGTGCCTTGGTCCGGCGCACTCTGTCATGGCTCAGACGGTCGTCAGATTGCGGGAAATGCCGGGCGTGTTCGCGATGGTTTGCGCAGGCTGAGTCGGCCGCCGTGAAACTATTTTCAGCGCGGCCTCCCATAGTGGTGCTCGACCCGCTCCCGGAATGACGTCGCTAGGGCGGCCGTCTCGCGGGCCGGAGAGGTCTGTCTGATCGAAGTCGCGGTGAGGCCTGGGAGGCGTCCCAGGCGATTCAGGATCAAATCGGGCGGGACGCATTGTGTCGACTTCTGAGGGATGGCAACGACCTGCTTGCCACTCGCGGGGTTCGAAGTCCCACCTGCACGACTATTCGACCGTCACGTTGACAGGCGACTGGGGCGCATTCGCCGGCGACGACATCAGCAGTTGTACGAAGCCGGCAGTCAGGAAAAGCAGCGCGCCGAGGATCACGAAACTCATTGATGGCCCAGTGAGTGAGACCAGCACCGATGGCAGCAGCGCGCCGAGCAGCGCGGCTGTGACCATCGCGGCGTCGGTCAGCCCGAGCGAGAACGCGCGAAGGTGATCAGGAACGGCGCGCTGAAGCACGTCGGTACTGATGCACTCGACCACAGTGGCCGCGGCACCCGTCACTGCCAGAGGCGCGGCTGCGACGGCGACCCCCGGCGCGAAACCAGCTATGGCCAGTCCGGCGCCACCAGCAAGCAGCGAGCTTCGCAATCCGAGCACTGTCTGAAGCAAGGGCGCCGCAAGCGAGCCGAAGCCGAGGGCCGCGGTAGCGATCCCGAAGCCGCGTTCTCCACTGCCCCAGGAACTCTCGCTGAGCGGCAGCAATCCGATCGAGGCAGCGCTCAGCACCAGATTGACTACCACGACGACACTGATGACGAGCGGAACACCACGGCATTGCAGCACGGTCCGGAGCCGCCCCCGATCGGTGGGCACAACGACCTGGGCGATCGGTCCGGTTCTTACCCGGGCAAGCAGCACTAGGGCCAGCAGAGTGATTACCGCACTTGCCGGTATTGCCCACGCTTGGCCGCCAACTGCCACCAACAAGCCGCCCAGTGCCGGACCAACGACGAAGGCACTGACTTCAGCGGTGACCAGGAAACTGGTGAGCCGTGACGAGCGATCCCCCGCGAGACTCGGCATGGCGGCAGCAGCTGCCGGATAGGCCGGTGTGCCCACCGCAACGGTGAGGACCGCCAACCCAACGGCCACGACGAGCTCTTGCATTTGGAGTGCCAGAGCACTGCCAGCGAGCAGCGCGACTCTCAGCGCCGTCGAAGACCGAATCACGGTGCTGCGTCTCACTCGGTCGGCCAGCATGCCGCTGAAGGCCGACAGTGCAACATAGGGGAGCATCCGCAGTGCTCCAGTGACGCCCAACAAGAGATCGCTATGCGTACTCGACCACACTGCTGCCAACAATGCGGGCCAAGGCATCGACATCGCCGTTGCGGCCATCGCGTGGGAGATGACCAGGCGGGTACCGGCAGATGGCTTCACCGCGACAAATCTCCCTGCGCCCGAGCGCGACAGATTGTCGGCAGCGGTGCGAATCCGTTGAAGCCGACAGTCGAATAGCTCGTCGTGTACGCGCCGGCCGAACCGAACACAATCCGGTCGCCCTCGCAAAGGCTCAGCGGTAGCATCACGGGCGCCTTCTCATAAAGCACGTCAACGCTGTCGCATGTCGGCCCAGCAAGCACAGCAGGCCCGAGTTCTGATTCGTCCCGCTCGGTGTAGAGCCGGTATCGGATGGCTTCTCCAAGGGTCTCCACCAAGCCGGTGTAGACACCGGCGTCGACGTAGATCCAGCGCCGTCCGCCGCGCCAACTCACTCCGACCACCTCGCTGGTCAGCCACCCGGCATCGCCCACGACGCCACGCCCGGGTTCGATGATCAACTCCGGAGGATCCCCGTCGAAATGGCGCTCCAGTGCGCCAAGGATGGTGTCCCGGTAGACGCCAAGGCTCGGAAAGCTGCCCTCGTGGGCGGCGGGCAGACCGCCACCAATGTCCAGTACGCGAAGATCGATTCCAATTTTCCGCAGTCGGCCGAAGGCCCAAGAGGCCGACGCAATCGGCGCCTGCCAGCGGCTGGGATCACGTTGCTGAGATCCGACGTGGAAGGCGATGCCCGCAGCTACTAGCCCCAAGTCCGCCGCCTGCCGAAGCAGAGCTACAGCCTCCTGCGGGGCACAACCAAACTTGCCGGACAGCGGCCAATCGGAACCCTCGCCGCTCGTGCCGATTCGAACCAGTACCTCAGATCCCGGCGCGGCGTCAGCCACCTTTGCGATCTCGCCATCGCTGTCAGCAACAAATCGCCGCACTCCCGCCTGCCGAGCCGCCGCGATATCGGAGGTTCGTTTCACGGGGTTGGAATAGAGCAGATCCGTCGCAGCGGCTCCGGCACTCAAGCAGGCCTGCACCTCACCGGGGCTGGCGACATCAAATCGGCTACCAGCTCGGGCCAGCGCTTCCAACAGGATCGGATGCGGGTTGGCCTTCACCGCGTAATGGACGCTAGCGGAGCCGAAAGCGGCCGAAATGATCGCATACCGCTCCACCGCGCGATCGATGTCGAGCACCAAGTGTGGCGTCTGGTGACCCGCAGAGCTCGCATCGCCTAGAACAAGATCGGGGGTCACCCCCCCAGGTCCAACGAAGTCATATCCGGCCTCCTTCCACACCTGGCCGGAGACTCACGCGGGCCGCAAAATACACGCAAAGTGCGAGCTAATCGAGCAGCAAAGAGGAACACTCGCACTCCAGAAGCTTCCGAGACTGCTGCTTCAGCCCTGCAACCTCGCCGATCACGCTGTCGCGAGTGGGCTCTTGTCGTTCACGATTGGTTACCCATGCGACGATCAGCGAGCGCGATGGCCCGCTCGGCTTGGGACCAACTGATTCGGCGCTCAATCACTGGTCCGCCGACCGTACAGGTCCATCGTCATGGCACGCGCGTGAGTACTTACTGGGTACTACCGGACCGGTGGTCGGTGTCGGCCAGCACACCTCGGAGGGCGGCAACGGAGTTCGACGGCATACGTGCGCCCGCACTGGTCGCGTGCGGACATGCCCGAGGTTGGGCATGTTTGGCTGACGCGCAAGTAGCGCTCTTCGCGACACCGCCAGGTCGCCTGTAGCGGCCCGTGGCGCGGGAGCGTTTCCTCGAGTCCAGTTGGCTGCGCCGCAGCTAGTCGAACGCCCAGATAAAGGCCAGGTTGTCGCTGAGGATGTCAGGCTTGCTCTCGGCACGGTTGCAGAGGACGGCGGCGGAGCGCTGCCGGTCGGACGACACCAGAAAAACTGATTTGAACGCGTCGAAGTACCCGTTCGCGTACAACTGGTTGGTGTTCCGGATGAAGATGCCCGCTCCGTAGCGGGAGGATTCGATGCCGGTCTCAGGCGCACCGGCCAGCCTCCGCGCCTGAAGTTCTGGCCCGCCCAGTTTCTCCGTGCGATAGATGTCGCCCCAGCTGGCCAGGTCGGCGGCGGTTGACCAGACTCCGGACGGACCCAAGGCGTAGATGTTGAAGGTCACCTCCTCGAAACCAAGTCCAGCGGACTGATACGAGTGGGCCCGGTGAGTCACCTGGGATTTCGGCTCGGCGGTCATCTCCAGCTGCACCCGATCGAAGATCGTTGTCCTCAGAAACGTGTCCAAGGACTGCTCGCTGGTCCGCTCGATGACTACGCCGAGAAGAAAGTAGTTGGAGTTGGAATACTCCCAGCGGGTGCCGGGCTTGAACCGCAGCTGCTTCGCCGACAAGATCTGCGCAAGCACTTCGTCGCGATCGAGGCTCGAATCCTTCCAGCCCTCCGGCGCGAGCTCCCCGTAGTACTCCGGCACCCCGCTCACGTGGTGCATCAGCTGGAGCAAGGTCACCTGGCGCGCCCACGCCGGCAGCTTGGGGATGTGCTTGGAGAGCGGATCCGAGGTCGACAACGTGCCGGCCTCGTCGAGCATCAAAATGGCGTTTGCGATGAACTGCTTGGAGATGGACGCGATGTGAAATTTTGTCTTGGGGCCGATGGGCGTCTTCGCGTCGAGGTCGGCAAGCCCCCGCGCCCCCTGCCACACCACCACGCCCCGCTCGGCGACAGCCGCCGCGCAGCCGGGGACGTCGTCACCGGCGACCAGCTTGCTCAAGGCTGCCTGGCTGCGAGCCGCCCGGGTGTCGGCCGGCTCGGAGGAGGTCGCCTTGGGCTCGGAGCCGTCGCAGCCTGTCAGCGACACGATCACGCTGACCAATGCGACCGCGCCGAGCCGGCGCAGCCATCCCCGTCGCTGTACTCCAGCCCCAGCACCATCGGGCAGCTTGGCCACCGTCACCCCCAATGGGTCGTCCTATGTGTAGGCCAGTATCGAGCCGAGACACCCGCACTGGCCACGCTAGGCCCACTGACCCCTAGCCAGCGGCCGCTTGCTCGCCCGGCCCGGCGGAGGAGTGCTCACTACCGCCCGAGCGTGTCACCGCGATGTCCCCGAGTCGCGTAGCAGCGCGATCTGTGGCCTCGCTCAGCTCGCAGCTCCGTTGGTACCCGGTGGACCGTCGAGCACGGTGGGCACGTACTCCAACAGTTGGAGCCCTCCGTCGAAGGTGCGGCTCTCAACCAGGTCGAGCCTGATGTCGGGATATCCGTCGTAGATCCGATCTTGCCCGGTCGCACCGGTGACGACGGGGAAGACGACAACCTGGAAGCGATCCACCAATTCGGCCGTGATCAGCGATCGGCACAGACTCACACTGCCCAGCGTGCGCATCTCGATGCGGCTGTCTTTCTTCATCGCTCGCACGGCTTCCACCGCGTCTCCGGTGACCAGTCGCGTGTTCGCCCACGCGAGCGGCTCGGTCAGGGTAGAGGAGAAGACCACCTTCGATAGCCGCGTGAGCTCATCGACCCCCTCTTCACCGCTCGCGGCGAAGCCTGACATCAGCCGGTAGGTCGTCGCTCCCATCAAAACGGTGTGCTCGGGCTGTTCGCCCAGCCAGCCCAGATACTCGGGGCTTTCCATGCCCCACCAACCCGGCCAGCCCTCAGCGGCCCCGTAGCCGTCGAGCGAAGTGATGAAGTCGACCATGAGGGTTCCCATCAGATTCCTTCCGTCCAAGCGTGGGCCGTTTCTCCACGCTAGAACGCGACGGCCTGGCGCTCCAAGGCCAAATCGCTGCCCTCGACGAAACATGGCCAGCACATGCCGGACCGGCCACACCGCTGCCGTTCCGCACAGCACCGCCATCGACAGCCGCAGACCCGGGACCGGAACCGGAACCGAAAGCCGGTTACCAACTGGAGTCCAGCGACCTCCCCAGCGCAGACCCTCGAGGCACAGGACCATGATCAAATCAGACGCTCGACGCCGACCGCGTTGCCTACACCGCCAGAGCCAGTTGCACCGCTCACCACGGTGGTTCAGCGGCGCAACAAAGTGCGGGCGTCGACGGTTCGAAGTTCGACTGACGGTCCAGCCGGCACGCACTTCGACGCGGCAATGCTGGCCCGGCCCGATCGGATGTATACCGGTGATCGCGCCGGTGGCGAAGACCATGCCTGCTCGAACCGGTTGGCCTCGGCTGGCGAGGATATTCAGGGCAGTCGCCAGACCGTGATGAATCCCCCCGGGCAGGTTCTCGGCAGATCCTTCTCCCAGGAGTTGCCCGTCGACGTAACAAGCAAGCTGGACCGACGCTCCACCAGGCCAATCGGCAAGGACCGGGCCGAGCACCAGACCGTTGTTGTTCCCGAAGTCGGCGGCGATCACTGTCGGGCCCAGCGAGTTGATGTCAGGTATCGGGCTGCTGGCCACCTCGATGCCGACCAGCAGATGCTGCTCCAGCTCAGCCACCTCCTCGGCCGTCCAACCGCCTCCGTCGTGGGCAGGCAGATCCTGGCCCAATCGAATGACCAGCTCTGCTTCCACGGCGGCGAACCCGGACACGAAGATGCCGACCTCGGCTGCGGATACGTGCTCCTCGCTCCGGTGATATTGCTGACGCCAGATTGGACCGACCAGTCGGTCCGGATCCCCGGCAGTGCGCCGGTCTGCGGGGATGTAGCCGATCTTCCAGCCGACCAGCGAGTCCTGCCATCGCGACATCGCCAGCTCCTGGATCCGGTAGGCCTCGGCCATGCTGGCGGGGATAACCCCGGGGAACCCCGTCAGGCTCCGCCCCTCTCTTCGGGCAGCGACCAGCTCGGCGGCGACTACGTCCTCAGCACCCGTGGGGCACATCTCGACCTCTCTTCATCAGTCGACCTGATAGCGGTCGGCTGGGTGCATGATGTCAGGTTTATGGATCTGGACGGGCAGCTGCAGCGCGTCCTGGAGGCGCGGGCCGGGGGAGGTTGTTAAAGCCGGGAAGGGTGGGTGCGCTGCGATGAGCCCGGTGCCGCGAGGGCGGCCACGAGGCTGGTCGGTTGACACGGTCACAGTGTGCTCAAACGTTGGCGGAGGAAGTCGTGAAGCGCGGTCTGGATGTGGGCGACGAAGCGGGCGGGGTCGGCGTCCTTGCTGGGGACGGTGCGCAGGGTGGCGCCGGGGATGGTCTCGGCGTGGGCCTCGGCGATCTCGTACGGGTGGAAGGGGTCGTCGTGGTGACCGATGACAAGGCTGGGAACTTCGACGGCCCGCCAGTCCTCGATTGAGCTTGTCGGGCTGGAACCTGGGAAGGCGCGCAGGATGACCGCATTCTGGGCCGCACGTGGTCGGCTGAGCTGGCCGAGGAGGGATGCCGCGGCCGCCGGGGAGATGTTGCGGACGGTCCGGTAGGTGCGGGTCTGGGTGTAGCGCGCGGCAGCTGTCTCAGGTGAGTGGCCCTCGAGTAGATCGGCAATCTCGGTGTAGGCGTGGCGGTTCAACTCAGCTTGGGGTCGGTCCAGCCA
Organism: uncultured Actinomycetota bacterium; assembly: GCA_963815975.1. GTDB lineage: Bacteria > Actinomycetota > Actinomycetes > Propionibacteriales > Propionibacteriaceae > Microlunatus. The sequence goes on from CAWFJC010000008.1 coordinate 38,581, forward strand.
GGCCGGCCGACACAGCACGAGCGCGGTGACCCGATCCGGATAGCGGATGGCCAGGTTCAGCGCGGTCCCGGCACCGAGTGAGATGCCGCCGACGACGAACCGAGCAAGCTCAAGTTGGTCGGCGAGGGCGATCACGTCGTCGGCGAAGGTGTCGAAGGTGGCCGCGGCTGGGTCGATGTCGCTACTCGGGGCGTGGCCACGCGCGTTCAGACTGATCACTGGGCTCGGCGGTGCATCTCCGATATAGCCGAGGGGCTGGTTTACGTCACCGCCCATCCCGTGCTGGAACACGAAGGGCATGGATCCGCCGCCCGCGGCGTCGATCGTCTGGTAGACCAGGCTCGCGCCGCCGATCTGAAGTCGGCCCGTCGCTGAGGCTGTGCTCATGTGGTCGGGGCCGCGGCGAGTGCGGCCTCGAGCGTGGTCACGGCGAGCGGGACGCTGGTCTCGGCCAGGCCGTGGATGACCAGGGTGCCGTCGAACCCGGCTTCGTGCAGGGTCTGCACGATCAGCGGCCAGGGCAGCAGACCCGTGCCGGGAGCGGCCGGGGCCCGGTCGGCGATGAGTTCCTTGGCATGCCCCAGCGCGATGTGCGGCCCCAGGGTGGCGATGTCATGGGTGATCGCCGCAGCAGCGGCATCCGGGTCGTAGCCATCTGGGTCGAGCAGGTTGGCCGCGTCGTAGACGATCTTGAGGGCGGGGGAGCCGACCTGGTCCAGCATGGTGATCGCCTGGTCAGCGGTCGCGACGACATTGCTGTGTTCGGGTTCGACGGCGAGAGTGAGACCGTAGTCCTCGGCGAGTGTCGCCAGGGCCTGGAGTGTGGTGCGGGAGTCAGCCCACGCCTGCGGGGTGGTGTTGTCGGGGTGCCAGCGCCACATGTCCTGCGGATCGCGAGACCCGCTGCTGAGGGTGATGATGCCGATCTGCAGGTCTCGGGCGACTGCGCAAAGGTGTGGAAACCGGGCCAGGTAAGCCTGCCGGTGTGCCGAGTCGGGGTGGGCAGCGTTGAAGGTGCCGGAGATCGCGGCAAGTGCGACACCGGCCTGGTCGGCGGCCGCCCGAATGGCATTCACGACGTCATCAGGTACGGGCTCGTTCGGGATGGTGGGCAGCCCGGCCACCGACAGATTGAACTGGGTGGCGGGGAGGCCGGCCTCGGCGACAGCCTGGAGGCATGAGGCGACGTCGGGCCGGTCGAAGGTCTTGGCGAAGATTCCAAGCTGCATCACACAAGCCCTCCGGTCACGTCGTCGAGCTTGACCCAGTCGCCGGTGGTCACCGACTGGGCGAGGGCGACCATGGCGCGTACGGACGCGAGCCCGTCTTCGGCGGTCGCGCCGCGCGTGGTGGCGCCGGTGATTGCCGCGTTGACAAGGTCCTCGACCTGGAGGCGGAACACGTTGGCATCCTCGCCGATCGGCTGGCGGTATTGGTCGTCCTTGACGGAGAAGGCCTGCACCTCCGCAGCACGGAAGTACCAGGGGTGGAACATCTTGCCGATCACGCTGCCCTCGCTGCCGTAGACCTGGAAGCCTTCCCACCAGTCCATCCGAACCGGGATGGTGAGGTCGAGTTGGCCGAGGCAGCCGTTGGCGTAGGCGACCTCGAGGAACCAGCAGTACGTGTCGGCCTTCGTCGACAGCCGGGCCCGGATGGCCTCCAAGGGGCCGCCGAGGTACCGGGCCGTGTCGAGCATGTGGCTGCCGTGACCGAGGACGAGGTAGCGCTGCCGGTCGGCCTTGGGGTTGCCGGAAGGTCGGCGGGCGGCGGCGCTGGACTCGATGATCGGCTGCAGGGTGTCGGTAATGCTGTAGCGGTAGGTGGAGTCGCAGTACCAGTGCTTCAGCCCGATCAGCTCGCCGATCTCGTCGCGGATGAAGTCGTTGGCGAAGGCGACGCCGGGGTCGTAGCGCTTCTCGTGGCCGACCAGCACCACCCGATGGTGAGTCTTCGCGGCCTCCAGCAGGGCCTCGGCATCCTCGATGGTGGTGGCCATCGGCTTCTCGACCAGCACATGTTTGCCGGCCTCGAGAGCTTTGATCGATAGCGGGACGTGGAACTGGTCGGCGACGGCGACGATCACGGCGTCGACGTTGTCGTCGGCGAGCATCGCATCGTAGTCGGCGAATGTGGTGGTCGGCTGGTGTACGGCGGCCATTCGCTCGCGCAGGTCGTCGGCGGCGTCACAGATCGCATACAGCTGCGCGGTCTTGGCCTTGCGTACGGCGGGGAAATGCGCGGCCTGCGCGATCTGACCGGCCCCGAGGACCCCGATATTGAAGGTGCTGCTAGACAAGATGATCGCTCCTTCGGCGATGTCGGTTGCTCTTCGTTGATGGTTCATAGATAGCGCAGCCGACCCGGTCGAGGTCGGCACTGGCCGTAGGTCGGCTCCCTGCCCCCATCGCCGTTGCGGACGGCTCACGCCGGTGGTCGAATGGAGATCGGAAGCTACGGCTCCCGATCCCCGACCCCTTCAGGCGCGAGCGAGGCAGGCGATGAGCGACAATCTTTCACTGGATCCTAAAACCACGGCTGTCGTCCTGATCGAATACCAGAACGACTTCACCTCCGACGGAGGCGCCCTCCACGGAGCCGTTGCTGACGTCATGGATTCGACCGGCATGCTGGACAACACGGTCCGGCTCGTGGCGGCGGCTCGAGCCGCCGGCGCGACAATCATGCACGCCCCCATCACCTTCGCCACCGGCTACAACGAAATCTCCGCCCACCCGTACGGGATCCTCAAGGGCGTCGTCGACGGCAACGCCTTCGTGAAGGACAGCTGGGGTGCGGCGATCGTTGACGTGCTCGCCCCGCAAACCGGCGACATCATCGTCGAGGGAAAACGCGGACTCGACACCTTCGCAAGCACCAACCTCGACTTCATCCTCCGCAGCAAGGGGATCACCACAATCGTCCTTGGCGGTTTCCTCACCAACTGCTGCGTTGAGTCGACCATGCGCACCGGATATGAGAACGGCTACCGCGTTCTCACTTTGAAAGACTGCGTCGCCGCCACGTCGCAGGCTGAGCACGACAACGCCATCACCTACGACTTTCCCATGTTCTCGGTGCCCGTCTCGGCTGAAACCGTCATCGAAGCACTGTCGCCGTCTGCCAGCGACGCAGCCTGACGCTCTGTGATCTGGCCAACGAGGAAGAGCGCATCTGGGAACGTGACGGTGGGACCGATTCGCACGGCTGCGCTACCCAACCAGCCTCGGCGGACCTGACAATCACGATCAGGGAGGCCTCATCGGACGGCCTCAGAGCGCGGTCGCGAACTACGGATCAGGTGGCCTCCGCCGCTCACGCTCGGTGCGCAAGTACCCGGACAGATTGACGAGAGCAAGGGCCGCTGCCGCCACAGCGCCCGCCCACCAGTACCATCCGCCATCCGTCACGGCGGCCACGATCAAGCCGGCGGCCAGCACGATTTGCATGCTGGCGAGCGCAAGTCGCCACCACCGGGGAAACACTGAACCCACGCTGTGAGCGTATTTGGCCCAAGCGCCATGAAGGTAACGCGCGGATTTCCGACGGCTGGTCGGCGCCACCGACCTTGCGCCGTGTGCAGCGCGTGGATCCGTCGTACGCTCCCCTGCCTAGAGGTTGGACTGCGACCAAAGAGTCGGTGCGCTTCGACTGCGGGACGCGGTCGACACCCGGGACGAGATCGATCTGTGCGGAATAGCGCAGGTGCCGCGCAACGACCGCTACTCTGCTTTCGCAGATCCTTCGCTAGCAGGAGCTGTAATTTCGAAGAACGGGCCGGTCAGGCTCAGGGCTTGATCCATTGCAGTCGCCTGTTGTATCAACAAGTCGCCGGCCACCTTGAGCGCTTCACCGGCGGCGCGAGTGGTGTCTGCCGCTTGCTGCAGGCCCTCCAGCACGTGCCGCATGGGAGCAAACGCTTGTTCGGTCAGCTGTCGATTGAACTCTGCTTGGGTTTCTAAAGCTTTCTGGATGAGATCCAACTGCTGCTGCATGGGAGCGAACATCATCTGCAAATACTCGGGCGCATTCGAACCAAGTCCAGCCTTCTGAAACTGCTCGATCATGTCCCACCAGGCTTGCATCGGATCATTCACACTGGCCACGTCATCCGCCTTTGCGCTCGCGTCTTTGTCGTGCCGCCGGCCGGCCTCAGCGTCCGCCGGGGGTTCCATCGGACCCGATTTTAACCTCCCTAAGGGTGTAATGCATCCGCCCTTGGGGTGGTTGAGTTGTGGATGCAGTGGAACCGCTGCCAACCTACGGCACGCGCTTCGCGCCAGAAAGATTCATCACGTTTGAGGAGGAAGCATGGAGATCATCGGTGTCCTCCGCGGTGACCGCCAGGTCGCGCAGGCGCGCCCTGCAACGCTCCGGGCTCTTTGAGACGCCCGATACAGGACCGATCCACAGATGCCGCCGACCGGCGCACCGGACGATCTGGCTTACGCGACAGCTCTAGCCGCTGCTTGCCAGAGGATCTTGGCCGCACCAGACGCGGCCGCACTGTGGCGCACAGTCGTCGACGAGCATGAGCTCGCAGCCGACGGGGTGGCGATCGAGTTTCAGTTCGAGTGGACGGCAGACCCGGTTCGCAGTTCGAGTCTGAAGAGCGATCGTCGTCTAATTTCCAGCTGGATCATTCATCGGGCTCGTGATTGACCACGATCAAGATGCCGGTGGCAACCCCATAGATCATTTCCGCGACGCACGATCGCGGCCGTGGCCAAATCCGCTCTTGATAGTGCCGCCACGTGCCGCGACCGATGAGAATGGCCGGCCGACGAGGTCTGCCTGATGACAGAGACGAAGAGATGGAGGGGAGATGACTGCTATGAAACTCGGTGTACACCTTCCGGTGGCGGCAAGGGCGCGTCGCCGGAAACGATCATGCAGGTCGCGCTCGAGGCCGAACGCCTCGGGCTGGACTCGGTGTGGTCCTGGGAGCGGCTGATGCGGCCGACGGTGCCGATCGCGCTGGGCGGAGCGGGCGGACCGGTCATGGATGCGCCAGAGATGTTCGGCAGCGTGTATGACCCGATCGAGACGCTCAGCTACGTCGCGGCCCGGACTAGCCGGATCACGCTGGGCACGAGCGTGCTCGACGCGCTCTTCCAAAGCCCGATCATCCTCGCGCGCAGACTGGCAACGCTCGACCAGTTCACCGACGGCCGACTCTTCGTCGGAATCGGCCAGGGCTGGATGGAGCAAGAATTCGACGCGGCGGGCGTCTCGATGAAGCGGCGCGGCGCGGGTTCGAGGAACACATCATGGCCATGCGCGCGGTCTGGGGCCCGGACCCGGTGAGCTTCGAGGGCCGCTTCTACCGCGTTCCCGAAGCCGAGATCGGCCCAAACCGGTCCGGCCAGGTGGCCCACGACTCTTAGCGGGCGCCGGATCGTCTGCCGATCGAACGCGCCGGACGAGCTCGGGGTCGGGCTCACCCTGGTGATCTTCGACTGGTACACGTCCGCGAGGCTGTCGAGACCTTCCGCGCTGCAGCCAGCGCCGCCGGCCACGACCCCGACACGCTGCCGATCATGCTCCAGGTGAACGGCAACGTCACCGTGAGCCGCAGGACGAGCACGGACCGCTGCTCGGCTCGCCCGACCAGGTCGCAGCCGACCTCGACCAGGCCGGGCCATAGGTGTCGAGCACGTCTACTGGAACTCCAATGACGACCCGCTCAGCCAGCTCCCCCTGCTAGCCGACCTGCGTCGCGGCTAGCAGGAGCAGCGTCTTCCTCGCCCTCACGCAGTCGATGGCAGGAGGTGCTTCAATGTCTTTCCGAGGACTCCGGCGCGCTCCGCCGGCGCAGTCGGCGTGGCTCCGAGAAGAGTGGCCACCAGCGCTCCGATGACCAGCAGGACAATCCGTCGCCTCATAGTTCCCCCGAGGTCGCGCGAGGCCCTATGAGCCACGATCAACAGTCCGGACCTTGCTCTGGTCGCCGATGGCTGTCAATGCGACACGCACGCCGCTGCGTCACTCGCATCCAGCCCGCAAGCTGACTCGCCGGACGTTGAGAGGGGCGACCGATGATCACGGATAGCCTGCGACGGTGAACGTGCTTGATTGGCTGCTCGAGGGCGATCCCGCTATCCGCTGGCAAGTGATGCGGGATCTGACGAACGCGTCGGCCGACGACGTCGCGGTCGAGCGAGCACGAGTGGAGCACGACGGATGGGGCGCGCGCCTCCTCGCGCTCGAGGATCCGGACGGGCTCTGGGCCGGCGGCGCCTGCTTCCCGGCCTCCTACAGGGGTGGTGAGCCAGGCCAGCCCTGGACGGCGACGATGCACACGCTGCAGACCCTGCAACTCCTCGGGCTCGATCCGGCGTCGCGAGTCCGCCCGTCGAGCGATTGTGCTTGTCGCGGAGAACGGGCGTTGGGAGCACGCCGGGCAGCGGTACTTCGACGGCGAGGTTGAGCCGTGCATCAACGGCAGGACGATCGAGACCGGGGCGTACTTCGGAGTGCGCGTGGAGTCAATCGTCGAGCGGGTCCTCGCTGAGCGGCTCGATGACGGCGGTTGGAACTGCGAAGTCGAGAACGGATCGGTGCGGTCCTCATTCGACACGACCATCAATGTGCTCGACGGCCTGCTCGAATTCGAGCGCGCGACCGGCGAGTCCGCTGGAGTTCGTACGGCCCGGCGCAGCGGCGAGGAGTACCTGCTCGAGCGCGGCCTGTTCCGCCGCAGGAGCACCGGAGATGTCGTCCGACCGACGTATCTCGAGTTCGCGTTTCCGTACTACTGGCACTACGACGTGTTGCGCGCGCTCGACTACTTCCGGAGGTCGGGCGCGAACCCGGATCCGCGGATGGCGGAGGCGGTCGACATCGTGCAAGTCGAAGCGGCAGCCCGACGGCCGCTGGCTGCTCGACCGTATCCATCCGGGTCAGGTCTACTTCGATCTTGAGGACGGCGTGGGCACGCCGAGTCGCTGGAACACGCTCCGGGCACTACGGGTGCTCAAGTGGTGGGACGGAACCGGCTGACCGGGTGTGATCATCTAGAGGAAGATTTTTCAAGCGTCCCAAGCGCCCGTACGAATGCATCGCGCTGTCGACCCAAGGCGGCAAAGTAGTTCTCATCCGCGGCTTCAACATCCTTGAGCGCTTGAGCCACAACGGCCCGCCCGGCCGCCGTCAGGTGCAGCCGCCGGGCGCGGCTGTCTGCCGGGTCAAGCGCTCGTTCTAGCAGTCCGCGCGCCTCAAGCTTGCGTGTCACCTGACTAGTCATCATCGGATCGGTTCCAGCGTGCTGGGCGAGCCGAGCCTGAGTAGGTGGGTGATCTTCGTGGTCGGCCAGCCACCAGAGCGAAGTGAGCAGCACGAATTGGACGTGCGTCAACTCGTACGGCTCCAGCACCGAGCGAATCCGTCGCTGCCACGACAGCGTGACGCGCCACAACAACAGGCCTGGGCTCTGCTCTGCCGCCTCGAACCGGGAGCGCGGACGTGTTGCTATGACGAGCCCTCCTTGGCCAAGGCGATCAGTGACGCCATCGTCTCCGGGAAGTCGGCGGTGATCATCGGCCCCACTTGCTGTGCCTCATCTTCGGGACCGTCGATTTCGGCCGAGTAGTCGATCCGCAAGCGTCCGTCCGGCAGCGGCGTCAGCAGGTGGCTGACCCGTACGACGAGTGCACCCACGGGCGTCTCGTCGACGAACTCGCGCATCGGATCCACCTTTGTCAGCCGGTAGGGCAGCGGCTCCTGGTCGACGAACGTCATGGTGCCCGTAGTACCGGCTTCGAACCGTCCGTCGCGCGTGATCTTCTCTGCCTGAGCGTCCCAGCTGGGCCAGCTGCTCACGTCTTCATACAGTGCCCAGATTGCTTCGGGTGTGGCGTCGGTCTCGACGCTGTGCGTGAAGGTATAAGAAATTACCATGCGCACATATTATATGCGCGCATATGATTACGCAAGCTTTCAACCAAGAATGGCAATCAAGATCTCCGCGCCCGATCGAAGGTCACCGGCTCGTGCGCTCTGGCCGTGCTCGTCATAGGTGATGGCCGCAGCAAGCCTTGTCTCGATCTCCGCTCTCACGATTGCGCGCTGAGTTTCGGCATCGAGTATCCGACGCTCGGCCTCGGCCGCGCCAAGACCAACGACCCCACCTGCGACGTACTCGCCAGCCTCAGCCTTAAGGTCCCCGTCGGGCGGAATCGCTTCGGCATTGTCTAGCGCAGCAATCGCCTCCCGCAGGGCCGCCACGGCAATGCGGTCACGATGCCGTACGGCCGCACCGAGGTGCCGCCGTAAGAGTGGACGCAGGTCGTCGTCGGATTGCATCAGGATCTTGTTTCGCGAAAGATCACTAAGCCTGAGGGCCGGTCACCAGCAGCAGAAGCCACCATCGACCAGGAGGTCGACTCCTGTGCAGTAGCTGGCTGCTGGCGAAAGGAGGAACACCACCGGCCCAGCAATCTCCACCGGATCGGCGTAGCGGCCCATGGGTATCTCGCGGGATAGCTGCTCGACAAGGTGGACCATCTCGGGCCGGGTGGTCATCGGCGTTGCGGTATAGCCGGGGCTGACGGCGTTCACTCGTACGCCGCGATCAATCCACTCGACAGCCAGCGAACGCGTCAGGTGGCTGACCGCCGCCTTAGCGCTGTTGTAATGCACCTGCGGGATCCCTCGATTGACGATGGTTCCCGACATGGAGCTGATGTTGACGATCGAGCCGCGGCCTTGACGCAGCATCGCCGCGGCTTCTGCTTGGCAGCTCAAGAAGATCCCCGTGACATTGACGTCGTACATCCGTTGCCACTGCTCCACCGGCATCGTTTCCGCGGTTGCGGCGCTGGCGATTCCCGCCGAGTTGACGGCAAGCGTCAGCGGCCCGAATGCGGCCTCGGTGGCATCGACCGCAGCGCGAAGTTGATCAAGGTCAGTCACGTCCGCCGCGATTGGAAGGGCGCGACCGCCCGCGTCGGAAATGGCGCTCGCCGTGTCCTGGCTGGCCTGCTCGGCCACATCAACCAGCCCCACCGCAGCACCGCTGGCGGCGATCGCTTCAGCAATAGCTCTTCCGATGCCGCTCGCAGCCCCGGTCACCAGTGCGACCTCGCCGCTCAGTGAGAAATTGACGCTGCCGTCCATCGGGCTACCTCCGTCGCCGGTGCTACTCGCGGATCCAGGCCATTGACCTGATCAATCTAGGGTCGCGGGCCGCCTCGTACCATGACCTGATGGATCAAATGATCCATCGTTGCCGGGCGGCCGACCGCACCGACATCGCGTACGCGACGGTGGGCGAGGGTCCTCCGCTCGTCTTCACCTCGTGGTGGGTCAGCCACGCCGAAGTCGATTGGTCTGATCCGGCATTCCGGGCGTTCTTTGAAAACGCTTGGCCAGCGCCACCTCATTGTCCGGTACGACCGACCGGGTGCCGGCTTGAGCGGGCCTCGGCGAGGCGAGCTGTCGCTGCGGGATGAGTTGGCGTACGCGCTCACGGTTATCGACGACCTAGGGCTGACCGAATTCGCCTTGTTCGGCACCTCATGTGGCGGACCCACCGCAGTCGCCATCGCCGCCGAGCGCCCCGATACGGTAAGCCAACTCCTGCTCTACGGCTCCAACGCTCGCGGTGATCAGCTCGCCGAACGCCGTGCTCAGGACGTACTCGTCGAGATGGTCGAATCGGTGTGGGGCGTGGGGATCCGGGCGATCACCGATGTCTGCCGTGGCGTTTGTGATGAATCTGCGGGAGCCGCGAGCTTCGATCTGGCATTGCCACTCGCGTCTGATTCATGTGAGCGCTCCGGCTCGCATGGATATCAGAGGAGGCCGAGGGCAATGCCCCTTGTCAATGTCAAGATCATCGAAGGCGTTTTCGATGCGCAGCAGAAGCAGCGGATTGTTCGGGACGTTACCGAGGCATTGATCAACATCGAGGGCGAGAACATGCGTGAAGTCACCCATGTGATCGTCGAGGAGGTGCGGAGCGGCAACTGGGGCATCGGCGGTCGTCCGATGACCACGGAGGACGTTCGGGCGCTAGCCGCCGGCGCAGCGGTTGGCTGACACCGCGTCGGTCATGATCGCATCGTCCAGCGTTTGCCGCCTTGAGATGGGAAACGAGTGTCCGAGATCGATGTCAAACACACGCCAGCCATCTCAAGACGGCTGGCGCGCATGGCGCCAGCGCATCAGGACTCCTCGCGATCTTGATGTAGGGCGACGCCGCCGATCACCAGGGCGATGCCCAGCAGATCTTGCAGGGTAGGCACCTGGCCGAGAACGACGAGACCGATCACGGTAGCGGTGGCGGGCAGGATGGCCAGCATCAGAGGCGAACGTCGCGCGTGGCAGCCGGGCCATGGCCAGTTGATCGGTGACATAGGGGATGACCGACGAGCAGAGACCCGACCACAACGCCCCACAACAGCCAAGCTGGGTGAACGAAGACCGGCGCAGCAGCGCCGATGCCGAACGGCGTGGCCACCACCGCTGCGACCAGCATGGCCGCTCCGAGTTGGTCGATGCCGCTCAATGCGCGCTCGTGGTCCGATTGCCCGGGCCGGCGATCTCGGTGCCGGCGAGCTTGGTATTGGTGATCTTGGTATTGGCGATCCGGTGGCCCAAGATCACATAGAGCATGAAGAGGGCGCAGTTCGCGAAGGCGAACACGAACCCGAGCGGTTCATTGACGATGCGTATGTCAGTCAGCGCAGCGACTCCACCCACCGCGAGCATCAGCGCCAGCAGGTTACGCCGAGTGCGCGCGCCAAATGCCGCCAAGATCACGATCCCGAGGAACTCGATGGCTCCGACCGTCGAAAGCGGCAGGCGGTCGATCGCCAAGTAGAACAAGGAATTCATCGCCGCGAGCACGACGCCGAGGGCAAGGAGCACCCACCGCTGCCGGCGGGTGAGCCGCTGCACGAGCCGCCATGGCCGGCGCCACAACGCGAATACCACTGCGGCGCTGGCGATCCGCAGCCAGGCGACGCCGAGGACGCTGACGTGCGCGAAGAGCAGTACCGCAAACGATGGACCAAGGTAGTGGAAGATCGCGCTGATCACGAAGAACGACGCCGGCGGCAATGCCGCGATCCGTCGCCCAGCGACACTGAGCCGGGCCGCTCGGGCGGCCGATCGTGTGCCGCGAGGATGTGCGGGCCACCGAGCGCAGCTGCGCTCGCGTTCGGCGTCGGGTGACGTCACGGGACTATGCTCACAAGCAATACCGCATACGTACATAGCGATTTGAAGGTGAGCGGATCCGATTGCCTAAAGAATCTAACTCAATCCACCCCTCAACCTGGGGTGCTGCGAACAACGGTCTGCTCGATGAGATCAATCGTCGCTTGTTGGCAGAGCTAAGCCGTGAGCCACGCATGGCCATGTCGGCCTTGGCTCGCCGGGTCAAGATGAGCGCTCCGGCGGTCACCGAGCGGGTGCAACGTCTGGAACGCGCCGGGGTGATTACTGGCTACCGGCTGGAAGTCGATCCTGCGGCTCTCGGCTTACCCGTCACCGCATTTGCGCGTATCCGGCCAGCCGCTGGTCAGCTTTCCAAGGTCGCCGAGCTGGCTAGGTCGCTGCCACAGGTCACCGAATGCCATCGGATCACGGGCGAGGATTGCTTTCTGATCAAGGTTCACGCCCCTGCAGTGCAGGAGCTCGAAACCCTGCTTGATCAATTCCTGATCTACGGGCAGACCGTCACGTCCATCGTGGTCAGCAGTCCGGTTCAGCCGCGGCCGCTCCCGATCGAGACCGACTGAGCCTGGCCCGAGATTCAGAAGACTTCCTGCCGACCAGGATCTGCTGGGCTAACGCAGTCGGCTGCCGACCTGCGCTACAGAGGGGTTGGTCAGCGCAGATCCGTCGCGAAAAAGAACGGTTGGCACGGTGAGATCACCGTTATTGACCTGAGCGACGATCGCAGCACCATCGGAATGATCTTCGATGTCGATCTCGTGGAAGTCGATTCCGGCACGATTCAATTGGGACTTCAGCCGTACGCAGTAGCCGCACCACCGGGTGGTGAAGACGGTTGGCAAATCAGCGGCTGTGGAACCCATAGTCACACTATGTATAACGAAGCGAGGTCGGAGCTATTCCGCTGCAGTGTATTGCATTGATCACACTGTCTACGGAACCCAATGCATCTCGTCCGGCTCTCTGTCAGAAACCAGATCTCGCCCGATCGACCCAGACTGATTCATGATCAACGATAGGGCTCAGCAGAGCGGTGAGCTGCCCATCTGCGCGACCCTTGAGCTCGTCGCTGCCGAGCCGGCGTGCGATGCCGGCGACGAAATCGGCGACCTGCACCTGGGGCTCACGGCTGGAATCAGCGAGTCGGACCTCAGCAAGCCCGTGTCCCGGCAACTCAGCGGCGAAGGCGCTCGCAATGTCGGCGATGCGTTCTGGGGTCAACGCCGACTGCTCGTCGTGTACGACGGACAGAGTGTGCGCACGTGATCCCCAATGCCGGACGGCACGGCTGAGCGCCGGCAATAGCGGCTCCATGAGAGGAGTCAGCTTGGGATTCTGCAGGTGCTCAGCTCTCGTTGCCTCGGCGACTGGCCGAGTCCTCAGCAACTGGTCCATTACCTGCCTGACATCGGTCAGGGCTCGCGTTCGAGCCATGCTGTCGACCGCCGTATAGAAGGTCTCGATGGGGGCCTTCGGTAGCCACCTGTTGTTGATCCGGAAGAGGTTGGCGGACAGCGTGAGGAATTCCTGCCAGCGCGTTGGTCCATAGCTCTGCTCGCCGGACCTGTAGAGGGCGAGCGCCATCGGTCGGGTGCGGCGGTTGCGGCCTGGGCAGGCGATGCCACGCACTGGCTGACCGCCGAGCAGCACATCGACCAAGCGCGCAAGGACGAAGAACCGCGTGTCGGTGAGATGAACATGCGCGTTGCCGTGGATAGGGCTGCTGGGTCCGAGCAGCCACAGCACGATGGGTCGACGACGTGGCCGCAAGATCTCGGCAGACTTGTACTCGCCTACTCCGCGGGCACCGATCTCATCTCGCAGATGCTGGACCAGTTGGCTCGCGGTATCTGAATCGATACGAATGCTGGCGTGGGCGAACACCGCACTATGCCCACGGCCGACCAGATTGCCGCCCGAGAAGCCGGACTCGTCGCAGGCGATCTCGAGGTGCATGATCAACTCCTACCATGGCAGCGTGACTGAGACAGAGATCATCGAATACGTCAGCGGCCTCTCCGGAGTTGTGACCCTGACCGCGAGTGAGGAGAGTGGCGCGCCGGCCGCAGCATGGGGTGACACATTCTTCTTCTATGACCCGGAGGGCAATCTGCCGGAGAATCAGCGACTCCCATTTACGACTGTCGTCATCCATGACTACGCGGGTTGGGATACCGAGTCCAACCTTGATCGCGACGGCATCTTCCGGGTCAACATCGCAATCGGTCGGAATGGTTTCGAGCGACTGTTGGGCTATCCGCCGGCAACCCAAGCTGCTCATCGAGACGAGTTCGACTATGGAGCGACCGACGTACTCCTCCCGCATCCGCTCTATGCGTCCCAAGGCTGGGTCTCCATCCTGAACCCGGGTGATCAAACCAGCGCCCGGCTACGAGATCTCGTCGATGAGGCGCATGGCCTGGCAGCGGGCCGTTACACCAGGAGGCAGGGCATCTAAGGTCATGCATCGGTACTACTGCACCGGTATTACCGCATCCATCAGGAGATCCGATGACTGACCTGAACGCTGACGTGAAGCGGCTGCTGGACCGCCCGAACTACGCACATGTGGCCACCCTGCTGCCCGACGGTGCACCGCACACCGTGCCGGTGTGGATCGCCCGCGAGGGAGAGGATGTCGTGATTCTCACTGGACCCGGTTCGCGGAAAGCGCGCAATACCGAGCGTGACTCTCGGGTTGCGATCTCGCTCATCGATGTTGATCAACCGTACGCGTCGGTGCTGATCCGCGGCCGGGTTGTGGAGCGGATCGATGGCGACCGGGCCTGGGAGATCATCGACCGGATATCGCAGAAGTACACCGGTCAGCCCTATCCGCTGCGTACCGATCGGATCGTCTTGTTGATCAAGCCTGATCATGCTGAGGCCGTGATCTTCGGTTGATGAGCGACGTCTTCGCAGCCCCGCTTTCGCCGCAAGAGATGTCAGGCCCGCCCTAACGCGAGCAGGGCATCGTCGGCGTCGCTTAGCACGAGCTCGAGGTCATGCGGTTCCTGGATCGACCGCTGGGCAGTAGAGCGGACCAGCTCAAGCTGCTCACGAACTAAGTCGAGCCGCTCCGGCTTGGTGATGGCGCCGACACTCCGCAACAGCTTCACCAGGGACCGGAGCACCACCGGCTCGGCTGCACCTCGGCGTCGGATTTCGCCGCACGCCAGCTCCAGATAATCCTCGAAGGTCAAAGCTGGCACGACGAGCCGAACAGCGCCCGTGTCGTCAGCAATCGCCTCGGTGCCAAGGGGCAGGTCAGCAATGCTGCTGAGCAATACGGCGAGCTCGTCGGCCGATTGCTGCACGGTATGAAAATCGAAAACATGCATCGACAGCAACGCGACGTCCACCATTTGGATTGCGCCAAGCGCGACGTCATGGTGCTCGCTGCGTGCTGCTCCGATCGTCACCGACTTTGCCACTGCTGTCTCGAGTGGTTCTGGGCGAGGTCGTGCTTCCTTGGTGGCTCGCCATGCCCAACCGAGCGCGCTGCCAGCGACCACATGGCCACCGATTCCCGGTACGAGCCTGATCACGCTGTCCTCGGCGGCCGCGGCTTGGACCAGCGTGGCGGTCTGCAGACGCTGCACATAGCCAGACTTTTGAGCGATCAATTGGATCGCCCATGGAGGCGGCTCCCAGCTCTCCCCGCCGACGTCTAGCTGCCCCGACGCCCGTCCGACGCCAGGTGGTTGCGCCACAATGGCTCGTCGGGCGGCAGCTCCGATGTTGTCCAGGATGCTGTGGATCTGGATGCTGTGTGCAACCCGATCCACGTAGTACACCAGGGCGGCAATGCAGGCGAACAACAACAACAGCCCGACGCTGACGGCCAGTCGCGGGTAGTCCGTTGGCGAATTCGGGTCTTCAGCACTGCACGGTGTAGAGGCCCGCGGCGTTGTAGGTGAAGGTGGCCATGAACAGACTGAGCACCACCTGGGTCGGTCGATCCCTGAGAAACGATCGAACGAGCCGCGGTGAGTAGCGGTTCGCGGCGACCTGGAGTGCCACGAGCGTCAGGCCTACGACGATCGCGAACACCCCAACCGTCGCAGTCGCGACACTCAGCAGTAGTCGTCGCGCCTCCTCGGCGTTGCCATGGAACAGCACTGGATTGAGGAACCCATCCGGCCGCACGTGGATCTGTGCAAGTACCAAGCCCAGGATCAGTGCAGCGAGCGTCATGAGCAGTGGCATGAACCACAGCGAGCCATTGAGGCTCTCGCGCGTCTGGTCCGACGCTAGCCGAGGCATCGTCACGCTCCTGAACCTCGTAATACAGATGAATCGCGCAAGCCATTTGCTGGCCTTGGGCAGCACGGTACTGGGAAAGAGGCGGCTGAGCGAGACCACCTGGAGTGGATCGGCACCTCACCGAGCGGAGTCGCTGTTACGCCTGACGAGTCGTCGAGGCGGGTTCGGGTCAAGAGGTTCACCCTATGCGATTCGGAAATCTACGGACCGACGTGAGCGTGTTCATGCGGCGTTTTGCCGTCGTCGTCGGTGCCGGCGGTCGAGCTGGCGTTGGGTGTTGATGCGTTGGATGCGGGCGTTGATGTGGGGTCGTTGATCGTGGTCGATCCATCGGGGTGGGATCCATTCGGGGAGCCCGTCAGGATTGATGCGGCAGGTCCAGCCTTTCTGCAGGAAGTGGGTGTGGTGGTATCTGCAGAGCAGGGTCAGATTGTCAAGATCAGTTAGGCCGCCGAGGATCCAGTCGAGGATGTGGTGTCTGTCGCACCATTGGGGTGGGTGGGTGCAGCCAGGAAATGAGCAGCCGGCGTCTCGGGCGATCAACGCCATGGTTTGACCGGTGAGGCGAGCCGTCGGGTCCTGCCGAGCGCGAGACGGGACACCGTGGCGGTCGATGATGGTGGGCCAGATGTCGGCCTCGTCGGCTATCCGGAGTAGTTGATCAGGGGTGAGTTGGCTGCCGTCGGCGGTTTCGGCCAGCCCGGCCTTCGCGAGCAGGTCTTCGAGGCTGATGGTGACGATCGACCGATGCCGGTATCCCACCGACGGAGGGTTGATCGGCGGCTTTGAGGAGCCGGGCGCAGGCCTCCTCCAGCGCATCGTGCAGCCGTTGCATGTGCGGCCGCTGGTCGGGGATGTCGACGATGGTGCCGTCGTCATCTTCGATCGCGGTCGTGCGGGGTTTCGTCAACGGATCCAGGATCGCGTTCAGTTGGGCACCGACAGTGTTGGTGAGTCGGCCTGTCAGATGCCACATGCCGTCGCGGCGTTGCTTCAACTCCACATAGCGGCGGTCGTGTTGCAGTTGGTCGTCGACGGGTTGTGGGCCGTCGGGGTCGGCCGCAGTGACCACAGCCTGGGCGAACCGGCGCAGCTCCGGCGGCGCCAAGATGGCGGCGTGTTCGGTGAGCAGCTGCTCGGCGGTTGATCGACTGTCTGCGGGTCGCAGATCAGGGCCGGGTCAGTTTGTGCATGGCCCGTTCCACAATCGCGACTTTCTCCGTCGAGACCACGCCCTGGTGTTGCAACGCGGCCAGTTGCGGCAGCCGCGGCTCCAGCTTCTCGCCGAGCATCGTGGTCCGTGGCCCGACCGCGGCGGCGGCGCGGATCCGGGTGGCGGCGTCGCCGGGGGACAGCTGCAGCACCCGGATCAGGAACTGGGTGATGGTGGAGGAGCAGTACTCCTCCGACAGGTGGTTGGCTTCGGCGTCGGCGATCAACCGGTGATCGATCAGCGGCAGCCGATTCCGGAGGCGTTCGAAGCGTTGCCACACCGCTACCTTGTCCTCAGCTGACAGCTGGTCAAGCTCACCGGTTTCGATGGTGCAGATCAACTCGGTGAGGCGTTGTCGACGTCGTCGAGGGCCTCATCGAGCCGACTGCGTTGGTCGCGCGTCGTTGCTAGAGAGTCCCCGAGTTCCATGCCTCTATTGTATTCGAAGATGTGTTCGATAGCAAGCTGTTTTCCCAACAAAATAACGAAAAACACAGATCAAAATCTGCACCCGACCGCCCAAAGCCAACCCTGACCAAACCCCTCCACACCCATTCCCCACCCCTGCTCCCGGTGCTGGTTAAACCGCGTCGCCCGGAGCTGGGGTCAAGGCTGGCCCGGAGCGCGAAGGGCCACCCGGAGGGCTTGGCCTTGACGCCAGCGAGGACGGCGCCACACTGTGAAAGCCGGGAGCAGGTGAAGCTGATCAGTATCCGTGCCCTTCGACAAGCTCAGGGCATCTTGCGACAGATCGCCCTTCGACAAGCTCAGGGCACATGGGCGATGCTCGTACCCTTCGACATGCTCTGGGCACATTGCGATAGATCGCCCTTCGACAAGCTCAGGGCAGATCAGTGCCCTTCGACAAGCTCAGGGCACATTGCCCCGCTGAAGGTCTATCGATCCCTTGATCAGGAAGCGGAGTACCGGAACTGACCTTCGTCCAGTCGCCGGCTGATCAACTCGGCGAGTTGAGCCGGATGATCATCGGTTTCGGTGATCAGATGCCTCGTCTCGACAGTGGCGTTGGCGAACTGGTCGTACAGATCGCGGGTGACCGATAGGTCACTGAAGCCATGATCAACGCGAAGTTGGACACGCTCCAGGCAGAGCTCGAGGGGAGGCAACAAGATCACGTAGTGGATGTGGCGCAAACCGGCAGCGCGTACGAACGTCGGCAGCAACCATGGCCCGAGGACTCCTTCGTAGACCACGGAGCAGATGTCAGTCAGCCGCCCAGCAGCAGCCGCAGCTGCCTCGATGATGACGGTGTTCTGACGACGCGACTGGGGCAGCCACGGCAGGATGTATCCCTGTTTGATCATGGCGAAGAAGCTGTCACCGGCGACCAGCGCGCTGGGCTCGAACTGATTGGCCAAGTGCTCCGACACTGATGATTTGCCCGCTCCAGGCGGGCCGGTGATCACGATCAGTTCGCGGCCGTTTCGGGTCAAGGGGTCACGCCACGCGCTCGGCAATTCTAAGACTCGGGCGCCCCAGGCTCGCTCGGGTCGGCATCGGGCGGATTGTCCTGCAGAGCTTCCCGTGCCGCTTCTCGGCCCTCGTCGATAGCGTCTTGGGAGCGCTGCAGAGCTTCGCTCTCGGGGTCGACGGCGTCGGAGGCCTCCGCGGCATCGGCGGCAGGACGATCGGGGCTCGCATCTTGTCCAGAGTTCATGGACACGGGTATACACCCTCGAGCCGATCACACTCCCCTGAAAAGATGGCCTTATGACCGAACCGCGCCTCCTGGCCAATGACCTTGTCATCGGAGAGTCCGCCCGCTGGCATGACGGCCGCGTGTGGCTGTCGAATTGGGGTGCCGCGGAGATTCTCGCGTACGACCTGGAGGGCAATCGTGAGGTCATCACCGAAGTCCCCAGCACGATCCCGTTCTCGATCGATTGGCTGCCCGACGGCCGGCTGCTGGTCGTTGCCGGCCAGGAGCAGCGGCTGCTGCGGCAGGAGGCCGATGGCTCATTAGTTGATCATGTGGATCTCAGTGGCCTGTCCGGCAATCTCAACGAGATCGTGGTTGATGGTCGCGGCACCATCTACGTCAACGGCGGCAACGACTTCTACCCCGACGAAGGCGTCGCGCCCGGCTTTATCGCCGCGATCACCCCAGATGGGGACGTGCGTCAGGTCGCCGACGAGCTTGCCTTCCCAAACGGGATGGCGGTAACCGAGGACAATTCGACCTTGATCATCGCGGAATCCTTCGCTGGCAAGCTGACCGCCTTCGACATCTCCGCGGACGGCGGTCTCGAAAACCGCCGGACCTTCGCCGATGTGATGGCCGACGGGATCTCCATGGACGCTGATGGCGCCGTCTGGACTCCTAGCTGGTATGAGAACGAGCCATGCTGCCTACGGGTGGCCAGCGGCGGAGAGGTGCTGGATCGGATCCCGCTCGAGCAAGCCGGCTTCGCCTGTGCGCTCGGCGGGCCCGACGGTCGCACCTTGTTCATGCTGAGTGCCGATTGGCACATGGACGAGGACTTCACCGACAACTTGAAGCGGCTCACCGAGGGCCCGCGTACCGGGAAGTTGCAGACCGCCACCGTTACCGTTCCTAGTGCCGGTTGGCCCAACCGCCGCTGACGACATCACTCCGGGACAAGTTCGATCAAGGTGCGGATATTCTCGGCTGTCTCGGTCTCGGCGAGGTCAGGATGATCGGTGGCGATATGCGCCAAGATCAGCGAAGTGACGTCGTTGTCGCTCCGGCCGCGGGCAATGTAGCCGCATTCACATCGAACCTGCCTGAGCATTTCGACTCCTCTCAATCCCACCTCACATTTAACCCCTTCAGGTTCAGTCGCCCTGATCCGCGAGGGAACATACAAATATGGATGAATCGGCCAGAGTCCAGCTGTGCGGAGCATTTGCCGTAGAGCTGGCGGGCCGGCGGATTGACCACCTCCTTCCCGGACGGCAGGGTCGGCTGCTCTTCGGCTACCTCGCAGTCTCTCGGTTGCAGCCCGTGTCACGGGACACGGTGCTGGACGCATTGTGGGGTGATACCCGACCAGCCAATGCTGGTGGTGCACTCAGTGCATTGATCTCCAAAACCAGGGGAGTGGTCGGTGCTGATGTGCTTCGCGGGCGTACCGAATTGTGCCTGACTCTCCCAGAACCTGCCTCTGTCGATGTCGAAGTGGCCTTGTCGCAGTTGCATTCCGCTGAGTCTGCGGTCGCTGTGTGTGACTGGCGACGCGCCTGGGCGCCCAGCCTGAGCGCATTGCTTGTCGCCCGGCGGACGTTCTTGCCCGAGGCGGAGACGCCGTGGGCTGAGGTCTGGCGTCGCCGCTTCGCCGACGTGCGTATCCGCGCGCTGGAGTGCTATGCGGGAGTTTGCCTGGGGCTCGGAGGTGCGGAATTACCTGGCGCGGAGCGTGCCGGTGACGAACTGGTGGAGGTGGCCCCGTTCCGGGAGTCCGGTCACCTGCTGCTGATGCGCGCCCTCGCGGCCAGAGGCAATGTCGCGGAGGCGCTCGCCGCGTACGAACGGCTGCGAGTCTTGTTGCGCGACGAACTGGGAGTTGGCCCCAGTGAGGCTGTCCAAACCGAGTACTTGCGCCTGCTCGGTTAGCTCACCAAGGTTTCGCCAAGATCGCCACAAAGTTGCCACAACGCTGCCACAACAATGTGGGCGAATGCTGATCTTCATGACCACAACAAGCAAAGCCGTCATCAGCCGGCTATCCGCTGATGATCTTGCTGATGTACGCGGCGCGATTATCACCGCAGATGATCCGCACTATGAGGCGGCCCGAGCTGTCTACAACGGTGCAGTGGATCGTTACCCGCTCGCGATCGTGCGGTGCACTGATGTCGCTGACGTGATGGCCTGCGTGGCGTACGCGCGCGACAACGTGTTGCCGCTGGCCATCCGAGGCGGCGCACACCACGGCGGTGGATTCGGCGTCTGGGACAACGCCCTCGTCATTGACCTTGGCGGCCTCCGCAGCACCTCGGTCGATCCGGAGGCTCGCACCGTTCGAGTCGACGCCGGTTGCGTCTGGGGTGATGTTGATCATGCCACGGGTGCGTTCGGGATGGCACTGCCCTCGGGCTTCGTGTCCACTACGGGCGTCGCCGGACTGACGCTCGGCGGGGGAGTGGGCTACCTCACCCGCCGCTTCGGCTTGACGATCGACAATCTGATATCCGCTGATGTGGTGCTGGCCGACGGCCGCTTCGTCACAGCGAGCGCCGAGTCGCACAGTGATCTGTTCTGGGCGCTCAGGGGTGGTGGCGGCAACTTCGGCGTGGTCACCTCGTTCACCTTCCGGTGCCATCCGGTCGGGGAACGCGGCGTGATCATCGGCGGCCCCGTGCTCTATGACATCGCGGATGTCGAGGACCTCTTCCGGTGGTATCGCGATCTGCTGCCGACACTTCCCGAAGATCTGAACGGGTGGATCGGCGTCACTCAGATCCCAGCGGCGGCGCCATTCCCTGAGCAGCTCTGGTCCCGGAAGGCCGGCATCATCACCTGGTGCTACACCGGTCCTCATGATCGCGCCGAGGCAGCGCTCGCGCCGGTTCGCGACTTTGGTGATCCACTGCTGGTCGGACTTGCGCCGATGCCGTACTCGGTGCTGCAAAGCGCCTTCGACGGCCTGCTGCCCAAGGGGCTGCAGTGGTCTTGGAAGGCCGACTTCTTCGAAGAGATCACCAACGAGGCCATCGCGATTCATCGTCGCTATGGCGAGACGATCCCGACGCCGCTGTCGACGATGCACATGTACCCCATCAGCGGTGCTGCGGCCAGAGTGCCCCAGGACGCCACCGCGTTCGCCTATCGCAATGGCGGCTGGGCAGGAGTCGTGGCAGGGATCGACCCAGACCCGGTGAATCTTCCGGCTGCTGCCGCGTGGGCTCAGCGGTACTGGGAGGAGTTGCATCCCAGCTCGGCAGGTGGCGGCGTACGTCAACATGATGATGGAGGATGAAGGACGGGACCGCGTTCGAGCGGCGTACCGCGGCAACTACGACCGTCTGGTCGAGATCAAGCGCCGCTACGATCCAACCAACCTGTTCCATCTGAACCACAACATTCCGCCTATCTAACGGGGTGAGAGATTGGCTGATCGTCGGCTGCTGCTGCTCGATACCGACATCGGGAACGACATCGACGACGCCATCTGCCTGGCGTACCTCCTCGCTCAGCCGTCGCTGCGAGTTGCTCGGGATCACCACGGTGACCGCCGCACCGAATCTGCGGGCCCGGCTCGCCAGCGTGCTGTGCCGAAATGCTGGGCGCGACGTACCCATCCATCCCGGCGCCGCCGATCCACTCGTCGGGCCGCCGGTACAAGAGCCTCCACCGCAGGCAGTGGTGCTGGACCGCTGGGAGCACGACACCTCGTTCCCGCCCGGGCCTGCGGTGGATTTCCTGCGCAGCACGATCCGGGCGCATCCGGGCGAAGTGACGCTGTTGACGATCGGCCCGCTCACCAATGTGGCGTTGCTGTTCGCTGCCGACCCGGCGATTCCGTCGTTGCTGGATTCCCTGGTGTCGATGGGCGGCTCGTACGGGACTGAGTCTGAGGAGGTGGAGTGGAATATGCACTGCGATCCACACGCCGCGGCCCAGGTGTTCGGTACGTCCACGGTCGGTGAGCCGGGCCTTGTTCACCGCGCCATCGGCCTCAACGTCACGACTCGGGTCCGCATGCCTGTGGACGAATTTCTGCAGCGGTGCGAAACACCGGCGCTACGTCCGGTGGCGGACATGGCGCAATCGTGGTTCGGTGAACGCTCCGAGGTCGTCTTTCACGATCCGCTCGCCGCGGCGACGATCTTCGAACCGGACTTGTGCAGCGTTCGCAGCCGGCGAGGTCATCGTGGACAGCTCACCAGGACCGCTTGCGGGCTCGACCACGTGGCGAGCCGAAGCCGGACGGCCGACATCAGATCGCGGTCGACGTGAGACCAGACGCATTTGTCGAGCACTATTTCGATGTCGTGCGCTGATCCGATTGACTGGTGCGGCGCAGCTCGGCGATGACCTGCTTCGTCTGGCTCAAGTAGGTAGTGCACCCATCGCAGCCGGCAAGGTGGGCCTCAAAGCGCGACTTGAGCTGCGGCGACAGGGCGTCCTCCAGGTAGTCCGCCGCGAGTTCGACCAGTTGCTTGCACGCGAGCTCGCCGGCGCGTTCGGTCACCTCCACGGCCTCCTCCTTCGCCGTCACTGCCACCTCGACCGGCGCCACCCCGCGGCTCGCTCGGACGCTCGCGACTAACAGCACGGCAACGACGAGGACGGCACCGGCCAACATGAATCCGGACCGGTTGACGCCGTTCTCCCGCGCGACCCAGCCGAACACCAACGAGAAGGGCAGGAACAGCAGCCAGGTCATGGTTCCGGCGCCGGAAGACACGCCGGCCCTGATCGAGGACGGCACTGCATCGTGCAACAGCTGGCTGGCGTGAATTCCGATCAGGGCCAACATCAGTGCGAGCACCACCTGAGCAGCCACGACGATCACCAGCGAGCGGGTCCAGCTCAGCAGCAGTGCCGTAGCCAACGACAAGATGATCACGACTGTCAGCATGAGCCAGCGGTCCAGCCGCAGCTTGCCGATCAGTAGCCCGCCGATGCCCAGGGTCGAGGTCAGCGCCGCCCAGTAGGGCCCATAGAGCACAGCCGGCGCAGCCAGTGCCACCAACCAGAGCGGCCCGAACTCGAAGATGGCGGAGGAAAGCAGCCCGGCGGTGGCGGCCAGTAGCAGCACCCGGAGAACCGCTCGCTGAGTGATCATGGTTCGGAACGTCAGGGCGATATGGCTGCGCAAGCTCAGGCGCTCGGCGGCCTCGTGCAGTCGGGGCTCGTCGAAGCGCAAGAACCCGATGATCGCCAGCCCAACGAGAGGCACAGTGACGAAGTAGGTGAGACGGGTCGAGGTGTACTGCGCCAACACTCCTCCGGCCAGGGCGCTGAGCACGAAGGCGGCGCTTTCGACGGCTCGAATCCGGCCAATCCATTTCTCGTACAGCTCGTTCGACCCCGTCTCTTCGACGACGGCGTCGTAGACGATGCTGTCCACCGTGCCGGAGTTGAACGCAAAATAGACCCCGAGGACCATCGCGCCGATCACGTAGGTGATCACGTTGTGACTCAGCCCGCCGATCAAGGAGCTGACCATCAGGGCGATACAGCCCAAGATCAACACCCAGCGGCGGCTCCAGCGATCAGCCAAGATGCCCGACGGCACTTCCAGCAATGGCGTCACAGCGGCGTACGCGGCGGCCATCGCACCCACCGCTGCGGCATCGAAGCCGATCTGAGTCATGAACAACTTCTCGATCGGCACCCACAAGAGGAGCCCCTGCAAGGCCACGCCGACCTGCAGCGGGAGCAACCGCCGGGCGAGTGTCGGGGGCGCAGCAGCCGTGGAGGTGATCATGATCTGTCTGCATCGTGTTCGAGCGCGCGGCCGACAGCCTGCCGAATCGACTCACGCGCCCGGTTCAATACGTCCCGCTGCTGATCTCCGGTGAGCCCGGTCGCCGCCGACACCTCCGTGGGTGACTCACCTTTGACGTCTCGCAAGATCACTACACGGCGCCACAGATCGGGCAGCGCCGCGAGAGCGGCGTCAACCTGCGGTGTCACGGTCGCGCCGTCAGGCCATGGGTGCGGGAACTCCCTCCAATGATCGGGATACGGCTCGCCCTCGCCCTGGAATCGATCGGCATCGACCGTTCTGGCCGGTGGGAACCAGCGGCTCCACCAGGCGAAACGATTGCCGAGCGCCCGGCCCTTAGCGACCAGGTTCGTGATCATCCGGGCCATCGAGATCTTCATCTTCTCCTCCGAAAGGGAAGGCCTACGCTAGGCCCGGAGTTGCCAATTTCTGATTCAGCCAAGCCTCAGGAGCGCCGATGTCTGACCGGCCACTGTGGACCTGCCCGAGGTGCGGCAGAACCTTCGCCAACGTGAACCAATCACATACCTGCGCCGGATTGGGCTCGGTCGACGCCCACTTCGATGGCAAGGATCCCGCCGTACGTGCTGCCTTCGAACGGGTGCTCGCGGTGTTGGCGCCGATCGGACCGGTCGACGTGCTGGCAGAGAGGTCCCGGATCGCACTCCATGCACGGATGAGCTTCGCGGCGTTCATGCCACGACGCCATTGGCTGGATGGGCATCTGGTGCTGGCCCGACAAGCCGAACATCCGCTGTTTCGAAAAGTGGAGGTCTACTCTGCCCGCAATGTGCTGCACGCCTTCCGACTGACGTCACCGGCTGAGGTGGACGACGCGTTCGCTGCACTCGTAGTCGAGGCGTACGCCGTGGGCCGGCAAGAGCACCTCCGACGTTCTTAGTGCCGAGCATCCGAAGTCGCTTGACGTATGCGCCGCCCAGGCGGCGCCCCGCTGCGTTCTCGTCGTCGCCCATAGAACACCGCTATGGGACTCCTCCTCGGCCTTGCGTGTCGACGCCGCGCGTCGCCTTGCGACGACAGGCATCCACCTGGACGACGCCTACTGTCAAGGGACTTCGAATGCGCGACACTAGCGCACCCCCTGAGGTCGCCGATCATCCGCGTAATCACCGTCATCATCGAACCCTGCATATATCCAAAATGGTAATAACCGAAATGGACTGTATCTTAGCAATGCGAGGCAGGCAAGTGATTATCTCTGCGCGGACGACGGCCTGGCATCACGGCACAGCTCGTTCGAGCCGGGCCCTGAGCTGCAGAAATCGGAAGAGGCTCGCCGACCCCGTCGCCTCCGCATAAGCCTCGACGACATCGCTGACAAAGGCATCAGCTGTGGCTGCTGGCAGGTGATCGGTCCAGGCTCCAAACCCGACTGAGCACCACCGACTGAACCTCTCCCGAGACTCGAAATCCCACTCGAGATCATCAACAGTGGTGTCCACCACCCGTAAGCCGCACGACTCAGCGGTATGGATCCACACTCCGACGTCCGGATGGACGAAGGGCGCCTCGAAACCTTCGAAATGGGGCCGCCATGCAGTGCTGCGAACCACCTTCATCGCGATGCTTTCAAGGCTGGGCCGCTCCCCAGCACAAACGAATACCAGAAACGCCCAGCCGGACGGTCGCAACGCTGCGGCGATACGGCTGAGGGCAAGACGCTGATCCAGAACCCAGTGCAGCGCGTTGAAGGACACCACAGCATCGAACCTGCTTTGGTAGGTCATCGAGCAGACATCGCCGAGCTCGAATGTCAGATTGCCGCCAGCGGGGGCGATCGAGATCATTCGCGGCGAGGGGTCGAGACCGACGACGTCCGCTGTCACGATCCGGCGCGCAATCTCGGCGGTGATCCGGCCGTCGCCACATCCGACGTCGAGCAGGCTGCGGACTCCATCGAGGTTCAGCCCGTCAAGAGCGCGGTCGGCCAACCACTGCTGCAGGTCGCTGACCTTGCGATACTCGGTCCCGTCCCAGTCGGCCATGGCTATATCCTGCTCCGTGTCCTCTGACCAGGCAGCGGGTGAGCGTCGGCTATTGCTGTTCTCGGTCTGGGCATCGGCCGGGTTCGCCGTGTTCTCAAGCCTCTGGGGAATTCTCAGCGGCTCGAGCATGATCGTTTTCGACGGCCTGTACTCCTTCGTCAGCATCGGACTCTCGGGCCTAGCGTTGCTCGCCTTACGCTTCGTGCGGCGAGGTCCCGACGAACAATTCCCCTGGGGCAGGGAAGCGGCGGAGCCAGTCGTCGTCATTCTCAAGGCCGCAACTCTCGGCGCGCTCTGCGTTTACGCCGGTATCGGAGGCGTGGTCGACCTGCTGTCAGGTGGCACCGAGGTTGAGGTCGGCTGGGCGATCGTGTACGCCGTCATTGCCACAGCTGCAAGCCTTGCCGTCGGTCTGGTTCTCAGGCGCGGTACACGGTCGCAGTCGTCCACGGGTCCGGGCAAGGATCTTGTTCGCTCCGAGGCGGCCGAGTGGCTGGGTGACGCTCTGCTGTCTGTGGGCGTGCTGGTCGGGTTCGTTGTTGCCCTGATTTTGAAGTCGAGAGGCCGCGCTGACCTCGCCGCGTACGTCGACCCAGCCATGGTGGTCCTGGTTTCCGCGGCATTCCTGGTGGTGCCGCTCCGGCTCGTGATCGGCGGGATGCGTGAGGTGATGTCGATGTCGCCGCCGGAAGATATCCAGGCGCAGCTTCGCGCAGCTGTCGACGAGGTGAGTAGGCGATATGGATTGGAGGAGTCATTCGTCCGCGCCGCGAAGGTAGGGGGCCGGATGGACATCGAGATCGACTACGTGGTTGGGCCCGCTTCGAGGGTGGTCACGGTCGCCGACTGTGATGCGGTGCGGTCGGACCTGCACGAACGGCTCGCGGCCTTGGGGTATGAAAAGTCTGTCGTTGTGGCGTTTACAACGGATCGGCGCTGGGCCGAGTAATTACCGGCGGCGCCGGGCCCACCAGGTCTGGAGACTCGGACCCTGAAAACGCATCCCCAGTGAGCTGAAACAGCCTCGAAACCTGGGTCATGGGCTCAATGGAGATGCAAAATCAGGGATCGATTCACGAGGTTGGATAGGCGGTCGCATCTACCGGTTCGGATTGATCAGCGGACCCATCAATTGATCGACGCCGGCGTGGGTTCCCCAGAGACAGGCTTGCCACCAGTCCGATGACGAGGAAGCCGGCGGCCGTCAATGCGGCCACCCGCGAGGCGTCGGTGAAGGCGACCCGCGCAGGCTCGGCGACAGCTGCAGTACCCGGATTGGCAGCCAGGCCTGGAATCGCGGCTCCCGCGCTGTCCTTGACGGCGTCGACAAGCTGCACCCGTTGGGCTTCAGATACGCCAAGATCGGCCAGCGCGCTGTCGTACCTTGCGCCGAGTGTGGCGAAGAGCACAGTGCCGAGGATGGCGATGCCGAGCGCTGACCCTACTTGCCGAGATGTGCTCTGGATGCCCGAGCCCTCGCCGCTGCGGTTCAGGGGTACATCCGTCAACACAACGCCAGTCAGCTGCGCAGTCGCAAAGCCAACACCTATGCCGTACACCAGGAGCAGCGGCGTGGTCGTCAGCCACGTCGAGTCCGGTCGGAGGAAGATCGCCAGCCCGGCGATGCCGATGATCTCGAGCACGATGCCTAACCGAACGATGAAGATCGTGCCGCGCTTGCGCCCGATGGGCGCGGTGAGGCCGCTCGCCAGAAAGCTGCCACCGGCAAGGGCGAGCAGCGCCAACCCGGTCTGGAACGCGGTGTATCCGATGACGTTCTGGAACCACAGCGGCAAGGAGAAGAGGATGCCGAACTCGCCCAGGCTCACGATGGCGGCGGCGATGTTGCCATTGCGGAACGACTTGATGGAGAACAGATTCAGGTCGAGCATCGATACCTGGCCGCGGCGGTTGCGCTGCCGCTCAACCATGACGAAAACGGTCAACGCCGCGAAGCCGATCACGAAGGCTACTGCGACTGGTGACACCGACCACGGCCAGGACCAGCTTCCGACGGTCAGGGGCTTGGTCGTGGCGAGCCAGCCGTACGTCCGGCCCTCGATCAGACCGAAGACGACGCCACCGAAACCGATGGCTGACAACACTGCGCCTAACCAGTCGGCTCCACGCTGCCCGGACGGGTCTTTCGACTCCGGCACGAGTAGCAACAGTCCGACGATCACCAGCAGGCCGAGCGGGATGTTGATCCCGAACGCCCAGCGCCAGGAGTACGAGGTGGTCAGCCAGCCCCCCAACAGCGGGCCGAGTGCGGCGGTACCGCCGATCGTGGCTCCCCAAATGCCGAACGCGACACCACGATCGCGACCGCGGAAATTCGCGTTGAGCAATGACAGCGAGGTTGGCAGCATGAGTGCTCCACCCAGCCCCTGGACCGCCCGGGCGGCGATCAGCTGAGTCCCGTCGCCGGCCAGCGCAGCCAGCACGCTAGCGCCGGCGAAGATCACCGTGCCCAGCAAGAAAAGCCGGCGCCGGCCGTACTGGTCGGCGAGCCGTCCGCCGACCAGCAGGAGCGCGGCGAAGACGAGTGTGTAGATCTCCTGGACCCACTGGGCCTGGGTCGAGGTGATGCCGATGTCGTTGATGATCGACGGGATCGCGACGTTGACGATGGTCGAGTCGACGATGATCAAGGCCACCCCGAGGCTGATGAACACCAACCCGATCCAACGTTTACTAAGCATGCTGAGTAACATAGTCGCTCAGGCCGTTAAGCTTCGAATCGTGAACGCGCCGGACGCAGCGGATTGGTCGCTCGGCCGGCTGCTGTCCACCGCAGCCCGGCTTATCGAGCATGACTGGAACGCGTGGCTGGCGACGCATGACCTGACTCATGCAGGGCTGCTAGCGCTGCACGCGCTGGAGGGCGGTCCGCTCACCCAACGGAAGCTGGCTGCGGCGAGTCGGGTGGAAGAACAAACGATGAGCCGGGTGGTGGCCCGCTTGGAACGCGCCGGCTATGTGAGCCGGGAGCGCGACGCCTCGGATCGCCGCCGCCTGGTGATCGCTCGTACGCCGCACGGCTCAGAGGTGTTTGGCAGAGTCCAAGCCGAGGGAGTTTCAGACCACATCGTCGAACGCTGGATCGCTGACCCGGAACAGTTCCGAGCCGAGCTGGTGCGGCTGGTTTCATCCAGGCGCGTCGAGGTGCCGAGTGATCAGGGCGAGTGATCAGGCGTAACTCGGCCAGAGCGTTGTCGCAAGCTCCCAGAATCGGCGGGCTTTGGTGCTGTCGCGGGCGTCTTTGCTCGGCTCGGCGACCTGCCGGTCAAGCAGATAGCGGCCACCCGATCCAGCAAGCTCGGGCGCATCGAGGGCCCAGGCGACATCGGCCGCGGCCTGCGCAACGGTCGTCGTAAAGCTCAGTCGCGGCAGGATGCGACGGAGCAGGAAGCGCTGCCAGCCGCTCGTGTACGCCGCAGCCGTCGTCGGTACGAAGCCGGGACAAATGGCATCAGCGGTCACGGTTGCCGGCAGTCGTCGGTTGAGTTCGTTGCTGACCCAGATCGCGGCGAGTTTGGAGTTCTTGTACGCGCGGTCCGGGCTGTATCCGTGCTCGAGGTTCGGGTCATCGAACGCGAAGTCAACGGGGTCGCCGCGAGAACCTGGCTGATGTAACCGCGAGGTCAGGGTCAGGACTCGAGCGCTCGGTGCCGCGGCTAGGACCGGCTCGAGCGCAGTGGTCAACGCCATAGGTCCGAGAGCATTGGTCGCAAGGGTCACCTCGACGCCCTCCGCCGTCACATGTCGGATGTCCGGTGGGCGCAGCATCCCGGCGTTGTTGATCACCGCGTCAATCGGCTCACCCCTGTCGACGAGCCGTTTGGCACACGCATCTATCGAGTCGGGCGAGGCCAGGTCGCAGATCTCCATCTTGATGTGGCGGCCCGGTCGCGCCTCGGTCAGCTCGCGTCGTGCATCGATCCCCCGCGCCGGGTCCCGGGAGGTGAAGATCACCTTGTTACCGCCGTCGGCCAGCAATTCGACCAGGGCGAGGCCAATCCCGCGGTTGCCGCCCGTGACGACGATCAGGCGATCTTGGGCGCTCGGCGGCTCCGGCGTACTCACGCGCTGCGGCCGGCGGCAGTTGGTGATCTCAGATCCGGCGAGTCGGAACCTGACCGAGACCGTACGGCGTCGGCGATCTTGAGCCCGATCCAAACCAGCCCAGCGATCACCGCGACCAGACCGTACTCGATGATCGGGATCCAGGTCACCCGATTGCTCAGCATGCTGAGTAGTTTAACAATGACACCCGGGCATGTTGAGCGCCAAGAGCATCTCGTCAGGCTGCTAACCAGCTGGCGGCGTGTACTGGCTCACGCTGAACACGGCGCGCTGCGGATCGCGAATCCGCGCGTCCCTCGTCCACGTGGTGTCGTTGCTGGCCAGCACGAATGCACCGAGGTGCTCAGCCGTTGCGGCTGACTCGTCGCGGTCAGCAACCGTGAATGTCACATGCCAATGCGGTTGCTCTCCGTCCGGAAGCGGGACCAGCCAACCGATGGCATCGGCAAACCCAGGTGGCACTTCATCACCGGACTGGCGCTGGTAGATATCCGGATCGGATGTGGCGGCCAGGTGATCGCCGTATCCCGGTTGCCGGATCATCGTTGCGAATCCAAGGTCCTCGAACTGCCAGCCGAAAACGCGAGAATAGAAGGCAACCGATGCTTCGGGATCCGCAGTGTGAAGATCACTGAAGTTCCAAGCTCCCGGAATATTGGTCAGCTGCGCGCCGAGTCGGCTCCGGGGTTGCCACAAGCGGAAACCGATGTCCTCGGTGTCGACGCAGGAGGCAGTTCGGCCGGCATCAGCAACGTCTGACGGTGGCTCCGTGACGCGGCCACCCGCCGCCTCGACGCGTGAAGCTGCAGCGTCGACATCCTCGACGGCGACATAGGTGTTCCATGTTGCCGGGTCGGTTGGGGAATCGCCTGTGGCCGACAACTGCCCGATGCCGGCGACATCCTGGCCGTCGAGTTGCGCGATGAGGTAGCGGAGCCGAGACCCCGGTGCCGTTGCCTCGAGGTAGGTCCAACCAAACAGGACGGCATAGAACTTCGCGGCTGCCTCGACATCTGCCACCTCGACGTCAATCCAGCAGCTAACGCCCGCTGGGTAAGTCCTCGGCGTGTTCATCAGGGCCTCCTTCGCTCAGCCTTACCGTACGGACGTGGGCTGACAGGGTCGTGGAGATGGCACGCTCATTGTCCGTTGGGCGGCTTGTCAGCGCGCTCGAGCTCGTCGATCTGAGCCTGTAGGCGTTCCAGCTCAATGCGTTCCGCCTCCAGCCGCTCGGCTTCCCGCTGCTCGGCCTCCCGCTTCTCTGCCTCCAAACGGTGCGCTTCGATGCGTTCCTCGCGACGGCGCTTGCGCTCCAGCCGCTCGGCCTCCTCGGCGGCGGCTCGTCTGGCGGCTTCGAGTCGTTCTTCTTCTGCAGCCCGGGTGCGTTCGGCAGCCAGTCGAGCAGCTTCAGCCTGCTCGGCCTTGGCTTGTTCGGCCTCGCGGTGCTCCGCCTCAAGCCGAGCCTGGTCCATGAGCCGTAACTCCTGCTGGTGCGCATTGGGACGTTCGGCTTCCAGCCATGCAGCTGTCTTCCGCTGTTGCTCGGCCTGGAGCGCCACAAGATCAACGATCTTGGTCGAGGCGGTGGTAGCAGCGTACGCCGCAGTTGGAGGGAGCGGGGCCCAAGCCGGGATCGGTGCACCGCGACTCAGCACTGCGCCGCCATGATCTTCGTCAGCCAGCTGCCCGTGCGGCACCACCGAAGCGGCCTCGGCACGCGCCGCATCCGCCTCCAGCAGACGGCCCGACGCCTGCAAGTCGCGAGCAAGATCGGCGTACGCCGACGCGAGCTGTACTCGGCTGTGATCACCCAGTCGTCCACTTGGCTCACGCAGCAGCTGAATGAGTGTCCGTCGAATGGCCATGCCAAGATCAACTTCGCCGGTCGCCACGAGTCGATCGGCCAAGTCCCGATACAAGCCCGCCAACGGCTCGGTGAGGCGTTCTAGTAGGGCGGGGCTAAGCCGTGCCGACTCCTGAAGGCGACCGTCTACCACGGCGTCGTACCGGACTTTGGCGGCATGAAGAAACGCGACGGCTTCCTCAGCCCGTCCGGCGGCCCACCGAGAATCCGAGGCCAGCAGGTCGACGTCCATCGAAAGGTAGCTAGCATCCGGGACGTCGTCGAGTCCGGACTCGGCGAGCCTGGCCCGAGCCGCGTCGGCGTACGCGTTCGCTGCGGCGACCTCCATCGAGACAAGTGCCGACCGCGCGCTGCAGAGCAGTGCCCAGATCGCCGTTTGGGGCTTCAGCTGACGCCGCAGTCCGTCGCCGAGTTGATCGTTGATATCCCGCAGTGATTCGATCGTCCGCCCGGCGGCATCCGGCATGTCCAAGCCTGCCTGAATCGCGGCCAGCTGAATGACCGCCGTGACATAGCGCGCCGCATCAGTGATTGAGGTGTACGGGCCCAGGGGCCCTTTTGCCGCCAGCAACTCGGCGGCGCGGCGTACTGCCTCCTGAGCATCTGCAGCGGCCGCCGCATAGCCGTGGCCCAACAGACGGTGTGCCGTCAACTCAACGAGGGCATCGGCCAGCTCGGGGGCCTTCGAGGGATCCGACCCCACCCAGCCACGGAGCCGCTGGGCCGATGATGCCAGCGCCTTGGTTTGCTGTGCGTAATGATCTGGGGAATGTTGCGCCATAGCCTGCGCCATCATGCCTTCCTGCCGAGCCTGGTTCTTGTGTCTGTTTACAACAGTGGCTCAAGCCGGCGCTGCTGTCGCGGGCGCAGCCGCCTCACGATCAGACTGGTCCCGATAGGTACGACGGCCCAGAGCACGAATGCGCCCTGACCGATGACCAGGTACAGCGGGATCGAGACGGCGAAGCCTATGGCCATTGCGACGGTCATGACCCGACCGCGTCGAAAGCGGTACAGGTCAGTGCCGGCCCGGATGTGCTGACCGCTCACGATCAGCAAGCTGATCAGGGTGAAGATGCCGTATTGGATGGCCTGAGTTCCTGCATAGGTGCCGAAGCGCAGAATGTTCATCTGACCAGCGCTCAGCATCCTGGTTGTGAACGGCGTGATCACGATGAACAGCAGCCAGAGAATGTTCAGTTGGATAATCGAAGTGCTGGCTTCGCGCACGTATCGGAAGACCCGGTGATGGATGCGCCAGTGTGAAGCGATCACCAAGTAGCTGATCAAGAACGCCAGATAGTCGTTGAAATGCTCGCCAGCGTCGCGCACCAGCTCGGACATGGTCACGTCGTCCGCATTCTCGATGCCACCGGGGACCGGAAGATCGAGTGCAAGCAAGGTCAACGCAATGGCAATGACAGCGTCGGAGAAAAACATCAACCGCTCGGCGGCCGCGAACTCGACCTCGCGCTGGACCTGGGCTACGTCACCCTCTGCCTCCGCGGCTCCGAGACGCTCGGCGACGACTTCGGTGCTGGGCCGTTCCTCGTCCGCTTGCTGCACGGCTTCGTCCGCGTCCGCCACCCGGTCAGCGTAACGGCGGGTGCGTGGGATCCGTCGGGAATGAGCTCCGGGGGAGTGGCCGCCGGATCAATCAGCCCGGCTCGACCACGAACCAGACGCCAACGGCCGGAATCTCGCTGTCATTGCGATAACCGTGCGGAGTCGTGGACTCAAAGCAGATCGAGTCCCCCGGCGTGAGCACATGTTGATCAAAACCGAGCGTCAGTTTCAGCTCGCCGCTAATGAGGTAGGCGTACTCGGTCCCGTTGTGCCGCATCAGCCGGCCGTCGGTCGAGGAGGCGCTGCCCGGCTCGTACGTGACGAGCAGGAAGTCGACATGGTGATGCGGCACTTGGCCCAGCCGTTGCCAGGTCACCCCGGACTCCAGGGTCAGCAGCTCGCGGTCCTCCGGGCTGACGTGCGGCCCCACTCCCTTGGCCCGATCGGTGCCGAAGTAGCGCAGGCCTGTGGTGCCGGCAACCGCAGCGGAGGTCGCCGGCTCGGCAAATTCGCCGCGTCAAACAGGTCTTCCAGCGGCAGATCCAGCGCCGAGCTGATCGCGTACAAGGTGCTCACCGACGGCTGGCTCTTGCCGGTTTCGATCTGCGAAATCAAGCTCGGAGACACGCCAATGTCCCGCGCGAGCGCCCTGATCGTCACATCGCGACGGGCCCGCTCGGCTCGGATTCGTGGTCCAATCGGTGGCACCTTTGGATCGCCCATGTGTGCACTCCTTGATGTGTGCCATCTAGCTGTCGGAGGACACATTCCCGCCTGGTGAGCCTCACTGAACAGACGTAACTCGTATTGAACACCATCGTCTCGGTTCGTTCTGCCTTCGAAAGCTCAAGGGACATGCTGTCACGCTGCGGCGTCTTGCAGTCGTCGTCGGTGTCGCGGTCGAGTTGACGTTGGGTCGTTGATGCGTCGGATGCGGGTGTTGATGTGGGGTTGTTGATCTTGGTCGATCCACCACGGCGGGATCCATTCCGGAAGACCGTCGGCATTGATGCGGCAGGTCCAGCCTTTCTGCAGGAAGTGGGTGTGGTGATATCTGCAGAGCAGAGTCAGATTTTCAAGATCAGTTAGACCGCCAAGAATCCAATCGAGAATGTGGTGTCTGTCGCACCATTGCGGTGGGTGGGTGCAGCCGGGGAAGCTGCATCCGGCGTCTCGGGCGATCAGGGCCATGGTTTGACCAGCGGAGGCGAGCCGTCGGGATCTGCCTAACGCCAAGGGGACACCATTCCGATCAATGATGGTGGGCCAAATGTCGGCTTCGTCGGCGATCCGCAATAGTTGATCGGAGGTGAGTTGGCTGCCGTCGGCGGCTTCGGCCAGCCCGGTCTTGGCGAGCAGATCATCCACGCCGATGGTGACGATGACTGATGCCGGTATCCCGCCGACGGAGGGTTGGTCGTCGCTTTTGAGGAGCCGGGCGCAGGCCTCCTCCAGCGCATCGTGGAGTCGTTGCACCTGCGGCCGCTGGTCGGGGATGTCGACGACGGTGCCATCTTCATCCTCGATCGCGCTGCTGCGGGGTTTGGTCAAGGGTTCCAGGATCGCGTTCAGTTGGGCACCGACGGTGTTGGTGAGTCGGCCTGCCAGGTGCCACATGCCGTCGCGGCGCTGCTTGAGTTCGAGGTAGCGGCGGTCCTGTTGCAGTTGGTCGTCGACGGGTTCGGGGCCGTCGGGGTCGGCAGCGTTGACGACGGCGTTGGCGAAGCGGCGCAGATCGGTGGTGCCAAGGATCGGTGCGTGTTCGGTGAGCAGTTGCTCGGCGTTGATCGACTGCGTGCGGGTCGAGGTCGGGCCGGGTGAGTTTGTGCATGGCCCGTTCCACGATCTGCCACTTTCTCCGTGCTCACGACACCGTCGCGTTGCAACGCGGCCAGTCGCGGCAGCACAGGGTCCAGGCTTAAGCCGAGCATCGAGGTACGGCGTCCCGACGGCCGCGGCGGCACGGACTCGGGTGGCGGCGTCGCCGGGGGAGAGCTGCAGCACTCGTACCAAGAACTGGATCATGGTGGAGGAGCAGTACTCCCGGGGCAGATCACTGGCTTCGGCATCGGCGATCATCCGGTGATCGATGAGCGGCTGCCGGTTGCGGATGGTTTCGAAGCGCTGCCACACCGCGACTTTCTCGTCAGCTGAGAGTTGATCAAGTCCGCCGGTTTCGACGGTGCTGATCAACTCGGCGAGGCTGTTTTCGAAGGTGTCGAGGGCCTCATCCAGCCGACTGCGCGGTTCGCGCGTCGTTGCTGTAGGACTCCCCGAGTTGCATGCCTCCATTGTATTCGAAGATGTGTTCGACGAGCAAGCTGTTTTCCCAACAAAATAACGAAAAAACAGAGATCAAATCTGCACCCGACCGCCCAAAGCCAACCCCTGCCCAAACCCCCGCACCCATTCCCCCTCCTGCTCCCGGTGATTGCCTTCCTGCGCCGCCCGGAGCTGGGGTCAAGGCTGGCCCGGAGCGTGCGAAGGGCCACCCGGAGGGCTCGGCCTTGAGGCCAGTGAGGACGGCGCCACACTCGAGAAACCGGGAGTAGCAGCAGACGATCGGCCTAAGCACCCTTCGACAAGCTCAGGGCACATGGCGATGGATCGCCCTTCGACAAGCTCAGGGCACGTTGTGATGGATCGCCCTTCGACAAGCTCAGGGCACGTTGTGATGGATCGCCCTTCGACAAGCTCAGGGCACGTTGTGATGGATCGCCCTTCGACAAGCTCAGGGCACATGGCGATAGACCGCCCTTAGCTCAGGGCACATTCCCATCAACGCGCAAGATCAAGTGCAAACCAAGATCATCACCATCATGCTCTATCCCGGCCGCGAAACGCCAGGATCCTGCGTGAACTCGTAGATGTTGCCATCTGGCGCGCGGAAATGCACCCACGCATTCCCGCCCTCGTCTTCAACCGCATGGAGAATCTCGATGCCGCGAGCCCGGAGCTCGCTGGCCGCGGCGCTGACATTGTCCACCAGAAATCCGACAACTGGTCCGGTTGTGAAGTGACTGTTCATCCCAGTATCGGATCCGAAGATTTCTACTTTGCTGCCGTCGGGCAGCTTGAGCACCCGAAAGCCGGGAAGATCAAAGTCCGGCCGGAGGCCGAGGACGTCTCGAAAGAACTCAACCGTCTGCTGAAAGTTGTTTGTACGAGTACCGACCCAGGCGAGCTTGATTATCTGCACGCCTCTAGTTGATCACCGCGGCTCGACCATGTACCACCCGGCTACGCGTGCAGCCCGTGACCCTAACCCGTATCTAGTCAGTCCCACTGAACAGGCGTAATTTATATTGAACACCATCGACGACGTTGGGTTGAGCCATGGCGATCCGCACGTACGGGCCGAATGCAGTCGATTGGGAGGCACGGGTCGACTTCGATCGACTCCGCACTGACCGGCTGCAGCGCCTCAGACAGCACCTGGATGCTTCCGAGCTGGGCGCATTGCTGACCTTCGACTTTTCCAATATCCGCTACATGACGGCCACCCACATCGGCACGTGGGCGATGGACAAGCTGATCCGATTCGCGCTGCTGCCACGAGGCGGTGAGCCAGTGATCTGGGACTTCGGATCCGCCGCGAGGCATCACCAGCTCTACAACCCTTGGCTCGACTATGACCGCAAGCCCGACGACCGCCAGATTTCCGAAGCCGCGAGAGAAGGACGATCCGGCGCCCGCGCCGGGATCTCCACGCTGCGAGGCGCGTTCCATCCGGATGCCGGCATCGCCCAAGAGGTGGCTCGAAAGGTCGCCACCGTCATGCGCGAGTACGGGCTGGCCGCCGAGCCAGTTGGCGTCGACGTGATCGAGATGCCGATCCTGTCCGCACTTCAAAAAGAAGGGCTTACCGTCGTCGATGGCCAACAGGTGTTCCTGGAGTCCCGCCGGATCAAGACTGTCGACGAGATCGCGCTACTCGCGCAAGCCTGCTCGATGGTCGATGCCGCGTACGAAGAGCTGTACGCCTTCCTCCGCCCGGGAGTACGCGAGAACGAGTGTGTCGGCCTGGTCAGCAAGGTGCTCTATGACCTCGGCAGCGAGTACGTCGAGGGCGTCAACGCGATCTCCGGCGAACGCTGCTCGCCGCACCCGCACGTCTACAGCGACCGGATCGTCCGCCCCGGTGACCCGGCGTTCTTCGACATCCTGCACAGCCATCTCGGCTATCGGACCTGTTACTACCGCTGCTTCGCCGTGGGCAGTGCGTCACCGGCAATGCGCGACGCATACGTGCGCTGCCGGGAGTACATGGACCTCGCCATCGCGGCTGTCAGACCGGGCGCCACCACGGGCGACATCGTGTCGCTGTGGCCCACGGCGGAGGAGTTCGGGTTCGCGAACGAAGAAGCGGCATTCGCGTTGCAGTACGGCCATGGGGTCGGCCTGGCCATCTGGGAAAAGCCGATCTTCAGCCGCCTGGTGTCTCTTGATTATCCGGAGGTGCTCGAGGAGGGCATGGTTTTCGCGCTCGAGACCTACTGGCCGGCATCGGATGGCTGGTCGGCGGCCCGTATCGAGGAAGAGGTGGTCGTCACAGCCGACGGCTGCGAGGTGATCACGAAGTTCCCGGCGGAGGAGCTGTTGATCGCCGGACAGCGCTATTGGACGGTCGGCGGCGAGCTGCCCACCCTGCGGGAGGCGCAGTCCCACCTGAACACCATGGCCGGCAGGGGCGAGACGTGACGGTTTCCGCGGAGGAGTCGCTGACGGTCGACGAGGGTCGGCTGCTCGAGTGGTACGAGCAGATGGCGATCATCCGGCAGACGGAGAAGGCGGCATACGACTTGTTCATGTCCGGCCTGGTCAAGGGCACCACCCACCTCGCTGCCGGTCACGAGGCCGTTGCGGTCGGCGCCAGCGCGGCCTTGCGCCCGGACGACTACGTGTTCGCGACATATCGCGGCCATCACCATGCGATTGCCCGCGGTGCCACGCCAACCGAGTGCCTGGCGGAACTCATGAGCCGGGCCACCGGACTGTGCAAGGCCAAGGGCGGCTCCATGCACCTCACCAAGGCCGACCGGGGAATGCTCGGCTCGTACGCGATCGTCGGCTCCCACCTGCCTATCGCGGCGGGCGCAGCGTGGTCGGCGAAGTTGCGAGGCACCGATCAGGTCGCAGTCGCATTTTTCGGCGACGGCGCAACCAATATTGGCGCCTTCCATGAGGCGCTGAACTTGGCCGCCGTCTGGAAGCTGCCAGGTGCTGTTCGTGTGCGAGAACAACCTCTACATGGAGTACACCCCGATCTCGGCTGTGACCTCTGTTCCCAACCCGGCGGCTGACCGGGCGAGTGCGTACGGCCTCCCGGCGATGATCATCGACGGCAATGACGTGATCAAGGTCTACGAAGCTACCAAGATCGCTGTCGACAGGGCCCGGGCAGGCGAGGGGCCGACCGTGATCGAGGCGCTGACCTATCGCCATTACGGGCACAGCCGCGCCGATCCTGCGAAGTACCGTCCGGCCGACGAGGTCGAGCGCTGGATGCAGCGCGACCCGCTGCTAGTCGCGCGGCAGAGGCTGACGAGCCTCGGAGTCGATGCAGCCGACATCGACGCGACCGACGAGAGAGTGGCGGAGATGATCAAGGCGGCCGTCCAGGAGGCCAAGGACGCGCCCTTCCCCGACCCGGTCACAGCATTCACCGATGTGTGGGCGGACGGCGGGTCGGCATGGCGGAACTGATCACCTATCGCCAGGCCGTGTCCGAAGGGATCGCCCGCGAGATGCGTCGCGACCCACACGTGGTCTGTCTCGGCGAGGACATCGGTGCAGCCGAGGGGGTCTTCAAGACAACAACGGGCCTCTTCACAGAGTTTGGTCCAGAGCGCATCTGGGACACCCCGATCTCCGAGCAAGCGATCGTCGGCGCCGCACTAGGTGCCGCCATGACCGGGATTCGCCCGGTCGCGGAGATCATGTTCTCCGACTTCTTCGCGTGCTGCTACGACTACCTCGCCAACGAAATCCCCAAGATGCGCTACATGACGGGCGGCCAGGTCACCGTCCCGCTGGTGATTCGTACGGCTAACGGCGGCGGCCTCGGATTCGGGGCTCAGCACTCCCAGGCCGTGGAGAACTGGGTGTTCACCGTGCCAGGTCTCAAGATCGCCGCGCCGTCCACACCGGCCGACGTGGTGGGCATGATGGCATCCGCCATCCGCAGCGACGACCCAGTGATCTTCTTCGAACACAAGGGTTTGCTCGCAGGCAAGGGTGAGCCAGCGCCACCTGATCACGTGGTGCCATTGGGCGAGGCCGCGGTGGTCCGCCCTGGCGATGATGTCACCATCGTGGCCCTTGCATCCACGGTGCCAACCGCGATCTCGGCTGCGGACCAGCTCGCTGCTGAGGACATCTCGGTTGAGGTGATCGATTTGCGCTGCCTGGTGCCGTTGGATGCGAAGACTGTGCTGTCCTCGGTGGAGCGCACCTCGCGCCTCCTCGTCGTCGAAGAGAACCCGTACCAGGGCGGCTGGGGCGGCACGGTCGTTTCTATCGTCGCCGACGAGGGATTCGAACTGCTCGACGCGCCGATCCGACGAGTGGCGTCGGAATGCGTGCCGCTGCCGTTCGCCGACGCACTCGAGGACGAGGTGATACCCACCGTCGACAAGGTCGTCGATGCCGTACGGCGGCTCGCTGCCTTCTAACAGGAACCCAAGAAACCACGCCAGATGCAAAGGAGCACAGTCAGATGACAACTAAGACGCTGATCCGCGGGGGGACGGTTGTGAGCATGGATCCCCAGATCGGGGATCTCAACGGGGACGTACTCATCGAGGACGACAAGATCGTCGCCGTCGAGCCGAACATCAGCGCGGACGCCGACGTGATCGACGCGACCGACTGCATCGTCATTCCAGGTTTCGTCGATACGCATCGGCATACCTGGGAGGCCGCGATCCGGGGCTGCGCGCCCAACGCCACCCTCGATGACTACTTCGTCGAGGTCCTCGACACGTTCGCGCCGGTCTACCGAGCCGAGGACGTACACGCGAGCAATGTTGCGGGGTCGCTGGAGTGCCTCAACGCGGGGATCACCACGCTGGTCGACTGGTCGCACATCAACAACACACCCGATCATTCCGATGCTGCGATCACAGGGCTCCAAGAGACCGGCATCCGGGCGCAATACGCATATGGCAGCGCCAATCTCTCGTTGGCCGACTATTGGTTCAACAGCAAGATCGCGATTCCCGACGATGACGTACGCCGCGTCCGGGACACGTACTTCAGCTCCGACGACGGGCTGCTCACTCTAGGCCTGGCCACCCGCGGCAGCGGCTTTTGCATGGAGGAGGTCGTTCAGGCGGAGTGGAAACTCGCCCGGGAGCTGGGCATTCCGATCACGGTGCACGTCGCGATGGGCCGGGTCGCCGGCCGGTTCGCCATGATCAAGACGCTGAACGACTACGGGCTGCTCGGGCCCGATACGACCTACGTCCATTGCTGCCACTTCAGCGACGAGGAATGGCAGCTCGTCAAGGACACCGGCGGCAAGGTCTCGGTGGCGCCGCAGGTAGAGCTGTCGATGGGCCACGGTTGGCCGCCAGTGCTGCATTCGCTTCGAATGGGGCTGCGGCCCAGCCTGTCCATCGACGTGGTGACGACAGCACCAGGCGACATGTTCACCGAGATGCGCGCCGCGTTCGGTGCCGATCGTGCCCGGGTGCATGCCGAGAAGTACGAGCCGAACGAGCAGGTACCCAAGGACGTGCTGACCGCGCGGGAAGTCCTGCAGGCCGCAACTCTCGACGGCGCGTACGTCGCCGGAGTGGAGGATCGCGCCGGTTCGCTGACACCGGGGAAGCAGGCCGACATCGTGATCATCGAGGCCAAGTCGCTGAACATGGCTCCCGTCATCGACCCGGTCGCCGCAGTTGTGCTGTCCGCCGACGTGTCGAATGTGGACTCGGTGTTCGTCGCAGGCCAGGCCAAGAAGCGCGACGGAAAGCTGCTCGCCGATGTCGACAAGGCTCGCGCCGATGTGGAGGCTTCCCGCGATCACCTGCTTGCGGCCACGGCTGAGAAGCGACAGTGAGTGGAGGCTATTTGGTACGCCCGGCCGGTGAGATCGAACTGGTCGCACCAACCACCGGCTGGGCAATGGAGGCCGCCGGCTACCGCCGCGCCATCGCCGTCAGTGAAGATGATCATGCTGTGCACACCGGGTTCGTGATCGCCGAGCTGGATCCGGGAGGCTGGATTCCCTGGCACGTGCACTCGTATGAGGAGAGCTACTACGTCGCCGCGGGTACGGCGGTCGTGGACACCGCCGAGGGATCGTTCCGGCTCCGTGAGGGCGGCTACGGCGTGGTACCCGTCGGGATGCCGCACCGGCTGCGCAACGACAGTGAACTAGCGGTGCGGTGGGCGGAAATGCAGGCTCCGATGCCGCGCTCGACGTACCAGGACGACACGTTCCTCGTCAGTGGTCCGGCCTACCAGGAGGCAGCAGATGTCGACGTACGTGACCCTCGTAACCGCTATTTCGGGAGAATCACGCCGTCCCACATGGATGCAACCAAGCAAAGTCAAGATCTGCTCGAGGTCACGGCGAGCATGCGAACGGCATTGCTGGTCTATGGCGGAATCAATGTCAAGATGATGGTCGATTCTGATCTTGGTGCTCAGCTTGCCACGATGTTCATGGTGCACTACGACCCCGATGGGGCCACCGGCCCACATGATCATCCGTTCGAGGAGACGTACTTCTTCCTGGAAGGTCGGGCCGAGGCCACCCTTGACGGCAAGCCGGTTGTGCTCGGCCCGGGGGACATTGCATGGGCCGGCGTTGGATGCCCACACTCGTTCCGGAACCTTGGCGGCGGACCGCTCCGCTGGCTGGAGACGCAGGCTCCCCAGCCCCCGCGCCGCTACTCGTATCGTTTTGCTCGCGACTGGGACTACCTACGGGAGGTACTCGGATGACATCACTACTGGTTGTGAGTGGTACCCAAGGCATTGGTTTGGAGATCGCCCGCCGGTACGCGGGGGAGGGCTGGTCAGTTGTGTTGACTGGCCGCGACGGATCAGAGGCTAAGTCCGTAGCCGAAGAGCTGGGTGGCGATACTCGCGGAATCGCTCTTGATCTTTCTGAGCCGGAGCACGTCGCAGGCGCCCTGGCCGATGTCACCGCCATTGATCATGTGGTGCTGTCAGCAATCTCTCGTGACCGCAACAACATTGCTGACTACGACATTGCCGGAGCGCGCTACCTAGCGATCATGAAACTGGTCGGCTATACGGCTGTTGTCAGCGCGATGCGTGACCGACACGCGGAGGACGGCTCGGTCGTACTGTTCGGCGGCCGGGCGAAGGACCGTCCCTATCCCGGGTCGACGACGGTCTCCACAGTCAACGGGGGTGTCTCCGGTATGGTGCGCTCGCTGTCCGTGCAACTGGCGCCTCGGCGAGTGAACGCGATCCATCCAGGCATAGTCGGCGATAGTCCCTACTGGGCGGCGAAGCCGGAGGCGACCGCAAAAACCAGGGAGGCAACCCCGACGGGACGCAATGTGATGATGGCGGACATCGTCGATGCGGTCGACTTCCTGATGCGTAATCGATCTGTCAATGGCATCGATCTCTATGTCGACGGTGGCTGGTTACGCAGCGAGCTGCAATGAGGGTCGCGCTGATCGGCGCCGGCCGGATGGGTAGTGCGATGGGTGGCCGCATCGTCGAGGCGGGTCACGATCTTGTTGTCTTCAACCGCACTCGCCCGCGCGCTGCGGAGGTCGCCCAACGGATCGGTGGTCGGGTGGCGGAGACGGCCCGCGAGGCCGCCGCATCCGCCGAAGTCTGCGTCGTGTCGCTGGCCGACGACGCGGCCGTGACAGCGACATATCTGGCGGACGACGGCCTGGTCGTCGGTGTTCAGCCCGGTGCGGTGGTCTGCGATACGAGCACAGTTGCCCCTGCCACAGTCCGTAGTTTGGCCCCCCTGGTGGCACAGCAGGGCGCGACCTTGCTTGACACCCCGGTCTCGGGAAGCGTCTCGACCGTGGAGTCAGGGACTCTTACCGTCATGGTCGGCGGAGACGAGACCGCACTTGATCATGCCCGGCCGGTGTTGGACGCGTTCGCGAAGTCGATCTTCCATCTTGGCGACGTTGGGGCGGGAGCGACCATGAAGCTGGTCGTGAACTCGTTGGTCCATTCGCTGAACGTTGCGGTCAGCGAGGCGCTGGTGCTGGCCGAGAAGGCCGGCCTTGATCGCGAGATCGTGTACGACATCTTTGAGTCGGGCGCCGCTGGCGCGCCATTCGTGAAATACAAGCGCGCAGCCTTCCTTGAGCCGGGCGAGGTCCCGGTTGCGTTCAGCCTCGCGCTTGTCGCCAAGGACCAGGAGCTCATTCACGATCTGGCGCAGCAAACGGCCACGCGAATGGACCAGGCCGAGGCATCGCGCCAGCTGGTTGGGGAAGCAGTCGAGGCCGGGCTCGCGGAACGCGACATTAGCGAGGTCGCCTCGTTCCTGCGCGACGCGTAACGCCTGAGGAGATTGTTGGAATCCCCGGAAGACGTTCCTGCGGGAACGTTCCTGCCAGAGCCCAATCTGGGCGTGCCGAGAGGTCTGCTGAGATGAGGCGTCATTGGTAAGTGGGCTTCAGCGGAAGGTTTTGCAAAGGAACGCGTAGTGCACGTACTTGGGTAATGGACGTACTTGGCCGGTCGTCCGACCGTCCTCCAGACCAACCGGAACCTTGCGTCAGACGATCTACTCAGGCCCCTGGAGCTCGAGTCGCATGATCACGCGTTCCGGACTCGGCCTCTGGACACAGCTGAAACCTAGCT
Organism: uncultured Actinomycetota bacterium; assembly: GCA_963815975.1. Lineage (GTDB taxonomy): Bacteria > Actinomycetota > Actinomycetes > Propionibacteriales > Propionibacteriaceae > Microlunatus. The sequence continues at coordinate 83,029 of CAWFJC010000008.1, forward strand.
CTTCGAACAGCTGCTCCCGACCAAGGAAGGCATCGCCTGAGCGCCGTTCGGATCCGGTCAGCGGCCAGCCTTCAATGGCGGAGGCACCCTCGCGGCGAGCCAGCTCGACCGCCGCACGCATGAGCGCGTGGGTAACGCCTTGGCCGCGGCGGCCGACCCGTACGAAGAGGCAGGGTAGGAGCCATACGGTCTCGTCTTCATCGCGGGCACGATTTTGCATGATCTTGCTTCGTGGAGTGGTGGCCGCGACATACCGCGACCGTGGGCCGCAGGCGCACCAGCCGACCGGCTCGGCAGCCTGCGAGGCGAGGACTCCCATGGGCGTCGAGCTAGCGGCAGCGAGTGTCCCGAACCGCCGCTGGTTGCCACCATTGAGCCAGCCAGCGGCGAATTGGCTGCGAGTCACGCAGAACGCCATGCACCAGCAGCGGCGAGTAGTCCTCTGACTCTCGAACAGCCTTGCCAGGTCAGGCAAATCGTTCGGTCCCACGGGCCGAGTGTCGATGTCTGCACCCATGGACAGGAGGCTACCCAACGGTCTAGTCATCGGGATCGAATCAAGCCCGGCCTTTGACGCCTCTTGGAACCAGCCGCCTATCAGCTCAGCCGCAGGGGTCACCCTAGGCTCAGACTTCATGGACCCGGTGGAGGCGCTGAAGCGAATCGCGTTCCTGTTGGAGCGATCACAGGCGCCGACGTATCGGGTCGCTGCATTCCGTCGTGCCGCCGAGACGGTCTCCGCGCTCGAACCTGGCGAATTGGATCACATGGCCAGCAACGACCAGCTTCGCTCTCTGAGAGGAATCGGTGAGGCGACAGAGGCCGTGATCCTAGAAGCGCTGGCGGGCAAAGTCCCCGAATACCTCGCGAAGCTGGAAGCGGAGCCGCCACCGTTTGCTGTTGCTGGCGATGCGCTCCGGAGAGCGCTGCGGGGTGACTGTCACACGCACTCGCTCTGGTCCGATGGTGGCAGCCCCATCATCGAGATGGCGCACGCTGCGCGTTCGTTGGGTCATGAGTACATCGTCGTGACCGATCACTCTCCGAATCTCACCGTTGCGAACGGACTCTCGACTGAGCGCCTGATGCAACAACTCGACGAGATCGAGGGCATTAACGATCAACTTGCCGCTGAAGCGGAGGCCGGAGCGCCACCGTTTCGTGTTCTCAGCGGCATCGAGGTTGACATCAACGAGGATGGAACTCTCGATCAGACCCGGGACGTGCTTGCGGCACTCGACATTGTCGTCGCAAGCGTGCACTCCAAACTGCGTTCACCCGGCGACGTGATGACCAAGCGGATGCTCGCGGCCATCGAAGACCCGAACATGGACGTTCTCGGGCACTGCACCGGTCGCATTGTTGTCGGCCGTGGACGACCAGAGTCCGAGTTCGACCATGAGGCAGTGTTCGCCGCGTGCAGAGACCACGATGTCGCAGTCGAGATCAACTCCCGGCCGGAGCGCAAAGACCCGCCGCGCAATCTGCTGAAGCTGGCCGTCGATATTGGCTGCCGATTCTCGATCGATACCGACGCACATGCCCCGGGTCAGCTCGAGTGGCAGTACATCGGCTGCGACCGCGCGGCAGAGTGTGGTGTCACCGAAGACCGCGTGATCAACACCAGCGCGGCCGGGATGTTGTTGAGCTGGACTGCCTCGCGCCGTTAGGCCTGATGTTTCCGAGGTCGCCACACCGAACTCTCTGGAACGCGAGCCGCCTAGTCCCAGAGTCCATACCGGACCCTCCATAGAGCGCAGGGCTGAATCGAACCGGCCCGAACACCACTGCATGAGGGCAGATCCTCTGGATAGCTGTATTCCTCGGCTTCGCGGTCGTAGATCTGGTGCTCCCGCCGCAGACTCCAGCCATTCATGAAGATCTCGCAGTCGCATCCTGCTCCCTTGGACATCAGCCGCCTGTCCAGGGCGGTCGCGCGAGGCGCTTTCACGTCCCGGTAGCGCGTGGCCCAGCGCAGCCCGGCGCAGCCGAACTCGAGCATGCGATAGACGTAGCAGTGCAGGCATTCGGCAGGTTTGGGCTCAGTCATCGCTATGGATAGATGCCTCAGCTCGCGCTCAATGTGCAGCACCGGAGCAAGATCAGATTCACGAGTCATACAGCTATCTCTATCGCCTGCCACCGACGAAACCTGCGGTTGTGCTGCTGGCTCTTGCCGCGCTTGTCGGGCTTGCAACCTTCCTTGACGTCGTCGCGCTTGCAAGAATCGGTGCTGCCTTGTTTATTGCAGCCTTCATCGCCTTGGCCATCGATATCTGGCGCAATGCGCGATTAGCCTGAACCCCCGGAATTCGCTTCGTGGTCAGCCGGAGGAGCTTCCTCTTAGGGGGCCCTCGGTCGGCTGCAGAAGTGCCACCGGAATCGTACGGCCGGCTCGTTGGGCGTACTTCTCGACCTCGGGCGCCTGAGCCAGCACGACCCCGTTCCAGGCCGCGTCGCGCTCGGCGCCGAGCAGCTCTCGAGGTCGCACCTGCAACGTCTTAGCTCCAATCTGGACGTCGGCAGTCTTGGCTTTTCGCAGGTTGCGGAACCAGTCCGGGTCGCGCGGAGCGCCAGATGCGGTACCCCAGACCAGAAAACCGTCGGCCGTCTCGAGGTAGCGCACGCAGGTGGAGTGCAGTACGCCCGTACGGCGCCCAGGCGTAGTGATCATCAAGACTTTGATGTTCTTGCTATGGCTCGCGAGCCGTCCATCAGACACGCGATACATCCAGACGCCGATCTGGTTTCCGAAGCGCTGCATCTTGTGCTTAAAGGTCGTCATGTTGAGCAGGAGGCTACTGCAGCGCCGATACGAGCCGCATGACGTTGTCGACGTACCGCTGGCTCTTCGGGCGTTGCCGCCATTCAGTCAAGTTCATCTCGCGGCTGACCGCTCGGTATTCGTCGGCCACTGCTTGCAGGTCGGCAACGAATTGTTTGCCGGTCGACATCAGCGTGATCTCGTAGTCCAGCCCGAAGGAGCGGTAGTCCATGTTGCTGGAGCCGATGATGCCGACCATGTCGTCGACGGTGAAGTGCTTGGCGTGCAGGATGGTCGGCTTGGGATACTGGTAGATCCGCACGCCGGCCTCCAGCAGGGCGTCGTAGTAGGAGGCTTGAGCGTGCCCGACCATGAACTGGTCGGCCTGCTCGGAGACGAACAACTCGACCGCGACACCGCGGTAGGCAGCGGTGGTGATCGCCTCCAACAAGGAGTCATCAGGCACGAAGTAGGGGCTGGTCAAGGACAGCGTGTGCTGGGCGCGCTGCACCAGGCCGGTGAACAGTCTCAGGTTCGGCATCGTCAAATACCCGGGTCCGGACGGCAGCAGTTGCATCGGCACCGGGTCAACCTCGGAATCGGTCAGCCGCCCGACCTCAGCGCCCAGCTTCTCTCCGGTCTCGGTGTACCAGTCCATGGCGAAGACAATCTCCAACTCGGTCACGATCTCGCCGCTGACCTTGATGTTGAGATCCTTCCAATGCCGCCCCGCCTTGATGTTCTTCGGCAACAGGTAGCTGGAGTCGATCATGTTCTGCGAACCCATGAAGGCCACCTTGCTGTCCACCACCAACAGCTTGCGATGATTACGCAGATCCGGCCGCCGCCACTTGCCCTTCAACGGCTTGATCGGCATCATCTCGTGCCACTCGATCCCGGCCGCGGTGAGCTTGGAGTTCATCTGCTTCAACGTCGGATACCCCCGAGAGGCGATGTCGTCATAAAGCAACCTCACCCGAACGCCGCGCTTCACCGCATCCGCCAACGCCGTCATGAAAACATCGGTGGTGTCATCCCAGGAGGTGATGAAGAACTCCACATGCACCGTCGTGGTGGCTTCGTCGACCGTCTCGGCCATCGCCTTAACAGCGGCGTCGGACTCACCGAACAATCCATGGCTGACACCGGTAACACACGGCAGATGGGTCAACTGCCGATTCATCCGAATCAGGCTGTCCACCCCGGCCGGAATATCAGCACCCGCCGGCAGGTCAGGAATCTCCGCAGTACGTTCGGTGATGATCTGGTTCGCCTCAGCCTGGACCTTCGCCCGCCGCCCCCGCACAAACGGGCTGCCGATCAACAAGAAGATCACCAAGCCGAAAATCGGGGTCACCACAATCAGCAACAACCAAGCAATCGACGAAGACGGCCGACGATTGTTAGGTACCGTACCCAGCGCCACAATCTTGATCGTCAACTCCACCAGATACAAGATCAAAGGAGCCCAAGCAATCGCGCTCACCGATACCACCTCTCGAATTCGGCACAACGATAGGGCAGTGGCTGCGATTCAGCCTCACCTACCAGGGGTGATCCGGCGGACGGAGGCTGGCTGCCTCTCATGGCCGTCTGTGACCAGGCACGTACCACTGAATCGGCCATACGGCCCGTACGAAACCTGTAGTGTCCCGAGCGAGTGAGTGGTCGCTGCCCAGGTTGCTCCGAGCTGCCAAGAGGGGATCAAGCGCAATCTAAGGAGCCGCAGCATGCGGAGATTCGGGGCCCCTGGTCTGCTTGCGGTTGTCGTGATTGCGGCGACGGCCCTGGCTGGGTTCACGCCAACAGAGGTGGCGTCGGCCGCTCAGGCCGACTGCCAGCCAGCAGCAGGAGTCGCCGGCGATGTGGACGGTGATGGCAAGTCCGACCTGCTAATCGGCCTCCCCGCTCGTAACGGAAGGACGGGAGAGGTTGATTTACGGCTTACTGCGGCATCAGGCGAGCCTTTGACCGTGACCACGTCCACCCTCGGTCAAGGCAATCCAGGAGATGAATTCGGTGCCGCGGTTGTGCTCGCCGACCTCAACGAGGACGGCTGCAGCGACATCATCGTCGGCGCTCCCGGCGCAAGTGGGGGCGCCGGTCGGGTCTATGTGGTGCTGGGCGCTCAGGATGGCTTCCAGAAATCCGACGGTCAGATATTGGATGGCGGCGCCACCTCAGGCGACCGGTTCGGCTCCTCGCTCGCAATTGCGCGCAATTCGTCCGATACCGGCTTTGATCTGTGGGTAGGGGCCCCGCTCGATGACGTCGGCGCCACAAATTCGGGCTCGGTCGTGCATTATGTGATTACCAATTCCGCCGGTGATCTCGATTTCCAACCAAGAATGATCACTCAGAATTCGGCTGGCGTACCAGGCAGTGCAGAAAAGGATGACCAGTTCGGGGCCGTCCTGTCCGCGACGTCGCGAGGCGTGCTCATTGGTGATCAGCTCGAGGACGTTGGTACGGCCAAGGATGCAGGTTCCATCACACTGCTCGCCAACACCGACAATGTTCCAGGGTTTGATCAGGCGTTTGGATGGTCCCAGGCATCTGCGGGTGTGCCAGGCAATGCCGAGACCGGAGATCATTTTGGTGCGGCAGTCAGCACCTTTGGCGAACACCTGGCTGCTGGCGTACCCGATGAGGACGTCAACGGATTTGCCAATGCCGGGATGGTACAGCTCTTCAGCTGGTCAGCCGCTACGCCCGTGCCAACCGGTGAAGTCAAGCAGTACATCCCGGGAGTTCCGGGCAAGGTCGAAGCCGGTGATCGCTTTGGTGCAGCCGCGGTGTTTGGACGCAATATGGGCCGCTGCTCCGGCGGATCCATTCAGCTTGCTATTGGTGCACCCGGTGAGGACATCACCGTCAGTGGCTCGTCAAAGGTTGATGCCGGGACCGCCGTGATCTTCACTCCGCCGCCAGGGAATTCCTGCATCCGGGCCGTCGATCAGGGCAATCCGCTCGGCGATGGTCCGGAAAAGAGTGATCGTTTTGGCGGCACGCTGGCAGTTGGCTGGCATGGCGATGACGGCGCGAGTGATCGTGCCTATGTAGGCGTACCAGGCGAAGACGCCGGCGTCGGCATCGTGCAGTCGACGCCCGTCGATGACAGCGCAAACTCTGCCAGCATTCTGGTCGCTGGCACCTTCAAGTCATCCGTTGGCTACAGCGGCGGCAGCCAAGCCGGCATGAGCTACGGGACCGTGATCGCCTCGCCAGCGGGCGAGTGATCCAGCCCAATTCAGGTTTGCCGAACGGGCAGGCGTACGCGCACGACGGTCTGCCCGGGCTGAGAGTCGATCATGATCGCCCCGCCGTGGCGCTCCACAACAATGCGGCGCGCTATGTCCAGCCCGAGGCCGGTGCCCTTGCCGACGTCCTTGGTGGTGTAGAACGCCTCGAACGCGCGAGCCGCCACTTCCGGCGACATGCCGACCCCGGTGTCACCGATCTCGATCACCAGGTCGTCGTCCTCGACCCGCGTCGTGACGCGCAGTGTGCCCGAGCCGCCCAGCGCATCGACTGCGTTCTCGATCACGTTCGTCCATACCTGATTCAGCTCGCCGGCGTACGCGTCGATCATCGGCACATCGGGGCCGTATTGGCGTACCACCGTCACGCCGCGGAGCCGGTGGGCAAGCATCACCAGCGTGCTGTCCAGTCCATTGGTCACATCAATGTGCTGCATCGATGCGCGATCCATTTGGGTGTACGAGCGGACGGCGGCGACGAGCTCGGAGATTCGGCGCGTCGACTCCTTGACCTCTGAAAGCAGCGTCGCAACCGAGAGTGTGCTCGCAACCCACTCCAAACCTGGCTCGAGTGCCGATTCATCGAGTACGGCGGCAGCCCGGGCACACCAATCCTGATCAACTCCGGCCGCGGCGAGCGGTGGCGCTATTGCCCACGCCTGCGCCACGCCGCGACGGTTCAGCCAGGATGCGAGCGCTTGCTCCTGATCCGCTCGAGCCAAAGGATCCATGGCCGCGGTTCCCGGCTTGATCTCACCGCGCAGTCGATCGAGCGCGGCGAATTGTTCCGGCGTGATGTGCTGCTCCGCCAACAGGCGTACCGATGACAGCAGCGTCTGGCACTGGGTGTCCAGGGCCTGGACTGCGCGGCTGGCCGCAGCCGCTGGATTGTTGATCTCGTGGGCGATGCCGGCAGCAAGCGTGCCGAGGGTAACCAGCGACATGCGCTGCCGCGCGGTTGATTCGACCGAGCGCGCCGTTCGATAGAGGCCGGCAATCAGGTGCGCGCCGAACGGAAACCAGGTATTGGCCCGATCGCGAAGCGCAGCCGCTGGCACCTTCAAGACCCGACCGTCCCTGGATCCGCGGCCAGTCGCGAGATAGGTGCCATGCTCATCCCAGGCACGAAACCCGCCCGCCCAGCGACCCGGCACATCCATCCGGGCCACCACCGTGTCTTCGCGACCAACCCGGCGGATGAGATCAATAGCGCCGTCGATGAGCACCCACCAGAAGTCCGCATGCTCGCCCTCGTGGAACAATTCGACGCCGGTCTGGACCCGAACTTCAGTACCATCCTTGATCAAATCGGCAAGCTGATCATCTGTCAGGCTGTCGAAGATGCTCAGCGAGCGAAGATCATCGACACGCATCAGATCGTCGCCAGATAGCGGTGCACCAGGTAGACCGACATCGCGCCTTCGCCGACCGCCGAGGCGACCCGTTTCATCGAGTTGAGCCGGACATCGCCTGCCGCGAAGACCCCGGGCACGCTCGTTTCCAGCGCGAGAGGCGGCCGGGTCAGTGACCATCGGGTGGCGTCGAGCTGCAAAAGATCTTGACCGGTCACCACGAAACCCTTCTCGTCCCGGACGATGTCTGGGCCCAACCAATCGGTCCGTGGAGCCGCGCCGATGAAAATGAACAACCAGCTGGAGGCAACGTCCGCTGTTGCCCCGGTCTCAGTGTCGGCGAGCGTGAGTCCTGCGAGATGGTCCTCGCCGTGGACTCCCACGATCGTGCTGTGATAACGCACCGCAACATTGGGTGCCGAGGCAATTCTGGCGATCAGGTAGGACGACATCGTCTCGGTGAGAGTGGCAGCCCGTACGACCAGCACAACTTCCTTGGCGAATTGGGACAGATTCAGCGCGGCCTGGCCCGCTGAGTTTGCCGCGCCTACGACGTAGACCACGTCTCCCTCGCACTGGTTCGCTTCACCGAGCGTCGTGCCGTAGTAGACGCCGCGGCCGGTGAGCTCGGCGAGTCCGGTCGCCTCAAGTCTTCGGTACGAGACTCCCGTGGCTACCACTAGTGCTCGGCTCTCGATCTCCCCGGACCCGTCGAAGATCACTGCGCGTGCCGGGCCACGGGTCTCGAACCCGACGACATCGCGCGCCAGAACCATCTCGGCGCCAAAGCGGGAAACCTGGGCGATGGCTCGGTGCGCGAGATCGGAGCCACTCAGCCCCTTGGGAAACCCGAGGTAGTTCTCGATCGCCGAGCTCATGCCAGCCTGGCCACCCGGAGCCTCGCGTTCCACAATCACCGTGCTGAGGCCCTCGGATGCTCCGTACACCGCAGCGGCGAGGCCGGCCGGCCCCCCGCCGACGATGCACAGGTCGTACAGCGGCTGTTGCGCGTTGGTATGCAGTCCCAGTGCCGCGGCAAGACTGAGCGTCGAGGGAGATTGCAGGGTCTCGCCATCGGGGACCAGTACGAGCGGAAGGTCTTCTGGCACTCGCTTTCGCGAGCGTCCGGAGCCGGTCGCCCTCGGCATCACGTTCGACGTCATACCAGCGATAGGGCACATGGTTACGTGCCAGGAACATCTTGATCTCGTGGCTGCGGTCAGACCACCGGTGGCCGATCACCCGGACATCAGAGGTGTGATCGGGATTGGCCTTCCGCCAGTCATCGAGCAGGTCATCGATGATCGGATAGAGCCGTTCCTCGGGCGGATCCCAGGGCTTCAACAGGTAGTAGTCAAGACCGATGTCGTTGATCGCGTTGATCGCGACGTCGGTGTCGGCGTACGCGGTGAGCAGCAGCTGCTTCGCTCCCGGTGCGTACGCCCTGGCTTGTTTGAGCATCTCGATCCCCGTCATCTGGGGCATCCGTTGGTCCGCGGCGATCAAGGCCACGGGCTCGTCACGGAGGTGGAGCGTGCTCAGCGCGGTCAGGGCCTCAGGTCCCGAGGAGGCGCGGACGATGCGGTAATCGGCGCCGTACTGGCCGGCAAGGTCCCTGGTAATCGCAGCGGAGACCTGGGGATCATCATCGACGGTCACGATCGTCGGTCGGCTCATGACATCGTTCCCGGATCACGCAGCCTGACGGCCTCCAGCATGGCTGCCGGACCGCCACCGAAGGAGGTCAGTCGCTTGCGAGCTGGCCTGGGCAGCCGCGGCAACAGGCGCATGGCTTGTGCCATAGCCCAGAGCTGCGCACGAGAGCCGGGAATCAGTGTCTTGAGGACGTAGGGTCCGATCTTCTGGCTCTGGCGCACGGCAGGTCGGAGCGCCGTCTCGTACGCCGCGAGCCCGCGAGCCTGATCACCGGCTGCCGCGGCCAGTTCCGACGCGAGCACATAGGCACCCAAGACGGCGAGGCTGGTTCCGCCGCCTACCGCCGGGCCAGGAGAGTAGCCCGCATCTCCGACCAGCGTGATACTGCCTCGAGTCCAGGTGTCCATCACGATCGTGCTGATCGAGTCAAGGTACAGGTCGTCGGCTGTGTCCAGCTCGGCGAGCAGCCGCGGCACCTCCCAGCTCACGTCGCTGTACAGGTTGCGGATCAGCCGTCGCTGGGCGGCCACGTCGTGGCGGTCGTAGTCATGGGGAGTCGGCGTACGCCACAGCATGAGGACACGTGCCTCGCCGGTATCCCACACCGGATAGATGGCGGCAGTCCTGCCCACCTCGGCGTAGCCCAGCATCCGCTGCTGCAGGTCGAGATAGTTAGGCACCGTGAAGACCGCCAGGTAGCCGCCCAGGAAATTCAGGAACCGGTGCTCATCACCAAATGCCAGCCGCCGAGTGATCGAATGCAGTCCGTCTGCCCCCACGACAAGATCAAATGTTCGCGGCGATCCGTGCTGGAACTCGATATCGACGCCGTGCTCGGTCTGCTCAATCGAGCTGATCGAGTTGCCGAAGAGATACTCGCTATCGTCTCGGCTTGTCTCGTAAATGATCTTGGCAAGTTCGCCACGCATGATTTCGACGTGCCGCTCAGACACGCCCTCCGCCCCCAACTCCGCTGGTACATCGATCGGCCGGTGCCCAGCCCTGAGAAAAGAAATGATCTCCGTATGCGTGCGCGCGTCCTGCACCTGTGCCAGCGCGCCCATCCACTCGATGATCTCTAAGGCCGGGCCGAAGAGATCAACGGCGTGGCCGCCACTGCCTAAGCGAAGCTCGGCTGTTTTCTCCACGACAGTTGGCTGGAACCCGAACCGGGAAAGCCAGTACGCAAGCACCGGCCCTGCAACGCTGGCACCCGAGATGAGCACCCGACCGCCACTCGCCGGCATCGGTCAGCCTCCGTACCGACGGCTCAGCCAGAGGCACCAGACGGGATAGAGCAGATAGGTACCCGTCCAGTTGAGCAATCCTGCATTGACGAACCACGGGGCGAGCTGAGGGTCGTCTATGCGAGCAATAACGCCCGGGACCGCCAGCCACCCGAGAATCATGAAGATCGCGGACGTCATGCCGAGCATGATCAATCGACGCGGCAGCCGTGCCGAGTACCGCTGCAGCCGGTTCGCCACCAGCAGCCAGATGCCAATCAGCGCACTGCCGGTACTGGATACCAAGCCCGCAAGGTACCAGCCCGTGATGTCAAAGATGATCAAGATCGAGCCGGTCATCATCACGATGCCGCCGACCGTCGCAGCAGCGATCCCGACTCGGCTCCATACGGTCGTGCGAGGGGAGATCCATACCCAAGCGAGGGCCATGCTCAACAGGCCAACGAGGCCGTTGGCCACATCATTTGCGGTTCCGAAGGGACCACCGAACGCGTAAAAGATGATCAAGAAGGTGACGGCGAGTAGATCCAGGACGGCGATAGCAAAGGCCAGCCGGCTGATAGTCCGCCGCCGATCAAGACCGGTGCTGGTAATGACCACACCGGGAGCGTAGCCGTCACGTTCCATCAAGGCACCACCCGCTGGCGGCCGCAAAGCTGACGTCCCACGTCAGCGTGCGACGTGGGACGTCAGTGGGCGAAATGAGGGGAACTAGAGCGTTGGGACTAGACCTGAGTGCGCCGCGACTTGCTGCGGACCATGATCGCGTCTGCGGCGATCACCAAAACCGCGGCAACGACAATCGCGAGGAGCCAGCGAGTCCAGTCGATCCCGGGGCTCCCGTTACCGCCGAACAGGACGTAGACGTACCAACCGATGATGACACCACCGATGCCGCACAGAATGGTCAGCCAGATCGGGATGTTGTCTCGAGTGCTCGGAGCAACAAACTTGCCGAGCAGGCCAATGATGATGCCCGCGATGATCACTCCGATGATCTCCATTTATTCCTCCTAGGTCGGCTGCTCACCCTCAGCAAGCAGCCGCTGAGTAGCCATACCCGCATTCTGGCTCGGCCAGCCAAGAGGGCGTAGTCGCCGCGCGGTCACCATCTGGGTGAAACCGCTACCCACGGAGAACCAGGTCAGCAACCTTCCTGCGCCAGACCAGCAGCATGACATGATGCCTAGTCAATCTGCGAAAAACGTTGCCGAGGTCGGCGGTCAACTTGTTACGGATGTTCCTGTCTTGCGAGGGACCTCTCCCACCACTAACAACGGGGCTAAATCGATTCAGCTCTGTGGTGAGTGACCACTTTCCCGAGGGCCGCTAGTTCAGTTTGGTCCACTTGGCAGTGGAGACCGCGCCGTTGGCACTGATCGCGAAGAGCCTGTAGTAGCCGCGAGGTGCGAGGCTTGAGGTGGCATTGATCGTGATCTTGCCGTCCGCGTACTGCAGCGGGATCTCCCGCTGATTCGCGTCGAAGCTGTGCGTCGGGGAGGCGGGGCTCATCATGATCACTTTGGTGACGTCGCTGCTGACATCGATCGGGTACGTCTCCCCGTAGGTGATCTTGCTCGGCAGCCCGCCGATGGTCGGCCTCGGCGTCTTGAACATGTACGGCGGCTTGAATTGCAGGACCGTATCGCTGCGTGCCTGACCCTTCGGGTTCGACGACAGGCTTATGACACTCCCGTCGTCCGCCAAGAACGCCATCGAGTGGTAGAGCCGATGCTCACCCGGCGGCAGCGGGTTCATGGCGGTCCACGACGTCGATGTCGGCGTCTCCAGCAGGCTGACCTCTTGGCTGGCGTTCTCGATCTTGTTCGCGGAGCCACCGCCCAGCTCTAGGACGCTGCCGTCCGGCAGTTGCACACAGCTGACGTACACCTTCGCGGCGCGTAGTGACGGGCCTGCCTTGTATTTCGGCGAGGAGGAGCTATCAAGATCGATTACGTTCGTTGACGACGTGGCCGGCCAGCCGCCACCCATCACCATGAGCCGCTGCCTGCGAATGCTGCCCAGCCAGCATGAGCTCCCAAAGCCACGGCGAGTGGGAACGGTCAAATCGTTGACTTTCGTGAACTTGTTGCCGCCGAATGGCTGCCAAAATCCTGGGTGGAAGAACTGAGCAGAGCTGTCGACGTCTTCAGGAGCCTTGACCCAGCCCGCACCCGTAAAGAAGTACTTTGCATCAGCGGTGAGGAAAATATGGGGATACAGCGGGAACTCACGGTTGCCCGGCTGCGCATCATACGTCCCGTTCGACGGGTTCCAGACCTCTGAAGTCTTCGAGTTCGCGCCGCTTGAATTGAATCCGCCGACGATCAAGGCATAGCCGCCGCGGGTATTGACCACAGTTGGGTACCAACGCCCGTCCGACATGTCTTTCTGGCGGATGAAGGTCTCGGTGCCGAAGTCGAAGGTGTAGAGCGCCTTGGAGCCCTTCCAAGGTGAATAGTCTGTTGTGCCACCAGCGGCAATGCCCTGGCCGTTGCTCAGCAGCATGTGTCCGGCGCAGAACATGTCCGTTGGCGTACAACTCGACTGGTTTGCTCGGACGCACTTCGTCAGCTCTCTGGGTGTACTCCCCGGCTCCCAGATGTAGGACTTGAAGGTGCCGGCTTCGAAAACCGCAGAGTTGTTGCCGGATCCCGCGATCAGAAGAATCTTGCCGTCCGGTCCCATGATCAGGTGATACGCATTCGATCCCGTGGGCAGCGACTTGAGCTCCGACCACAGCCCGCCGCTTGCTTCTGATAGAGCCTTGAGATCAGATGCGCTGTCAGGGTCTGTAGCTGTGGTATCGACCGGGGAGTCCAGCGTGACCTTCGCGGTGGCTTTCTTGTTGGCCTTGCTGGATTTTGCCTCGGTGCCGACCGGCGCCTGGGGATCAATGAACTGCTTTTGATCTGTCCTGACGCGTGCCTCGCTGTCTTTGGCGTCGGCCGCTCCCGCACCCCCGAGGAAGACGACACCGGCGATCAGTGCCGTGCTCAGAGCACCGAAAAGAGGCGTGCGCAACCGCACTCTCGACATGTGATTCCCCCCGAGATCAAACCCGGTCCCCACCGGGCGCCAACATGCGCTGGCTGTCCACGGGCATTCAACCAAAGAACCCGCAGGATGTAGGCCGACATGCCGGAAAAGTGCTAACGGTTTCATAGCGCTGGTGATCTCAGGGCCCGCGGCTACGTATTACATGTATGCAGGTCCCTTCGGACGGCACTCGTAGCATGTCTTCTCGTGGAGCGGGCGTGATGTACCGGCTCAGCGTCCGGATCGGCACGACTCTTACTTCGGCTAGCTATGAAATGGCGGAGGAGTCGGAAGCGTTGCGCCTCAGCCCGGTCGTTGGCGATCTTCCTTCGGCTCAATTCATCACGGGCGGCAGGCTTCAGCTGGACCTGCTTGCTCAGACGCTGCGTGGCATTGTCGCCACGGCGACCGAGGAACTCGGGGAACATCCTGGTTCGGTCGAGGTGAGCTATCCGGCGAACTGGGACTCCAGCCAGCTGCTCCTCCTATGGGAGGCGTTGGTGCTGGCCGGCATACCCGATGCGGCGACGCGACCGGTTACCAACCCGTTGCCGGCCCCACTCGTTCAGGTCAGCCCGGTCGACAACAGCGAAACGCCCACTGAAGTCTTTTCCACCCCAGGTGTCCCCGCTCAAGCTTCGGCGAAAGTCGCCGCCGCGGTGCCCGCGACCTCGAGGCGCAAACGCGCGTGGTGGGTGGTGGGGGCAACGGTAACTGTCGTCGCGGGAGTGCTGGCAGGTGTGATTGCCACGGCTACGCCGCGGGACGCCCGAAGGTCGGCCGATACCGCATCGACAGCGAGCAGCTCGCCCGTAGCTGAGACCACTCCCTCGGCCGCATCAGCCACAACCACCTCACCTACACCGGATATCGGCGTGGTTCTCCCGGCTTCTGATCCGCTTGCCGCCCAGCAGTTCATCATCCCGCGAGGCGAGGATGCGGCAACCCAGCTCAACTTGGCCAATGTTGCCGGAGTCGTCGGGCCTCGCAGGCTGTCAAACGCCGGTGGCCGCAATTCATGGCCCATGCTTTCCGCCGACCGGCGCACGATCATCTACATCAACTACGCTGCGGGCACCTTACGGACCATAGCCGCCGACGGCAGCGGCGACCGTCGACTGATCACGTCCCAGCCCAGGGGCTGCGGAGAGATCACCCGCGCGTCCTGGAGCCCGGCCGATCAGTCGATCATGGTGGTCGAGTGTCGTGCCGAAGATCGACCCGACAGGCTGCTGGTGATCAAGCTCGATGGCACTGTGGTACGGCAGCTGGAGACGAATGAGCCTCGAGTCGAAGACCCGATGATCTCCCCGGACGGTCGTACGGTCACCTACTGGGGAGCGGAGACAGCAGACCGACCGAACGGTGGATCGATCTACACGCTCGCCATGGACGGATCGTCGCCGCCGGTGCAGCTCACCGACCGCAAGGCTGGCAGTGACGCCGACCCGACGTGGTCCCCCGACGGCACCATGATCGCCTTCCGGCGCCGCGTCTCAGCTGACAACTTCGATGTGTACCTGATGCGCGCAGATGGCACCGGCGTTCGCCCGGTCGCGACGGGGCCCGCAGTCGAGGAGAAACCGAGCTGGTCTCCGGATGGTCGTCAAATAATGATCATCTCCAACCGCGATGCATCCGGAGAGCCAGGCAAGACCTACGACGCGTACGTCCTGGACGTCGACGGTGGCACGCCGCGACCGCTTGGGCTTTCCGCCAACGTGGTCCTCACACCCGCCTGGTCGTACCGCTGAGCGTTCAGTTGCCTGCGATGTTGCGGCTGCGCTGGTCGATGCCCATCTCCCCGTACGGGTAGTCGGTCGCGTGCAGATCGCTTGCCTGGTTCAGTGCCGCGCTCTCCTCGGCAGTGAGGTGAAGGTCTGCGGCCTTCAGGTTGGCGGCGAGCTGCTCGGTGGTTCGTGCGCCCAGGATGGTCGAGGTGACCGCCGGCCGGTCGGTGACCCACGCCAGGGCGACCTCGGCCATGGAGACGCCGCGGTCCTCTGCCACCTTCTGAACGGCATCGATGATGTTCCAGGTGCGGTCGGTGCCTCGCCGCTCGTACGCCTCCATGCCGCGACCGGGATCGTCTCCGAGCCGAGTATCGCCGGTTGGACGCTCATCACGCCGGTACTTGCCGGACAGCCAGCCGCCACCCAGCGGACTCCACGGCAGCATTCCCATTCCGGCATCGCGCACGGCAGGCACGATCTCCCATTCGATCTCGCGGACGATCAGGCTGTATTGCGGCTGCAGCGTGACGGGCGCCGCAACGCCCAAGGCATTGGCAACATGGACAGTCTTGGTGAGTTGCCAGCCGGTGAAGTTGGATAGGCCGTAGTAGTTGATCTTGCCCGCCCGAATGAAGCCGTCGAGGGTACGCAGGGTTTCCTCGAGCGGTGTCAGTGGATCGAACGCGTGTACCTGGTAAAGATCAACACGATCCAGCCCGAGTCTGGTCAACGATGCATCCAGCGCTCGGGTCAAATGCCGTGTTGAGAGCCCAAGTGAGTTGGGCTCGTCGCCCATCGGAAACCGGCCCTTGGTCGCGAGGACCACGCGCTCGGTGACTTCGGCCGGCCGGTTCGCGAACCACCGGCCGATGATCTCCTCGGACTGACCGCCGCCATACACGTCGGCCGTATCGACCAGCGTGCCGCCCGCCTCGATGAAGCGATCAAGCTGTTCATGTGAGCCTGCTTCGTCGGTTTCGACGCCGAAAGTCATGGTTCCCAAGCAGAGCGACGATACGGCGCAACCGCTGCGCCCGAGAGTGCGATAGTCCATACGGCCTTCCTACCATTGCTGCGAGCGTCGGGAAATCGCGCGCGGGTGCTCCGCGCGATTGCCCAAGCAGCTCCTAGTCAAATCGGGAGGGGTCGAGATCCAATCGCCGTAGTAGTTGGGCATTCAAGGCGACCACGATCGTCGACACCGACATCAAGATCGCGCCAACGGCGGGGGAGAGTACGAAACCGACCGGCGCCAGCACCCCGGCCGCCAGTGGTATGGCCACAATGTTGTAGCCAGTTGCCCAGCCCAGGTTTTGCCACATCTTGCGGTACGAGGCGCGCGACAGCTCGATGATCGAACCAACGGCACGCGGATCATCACCCGCCAACACGACTCCCGCGGACTCGACCGCGACATCGGTGCCAGCACCAATGGCAATGCCGACGTCTGCACGAGCCAGTGCGGGAGCATCGTTGACCCCGTCGCCCACCATGGCCACCCGATGGCCGTGTTGATTGCGCTCTGACCGGCGGACCGCCAGATTCGCCTCCTTCGTCGCTCTCGAACTTGCGTCAGACTTCAACACAGCCCCGGCGCGAGCTCCTGCAGTCGGCGAAGCAGGCCGCTCGTCATAGCGCACGGGACGCTGTAGCTCTCGGACCTTCGCATCCTTGTCCGAGGGCAGGACCTCGGCAAAAACCTCGTCGATGCCTAGGTTTTGGGCCACTGCCTCTGCCACCGGCCTGGCATCCCCGGTGATCATGGCGACCCGGATGCCGCGCCGGTGCAAGCCTTCCACTGCGCCGCGCGATTCGGGCCGGATCTCGTCCTCGACAACAATGGCGCCCAGCACGTGATGGTCATCAGTCACGTACAGCACCGTTGAACCGGCCTCTCGCCACGGCGCCAGCTGCCCGTCGAGGTCCGCCGGGATCTCCAGATCCAGGTCAGCGAGCAACCCAGGACTACCCACTGAAACGGTGCGACCGTCAACTTCTGCTCGTACCCCGCGGCCGGTGAGCGAGGTGACATCACGAACGTGGGGATGATCATCAAGACTCGCCGCGGCTTGCACGATCGCGCGCGCGATCGGATGTTCGCTCTCGGACTCGACGGCTGCCGCCAGAGCCAACAAGGCGTCAGGATCAACGCCATCGCCGGACACCACCTCGACAACTGCCGGCTCACCCTTGGTCAAGGTGCCCGTCTTGTCGAACAACACGACATCGACGGTCCGCATTCGTTCCAGCGCCAGCCGGTTCTTGATCAAGATCCCGGCCCGAGCGGCGCGCTCGGTGGAAATCGCGATCACCAGAGGAATGGCCAGCCCGAGAGCGTGCGGGCAGGCAATTACCAGCACGGTCACCGTACGGGTGACCGCTTGGTCCAGGCGTCCGAGCAGTGCCCAGACCACAAAGGTGATCAGTCCGGCACCTGCGGCGAAATAGAACAGGAACGCAGCTGCCCGATCGGCCAGCGCCTGAGCGCGAGACGACGATGCCTGAGCGTCTGCCACTAGTCGCTGGATACCGGCAAGTGCAGTCTCCTCACCGACCGCAGTGATCTCGACCCGGATCGCGTTGTCGGTGGCAACCGTTCCAGCGACCACCCGGTCGCCTGCTGAGCGGCGTACGGCGCGGGACTCACCGGTGATCATGGACTCGTCCACGGCAGCACTGCCGGACAGGATCGTTCCATCGGCAGGAACTCTGCCTCCGGAACGCACCAATACGACATCACCGACCGCGAGCTCGGCAAGGCTGACAACCTCGGTCTCACTGCCGCGCACCCGCTCGGCGGAGTCGGGCAGCAGCGCGGCAAGAGCATCAAGAGCACTCGAGGCGGCGCCGAGCGCGCGCATCTCCAACCAGTGCCCCAAGAGCATGATCACGATGAGCAGCGCGAGCTCCCACCAGAAATCCAGGTCGAAGCCGCCCAGGTGCAGGGTCGTCGCCCAGGACGCAACGAATGCCACCGTGATCGCTAGCGAGATCAGCAGCATCATTCCTGGCTGCCTCTGCTTGATCTCCTGCCACGCCCCGGTCAGGAAGGGCGCGCCGCCGTAGATGAAGATCACCGTGCCGAGCAACGGCGATATCCACGGCACCCAAGCCCCAGCTGGCAGTGGGTAGCCCAGCAGATCGGAGAACATTCCGCTAAAGCCGATTACCGGCACCGCCAACAGCGTGCTCACCAGGAATCGGCGGCGGAACTGCGCGGCGTGATCGCCTAGCCCTCCGCCATGATGCTCGTGGCCGGCGGTTCCATGATCCATCTGCTGGGCTGCGTCATGGCCAGCCATACGTGCGGATGTCATCACATCTCCCTCAATACCCTTAGGGGGTATACGATCCTACTGCGCGCCAAACTGTTGTCAGTCTCGAGCTATTCCCAACCCGGCAGTGATTCCATACAATCGAATGCACGTTCGAGAACCGAGTGACGTGGGCTGCGCCGGCTGGAGGTGACCATGTTCGAAGGATTTGCCGACGAGATGGTCGATCTCGGGGAGGTGCAGCTCCGCGTACGGTTCGGTGGCGACGGTCCGCCCTTGCTTCTCATCCATGGTCATCCCAGGACCTCGGCGACCTGGCATCGGGTTGCTCCACGGCTGGCGAGCGCGGGTTTCACTGTTGTCTGTCCGGACATGCGTGGTTACGGCCGGTCGAGCAAGGCGACCATCCAGGATGATCATCGCCAGCAGGCGAAGCGGGTGGTTGCCGATGATCTTGCGCGGCTGATGACCGAGCTAGACCATGCTCAGTTCGCGGTCATCGGACATGATCGAGGCGGCCAGGTCGGTTTTCGGATGGCCATGGATCATCCGAGCCGGGTCACTAGGCTCGTGATCATCAATGCGGTGCCGATCATCGAGGCGCTGGAACGGTGTGATGCACGCGTCGCCGAGCGCTGGTTTGACTGGTTCTTCTACGCCCACCCTGAGCTAGCAGAGCGGGTGATCACCGCTGACCCGGTCGCCTGGTACCGGCCAGACGCTCAACTGATGGGTCAGGAGAACTGTGCCGAACTGATCGAGGCGATCAATGATTCAGAGACCGTACGCGCCATGCTCGAGGACTATCGAGCCGGTCTGAGCGTGGACCGCGAGGCCGACCGTGCCGACCGCCTCGCTGGACGCACCATCGGGTGCCCGACGTTGGTGTTGTGGTCAAGCCGCGGCGACATTGAGGTGCTCTTTGGCGACCCGCTGGCGCTGTGGAAAGGGTGGACCGACGACCTTCGTGGCACCTGCGTCGAGTCTGGCGCTCAGATCGCCGAAGACAGCCCTGACGAATTGGTTGCGGCACTCACCGAGTTTGTGAGCGACTCGCCTCAGGATGCTGCCCGTCACGAGCCTCAGGCCTAATAGCGGAAGAGATTGTGTGCGTTTGGGGCTGGACTCAGCATTCGGAATCAAGTTAAGAGTGTTAATTGCCTGCGTCCAGTACAAATTTCTGGAATTTTCATAGCTTTTTGCTGCATCCTTGCCTTTGTGTCCTGATTCGGGGGGCGAATCGGAACTGACCCAGAGGGGAGCTCATGAGAACGGTCTATCGCGTACTCGCGTATGTCATCGCGGCAGTGGTCGCCATCCAGGCAGCCGCCATCGGCTACGGGGTGTTCGCGCAGATGAACTGGATCGAAAACGGCGGCACGCTCGACAAGGCAACGCTCGAGTCCAGCGCGCCCGGGCACCAGCGCCCTGTTCTTCCATGCCATCGAGGGCTTCGCGGTGTTCCTCGTAGCGCTCGCGCTGTTGATCGTCTCGTTCTTCGCGAAGATCCCGCACGGCGTGAGGTGGGCAGTCATCGTGCTGGCCTGCACGTTCGTCCAGATCGCTCTGGGGAGTTTGTCGCACATGGTGGCAGCGATCGGCGCGGTGCATGGCGCGGTTGCACTGGTTCTCTTCGGAGTCGCCGTCACCGCAGCCATGCGGGTGCGTAAGCCGGCAGCCGTTGAGGACCCCACCCCGGCACAGGTTGCATAACAGGCGATCCCGATCATGGCGCGCCGCCTGTCGACGCGGGTACGGCTTGTTGTTGCTCTGATCGCGACGGTGGCGATCCTCGCACCGCTCGCCTGGCTATGGCAGGCCAGCCTGGTGGGAAAGAGCTATTCCGTTATGGGGATGGGCTATCTCGATTACGGGGGTGGCCCGTCCAGTGGCCATGATCACGGCTCGCAGGCCCGGTCGGTGAATGACATTGTGGTCGATCCCGCCCGCAAAGCTGATGTTCGGGTTGATCTTGTCGCCGCGCAGCAGAACCTCACCATCGGCGGTAAGTCCGTGCCCGGCTACACCCTGAACGGCACCTCGCCGGGTCCGACGATCACCGTACGCGAGGGCCAGCTGGTCGAAGTACATCTCCGCAACGCATCGGTCAAGGCTGGTATGACGTTGCATTGGCACGGATATGACGTGCCGGCGGCTATGGACGGTGTGGCCGGCGTGACCCAGGACGAGGTACCGGTCGGCGGCGAGTTCACTTATCGCTTCGTCGCCGATCAGGTGGGGACCTACTGGTATCACTCCCATCAGGTGTCCAATGAGCAGGTGATCGGCGGACTCTTCGGGACGCTGGTCGTGTTGCCGAAAGCCGGTCGCAGCGACGCCGTTGACGTGATCGCTACCGCTCATACCTATGCCGGCATGAAGACGATCAATGGCGCGGCGGGTGATCTCAAGGTGCCCGCCAAGCCTGGTGAGCAGGTGCGAGTCCGGGTGATCAATACCGACAACGGTCCGATCGAAACCTGGGCCGACACACCTTTCCGAGTGCTCGCCATCGATGGCTACCCAGTCAATGCCCCGACCGAGGTGGCCGATCGGTCCGTGACCGTTACCGCCGGCGGCCGGGCTGATCTTGGCATTACCATGCCGAGCGATGGCAAGGCCGTACGGGTGCAAGTCTCGAAAGGCACAGCCGTCATCCTTGGCACCGGTGAACCAGCGGCCCCGCCGCAACCGGTAGCCGCGCTTGATCTGTTGAGCTATGGACGCCCCACGGCGCTGCCCTTCGACCCGGCAAAGGCGAACCGACACTTCGACTACTCGATCGGCCATCGGCCCGGCTTCGTCCGCGGTACGCCGGGGTTGTGGTGGTCGATCAACGGGCACCTCTATCCGCACGTGCCGATGTATGTGGTCCGTGAGGGCGACATCGTGATCATGCACATCGACAATCACAGCGGGGAGCTGCATCCGATGCATCTGCACGGGCATCACGCGGTGGTGCTTGCTCGTAACGGCGTTGCCGCCACGGGCAGTTCGTGGTGGATCGATTCGCTGAACGTCCTCGATGGCGAAACCTACGACATTGCCTTCGTCGCGAACAACCCCGGCATCTGGCTCGACCACTGCCATCACCTCAAGCACGCGGCGCAAGGAATGGTGGCCCACCTGATGTACGAGGGCGTCGATACGCCGTACCGAATCGGAGGGACGGCCGGTAACCGACCGGACTAGTGCCGGCCGACTTGTCGATGAGTATTGCGTCGTCCTGTGGTCTAGCAGTTCACAACGCTTTTTCTGATAGGAGACGGTATGAGTGACACATTCGACGTTGTCGTGAGCCGCACCTTTCCGGTCCCGGCCGAGCAGGCTTGGCGCGCCTGGAGCGAAGCTGATCTTGTCAAGCGGTGGTGGGGGCCGACCGGCTTCAGCTGTCCGACGGCCGATGTTGATCTTCGGGTCGGTGGCCGCACGCTGGTGGCGATGCGAGCTCCCGCCGAGTTGGGTGGCGGAGACATGTACAGCACCTGGAGCTATACCGAGGTTGTCCCGTACTCACGCATCGCGTATGTGTTCAACTTCGCAGATCCGCAAGGCAATCGGCTCGTTCCGGCCGATCTTGGAATGCCACCTGGAATCCCTGATGATGGCCAGCATGTCGTCACCTTCTCAGAAGCCGGTGCTGGTCGCACCACGATGACTGTGGTGGAGCACGGATACAGCCGCGAGGAAACCCGCGATTTGTCCAAGGCTGGGCTGGAACAATGCGTCGACAAAATGGCGGCGATCTTCACGTCCTCCTAGACGCTCGCGGTTCTCCGCACAAAGCCACAAAAACAGCTCCAAACCTCCGTGGAACCCCTCATTTGTGATCTCGTGATGAACAACGCGAGACACCGATCAGTTGCCTACATGCAACTATTTCGGGCCTGTCAGCCGGCCACAGGGGTTACGTCGACCGGCGCCGGCTTCTGCCAGGGCCAGCGTCCGGTGATCTCCAGCTCCAACGAGAAACTCAAGAATGTGCGGATGATGATGATGATCGCCAAGACACCCACGCTGGCAAACGTGGGGTCGACCGCAACGGTGCGAATGATGTCCCCAGCCACCAAGAATTCCAGGCCAAGCAGGATCGAGCGGCCGAGCAACCGTCGGTACTGTTGGTACACCTCAGTGCGGCGCTGAATGAGGCGGGTGGCGGCAACGATCGTGGCCCATGCCACTCCAACAACCACCACTACGACGCCCGCCGCATCGACGGCCTTGCCGACGAGCTCAATGGCCTCTTGGAACTGCATTGGCCAATGTTCTCAGTTGTCTCTGGCTGGTTCGCCGCAGACGGAAAAGATCCGCATACCCCAGTTGACAGTGCTTCGAGCGACTACCTATAATCGAATACATGTTTGATATTGGCATCGCCAGCAGCCGCCTCCCCCAGCGGCAGATGCGGGTGGAACCCCCGAGCCTCCGCACAAGTCGGCACCGCCGAAGCTGACGCTGCTAGTCGAGCATATTCCCCGAGCAGGCGGCCGGTACCGCGGTGCCGGCCGCCGCCCGGATCCTGACAGTGAATGGACCCGGCACTCTAGTGCCGGGTCCATTCACTTTGCGTTTGTTGCTGAGATGGCTAGCTTGCGAGCTTGAAGGCTCGCTTTGCCGCCTTGCCAGTCACCTTCGCCTCTGCGTGCCGGCTGCCGTCGGGGAAGCAGACCTGTCTTGGACAGGGCCAGGGTGAGCGTGGCGTCAGCCGCCGCATCGCCCAGCTCGGATAGGGCCTTGTCACTGAGGTTGTTGATTGTGTCGCACGCCTGGTGGTAGCACGCGTCGTACGGCTCACCAGCCGTGCCTCCGTAGATGGCGGCCTCCTCGGCAGTCTTCACGCCCTCGGCACCGCTGAACAGCCCGCCGCCGGAATGCCGACCGCGATGAAAGGCCCGTAGTCGGATCGGCCATCGAATGCCGTTGGCTCGACGCGAGGCTCTGGCTCGTCGAAGTAGCTCGTGAAGATGTCCTCGATGCCGGCGGATCCAGGGGGCCCGGCGTCCGGCGTGTCGGAGCCGTCGCCGTCATAGACGAACCGGACATAGTTGGGCGAGCCCAGCATGTCGAAGTTCAGGTTCGCGTAGATCTTTGCAATCTGCGCGTCGGTGAGGTTGTCGACGTAGTACTGGGAACCGAGCAGGCCAGGCTCTTCAGCACCCCAGAAGGCGAAACGCACCTGTCGCTGCAGCTTCTTGGTGTAGCCCAGCGCTTTGAGCTGTTCGGCGATCTCGAGGATCGTCGACGTCCCACTGCCGTTGTCATTGATCCCAGGACCTTGGGTCACTGAGTCGAGGTGCGCGCCGACCACAATGGTCTGGCCATTGATCTTGCCTTTTGGCGAGTCGGCTATGACATTGACGGTCTTCCGATTCGAGGTCGATCTCGGTCGTGGCGAAGACGTGCGCCGTCACTGGACCTGGACTGGCTGTCGTCGTTGTACAGCGACTGCGCCATCGTCGAAGCTGAGCCCGAGCGCCGGGATGGTCTGCGGGTTGCCAAGAGTGCCGGTCAGCAGCTCCGTGACGGCCGGCTGACCCTCGTTGAAGATGATCGCTGCCGTCGTAGCCGGCAGCCTGGGCGTTGACAACCTTGTCTTCGAAGGTGCACGTGCCGCGTTGGATCAGGGCAATCGAGTTAGCCGCCTGGTGGCGCAGGGAAGTCCGCTGCTTCGCAGCCCGAGTTGCTCGAGCTGGGAGTGGGGCCCGGCGGAATCATGACGTCGTTGGTCGGAACCACGGTGCCGGTGACATCTCCGCTGCCTGAGTACTGGAAGGTAGCCGTGTCGAAGTCCCGGGCGGTCGGAGTCACCTCCGAGAGCGTCGGGGGCTCGACATCGAGGAAGAACGGGAAGGTGAATTCCTGCTTCTTGACCTTGTAGCCGGCCTTGCGCAGTTTCTTGACCACGTAATCGGCCGAAGCATCGAAGCCGGGTGTGCCGGAGGCTCGGATGCCGCCATTTTGATTGGCGATGCGTTGCAGCGCCCGCTCATGTTGCAGGATGCCGCTGACGGTGACGGCCTTGCGGAGCTTCGAGGTGTTGACGTCGTCGATGGCGAACGCCTGGATTGGTGAGAGCAGACCCACTGACAGCAGGACGCCCGTCGTCGCTAGTGCGATTTTTCGCACTGAGAACTCCCTTCATTGGGGGGCATGGAAGTCCTGCGAGTGTTGCATGTCACATACGTGGCTTGTGGGACTTTCGGAACAAATAGGCGCGTTTTTGTCGGACCGCGCTATCGAATTTGGCGGCTGAGCCCCGTTCAACGCTGACGACAACGTGTAAGGAAGTGCGCCCTTCGACAAGCTCAGGGCGCATGTCGAGTGCGCCCTTCGACAAGCTCAGGGCGCATGCTCGCTAGGGCGCTTGCTCAGGTCAGGGCGCGGATCGTTTCTCACCGATCTCGCGTACTGCGGCTGCCACCGCTGGGGCAACGGAGGCATCGAAAACGCTGGGGATGATGTAGCTCGGGTTCAGCTGATCGGGCGCCACTCGGTTAGCGATGGCATTGGCCGCCGCGGAGAGCATCTCGTCGTCGATGTGGCGCAGCCCGCCGTCGAGCAACCCACGGAAGACTCCGGGGAACGCCAGCACGTTATTGATCTGATTCGGGTAGTCGCTACGTCCGGTGGCCACCACGGCAGCGTGACGTTGCGCCTCGGTTGGATCCACCTCCGGAATCGGGTTGGCCAGCCCAAACACGATTGCGTCCTTCGCCATACCCGCGATGTCGTTCTCGTCGAGCAGGTTGGGAGCAGAGACCCCGATGAAGACATCCGCGCCGACCAGCACCTCCTTCAGTGAGCCCGTGCGCTTCTCAAAGTTGGTGTTGTCGACGAGCCAGCGCCGCATATCCGATGATCCGTCGGGCGCGTCGTACACAGCACCCTTGCTGTCGCAGCCGATGATCATGGTCGCGCCCTGCCGCTTCAACAGTCGGATGATCGCCGACCCTGCCGCGCCGACGCCGGAGATCACGAACCGGACCTCAGAGATGTCCTTGCGGACCACCCGCAGCGCATTGATCAAGGCCGCCAGCACCACGATCGCCGTACCGTGCTGATCATCGTGGAACACCGGGATGTCCAGCTCGGCCCGCAGCCGCTCCTCGATCTCGAAGCAGCGCGGCGCCGATATGTCTTCCAAATTGACGCCACCGTAGACCGGAGCGATTGCCTTCACGATCTCCACGATCTTGTCCGAATCCTGGGTGTCCAGGCATACCGGCCAGGCATCCACACCGGCGAAGCGCTTGAAGAGGGCAGCCTTGCCCTCCATCACCGGCAGGCTTGCCGCCGGGCCGATGTTGCCGAGACCCAACACCGCCGAGCCATCGGTCACCACCGCGATGGTGTTCCTCTTGATCGTCAGTCGGCGCGCATCGGCAGGATTTTCGGCGATCGCCAGGCACACCCGGGCAACTCCCGGCGTGTAGGCCCGAGACAGATCGTCCCGGTGCTTGAGCGGGACCTTGGGTGTCACCTCGATCTTGCCGCCGAGGTGCAGCAAGAAGGTACGGTCGGAGACCTTCCGAACGTTGAAGCCGTCGAGCGCTGCGATGGCTTTGGTGATCGATTCGGAATGCGCGACATCGCTGGCGTTGCAACTGACGTCGACCACCAGCATGGTTGGGTGCGACTCAGCAACGTCCAGGGCAGTGATTGCGCCGCCAGCTTCCGCTACGACGCTGGAGAGACGCGCGGTTGCTGCCGGATCGGTCGGCGCCTCCACCCGGACGGTGATCGAATAGCCAGGACTCGGCGTAGCCATGTGGTCTCTCCTTTGAGCGTGCGGACCTTCCGCGCTGAGGACTCTACCCAAAGGGAGTTATAGGCTTCCGGCATGGCGGTGCTCACGCTCGAGACGGCGCTGCCACAGGAGCGAAAGAGCTACCGGCGCGGTCCGCTGGCTTGGTTTCTTGGCCTGCTCCTCATCCTGATGATCGGTTCTTCCACGGTGTTGGCGCACCGAAATTCCGATGCCGCTATCCAGCTCGACGCAGCGGCTGTCGCAGTCGGCCCGGGCGGCGAACTGACCCAAGTCTCCGGTGCTGATGCACTGGTTCCCGGCAGCCGGGTGCTTTCCGGAATGCCGGACAGTGTCGACCTGGCGCGTGAGCAAGCCGCCTGGCTCGCGGCAGGAACCGTGCCGCGGGTAAGCGGCCTCGGCGGCGACATGGTGGCAGTTGCACTGCTGGATCTGCACGTCTTGAGCCGCCCGTACGGTGTGCCGGTCGCCGGCTGGAGCAACCCGTGGCGCTATGTGTGGCCGCGCGACTCCGCGCTGGTTGCCGCGGCGTTCGCTCGGACCGGGCACCTGGGAGATGCCGAACGCATTCTCGACTTCCTGCAACAGGTCCAGCCGGAGTCGGGGCTGTTCCAGGCCCGCTACCTGCCGGACCGCACCGGGGTGCCTGATGGTCGTGGCGTCGAGCTCGATGGCCTCGGATGGGCACTGTGGGCGACCGCGCAGGTGGCAGCCGAGCTCGCCGAGCCCGAGCGTTCGGCGTTCGTGCAACGGCATCGGCTGCTTATTGATCGCAGTACGGGAGCCGCGCTGAACTCGATCGACAACAGCTCGGCACTACCTGCACCGTCCGCCGACTATTGGGAGGTCAAGGAGCACCGACTGACCCTGGCGACGGCGGCCATGGTCAGCGCCGGCCTGGAGAGCAGCGCGAATCTGTACCGGATTCTCGGCGATGATCATCAGGCACGAGTTGCTACGGCCGGCGCCGCACGTACGCGTGCTGCGATCACCACGAATTTCGGCCGCGCTGGCTATCCCCGGCACCTCGGCGGGCGCAGCGACAGCACTGACCTGGGTGTCGATTTCCTGCTGCCGCCGATGACCTCAGGCGTTGATCAAACCGTGCTGCGCGCCTGGGAACAAGCACCATTACTGATGACGCGTCCGGGCGGCGGGCTCGCTCCTGGGGGCTCGTGGCGCCGAGACGGGATCAGCTGGACGAACGTGACCGCTAGTCGCGCCATGACCGCAGCGTTCATCGGCGATCGCGACGAGGCTTTGGCGCGACTGCACTGGCTTGATCAGCACCGTACGGCGGCTGGCTCCCTTCCCGAGAAGGTCTTGCCCAACGGTCAACCGGCCTCCGTGGCACCACTTGCCTGGACAGCGGCGGCCGTTGTGATCACCGCAGACCAACTCACCGAATGAGGCGAGCGGAGCAATCAAACCGGATCGCGCCGCCGCCGTGTCTGAGGAGGAGCGAGCGGAGGCGTTCTTCCTCTGCGAGCGACGACGAAGTAGGCGGCAACTAAGCGCGATCCGTGCCGAGCGAGCTTGGCGAGCGAGGCAATTAAATGGGCCGGGTGAGGTGCAGCGGATCGTAGAAGCAGGCATCCCGCGCCGCCAACACGGCACCACGCACCACTCGCGGCACATTTTGTTCCACAGCGACGATCTTGGTGTCAGCAAAGGCGGGAATCGTCACCCGGTGGGCGATGCGCTCCTTGATCGAATCCATCAGGTGCGGACTAAGCGCTCCGAGGTAACCACCCAAGATCACGGTGTGCGGGTTGACAACCGCGATGACGTCGTCAATCGCGTCACCCAATGCCGCGCCCGCGCGCTTGAGGACCTGCAACATCGCAGACTGGCCTTCATCGATCGCCGCCACGATCAGCCGTATCGCTTCATCAGGTCGCTCGTCGACCAGTCGGGCTGCCGCGTCGCGCGGCATCAGCTCACCGACAGTCAGCAGATTCTGCGGCCCGATCAGCGACTGTAGGCAACCATTGCGACCGCATGGGCAGGACGGACCAGATGGATCCACATTCAGATGCCCAAAGTCACCAGCACCGCCACCGGCGCCACGGAAAATCTCGCTGCCGACAATGAGGCCGCTGCCGATGCTGCGCCGGCCACCGAGATAAGCCGCGATCGTCTCCGGCTCCAGCTGCAGCTCCTTGCGGACAGCGTGCAGCGCAGCTAGCTGACTGACGTTGGTGATCCCGACATGTACGCCCGATATGCCGAGCGCTTCGAGGGTCGCCGTGACCTTGGCGCTGAGTGGGAAATTCTGCCACTCCGGACTCTCCGATTGCCCCACTGTCGCGCGATCACTTGCTATATAGCCCGCGACGCCGATCTCAACAGCGATCAGCCGCTTGTCGGCCGACAACCGCGTGAGTTGGGCACGCAGCTGGCCATCGAGTGCCGCGAAGCCGGCATCCGCCGTCGCTCCGCGAAGGTTGGCCGGAACGCTGTCCCGCCACAGTTCGCGACCTCCGAGAGTCGCTGCAGCGAACTCGAATCCGTCCAGGTCGAGGCGTACGCCGAGGACGCACCACGGCTCGCCGTCAAAGTCGATCGGACGTGTCGGTCGACCAGCGCCCGGTCGGCGAATCGGGTCAAGCTCCATGACGATTCGGCGTGCCCTGAGTTCACCGATCAGGTCTGTCATCGTGGAAATGCCGAGCCCGCAGCCGCGAGCAATGTCATGGCGGCTACTGGCTCCATGGTCGCGTACGTAGCGGAGTATCTGGGTCAGATTTCCTTGCCGTAAATCCCCCGAACCTCCGCTGCGACGCATCCCCATATCGGGGGTCAGCCCAGCTGGCATGTCGCTGATCGTAGCCTTTTCGGACGGCGTGCACAGGAAAACGAAAAACTGGTTCCCGCTGCGAGTTCTTCCCACTTGCGAACTATTTCCGACGCTCTCTGATCAGCCCGGTACGGTTGCGAAGTGGGCCGCCTCGACCAGTACCAATACCTGCTGTTGATGGCGGCTTGCTTGGTGATCACGTTGCCGCTGGAGTTTGTCTTCGGTGCTCGCGTCTACCGCCGCGCGGCCGGCTTGGCGTTCGCGCTGATCCCGGTAGTGATCATCTTCTCGATCTGGGACATCGTCGGAATTCTGCGTGATCACTGGACCTATAGCCCCGAGTTCACCACCGGCGTGAAGTTGATCTTCGGTATGCCGATCGAGGAGCTGGTGTTCTTCATCGTGGTGCCGATCTGCGGCTTGCTGACGTACGAGGCTGTGGGTCAGGTGCTGCGTCGGATACGCGAAAGATCACGAGTCGGCGAGACAGGCTCCGGTGCCTGAATACACGGTGCTCACCGGCTGTGCGGTGCTAGCCGTGGTCGTCGCGGAGCTGGTCTATTTCAGGTCGGGCATCTTCCGCACTGCCCAGTACTGGTGGTCGATCGTGATCGTCTTCGCGTTCCAGGTCCCGGTGGATGGCTGGCTCACCAAGCTCTCCGATCCGATCGTGATCTACAACCCTGACGAGATGCTCGGGCTGCGTGCGCCGTGGGACATTCCGATCGAAGACTTCGGATTCGGATTTGCCATGGTCACGCTCGCTATCCTGCTGTGGCGGCGCTGGTTGGATCGCAGGCTGTCATCCCAGGAGGCTATCGACGGTGACCATGATCACGACGAAGAACGTCGCGGCAGGCTTCGACGAGGTCGCACCTCGTTATGACCTGATGGTGGCGCTGAACCCCGGCTATCACACCCATCTGCGGTCAGCTGCCGACGTACTGATCGACCGGCTTCCGCATCCCGAGGTCTCAAACGGGCATCATCCGGTCGGTCTCCTTGATCTTGGTTGCGGGTCTGGCGCATCGACCCGAGCCATCCTGCAGGCTGCCCAGGCGGCAGGTCTGCGCTACAACCTTGTCGGTGTTGACGCTTCCACGGGCATGATCGATCAGGCGCGTGCCAAGCGGTGGCCGGACGGCGTACGGTTCGAGCTCGGCCTAGCGGAGGAGTGCGCCTGGTCTCGCACGCTGTGGGGAATTGACGGGCCTATCCACGGAGTCTTCGCGGCTTATCTCTTCCGCAATGTCAGCGATCGCGATGAGACGCTCGCTGGGCTCTTCGATCTGATCGCCGATGACGGCGTACTCGTTGTTCAGGATTATTCGGTTGCCGGGTCAGGGTTGTGGGGACGGTTGGTCTGGAGCGCGGTGTGCTGGCTGGCGATCATTCCGCTTGGTTTGCTGATCTCTCGGCGGACCAGGCTGTATCGCTATCTGTGGCGGAGCGTGCTGCGCTTCGACTCGATCCAGACCTTTGTCGACCGCCTGTACCGAGCAGGATTCACTGACGTCGAGGTCCGCACCGTGCCGGGCTGGCAACGCAACATCTTGCATACGTTCCGGGCACGCAAGCCGGCTCCGCGTAGTAGCGGCGCGAATGGACAAGTGACCAACCACGATGTGGTTTAGTTCCGACACTAGCTCCGCACACTTTGCTGGCGGTCTGCACACGCTGCAACGTGTGCATCCTGACCGGAACGCACGTGCACGTGCGTTTCTGCGCGGCGGGCGAGCTAGAAGCCGCTGGCGGCCAGGGGCCGACCCTCGCGCCGTGAGGCATCCAGCCGCTGCCGGCGCGCCGCGGTTGATCTCCGCAGCCGAGCCCGTAGTGGTCGCTGGCGGCGGCATTGCCGGGATCGCGGCTGCGGTCGGACTGGCCGAACGTGGCGTACCGGTGATCTTGATCGAGCCGCATGATCAACTCGGCGGTCGAGTACGTGCCTGGCCGGTTGCACACGGAACTGATCACGTCACGATGAGCCGCGGCTTTCACGCCTTCTTCCGGCAGTATTACAACCTCCGCGCGCTGCTACGGCGCGCCGATCCTGAGCTGCGATCGCTAGTGCCTCTGGCCGACTACCCGCTGATCTCCGCCGACGGCCACACCGACTCCTTTGCTGGCATCCCGCGTACGCCGCCGCTCAATCTCGCGGCGTTCGTGATACAGAGCCCCTCGTTTCGACTTCGTGATCTTGCTGCGGTCAATGTGCCGGCCGCTCTGGAGCTGTTGGACGTCGATTTTCCGGGCACGTTTTCCCAGTACAGCGGGGAAAGCGCAGCGGTTTTCCTTGATCGACTTCATTTCCCGGCCCGGGCCCGGCACCTGGCGCTGGAGGTTTTCGCCCGCAGCTTTTTCGCGCACCCTGACGACTTCTCCGCCGGCGAACTTGTCGCCATGTTCCACAGCTATTTCCTCGGCTCGTCGGAGGGGCTGCTCTTCGACGTGCCGAGCGATGACTACGACAGTTGCCTCTGGTCTCCACTGCGGCGCTATCTCGAAGGTCTCGGGGTCGAGGTCCGAACCGGCGAGGCCGTGGCTTCGGCTGGACGCGAGTCAGGACATGCCGCGGATCGGCCTGGCATCCGGCACCGAGATCAACGCTGCCCTCGTCTTGGCAACCGATCCTGCGACGACGCGTCGGCTGGCGATGGACTGCGCTATGCCTGATGTGCAGTGGCTTGACCGGGTCGCGGCGCTGCGGAATGCTCCGACTTTCGCGGTCTGGCGGTTGTGGCTGGACCGGCTTGTGGCACATGATCGGCCAGCTTTCCTGGGTACGAGTGGCTTTGGGCCGCTGGACAATATCTCGGTCCTGGAACGCTTCGAGGAGGGCGCGCGGCGGTGGTCTGCTGCGCGCGGCGGCTCGGTGGTCGAGCTGCACGCGTACGCGCTCGTCGAGCAGCCCTCTGATCAGCAGCTCAAAGATCAACTCTTGGCCGAGTTGCACCGGATCTATCCCGAGCTCGCGCCTGCCGGCATCGTTGCCGAGGAGTTCCTGATCATGAACGACTGCCCGCTGCATGGCACCGACCCGTGGGAGCAGCGGCTCACCGTCGAGACGCCGCACCCGCGGATCGTGCTAGCTGGCGACGGCATCCGGTGCGACTTTCCGGTGGCACTGATGGAGCGTGCTGCCACGACTGGCTTCCTCGCTGCCAACCAGCTCCTCAGCAGCTGGAGGGTGGCTGGCCATGATCTTTGGACAGTGCCGATGCGCTCCCGGCATCGCGCAGCGCCCGCGCTCCGCGGCCTGCTGACAAGATCAGGTTAGCCGGGGAACTCGCCGCGCTGCCGCAATTCGTAACGGCGTTCCGCGTACGCGAGATCGTCGATCCATAGCTTCCGCGCAGTGCGCCGAATTCCCGGCCGCAGCAATGGCGAGAGCCAGCGCGCGACCTGGAATCCGCGCCGGTCCGAGTACGCGATCGTGGCTTCGGTGACCATGGTCCGTGGCCGGCCGTCCTCGCCCAGTCCGAGTGGGGTGGCGTGGGTTTCCACCACGCTGCTGGCACCTTCGCCCTCGGTGATGTGCATGACGATCGTCCGGGTGTCCGGGCAGCTGAACTCCGCACGTACCGGCACACCCCAGGTCCGGCTCAGCCGGAAGGTGACGTCCACCACCAGTACATGATCATTACTGGCATCGTCGTCGACCACCAGGTGGCTGAAGGCGTACGGGTGAAACCACGAGCCATGCCACGGATCGAGCCGATTGGCGATCACGTCCTGGGGCTCGCAGATGCCCGGCTTGGCGATCACGGCGCTGACGGCGTCCGGCAGCGGGGGTCGCGCGGGGAGGGCAGGTCGATCGGTCGCTTCCTCGCCCTCAGTTGGCAAGCCCACCCAGACCAGGACGCCGTCGTCGTAGGCCCGATAGGGACTCCAGGTCGGGTCACCGTTTTGGGTCAGTGCAAGCCCGTGCCACCGGCAGTACATGGTGCCGTCCATCACCGGGCACTTGTCCAAGAGCGCCCCGAGGTGCGGGCACGCGCCCGGGCCGGCGACCAGCTCGCCGGTGGAGTTGCGCCAGAAGACCACCTCGCGTCCGGCAATCGTGCGCGTCACCGACTCCTTGCGACCGATGTCACCGCTGGCGCCTGCGACGAACCAGCCGCCGGAGTTCTGCGCTTGGGATGTTCGCAGCGCCGCAGCGATACGGCCCGGCTTGGCGAGCCGCCAGGTCGAAGGCATCCGGTCCTCCCGCGGCTGCGGGATGCGCGCGATCGGGATGCGCGAGCGGATGCTTGGCTTCGAGACCTCCGGCAGCGGGCTAGTACGTGTCCTGAGTGACATCCGTCATCCTCACTACGTGACCGGGTAAGTGCAGGAGTGCCGATGTGCCTCAGAGTGTCGTGACATCGGTCATGCTCCTTCGCTGGTAGGCCTCCGCTTGCCTCCTCAGCGCTCGGGGACCTGTCACCATCATGCGGGCCGCCGTTGCGGCCTTGCGCGAGGTGGGCACCCGTGCTCGGCTCGAGAAGACGTCGTAGCCATTGCGTTCGATCTGATCAAGGATCTGCGCGTAGAGTACCCGGGCAGTCCCGACGCATCGGGCCGAGCGCGGCGGCAGCATGGCGATTCCGGTATCTGCAAAGGAATACAGCGCCCGATTCCGTTCGATCTCGTACGCCAAGAAGGCCCGCCACTCCCGCGTCACCGCGCGTCGTTCAAGATCGACATCGAAGAGCCGAAGATCATCCTGCGGCATGTAGACCCGACCTCGATCAAGATCTTCGTCGATGTCGCGCAGGAAGTTGGTGAGCTGGAACGCCAATCCTAGGGACCGCGCGGGGGCTTTTGCTGCTTGGCTGGTCGGCTCGAGGACGGGCAGCATCATCTCTCCGATCACGGCTGCCGAGCCCTCCATGTAGTCGCGCAGGTCTTCCCAGCTTTGATACGAGCTCTTGGTCAGGTCCATGGCCATGGCGTTGAAGAAGCGGTCGAAACACTCGGGGTCGATGCGGCAAGTGATCACGGTTTCAACCACCGCGGCCATCACGGGATCGGTGCTGCCGCCCTCGGCCAGGCTGGTCTGGAACGAATTGGCGAAGGCCTTGAGGCGAAGGGCGACAGACTCTTCTTGATCATCGCCAGGATCAGCGACATCCGGCTCGGGGATCGTCGGATTGGGCTCGTTGAAGATGTCGTCGTCGGAATTGTGTGCTGAGCTAGTCGACCCCCGGATTCTCGCTCTTCGACAGGCTCAGGGTGCAGCGGGTGCTGTCCATTGGGAAGATCAACAATGTCGTCGGCCAGCCGGCACAGAGCGTAGACGGCGTAAACGTGTTTGCGTTGCGGCCTCGGCAGCAAGGCCGCGCCCCAGAAGTAAGTGGTGCCGTAGCGCCAGGTCAGCTTGGCGCACCGCCGGTAGCCCTCGATCAGCAAGGTTTCTTGTGACACCCAGTCGTTCATCGCTTCGGCCCCGGTAGGTAGTCAGCGACTCGACTGGCGGCAAGTTTGCCCGAGATCAGCACCATCGGAACGCCGACCCCAGGGACGGTGCCCGACCCGGCGAAGAACATTCCTGGTAGTCGCCGCTCGACGTTCGACGGACGGAACGGTCCGGTCTGGCCGAAGGTGTGGGCCAGTGCAAAGGGTGTGCCCGCCGCCATGCCCTGAGCCTGCCACTCAAGCGGAGTGATCAAATCCTCGGTGATCATGTCAGTCGGATATCCCTGCTCGGCAAGAAATACATGCAGACGATCACGTAATTGCCCTGCTTCGGTCGACCAGTTGATCACGCCGTTCAGGTTGGGTACGGGCTCGAGCACGTAGAGCGTCGAGCAGCCGTCGGGGGCCAGATCGGAGTCGTCTAGGGAGGGGATGGTGACCAGCCGCGACGGGTCGGGCATCAGCTCTCCGCGCTTGAGGAGCGCGTCGAACGCGGAGCTCCATTCGGTGCCGAAGTGGATGTTGTGGTGGGCGGCTCGAGGATGATGGCAGTCCGCGCACCCCGACGTGCCAGACCGCCGCCGAGGGCGAGTAACGGCCGTGCCCAGCCGCTCGCGGCGGGCGAAGATCACTGAGCAGTTGCTGGTACGCGGTCGGCAGATCAGAGAGTGCACACCACGGCGTCGGCGACGATCGCTCTCCGGATGCTGTACGGACCCCGGCAACCCGTCCTTGTGGCGAGCGCAGCACCTCCGCTGCCGCATCGCCGTAGCGGAACGTGACCCCGGCCTTCTCGGCGACCTGAGCCATGAT
>CAWFJC010000009.1:0-109066 GCA_963815975.1 uncultured Actinomycetota bacterium
AGCAACAACAAGCGAGCTGCGGCGGTCGTGTGCTGCTTGACGCGCGTTGGCGCGTTCACCCGCAGTGTCTCATTCGGACCGACTGACGCTTCGCTGATGTTGCGGCAGCAGTCAGTCGATGAGCCGCTGGCCGCCGTCGACGTCGAACGTCGCGCCGGTGACGGCGGTGTTGGTCATGACGTGGACGGCCATCGCGGCGAGATCGGCCGGCGCGATCACCCGGCGGACGGGCAGCGTGGCGCGCAGCTCCTCGCGCCTGTGCTCGAGTGCAGCCTCGTCGCCGTTGAAGAACGACGCCGCCAGCGCGGTGTCGACGAAGCCGGCCTCGATCAGGTTGACGCGGACTGGAGAGAGCTCGAGCGCGAGCGCCGCGGTGAACGCCCGCAGCAGTGAGAAGACGGCGGGGGAGATGCCGGTGGAGCGATCGAACTTCCGGGAGCTGCCGCCGGTCAGTAGCAGCGTCCCTCCGGAGCGCATCCTCGGGGCGGCGTTGCGCGCGATCTCGAGCACCTGCACCACGCGCTCGCTGACCGCTCGGCCCACGTCTTCGGAGGGTTGCTCGAGCATCGGTCCGTAGAACCTGCTCGTGTAGGCGGCGACCAGGACGTGGTCGATCGGCCCCGGCAGATCGTCGAAGAACCGCTTCACCGCGGCCGCGTCGTTGGCGTCGAACGCGGCGCTCCCGCGTGCTCCGACGTCGCGCGCCGCCTGGGCGAGCCGTTCGGAGTGGCGCCCGGTGAGGAAGACGTCGGCGCCCTCGCCGCGGGCGCGGCGGGCGGTCTCGAGGCCGATTCCCGCGCTGCCGCCAAGCACGACGACGGTCTGGCCGAGCAGCGCCGGCTCGCGCGCGGGGATGGCCGAGGCGGCTTCTGTGGTCATGGCTCCTCCGATCGTTCGTCCGTCATGACCGTACCCAGAGGTGACCATCACCGCCATAACTGCATAAGTCCAACCCAAGGCGGTGCTGGTGGTCCTTACCTGGGCCGGCGCCGGGACGAGCCGGAGCCCGGGAAGCAGCTCGAGCTCGCCGTCGACCGGCACGTACCGCACGCCGGGCGCCTCGACCCACTCGCGAATGGTGTAGTCGTCCTCGCTCGCGCGTCGTCGAGCTCCCGACGCTGGACGTAGATCGGCCTGCCGGCGAAGAGGTGGTTGCCGCCGCAGTGGTCGAAGTGCAGGTGTGTGTTGACGACGATGTCGATGCCGGCGAGGTCGAAGTCCTGCTTGCTCAGCGGACGGAGGCGGGGATCGAGGTCGGCCACCGCCGGGTGCAGCTCCGTCATGCCGGTGTCGACCAGCACGCGCGCATCGGGATGGTCGATGACGTGCACGTGGACCGGCATCCGCTCGCCTCGGCGAGCAGGTCGGCAACGAAGACTGGCGTGATGGTGATTGAGGCGGGGGCGTTCATTGTGTACCGACCGCCGCGGTGGTGGTTGATATGTCAGACATGATGACCTCCTTTACCGGTTACTGGCCCGGGCCAGTTGGCAGCGTGAGTCCGTACGCGCGTGCGCGTCAATCACGTCTGCGAGGCGAGCATCACGAATGGCCCAGACCGCGACAACTGTGCGATCGCGATTAGACAGATGATGCAAGAAGGTGTGATGACCGACGAACAAGAACGCGAGCCAGGTCGCGTCGAAATGAACATCAAGGACCTAATCCCCGTTACCTGGCAAGGCCATCAGGTATGGGTGAGTTCATATCGTGCCTATGGCGTGTCACAGAACAAGCTGTTGCTCGCGCGGACCCCTTCGAGTTGCTTAACGTGAGATGCCAACTTTTTTGGGATGGCGCACTCCTCTGGAAATCCAGAGTGCGGATGGAACCTCGGTAGAAGTGGATTCCACGAAGAGAAGCGCCGCTGTTTCTGCATCTATGCTGCACGCCGGTTGGAAGTTAGGTCCGAAATATGCATCCGACTAGGGGAAACACTGGTGGGCGATACCGGGTTCGAACCGGTGACCTCTTCGGTGTGAAGCATGCCCGATGCTCGGCCGAAGTCCCGGGCGGAGCGTGAGCTGCGTATGTCAACGTGTGCTGTCGTGTGCCCGTCTTCGCCCTCATAGTCACTCAGTTGGTCACTCAGCACTTCGTCCCGAACTCCGCGCAGTCGCCGCTTCTAGCCTTTTTCACGCTGGCCCGGACGCATCTGGATACCCCCAGCACGGCCTGCACGTAGTAGGCGCTACCGGGCCGCCGGTCTGGTGGTGGGCAGGTCCGTCGCCGGCTGTGGGCCGTTGGGTGGGGCGGCGGTCACGCACTGCACCCCGGCCCCTATCCACCAGATTTGAGGCTGGGGGCAGCCTGATCCGGGGACGCCGGTGAGGGTGGGAAGCAGCCCCGACAATGCCGAGGCGTGCTGGTATGCGGATCGCAGATAAGCGCGTCCTGGCCCTGGTGAAGGCGTTCCTGAAGGCCGGCATCCTCGGCCAGGATGGGGCGCTGCGCGACGACACCATGGGGGTGCCGCAGGGTGGGATTCTTTCCCCCGTGCTGGCCAACCTGGCCCTATCGGTGCTGGACGAGCACATCGCCCAGATGCCCGGTGGGCCGGGCAGCAGCCAAAGCCAGCGGGCCACCCGCCGCCGCAAGGGCCTGAGTAATTACCGTCTCGTCCGCTACGCAGACGACTGGTTGCTGATGGTCTCCGGCACCCGCGAACACGCCGAGCACATGCGTGGGCGGGCTGCGGCGGCGCTGGCACCGATGGGTCTACGCCTATCGGCGGAGAAGACGAAGATCACCCATATCGACGATGGCCTCGACTTTCTCGGCTGGCGCATCCAGCGCCACCGTAAGCGGGGCACCAACCGGTACTACGTCTACACCTACCCGTCCCGCAAAGCGATCAAGGCGGTGACACTCAAGGTCAAGACGATCTGCCGGCGCAACGTCAACCAGCCACTCCAGACCCTCATCCGCCGGCTCAACCCGGCGCTGCGGGGCTGGTGCGCCTATTTCAAACCCGGCGTGTCCTCTGTCGCCTTCTCGGACCTGGCCAACTACACGCTGGACCGGTTCCTGCGATGGGCGCGGCGCAAACACCGCCGGATCACAGTGAAGATCATCCGTCGCGCTACTGCAACGGCGGATGGTGGCCGGCCACATCGGAGATCGGACTGTTCAATCCGGACAAGGTGCGCACCACGCGCTACCGCTACCGGGGAACCGCCATCCCCACTCAATGGCCAGCCACGGGATGAACCATCACGTCAGTGCGTAATGGGACTTGTGGAGAGCCCGGTGCCGGGACGACCGGCACGCCGGGTTCGGGAGGCGACTCGGGGAAACCCACCGGTCGAAATACCGGCAGGGCGCCCCGGGTCGACCTCACACTGACCTTCTGATCCGTAGGTCCGGGCCGGGCCTGTCCCACAGTCCATGACAATCCGTTGACGGCGCGAGCTGTACCGACAGGTTCACCGCCGACCGGTCCCTTCTCAGCCACGTTGCTGTCACGGTTGCTGTCAGTCCAACACGCTTTCCAACCCGGCTTCCCGGTCGTTCGGGCGTGTTCCCGGCCTGCCCGCATGACAGGGTCACTCCGGAGGGTCGGCGAACGGAGGCGAACGAAGGCAACTGAGACGAAAACCGAGACGAGACCGCCCCCGTGGCCGGTTTCTCGCAATTGACTTGTCGACCGACCCAGCAGCGTCTGGCGGATGACCAGCTTGGAAGACGTGTCCGGGGGGTCCTGTGACCAGGGGGGTTTCCCTTGCGTGCGACGGAACGTTAGCTGCGGTTGGCTCTGATTGACTGGGGTTCGTCGTCGTATTGGGCACGAATTGGGCACGGGCGCCTTCGGGATGTTCGATTTACGCCCAGCCGTTCCGGCCCTGTGCCGTCAGCATCGGGAAGGGCTTCAACGACCAACACGCGACGAAGACGAAGACTTGGGGAATCACTGCCCATCAGTCGGGACTACTGTCCGGACGCTTCCTGAGGCGTTGGTGCTACGGAGGGTGGCGTTCCGCAAACATTGCAGCTGCCTGTTAGTCCTCGGTGGCAACTGCTTGCTAAGCATTAGGCCTGATGCTCGTGACCGGGATCTTGCTTACCGGTTGCGCCTGAACCACCGAGTAGGCCTTCCCGACGGCTACCTCGGTCACCATGTGACCCAACGGACTCTTCGTCGTTGTAGGCAGGGACAACCACGAGCATCTGACGACTCGGCTCCACCGACCTGCCATCACGATGACGCGGCTTCCTCCCGATCCACGGCACCCGATCCTGCTTCGACGACGTTGGACGGGGCGGGGTGAATACCCAGTGGCGGTAGAGGAGGAAGTTCCACGAGGTCGATGCTGCTACTACCGCAACCTTTGCCACCAGGTACCTATCGCCCACGTGCCCTGCGGTAGTCACCACCGCGAGTGTGATCACATAATTGGCCACAACCAGCGAGCCGTACCGCAATGCGTGCTGCGTCAACCCCCGCGAGCCCCTGGATGACATTGCGGTCCGATTGAGCAGAAAGTTCACCACCACGGCGGTGCAGAAGGCCACCGTGGTGGCGGCGCCAAGCGGAACCCCATAGGACTCATGGAGTAGGGCTAGCAGTCCTATGTCGACGACAGCGGTGAGACCGCCGACGACCAGGTAGTAGAACAGCTGACGTCGCAACCGCAGCACGGGCACCGATGGCGACCGGCTGTCCGTGGGTCTGGAAGACACTTCGGGGTCAGACATGTCCCTCTCCGTGCTGTGGTTCCAAGTTGACATGCGTGACCGGGTCCCGGGCCCAGCGGCCGGGAGCGCCCGCAGACACCCGCGTCAAGACCAGACGCACCTGACGGCTGATGTTAGCCAGCCGCCGCGGTCGGCGTTTTGAGGCACGCCGATCCAACCCACACGATAAAGGAGCCTGGACCACAGCGTGACCGATGGGACTGCTATCTCACGCCCCGACCGGCACGTAGAGGTCGAAGGCTCCGATGTCCATCATCTGGTAGCGGTCCACCGGCATCCGCATGTACGGGGTCTGACCGTTTTGGTACACGTACGCGACCTCCGAAGGGTCGGCGGCGTTGACGGTGGCGTTCTCCTCGTCGAACCGGACGGGGAGGTGAACCGCCGCCTGGAAGCGCCCCGCGCCGAGGTAGTCGACCACGTACGCGCCCCAGTAGTCGCCGGCGATGTAGCGGATCTGCCGGGTCTCCAACTCGCTGACCATCTGCTTGGCGTCGGTGTCGGGGTCGATCCACTCCCAGCCGACCTGCTGATGCACCACGGGAACGCATAGCAAGAGCGCCCATACCGTCGGCACGGTGATCACCAGCCACGGCGAGTCGCGGATGCGCTCAGGGATCAGCAGCAGCCACGCCCCCAACCCCATCAGCAGCTCCGGCAGGAACGGCAGGGCGTACCGCCCGTCCGCGATGTTGCTGAGTGGGGCGTACAGCGCGAGGACCGGGAACGCAAGAACCCCGGCTACCAGGATCGGCAGGGCCTGTAGGCCCTTGCGGATCACCAGCAGCACCATCCCGACTATCGAACCGATGATCAGCAGGGCCGCGACCCCGACAGCCACCGCGTCGGGGCCGACCCAGTCCCCACCCAACTCGGTGCGTAGACCGAAGGCCCGCGGGAGCAGCTCGGTGACGAACCTGGTCAGGCGCTCGGGGTAGGTGGCTTCCACCACCGGCGTGGCTGATGCCGGCCAGCCGTTCTGCGCCATGAACAGCAGCCACGGGCTGACTCCGAGCACCCCGCCGGCGGCGAGCGGCAGCCACCACCGGCGCAGCGCCCGCCGGCGGTACAGCGTCGGCGCGATCAACGCCAGCAGCGCGACCGTGCCGAAGATCGGATGGCTCCATATCGCGAACCCCGCGGCGAACCCGGCGAAGCCCGCAGTCCGGGCCAGGCGTTGTTCCGTACGCATCGCGTGGCACGCCAACGCCAGCGCAGCGATCAGCGCGATGAACCCGGTCGTGTAGCCCATGTAGGGGCGCAGGAACAAGATCGCCACCGCGCCGGAGGTGGTCCACCCGATCAGCGCCAGTGCCGCGGCCGGTACCCGGCCGAAGATCGGCCGCGCCAACCGGTATAGCGCATAGCCGGCAACCGCGGACAGCGCGATCGGCACGATCCGCAGCGGCCACACCCCGCTCCAAAACGCCAGGAACGGCGCAATCAGGTAGGTCTCGGTCGTCGAGCCGTAGTCGTTCCCGGCCACTATGAGGCGGAAGTTCCCACGCAGGACCTCGTACGCCTGCAGGCCGGTGACGCCCTCGTCGGCGTTCAACTGGGACCAGCGACGTGTGCATCAGCCACACCCTGATCAGCACCCCGATCGCCACCGCCGGGAGGCACGCGAGCAGCAAGCGTCTGGGTCGACACCCCGGCTCGGCGGTCCGACTTGGGGTCGGTGATCACCGACATTCACTGGTCCTTCGGGTAGTGTGCGACGGCATCAGGCTATCCGCACCGACGCACCGCTTGCGGTGCTGACACGAGCACGACCCCGACGAGATGCTTCAGGAGTGGCCTGGTGGCAGACAGTGCGTCAGCCCCGGCTTCACCGCCGCCCGCCGACGGTGAAGTTTCCGCCTACTTCCGTACCCGGCTCGCCCCCAACGCCCACCGCGCCGCCGTCTGGAACCACCTCTGCGCCTACCTGCAGCGCTGGATCCCCGCAGACGCCGACGTCTTGGAACTGGGCGCCGGCTGGTGCGACTTCGCCAACACCATCACGGCGCGGCGAGTGGTGGCCATGGACCTGGACACCACCGTGCAGCGCGCCGCTGCCGAGCACGTCCAGGCCGAGGTGGGTGACTGCACCGACTTGTCGCGCTTCGACTCAGGCTCGTTCGACGTGGTGTTCGCCTCCAACCTGCTCGAACACCTGGAGCGGCCGGCGACCGCCCTACTGCTCGCCGAGTCGGCCCGCGTGCTGCGGGCGGGCGGAATCCTGATTCTGCTGCAACCGAACTTTCGGCTGAACCCCGGCGGCTACTTTGACGACTACACGCATGTGGCGATCTACACCGACCGCTCGCTGGCCGACTACCTGCGTTCAGAGGATTGGCGGATCATTCAGGTGTATCCGCGGTTTCTTCCATTGACGATGAACAGCAAAGGCTCCGCTTTGACCTTCTTGGTGCCCTGGTATCTGCGGTCTCCCATCAAGCCGCTGGCCGGCCAGATGCTGCTGATCGCCACGCCGGAGTCCGGCCGTGTGGAACGGTAAGACGTTGTCGGTGGTGCTGCCGACCTACAACGAGAAGGACAGCATCGCCGAGACCATCAGAGCCTTCGACAAACTCGGCATCGTCGACGACATCCTGGTGGTCAACAACAACGCGGCGGAGGGGACCTCAGACGAGGTGGCCATGACCACGGCCCGCGAGGTGCTGGAGCCACGGCAGGGCTACGGCGCAGCGATCCGTCGCGGGCTCGCCGAGGTCGACACCGACCTGATCTGCATCTGCGAGCCCGACGGCACCTTCAACCCGAGGGACCTGACGAAGCTGCTGCCCTTCACCGAGGATTGCGACTTCGTGGTCGGGTCGCGCACGGTGTCGAACTTCATCTGGAACGGCGCCAACATGGGCTGGTTCCTGCAGTGGGGCAACTGGGCTGTCGCCAAGACCATCGAGGTGCTGTTTAACACCTCCTACCTCAGCGATGTCGGCTGCACATTTCGCGTCGTCTCCAACTACCTGGTCCCTGGCCTGCTGCGCGACTCCCGCATTCACGGTTCCGCATTCGGGCTGGAGATGTTGATGCTTGCCCTGGTAGCACGGGACACCGTCGTCCAGGTTCCGGTGAACTACCACCCGCGGATCGGCACTTCGGCAGTCACTGGAGACACCCGCACCGCCATTCGCCTCGGCCTGCAGATGCTCTGGATAGTGCTTGCGATGCGCATCCGACCGCCGCGCCGCCAACATCGACCAGCGGGCCGCCGCGGTCAGGACCAGGCTGCGCGGCAACAAGCGCTGTGGAACCCGTTGGGTCCATCGGATCATGGCGCGCTTGGTCGCAAGCACGAGGATGCCGACAGCGCACCCCCATGACGCTGACCACCGGGAGCGCAGGCCAGACAGGGGTTGGCTGCCGTTGCGCTGGTCTGGCTGCTGATTTCCTCTTGCTCAGCTCTTGCCGGTCGGCCAACACTCCGGCCGAGCCCGCCGGCCGTCGCCGTCCCTCGTGACCCCTGGCCAACGGCCGGCAGGTCGAGGACTGGGGCTATCGCGTGAACCAGGGTGGCGGGTCACATCGCGTCGGAGCGGACCGTGAAGCGAGCCGACTTACGTGGAGGACGCAACCAGCCCGTTCCCGGATGTCATCCCAGGTCAGATCGCATCATGCCGCGCCAGGTTCAAAGCCGGGAGCAAAGCGGGGAGCAAGACCCGCTGAGTGGCGCAAGCACTAGCTCGTCGGGCTCGTAGTAGCCGGCCAAGATCTCGGTGATGACGATGTCCCACAGGTCTCGTTGCGACGGCGCCCGGCGGGCCCATGCAAAGAAGGTTCTCGGGGCGATCTGGCAGCCATGCTGACTCAGCACGCGGCAGATCGGCGCGACCCCGACCCGAGCACGATGCTCGGCGACGAGAGTACAGATGATCGGTGTTGCGGGCCGACTCTCCGCACGCGTTGAAAGACGT
The DNA here is from genome assembly GCA_963815975.1 of uncultured Actinomycetota bacterium. Classification (GTDB taxonomy): domain Bacteria; phylum Actinomycetota; class Actinomycetes; order Propionibacteriales; family Propionibacteriaceae; genus Microlunatus. Next base: position 8,616 of record CAWFJC010000009.1, read on the forward strand.
CGCGGCCTTGAGAATGGCGACGGTTTGCTCCAGCTCGGCGTTCTTCCGCTTCAGCTCCCGGATCTCCCGCGCCGCGGCGGTCGTCGTCCCGTCGGTGCGTCGCAGTTCGGCCGGTTCCTCGATCCCGTCCGGCGGCGCGGTTAGTGCGATTGAGTGGTGATCAATTACTTCGGAGACCAGAAGGTCGACGAGGGCGGCTGATTGTTCGGCGGGCAGGTCGACGGTCCGAACCTGACGTTCGGCTTCTGCGCGGACATGCCAGATCTGCCAGGTGGCCCGGGTCGCTTCCATCACAGCCAGGATGTGGATGGCGGTCTCGCCGACCCACGCCGCGTGGACCACTTGGCCTGGCGCTGAAGTGGGGACCTGTGCGGCGGCGATCATGATGTCGACCGCAGTACGTGAGCCGAGGACGGCGGCGGCTTCGGCCATCCAGACCTGGCGTTGGTCGGCTTCAGAGCGGGGTTCGTGTTTGGCGTCGCGGGTTTCCAGGTTCGCCTGCTGCGCCAGCTGCAGTGCTTCGACCGCGGTGGGTGGCCGGCCGTGGTCGGTCTGGAACTGGACGGCGAGTTCGCCGCGGCGGAGGTTGATGTGGCGGCGGCGTGTCGACCACCGCTGGTTGAGTCGGGGGTCGACGCCGACGATCTCGCGGATCGGCCGCTTGCCCGGGTCGGTGCCGGGCCGTTCGGCGAACCGCACCCCCAGTGCATTGTGGAGGTGGCGTTCGAGGGCGGTGTTGTAGGTCTCCGACGCCGCCACCTTCGCCTTGAACAACACCCGGCCGTCGATGGCCAGCCAACGCCCGTCGAGGGTCTGGACCTTGTTCGCCACCGCGACATGGGTGTGGAAATCCGGATCCCCGGCCCTACTGTCCCGATGCACAAAGGCCGCGGCAACCAGACCGGTGACGTTGACCTGCCGCACGCCGTCCGCGCCGGTCCGGGTAAACAAGGCGTGCTCCTCGATGAACCGCAACGCATCCCCGACCGCCGCGTGATGCGCGACCTCGATCGCTGATGCGGTCCGCGGGTCGGCGACCGCCCACAACGTCGACACCGACTTCACCGGAGAGAACGTCAAGTCGAAACCGGCCACCGCAGTCGTCCGAGGCCGCGACAACTTCGCAATGATCCCGGCCAACTCCCGGGCATCCATCGGGTCACGGCTGTGCTCGACGCGGAAGAACTCCGTCGCCACCTCAGTGCGGATCCGGGCCCGCACCGCCGCCGGCACCGACCAACCCGCCGGCAGCCCGTCGGCCCGGTTGAGCTGCTCCAACCGTTGGGCGACGGCGACCCGGAACGGGGAGACGTCGTTGCTGTGGACCTTGAACGGCGCCCCCAACCGCCCGGCTGCCTCCGCCACTTTGGTGCTGAACTCAGCGTCCAGGATCGCGGCCAGCCGCTCCGCCGCCAACGGGTGCAGGCCGGCGCCGAACAGCGCCTGCATCTGCTCCGCGGTCACCGGATCGCCGGCCGCCAGACCGTCGATCCCGTCCATCCCGGCACCCACCCACCGGCCGGGGGATTCGCCCTTGGCCGAGTAGTAGTCGGCCAGCCCGACATGCCCTTTGTCGGTGGCATCCAACGCCGCCACCTGCCGCGTCAGATAGTCGTACCCCGACCCGGCGGTGAGCTTGTGCATGCTCATCGTCACAACCCAATAAGTCACCGGCGGGGGCCTAGCCGATCACTCAGCCGGCAGGAACTTCCGACAATGCACCAGGTGTGTTGGCCATGACATTGCGGAGAGCTGAGGGAGGTACGTCTCGTGAGATGTCTTGGAGGTTGTGACCGCTCAACCGGCGCGACATGGCGTATGGGAGTGCAATCTTCGTCGATGGAGGAAGTGGTGGTTGTGGGCAGTCGGTGAGGCAGGTAGCGAGGCTGGCGGCGTCGCAGGTGCAGGCAAGGTATCGGCGTGAGCGAGCCGAACGTGACCGGCGGCTCGAGAGATTGGCGGTCGAGGTGCTGACCGCGTTGGGAGAACGAGACGCGATGATCGCCGCGACCGAACAACGCGCAGCTGCTGCTCTTCAAGCGATGATCACGGGGAACGCCTGCTCGGTCGGGTCCTCAAAGAGCCGAACGCGCACGATAACGCATTGCGTCATTCCGCTGGGATCATGGACACAGCCTGGCGATCTGGTCTGGCCTGGCGAGCCCTTGGAGAACCGCCAGGCTGTCCTCGTTCCCTAAGGTGAAAAGGGGCAGCCCCTCGGGTACCAAGATCGAGACTAGTTCAACACTTTCACTTGGCGGTGATTTTTTGAATTGGAGCACTCTTTCCATGATCATCAGCAGCACAAGATGATCAACGGGCACTCAAAGATCGACGAGGGCTTCGCGCGCGCGTGCGCGTAAGGAGGTCGTCCGCGGGCCTGATGGGCGGGTCGTACCGGAAACGAGCATGCCTCACGGCTACGGTTGAGCCGCCGGTGACAGCAGGGCAATCCTGCTCAGCGCTCGAGGAAGGACTGCTCGTGTCAGATCCGATCAAGGTAGCGGTTCTCGGATTCTGGCACGTGCATGCAGCCGAATACGCCGGGCTGGTCCGCCAGGATCCAGAAACCGAGCTTGTCGCCGCTTGGGACGACGATCCTGCTCGCGGTCGAGCCTCAGCAGACGCCATCGGGACGCCTTTCATTGACGACCTCGATGAGCTGCTCGCCGGCGACATCGACGCTGTCACCGTCACGACCGCCACCAGCGCCCATCACGCGATCATGCTTCGCGCCGCGGAAGCCGGAAAGCACATCTTCACCGAGAAGCTCCTGGCACCGACCGTTGCAGAGGCCGAAGAGATCATTGACGCCGCCGACAAGGCCGGCATCGCAGTGATGGTGTCGTTGCCGCAGCTCTATCACGGATACACCCGGGCGATCCAGGACAAGCTCAACGAGGAGCAGCTTGGCGAGCTGACCTATAGCCGGATCCGGCTGTCGCATGATGGCGCCATCGCGGGCTGGCTGCCGGAACGCTTCTATGACCCCGAAGCCGCCATCGGTGGGGCACTCAGCGATCTCGGATGCCACCCGGTATACCTCACGCAGCTGTTCCTCGGCGCCGTCCCAGCCACAGTGAGCGCCACGTACGCCTCGCTGACCCAGCGTCCGGTCGAGGACCAAGCCGTCGTCACGCTCGGATACCCGGGCGGCGCGATCGGTGTCATCGAGACCGGGTTCTTGAGTCGCGACCCGTTCACCATCGAGATGCACGGCACAGCGGCCAGCCTCGCGTACGAAAGCACGGGAGGCGCGCTCCGGCTGCGTAACGCAGGCTCAGACACCTGGCAGTCGCTCGCGGTGCCTCCAGACGATCCTGACGCCGTGAGCCAGTGGGTGGCACACATCCGCGACGGCACGCGAGCCGAGGACAATCTGACTCGGGCGGTCGAACTTACGAGACTGGTCGTTGCGGCCAACACCGCAGCAGCCACTGGCAGCACCATGAGCTATCGGATCAGTGCCGTATGAGCACGATCAAAGTTGGCGCGGTCGGTGGAGGCGGCATCCTGGGAGCTCATATCCGCGGTTACCGCGCCTACGCCGACATGATCGAGGTGACAGCGGTTGCTGATGTGGTGGCCGAGACCGCCCAGAGACGCGCGATCGAGCTCGGTGCCGCGGCGTACACAGACTTTCGGCAGATGATCACCGAGGCTGACCTCGACGCCGTCGACATCTGCCTGCCGCACCACCTACACGCCGAGGCCATCGTGGCCGCCGCTGAAGCAGGCAAGCACATTCTGTGTGAAAAGCCGCTCTGCCTCACTGTGGAGCAGGCCGCAGAGGTGCAACGGGCGGTGAGCGCCGCGGGTGTGACCTTGATGTGTGCCCACAATCAGCTCTATCTGCCCGCGGTGGCCAAATCCAAGCAGCTGCTGGATGACGGTGTTCTCGGCAAGGTCTACGAGGTTCACACCACCGACTGCTTCTACAACGACTTCGACCCGCAGAACATGGGCTGGCGCGCAAACACTGCCACTAGCGGTGGCGGCGAGCTGATCGACAGCGGTTACCACCCGACGTACCTGATGCTGCACTTTGCGGGAGCCTCACCGGTCGAGGTAACGGCCCTGCTGTCTCAGCACCGGCTGAGTTTCATGGAGGGCGAGGACTCGGCTCAGGTTCTGGTCCGCTTCGACAATGGTGTGCTCGGCCACCTCGTCACGAGCTGGGCGTACGACGCGCCGCCGGGCACCGAGAGGTTCTCGGTCGTCGGGGAACGCGGCTCGCTGCGCAGCGATGGAAGTTCGCTGACAGTAACGCTGCGCGGATCGGGCAGCCAGACCTACGACTTCGAGGACGTCGACACTTACGCCTTTGAAATCGGCCGCTTCGCCGATTGCTTGCGCTCTGGCACGCGTCCGCTGCACACCGAGAAGGAGGGCATCGACGTGCTCTGCCTCATCCTGGCGGCGTACGAGGGTGCCAGCAACCGAACGATCGCACCCGTGTTCCGGGTGCTCTGAACAGGCAGGATGCTATGCGACCGACACGAGCCGAGCGGACGACTGTATCGACTCTCCGAGACTTTGAGCGATTGCCATGCGGAGCGATTCGACAGCGTGGTCCTCAGCCGCGTTGCTGGTCCAGCTGACATAGCCATCCGGCCGCACCAGAACTGCAGCAGCACCGGCCAGCCCGTACCGCTCCGTCAACTTCCCGGTCGGATCGGACAACTCAGACCCGATGGCCAGCATCTGTAGGGGGAGACTAGCCGGAAGCCGGGACGCCGCGGTGCGCCAAGCCCCGCTAGCTGGACCGGTCAACAGCGTCAGGGTGCTGTCGAAAAGATCGATCGTCGATAACCGCTGCCCCCGCGCGGTCACGCTTTCGCGCGGTCACCTCCTTACGCGTACGCGCGCGCGACCGGATGATTGCTCGGCCAGTGATTGCTCCGTGCAGTGGGCTGCCCTCCAAGGCAGATTTGGGCGCTCGGCTAGTGGAGCATCCTTTTAAGACGTCGTCTGGGGCGTCTTTGCTGGCTGTGTGCTCGTCACCTCGGGCTGGCGCAGGTACGAGGCGAGCGCCCAGATGATGAGGACGTCAATGCCGATGACCATGAGCGCCCACCAGGGCGAGTACGGCAGCCAGGTGAAGTTGATGATCGCCGATATCACCGCGATGACTATGCCGGCCATGCGAGCCCAGGTCTGACCTCTGCAGCAGGGCGATGCCGATTGCCAGCAACCCCAGGCCGACCAGCAGGTGAATCCAGCCCCAGAGCGTGAGGTCAAAGGCATAGATGTACTGCGGGAGGACCACGAGGTACTTGTCGTTCACAATGGCCGCGAGAGCCTCTAAGGCCTGGAAAGCCCCGCCGATGATCATGAGCACGCCGGCGAAGACGGCGGTGCCATGAGCCACGGGACTGACAGGCTGGGTGTCTGCCATTGGTGTATTGCCTCCAAATTCTGGTTAGTCTGACTCGACTACAAATGGTGAATGGTTACGCGCAGACTAGCGAGAAAATTGCGCTGTCAAAGCTGTTAGGAGGACGTGTCCTCGCTCCGCTGCGCGCCGCGCTGTCCTTCTCGCCGTCTCCTCCTTCTCGCGCCCCCGGTGCCCAGAATTTTCTTGACCTGGTCAGCAACACCAATGCGCACGCAGCGCGTAGGCGCACGCGCACGCACACGCACGAGGGTCATGATCTGAACCATCTGCCGCAGCAGGTCCGGACTGGCCTGAGACAACTGCTCAGCCATCCACGCGGGCAGCTCGATACTGGGTGTTGCGGTCATCGTCGTGCTCCTTGTCTGAGATCTGTGAGAGGACTTCAAACAAGATCACGCGATGGCCGCTTCACATCACGACGCCACGCTCATCGACGACTAACTCGCACACCACATGCCTGGACGTAACTGAACCGGCGTCCTGAAACTGTCAAGCAGCTACCCGAACCCGATGGTCAAGCATGAACCGGAACTGCACACAATCAGAGACGGCAACGTTCGCTAACGAAAATGATCAAGGCCCGGCTGCGGTTCCAGCAATCGGGCCATGACTAGGTGTTTCGTTGTAGCGGGGACAGGATTTGAACCTGTGACCTCTGGGTTATGAGGCTGGTCCCACACCGCGCAAAGCGAGTCGGGGCATGCAGAGTCGGCTCTCGCTGCGTTATTGACCGATGCCGGGTCCGAAGCTATGCCTATATCGGCTTTGAAGGCGACAGCAGTGTGGTCGGTCGGCTTCTCACGCTGGCCGCGAGCCTGGCCGAGCCGTGAGCGGTCCCACTATCTCTGATCGATAGCCCGTTGGCGTAGCGCCAGCTCAGTGATCCAGCCGAGCTGCTGCACGTCTCCGGCCAACGCCGGAATCGTCGACGGTGTGATAAGCATCGGTGGACAGACCCAAATGGTGTCAGACACTTGCCGTCGGAATCACCCATTTACCCAATCGATGTTGAGTCATCTGACCGCCAGGCAGGACCCGCGTCCTTAGGGACATGTGACGGGAATGAGCCGTCCGGCCGGCGGTCCTATCCACAGGTCGTCGCGCATGGCGCCCGATCGGTGCTCCGTTTGGCTTAATGAGGACATCCGCATTCGGAGTGGGAGCGGTCCCCGATCCGGTTCACCGGTAACTGGTCCGACCAGCCCGAGATGTGCGCCGATCTTGTGGGCAACGCAGACCGCACACGGACCGGAGGCAAGCCGGTGGTGGCACCGAGGAAGGAAGAGCAATCATGGCTGTCGCTGAGAGCAGGCCGGCGGTGCCGGCCGTGCTTTATGACGTGGACGAGGCGGCGGAGGCGCTGCGGCTGAGTCGGTCCGTCCTCTATGAGCTGATTCGCTCGGGTCGGCTACGGACTGTGAAGCAGGGCCGCCGGAGGTTGGTACCGGTGTCGGCGTTGGCCGAGTACGTCGACTCGCTGGGTCGTCGGACGTGACTCGTCGTGCCCGCGGGGACGGCGGGCTGCATTGGGATGAGCATCGGCAGCGGTGGATCGCGACGACCACGATTGGCTACGACGGGCGAGGCAAGAGGGTTGTGCGAAAGGCCTCAGGTCGAACGAGGACTGAGGCGAAGAACAAGTTGCGGGACCTCCTGCGCGATCAAGCGGATGGCCTGACCGCGGGAGTCACCGGATATACGGTGCGGCATGCAGTCGAGGACTGGCTGGCGCATGGGCTGGGTCGGCAGTCGGCGGCGACAGTCACGAAGTATCGCCACCTGTGTGCCAAGCATGTGCTGCCGGCGCTCGGGGCATGGAAGCTACGGGACCTGTCTGCGGCGGAGGTCGATCAGTGGCTTGCCGAACTGTCACTGTCCCACAGCACCCGAACGGTGCAGGAGATCCGGGCCTGTCTCAACCGGTCGGTGAAACGGGCCAAGGCGCGAGACAAGGTGAAGCGGAACGTGGTCGAGCTAACCGAGGTGCCCACCGGGCAGGCGGGGCGTCGGTCGAAGTCTCTCAGCGCGGAGCAGGCCGACGACGTGCTGACCAAGACCACGCTCGATCGGCTGCACTCCTACATCGTGGTCTCGCTGCTCACCGGCGCGCGGACCGAGGAGCTGCGGGCTCTGGGCTGGGAGCATGTCCACCTCGACCCGGACTCCGGACCGCCGTACCTGGAAGTGTGGCGATCGGTGCGAGCTCACGGCGATACCAAGACCCGAAAGTCGCGCCGCACCCTGGCCTTAGCCAGTCTCTGTGTCGACGCGCTTCGAGTCCAGCGAGTGCAGCAGGCGAAGGACCAGCTGGCCGCGGGGGAGCGGTGGACCGAGACCGGGCTCGTGTTCACCGCCCGGCTCGGCACTGGCATGAACGCCGCCAACGTCCGCCGTGACCTTCGCCGCGCCCTGGCCCTGGTGCCCGGGCTCGATCCGGCCGACTGGACCCCGCGTGAGTTACGGCACTCCTTCGTTTCGCTGCTCTCCGATGCCGGCGTGCCCCTCGGGGACATCGCGCAGCTCGTCGGCCACAGCGGCACCACCGTCACCGAACTGGTCTACCGGCATCAGATCCGGCCCGTCATCCAGACCGGCGCAACGGTCATGGATCGGCTCTTCGGACACGGCGGCTCAGGTGCGTAGTCACTCAGTTGGTCACTCACCGGGCCGCTGCGGGTGGTTTGGCAGACCGGAACCAGTCTCTGACTTGGTGGGCGATACTGGGTTCGAACCAGTGACCTCTTCGGTGTGAACGAAGCGCGCTACCACTGCGCCAATCGCCCCGAGCGCCGCATGAGCGACGCCCACGATATCCCATGCTCGAGCCGGGAATCGAAGATGTCAGCAGCCATCAATGGCTTGTTTCCCGACCGGCTTGCTGGTCAATTCCGGAATCCAGCTTGGTGCCCGTACGCCAGCGCCCGTCAGGTAGTCGCAGCGAACCAGTTGCGTACCGATCCGTTCCAGCGGACATCCATTGACCTGTTGCCTGCGCTGGGTCAGTCGGCGGACTTGCCGCAGCGACAGGCAGCCAACCGGTGAGCAGCAGGAGGACGCCAGCTACCACGGCGCCGCTGCGTCGAACATTCACGTTGACTCGCGTACGAGACATCGGGGACTCCTTGAGCGGTGAAATCCGACGTCTCCACGCTGTGCTCATGCGGCAGCGCCGCATGAGCGACGCCCACGATATCCCATGCTCGAGCCGGGATTCGAAGATGTCAGCAGCCATCAATGGCTTGTTTCCCGACCGCCTTGCTGGTCAATTCCGGAATCCAGCTTGGTGCCCGTACGCCAGCGCCCGTCAGGTAGTCGCAGCGAACCAGTTGCGTACCGACTCGTCGCAGCGGGCATCCATCGGCTGTTGGCTGCGCTGGGGTCAGTCGACGGACTCGACGTCGCGACAGGCAGCCAAACAGTGAGCAGGAGGAGGACGCCAGCTACCACGGCGCCGCTGCGTCGAACATGCACGTTGACTCGCGTACGAGACATCGGGGACTCCTTTTGAGTGGTGAAAGCCGACATCTCCACGCTGTGCTCATGCGGCAGCGTGCGCATCGGACGCCACTCCTCAGATCTCCCCGAAACACCCTCAGGTTTGGTCCTTCGGAGATCTGTGAGTCTGGGAGGCGGGCCTTCCCACGGTGGGAGGATGATTCATGGCTTCTCACGCCGGGACGCCCGAGCGAGTTCTCATTGGCCGCGAGGCTGAACTGGCGGCGGTTCGAGAGGTCCTGAATCGGGCGGCCGGAGGCCAGTCGGAGACGCTGCTGGTCTTCGGAGAAAGCCGGCGTCGGCAAGACTGCGCTCGTCCAGCACGCGGTCGCCAGCGCTGCCCCGTCGACATTGCTGCTGAGTGGAGCGTGCCTACCACTGCAATCGATCAGCGTGCCCCTGCTGCCGCTCCGAGCCGTCTCCCGCGCAGCTGTTCCGCGGGGCCAGCGCCCATGGCCGCTGGATGGGCTGGAGCCGATCGACAAGGCCCCGCGCTGTTGTATGCCTGGCTGCAAGACCTGGCCAGCGCCGCACCTGTGGTGTTGCTGATTGACGACGTCCAGTGGGCCGACCAGAGCACGCTCGACGTCTTGATGTACCTCGTTGCAGGGCCGAGCGATCGACACTTCGCCCTGCTGGCCACCGTACGCAGTGAGTTGTTGCCTGACGGACATCCGTTCCATCGATGGCTGGCGCGACACCGGAACGGCAAACACAGCGATACTGAGCGAGCTCGGATCCCTCGAGGATCGGTTTCCCGACATCGTCACTGACCCCGGTCAGCCGACCCCGCTGATGATCATCCAGCGGTCGGCGATGAGAAGCTGGTACGCCGCCGAAGTTGCTCGAGCACGGCGGTCCAGTGGATCCGGGGAGCTCTGGCTGGAGACGGCCGGGCTCTTCGAGGAGGGTGGACTGCCATGGATGGAGATGTACGCGTGGCGCCGGGCAGCTGAGGCTCTGCTGGGTGGCGGCCGGCCAACGCAAGCCGAAGGTCGGCGTGCCCTACGACGTGGGTACCGTCTCGCCTGCGAGCTGCGGGCAGGATCTGTGCGGCGCGACCTGGAAGCCTTGGCCCGGAGTGCCCGCGTGTCACTGGCAGCTGGTCCGCAGTCCGCCGCCGCGCCCGTGGCCCTGCCCGGTCTCACAGCCAGGGAGCACGAGATTCTCGGGTACCTCTGTCGCTGGTTCAACTTATGCGGAGATCGCTAACACCCTGGTGATCAGCGAGAAGACCGTATCCTCACATGTCTCCAACCTGCTGCGGAAGACCCACACCTCTAGCCGGGTCGAACTGGCCCAGTTGGCTCAACCGCGTTGTGCAAAACATTTCCAGCCCTTCCGCGCGCGAGGTCTAGGCTTACCCGAGGCCTCAACCCGGCAACCAAAGCAAAGAAGGGAATTCATTGTGTCCAGCATGTCCATCACCATCGCAGCGGACGGCGTCAGCCAGCAGCGAGTGACGGACACCACCACGACTGGACTCGATCTCTTCGGCGACGACCGCACCATCGTGGCCGTGCGCGTGAACGGCGAGCTGCGGGATCTGAATCGCACGCTGCCTCAGGACGCGATGGTCGAGCCGGTCGCGATCGGCAGTCCTGACGGGCTCAATATCTTGCGACATTCCACCGCGCATGTCGCTGCACAGGCCGTGCAGTCGCTGCACGCCGACGCCAAGCTCGGCATCGGGCCGCCGATCACCGACGGGTTCTACTACGACTTCGACGTGCCGGCACCGTTCACGCCTGATGATCTTCGCGAGATCGAGAAGGCGATGATCAAGATCATCAAGGAGCGGCAGCGGTTCCGCCGGCGGGCGGTCAGCGATGAGCAGGCGCGGACCGAGCTTGCAGCCGAGCCGTACAAGTTGGAGTTGATCACCGACAAAGCCTCGGCTGGCGATGACGACGAAGCAGGCGCGGAAGTAGGCGCTGGTGAGTTGACGATCTACGACAACCTGCGGCGCGACGACTCGGTCGCCTGGAAGGACCTGTGCCGCGGCCCACACCTGCCGCACACCGGATACATCCCGGCCTTCGCGCTCACCCGGAACTCCGCGGCGTACTGGCGGGGTGATCAAAGCAACAATCAGCTACAGCGCCTCTACGGCACCGCGTGGCCCAGCCGCGAAGAGCTCAAGGCATACGAGACCCGACTGGCCGAGGCGGCGAAGCGTGATCACCGCAAACTCGGCGCCGAGCTCGACCTGTATTCCTTCCCGGACGAGATCGGCTCCGGCCTGGCGGTCTTCCATCCCAAGGGTGGACTGCTGCGCAAGATCATGGAGGACTATTCCCGGCAGCGCCATGTCGAGGCCGGCTATGAGTTTGTCAACACCCCGCACATCAGCAAAGCCGAGCTGTTCAAGATCTCCGGACACTTGGGTTTCTACGGCGACCTGATGTACCCGCCCATGCACGTTGATGAGGAGCGGCATGCGGACGGCAGCCTGAAGCGGCAGGGCCAGGACTACTACCTGAAGCCGATGAACTGCCCGATGCATTGCCTGATCTTCAGGTCTCGGGGACGCTCGTACCGCGAGCTGCCGTTGCGACTCTTCGAGTTCGGCAGCGTCTACCGGTACGAGCTGTCCGGCGTCATCCACGGACTCACCCGCGTCCGGGGCATGACCCAAGACGACGCCCATATCTACTGCACAGTCGATCAGATGCAAGACGAGCTGACCTCGCTGTTGCAGTTCGTGCTGGGCCTGCTCGCCGACTACGGGTTGACCGACTTCTATCTCGAGCTCTCGACCAGGAACCCGGAGAAGTCGATCGGATCCGATGAGGACTGGGAGCGGGCAACTGAGGCGTTGCGCCAGGCGGCAGAGACCTCCGGTCTGGAGCTGAAGCTGGATCCCGGTGGCGCCGCTTTCTATGCACCGAAGATTTCGGTCCAGGCCCGCGACGCCATCGGTCGTAGCTGGCAGATGTCCACCATCCAAGTTGATCTGATGTTGCCGGACCGGTTCGATTTGGAGATCACCGCACCCGATGGAAGTCGACAACGGCCGGTGATGATTCACCGCGCGCTGTTCGGCTCGGTGGAGCGATTCATTGCTGTGCTGGTCGAGCACTATGCGGGCGCGTTTCCGCCGTGGCTGGCGCCGGTACAGGTGATCTGCGTTCCAGTGGCGGGGGAGTTCAACGACTACTTGATCAGCGTGGCCGAGGGGTTGCGCGCGGCAGGCGTACGGGTCGAGGTAGACACGTCAGACGATCGGATGCAGAAGAAGATCCGTAATGCGGAGCGGGTCAAGGTGCCCTACATCTTGATTGCCGGGGGCGAGGACGCGGCCGACAATGCCGTCTCATTCCGCTACCGCGACCGGCGCCAGAAAAACGGTATCCCCATCGACGCGGCGATCGCCGAGATCACCGGCGACATCGCGGCGCGCCGGCAGGTGTGATGACTGAGGACCCCGGCGCTTATGAGGATTCAGGCGCTCATCCGGGTACTCCCGACGGCTTTGAGCGGCTGTGGACTCCGCATCGGATGGTTTACATCAAGGGCGAAAACAAGCCGGCCAGCTCCGATCAGCAGGAATGCCCGTTCTGCGCCATCCAATCCGGAGAGGACCGAGCAGGCCTGATCGTGCATCGCGCCGAACTGGCGTACGCGGTGCTCAATCTGTATCCGTATTCACCGGGTCACTTGCTGATCTGCCCTTACCGGCATGTTGCCGATCTCACCGAACTCGATCGTGACGAGTTGCTCGCGCTCGGCGCACTGACTCAGGACGCGATGCGGGTCTTGCGGGCGGCGAGCGCGCCACACGGCTTCAACCTCGGCATCAACCAGGGGGCCGTCGCGGGTGCCGGCATTGCGGCGCACTTGCATCAGCACGTGGTGCCGCGCTGGTCGGGCGATGCCAATTTCCTCCCTGTGGTCGGCCAAACCAAGGCTTTGCCCCAGCTCCTTGATCAAACCTGGGAGATCGTACGGAGTAGCTGGGACTCATACGCCGCCTCAGGCACCAGCTAATGCTGGAGCGTTTCCGCGGGCTGTCGCACACTGTGCTTGGTCCGATCGCGCGCCTGCTGGTCAAACTGGGAGTTTCGCCCGATGTTGTGACGATCATCGGCACTCTCGGGGTCGTGCTGGGCGCGTTGATCTGTTTTCCGCAAGGCTGGCTCTGGCAGGGTGTCGTTGTGGTGATCATTTTCGTGATCTCCGACATGATCGACGGTCTGATGGCCAAGATCACCGGCAAGTCGAGCAACTGGGGTGCCTTCTTGGATTCCACCTCCGACCGACTCGGTGACGCGGCCGTTTTCGGGGGGATCTTGCTCTACTACGTCTACCGACAGGACTCAACCCTCTGGGCAGGCATCGCGCTGGCCGGCCTGGTCTTTGGGCAATGGACCTCATATGTAAAGGCACGAGCCGAGAGCCTCGGATTCGCCTGTACCGGCGGGCTAGCCGCGCGGGCGGACCGGCTGGTGATCATCCTCGCCGGTGCACTGCTCGCTGGTCTCGGGGTGCCATACGTGCTGAATGTTGCGGTAGCGGCGCTAGCGGTGACGAGCATGATCACCGTGATGCAACGTATCGCCCAAGTCCGCAGACAAGCCAAGGCAGCGGATGCTCGGTCGGCCTAATGTGGTGGCCGGACCGGTACGGCCGACCCGGCGCGACCTGTTGCGGAACTGGCTGGTACGCGGGGTCTATCGCAGTGGTTGGCGGCTGGCGGCTTGGCTGCCAGCACGGTTGATTGCAGTGATCATCTCAGTGATCAGCTGGGTGGCGTTGCGGCAGAACGGCCGGCACGTTCGCACGCTGCGTAGCAACTTGATGCAGACCACTGGTGCGCCGGTCGGAGAGGACCTGCTGCGCGCCGCCTTGGCCTCCTACCTCCGCGCCTTCTATGAAGTGCTCGCTCTGCCTGACTGGTCGGAAACCGAGATTCGGTTTCGTGTCACAGCGGTCAACGAGGCGGCCGTTCGGGATGCTCACGCGGGGCCCGGAGCTGTTGTCGCGTTGCCGCACAGCGGGAACTGGGATCTCGCAGGTGCTTGGGCGTGCGTCACCGGAATGCCCGTGACCACGGTCGCTGAGCAGCTGCCGGATCGCGAATTTGCAGACTTCGTCGCCTTCCGCGAAGGTCTCGGTCTGCAGGTGCTCTCTCATCGCGACCCGGGTGTCCTCGCCGCGCTGGCCGAGGCGATCCAGCGCCGCCGGGTGGTCTGTCTGTTGGCCGATCGGGACCTCACGGGAACCGGCGTCCCCGTGGCCTGGCGGGGCTTGCCGATCACCATGCCAGCCGGACCTGCGATTCTCGCCCGGCGTACCGGAGCGACCCTACTGCCGGCGGTCTGCCAGTTCACCGAGCGAGGCATGTTGATCATCATCGGCGATCGGGTCATGCCCCGTCCGGGACGCGCGGGCTTGGTGGCCATGATGCAGGAAGTGGCCGACTTCTTTGCCGAAACCATCGCCCGGCAGCCGGAGGACTGGCACATGATGCAACCCTTTTTCGTTGATCATGCGACCCCTGCCGAGGAGGCTCGGTGACCGATACCTCAAACGGACTGCGCATCGGACTGGTATGTCCATACTCCTTCGATGTGCCAGGCGGCGTTCAAAATCATGTCCTGGGCCTGGCGCGTTACCTGCGCCAGAGCGGCCATCAGCCCTCGGTGCTTGCTCCGGGCGAACTGGACCCAGCTGCGGCGCGGTTGGACATCGAGGACTTTGCCAGCGTCGGCGCCGCCGTGCCTGTCCGTTACAACGGATCCGTCGCCCGGGTGAACTTCGGACCGCTCACCGCCTCTCGGGTACGCCGCTGGTTACGTAAGGGCAAGTTCGACCTTCTGCATATCCATGAACCGATCACGCCGAGCGTTTCGTTGCTGGCGCTGTGGGCGGCAGAGCAGCCGGTGGTGGCCACGTTCCATACCGCCACCCCTCGATCGCGATCCCTGCAATTCGCCGGCGGAGTGCTTCGCGCCGCCGTCGAGAAGATCGACGCGGGCATCGCCGTCTCAGAGTCGGCGCGCAATGTCGTCGTCCAGCATCTAGGGCGCGACGCTGTGGTCGTCCCCAATGGGATCGAGTTCGACGCCTTTGCCAACGCCAGGCAGCCGCGCGGTGATCATCCGAGGCTGATCTTCCTGGGTCGGCTCGACGAGCCGCGGAAAGGCCTTGATGTGCTGCTCGCGGCGGTTCCGTTGATCGCCAAGATTCATCCTGGTCTTGAGGTGATCGTCGCAGGCCGGGGCAGTCGACAGCTGCCGGGCTGGTGCCACAACCTGGGCACGATCAATGAGCAGACCAAGATCGAACTGCTCAGCTCCGCGGACGTCTTTGTCGCTCCGAACCTCGCCCGGGAGAGCTTCGGGATTGTGCTGCTTGAAGCGATGGCGAGCGGCGTTCCCGTGGTGGCCGCGGAGCTTCCGTCGTTCGTCGACTTGATCGGGTCGTCCCATGACGAACGGCGACTGGGCGAGGTGTTTGCCGCTGGCGACCACCGTGCTTTGGCCGCTGCGGTGCTCCGCGTCCTGAACCAGCCCAACCTGGTACGCGCCACGAGGGCGCAACAGGCGGCCCGGCGCTACGACTGGTCGAGGGTCGGCGCAACCGTCCTTGCTGTCTATCGAGCGGCGCTTGCTGCCGCGCCTGATCGATTCAACGTGGCGACTCCCCTCGACCGCGCGCAGGCCAGAGCGGAACGAACCTGGGCCGCCCTCGATGCCGCACTGGTGCGACGTGCACAGCTGGCCCTCGAGCTGATCGTGATTCCTGGCATCGACCCTGCCACGGCGCTGCTGCTGTCTGATGCGGCGGCCGCGGCTCTGGAGCCAGCCCTCTCCCAGCGTGACCGGGAACGCGCTGAAAGCGACCTCAGCCACGTGCTGGACGCGGTCGGTGCGATGCTTCCGCGCAGCCCAGACACACTGGACTCGGAGCGAGCGCGAGCCAGCATCTGCCGCCGATTGCACAACGATGCGGTGGCCACCGCCCTGTCGATACGCCGCCGCTACAGCGTAGGGACGCTGCAGTCGGTGGGGGGTGGAGCGGAGCCGCGTCCGTTCGAAATGGCGGAATCTGATGTGCACTCTGACTGGTAGCACGCCATCGTGCGAGCGGCCCTAGGCTGGCTACGTGACAGGTAGCGAGCAGCCGATTTCGGTGGCCGGCGCGCCGCAAGATCCTGACGCATCACGTCCGCTCCGCGGCACCGGCGTACCGGCTCATTCGCCCACTGGGCGTGGCGCACCGCTCTACGACACCGACCGCGCATGGACGCTGCCCAATCTGCTGAGCCTGTTGCGGTTGGCCGGTGTGCCGCTGATGCTGTGGCTGATCCTGGGCCCGCAAGCCGACGGACTCGCTGTCTTGGTGCTCGCGGCGGGTGGCTTGACCGACTGGCTGGATGGCTACCTGGCGCGTGCCTGGCACCAAACGTCCCGGCTTGGGCAGATGCTGGATCCGATCGCCGATCGCCTCTACATCCTCGCGGTGCTGATTGGATTGGCGTTACGGGAGATCATCCCCTGGTGGCTGGTCGTTATCGTGGTGGCACGCGATGTCATGATCGCCTGCCTGGTACCTCTGCTCAAGACCAGAGGCTTCTCATCGCTGCCCGTGCATTTCCTCGGCAAGGCTGCGACCTTTAGTCTGCTGTACGCGTTCCCGTTGGTGCTGCTCGGCTCCGGCGAACAGGGCTGGCTACAGCTGGCCTGGGTGTTGGGTTGGGCTTTCGCCATCTGGGGCACCGCTTTGTACTGGTACGCCGGAGGTCTCTACGTTGCGCAAACCGTCAACTTGCTCCGGACCGTGCCGCCACTCGACCGCCGTCAGCACCGCGGAGTAACCGGCTAGCGGCCGGAGAAGCAACACCGCGCGGCGGATGACACAACCGGGGGATGACACGGGGATGACTGTCACGGCCCTACGTCGCCGAACCCAACGCAGCGGTCAAACGGCCGGCTCGACGGCCGGGCAGCCGGCGCCAGCCACCTCGCACGCGCCGGACGCCAGCATGGACCTGCTCAACCAGATCATCCGACAGCCAGTTGACCCGGACTATGCGCTCGCCGCCGCACGTGGTGAGGACTCCTCCAGTGGACGCTGGACGCTCGGAGTGCTGGCGTTGATCATCGGTGCTCTCTTCGCTGTCGCCGCCCTGCAGACCACCCGCAGCGCGCCGGTCTTGCAGTCCGAGCGCTCGGAGCTGATCAGTCGGATACAAACCGCCGAACGCGAGCAGGACGAGTTACGCGGCCGAGTCACGACGTTGACTCAGGAGATCGCTACGCTGCGTGCCGCTGCGTTGGGAGACGATGACACAGCACGGTTCGTCGAATCCCAGATCAATACCCTCGACCCGGTAGTCGGCAATGTTGCTGTCAGCGGTCCCGGCGTACTGATCGTCGTTGACGACTCACCCTCGGCAGCCACGGATGCCCGCGACCGGGTGCTCGATATCGACCTCCAGGTGCTAGCCAATGGGCTCTGGGAAGCCGGCGCGGAAGCCGTCGCGATCAACGGACACCGGCTGTCCAATCTGACCGCGATCCGCAGTGCTGGGGATGCGATCACTGTCGACTATCGCTCGCTGACCCGCCCCTATCGGGTTGAGGCGATCGGGGATCTGCGTACCCTGCAGGCTGGCTTTGTTGAGTCTTCCGCAGGCGCGTGGTGGAATGACTTGGCCCAGAACCGGCGGATGAGATACGAGATCAGTAACGTGAAACAGCTCGATCTGGCAGCCGATCCTGGCATCGTGCTCCGTCGCGCGGGGAAGGCGAGCTCATGATCCCGCTGCTCGGACTGATCGCCGGGATCGTACTCGGCGTGGTGCTGGAGCCATCGATTCCGCAAGCTCTGCAGCCGTACCTCCCGATCGCCATCGTCGCGGCAATGGATGCGCTGTTCGGCGCGTTCCGGGCATACCTGGAGGGCACCTTCACCGACCGAGTTTTCGTCGTGTCGTTCATCTCCAACGTCTTGATCGCGGCCGCGATCGTCTACATCGGCGACCAGATCGGCGTCGGCTCACAACTGGCGACCGGCGTCGTAGTCGTCCTCGGAATTCGTATCTTCACCAACGCCGCAGCGATCAGGCGGGCGTTGTTCCATGCCTGACGAGGCCTCCCTCGAAACGCAACCGCCGGAGCAGTCCGTGCGGCATCGGCCTCATCACCCCCGCAGACGCAACGCCGTGTCCCGACGAATCAGCTCGCTGCGACGTAGTCAGCGACGACTGGCGGGAGAGGAAACGCCCGCCGCATCGGCAGATACAGCACCGACTGCGGCTGCCACCGACCCAGCTGTGCCACGCGTAGAGCCCGCTGAGAAGACGCGCGGCCGACTACGTGCAGCACTCTTGCATCCTGGACGTGGCCAGATCCTGGCGGCAGTCATCCTGTTCGTGGTGGGCGCTGCTGGTGTCATGCAAATCAAGAGCAACGCCGCGGGCGACACCTACGCGTCGGCGCGGCGTGAGGATCTGATCCAGCTGCTCGACGGACTGAGCGAGGAATCACGACGGCTGGAAGGTGAGATCACCCAGCTCGAGCGGACCAGGAGCAATCTGCAGTCAGGCGCCGATACCCAGCGGGTGGCCCGCGAAGAGGCGCAAAAGCACTTCGACCAGCTGTCCATCTTGGCTGGCACCGCCCCCGCCCAAGGCCCAGGAATTCGGATGCGGATCGCCGATCCCAAGGCCGCTGTGGACGCCGGGATACTCCTCGACGCCGTCGAGGAAATGCGTGACGCCGGTGCCGAGGTCATTGAAGTCAACAACACGATCCGCGTTGTCGGCTCGACGTGGTTCGGTTCCGATAACCGCGCTCTCGTTATCGACGGTAAGCCGATTAGTCGCCCCATCACGTTCGAGGTCATTGGGGATCCGAACAGCTTGGAGGAGGCGGCACAGTTCCGGGGCGGGATCGTTTCGGAGATCACGGGCCCCAAGATCGGTGGACAGGTCTCGATAGAGCGGGAGAATCGGCTCGTGATCGAGTCCTTGCATACCACGCGCGAGAATCAGTACGCTCGCCCCGCATCCGCGCCGCCAACGCCACGGTGACGTGGAGATTTTGAGGAGCCTGATGTCGGACTATCCGGAAGATCTGAAGTACTCGACCGAGCATGAGTGGGTTCGCAGTGGTAATGGCAATAGCGTCCGAATAGGGATCACGGAGTACGCGGCCGACCAGCTCGGAGACATCGTCTTCGTTTCGCTGCCAGAGGTGGGCGACGCCGTGGCGGCGGGAGACGCGTGCGGGGAGCTGGAGTCCACCAAGAGCGTGTCGGACATCTTTTGTCCTGTGCCAGGCGTGATCACGGCAGTCAATGCCTTGCTTGACCAGCACCCGGAGACCGTCAACGCCGACCCGTACGGGGATGGCTGGCTCTTCGATCTCGAGCTTGCCGAGAGTGCAGACGTCGACGACCTGATGGATGCTGATTCCTATGCGGAGCAAGTGGCAGGGTGAGTTCGCAATATTGATTGCTCCGCTCGCCGCGGCTCGCTCCGCTGATCGCGCCATTGGAGCCCGCCTACTTCGTCGTCGCTCCGGGACGAAAAGGCATGTCCCCTCCCTCCTCCTCAGCACGGCGGGTGGCGCGATCGTCCGTACTCTGCATGCGAGCTTGAGGTTGGTCCTAAACTCTCCATCACGTCTCGAGCCTTCGAGGCTGTGAACGAAAGCCGAAGCAATGCCGTTCTGTACCAACTGTGGACACGAGAACCCCGAGGGGAGTAACTTCTGCGGCCAATGTGGCTCGGCGCTCGTGCCCGGCGCGGCCCGAGCTGCGACTCCTGAGAAGGTGCCGACCGGCGACACGACCAAGGCGATGCCAGCGATGGTTGAGGAGCGTGACACTGACTCGCTGACGGCCGAGGACGAGGCCGCCGTCAATGCGCTGCCGCACGGTTCAGCGTTGTTGATCATGCAGCGAGGCGCGAATGCCGGCAGCCGGTTTCTGCTCGACACCGATCTCGTTACCGCGGGGCGGCACCAAGATTCCGACATCTTCCTCGATGACATCTCGGTATCCCGCCGGCACGCCACTTTCACCCGTACGCCCGACGGCACCGTCGTCAGGGACGTAGGAAGTCTCAACGGCACCTACGTCAACAAGGACCTGGTCGACGAATGCTTGCTGCGCAACGGCGATGAGGTGCAGATCGGCAAATTCCGCCTGGCGTATTTCGGGAGTAATCGGGCTTCCGACTAGCCCGCGCATGATGCCGAAACCTGCCGATTCTCCGGTAACCGCGGCCGCCGACCCGCGCGCTCGCGGGGTGGACGAGTCACCGTCGCCTGCGTCCGAGACTCGCCTCCGGCATGCGACCCGGAGCATCGGACAGGTGATGGCGATCTTGCGCACCGAGTTCCCGGAGATCTCGATTTCCAAGATCAGGTTTCTGGAGGCCGAGGGGTTGATAACACCGCAGCGAGCGCCGTCGGGATATCGCCGCTACACCGAAAGCGATGTGGAACGGCTGCGTTATGTGCTCTCCGTGCAGCGCGAGCATTACCTTCCCTTGAAAGTGATCCGGGAGCATCTGGAACAGATCGATCGTGGCCAGACTCCACTGGGGCTGACCCAAGGCGCAGCGCTCGGCGGCGGATCCGCAGCAGGGGCTCAGAGCCAGAATTCGGTGACCGCAAAACAGCCGGTCAGGCTCACCAGACAGGAGCTGCTGGATGCCAGCGGTCTCACCGAGGCTGCTCTTGGTGAGCTAGAGCGCACCCAGATCCTGCACACCCGGCGAGGAACCGCCCACTACGGCAGGGACGCCCTCACGTTGGCCATCGCCGCGCGGCGGCTTGCCGAGTACGGCATCGATGGGCGACATCTGCGGGCGTTCAAGCTATCCGCCGACCGCGAAGTCGGTCTGGTGGAGCAAGCAATCGCGCCGTACGTGCGGCGGTCAGGGAGCAACCGCGATGTGCCGGGGGACGTCACGCAGCTCGTGATCAGCTTTCATGCGGCGCTGGTGCGGACCGCGATGGAGCGCAATGTTTGATCGTGCGCCCCTTTTGTTGGGCGTTCGCGCATCGCGCTTGGAATCCGCCTACTTCGTCGTCACTCGCAGACGAAAAGCGTGTCCGCTCGTTCCTCCTCAGCACAGCGGCGCGCGATTACCGACGCTCACGCCCATGGCTCCGACGCGCCGTCCGCAGGCGGGGGTGATCTTGTAGCGGGCCGCCCGCGAAGTAGTGTTGTCGCATGCGCGAGCTCGATGTGGTGGGTGTTCGAGTCGAGATGCCGTCGAATGCTCCGATGGTCTTGTTGCGCGAGGTTGGAGGGACTCGCTACCTGCCGATTTGGATCGGAGCTGCTGAGGCTGCCGCGATAGCGAATGCGCAAGAGGGCATCGTCCCGCCCAGGCCCCTCACGCACGATCTGATGGTCGATACTCTGACGACCTTGGGCCACCGGCTGACCGAAGTCCACATCACCGAACTGGAAGGCGGCACCTTCTACGCGGTATTGCTGGTTGACGGCATCGAAGTCAGCGCCCGACCCTCTGACGCGATTGCACTGGCACTTCGCGTCGGCTCCGACATCTATTGCGCCGAGGATGTGCTCGATGAGGCCGGCATCGAGATTCCCGAAGCCGAAGATGACGAGGTGGAAAAGTTCCGGGAGTTTCTTGATCAGGTCAATCCCGATGATTTCGTCACAGGCGAAGAGCCAAAGTCCTAGTCAGAGGCCACACTCAGGCTCAACCTGAGACTGACAATCAGCGCTAGAGGTCATCTCACAGCACCGTCGAGGACGCCTCGAGACTTCAGTTGGCCGGGCGGACTCAGCGCGGCGGTCGTTGACCCGATTGGTGCCCTGGTCGTAGCGTTCGTAAAGTAATGCCGATCGTGGAATTACGCTCAGAGAATTTTGAGCAGCTCTTTCTTCCCCAGTTCGACTCTGAAATCGGAGGCAACACGTGAGCAGCACCGAGGCATCGGCAGATCCAGCGGACTCGGCAGCGACTGAGTCGGCGGACGCCCAGGGGCTGCTGTTCGACGGCGACTTTTCGCCGCTACCGACCGACCTGGGTTTTCGGGGACCGGTCGCTTGCAGCGCGGCTGGCATCACCTATCGGCAGCTCGACTACTGGGCGCGTACCGGCCTGGTCGTACCTGAGATTCGGAGCGCGTCCGGCTCCGGCTCCCAGCGGCTCTACAGCTTCCGGGACATCTTGATCTTGAAGGTGATCAAGCGGCTGATCGATGCGGGCATCTCTCTGCAGCAGATCCGTACCGCGATCGAGCATCTGCGCAGGCGCGGCGTACAAGACCTGACCCAGGTGACGTTGATGAGTGACGGAGTGTCGGTTTTCGAATGCACCTCCGACGACGAGGTGATCGACCTGCTGCGTGGTGGCCAGGGTGTTTTCGGCATCGCCCTGGGCGGCGTCTGGCGCGACATCGAGGGAACTCTGTCCGCCCTGCCGGCCGAGCGCGCCGAGGCTCCCGAGTCGCTGCCCACCCACGACGAGCTGTCTCAGCGTCGCCGGGCTCGCGAAATCAGTTGAGCGTCGGGCCCAGTCGGCAAGTCTTCGACTGCGCACTGGTCGCCCACCCGCCCTTACTTGCATGGGATACTGGCGCGCACTCGATCCTCCCTAGTTCTGTCAATTCGGTTGAGAACCGCAGCTGAGTGTGCCGATCGGAGTAGTCTGGGCGCTGCCGAAACGGCGGCGCGGGAGAGTCCATCACCTCGACGATTGAGGTTGGTGGCGCCGAAGGTGCAACATCCCCGGAACCTCTCAGGCAGCAAGACCGCGTAAGCCATGGCAACTCTGAAGCCGCGGGTAACAGAGGGGGAGTGCGAGAGCACTTGACCCCGGTACGCGCAAAAGAGGAATTGATGACCGCCACCCTTCCAGACACCGCGACACGTGCGCTTCCATCGCAGCGGTTCAGCAGTCGACACATCGGGCCGCAAGCCGATGATCGCGAGAAGATGCTGGCTGCGCTCGGATTGACCGATCTCGAGCAGCTCGTCGAGCAGTCGCTGCCCCGCTCGATCCGCAGCACGGAGCCGTTACGACTCCCGCCAGCATTGACAGAGTCGGAGACGCTAGCCGAACTCCGGGGGCTTGCGAGTCGTAATCAACCGCTGACGGCGATGATTGGGCTTGGCTACCACGGGACGGTGACGCCCTCGGTCATCCGCCGCAACGTTCTCGAGTCGCCGGCCTGGTATACGGCCTACACGCCGTATCAGCCGGAGATCAGCCAAGGCCGCCTCGAGGCTTTGCTCAACTTTCAGACCGTGATCTCGGACCTGACCGCGCTGCCCGTCGCCGGAGCCAGTTTGCTCGACGAGGCGACGGCCGCAGCAGAGGCGATGACACTCGCTCGTCGCAGCGCCAAGGCAGGTGAAGCCGTCCTGCTGGACAGCGACACCCTGCCCCAGACCATCGGGGTCGTGACGACCAGGGCAGCTGCACTCGGGATACGGGTCGTCGTGGCCGACAGGCCTCTGGTCGAGGCGATCGAGGACGTCGACGTATTTGCCGTCTTGGTGCAAACCCCTGGCGCCAGCGGACGGCTCGGCAGCACCACCGAGCTCCGAGCGATTGCCGATCGGGCCCACGAACACGGCGCCATGGTGATCGCGGCGTGCGACCTGATGGCGTTGACGTTGACAACTCCGCCGGGGGAGTGGGGTGCAGATATTGCAGTCGGATCCAGTCAGCGGTTCGGCGTACCACTGTTCTACGGCGGACCGCACGCCGGGTTCATCTCGGTGCGGGCTGGCCTGGAACGCACCCTTCCTGGGCGGCTCGTCGGGGTGTCCAAGGATCGTGATGGCACGCCCGGGTTCCGTCTCGCGCTGCAAACACGTGAGCAGCACATCCGCCGGGAAAAGGCGACGTCGAACATCTGCACTGCGCAGGTACTGCTGGCGGTGACCGCCAGCATGTACGCCGTCTATCACGGGCCGAACGGCTTGCGGGAGATCGCTCAGACCATTCATGCGCGCGCCACGGAGCTAGCCGGCGATCTTGAGACGGGCGGGATCCGGGTAGTCCATGGCGCCTTCTTTGACACGGTGCTTGCCGAGGTGCCGGGCCGCGCTCAGGCTGTGGTCGCCGCGGCCCGGAGTGCTGGCGTTCACCTGCGGCTGGTCGACCATGACCATGTCGGTGCTTCGGTGGGTGAGGACGCGACCGCGGCTCACCTGGGTGTGGTCCGCACCGCCTTCGGAGTCGAGGGGAGTGACAGCCGGCAATTCGCGGACAATCTGGTGAGCAGTGAGCGCACCAGCCGTTATCTCACCCACCCGGTCTTCAACACTCACCACAGCGAGACGGCGATGCTTCGCTATCTGAGGGCTCTGTCGGATCGGGACCTTGCGCTGGATCGCGGCATGATCCCGCTCGGTTCGTGCACGATGAAGCTGAATGCTACGACCGAGATGGAGCCGATCTCTTACCCCGGCTTTGCCAACCTGCATCCGTTTGCACCCATCGAGGATGCGCAGGGCTATCTCGTCCTGATCGAGCGACTGCAGGCCTGGCTCGCCGAGCTCACCGGCTATGCCAAGGTCTCGATCCAGCCGAACGCCGGCAGCCAGGGTGAGCTCGCGGGTCTGCTGGCAATTCGCGCATACCACGAGTCGAGGGGTGATGATCAACGACGGATCTGTCTGATTCCGTCGTCAGCACATGGCACGAATGCGGCCTCGGCAACCATGGCTGGCCTCAAGGTCGTGGTCGTCAAGGCAGCCGGCGATGGAGCGGTCGACTTGGACGATCTTCGTACCAAGATCACCGAGCATCGTGATCAACTTGCAGCGATCATGGTCACCTATCCATCGACCCACGGGGTCTTCGAAGAAGGAATCGTCGAGCTTGTGTGAGCTGGTGCATGCCGCGGGCGGCCAGGTTTATGTCGATGGCGCCAACCTCAATGCGCTACTCGGTCTGGCGCAGCCCGGCGGCTTCGGCGCAGACGTCAGCCATCTCAACTTGCACAAGACCTTCTGCATCCCGCATGGCGGCGGCGGGCCGGGTGTCGGTCCCGTTGGAGTCGCAGCACATCTGGCGCCGTTCCTGCCAAACCATCCGATGCTGGACGTCGCTGGTCCTACGACCGGTATCGGCCCGATCTCGGCGGCTCCGTACGGGTCTGCGGGCATCCTGCCGATCAGCTACGCCTACATCGCGATGATGGGAGCCGACGGATTGACCGCGGCCACTGAACATGCCCTGCTGGCCGCCAACTACGTCGCCCAGCGGCTCCATGATCATTACCCGGTGCTCTACGCCGGACGCAACGGACAGCGTCGCCCACGAGTGCATTCTTGATCTGCGGGCGCTGACCAAGGCCAGCGGAATCACCGTCGACGACGTCGCCAAGCGGCTGATCGACTACGGTTTCCACGCACCGACCATGAGCTTCCCGGTCGCAGGCACGTTGATGGTCGAGCCGACCGAGTCCGAGACCCTGGAAGAGATCGATCGGTTCTGCGATGCCATGATCAACATTCGGGACGAGATCGCCAAGATCGAATCGGGGGAGTGGCCGCGACAGGACAACCCCCTGAGCAATGCCCCGCACACCCAAGCTCAGCTGACGTCGGAGGAGTGGAGTCACCCCTACACCAGGCGGGTCGCGGCGTTCCCGGCAGGGCTGCACACCGGCCCGCTCTACGCGCAGGGCTTCGACAAGTACTGGCCACCCGTCGGGCGGATTGACGGTGGCTACGGCGATCGCAACCTGGTGTGCATCTGCCCGCCGCCGGAAGCGTTCGCCTAACTCATTCGTCCTGACCGGCGACGTCGTTGATGCGACGTGCCAGTTCGATGTCGTGCTCAGTGAGTCCGCCCTCGGAATGGGTGGACAGCACCAGGGTCACTGTGTTCCAGCGGATGTCGATGTCTGGGTGGTGGTTCATGAGCTCGGCCTCATGGCCGACCTGATTGACGAAGTCCAGGGCCGCGACAAAGTCAGTCAGCTCGTACGTCGCGATGATCGCCGGCTCAGCTGTTTCAGCGCGCTGCCAGTTCGGCAGACCAGTGAGCTGCTGGGACACTTCGGAATCGGTCAACAAAGGACTCATAGCCACAGCCAACGGGGTATCCGCGACAGGTGTCAAGGCCGCTTCGAATGCCATCCCAGTGTTGTGGAATCCAAGTTCCTTTGCGCTTGGCGTCGTTCAGGTGCGTGCATCGCAAGGCCGACGAGGAAGGGATACCGGGTCGTATGTCGACCGAGGAGAACGCCGCGAGGTGCGTGCCTGGGCGGCGCGAAGCGTAAAGAGACTTGGGTTCCACGACACTAGGGTGACGTGGTGCAGTGGGAATCCTTGCTTCTCCGCGTTGGGCCGATCTTGGCTTTCCTGGTGTGCGTCACCATCGTCGCGGAGCTCGCCGACGGGCTGGGCGTCTTCTCGACCCTTGCGCAGGGGGCTGCACGACTGGCCCAGGGCTCGGTGCTCGGATTGTGGCTGCTCATCGTCGGGGTGGCTGTCACCGCAACTGCCGTGCTTTCTCTCGACACCACCGCAGTGCTGGTGACCCCGGTTGTCCTCGCCCTGGCCCGGCAGCTGGACCTCGACGTCGCCCTTTTCGCCTACACCGCGGTGTGGTTGGCCAACACCGCCTCACTCTTCCTGCCGGTTTCCAACCTGACCAACCTGCTCGCCCTCAGCGCACTGCCACGTCATAGCGTGCGCGACTTCGCCGTGCTGACCTGGCCGGCTGCGGTCGCCAGTGTGCTGATCACTGTGCTGGCACTCGCCGTGATCTTCCATCGATCGCTTCGCGGCCGCTATCAGCGGTTACCTGCCCAACCAGCGGCTCACAGAGGACTGCTGGTGCTTGGGATGATCGTCTGCGGAGCACTCGGCCCAGCACTGTTGTTCGGTGTCGATGTGGTCGCTGCTTCGGCTGTTGCAGCCGCCATCCTGGTTGTCGGCTGTGCGATCGGCTCGCGCTCGCTGCTCACCTGGCGGCTGCTGCCCTGGCAGCTGGTCCTCGGGGTCGGGCTACTTTTCATTCTCGTGCAGATTGCTCATGATCATGGTCTGGGCACTGCTCTCGGCCAAGCTGCCGGACACGGTTCTTCCGGGCTTGCACTGGCGCAACTCTGCGGGGTGGGCGCCGTGGGGGCGAACCTGGTGGACAACCTGCCCAGCTACCTTGCCCTGGAGCCAGCGGCCGACGCCTCGCCGTTGCGGCTGGCCGCCCTGCTGGTGGGCGTCAACGCCGGACCCCTCATCACGCCGTGGGCCAGCCTCGCGACTCTGCTCTGGGCGGCGCGTTGCCGCTCCGCCGGCGTTGCGGTGTCCTGGAGGCGTTTCGCCGCCCGCGGTGCGGTCCTCGTACCTCTGCTCCTCACGATGTCAGTGACGTCCTTGTGGCTTGCGCACGGTTAACGGAGCGATAGCGTCGGCGGAAAGGCTGCGCTGGACAGAAAGGACATCAATGGTTGCGGTGCCGGAGAGCGTCGAGCGGCTCCAGCAACGGCCCTTGATCGCACACCTCATTCGTACGGTAGAGCGCTATCTCAGCAGGCTCGGCTCACAGTTTGCGGCAGCGACCGCCTATTTTTCGGTACTCGCAATCGTGCCGGTCTTGATGGTGGCCTTTTCGATCACTGGCTTGGTGCTCACCGTGCTACAGCCCGGCCTTCTGGACAACGTCGCCAATGCCGTTGCAGACGCCCTGGGCAGTGCCGAACCAGCCACGCGGCAAAAGATCCTCGATCTGGTCAATACCGCACTCAGTCAGTTCTGGACCATTGGCCTCATCGGCCTGGTGGTGGCTCTCTACACCGGCGCCAAGTGGATGGGCCATCTGAAGAATGCGGTTCGGACTCAGTGGCGACCCGGATTCGACCTTCGGCCTCAGAAGATCAACATCGTGCGCAACACACTCGGCAACCTTGTGCTGCTACTGGGCCTGCTGATCGGGATGGCGGTGATGTTCGGTCTCTCCTCACTGTCCACGTCCCTGGCGAACACAGTGGTCGGATGGCTCGGACTCAGTGATCAGCCGTGGATAGCGCCGCTGCTTCGGGTCAGCTCGATCGTGGTCTCGATTGGCGCCGGCTGGTTGATCTTCATGTACCTGTACACCCTGCTACCGGAGACCCGTGAGCCCTGGTCCGTGGTACGGCGCGGGGCACTCCTGGGTTCGATCGCCCTCGTTGCACTGCAATTCGTCGCCAGCTACCTGATCAGTGCTTTTCGCGGCAATGTCGCCGCGGTGATCTTCGGGCCCGTGATCGTGGTCATGCTGTTCTTCAACATCTTCGCTCAGCTCGTCCTGTTCATCGCAGCCTGGATCGCTACCGCGGACCACGAGGCCGTTCCGGTTCCTGTCGAGGAAGAGCCCGTCATTGCACCCGCGTCGGACGCTGCGGAAAACCTGGAGGAGCCGCCGAATGTCGTGCCGGAAGCGGTGGCGGCCCGATCCGTTCGTGTTGGCATGGGCGCCGGGTACGTGACTGGAGCGGCTACCGGGGTGGGCTTGGGCGCAGCGCTCGCGTACGTGTTGTCAGCCGCGATACGCGGCCGGAAGAAGCCCAAGTCGTGACCGCACCGTCAGTGTGCGGTCGCAAGCTGGGTGCTCGGCTGACCGATGCCCTCCAGCAACGCCGAGAACCACGGCGCGTCGATGTCAAACGGTTTGCCGCCTCGTACCCTGTCGAATTCGATGGCACGAAGTTCGTCGCCGCGCTCCTCGTCCTGCCCGATCAAGCCGGGCTGACCCCGTAGGGCGCAGTCGACCGCCAGGTCGGTCATGGACTTGATCAAGGCAAGATCACGCGGATTGGCGGCCGCTGATCGGGAGAAGTATCCAGACTTCTGCACCATTACCTTGTGCGCGTCGAGCCGCTCCGCGAACTTGCTTCCGAACCATGCACCCGGGTTGATCTGGTCCATCTTCACGTGACCAAACGGATCTCGCGGAACGTCCGCACCGGATCGTTCCAGCTCGGCCAAGATCGTGTCCAGGCCCGCACCCTCGGAGACGAAGAGGTTGACCGAGCCGATCCGATCCAGGGCTTCCTTGAGCCGCAGCGCTTCCCCGTCGAGATCGAAAACCGCCTCGGGAATGTACACGCCGTGCACGTCCCAGGCTTCCCGACTGAGCCCGATCTCGGGTAGCCAGGCGCGAGAATCCAGCCATTCCCGGTAGGCCTGCGCCGTGGCCGCGGTCAGCCATCCGCAGTTGCGGCCCATTACCTCGTGCACGATGAGCATCCGTGATCCGGAGTTGTGCTCGCCGATGACGTTCTGTGCGAAACGCGAGGCCTGCTCCGCGGCTGTCCAGGCGCCGAGCGACTGGCGTACCGGAATGATGTCGTTGTCGATGGTCTTGGGGAGCCCGACAACGGTCAGCTCGTGACCACTGCTGGCGAGGAACGCCGCGAGATCGGCCGCAGTGGTATTGGTGTCGTCGCCACCGATGGTGTGCAGCACATCGACACCGTCGGCGGTGAGTTGGTCGG
The DNA here is from genome assembly GCA_963815975.1 of uncultured Actinomycetota bacterium. Classification (GTDB taxonomy): domain Bacteria; phylum Actinomycetota; class Actinomycetes; order Propionibacteriales; family Propionibacteriaceae; genus Microlunatus. Next base: position 37,950 of record CAWFJC010000009.1, read on the forward strand.
CCGCCGCCTGCAGTGGGTCGACTCCCTCGGCGACCAAACCCCGCTTCACAAGGTCGGATGCGTTGGTGAGCTTGACTCGGGAATTTCCAATGGGCGATCCGCCGAAGGCGTCGAGGCGCGCCGCGTGTTCGCGGACGATCCGCGTGACGGGGATCGAGTCACCTTTGAGCAGGCCCTCATAGCCGTATCGGTAGGCGATGATCTCGACATTCGGAGCGACCGCCGTGTAGCGCTCGATCAGCCCGCCGATCGCTGCTGACAGGCACGGCGCGAAGCCGCCCGCAGTGAGCATTGCCACCTTGTTGACCATGCTCGCAAACCTATCCGAGCCGGATCAGCTGTCCGGCCGTCGTCTCCTCAGCCGGTCAGTCCTTGGACGGATCGAGATAGACCGCACCTGGCCCGCGAGAGCTCACGTAATCATCGGGATTCTGCAGCGTGCACCGTTGCAGACTCAGACAGCCGCAGCCAATGCAGCTGTCCAATCGATCGCGCAGCCGCTCCAGCCTTTCGATCTGCTCATTGAGCCGACCACGCCACTGATGAGACAGCCGCGTCCAGTCGGCCTTGGTCGGCGTGCGACTCCCGGGCAGCGTGCGCAGCGCCTCAGTAATCTCCTCGAGCGACAACCCCACGCGCTGCGCCGAACGGATGAACGCCAAGCGGCGCAGCGTGGCTCGCTCGTAACGGCGCTGGTTTCCCGAGGTTCGCGTCGAGGTGATCAAGCCCAGGTTTTCGTAATATCGCAGCGCTGACTGGGCGAATCCGGAGCGTGCTGCCAACTCGCCGATGGTCAGCAGGTCTGTCCGGTGCAACACGATGATCAGTTTAGTCTGCTTACCTAAACTTCACGTTAAGTTTCATTTCGTTCGGGAAAGCTGGTCCAACGTGTCTAGGTTTTGCTGCTCCCCTTCGCCGCGCGTTGGTTCGCCCCAGAGGCGAGCGATACTAGGCTCCCTCTCGTGGCCCGATACTTCGACGTCCACCCGGACAACCCTCAGCCGCGCACTATCGGCCAAGTGGTCGAGCTGATCCGCGCCGACGGGCTGGTCGCGTACCCGACAGATTCCTGCTACGCGCTCGGCTGCCAGCTGGATAACAAGGAGGGCCTCGACCGGATCCGGGAGATCCGACAACTCGACAGCCAACATCACTTCACCTTGGTGTGCGCAGACTTCAATCAGCTTGGCCGATTCGTCCATCTCGACAATGTGATCTTTCGTGCCCTCAAGGCATCGACACCTGGGCAGTACACGTTCATCGTGCCGGCGACTCGTGATGTGCCGCGCCGGATGCTGCACCCCAAGAGACGCACGGTCGGAGTCCGGATTCCTGATCACGCAGTTGCCCAGGCGATCTTGGCCGGGCTAGGTGAACCTCTGGTGTCCAGCACCTTGATCATGCCCGGCGAGCAGCAGCCACTGACGCAGGGCTGGGAGATCATGGAGCGCCTTGATCATGTGATCGATGGAGTCGTGGATTCCGGGCAATGCGGCGAGATCCCGACTACCGTGGTTGATCTGTCCGACGGCGACGCCTTGGTCGTGCGCCGGGGAGCAGGAGATCCGTCGCGTTTCGAGTAGGAGGATGCCGATGACGACAAGAGCGCAAACGTCGGCGCTGGCTACTCGAGAGACCGTGGTGGCCCGATTGCTGCACAGCAGGGCGGCTGCTGGGCTCGGATCGATAGCGCCGATCCCACTGTTTCTCGTTAAATCGATCCTGGTTCGTGACAACGCCAAAGAGAACCGGAAGGACAGCTGGCAGCGACTCCGAGAAAGCAACGAAGCGGCACGCTACCAAGCCGTTCGGCGCGTCACGGAGCGGTACGCCCGAGAGGGTTTTGTTCTTGATGTCGGCTGCTCGCAGGGGATACTGCAGGAAGGCCTGACCTATGGCCGGTATCTCGGCGTGGACAACTGCGAGCAATCCATCGCGCTTGCCGCACCCAAGTCAGACGCCCGCACGCACTTTGTCCGCGCAGATGGGTCGACGTTTGTCGCCGACCAGCCACCCGATGCCATCGTGATGAATGAGGTCATCTACTACCTGCCCGACCCGATCGGAGCTGTGCTGCATTACGCGCGCCAGCTCCCGCCGGACGGCGTGGTGATCATCTCGATCTATGCCAGAGCATGGTCCTCGCGACGGCTGCTGCGAGCCATCGGGCAACAACTGGACCTGGTGGAATCCAACCTGGTCAGGTCAGGACATCTGGCGTGGACCGTTGCGGCGTACCGGCCGTAGGTCCTACTGCAGGTATCCCTCCACCTGTTGCCGAGGTCTCGTTCGCGATTCATTGGGATCCTGCGCAAACTCCCGGTGGGCGCGCCGCTGACGCAACAGGTCCCAGCACTGGTCGAGAGACTCTTCAAGATTATGAAGCCGCTGCGCGGCATCGGTGACCTCGCCAGGGTTTTCCTGCATCTCTTGGCGCAGCTCATGTTCAGCATCGACCATGTCACGAATGCGCGCGAGAATGTCGGAGTCGTCCATGCGCCACAGCCTAGAGACGCCACGAGGTCGGCGTGTCTGCGGGTCGGCCTGGAGTTAGCTGCGACGCGCGCGCGCGTACAGGATGGGTGCCAAGATTGCGCCGATCAATGCTCCAAGGCCGGGTAGCGAACCGAGGAAGCGCCAGGAGAACGTCGCCGGATGATCAGCACTGAATGCCGTCCCGGCGATGAGGCCGACAATGATCTCGATCATCAGCCCACCTAGGAAGCCAAGGATTGCGCCAGCGGGGACTAGGGCAATGATCATTGCCGGACGTCGCTTGCTGGTGCTTGGTGCGTTTGACGGCAGATTGCCAGTGGACATAGTGCGGCTCCTTGCTGGAGTGGTTGGAAGTTTTGATGATCAGCCGTGATCATGGCCGGCTGCCAGGTGATCGTGATCGACATCAAGAGTCCGCGGTGCTGCGTCCACCTGATCGGGATCGACCACGGTGAACTGCGCCATCATTCCCTCGTCCTCGTGCCACATCAGGTGGCAGTGATACATGTACGGCGTCAGCGGATCCTCGTACGGACCGAACCTGATCGCCAGCCGGATCGTCTCACCGGCTGCCAGCAATACGGTGTCCTTCCAGCCGAGTCCTAGATCGGCGCTGGTCGCCCCATCCGGGACGATTTGGAACGCCACACCGTGGATGTGGAAGTTGTGCGGCTGGTTGTGCGTGTTCTGAATCGTCCACAGCTCGATGGTGCCGGCACCGACCACGGTGTCGATTCGCGACATCTCCATCTGTTGACTGTTGATCTCGCGGCCGTCGAGCTGAAACGTGCGGCGAGCCACCACATGATCAAGGGTCACCGCGGAGGTGGTCTCCAGCTGTTCTGGAACACGACCGCCCGCAGCCAGCGATGGGCTAGCCCGGAGCTGCAACAGATCGAGATGATCATTGCCGCCGGTGCCATTGGTCAAGGGCGTGATCATGTTCAGGTCCCATGGCACCGAGCGGAGCACCAGCCGCTCACTCGGCCGCACCTCGACGAGGACCTCGGCTCGTTCGGCGGGGGAGAGGAGCAGGTGGCGGGTCCGCCGGGGCGCGGGTAGGAAGCCGCAGTCAGTGGCAATGACGGCAAACTCGCGTTCGTCGGCGAAAGCCAGGTGATAGATGCGGGCCGTGGAGGCGTTCAGGATGCGGAGCCGCACCCAACGGCTCATCACCGGCAGATGCGGGCTATATGTCCCGTTCACCAAGATCGTGTCGCCCAGCAGGCCGGTGACAGCACGATCGCGGAGCAGGAATCGCCCGCGCGAGTCGAAGCTACGGTCTTGCAGGATGATCGGGATGTCGTCGATCCCGTACCTCCGCGGCAGCTCGGGATTGCTGCCGTCGTCGAGATAGAACAGGCCGGTCAGCCCACGAGTCGTCTGTGCCTCGGTCTCACCGTGCGGATGCGGGTGATACCACAGGGTTGCCGCCGGCTGCTCGATCGACCACTCCGGCTGCCATCGCGTTCCGGAAGCGATGGGCTGGTGCGGGCCACCGTCGCTGCGTGCGGGAACGTGCATTCCATGCCAGTGCACGGTGGTGATCTCTGATAGCCGATTCTCGATCACGACGCGGACGCGCTCGCCCCGCGCCGCCCGCAAGGTCGGACCGAGATAGCCGACGCCATAGCGACCATCGGTGTATCCCCAGGTCGGCGTTGCCACACCAGAGAGGAACTCGGCCGATCCAGCGATGGCGCTCAGCTGGAAGACGCGGACACCTCCTGCATCGACTTCAGAGTGAGCCAGTGCCGGTATCCGGAGCCGGTTGGCGAAATCGAGGGCGTCGATGGTATTGATCGGATCAGCGGTGGTGCGGTCGTACTCGCAGCCCAGCAGTGCGAGGGTGGGCAGCGCCGCCGTGCCAGCCAGCAAGGTGCGGCGGCTGAGACGGGCGGACATGAGTTTCTCCGTGCTTGGGGATCAGAACGCCCACCACGGTAGAAATCTGGTTCGCTGTTCCCTACTTGCTGAAAGCGACGAATGTGGTCGCTTGTCGACGTACGCCGGCTCAGGGTCAGCTAGGTGTTTCCAGGTGTCGCCCGGGCTTCACGAGGCCGGTCTCGTATGCGATCACAACCAGTTGGGCGCGATCCCGGGCTCCCAGTTTGGTCAGCATGCGGCTGACGTAGGTACGGGCGGTCGCTGGGCTGATGTGGATTTCCGCAGCGATCTCGTCGTTCGACAGACCGCGGCCGACACCAACGAGCACTTCGCGCTCTCGCACGGTCAGCTCGTGCAGCCGGCCGTGATCCGCTATGCCAGCAGGCCCGGAAACGATGCCCTCCATCACCTTTCGCGTCACCGACGCCGACAGCAAGGCGTCCCCGGCGGCCACCACACGGATCGCGTCGCGCAGGTCGTCCGGCTCGGCGTCCTTGAGCAGATAGCCGGAAGCGCCAGCCCGGATCGAGGCGAAGATCTGATCATCCTCATCGAAGGTGGTCAGCATGATGATCGCTGCGTCGGACACGTGCGGATCCCCGGTCAGCCGCCGGGTCGCCTCGATCCCGTCGAGCCCGGGCATCCGAATATCCATCAGCACAACGTCGGGTTGGGTGCGGGTCACAACCGCGACCGCCTCGCGTCCGTTGCCGGCTTCGCCGACTACCTGAATGTCAACGCTGTTCGCCAGCAGGGCGCGCAATCCACTTCGCACCAGGGCCTGATCATCGGCCAGTACGACCCGAATCATGTGTCCGACCGCCCCGCTGCGGATGGCCAGGGCAGTGCGGCGTTGACCACCGTGCCGGCACCACGGCCAGGGCTAGTCACCGTGACCTGGCCGCCCCACTCCGCGGCTCTCTCTTGCATACCTCGGATGCCGTTACCGGCGCGGAGCTCTGCCGCACCTTGCCCGTCATCGCGGACAGTAATGATCAATGCATCAGGACTTTGATCAAGAGTCACTTCCGCCTGCGCGGCGTTCGCATGTCGGATGACGTTGGTCAGCGCCTCCTGAACAATTCGGTACGCCGCCTGGCTTAGCGCTTCCGGCATCCCGGTACTGTCACCGGTCTGAACCATCCGCACATCCAGGCCGTTGCCACGAGCTTGCTCCGCAAGCGTTGGGACGGCGTCGAGGCCGGCCGACAGTTCCACGGCTGCGTCCAGTGATCGGAGTCGTCGGACGGTACTGCGTAGCTCGGCCATCGTGGCGACGCTGATGCTGCGAATTTCAGCGACGGCGCGCTGCGCCTCCGACACCTGTGCCGGCAAAGCCTCGGCGGCGACCGCGGATTGCAATGAGATCATCGCGACGCTGTGGCCGAGCGCGTCGTGCAGGTCGCGAGCAAGCCGTAGCCGCTCCGCGTTGCGTTGTTCGGTCGCGCGCCGCTCCAGCTCCAACCTGGCCTGGCGTTCCTGCTCACGCTGCGATTCCTTGAGTAGTTGTCGGGATCGCACTCCATCGCCCAACGCCAGCGACGCCCCCATCAACGCGATCACTGGAGGCAGCTCATAGCCGAGCAACGGTCCGACTTCTCGCCCAGCAGCGATTTGGAAGGAGACGGCCAATACGACCAAGATCGCCGAGACGACGATGCCGCTCCGCAGGTAGCCGGCCTCTGCGGCCGAGAACAGCGCCGCAGCTATCGGCAGGGCCAGTCCGATGGGCGGGTACTGCAGCGCGTAGTACGCGCAAATGCCGAGCGAGGTGATGATCAACACCTGCACCGGATATTTCCGGCGGATCAGCAAGATCAATCCGAAGCCCAGCGCGAAGACATACGCCGGCCAAGGGTCCGGCCGGCCGTCACTCGCTCGGCTGAAGACAGCGACTCCGACCGCCATGGCCACTGCGTACCCGAGCAGGCCGTCGATCAGCGCCGGTGACTTCCACCATGGTCCCGGCCGCGCGAGGATGGCCGCCCTCGTCGCCATCCACTCACTCTAGGCGGCTGGATTGTGCCAGCGGCTGGAGATCGGTCACTCAGCGTCAAGGAGCTGACTTTGAGGACTGTTACCAGCGGCGTTCCGTGAATATTTCCGATGTCCGATTTCCGCTAGTGGAGACCCTGTTCTTGGGGCACAGTTGGAGGCGTGCTCGACCACGAAACCTGCTATCGGGCGGTAAGCAGCCGCGACGAACGCTTCGACGGGATGTTTTTCACCGCGGTGCGGACTACCGGAATTTATTGCCGGCCTAGTTGCCCAGCGCGTACGCCGAAGCGTGAAAACGTACGGTTCTACCGGTCGGCGGCGGAGGCGCAAACCGCCGGTTACCGCGCCTGTCGGCGATGCCGGCCCGACGTCAGCCCCGGCGCACCGGAATGGAACCTGCGAGCCGATCTCGTGGGGCGGGCCATGCGTCTTGTGGCGGACGGGATTGTGGATCGCGAGGGGGTAGCCGGACTCGCAGCGCGACTGGGTTATAGCGAACGTCAGATCCACCGCGCCCTCTCCCAGGAGGTTGGCGCTGGGCCGCTGCGACTGGCCCGCGCCCAGCGTGCGCAGACCGCACGGATCCTCCTGGAGACCACCGACCTCGGGGTGACAGACGTCAGCTACGCGGCGGGTTTCGCCAGTATTCGGCAATTCAATGACACCATGCGCGAGATCTTCGCCTCCACACCCAGCGACCTGCGGCGCCGCTCGCGGCGCGGTCCTGGCGCCCATCGCCTTGTCGCCGGTCCCATTGAGCTCCGGCTGCCCTATCGGCGGCCTGCCGACCTGACGGGAATCGTGGCATTCCTCAGCACGCGAGCGGTGCCCGGCGTCGAGGAGGTCGAGGGCGGAATGTATCGGCGCAGTCTTGTCCTGCCGCATGGCACCGGTGTCGCCGAGCTGACCCCTGGAACCGGCCATCTGCAGGCCACCCTGCGACTTTCCGACTTTCGTGACCTGACAGCTGCTGTTGCTCGCTGTCGCAGATTGTTCGACCTGGATGCAGACAGCGTGGCCGTCGATGAGGTTCTGGCGGCTGATGCGGCTCTGTCGCCGCTCATAGCAGCAGTACCTGGCATCCGAGTTCCGGGTGCGGTGGACGGGGACGAATTAGCGGTCCGGGCCGTGCTCGGGCAGCAGGTTTCCGTCGCTGCCGCCCGTCGGGTGGCAGCCCGGCTGGTGCAGGCGTACGGCAAGCCTCTTGACACTCCGGTCGGAGGGGTCACCCATGCTTTCCCGACGTCGGATGCGCTGGCCGCTGTGGATCCGAGCGAGTTCCCCATGCCTGCACGGCGTCAGCGCACCATGCATGAGTTGACCGCTCGACTGGCTGACGGCCGGATCCGTCTTGACCCGGGCGCTGACCGGGCTGAGGTCGAACGCGCGCTTACCGACATACCGGGCATCGGGTCGTGGACTGCAGGCTATGTCCGGATGCGGGCGCTGGCTGATCCCGACGTGTTTCTGGTGGGTGACTTAGGCGTTCGGCACGGCCTGGTGCGGGCCGGCCTGCCAGATGATTCCGCCGCTGCGACCAAAGTTGCCGAGGCGTGGCGACCGTGGCGGTCCTATGCGCAGATGCATCTTTGGACAGTGGCGACAGCCGAAAGGATGAAATGAGAACAATACGAAAGGAAACCAACATGACTGATACGGCGACTTATTGGACCATGATCGACAGCCCGCTCGGGCCGTTGCTGCTGACCGCCGACGAGAAAGGCATTTCCGGCGTGATTATGGACGCCGACATCGATGAGCGGATGGCGCCGAGCGCCGGTTGGGTCGAGGATCCCGCACATTTCGAGGAGGCGCGACGGCAACTCGAGGAGTACTTCGCGGGGCAGCGCACCGAGTTCGACCTTCCGCTCAGTGCGGCGGGAACACCCTTCCAGCGTGAGGTGTGGGCGGCGTTGCAGACCATTCCGTACGGAGAGGTCCGCAGCTACAGCGAGATTGCCGCACAGATTGGCCGACCAGGAGCTTCGCGTGCCGTCGGTCTGGCCAACGGGCGCAACCCCATCGCGGTAATCGTGCCGTGCCATCGAGTCATCGGGGCGTCCGGCGCACTTACGGGCTACGGCGGCGGCCTGCCTCGGAAGCGCCTGCTTCTTGACCTGGAAGCCGGATTGGCCCAACCCGCGTTGGCGATGCCATAGCGCGTGCGCTCATCAGGGCTTCGTCGCTCCCTTTCACGTCCCGGCTCCAAGTCGTTCGCCAATGGCCCCAGCAGGAAAGAGCAGCAGCAGCGCCAAGATCCCAGCGCGGGGAAAAAGAGCGAGACCACTCAGGCGACAACGAGCGCCGCAATGACGACAGCACTTTGCACAGCGTGATTGCGGCTCTCACGAGTCTTCTGGTTGTCGGTCAATTCCGGGTGGCGGGCGAGATAGATGGCGATGACGAGGTTCAGCACCGAGACGACGAGCAAGGTGCCGATGTAGAGCGTGCCGAAGCCACCGTCAACACGGTCCGCGATCAGTGCGGCCGGAAAGGGTAGAAGGACGATCGCGGCAAGCCATAACATGTTGAGCCCGATGAGTCGCGGACTATGGTGTCGAACCGGCGCGAACATGTGGTGGTGAATGGTCCAGTAGTTCGCGATCACCCAAAACGACAGGCCGAACGCAAAACAGTGCTGGCTGGTTCTCACCAATGACCTGGCCCAGGCTGGCGCCTGGGCCAGCTTCGATGTCGGTGAGCGGCAAGACCAACAACGTGATCGCAATGGCCACGACGCCATCACTGAACGCGATGACTCGATCAACGCTCGGTTCTCGTTCTTTCGCCCCCGGGGCGTCGTCAGCCATGTGCTTAGCTCCTCGGGTCAAAGAGCAGCGTGTCGAGTCCCCGGCGCAGGCCCGGTACTTCCGCTACCTTCCGGATGGCGAGCAGGGTTCCGCGTACGTACGGCTCAGGGCTCTCACCCGGGTCATGGCGCATGATCAGCCGCTCTCCGGCGCCGCCGAATACGATTTCGGTGCTGACCACGAAACTCGGCAACCGCACCGAGTGGATTCGGGTGCCGGCAACGTCCACCCCTCGCGCCTCGCGAGGACCGACCACGTCCGAGACCGGCACCGCGATGTCCGGCGTACGGATCTGTGCCAGGGTCTCGGCAAGCTCTCGGGCGGTGCCGCTGGGTACGTCAGGCTTTCCAGCGCTGGCGTAGTCGAGGATCTCCCACACATCAAGATGAGCGGCAGCCAGGGCGGCGGCTCGTTGCAGGATCGCCGCCATCACGGAGAAGTTACCTGCGGCCACGACGCCGATACCTGCGTTGCGTGCCACATGGTCGAGCTCTGTGTAGTCAGCTGCAGTGAGACCGCTCGAGCCGACGACCACATGGACGCCAGCTTTTACGGCGGTCCAGACGTTCTGGCGTACGGCGGATGCGCTGGTGTAATCGACCAGCACATCGGCCTGCGCCGCATCGAGCGCCTCAGCAACTGAGGCGTAGATCAATCCTTCGGACCGTGATCGCGTGGCGTCGGCAACTGTGCGGCCTGCCGAGGATCGGGATACTCCGGAGATCAGGCGCAGGTCATCTGCGGCGTCTATGGCCTTCAGAATTGGCGGTGCGGTCCAGCCGGTGATCCCGGCAAAGCAAACCCCGATCATCACCTGACCCTAAGGCCGCACACGTCTGTCGCCGTGGCGACAAACCGCAAGGTTTGTGTCGTCAGCGACGGGGTGGGTCCCACTGTGGAGGCATCGACGTCAGGTCTGCGCCTGAGGCCGCGGGATAGGTATCCAGTGAGCGTAAGTCGGCCACCTGCAATGCCCGGGCGACGTCGGTGGGGGAGACTACCCCGATGACTCGGCCCGTCGACGTCTACCACCACTGCGCGGCCGTCACTGCAGCCCTGCATCCGCTCCATGAGCTCAATGACTGCCTCCTCCGCACGCGCAACAGGAACCTCCGCCGGCGCACAAGCGATCTCCCGCAGTCGGGTGCTGGCCCGCAATTCGGGAGGCACGGCGCGTACCCGGTTGAGCGTCACGAGGCCGGTGAGCCGACCCTGAAGATCAACGAGCGGGTATGTGGAGAACGGCTGAGTCAACGCCACTCGCGCAATGAATTCCTCCACCGTGAGGTTGGCATCGACAACGACGGGCGTCGCCGTCATCACCTGACCGACAGCGACACCAGCCAGCTGGCCGCCGAGCCGGGCCTGCTGCTCTTCGGCGGTTGCGGCACTCACCACGAACCAGCCGATCAGGGCGAGCCAAACACCACCCAGTCCGAAACCGGTCACCACCTGGAGCACGCCAAGGGCGATCAGTGCGAAGCCGACAAACCGACCCGCGCGGGCAGCGCTCACCGCGGCGGCCTGGCGGTCACCTCGCCAGCGCCACAGAGCCGCGCGCAACACCCGACCGCCGTCCAACGGGGCAGCGGGGATGAGGTTGAATACGGCGAGCATGGCGTTAGTCGCAGCCAGATAGGCCAGTACGCCGAACGGCAGGCCCGCGGTGCCAAGCAACGTGACGCCACCAGCTGCGAGACCGAAGATGATGGCCAGCGCGAAGCTGGTCAGCGGGCCGACGATAGCGATACGAAAGTCTGCGCCCGGGGTTTTTGCCTCGCCTTTCAACTGCGCGACGCCACCCAGCAGCCACAACACGATGCTCTCGACCTCGACGCCGTTACGGCGCGCGACCAACGAGTGCGCAAGCTCGTGAGCCAGCAACGAGGCAAGGAACAGCACTGCAGCGATGATGGCCGCGATGACATAGGCAACGATGCTGCGGCCCGGAAAAGCATTGGGCAATTGCCCTGTGGCCAGCCCAGCGACCAAGATCGCGACAATGAGAAACACGCTGGCATTGATCCCGACGCGGATGCCGGCAATGCGGCCTAGCGAGATGGACGCTCGCATCGATTCACCACCTCCAAGAACGGTGTTCATATCCGGTGTACCAGTGGCATGGAAACTCGGCCCGGCTCACCCTTTACGATGCTGCCTCGTTCAGCATGCGCCAGGCAAGTAACGCAGCCCCGCGGCGCCCGGCGTCAGCACCGAATCTGCCACCCGAGATCGTTGGGACCGACCGCCATGCGAGACCGCCCTGTATCTCGCGGGTGAGCGGGTCTAGCAGGGCCGCGCCGGAGGCCGCCAAGCCACCACCGATGATGATCATTTCGGGGTCCATGATCAACACGTAGTTCACCAATGCCCGTCCCAGAGCAGTGACGGCATCGCCGAAGATTCGCTGGGCCAGGTCGTCGCCAGTGCTCGCGCGGCTGAGCACTTCGCTGGCAGGGACGCCACTGATGCCACTGACGGCGGAGTAGCGGCGAGAGAGGGCGGCTCCGCTGGCATAGGTTTCGGTACATCCGCGTTGCCCGCAGGCGCACCATTCTCCGTCGGGAAAGACTGGCAGGTGGCCGAGCTCACCGGCCATCCCGGTTGCGCCGGTTGACACCTGGCCTCTGGTGATCACGGCCGCCGCGATACCAGTGCCTAGTGCGACGAAGAGCACCTCCTGCGCCCCGCGACCGGCACCCAATTCCAGCTCGGCCAGTCCCGCCGCTCGTACGTCGTGGTCCAAGATCACCGGCAGACCAACTGCTTCCGCCACCATCTGGCGGATGGGTATGTCCCGCCAGCCGAGGTTGCTGGCATAGACGGCAATACCGTGCTGCGCATCCACAACACCAGGAACGACGAGGCCCATTGCCCGCAGCCGGCCGGACTTCAGGGACGTGGCTTCGTAGCTCGACCACGGCGTCAATGATTGTTGCGACGATGGAGTCCGGGCCGACGTATGTGGGCGTTGGCTGCTCGCAGCGACCGTATTCGCGTCCGTCGGAATCGAGGAGCGCGGCTTTGACCGTCGTACCTCCGACATCCACTCCGATGACGAGATCGATCATGTCAGGAAAGCAGGACTGAGCGAGCCAGGTGTGGCGGCTCGTCGGGATTGAGGCCCTTGGTCTCCGCTAGCGCCACCGCTAACCGCTGGGCCCTGATCAGGTCCGCCATCGGGTCAAGACCGCTGTCTTCTACGTGCGCGCCAGTCACCTCGAGGTCTTTGAGCAGCCCCGGGGGAGGTGGGCCGAACACCCACACCGTCGAGGCTGGACCGACCACGCTGATCGGGCCATGACGGAACTCCATGGCCGGGTAGGACTCCGTCCAGGACTGGGAAGCCTCGCGCAGCTTCAGCGCCGCCTCGTTCGCGATCCCGACGGACATGCCACTGCCGAGGAACGTGAACTGGGCAGAGTCGAGCGTGCGCGGCGGCAACGGAACGGTCAACGCGGATCGTCCCTGGCCGATGACATCGGTGAGGTCTTCGCCCAGCCAGGCCCGCCACAATGCCAGGGACGTGGTGGCGAACCGGGTTTGCACTATGGATTTCTCGTCGGCGAAGTCCAAGATCACGTGATGATCCGCGAGCTCGACGACCGGTGCTGCGCGGTCGGCGGTGATCGCGACCGTACGTGGCCCCGATCCGTTGCGCATGGACCCGAGCAAGCGGAGCACCTCTGTTGTGGTGCCGCTGCGGGACAGTACGACGACGGCGTCATAGGAGCGGTGGGTGGGAAATTCTGACGCGGGGAATGCGTCGGTTTCGCCGTGGCCGGAACGTTCCCGCAGGGCGGCGAAGCTCTGGCCCATGAAGAACGAGGTCCCGCATCCTACGACGGCCACCCGCTGACCAGGCCCAGGAAAGACGTCACGAGTGGGTTCGGTGATTGCGAGCATCGCGGCCCGCGTCCACGCCGATGGCTGGTCGGCAATCTCTGCTGACACGTACCTTGAGGGTCGGGCGGACTCGGCCACTAGCTGCGCTCCTGACACGTGTGTGATTGTCCTCTGCAGCGTATTGTCCAGGGCCATGGGCACCGCCTCTGCCGTCATCCACTCCGTTCGATTGATCAGCTCCGGTCTGGACCGCTCGGAGGCCTTCGTCGCCTTTGCAGACGGTCGCGTTCTTGCCACTGGAATCGGCGACGGCTGGCGTGAGCTCGCCGGAGACGACGCGGATGTGCTTGACGGCGCGGGCAAGGTGCTCACCCCGGGGCTGATCGACATCCACAACCACGGAGGTGCCCGCGCCTCATACGGCGATGGCAGTGAGGCCATCCGTACGGCCCGCCGGCTGCACCGCGAGCACGGTGTGACTCGTCAGTTGCTCTCGTTGGTTACGGCTTCACCCGAGGAGTTGATCTCTCAGATCCAGGTCGCGGCGGCCGAGACGCGACGAGACCCTACGATCCTCGGGATCCATCTCGAAGGCCCATTCCTGTCCCGCAAATACTGCGGGGCCCACGATCCGGACCTGCTTCGCGACCCCGATCCGGACCTGGTCGAGCAGCTGCTGAGCGCGGCCGAGGGCACGCTGCGCCAAGTCACGATGGCACCCGAACGGACCAACTTCGCGAAGTCGGCGAGGATGTTCCAGGAGGCAGGCGTGGTCGTCGCGACTGGTCACACCGCGGCGACGTACGAACAAGCGCGGGAGTCGATCGACGAGGGGGCAACCCTCCTCACCCATACCTTCAATGGGATGCCCGGCGTGCATCATCGCGCGCCTGGGCCCGTGCTTGCATTCGCCGAGAACCCCAGTGTTTGGCTGGAGGTGGTCAACGACGGTATCCATGTGCGACCGGAGGTTATTCGGATGCTCTGCCGGCTGGCTCCCGGACGAGTGGCCCTGGTCTCCGATGCGATGGCAGCCGCCGGCGCCGGGGACGGGAGATATCGTCTCGGCAACCTGGACGTTGAGGTTGCGAACGGCGTTGCTCGGGTCATCGGCGGAACCTCCATTGCCGGGTCCACACTGACCTTGGACGCTGCGGTTGCCCACGGCGTACAGACCGTGGGCCTGACGCCCCTAGCCGTCATCGAAGCCGCAACAGTCATCCCCGCTCGGATCCTGGGCGTCGACGATGAGTTCGGACGCCTCGCGCCGGGGTACGTCGGCGACGCGGTCCTCTTCGACAAGGACTGGCAGGTAATGAGCGTCTGGATCGACGGGCAGCTGGTCGCGGAGCGGGAGCAGTAGGCGATGGAAGTCGTCATCACCAACACCCGAGACGAGGCGGGAAAGTTGGCTGCCGACGCCATCGGCGAGCTCGTACAGCGCCGGCCGGAAGCTGTGCTCGGCGTCGCGACCGGATCAAGTCCCTTGATCATCTACAACGAACTCGGCCACCGAGTAGCACAGGGCTCGTTGTCGCTGGCGAGCGCGCGAGCGTTCATGCTTGATGAGTACGTCGGGCTGGCGGCAGATCATCCGCAGCGATACCGCAATGTCATCCAAGCTGAGTTCGTTGACAAGGTCGATATCGATCCGGCTCAGGTCTTGGGGCCGGACGGCGTGGCCGAGGACCTGGCGAAGGCTTGTGACGCGTACGAGCACGCGATAGCTGACGCGGGCGGTGTCGATCTCCAGATTCTTGGTATCGGCACCGACGGGCATGTCGCCTTCAATGAACCCGGCTCCTCGCTCGCGTCGCGAACCCGGATCAAGACACTGACCAGCCAGACCCGGAGGGACAATGCTCGATTCTTCGGCGGTGACGTGGACGCTGTTCCACAGCACTGCCTGACCCAAGGTATTGGCACCATTCTCGAGGCTCGCCACATCGTGCTCGTGGCGTCAGGGCGAGGAAAAGCGGAAGCCGTCCACCAGCTCGTCGAGGGATCCGTCTCTGCGATGTGGCCCGCCACCGCGCTGCAGCTCCACCCACATGTCACCGTGTTGCTGGACACCGCCGCGGCTTCGCGCCTTCAGCTCGCCTCGTACTACATCGAGACCTACCAGGGCAAGCCGAGCTGGCAGGGCTTTTAGACCTTGCTCGAGACTCTGCTGCCCGGATTCGCGGGGACGGTACTGCCGAGCTGGCTGCGGGAGCGGCTCAGGGCGGGTTTGGGAGGTGTCTGCCTCTTTGCGGAGAACATCTCCTCGCCGGCGCAGCTGCGGGCCCTGACCGATTCGATCATGGCCGCGAACCCGTACGCGATCATCGCCGTGGACGAGGAAGGCGGCGACGTGACGCGTCTTTACGCGGAGACCGGTGCACCATTCCCTGGCAACGCTGTGCTGGGCCGCCTCGACGACGTTGATACCACCAGCGACACCGCCGCCGCCATCGGCTGGTCGCTGCGTCGCGCGGGCTGCACCGTCAACTTCGCGCCCTGCGTGGATGTCAATTCCCGGTCCGACAATCCGGTGATCGGCGTTCGCAGCTTTGGCAGCGACGCCGATCTGGTGGCGCGGCATGGGGCAGCCTGGGTGGCAGGCCTGCAGTCGACGGGCGTGGCGGCGACGGCCAAGCATTTTCCGGGGCATGGCGACACGGCGCAGGACTCTCACGTCTCGCTGCCCGTGGTCAATTGCTCCCTCGATGAACTTCGCCGCCGGGAGTTGCTGCCGTTCGCCGCCGCCATCGATGCGGGCTGCCGGTTGATCATGACGTCCCACATTCTGCTGCCACAACTTGATCGAGAGCACCCGGCCACGATGAGCCGAATCGTCCTTGATGATCTACTGCGCAGAGAGCTGGGCTTCTCCGGGGTCGTGGTCAGCGACGCCTTGGACATGGTCGGTGCCTCTGGCGCTGTGGGCATGGCGGGGGCGGCCGCTGCTGCGCTGCGAGCAGGCTGCGACCTGCTGTGTCTGGGGACCGAGAACACCGATGCGCAGCTGGCCGACATCGAGCAGGCAGTGCGCGGTGCGATCGCTGAGGGCAGCCTTGCGAGCGACAGGGTGCAGGACGCGGCGAGTCGGGTGCGAGCGCTCGCGCAGGATCTACAAGCCGCGCGGACGGCGGCCGGGCAGCCTCCGGATTTCGTACCGAGCTGGCGGCTGGAACGCGCGACCGAGCTGGCTGACACCTTCGATCTGCAACCCGGAGCATCGGGCTGGCGTACCAGGGCATCCGGCGGATACGTCGTCGTACGGCTTGAGGCTGAGCCCAATATCGCTGCGGGCCACATACCGTGGGGGCCGGCAGCCTCCGCGTACGTGATCTCCCCTGAGCAATCGAGTCTGCCATCCTTTCCACCCCACGAACCGGTACTCGTCGTTGGGCGCGATATCCATCGGCATCCCTTTGCCAGAGAGGCCGTCGACTGGCTGCGTTCGGCCGATGTCGATGTGCTGGTTGTCGACATGGGCTGGCCATCCGACGATCGCCACTACGCCGACGTTGCGACGTTCGGTGCGTCGCCCCTGATGGGTCGCGCGCTGCTGACCTGGCTAAGAATGGGAGACGACTGACACGCCGTGACCTGTTGCCTCGGTGACGATCTTCACGCGAGTCTGATCTACATAGACACAACCGAGGAGGCCACAGTGAGCACGGATGTCAGCAGCAGCGACGCGAGCGAAATCGCCAACGTCGACATGAAGCTCGAGGTGGTCGTCATTCCGGTCTCGGATGTCGACCGCGCGAAGGAATTTTATGGGAGTCTCGGGTGGCGGCTCGACGCCGACTTCCCGTTTGACAACGGCTTCCGGGTGGTCCAGTTCACGCCACCGGGCTCGGGATGCTCCGTCCAATTCGGCACGAAGATGACCTCGGCGACGCCCGGCTCGGCCCACGGCAATTACCTGATCGTTTCTGACGCCGGGGCCGCACGTGAGGATCTGATCGCCCACGGCGTTACGCCCAGCGAGGTCTTTTACCCCGGCGAGCCGGGTGCTCAGTTCGAGTCCGAGGACGCTAGCGGTCGCGTCAATGGCTCCGCGCCAGATCACGCCAGCTACAGCACGTTCGTGACGTTCAGTGACCCCGACGGCAACGACTGGCTGCTACAGGAAATCACGACCCGGCTACCTGGTCGGATCGACGCCGCTGAGACGTCATTCGCGTCCGGGGCGGACCTCGAAGGCGCGCTCCGGCGGGCGGCTGCTGCCCACGGCGAGCACGAGAAGCGGACCGGCGAGGCCGACGAGAACTGGCCCGAGTGGTATGCCGCGTACATGGTGGCGGAGCAGGCCGGGACAGAGCTGCCGACGTGACCGACGACGACGGGGCAACCTCGACAAGTCTTTCGGCCGCGCAACGTGGCCAGGACCTGCTGGGACAGACCGTCGTCGTCATCGGCGGCAGCGCCGGCATCGGGCTCGAGACGGCTCGGCTCGCTCGCGACGAGGGAGCCGAGCTGATCATCACGGCGCGCAATCCTGAGCGACTGGAGCGTGTGGGTCGCGAGCTGGGCGCCAGTGTCGCGGCCTTCGACGCCTCCGACTTCGACCAGCTCGAGGAGTTCTTCGACACGCTCTCCAAGCCGATCGATCACGTACTGCTCACGGGCCCCGGTCCCTATTACGCGCCATTGGCGGAGCTCGACATCGAGGAGGCACGCCGTGACGTCGATACCCACCTGATGTTGCCGATTCTCATCGCTCGGCAGGCGTCGGGCAAAGTTCGTCCAGGCGGAACCCTGCTATTCATGAGCGGAACAGGCGGCCGCCGTACAGCGGCCGGCCTTGCGCTCATCTCGGCGCTCACGGCGCTCCCGCCCTGACGAAAAACTTGGCACTCGAGCTCGCGCCGATTCGGGTCAACCTGATCGCGGCCGGATTCGTGGACACACCGTTATCGGCGACCCTCCTCGGCGACCAGCTGGACGCGCGCCGCGAGCAGCTTCGAACGACCCTGCCGATCGGCCGGGTCGTCGGCCCTACCGACATCGCACGACTGGCGGTCCACCTGATGACGAACACTGCGATTACGGGCGCCACCTTCGACATCGACGGTGGTCAGCAGCTCGTGGAGACCTGAGCCGCCGGGCGGACATACAAGCCGTGGACGCTGATGACTACGACTCGCCGGCGCGCCATCCGTACGCAGGCTCATAGCCGAGCAACCGTCTGGCTTTGTCGATCGAGAGGAGTGTGTCGTGCTCTCCGAGGTCGCCACGCACCTCGACGTCGGGATAGAACTCCTTCACCAGGGCAGCGTTCGGTCGGGACATTACGGTGTCGGCGTTCGCAATGATGAAGACCTCGGTCCCGGTGAGCTCCGACTCGAGGGCCAGACGAACGGCCTGAGCGCCATCGCGGGCATCGATGTAGCCCCACAGATTCCATTTCCGCGAGCCCGGATCGTCGTCGAAAGCGGGAAAGCGTGCGTAGTCTCCGGGTTCCATCACATTGGAGAAGCGCAGCCCGATCATCTTCAACTCCGGGTTCCAGCGGCATAGCTGAACAGCCATGGCTTCTTCAAGCGTCTTGACGAGCGAATAGGTGGACTCGGGCCGGGGCGGGTAGCCCTCGTCCACAGGGATGTACGGGGGCGGGGTGTCGAACGGCAGCCCGAGTACGGTCTCGCTCGACGCCCACACGATGTTGGTCACGCCGGACGTCGCGCCGCGCTGACGACATTCCAGGTGCAACTGATGTTGTTGACGAATGTCCGGTGGTCCGGCACGATCCCGGGTGCAGGGACAGCAGCGAGATGGACCAGTGCCTCCGGCTGACTGTAGCGTTCCTCCACCCCGAGCATCGCGTCCAGCACCTGGCCGTAGTCGGTCAGATCGATCGGAACGTATACCGCTCCGGTCTGCGAGGGCGGAGCCACGCGATCGAACACGATCACATCCCAGCCATGACGTACCAGCTCTTCGACACAGGCGCGCCCGAGCTTGCCAGCACCGCCGGTCACAACAACACTCGCCATCGTCCATCTCCCTCGATCATGAGCTGACCCACGGGTCTACGGGCCGTCGCTTGATTATGTGCTCTTTCTGACGCTCGAGACCTCGGCCTGGATCGTACGGAATAGGGCCTCGTCAACCTCATGGCCTGCATGGCGGAGGACCAGCACCGCCGCGCCCACCAGGCCGTCCGAAACGTCAATCACCGGATCCGCGCCCACGGGAGGGACCAGCTCGGTGCGGAGACTGGACGGCGCCGCCAACATGCCAAGGACCATGACGCTGCCGCCTACCACGACGGGTCCCGGCAGATCGCGCGACCGTACGGCGGAGAGGAGCTCCGCTAGGGCCGCTGATGCGGCAACCAGAATCGGGCGAGCCACACGATCGTCATGGGCCGCGAAAGCAAGCGGGGCAAAGTCGGCCAGTGCGATGGGCGGACGGGCGTACACGCCAGAGACCAGCTGGCGAAGCGCCTCCGCACGCCCGGTGACAGTGTCCGTGGGGGTCTCGATCCCCAACGCCTGCAGCACGAGGCCGGTCAGCGCGGTGTCCGGCCCCTGGCCGTCGAGTGCGGCGACCACTGCTCGGGCCACCGCATGTCCAATCCAAAAACCGCCGCCGGCGTCACCGAGAAGCCAGCCCTTGCCGCCGGCAACCCGGTCAAGCCTGCCCGCGTGAATCCGCGCCGCGACAGTCCCGGTCCCAGCGATCAGGGCATACCCGTCCCGCGCGGCAGTCCCGGAATGGAAGACACCGAGCAGGTCGTGTTCCAGGACGACATCGCGAACACCCAATGCAGCGAGCCTGCGAGAGACCTCCGTACGAAAGGCAGCAGTCTTCTCGCCGGCCATCGCGATCAGGGCCAACGCCGGGCGGTCGGAGCTGGTCGAACTCGCCAAGGCCTGCTCCGCCGCGATACCAATGGCAGCCGCGGCCTCGCCGATGCCTGCTGCCGTCGGATTCCCACCGCTCGCGAAACCGTAGCCGTACGCGCGCCCAGCAGCGTCGACGACGACCGCGCGGGTGCTGGTGCCACCGGCGTCGAGGGCAAGCAATCTCGGCAGCGACATCGGAACGGTTTCAGTTCGGTTTCATCGGTTGCAGGGAAGAGAGCTAGACGCTACCGTAATACCGAATTTCACGAACTTTGGATCAGGCTGATAGTGATTCTCACCCCGGCGCGCGCCGCCCACACGCGGGAACAGAGCCCTGCCGTGCAAGACCGCATCCGCTCATTGTTGGCTGAGATGCCCTCCGCGGTCGCACGGGTGGCCGAGTACTTGCTCAAACATCCTCAAGCGCCGCTGACCCTGTCCATCGGCGAGCTTGCCGAGCAAGCCGGAGCCTCAGCAGCGACGGTCACTCGTTTCTGCCGGACGATCGGCTACCCCGGGTACGTCGAGCTTCGCGTCGGTATCGCCACCGATGTCGGACGCAGCGCCTCGCGTGACTCATGGTCGAGCGAGATCGGCGGGGAGTTCGGCCCCGACGACTCTCCGGAGGACCTGCTGCGGATGCTGATCAGCAGCCACACCAAGGCACTGCGGGAGGCGACCTCTGCAATCGATCTTGCCGTCATCACGGAGGTGTCGAGGCGGATCGCGCTGAGTTCGCACGTCGACATCTACGGCGTTGTCGGCAGCGCGATGCTCGCCGAGGAGCTGCAGGGCCGGCTCTACCGTGTGGGGGTTCCGGCGTACGCGTGGTCGGAGGTCCACAGCGGGCTGACCAGCGCGGCGATCCAGGACTCAGATACCGTCGCCATCGGCATTTCGGCGACCGGGCGTACGGAAGAAACGATCGAGATGCTGGCCGAGGCAGGTCGCTGCGGTGCGTTCACAGTGGCGATCACCAACGACCCGACATCATCGCTGGCTGAACTCGCCGACCGGAGCATTGTGACCTCGATCTATGAGCAGTTCGTTCAGCCTGATGACCTATCGGCCAAGCACGGTCAGCTCCTGGTGCTCGACTTGCTCTACCTGCTCGTTGCCCAGGAGAACTTCGACCGATCGAGCGCGAAACTGGCTGCGTCCGCCCGAGCCGTCTCCTCGCACCGGCGTCCTCGTCGTACGCCCCCGCGCGCGACGGTCGCCATGGCGGGCGCCACGACGGTTGGCAGCAGCGCAGCCGCCCGCGAGGAGGCCGACGAATGACGCAGAGCGCCGTTGCCCCCGCAGTGACCGACTTCGCGAAGGAAGTGAGCGAAAGACTCGAACGGCTGCTCGCTCTGGCTGTCGACGGAGGTTTGGACGAGGCGATCGGCTTGATGACGACCGCCATCGAAACCGGCGCGGTAATTCAGGCGTTCGGGACGGGCCATTCGGAGGCCTTCGCCATGGAGATAGCTGGCCGAGCCGGCGGCCTCATCCCGACCAACAAGATTGCTCTCCGCGACCTCGCACTGCACGGCAGCCTGCCGGTGCAGGAGCTGAGTGGGTCGAGCTTGGAACGCAACCCGAGCATCGTTGCGGAATTGTGGGATATCTCGCCGATACATCGCGGGGACGTGTTCCTGATCGCCTCCAACTCCGGGGTCAACGGGTCAGTGGTCGGCATGGCGCTGCTGGCCAAAGAGAAGGGCCATGATGTCATCGCCGTGACGTCACTCCAGCACACCGCACAGGTGCAACCGAAGCATCCCAGCGGCCGGCGGCTATCGGAGATCGCCGATGTCGTGATCGACAACCTGGCACCATACGGTGACGCGACTCTCGGGCTGGACGGAGGCGTTGCTGTTGGCGCCGTCTCCTCCATCACGAGTGCGTTCATCGCCCAACTGCTGACTATCGGCGTTGCCGAGAGGGTGCAGGGCGACGGCCAGGTGCCGCCGCTGTATCTGTCGGCCAACATTCCTGGCGGGGACGAGCACAACCATGCGCTTGAAAAGAAGTACCAGGGACGGATCCGGCGCGTCTGAGACTGAACAGCCGGCCAAGAAGTCACATTAACTACAGGGATCAATCGGAAGGGACATCAGATGGACATCAACTCCAGGCCGCTCGGGCGGCGCGACTTCCTGCGCGGCTCACTTGCCGCGGCGGCCTTGGCCGCTACTGGATCATCGCTCGCGGCGTGCGCCACGTCGGGTACCGGCACCACCTCCCAGAGCTCCGCGCCCGCAGGTCAGGTGAGCGACACCAACCCCTTTGGGGTGCAGTCGGGCTCTACGGTTGACGCCGTCATCTTCAAGGGCGGATACGGCATTGACTATGCCGAGTTCGCCGCTAAGCAGGTCGAGGCGAAGCAGCAGGGTGTGACGGTGAAGGTGACACCCACCACCAAGGTCGCCCAGACTCTGCAGCCCCGCTTCGTTGCGGGCAATCCGCCGGACGTCATCGACAACAGTGGCGCGGGCCTGATCGGGATCAATACGATCCGCGATCAGCTCGCCGAGCTGACCGACGTCATCGAGGCCAAGAACTACGAGGGCACGGTCATCAAGGACACGCTCTACCCAGGCGTTACCGAGCCAGGAACGTTCGACGGCAAATTCATTGTGCTGAACTACGCCCTCACCGTCTATGCGATCTGGTACTCGGCCGCGCTCTTCGAACAGAACGGCTGGAGCGTTCCGAAGACGTACGACGAGATGCTGGCCCTCGGCAAGGAGGCCAAGGGCAAGGGCAAATATCTGCTCGGCTGGGGCAAGGAAGCTGCGACCTACTACCAGACGATGGCCATCAGCTCCGCGATCAAAGAGGGAGGCGACGAAGTCCGGCTGGCGCTGGAGAATCTCAAGCCCGACTGCTGGTCACTCCCTCCGGTTCAGGACGTGTTCAACGGACTGAAGAAGATCATCGATGCCGGCTACATGAAGCCGGGCGGATCGGGGACCGTGTTCACCGCAGCCCAGGCCCAGTGGAGCGACGCCGACGACTTCATCCTCTATCCGTCGGGCGGCTGGATCGAGAACGAGATGAAGGACCAGACGAGGTCGGGGTTCAAGATGACCGGCGCACCCGAGCCAACCGTAACGAGTAACTCGAAGCTGCCGTGGGAGGCGCTGCACTCGACAGCTGGCGAGGGCTACATCGTCCCGTCGCAGGGCAAGAACGTGGCTGGCGGCAAGGAGTTCATGCGCGCGATGCTCTCCAAGGATGCCGCGGTGAACTTCGCCAAGACCAAGCTCTCCTCGACCATCGTCAAAGGCACCGTGCCTGCCGACGGGTTCGGGTCGACGGCACTGCAATCCCAGATCAAGATGCTCGAGGCGGCAGGGTCGAACATTTTCTCGTGGCAATTCGTCGACCTCTATGGCATGAACACTGATCAGCTCGTGGTGTGGAACAGCTTCCTCTCGGGCGACTCAGACGTGGCCAAACTCACCAAGGGTCTGCAGGACATCACCGACAAGGTCGCCAAGGATGATTCGATCAAGAAGGTGCAAGTGTCGTGACCACGTTGACCAGCGGGGGGCTAACTAGCGGGGTTAGCGCCCCGCCGGGTGGCTTGCGGCGTTTCGGCTCTGCCCGCTGGCGCAAGCGCAACCTGACGTTCGACAAGATCACCTTCTTCCTGGTCTTCTTGATCATTCCGGTCGCGTTCTACATCGCCTTCGTGGTCTCGCCGTTTGTGCAGGCGGCCTATTTCTCGTTGACGGACTGGACGGGCTTCACGCCTGCGATGAACTTCATCGGGCTGTCCAACTACGCAAAGCTGTTCAGCGACAACACCTTCCTGCAAGCCGTGGGCAACAACATTCTGATGGCGATCGTGGTGCCGATCGTGACGCTGGGGCTGGCGATGTTCTTCGCAACCCTCGTCACGGTCGGCGGCTCGACCCGTGGCAACGTCAAAGGATTACGCAACTCGAGCTTCTATCGAGTGATCTCCTTCTTCCCCTACGTCATCCCCGCAATCGTCATCGGCCTCATCTGGTCGCAGATCTACGACCCCAACAGCGGTCTGCTGAACGGCATCCTTACCCGCATCGGTCTTGAGCAATTCACCTCGTTTCCCTGGTTGGGGGACGTACGTACGGCGCGGTGGGCCGTGATGTTCGTGATCATCTGGGGCTTGGTCGGCTTCTACATGGTGTTGTTCATTGCTGCGATCAAGGGCGTCCCCGCCGAGGTCTTCGAGGCTGCGCGGATCGATGGCGCGGGACGTTTCCGAACGTCGATTTCAATCACCATCCCGCTGATCCGCGAGAACGTGCAGACCGCCTTCATCTACATCGGAATCCTCGCGCTGGATGCGTTCGTCTACATGGCTGCTTTGGAGCCGGGCGGCGGGCCTGACAATACGACTCTCGTCATGGCCCAACAGCTGTTCACCACCGCGTTCACCAAGGGGCAGTTCGGCTACGCCTGCGCGATGGGCGTCGTGCTCGCCATCATCACGCTGGCGTACGCGGGTCTGGTGTTCGCCGTGAACCGGATTTTCGGTGGAAAGAGTGAGGTCGCCGAATGACCCAGATTTCCTCGAGTGGCACCGGCCCTGCCGCTCGACCGGAGGAGCGAGTGCCATTCGAGCCAGCCGAGGCCGGGGCGCCTGGTACGGCCGGTGACAAGGCGGTGACTGGCGTCTCTCATGCGGTCTTGATCATCTGGTCGATACTGGTGATCTTGCCGATGATCTGGGTCTTGATGTCCTCGTTCAAGACCAGCTCGGAGATCTTCGCCTCGCCATTCGCCCTCCCACAGCACTGGAGCTTCGACAACTACGTCAATGCCTGGACAGATGCTGGGATCGGAAGCTTCTTCTTCAACTCGGTGATCGTCGTCTTCGGAGCGCTGATTCTCACCATGTTGTTCGGCTCGATGTCGGCGTACGTGCTCGCCCGGTTCAGCTTTCCCG
Source organism: uncultured Actinomycetota bacterium (assembly GCA_963815975.1). Classification (GTDB taxonomy): domain Bacteria; phylum Actinomycetota; class Actinomycetes; order Propionibacteriales; family Propionibacteriaceae; genus Microlunatus. The sequence continues at coordinate 62,759 of CAWFJC010000009.1, forward strand.
GCAGCCGGGCGCTGTACTACCTGATGCTCGCCGGCCTGACGTTCCCGATCTTCCTGGCGATCGTGCCGTTGTTCTTCGTGCTGCGGGGGATCGGTCTGCTGAACACGCTGCCCGGATTGATCTTGACCTACGCGGCGTTCGCGTTTCCGTTCACCGTGTTCTTCCTCTATGCGTTCTTCCGGTCGCTGTCGAAGTCGATTGCCGAAGCTGCCGCCGTAGACGGGGCAGGGGAGTGGCGGACCTTCTTCCAGATCATGCTGCCGATGGCGAAGCCGGGTCTGGCGACCGTCGCGATCTTGAACTTCGTGGGCCTATGGAACCAGTTCCTGCTGCCGATCGCCCTGAACACCAACCCGGACAACTACGTGCTGACCCAGGCCATGGCGTCCTTTGCGTCCCAGGCCGGCTACTCGGTCGACTTCGGCGCACTCTTTGCGGCCGTGGTGATCACCGTCGTACCGGTATTGATCATCTATTTGATCTTCCAGCGACAACTTCAGGGTTCGGTTTCAGCAGGCACCAACAAGTAGTGACTGACGACGACCTGCCGGCCGGGACCACCGTGTGGGTCTTCGGCGATCAGCTCAATCGGCGCATCGGCGCGCTCGGCATGGCCCCTGCTGCTCCAGGGCGTGTGACGCCGTCGAGGAGGCGTACCGCAGCGGCGCCGTGCCGATCGCTTCGGCGGAGGGTTTCATCCGTCAGGTGATTGGATGGCGCGAGTACGTGTGGGGGCTGTACTGGGCTGTGGATGTCCGGAGCGGCGGTTAACGTCATCGGAGATGGCGATGTGGGCCGACGGTGGGCGAATGGCGAACTAAGCCGTACGCCGCCGGCGGCGCTTACCTGCGCAACCGGATGAGCGACTGACTGCCGGAGGCTGCCGCGTACGATCCGGCGAAGCCTCACGGATGACCAAGCGGCGTGCTCGTTCACGAGCACTGTACTGGGACTTCCTCGCTGGCCAGATCGCAACGCGGACGGACGGCGGCGAGCAACCATTACGAATGCAGACAGTCGCTGCGTGAGGTTGCAGCGGCTGCCCGACGGGGCGGCGGGACGGGCGAGCGACCGGAGCGAGGTCCAATTGTGGCCCGGGCTCGATGCGGGCGAGCTATGACGGCGGTAGGCGATGATGGCGGGGTGGAGTACGAGGTTGTCGCTGAGGCGTACCGGGATTTGGAGCAGGCTTCCGGCCGATTGATGTTGATCGACAGGCTGGCGGCACTACTCGCCGAGACTCCGCAGGAGTTACTGCCCACCGTTTGTTACCTCTGTCAGGGGCTGGTGGCGCCCGAATTCGCCGGGGTAGACCTGGGCCTGGCCGAGAAGATGGCGCTGCGCGCCGTCGCGACGGCGACCGGTGTCGAGCCTGAGGTGGTTGTCGCTGCAGTGCGGGAGAGCGGTGATCTTGGCCAGGTCGCCGAGCAGTTGTTGGCAGCCACCGCTGCAGATCGAGAGCCAAGTCTGCAGGTTGCCGAAGTCGTCGACACTTTGCACGAGATCGCGGGCACCGAAGGATCCGGGTCGCAGGGCCGCAAGCTCGAGTTGCTCGCCGGCCTTCTGACGCGCGCAACTCCGCTGGAGGCCCGCTACTTGCTCCGCTTGGTCACGGGCAGTCTGCGCCTGGGCATTGGCACACCGACGATTCTTGATGCGCTGGCCCAGGTGTACACAGGCAACCGCAAGGACCGGCCGGTGCTGGAGCGGGCATACAACATCTGCTGCGATTTGGGCCTCGTCGCAGCGACGCTGGCGGCGGGCGGACTGACGGCAGTCAAGGAGCTGCGCGTGCGGGCTGGCAACCCGGTGCGAGTGATGCTGGCCCAGCGGTTGTCCGTGGCCGACGAGATTCTCGGCAGGTTGGGTGGGCAGTGCATGGCCGAGTACAAGTACGACGGCATGCGGCTGCAGGCGCATCGCACGGCAGACGGCCAGATCGAGCTGTTTACGCGGCGGCAGGAGCGGGTGAGCACCCAGTTTCCGGACGTGGTTGAGCTGCTGCAGACCGGTCTTGGTCCGCGGGAGGCGATCCTGGAAGGCGAGGTGGTCGCGTACGACGCCGCAGCCGGCGAACTGCGGCCCTTCCAGGAGGTCATGTTCCGTCGCCGCAAGCATGGAATCGCCGAAGCCGCACGCGATGTGCCGGTCGGGCTGTTCTGTTTCGAATTGCTGTACGCCGACGGGGAGGATCTCACCCAGCTGCCCTATCTGGACCGGCGGGCGCGGCTCGCCGAGGCGCTCACCTTGTCGGACAGGCTCCGGCTGACCACGGCGCATGAGGTGACAACCGCGCCGGCTCTGGATGCGGCGTTCGAGCAGGCCGTGGCCGACGGTTCCGAAGGTTTGGTGTGTAAGTCGATCAGCTCGAACGCGATCTATCAGGCAGGCGCCCGCGGCTGGCTGTGGATCAAGCTCAAGCGGGATTACCGCACCGAGCTCGCCGACACAGTCGATCTTGTTGTGGTCGGCGCGTACGCCGGGCGCGGCCGACGCCGAGGGACGTACGGTGCGGTCCTGCTGGCCGCCTACAACCCGGAGGAGGAGCTCTACCAGACGGTTGGCCGATGCGGTACCGGGTTCTCCGATGCAGAGCTGGCGGCGTTGCCGGCGAAACTGGCGCCGTTTGATCGGACAGAGCGGCCGGCACGGGTCGATTCCCGTGTCCCCGCTGACGTGTGGTTCGAACCCAGCATGGTGATGGAAGTGCTCAGCGCCGAACTCACGCTGTCGCCCAACCACACCGCTGGCTGGGGGCAGCTCAAGGATGATGCCGGGCTGTCGATGCGGTTCCCTCGCTTCACTGGAAACTGGCGCGACGACAAAGAGCCGCAAGACGCCACCACGACCGAGCAGTTGGTCCAGCTGTTTCGAACCGCCCACAAGGTGTCGACCGGCGCTTGAGTCCCGATCACCCTGTCGGACATCGCGTTCCAAGAATTCTCAGAATCACCCCCGAGCGGAGCGGCAACACGAAGATCTGAGCGTGAAGTTGGGGACTCGCCTCACGCTGGGGGGCGATTCTGAGAATTCTTGCAATCTCCTTGTCGATTCCCAGAGTTGTCGTTCGGCATACCGGGTGACAGCAACCAAACGGGCCACCGCCCGACCAACCAAGGAGCATCACGATGGGATTCATCAAGTCCAGCCTCTTCATCTCCCTCGACGGCGTCATCGAGGCGCCCGAGACCTGGCATTTCCCTTACTTCAATGACCAGATGGGCGCGGTCGTCAACGAGCAGATGAGCGACACCGACGCCACCCTGCTTGGCCGTCATACCTACGATGCGTTCGCCGGCTACTGGCCGACCGCCGATCCCAGCGATCCAATCACCGGAGTCATGAACGGATCACGCAAGTACGTCGTGTCTAACACCCTGACCGAGGCGACCTGGCAGAACTCATCGGTGATCAGCGGTGACGTGGCTGCCGAGCTGACCAAGCTCAAGGCCGACACCCGCCTCGGCACGACAGGCAGCGCCACCCTCGTGCGCTGGCTGCTCGAGCACGGACTGGTCGATGAGCTGCACCTCCTCGTTCACCCGATCGTGGTCGGCCACGGCAAGAAGCTGTTCGCCGACGGCGCGACGGTGCCGCTGAAGCTCGTGTCCTCGACTACCTTCGACACCGGCGTGGTGTACCTCGTCTACGCGAGTGCGGACAACGCCGAGACCAGCGACACTGCTGCCAACTGACCGCCAGATCCCGCGAGGAGACGAGCATGCGCTACATGGTGATGCACTACCAGACTCAGGAGATGGAGGACGGAATCCTTCCGTCGGCTGAGCAGCAGGCCGCCATCGGCGAGTACATGCAAGAAGCGGCGATGTCGGGAGTCCTCCTCGCGGGTGAGGGTGTCGCATCGAGCGCACAAGGCGCCCGGTTGGAGGTCAGCGACGGCAAGGTGCGCGTAATCGATGGTCCATTTGCCGAAGCCAAGGAGTTGATCGCCGGTTTCGCGATCCTCGAGGTGGACTCGCTCGCCGAGGCCGTCGAGCACGCGCGTAAGTTCGCGCTGCTCGTCGGCTCCGAGCGGGTCGACGTACGCCGGGTCATCGAGTTCGAAGACCTTCAGCAGGACCCTCAGTAGCGGCGCCAGACTCGACCGCCACAGCGCCCGATGACCGACCACCCCGAGACCGCCCCTCGCGAGCACCAGGACGAGCTCGGCCAGCGGCTGGCGACGCTCTGGCGGGTCGAGTCGCCGCGCCTGATCGCCCGGCTGATGCGACAGCTCGGCGACCTCGACAGCGCCGAGGAGATCGCGCAAGACACCTTCATGGCAGCAATCGAAAAGTGGCCGCAGGACGGGGTACCCGACAACCCGGCAGCCTGGCTGAGCATGACCGCGCGGTACCTCGCCATCGACCGGATCCGCCGCCGTGACGCCCAGCGCGGCAAGTACCACCTACTGGCCGCATCCCAGCCGCAGGTGCTGGAGCCCAACCTCGACGAGATCGTCGACGGCGACCTGGCCAACGACCTCCTCGGGTTGATCTTCATGGCCTGTCACCCGATCTTGTCGCCCGACGCGCGCTCCGCCCTCACCCTCAAGCTCGTCTGCGGCCTGAGTACCGACGACGTAGCACGGGCATTCCTGACCCCAACGCCAACGATCGCCCAGCGCATCGTGCGTGCGAAGCGGACCCTCGCCGCAGCGAAGGTGCGGTTCGAGCTGCCCCCGGAGTCGGAGCGGACCGCACGCCTCGACGCCGTACGCGAGGTGATCTATCTGGTCTTCAATGAGGGCTACTCGGCCACCAGCGGCGAGCACTGGATCCGCACTGACCTGTGCGCGGAGGCGCTCCGGCTTGGCCGGATGCTCGCCGCGCTCGTGCCGTCCGACGCCGAGACGCTCGGCCTGCTCGCGTTGATCGAGCTGCAGGCCTCGCGGTTGCGAGCTCGCACCGGACCGGACGGCGGGCCGGTGCTGCTGCTCGACCAGGACCGCAGCCGCTGGGACCGCCTCCTGATTCAGCGTGGCCTGGCGAACATCCATCGCATCGAGCAGCTCGGCGGCACGGTCGGTCCGTACGCCCTCCAGGCAGCGATCGCAGCATGCCATGCGCGGGCCACGGTCGCGGAGGACACCGATTGGATGAGGATCACTGCGTTGTATGACGGCCTCGCCCGGATCAGCCCATCGCCGGTCGTCGAGCTCAACCGCGGCGTCGCGACCGCACAGGCCTTCGGCCCTGAGGCGGGGCTGGAGATCGTGCTGCCGTTGTTCGATGTCCCGAGCATGCGGGACTATCACCTGTTGTACGGCGTGGCCGGTGACCTGTTGTGCCGCTCGGGTGCGCACGAGCAAGCGCGTGAGCACTTCCTGCGCGCGGCAACCATGACGCGGAACAATGTGGAGCGCGCGACGATGCAAAACCGTGCCGCCCAGTGCGCGGCCGGTCACAGCTAGTGTGACGCTAAGGTGCGCTACATGGATTCTCCGGTGATTCTTGCCGTTGACGAGGATCCGGATGCGCTGCGGAACATCGACCAGGAACTGAATGATCGCTACGCACGGCACTATCGGGTTCGTGCAATGCCGTCGGCCATGCAAGCCCGGCAGTGGTTGGAGGAGTTGTCCACCGCCGGTGACGAAGTCGCCTTGATCCTCGCCGGGCAGTCGCTCTCGGAGATGACCGGAAGCGACTTGTTGAACGAGGCACACCACCTTCATCCCCATGCCAAGCGCGCGCTGCTGGTCGAGTGGGGTGCCTTGGGTGATCGGGCTACGGGCAAGGCGATTTTCGACTCGATAGCGCATGGCCGGATCGATCACTACCTGCTGAAGCCGTCGGCGCCCCCGGATGAGCTCTTCCACAACACGATCTCCGGCTTGCTGCTCGAGTGGGCAGAGGCGCAGCGGGCTTTCCCCTTCACCATCCGGGTCGTGGGCGAAAGTTGGTCCGGACGCGCGTACGAGCTGAGGAAGGCCCTGAATCGCTGCGCCTATCCGCACGCTTTCTGGCTCGCAGACTCCAGCCGCGGGCAGGCGGTGGTCAAGGCAGTCGGTGAGAATGCCAAGCTCCCGCTGATGCTGCTGCCCGATGGCAGGGTCTTGGAGAATCCCTCCAACGCCGAGATCGCGTTGGCATCCGGCGGGCCCGTCGCACCGGACCGCGAGGACTACGACTTGGTGATCGTCGGCGCCGGACCAGCCGGGTTGTCGGCCGCGGTTTACGGCGCATCGGAGGGATTCAACACTCTGGTCGTCGACGACGGCGGAATAGGTGGCCAGGCGACGTCGAGCTCTCTGATTCGCAACTACCTCGGCTTTCCTCGCGGAGTCAGCGGGCGACGGCTGGCACAGCGGGCGTACGAGCAGGCGTGGGTGTTCGGCGCGAGCTTCGCCTTCATGCAGGAGGTTGCCGATCTGCGGCGCGAGAACGACTGGCTCGCGCTCACGTTGTCAGATTTCGGTGCGGTGCATGCTCGCGCCGTCGTGCTGGCCAGTGGGGTCAGCTATCGCCGACTCGGCGTCCCGGCACTCGAAGAACTCAATGGCGCCGGCGTTTTCTATGGCGGACCAACGTCTGAAGCACCCGCGATGGCCGGCCGAGACGTCTACATCCTCGGCGGCGCGAACTCAGCCGGGCAGGCGGCGCTGTACCTCGCTCGCTACGCGGCGCACGTCACCGTGGTCGTAAGAGCCGACTCGCTGGCCGCGGGTATGTCCCACTATCTGATCCGTGAGATCGAGGAGACCCCGAACGTCAGCGTCCGGTTGGGCACCGAGATCGTCGGAGGTGGCGGCGATGCCTGGCTGGATCACCTCGTGCTTGCGGAGCAGGGGAGTGGCGGCGAAGAAACCGTGGCCGCGGGAGGACTCTTTCTCATGATCGGAGCACATCCGCGCACCGAATGGCTGCCGCCCGACGTCGCGCGAGATGATCAAGGCTTCATCCTCACCGGAACCGATCTTCCCGCGAGCCGCGCGTGGCCGCTGCAGCGCCGTCCATTCCTTTTAGAGACCAGCATGCCGGCCGTTTTCGCTGCCGGGGACGTTCGATACGGCTCTGGTAAGCGGGTCGCCTCCGCCGTTGGCGAAGGTGCCGTCGCAATCCAACTGCTGCACCGCTTGTTCGCCTCCGAGCCACAGCATCCCCCGGATCCCTCGCCGGAACGCCTCGCAATCGTGGGTCTGTAGAGAGATCACGTCGATGCGGATCGGGCCTCGATGCGCAGCCTGGCACCGATGTCGGGCAGTTCGACAAAGGTCTGCCCGGGTGCCATCTTGAGCGGACTCCCGTCCTTGAGGGTGAATTCGAACGGCTCTTGCACCTTCCCCTTGCGCCAGGTGCCCTTCACATAGCGGCCGCGGTTGAAGTAGTAGAACTTGCCTCGGGTCTTGATGATGTCGTGCAGCGGCTCGTCATGGCCGCCACCGTGGAAGATCTTGCCGTAGTGCTGCTTGGCCTTGATCACGAGCACATTGTCGGTCGACACTCGATGGCCATCGGTCAGCACATGTGGACCCCATGGCATGCTGCGCAGATAGCGCTTCGTCTTCTTGTCGTAGTCGTAGCCCATGAAGTAGCTGTCGCCCTTGTAGGGGATCCTGATCGACCGGCCGCGTTTGCCTTGCCTGGCGCTGACCTCGTGGCGAGTCGAGGCAAAGGGGAAGTAGGGCTGCGGCGGCCCCGTACGGAAGCGTCTGGTCTGCCGGGCGAGCGTCGCCGGATGGCAGATGACCGCCTTGTCGTAGTAGTTGTCACCGTTCAGCGTGTAGACCCGGGATCGATCGATGCCGTACGAGCCGGTGCGGAGGGTGTTCATGTACGACAGCAGGCCTTCGAGGTAGGCGCGGTAGTGCTTGACGTAGTTGACCACCCACGGCGAAGCGCCGGTATTGCCGATCAGTGCGTGGATCGGACTGAGCAGCGGGATGTCCACCGGCCGAATGGAGCGTACTGGCGCGACGCTGTCTGCGATCCGGGAGTGGAAGACCGGGACGAGCCGAGTGCCGCTGTAGCCCGACACGTCCCGGTAGCCCTCGAGTTCAACAAAGACAATGTCAGCCTTGTCGATGCCGGTCTGCGGATGCTCGCGGCGATTGTCGGGCACCTTGACCGCAACCGCGGCGTGCCGCGCCTTGCGCTCGTTCTTCAGCAGCTTGCCGGTGAGCGGCCAGCGCGGCCGCGTGTCGATCGAGGGCGCGGGGCCGGGAGTCGCACTGGGTATCGGGCTGGGACTCGCTGGTGGTGTCGGCGGGACGCTTGGCTGAGCAGGGGGCTTCGAGCAGGCGGCAAGCCCGACACCCGCGACGCCCAACAGGACCGCGCGGCGGCTGATCTGCGCCATGTGATGGTTCTCCGTCCGCCGCTACGGGGGTGCTGTGCGGGAAGGCAGATTCATCGTAGGGGGCGACGGGATGAACCGCCGATAAATCGCGGAGCCGAAACAACGCTCCATTGTCCGTCGAGCAGGGAGTAGTACCGAAGACTCAGTCCTGCGATCGGATGAGTGTCGGAAGGTGGGCGGCGAGGCGCCGTACGCCTTCTTTGATCTTGGCCTCGTCGAGCATGCCGTAGCCCAGGATAAGTCCGAGCGGCGGATCGGGCTGCTGACTGAGCGACGCCAGTTGCGCACCGCGGCAGCAGCTCGGCGACGGCCTGCATCGCGGCACGCGACGGCGGCGGCGGACCAACCGCTGGGGGAGGGCTGTTCTCGACCCGCGGGCGTCGCCTCGGACCGCGGAGCGCCGCCTTGGCCGGCAGTTCCCAGGTGACGCCCGGAGCAGTTCGCCAGCACCTGGCGGTCCTGCACGCCAACGGGCTGTTCAGCCGCAGTCGGCTCGACGGATCCGTTCTGTACCGGCGGACACTACGAGGAGACGATCTTGTCACGGGCACTGCGCACCCCTCAGCTAGGTGAGACTCGGCTGCGAGGGGACTCGTCAGGGTGAGGGTCCAGGGGTCACACGGCTGAGCGCACTCGCACCGCGCTCGGATCAGGCGGCCAGGTGGAACGTGCTCGCGAAGCGGTCGAGGAGGTCGCCACGACCGCGCAGCACCTCGACCACGCCGGTCGCGATCGCGCGATCCGGGGCAAGCTCGCCGGAGATGAGCCGGCGGATGCCCGGACCCGCGGCGAAGGCTAGGTCGACGGGTCCGGTCCCGCGCGTCACGTCGAGGGTGGAGCCGTCCACCCGGATGAGCAGCTCGGCGGGACCGAAGCGCGCCTCGTAGGCGGTCGCCGGCAGGCTCGCCGCCACCTGCGGCCGGAAGGCGGTGCGGAGGTCCATGGTCATCGAGTCGGGGGTGATGATCTGCTCCTCCCGCGGATCGCCCATCGCCTTGAAGCCCCAGGCGCCGAGCGCGAGCACGACGGGCTCGAGCTCGCGGCCGTAGGGCGTCAGCTCGTAGACGATGACGCGCGAGTGCGGCACCCGGCGGAGGACGCCGGCCGCCTGCAGCTCCTTGAGCCGCGCCGCCAGGATGTTGCTCGGGATCCGGGGGAGCCCCGCGGCGAGCTCTCCGTATCGGCGCGGCCCGACGAGCAGATCGCGGACGATGAGCATGGCCCAGCGCTCGCCCACGAGCTCCAGTGCCTGCGTGATGCCGGAGTACTGCCCGTACTCGCGTGCGGCCATCGACCTCAGGCCTGCTGGTTCGCGAACGCCTCGGGGCCCTGTGCGGCGGCGACCGGGTCCATGTAGCCGAACTCGAGGATGTTGCCGTCGGGGTCGTTCAGCTGCCGCTGGTACATGAAGCCGTAGTCCGACGCGGGGTGCGGCTCCGAGCCGCCCGCCGCGAGACCGTCGGCGACCGCCGTGTCGACCTCCTCGCGGGTGTCGAGGAAGATCGCGGTCGACACCGACGGGCTCACGGCCGGGTCGCCGAGCGGCAGGTCGGTGAAGGTCTGGAAGTACTCGCGCGTCAGGAGCATGAAGTAGCTGTGGTCCTCCTCGACGACGACGCAGGCCGCGTTGTGGTCGGTGAAGGCCGGGTTGATGGTGAATCCGATCGCCGTGTAGAACGCCTTCGCGCGCTCCAGGTCGGTCACCGGCAGGTTGACGAACATTGCGGTCATTGTGGTCCCCTTTCGTGGGTCCGGTATGCAGAGGTTGGTTGCGAGCGACACCTACCCGATGACGCGGTAGTCGAGAATCAGGAAGCCCGTCGGCGAGATCGAGCTCCGGATCGGGCGAGGCGGATCGGCGGCAACCCGTCAAGAAGCTTTCGCCCGAGCGCCGGCGATCGTCGGCGCCATCACGAGCCTGAGTTCGTCGACGACGCCTGCGGCCAGCAGTGTCTGCGCGACCGAGATGCTGGCGTGGACGCCGATGTCGCCTCCGGGTCGGTTCTTCAGGTCTCGCACGAAGTCGACCAGCCCGCCGTCGATCGCACTCGCGTTCGCCCACTCGGGGTCGAGCGGCGTGGATGTCGCGACGTACTTCGGGACCGTGTTGATGAATGTCGCGAACGGCTCGATCTCGCTACCCGGCCAGAACGGGGCCCATTCGTCGTAGCTGCGACGACCCAGGATGACAGCGTCCTGCGTTGCGATCACAGCGGCACCGGCGGCGTCCACCTCGTCGTCGTCCCACTCGGTGAAGAAGCCAGCGATATTCTCGGCGACGCCGTCGAGGGTCATGAACTCGTACACGACAACTTTTCTCGGACTCACGGTCCTATCGTGGCAGTCGCACTTGTAAAAAACAAGTGTCACGTCAAGACCTCGGGCCGACGCCAAACGGCGGCGAGGAGATCCGGCTCACCAAAGTAGCCTTCGGCGCGGGGCATTACCTCGCGACCGGGCACATTCTCGACGACGCCCAGCTCGCTGAGCGTGATGTTTGCGGCCCAGCGTGACGGACTCGAACGATTGCGTCAGACGCAATCTGCGCTCGAAGGATCCTCGGTTGGGGAGGCCTTTGGTGCGGCGAACTACCTGTACTAGATGACATAATGTCACTTATCGGACAAAGGGGGACACGGCTGGGAGTTGGTCACTTCGTGGTTTGTCTTGAGCCACTCGCACGTCAGCGGCAGCAGTGGTACCGGCAGGCAGCGATCCTGACCTCGCCTCGGCGATCTTGTAGACCCACCGATGTTCCTCGGTGATCTCGATACCAGCAACCCGCGAAGTCGTGCTTGAGCAGCTCCGGCTTGCCAATGCCTTCATTGCCGTTGCGGATCACGTCCTCGATCAGCCGGTTGATCCGTTTGAGAACCCTCCGGTCCTGGGTTTGCCACCACAGGTAGTCCTCCCAAGCGTTCGAGTCCCAGACGAGTTTCACCGCTCAGTCGGCGTCAATCAGATCGTGATGCTCGCCCTGCGCCGCTTCCAGGCGCTCCATGGCGTCCAGAAGGCGGCGCGCGTTGGCCGGCGAGCGCATCAGGTAAGCCGTTTCGCGGAGCGACTCGAAGTCCTCGAGTGACACGATCACCACGGGCTCATGGCCAGCGCGCGTGATGACAACCTCTTCGCGGTCGCTGACAACGGCATCGAGAACCTCGGCGTACCTGGCTCGTGACTCGGTGTAGCTCATGGTCTTCATTGCCAACCTCCTGTACAGATAACTGTACAGTCGAGATGGATGATCTCCAAGTCTGCCGGTGTCGGCCAGGCTCGGTCAGCCGACGTAGGCCGCCAGGTGCTCGCCGGTGAGGGTCGGACGGGCGGCCACCAACGCCGCAGGTGTCCCCTCGAAGACGATCCGGCCGCCGTCGTGGCCGGCGCCGGGCCCGAGGTCGATGATCCAGTCAGCATGCGCCATGACCGCCTGGTGGTGCTCGATGACGATGACCGATTTGCCGGAGTCGACGAGCCGGTCGAGCAGGCCTAGCAGCTGCTCGACGTCGGCGAGGTGGAGGCCACTGGTCGGCTCGTCGAGGATGTAGACATCACCCTTCTCGGCCATCTGGGTGGCCAGCTTGAGTCGTTGCCGCTCGCCACCGGACAAGGTGGTGAGCGGCTGGCCGAGGCTGACGTAGCCGAGCCCGACGTCGGCCAGCCGGTCGAGGATCTTGTGGGCGGCCGGCGTACGTGCCTCACCGTCGTCGAAGAACTCTTCCGCCTCGGTCACCGGCATTGCCAGCACTTCCGCGATGTTGCGGCCACCGAGCGTGTACTCCAGCACCGACGCCTGGAAGCGCCTCCCCTCGCACTCCTCGCAGATGGACTCGACGGTGTTCATGATGCCCAGCTCGGTGTAGATGACGCCCGCGCCGTTGCAGCTCGGGCAGGCGCCCTCGGAGTTGGAGCTGAAGAGTGCCGGTTTCACGCCGTTGGCCTTTGCGAACGCCTTGCGGATGGGGTCGAGGAGGCCGGTGTACGTCGCCGGGTTGCTCCGGCGCGAGCCGCGGATCGCGCCTTGGTCGATGACCACCACACCCTCCCGGCCGGCGACTGAGCCGTGGATCAGCGAGCTCTTGCCCGAGCCGGCGACACCTGTGATCACACAGAGAACCGCGAGCGGGATGTCGACGTCCACATCCTGGAGGTTGTGCGTTGACGCTCCGCGCACGTCGAGCGTGCCGGAGGACGAGCGCACCGATTCCTTGAGGCTTGCCCGGTCGTCGAAATGACGACCGGTTATGGTGTCGCTCCGCCTCAGGCCGTCCACAGTGCCCTCGAAGCAGACGGTGCCGCCCCCCGTGCCGGCGCCGGGGCCGAGGTCGACGACGTGGTCCGCGATTGCGATGGTCTCGGGCTTGTGCTCCACCACGAGCACGGTGTTGCCCTTGTCTCGCAGCTGCAGGAGGAGGTTGTTCATCCGCTCGATGTCATGGGGGTGCATGCCGATCGTGGGCTCGTCGAAGACATAGGTGACGTCGGTGAGCGACGAACCGAGGTGGCGGATCATCTTTGTGCGCTGTGCCTCTCCTCCGGACAGCGTGCCTGACGAGCGGTCGAGCGAGAGATAGCCAAGACCGATCTCCGCAAACGCATCGAGCAGGTGCTGCACGCCGCCGAGCAAGGGTGCCACAGACGGCTCGTCGAGGTCCCGAACCCAATCCGCCAGATCGGTGAGCTGCATCGCGCAGAGGTCGGCGATGTTCTTCGCCTTGATCTTCGAGGACCGAGCCTCCTTGCTGAGGCGGGTGCCGTCACAGTCGGGGCAAGTCGTGAAGGTGATCGCGCGTTCCACGAAGGCGCGGACGTGCGGCTGCATCGCATCGACGTCCTTGGAGAGCATCGACTTCTGGATCTTGGGGATCACACCCTCGTAGGTCAGGTTGATGCCCTCGACCTTGATCTTGGTGGGCTCCTTGTAGAGGAGGTCGTGCAGCTCCTTCTTGGTGTACTTGCCGATCGGCTTGTCCATGTCGAAGTAACCGGTACCGCTGAAGATGCGGCCGTACCAGCCGTCCATGCTGTAGCCGGGGATGGTCAGGCCGCCCTCGCTGAGCGACTTGGTGTCGTCGTACAGCGCGGTCAGGTCGAAGTCGTTGACCGAGCCCATGCCCTCGCAGCGCGGACACATGCCGCCTTGGTAGACGGCCTTGCGCACGATGGTCTTCTCGCCCTGACCCTTGTCCGCAGTCATCACCCCGCTCGCAATCCTGGTCGGTACGTTGAACGAGAAGGCCGTCGGAGGCCCGATGTGCGGCTTCCCGAGCCGGCTGAACAGGATGCGAAGCATCGCGTTAGCGTCCGTGGCGGTGCCGACGGTGGAGCGGGGGTTAGCGCCCATTCGCTCTTGGTCCACGATGATGGCCGTCGTCAGCCCATCGAGGAAGTCGACCTCGGGGCGCGCCAGCGTCGGCATGAACCCCTGCACGAACGCGCTGTAGGTCTCGTTGATCATCCGCTGCGACTCCGCGGCGATCGTGTCGAACACCAGCGAGCTCTTGCCCGAGCCGGAGATGCCGGTGAACACCGTTAGTCGGCGCTTCGGGATCTCGACATGTAGGTCCTTGAGGTTGTTGACGCGCGCGCCCTGCACCCGGATCAGATCGTGGCTGTCGGCAACGTGCAGCGCAGCCGACTGCGGGTCCGTCCTCGTGGCCGTGCTCATCGTGCCTCCTGAAGTCGTGGTGATGTCCCTCGCGGTCAGGCTAGTTGCGGCTTCATGACTCTGGCTTCTCGGTTCCTGATCGGTTTTCGAACCACTCGCTAATCGGATCGAACGTCTCCCTCGAGATTTACGACCATCCGAATCAGGACGTCGATCGTTGCCCGGTACTCCGCTGGCGATATTCCGGCAGCCAGGACTTGGCGCAGCTCGGCGATATTGGCCGTGACCAGCCCGAACTGTGCCTCGCCGGTCTCGGTCAGGCTGATGACGGCGTTCTGCGAGTCCGCCCAACCGCGAGAGAGCAGCCCCGTCACGGCGTCGCCCAGCTCGTCTGGTGCATCCAGGAGGAAGGGCTCGAGGTCGGCTTGCAGTTCAGGCATCGATCTTGCACCGCCCTGGAGCAGGTTGAGTATTTGCCACTGCCGGCGTGACAGGCCGGCATTCCCGAGCTGACGCTCAAACTGCCCGTCGATGAGACGGTCCAGTTTCTTCAGCCAGTAGCCGATCGGTCGCTCGGCCCCAGTGCTGACCACGGAACTCCCCCACTCCCCCACAAGTTGATCTTGGAATTCTCTTCAATCCGTACGAGGGCTCAGTACTCCGCGACCTGCACGCCGAGGTCCGCGAGGAATTCCCTGGCCCGGGCGATGCGTTGGTAGTCGGAGAACGCGTGCCACTCCTCGACAAGTCCTTCGCTATAGATCAGATCACGAAACCGGTGAAACGCTCCCAGTCCCTCGATGGCCTCAGTGACGCGTTTCCGCAACGGCAGGTAGGTGATCATGGCCGCGAAGTCGGCCATGTCCTGACGCACTGCTCGGGAACCGAGGCTGGGCAAGAACAGCCAACGATCCGGCTCAGCGAGCATCATGGCTGAGCCTTCGCCGTCTGCTGCGACGAAGTCGATCATGGACGAATGGATGACCTCGCCCGTCGTCAGGTCCAGAAATGCGCCTTGGCTTCTCATCGGATCACCTTCGAGCACCGTCGCGACCCAGTCAAGATCAACGGGAAGCTCCCAGAGGCCGCGCGCCTCGACATTAGTCACACCCAGCCGAACCCCCTTCGGCAACTCAGGCGCGCGTCCAAAGCCCCGAAACGCTGATCGCGCTGCGCTGTCGTAAGGTCCAGACATGGTGCCACGCAAGACATTTCTGGTGCGCACTAGCGCATCTGCCGGAACCGCCCACCGAGATCGTAGTGAGCACGATCGCGGAGGTAGCCACGACGCGCGGGGCAAGTCGCCGGCGAAATCTCGCGGCCTCATCGGAGCGGGCGCGAGCAGCTCAGCAGGGGTCCGCTGATGGCGAGCGAGGCCGACGTCCGGGCGATCGCGCTGTCCTTGCCTGGCACGACCGAGGAGCAGTGGTACCAAACGCCCGGCTACAAAGTCGCTGGCAAGGGATTTCTACGACTGCGCACCGAGGCCGAAGGCGGCCTCGTCGTCTTTGTGTCGGACATGGGTGAGAAGGAGGCGCTGCTGACGTCCGGATCAGAGGCGTTCTTCACGACGCCGCATTACGACGGTTGGCCCGTTGTGCTGGTGGATCTGGACAGGATCGATCGGAGCGAGCTTCGTGAGCTGATCACCGACTCCTGGCTGATCAAGGCGCCTCCAAAGTTGCGGCGCCAGTTCGAGGCCCAGGCTCAGTAGCGCGCCATCCGCGCCCAGAAGAAGCAATACACCCCGAAGCACGCGATGCCGGCCGCCATGATCGCCAACAGCACCGTGCCGAACGGCTGGTCCCGCACGGTCGTCAGCGCGGCGTCCATACCGCCGGCCTTTTTCGGATCGTAGGTGGCCGCGGCCCAGAGGAACAGCCCGCCGATGATAGACAGCGCGATGCCTTTGACGCAGTAGCCAACGGTGCCCAACCGCAGAACCGCCGGTGGTACGCCGCGGTCGAGATCCTCGGTGAACTTCTGTTTCACGCCTTTCACGATCTGGGCGATGCCCACGGCGATCACCGCGGCGCCGACGGCGGCCACGAGGATTTGGCCGAACGGCACACTCATCAGCTTCGCGCTGAGAGTCTCCTCGCCTTTCCCTGACTTCGATCCTGACCCGACGGCGACGCCAATGGCCAGTACGCCTAGAGCCAGATAGACGACAGCTCGCCCCGCTGAACTCAGTCGACGACGCATCCGGCCGTCTCGGTCGCCTTGATCGCGACCAATCGTCGCCTCGACCGCCTGCCATACCGTGAGCGTAAAGAGTCCGAAAGCCATCACCCAGAGCAGACCGGCGCCGAGCGGCTGCCTCGCCAACTGGCTCAACGCGCCTTGTTGCGAGGCGTCTCCACGCTTCCCGAACGACCAGTTGCAGGGCGATCCAGGCAATCACGAGATGCAGCAAGCCGTAACTCACCAGACCGACTCCAACCAGCACGTGGTAAGGCCGGCTGCGTCTGACCTCCGCGACCTTCTCCTTTTGGCGGGTCCCCGTCACGACTACGTCTTACCCACCGAAAACATGATCACGCTTCGGCTTGTCCGGCAGAGCTGTCGATGTCGCTACCGGCCGCCTTCCTGGCGGCCTTGACGGACCGCTTGGTCTCCCGAACCTTCTGCAGTGAGTCGTCATCCACGATGTCGGCGACGGAACGATACGTGTCAAGCTCGCCGTAGTAACCGGCCGCGGTTCGCCAGCCGTCCGGGGTCACGCCACGCCGCTTGCCGAGCACCGCAGTGAAGATCGCCGCCTTGTCAGCGCCAAAACCCGGCAGACCCGCCAAGTTGGCCCTCACTTCCTCGCCGGACCGCGCCTGGTTCCAGAGGTTCGCCGCCTGAGAGTCGTACTTGTCGGTCAGCACCAGACACACCTGATGGATGCGCTTGGCCATGGCGGCGGGAAATCGGTGGATTGCCGGTCGTTCGGAGCACAACGCAACAAAATCTTCCTCGCTCATAGCAGCGATCTTGGCGACGTCGAAGCTGCCGCCCATTCGTTGCGCGATCACCAGCGGGCCACTGAATGCCTTCTCCATCGGCACCTGCTGGTCGAGCACCATGCCGATGAGCAGCGCGTTGTCGTCGTCGGTGAGCAGCTGATCGGCTTCTGGATTGCCGGTGAGCCGAAGGGGGGCGTTGGTCATAGCGTCATTCTGATCGGTGCGAGCCTTGGGGCGTAGCTGGGTGAGCCTTCTTGTCCCTGAATCTGCATCGCCAGTGAGCCAAAACAGGCTCCAAAGTGCCTAAAAGACCGCAGCCGTGATGCGAAATCAGGGAACTGTCAGGCAGAGCAGCTTGACGATCATGCGCCAGCGCTATTCGTACATGACGTACTCGGGTTTCGGCTTCAGACGGAGCACCTCCGGTGGCGTCATGAGCCGGCCACCATGGCGCCGGTCTTCGGTAAAGAACAACTTGAAGCCGGCGTGCACGAACTTGGGTGTCGACTCGTTGACCACCCGATAGGTGTTCTTCTTGGGCCCGGGATGCCCGAGGCCGTCCACGGACTTGATCGCGACCACGCCCGCGTGTTGTTTGAGCCCTGACTCGTGACGAACGACGCTGCGTGCGACCTGGTGGTAAACCATCACCTTCTGCGGAAGGTTGTACTGCTTGACCAGGCCGGACAGATAACGAGAAACCCCATCCAGCTCGGCCCCAGTGGTATGCCCGTACACCCCGCCTGGTCGTTGACCTCGATCCATCGCCCATTCAGGATCAAGAGCTACGCCGACGTCTGGTTCCTTCAGCCACTTCCGAAACGCCTTCGCCTCGGCGATGAACTCCGACCGACCCGGCTGCAGATTGAGTAACAGCACGGCGCGATGTTTACGAGCGGCCTTGTGGTACTTAGCAATCTGTGCGTCCGTAAGGCGCACCCGGTACTTCCCGTCGCGGCCTGGGCTGCCCTGCACGACCGTCGCGATCACCTCGACAACCGGCAAGATCTCACGGCCCGCGGCGTACGGCTTCGCCCTGCTTTCGATCTCGGCGACGCGCTGATTCAGGGGGCCCGTCCCCAGCCGGCCAAGAGTTGAGGCGCCAGTTACCCCGGCATAGCCCACCAGGCGATAGCGCGGGAAGATCTCGCGTCCGCCCCGCGGCAACATTGCCGATGCCGGTTGGTTGGGTGGCTTGGCAGCGGGTGTGCGGGCACGCGTTGGTGCGGGCCTGGCCGACGGACTGGCGACGGATGGCGCCGAGCCAACACTGGGCGAAGCCATCGGGTCCTGACCCATGCCGCATGCGGTGCACGCCAGTACCAGGAAAAGCGCCACGGTGTATCGGATGATCGTCACAGGCGTCACCCCCGAGAATTGTCATTGACGGCTTCGTCGTCGTGCGCTTACACCCCCGAGGCTTAGATCTCAACCTACCCAAAGCATGGGCCGTCAGGCTAACCTTCTGCGTCAGGAGGTTGGCGATGCGAATCTATGAACTGCTTCGCGGCAAAGGCTTCGATGTCATCACTGTCCGACCATCGACACCGGTATCCGAAGCCATTTCGCTGCTCAAGAAGTACAACCTCGGGGCCGTTGTAGTGTCCAACGACGGAATGCAAATCTCAGGGATCCTGACCGAGCGCGACGTGGTACGTCAGCTCGTCGATGGAACCGATTTTCTCGACTCACCGGTTTCCGCCGTGATGACGAGTGAGGTGCTCACCTGTCGACCGGCCGAATCGGTGCAGTCGCTGATGAACACCATGACGGAGCGACGCATCCGTCATCTGCCGGTCGTCGACGACTCTGGAAAACTGGCGGGACTGGTCAGCATCGGTGACGTCGTGAAATCACACATCACCCAGATCGAGTTCGAACGCGATCAGCTCGAGGGCTACGTCTCACACAGCTGAGAGTGGTCTGGTTACATGTTGATCATGTGACCCGAGATGCCGTGCGCTACTTCCTTGAGCGCCTCGGACAGTGTCGGGTGCGCGTGTACGTTGCGCGCAACCTCCTCTGCCGTTAAGTCCCACAACTGCGCCAGAGTCAGCTCAGGCAGCAGTTCGGTGACATCGGGGCCGATCATGTGCAGACCGAGGATCTCGCCGTACTTGGCGTCGGCGACGAGCTTGACGAAGCCGGTCGCCTCCCCTAGCCCGTGAGCCTTGCCATTGGCCGTGAAGGGGAACTTCGCCGTCTTGACGTCGTAACCCTTGTCCTTGGCCTCCTGCTCGGAGTACCCGAACGAACCGATCTGCGGCTGACAGTAGGTGGCCCGCGGAATCATGTCGTAGTTGATCGGCATGGTCTCCGCACCGGCGATGGTCTCGGCGGCGACCACGCCCTGCGCCTCGGCGGTATGCGCCAGCAGCAACTTTCCGGTGCAGTCGCCGATCGCGTAGATGTGCGGCACGTTCGTACGCATGTAGTCGTCGATCTCGATCGCACCGCGGTCGGAAAGCTTGACGCCAGTCTTTTCCAGCCCATAGCCCTCCGTACGCGGCGCAAATCCGATCGCCTGCATCACCTTGTCGGCTTCGAGGACCGTGCTCTCACCACCCTTCGAGGGAGAGACGGTGACCTTCACCTTGTCGCCCGAGTCGTCGATCGATTCCACCTTGGTCCCGGCCAGCACCGTCACGCCGAGCTTCTTGTACGCCTTCGCCAGCTCTCTGGAGACCTCGGGCTCTTCCAAGGGCACGATTCGATCAAGGAACTCCACCAGAGTCACCTGGACGCCGTAGTTGGCCATCACGTAGGCGAACTCCACACCTATCGCCCCGGCCCCGGCGATGATGATCGATTCCGGCAGGTTGTCGGTCATGATCTGTTCTTCGTAGGTCACGACGCGTTCACTCAGCGAGGTGCCTGGCAGCAGGCGTGTCGTCGCTCCGGAGGAGATGATCAAATTGTCGAAGGTGACGGTCTCCGTGCCGTTCGGCCCCTTCACGCTGATCGTGTGATCGTCGCCGAACGTGCCCCAGCCGTCGATCTCGGTGATCTTGTTCTTCTTCATCAAGAAGTGCACACCCTTGGCCATTCGATCGGCCGCCGTACGGCTGCGCTTCCACGCCGCACCGAAGTCGAATGTCACGTCGCCGCTGATCCCGAAGACATCAGCCTCGTGATTGAAGATGTGGGCGATTTCTGCATTGCGCAGCAGCGCCTTCGTCGGAATGCAACCGACGTTGTTGCAGACACCGCCCCAGTACTTGAGCTCGATGATGGCCGTTTTCAGGCCGAGCTGTGCAGCACGGATAGCGGCGACATAGCCACCTGGTCCGGCGCCAAGGACAACGACCTCAAAGTGCGCGCTCATGGGCCAACTTTAGGGTCCACTCTTGGGGGTCGGCCAGTGGGCCTGCTATGGTCGTGGCCCGTCACCGAGCGAGTATCTCAGGTGGGCCAATCCATCCAGCTGGCCATCAATTCGGTGAGTTGTCCACAAAGTATCTCATATATGAGTTATCGTGCCCTGGTGACCGACAATGACTGAAACCTACTTGGACCGGATCGGCGGCCTCATCCGTGACGCCCGCAAGCATCGTGGCCTGACTCAGACCCAGCTGGCGGACGTCCTCGGGACCAGTCAGAGCGCTGTGCATCGCATCGAAGCAGGCAACCAGAACCTCAGTTTGGAGATGGTGAGCCGGATAGCTGAGGCGCTCGACTCGCCATTGATCTCGGTGGGGGTCGGCGGGCCCCAGCACCTGCGTGTCCAAGGCGGCGCCAAGCTCAACGGCACGATCGAGGTGCGATCGTCCAAGAACGCGGCAGTAGCACTGCTGTGTGCGAGCTTGCTGAACCGCGGCCGTACGGTCATCCGTGGGATTGCCAAGATCGAAGAGGTCAACCGGATCCTCGAGGTGTTGATCAGCATCGGAGTGCGAGCCAGCTGGTCGCTCGATGGTAATGATCTTGAGCTGGTACGGCCTGCGGAGCTTTCGCTGGATGAAATGGATCTCGAGGCGGCACGGCGTACCCGCTCGGTGATCATGTTCCTCGGTCCGCTGCTGCACTCCTATAGCCACTTCAAGCTGCCCTACGCCGGAGGTTGTGATCTTGGGGCCCGCACTATCGAGCCTCATCTCCAGGTGCTCCGGCGCTTCGGCCTGGACGTACTCCCCACAGACGGCTTCTACCACTGCTCGGTGGACGAGTCTGTCGAGCCGTCCCGACCGATCACGCTGACCGAGCGCGGCGACACCGTGACCGAGAACGCCTTGCTTGCCGCCGCGCTGTCGCCTGGAGTGACGGTGCTGCGCAATGCCAGCCCTAACTACATGGTTCAGGATCTCTGCATCTTCCTCACCCATCTCGGCGTTGAGATCGATGGCATCGGCACGACCACGCTCCGCATCCATGGCGTGGAAAACATCAATACCGATGTGGAATTTGCCCCTTCGGAGGATCCCATCGAGGCGATGAGCCTGCTTACCGCTGCGATCGTCACTCAATCCGATCTGACGATCAAGCGAGTGCCGATCGAGTTCCTCGAGATCGAGCTCGCGATTTTAGAGGAAATGGGACTGGACTACGACCTCACACCGGAGTACTTAGCCGTCAACGGCCATGCCCGGCTGGTCGATCTGACTGTCCGGCCGTCGCTGCTGCGCTCCCCCATCGACAAGATTCATCCGATGCCGTTCCCCGGGCTGAACATCGACAACCTGCCGTTCTTCGCCGTGATCGCGGCGACAGCGCAGGGTAAAACGATCATTCATGACTGGGTGTATGAAAACCGCGCGATCTACCTCACTGAGCTGAACCGGCTGGGTGCCCGGGTGCAGCTGCTGGATCCGCATCGCGTCATTGTGGAAGGACCGACCCGCTGGCGCGGCCAGCAGGTGGTCTGTCCGCCCGCGTTACGGCCTGCGGTCTGCATCCTGCTCGGCATGCTCGCCGCCCGTGGCGAGTCCCAGTTGCGGGATGTCTATGTGATCAACCGCGGCTATGAGGATCTTGCCAACAGGCTGAATGCCCTGGGCGCCAACATCGAGGTCTTCCGCGACTAGCGGAGACGCACCACCTCAAAGCCGTGGCTCGGCCGGATGAATTCCTCCTGGGCGGCGATCAGTGCCAATTCTGAGAGACCCAGAGCGTCCGTGACGGTCAGCAGGCCGTAGATGACTGCGGCCGTGTGCGCAAGGGCCTTTGGCAGGTCCTGCAGCCGCAGCTGGGCCGCCAGGAACGTGGCCGCCGTGACATCTCCGCTACCGGTGAACGTACGCGCCAGCCGCGGCGTGGACACTAGCCAGGCGCCCTCAGCGTCCACGGCGAGCATCTCGATGGTGCCGGGCCGTGCACCGCGGCGGACCACGCTGGTGATCAACACGATGTCGGGTCCAAGGCCGCGGGCCGCATCCGCAGCGTCAAGCACGTCGTCCATCGTCGCTACCGGTAGGCCGGTCAAACAGGTCAGCTCGAACTGATTCGGCGTGATGATCTGCGCGGCAGGAACTACCTGCTTTCGCATGAACTCCGCAATTCCGGGCAGCACGTAGCTACCGACATCCGCATCACCTACCACGGGGTCACAGCAATAGATGGCCGCCGGGTTGCGGAGCTTGACCAGCGCCACGGCATCCAAGATCACGGCCCCGATATCGTCGCCGCCCTGGTAGCCGGAGAGCACCGCATCCACCTCGCCCAGTACGCCGCGTTCATCGATTCCGCGCACAACATCGTGAAGATCCGCCGCACCCAGCAGCGGGCCTCGCCACGTTTGGTAGCCGGTGTGGTTGGAGAAGTGCACTGTGTTCACCGGCCAGACATCCACCCCCATCCGCATCAGCGGGAAAGTGACGGCGCTATTGCCGACGTGTCCGTAGGCGACCGATGACTGAATCGACAAGATCGTCGTCACGCGCGTCATGTTTGATTGCTCCGCTCGCTACGCTCGCTCCGCGCGGATCGCGCGTTCAAAGCCGCCGCCTTCCTCACTCGTTCGCAGCCGACAGACCTACCGAGTCCCCGCTGTCAGCGGAGGCCGGCTGCTCGCTCATTCGTCAGGCAGCGGCGCGCGCGATCCGGTTTATTTTCGCTCCGCTGGTCATGACCTGATCTGGGCACTGCCAGCAGGCTTTTGGCCATTCACTTTAGAGTGGTGGCCATGTCAGCCGGCGTCGAGGACGATGACTCCCCCGACGCTGACGTACCGACCGTGACATTGCAGCGTACGAATGCGGTCACGCACCAGCCCAGCACTGGACCGAGCGAACATCACCATGATCACCATCACCACATCCTCATCGAGCCCGAAGAGGACCGCTGGCAGTGGCGTCGCAAGATCAGGCAGAACAAACGCCAACTGGCCGTCTACCGCGTCGCGGTCGGCGTCCTCGGACTCCTGCTGATTGCCCTCGGTCTCGTCAGCGGCCCGCTCCCGGGACCGGGCGGCATTCCCCTCGTCCTACTCGGGCTGGCGGTGTGGTCAAGTGAGTTCGAATGGGCCCACCAGCTGATGCTGTGGTTCAAGAAACAGCTGCACCGCTATCGCACCTGGTCGACGCCCACGAAGGTGCTCTTCTGGGTGGCTTTCTTCGCGTGCTGCGGGCTCCTCGGATACTGCTACCTGCTCGCGTTGGGAATTCCCGGCTGGCTGCCCGGATCGGTCGATGTCGTGCTGCAACGCCTGCCAGGTTTGTGATTGATTGCTCCACTCGCTCGGATCGCGCAGCAGGCACAATGAGGCAATGAAGGCCGCTGACTACGCGTACTTCGACGTACCGTTTGCGGCTTACGCACATCGTGGCGGTGCGACGTATCGGCCTAATCTGCATCGCGAGAACAGCCTGCATGCGTTCCACGAGGCGGTCGCCCTCGGCTACCGCTACCTGGAGACCGACGTTCATGCCACTCGCGACGGAGTGTTGCTCGCGTTTCATGATGGCGTTCTCGATCGGGTAACCGACCGGACCGGCGCAATTGCCGACCTGAGCTACGCACAGGTCGCCGAAGCCCGGATCCACGGAATAGACCCGATACCGCGACTGTCCGAGCTGCTCGTGAAGTTTCCCTATGCGCGGTTCAACATCGACGCCAAGTCGCACGCAGCCGTGACGCTCCTCGTTTCGGCCATCGAAGAGTTCGAGGCGTACGACCGGGTCTGCGTCAGCTCATTTGGAATTCGCCGCATCCACGAACTGCGGCGCCGTCTCGGCTGGCGAGTCCCATCCGCGGCCAGTGCGTTGGGAATTGCCGCCAACCGCTTCCTGCCGTGGTTTACGTATGTGCTGAACAGCCCGGCGCCGGTGCTGCAGATGCCGATCTCAGTCCCGGTGGCTGGCCGTCGGCTGGTTGTCTTGACACGGTCGCTGGTCGAGACGGTTCATCGAGCTGGCAAGCGCGTACAGATCTGGACGGTCGATGATTCCGAAACCATGGAGAGACTCATCGATACCGGTGTGGACGGGATCTTCACAGACCGCATCGACACCTTGAAAGAGGTCCTCCTCAGGCGCGGCCTGTGGACTGAAGATGGATCGGGGAGCGATGACAGATAGCGACCGGGTGGAGGCTGCCGAGCTCAGGCCTTCGCTCGCGGTTGGCGGCCGGATCAAGCGCCGAATGGTGCTGGCGTGGAGCCTGTGGGACTGGGGCTCCTCGGCGTACAGCGCCGTGGTCACCTCATTCGTCTTCGGCCCGTACGTGGTGCGCGGGGTTGTCGGCGACGCCCAACCCGGCGGCCTCAGCGCGAATACCTGGCTTGGCATCTCGACTGCAGCGGCCGGTTTCTTGGTCGCAGCCATCGCGCCGGTCACGGGCCAACGCGCTGACGCCGGTGGACACCGTAAGCGCAACCTCGCGATCTGGAGCGGGTTGGTGATTGCGGTCATGTTGGCCATGTTCACCGTGAAGAACGATCCGAGCTACCTCTGGATCGCGTTGGTCCTGCTCGCAACCGGTGCCGTCTTTCAAGAGTTCGCCGTGGTCTCCTACAACGCGATGTTGCCGCAGGTTTCCACTCCCGAGACCGTCGGCCGCGTGTCGGGATTTGGCTGGGCGATGGGCTACTTCGGCGGCATCTTCTTATTACTGATCTGTTATGTCGGATTCATTGCGCCCGATGTCGGCTGGTTCGGCGTCACGTCGGCGGGCGGCCTCAACATTCGGGCAGTTGTGGTCTTCTCGGCCATCTGGTTCGCCGTTTTCGCAATTCCCGTGCTGATGGCAGTCCCTGAATCCCCGCCAGGTCCCAAGCGCCGACGAGTGGCTTTTTTCGCCTCGTATCGGCTGCTCGTCAACGACATCAAGGCCCTCTTCAAACGCGACCGGAACTCGGTGCACTTCCTTATCGCATCAGCTCTTTATCGAGACGGCCTGGCGGCGATCTTTAGCTTTGGCGCGATTCTCGCGGTGAGCGTCTACGGATTGGCGCAGTCAACTGTGCTGATCTTCGGAATTGCTGCCAACGTCGTTGCCGCGCTGGGAGCTTTGGGCATGGGCGCCGTCGAGGACCGCATCGGGCCCAAAAAGGTGATCATGATCTCACTTATCGGGCTGATCAGCACCTCGCTGATCCTGCTGTTTGCCCACGGCACCACGGCCTTTTGGGTTTTCGGACTGATCTTGACCCTGTGGGTGGGTCCCGCCCAGTCCAGCTCCCGGGCGTTCATGGCACGCATCGCGCCGGTCGGGCGGGAAGGCGAAATGTTCGGACTGTACGCCACCACAGGTCGGGCCGCCTCATTCCTGGCGCCAGCACTTTTCGCCCTCTTCTCAGGTTTGTTCACCGACCGCGTCGGTATCGTTGGCATCGCTCTCGTGCTGCTGGCTGGCGCAATAGCGATGGCCGGTGTGAAGTCGCCACCAAGACGACAGGTCCAGGTCTCCGAATAGACCTATGTAGCCGGCTAGTAGGTATCGAAGTGCGGAACATATTGGCGTGGCCGCGAGTTGAACCAGTCGGGTTGGAAAAACGTCAGGCAACAGTAGACGGAGGTTGTGCTCATGGCTGATCGTTCATTGAAGGGCACTGGGCTCGGGGCCAAGAGCTTCGAGGACGAGGCCGGTGTCGAGTTCGCTGCTCGGCAAGAGGTTGGGTACGACTGCCCGCGCGAGCATCACTTCACTCTCGTGTTCTCAGCAGAGGCTGAAATCCCTTCGGTGTGGGAGTGCCCGCGGTGCGGCGCGGAGTCGCTGCGCTCCGACGGTGAGCGTCCCGAGCTGAAGGAAGAGAAGCCGCAGCGTACGCATTGGGACATGCTTCGCGAGCGGCGCTCCATCGCCGAGCTGGAGGAACTGCTGGCTGAACGGTTGAGCTTGCTGCGTTCGGGCGAGTTGGGGTCCACCGCTTTCTCGAGAAGCACCAGACCGAAGAAAACGGCCTAGCGGGCCTAGCGCGACAACTGAATCCAAGCTGCGAGCGTCGGTATCGCACGAGCAGCTTCCCAAAACGTGGGCCGCCTTCTCGTCTGTGCTGCTGGTCCCCCGAACAGCGGCGCAGGCTCGAGAAGACGGCCCTCAATCTGCTAGTGCCAGCTAGGGCTCCTCGATTTCTCCGGCGATAATCACCGGTCCTTCTCGTCTACGGCCATTGGCCGGAGGCTGTTCGACGCTCTCACCCTCGATGAGGTTCTCGGTATCCAGGCGCGCTCGCATCACCGGAATACCCAGCCGATTGACCCGCCGAGCCACAAAGAACGCGATGATCTTTCGGGCAACAGGCCGCGTCCACCGCAGCAGAAACAGGAAACCCAACACGTCGGTCAGGAAGCCGGGCAGCATGAGTAGGACACCGCCGACCAAGATCAGGGCGGCGTCGGCAAGCTCGCCGGTCGGCACCTTGCCTTGGGTGAAGGCGTCATTGAGCGCCTTCCAGGCACGAGCTCCCTCGTGACGCATCAGCAGGACGCCGAGGATTGCCTCGCCGATCAAGATCAGCACCGTCGGCAGCAGCCCCAGTTGCTGACCGACCTTGATCAGCAGCCAGACCTCGAATATCGGCACGGCCACCAGGAGCACGATCAACAGGAACAGCGGCCAACCATGGCGAAGCCTCATGAAGCCGCCACTCCTCTGTGAGGATCCTTCCGGTTTGTGGCGAGCGCTCGTAGCTGCTTAGCCCGGTGAGCTACCCCCCACAGTGTCGTACGGACCAGCGCCTCGGCGACGATTCGCTGGCTCATCTTCGAATCGCCGTACTCCCGTTCGATGAAGGTGATCGGCACTTCCACCACCCGGTATCCGGCCTTCAACGCCCGCCAGGCGAGATCAACTTGGAAGCAGTAGCCGGCTGAGGCCACGTTGTCCAATCCGAGCCCGAGCAAGGTCTTGCGGCGAAAGGCACGGTATCCGCCGGTCGCATCCCGCAGCGGGATGCCGAGCGCGATCCTGGTCCACAGATTTCCGGCACGCGACAAGACCTCCCGGGACTTCGGCCAGTTGACCACCTCGCCGCCCTTGACCCAGCGCGATCCGAGAACCAGATCTGCGTCGCCGAGCGCTGCGAGCAGCAGTGGCAGTTGCTCGGGCTGGTGCGATCCGTCGGCGTCCATTTCGACCAACACGTCATACCCCGCATTCAGGCCCCACTCGAAGCCTGCCAGGTACGCCGCACCGAGGCCCTCCTTGCCGAGCCGGTGCATGACGTGAACGTGGTCATCGTTGCTGGCGATCTCGTCGGCCAGCTTGCCAGTGCCGTCTGGCGAGTTGTCGTCAGCGATCAGGACGTGAACGTCGGGAACCGCGCTACGGGTCCGGCTGAGGATGCGTGCGATGTTCTCCGACTCGTTGTAGGTCGGGATGATCACCAGGATCGGTCCGAGGGCGGACGCTGCTGGCTCTTCTTCCGTCTGAGGCTGGGCCGTGGGGGGCATCGGTTGGCTCAACAGGAATCTCTTTCTGTATTGATTGCTTCGCTCGCTGGCGCTCGTTCAGCGCGGATCGCGCTTGGAGGCCGCTGCCGAATGTCCTTCGCGGGCTTGCCGGGTCGCACCCACCAAGGCGACGAGACAAGCCAGCACCGCCACCAGCGCCAGCCCTCGTTCCAACCAAGGAGCGAGAAGGATGGCCGGCGTGAGGGCGCTGCGCAAAGGCATCTCGACTACCATGCTCTGCGCTGTGAACTCTTGGGTGCGAATCGCGACCCCACCGTCTCGGGTGATGAAACCAGACACGCTGTTCGTAGTTGCCACAGCAATTTCCCGACGACTCTCCATGGCGCGCGCCCGCGTGATCGCGAATTGCTGCTCGATCTGTCCGGTGCCACCGTACGTCGCGTTGTTGCTTTGCACCATCATGACCTGGGCGCCACCGCGTAAGGCCCGGTAGATCGTCTGGTCATAAGCCAGCTCGAAACAGATCACGTCGCCGACTTTGAGTGGCCTACCGGATGCGGAGACGTCCAGAACGCCTGGACGGGTTCCGGGCACGGACTGTGCTCCGACTTGCTGCAACAGCGGGATGAGCGGCAGCAGCTGGTCGCGGAAGGGAATCCATTCGCCGAATGGCACGAGATTCTGCTTTTCATAGTGGGCCAGCACGCCACGATCGGGATCCCACCACAGTGCCGCGGTCTGGCGCTCGTCAACACCTGGCCCCTGCATCACCGCGCCGACCAGAATCGGGCGGTCGGCGACCTCGGCAGCGGCTTGCACAGTCTGCCGGGTGAGCGGATCGAGAGTCGGGTCGATGTCGGTCGAGTTCTCTGGCCAGAGCAGGAAATCCGGCTCCGGCTGTTGGCCGAGTCGGACCTTGGTCATGAGATCGATGGTCTCGGACAGATGGTTGTTGGTGACGGAACGGGCACGACCCATCGCCTCAATGCCACGCCCCGGGATGTTGCCCTGCACGATCCCGACGCGAACGCTGCCGGCCGCGGTGGCGGCGGGCTCCACCTGGTAGAGCCGCAGCGCCGAGCCAAGCAACCCCAGGACGACCACGCTTGCTGCGGCAACCAGCACCCGGCCGCGTCGCCGCGGCTCGTCTTGCGAGCCTTTCCGCAGCGCGAGGACGCCCCAGGCGATGAGTTGGCCGATCAGCGCAACGACGAACGAGACGCCCGCGACTCCGATGATCGGAAAGAACCCGGCGAGCGGTGTGTCCACTGCCGCGTACGCGATCCGGGTCCAGCCAAATCCTCCGAACGGGACTCGCGAGTACGCGTACTCGATGAGCACCCAACAGCAGGCCGTGGCAAGAGGCCACCAGCGCAGCCGCTCAACACGGTTGACCATCAGCCCGAGCAGCCCGAAGAACAGCGACATGAAAATGATCAGTGCGGCGGCGACCCAGGTTCCGAGCACGTGCACCCAGCTGACGGCGACGGTCAGCATCGCCAGTCCGAACAGGTAGCCGAGACCCGCGGCGGGCAGCGGCCGCGTGCCCCGGATCGCCAAGGTGAAAGCAGGAATTCCGACGAACATCAGCGGCCACATACCATAGGGCTGCCAACTCAGTCCGATAGCGACACCGGCTAGCAGTACCGCCACGACGCGCAGCACGGAACTGAGCCTACCTAACGTCAAATGACTCTGATTGGTAGATGAGCCGGCCGGCTGAGATGGTCGCCACGCAGGTGGGCAGCTCGTCACCATCCAGCCGGGGCAATGGTGCTGGCCCATCCAGCTCGATGTTGTCGATGTCCCATATCGCCAAGCTGGCGAGTGCTCCGGCCTGAATCGTGCCGGCGTTGTCAGCAAACGCGGCCCAGTGAGCGCCTCTGGTTGCCGCGTCGAACGCCGCGGTGATGCTCAGTCTCTCGCCCGGCTGCCAATGTCGCACTGCGCTGCGTACGGTGGCCCAGCCGGCGAGCGGTGTTACCGGAGCGTCTGTGCCGAAGGCCAGGCGTACGCCGGCCCGTTCTAGGCTGTGAAACCGATTCATCGCCACGGCTCGGCTCCGACCGAGACGTTGCTCGTACAGCTCCCCCGGCCGCCCCCACGCGGCATCGAAGGCAGGCTGCATGCTGGCGACAACGCCAAGCTCGGCCAAGGTTGCCATGTCTGCAGCAGAGACCATCTCCAGATGTTCGAGGCGATGCCGCGCCGCCCGCACCGCTGGCACGCCGAGGACTGCGGCCGCTCGGCGCATCCCGGTGACGCAGGCCTCCACCGCGTCGTCGCCGATGCAATGAAAGCCAGCCTGGAGTCCGGCCCGGGTGCAGGCGATCAGATGGTCGGCGATCTGCTGTTCGGACAGATACCGAGCACCACAACTGTCCCCATCGGCATAGGGCTCACGCAGCGAGGCGGTATGCGAGCCGATGGCGCCATCGACGCACAGATCGCCAGCCAGTCCCGCGACCTCGGCCTGGCGGGCCCATTCGATGGTCGGCTCGGTGGCCAGCTCGCCCCAATACCTCGTCACGCCGATGCCAAGGTCTGCCGCCACCTCGCGAACTCGGGTCAGGTCCTCGATCGGCCCTAGGTGGGGCCCACCCAGGTCATGCACCGCAGCGACACCCTGCCCCGCCGCCATCCGCAGTGCGGTGCGCGCCGCAGACCGGCGTTCCTGATCGGTGAAAAGCCGGTCCAGGCTGCCGCGACACAGATGGTGAGCCTCGCGAGTCAGCAACCCGTCCGAGCGGTAACCGACTGCCGTGGAGACAGCTGGCAGTTGATCAAGGAGGGTCGAGGAGACCACGGCGGAGTGAACATCCACCCGAGCCAAGTAGACCGCGACTCCAGCGGCCGCCCGGTCCAGCTCGGCGCGCGTTGGCGGCTGCGGCTCGGGCCAGGCTCTCTCGTCCCAACCGTGGCCAACGATGACCTGCACCTGGGGATGGCGTCGGGCGTAGGCTGCAACCCGCTCCAGGGCATCGACTCGACTGGTTACATCTCCTAGTCCGAGGCCTGTCATGGCCTGCCCGGTCTGGATGAGATGCGCATGGGCATCGACGAAAGCCGGAGTGACGAGCCGCCCTCGAAGATCGATTTCCTGGTGCCCGGGCGCTGCGCTTCGGGCGCCCTCATCGCTGCCAACGAAGCCGATCGATGGGCGGTCGATCACGATAGCAGTTGCCCCTGGGTGTCCAGGGGCGTACACACGGCCCCCGACGAAGATCACGATTCTGGTCCAGGAATTGGAGCTTGGCTAGATCTGCGGGCGGTCCTCGTAGGGAATAGAGAGAACCGTCGTGGTGTCTGTCGACACTTTAGCCGCGGATCGGATTCGGCCCAGAGTCGATTCCAGATGAGCCATAGTCGGAGCCTGAACCTTCAGCAGGTAGTTGGCCTCCCCCGCCACCGAGTAGCAAGAAATGATCTCTTCGATGTGCTGCAAACGGTCCGGTGCATCGTCTGGCTGGCTCGGATCAAAGGGCTTGATTGCCACGAAAGCGGTCACCATCAGACCTAGCTCCGCAGCATCAAGAACGGCGGTATAGCCCTTGATCACGCCACGCTGCTCGAGGCGCCGAACCCGCTGCTGCGCAGCGGATGTGGACAGGCCGGTTTCCTTGCCGATGTCTGTGTATGACATCCGGCCGTCGCGCGCCAGCAGCGAGAGAATCCGACGGTCGAGCTTCTCCATGGGGGCTATCGTGCCAGGATTCGGTTGTGCGCTCACGCAAAATTATGCTTTTGGACACGGCTTCGTTGTACTTTCGCGCATTTTATGGCGTTCCCGATTCATTTCGTGGTCCCGATGGAACGCCCGTCAACGCCTTGCGTGGGTTGCTCGACTTCATCAGCCGGCTGCTCGATTCCTACGCACCGTCACATCTGGCATGTTGCTGGGACAACGATTGGCGACCCACCTGGCGAGTGGAGCTGATTCCCTCGTACAAGGCTCATCGGGTTGCCAAGTACGGCGACACCGTAGTGGCGGAGATGTCAAGCTCTGCAAGCACCGCCGGTGAGGGCGTGCCTGACGGACTCGCGGTGCAGGTCCCGTTGATCTTGACCGCGTTGGATGCCTTGGGCCTCTCTGTCGTTGGCAAAGATGGCTACGAAGCTGATGACGTGATCGGTTCGTTGGCAAGTACGGCGCCTATGCCGGTCGACATCGTCACCGGAGATCGTGATCTTTTCCAGTTGGTCGACGATGAGCGCCAAGTGCGGGTGCTCTACATCGCGCGCGGCGTCGGCAAGCATGAGGTCGTCGACAACTCGTGGGTGCAGGCGAAGTACGGAATACCTGCCAAGGCGTACGTGGATTACGCGACTATGCGGGGAGATGCCTCTG
This sequence comes from uncultured Actinomycetota bacterium, assembly GCA_963815975.1. Classification (GTDB taxonomy): domain Bacteria; phylum Actinomycetota; class Actinomycetes; order Propionibacteriales; family Propionibacteriaceae; genus Microlunatus. The sequence goes on from CAWFJC010000009.1 coordinate 94,751, forward strand.
ACGGTTTGCCAGGAATCTCTGGTATCGGCGACAAGACGGCAGCCTCGCTGCTGAACTCGTATGACGATCTTGAGGGAATCCTTGCCGCGGCCAGCGGGTCGAAGCCCAAGATCAGCGGCGCGATAGCTGCAAAGCTCGGCGCGGCGATCGACTATCTGGCGGTCGCTCCGACGGTGGTGGCTGTAGTGCGCGATCTTGATCTTGGTGTGTCTTTCGATGATCTTCGCTGCCCCACCACACCGGCTAAACCGGAGCTGTTCGCCGAACTAACCGAGCTACTCGGGCTTGGCGGCAGCGCCGAGCGCATCCTGGCCAGCCTGGCCAATGACCCTTAGGACTCTGGTGCCTGGTCCGGCAAAGCTGGGCGAGCTCGCGGCACGGCCGTATCGACTTGAACTTGCCTCGGATGCCTCGCCTGTTGCGGTGCTTGCTCAGCTTCCGAAAGATGATCACCCTGGTGCTCTGTGGGGCGACTGGTTCGGCGGCGGGATTGTGATCTTCAGACGCCCGTTGCGTGTCGTCGAGCCGGCCGCGGCGTTTGACGGCTTCGCGTATCTGGACGAGCAGCCGAAGCTGTATGAGGTTGAATCGGCGTCTGGCCTGGTTGGTGGCGGGTGGCTGGCGTGCTTCGGGTATGACCCCAAGACCACGACCATGGCTTTCTATGACTGTCTGCTGAGGTGGCAACAAGACAGTGGCTGGTGCTTTGAATCTCTAGGGATTGAGGGACGGGAGCACGCGAACACGGCGGCGCTGGAGTACTGGACGTCAGCGTTGAGCGCGACGTCCTCGCAGCCGACTGAGCCGGTACAGATCGGCCCTTTCGGCGTCCCGACGGGTGGTGCATACGCCCAAGATCGCTATCTCGCTGCGGTGGAGAACGTGATCAGCCGGATCGATCGCGGCCGCTTCTATCAGCTGAACCTCTGTATCCGACTCCATGCTCCAGTGAAGAGCACCGCAGCGGCTGTGTACGCGCAGCTTTGTGATCGCTTGCAGCCCGCGTACGGCGGCCTGATCACCGGGCCAAGTCGTCGCGGTTCGTCGCGCATGATCACGAGTTTTAGCCCCGAGCTGTTCCTGCGGATTCGGGATCGCACGGTGCTGACGGCTCCGATCAAGGGCACTGCGCCGAGGGGGCGCTGGTGACAGCGGCCTGGCGGCGCTGCGCGCCTCTACGAAGGACGCTGCTGAGAACGTCATGATCGTCGATCTGATGCGCAACGACCTGTCCCGGGTTTGCCGTCCGGGCACTGTTGCGGTTCAGGATCTCCTGACGATCCAGCCGCACCCGGGTGTCTGGCACTTGGTCTCTGCTGTCCGCGGTGAGCTCGAGGCGGAGACCACCGTGGCCGACGTCCTTGCAGCCGCATTTCCACCGGGGTCGGTGACTGGTGCGCCCAAGATCGCCGCTCAGCAAGGTATCGCTGAACTCGAGGCCGAGCCGCGTGGCGCGTACACGGGCAGCATTGGCTTGGTGAGCCCGCTGGCTGGTGCGGATTTCAACGTGATCATCCGCAGCTTCGAACTCGCCGACGGCCAGCTCCAGCTTGGCGTAGGCGGTGGTATCACGGTCGATAGCGTGCCGATGCGGGAGTGGTACGAGTGTTTGCACAAGGCGGCACCGCTGGTCGCTGCCGCCGGATCGATGTTCGATCATGAACTGGCCGTGAAGCCCGTAGCCGCGGACCCGGCGATGTTGGCCTCCGGAGTCTTCGAGTCGATCTTGGTCACGCGAGGCAAGATCATTCGCCTGGCTGCCCATCTTGCCCGCTTGGACCGATCCTGCCGCGAGTTGTACGGATATGGGATTCCAGATGATCTTGCTAGCGCGGCGTACGAGTTGGCCCAGCGGCACGCGAACCAGCCACGGCTCGCCCTCCGCATTCGCGCCCGTCCCACCGAAGTCGGGCTTGACGTCAATCTGGACGCTCGCCCGCTCGGTCCAAGGCCGGTCAGCTCGACGCTGCGGCATCGCTCGCGGCCTAGTTGCTCCTGGCGACACAAGTGGATCGAGCGCTCGGCGTTGCAGGTGTCCGAGGACGCGGTCAACCCAGACCTACCGTTCTTCACTTCGCAGGGTCGACCGGGCATTACCGAGACGAGTCGCGGGAACATCTTCATTCAAGATCAGCATGGATCGTGGTGTACGCCGCCGCTGGACGAGCACGTGCTTCCCGGGATAACTCGCCGTGAGGTCGTTGACCTGCTCGATGAGCAGCGGACGCCGGTGGTGATCAGGCGTTGCTCGCTGCAAGATCTTTTGCAGTCGCACGGGGCCTTCTGGACCAGCAGCCTCAGCGGTGCAGTTCCGATCACTGCCGTCAATGGCACACTGCTACCGAATATTTCGGAGTTCACCAACGAACTCAATAGCCGGCTCGGCACCGGTTGATCGGAGTTCCTCATGCCGCCGGGGATATTCGGCGTCGGGCCTGACGGTCGAGTTGGCGCTGGGCATTCACCCGTTGGATGCGAGTGTTGATGTGGGGTCGTTGGTCGTGGTCGATCCATCGGGGTGGTATCCATTCGGGGAGTCCGTCGCTGTTGATGCGGCAGGTCCAGCCTTTCTGCAGGAAGTGGGTGTGGTGGTATCGGCAGAGCAGGGTCAGATTTTCAAGATCAGTTGGGCCGCCGAGGATCCAGTCCAGGATGTGGTGTCTGTCGCACCATTGGGGTGGGTGGGTGCAGCCGGGGAACGAGCAGCCGGCGTCTCTGGAGATCAGGGCCATGGTTTGACCAGCAGAGGCCAGCCGTCGGGATCTGCCTAAGGCCAATGGGACGCCGTTGCGATCAATGATGGTGGGCCAGATGTCGGCCTCATCGGCGATCCGCAGCAGTTGATCAGGGGTGAGTTGGCTGCCGTCGGCGGTTTCGGCCAGCCCTGCTTTGGCGAGCAGGTCGTCGACGCCGATGGTGACGATCACTGATGCCGGTATTCCGCCGACGGAGGGTTGATCGGCGGCTTTGAGGAGCCGGGCGCAGGCCTCGTCGAGCGCGTCGTGGAGGCGCTGCATGTGTGGCCGCTGGTCGGGGATGTCGACGATAGTGCCGTCTTCATCCTCGATTGCGATGCTGCGGGGTTTCGTCAACGGATCCAGGATCGCATTCAGTTGGGCACCCACGGTGTTGGTGAGTCGGCCTGCCAGGTGCCACATGCCGTCCCGGCGCTGCTTCAACTCCAGGTACCGGCGGTCCTGTTGGAGTTGATCGTCGATCGGTTCGGGGCCGTCGGGGTCGGCGGCATTGACGACGCTGACGGCGTAGCGGCGCAGCTCGCGATATCCGAGGACCGGGGCATAGTCGGTGAGCAGATCCTCGGCGGTCTGCACTACGTGCGGGTCTAGGTCGGGCCGGGACAGTTTGTCCATGGCCCGCTCCACAATCTGCACCTTCTCCGGCGACACCACACCATCGCGTTGCAGCGCGGCCAGCCGCGGCAACTGCGGCTCCAACTTCTCTCCCACCATGGTGGTGCGCGGCCCGACCGCAGCCGCGGCGCGGACTCGGGAGGCGGCCTCTCCATGGGAGAGCTGCAGCGCCCGCACCAAGAACTGGGTCATGGTGGAGGAACAGTAGTCCCGGGCCAGGTCTGCGGCTTCCGCGGCGGCGATCAAACCATGGTCAATCAGCGGCAGCCGATTCCGGACGCGTTCGAAGCGTTGCCACACCGCCACCTTCTCCTCAGCTGACAGCTGATCAAGGCCGCCCGATTCGACGGTGCTGATGAGTTCGGTGACGGCTGGAGTCGACATGATCGAGGGCCTCATCCAGCGGGGAGCGCTCAGCGCGCTCAGCGCTGTCTGGTCCCCGAGTTGCATGTATCTATTGTATTCGAAGATGCGTTCGACAACAAGCTGTTTTCCCAATAAAATAACGAAAAACAGAGATCAAAACCTGCGCTCGACCGCCCAATTCCAAGCCCTAGCCAAACCCCTCCACACCCATTCCCCACCCTGATCCCGTGCTGGTCAAACCGCGCCGCCCGGAGCTGGGGTCAAGGCTGGCCGCAGGCCACCCGCAGGGCTCGGCCTTGACGCCGGCGAGGACGGCGCCACACTCGAGAAGCCGGGAGCAGGGCGACAGAGTCCACAAGATCAGAAGAAGACCAAGATCATCTGAGTCAGTAACACTAGAAGATCATTAGAACAAGATCAAGGCTCAACGAGCAGCTTTCGACCCAGCACAAGATCGAAAAGATGCGCGTGGTCGATGATCAACATCGGCTCAACGGCTTGACCACGCTCAAGCGAAGCTTGCGCACGAAAGCTCTGAGTGGACCACATGTGGCGACTCGTCTGCCTTTTCGCAATCCAGCGCGGTGACGGTCACCACCGAGCTCACAAGCGGCTTGCTACGAACCGATCGCTTGAGCGGCGGACGTGCGTTGATCACGCTGCAACGGGTGATGGCCATGGGCTGGGGCGGGTCAACGTGACAGTGGGAGTGGAGCCGCGGATTCGAGTGTGGATGTGGAGTCGCTTCTAGCGGTCTTCACCACGGTCGAATCCATTCCGGCATCCGGTCGCAGCGACACGGCAGCGCCGGGCCGACCTGACCTTACGCCACCAGGGGCTCACTGAGCGCACGCCTCGCGACGCCATCACCAGACGCCCACGATCACGGCCCCAACACGCGACGCACCCAAGACTCGCGCGTCTGCACGGCCGTCTGCGACACCGCCGCCGTCGGCACGATTGTCTGGAACCCGTGGAAGCCGCCCGCCCAGATGTGCAGCTCGGCGCTGCCGCCCGCCTCCCAGATCGCGCTCGCGAGGGCGACGGTCTCGTCGCGGAACACCTCAGCGCTCCCCGCCTCGATGTAGGCGGGCGGCAGGCCCGACAAGTCGGTTGCACGTGCCGGCGCCGCGTAGATCGACACATCGTCGGTGCCGCGGCGATCGCCGAGCAGCGCCGTCCATCCGGTCTCGTTGCTGGTGCGATCCCAGATCCCGACGCCATCGATCTGCTGCGCCGAGACGGTCTCATTCCGATCGTCGAGCATCGGCCACATGAGCAACATCGCGGCTGGCATCGGCCCACCGCGATCACGCGCGAGCAGCGTCGTCCCGATGCTGAGGCCCCCACCTGCGCTCGGGCCTCCGATCAGCAGCCGTCGCGGGTCGAAGCCGAACGCATCGGCGCGGTCGGCGAACCATTCGAGCCCCGCGTAGCAGTCCTCGACCGGCACCGGGTCGCCGAACTCGGGTGCGAGACGATACTCCACGGTGGCCGCGACGGCGTCGTACTCCAGGACCCACTCGACGAGCATGGGTACGACGGCCCATCGGCTCCCGCCGACCATGCCGCCACCGTGGATGAGATAGACGCCCGGACCCGCGGCACCCTCGTGGCCATCGCGCCGCAGCACCGTGATGGTGATCTCCTCGCCACCGTGCCCGGTGACCGCGTAATCGGTGACCTGGACCGGCCGCCCTGCGATGACCTCATCGAGTGACGCCGAACGAGTAGTCGCCGCCCGGAACTCCGCGATGGAATCGGGCCTGAGCGTCGTGAAGAACGCGGGTACCACATCGAGTGCAGATTCGAGCTCAGCGTCGAACGGTGGACGGGCATGCGTTGTCATCTCGATCCTCCGGTCAGCGGAAAAGCGGTCCATTGAGGTACTTGATGCCGCTGTCGACCTGGACAGTGACAACGCGACTGCCAGCACCGAGGTGATCAGCAAGCTGTAGGGCGGCGACGAGATTCGCGCCGGTCGACGGTCCGGAGAAGATACCCTCCGCTCGAGCGGCCCGCCGGGCCATGGCGAAGGCCTCTGCGTCGGACACCGCCACGACCTCGTCGAAATCCTCGGGCCGCAGCAGCGGAGGCCACGATCCGATCCCGCCGCCCTCGATGTGATGGGTGCCGGGTACGCCCCCGGACAGTACGGCCGACTCGGCCGGCTCTACCACTACGCGATGGAGCGTCGGCAGCTTGGTTCGCAGCATGCCGGTCGTGCCCAGAAAGCATCCGGCCGTGCCGACGTAACTGCAGAACGCCGTGATGGCCGGCGGGCCCGGCAGCTGCTGGAGGAGTTCTGCGCCGAGCTGCCGATAGCCGTCGAGCATGTCGGCGTTGTTGAACTGATTCGTCCAGAACGCTCCGGTGTCAGCGGCGATCTCTCGCGGCCCGTTGCACCATGGCCGGGATCAGTTGCGGCGTGATTCCCTCTGGGCTGGGGATCAGCTCGACCTCAGCGCCGAATGCCTGCATTGTCCGGAGCTTCTCGCTGGCGAAGGCATCCGACGACACAACGTGCAATGGGTAGCCCTTCACCGCGCAGACGAAGGCGAGCGACGAGCCGGTGCTTCCTCCGCTGTACTCGACGATCGACTGGCCAGGTTTCAGGCGGCCATCCCGCTCAGCGGCTTCGATCATGGCCAACGCCATTCGATCCTTGTACGAGCCCGTTGGATTGGCCGCCTCCAGCTTTACCCACACCTGGGCATCTTCATCGCCGGTAAGCCGATCGAGCCGAACGACCGGAGTGTTGCCGATGCCGTCGATACCGCTCACGAAAACCTCCCTCAAAACCCGCTCAGGGCAAAGCTGCCGGAGTCCGCCGCCCTGCGTCAATCACCTCGCGCGCAGCATGGAGGAAGCCGTCGGCGTAGTTCTCGTCGGGGAAGGCGCCCAGGTAGTAGATCTTGGTCTCGTTTCGAGTCGAAGCGAGCGGATCCGGTCCTAGCAGGTCATCGCACACGTCGGCCAAATTCGACAGATCGTCACGAATGACGTACGCCGCTCGGGCGGCGGGCGCGTCGATCAGCAGCTGCTCCGGCGTACGTCCCACCGAGACCATCGCGAACGGCTTGTCGGAATGTAGATAGTCCGACACCACAGCCGAGACGTCGCTGACCATCGCATCCGAGGTGTTGAAGCAGTCTTCGACGCTCATCTGGAGCTCCGCTGCAGCTCCCCACAGATGTTCTCGGCCACTCACCTCGCGATCAGCATCCAGGACGGCGCCGATGTCTTCGATCATTGCCCTCGCGTCGGGATATCGATAGTTGAACGGATGTGCGCGGAAGATCACCCGGGCGCCGTGAGCCAGCAGCTGCTCGACAATCTGGCGACCGACCGGCAGTGAGTAGACCCGGCTGTCGGCGAACGGACCTTGCCAGGTCGGGGCGTAGAGCACGGTGGGCTGTTCGATAGTGCCAATCGGTCCGCGTGCCGGGGTGATCAACTCCACCTGCGGTCGGCCAACGATCATGAACTTCTCGGGTGGAATGCTCACCCCATGTCGGGCGTACCGATCGATGCCGGCCTGGCCCGCTGCAAAGATCAGATCGTAGATGGCGTGCACCGGATTGAAACAGGCCGGCTTCTCGGAGTCCCCGTGGTTGAGCCAAACGTGGGTGAGTTCCCGCCGTTCCACCAAATGGGTATTGCGCGCAGCGTTATTGACATAGAACGCCGCCGCCATCGAGTCGACGATGATCTCCTCGATACTGCGCAGGGTTCGCCGGTAGATCAGCGGAGCCGTAACCCCGTACTCCTCGCACAACCTGCTGATCTGCGCCAGCATCGGTGCCGTCCGCGTCACGATGATGAACGGCCGTCCGATCCGGACGAAGTAGGGCAACCACATGCCCACCTGATAGTTCGCACCCACAGTCGATGCGAAATAGACGATGAACTCAGGCCGGTACGCCTCCAGCGCGGGCCGTAATTGCAGTTCAGCCCGTTCGGTCTCGTTCTGCCGCCGAACCGCTCGAACGGTGACCTCGACAGCGGCCAGGAAAACCAGAGCTACGAGGCTCAACAAGATCACCGGCGGAGCACCGACCAAGATCAACAGGAAGCCGACGATGATCACCACGGCGTCCAGAATGGGCAACAGCCCACGCGGGATGAGATCCGAGATCTCCCGAATCTCGCCAGGCAGATTCTGGCCCAGCAGCGCGCTGGTCCAGGCGGCTCGAATCCTGCGCTCGACGGCGATGGCCATCAGCAACAACCCGCACGCTGCGGCGATTTCCCAGGGCAACTGGCCGGCCCCCGAAAGCCGATCAGTACGGTGCGCAGTCACCGCAAGCGTCACCACCAAGACAGCACGAGTCGCATCGCCTTCCGTGAGCAGCCGAGACCATCGATCGGGCGTGACGACAGTGCTGGACACTGACTGAAACGCCGCCCACACCGACACGGCTGCCAACCCAGTGATCAGCCAGATCGGCCCCCCGAGAAGTGCCACTGCCAGGGCGAGCAGGGCGATCGCCGTTCCGGCGAGGTCGAGGCCGACCCGTGCCACAAGCTGCGCGTACTTTGACCAGCTGCGCCCGGGCAGCGCTCCGCCATCCTCGTCCTCGGCCGGCCTGTCGTCTTCCTCCCTACCGCCCTGCTCGCCACCCGCGTCTTCGGCTTGATCATCTTCCATGTCCTCGAGCGACTTGCGCGATACATGGTGCACCGCATCGACGAAGGCCGATGCATAGGAGTCGGCCGGAAAATCACCGAGGTAATCGGCACGGATGTCCGCCCGTTGCTGCGCCAGCGGATCAGCGCCCAGCATCCTCTCCAACTGCACATCCAGATCTGCCAGATCGGCCCGGACGACGTAGGAGGCTCGGGCAACTGGATACTCGACGACAAAGGCATCAGGCTCGGCGGGTATGGCAATCATGGCGAACGGCTTGCCGGAGAACAGGTAGTCCGACACCACACTTGAAACGTCGGACACCATGGCGTCGGAGTCATTGATGCAGTCGAGGATGCTCCGGTCCTTCTCCGCAGCAGCCCCCCACAGATGGGCCTTTCCGGTCTTGCGGCGGTCGGCCTCCAGCAGCGACTTGATGCGCGCGATCGTGGCCGCGTCGTCTGGGAAGTCGTAGCTGAACGGGTGCGGCCGGAAGATCACCGTTGCCCCGCGGGTGAGCAGCGCCGAGACGATCTGCTCCCCCACCGGCAACGAATACAGCATGGTTTCCTCGACGTGGCCGCGCCAGGTTGGCGCGTACAGCACAGTCGGCTCGGGAACGTCCGCGATCGGAGTCGTGCTTTGCTTGACGTTCTCGACCTGCGGCCGCCCGACAATGGTGAACTTGTCGTCCGGAATGCGCACCCCATGAGCGGCGTATCGGCGGGTGGCAGCCGGTCCGGCCGCGAAGATCTGGTCATACATCGCGTGCGTCGGGTTGTACGAGGGCGGCTTGTCGGAGTCGCCGTGGCCCAAGTAGATATGGGTCAGGTGCTGAAAGCGCACCAACGCGCCGTTGCCGGAGGATGCGTTGACATAGAACGCGGCCTTCAACGACGGCACCACCAGGGCATCGAGATCGGCAATGCCCCGAGCCTCGACCACCGGCACATCGGTGAGCTCGGCCAACGCCGCAGCAGGCGCGGCATTGCGCGTAATGATGATGAAGCGAAGCCCAGCACGCTGCAGGTATGGCAGCCACATCGTCACCTGGTACGACGCATCGTCAGGGCGCGACGTGTAGACGACGAAGTCGGGCGCGTACGCCGCAACCGCCCGTGGTACGAGTCGCCGAAGCCGGCGGGCAAGGAGGACCTTGCCCCGGCCGTCCACGGCTAGCACGGCAACCGGCACGACGGCAAGCAGGCTGATCAGCGTCCACCACCATGACGATGCCCCGAGCGCTGCGAGGAGCAGTCCGGCCGTCGTGCCGACCGCGCTGGCAGCGACCGCAACCGTGCCGAGATCGCGCATCGGCCGCCGCGTCGGCAAGTTCGGCAGCCGAGTAGCGACCGGCACCTTGAACCGAGTAGCCCGGGCGACGATCGGCTCAACGGCAATCGAACCCACCAGTATCGCCGCGCCCAGCGCCGCTCCGAGTGCTTGCGACCGACCTGGTACGGCGGCTGCCAGGCAGACTGCGGTCGCGGCCCCGGCGGTCCCCCGTAACACCAGCGATCGCCCGAGTGGGCTCCACTCCTCCTCCCGAGCGAGCCCGGTCTGGACGAACTGGCCGGCTGTTCCGAGGACCGATAGCAGCACCCACAGCGGCGCCCATGCCGAGCCACCGAGCGCGAGCACGACGCCGATGAAGGCCACCAGCACGATGAGGCAGTCAAGAATGACATCAACGACCCGACTGGCTGCCGTTGAGCTAGAAAAACGCATTAATGACTCGTTCCGTCGCCTGCCCGTCGTGGAGCCTGTTGAACTCCTTGTTGAACAATTCCCGGGCGGCAGCGTACTCGGAGATGACGGAGTCCAGGTCAAGCAATGCTGCAGCGACCTCGGTGGTAGTGCCCAGCAGCGGACCCGGTGCCGTCGGTGGATAGTCGAACAGAACCTTGCGCGAGCTCAGATAGTCCTCCAGGTCCGGCACGAAGAACACCACGGGTTTGCCTGTGATCAGCCAATCGAAGCGAATGGAGGAATAGTCAAGCACTGCCACGTCTGCGGCGAGGAGAAGGTCGTTGATCTCTGGGTAGTCAGACACGTCCCAGACCTTCCCGGTGAGGGGTGCGAAGCCTTCCCGAAGGTTGTAATTGTGTCCGCGTACCAGAACGGCATAGCGATCGCCGAGGCCCTCGGCAAAAGCCCGAAGATCGAGACCGTCGAACAGCTTCGCCGTCCATGCGCTGGTCGCCACCGTATCCCGCCAGGTGGGCGCATACAGCACCACAATTTGATCAGGGTGAATCCCAAGCTGCGCCAGCACCCGTGCTCGGACCGACGCCGTGTCCGCAGTCACCAGGGCATCGTTCCTCGGATAGCCGCTAACCAGTGCCTCCCCAGTGAAGCGGTACTCCTGCCGGTACAGGTCGACGCAGAAGGATTCCGGCACCACGATGGCGTCCCAGGCGCCACTGCGACGAGTGCATTCCTTGTCGATCACGGACTCGGGCCTGCCTTGAACCCGCCAGAGTGAGATTCCCATCGACTTGAATGCATACCCGTGGAAGGTCTGCAGATAGCGCTGATAGGGCCGCTTACGGAAATACCGCTCGAATTCGATGTTGGAGCACAGATATCGGCTGCTGCCTAGCGCGGTGTACCACTCCCGGCTCTCGATAATGAGCGCGCGGCCGCCTTCCGGGACAGCAACGGACCGATCGATGACCCCCCACAGGAGCTCCAGGTCGGGTCGCCGAGCGCGCAATTCAGCATGGATGGCCAGCTGGCTGTCTGTGGCGAATTCGCCGCGGTAACTCTGGAACAGCACGGTATCGGCGGGAGCGAAAGAGGATCGCTGGTACGACCGGCTCAGCCGCTCCTGAGCGACCCTGCTGCGTTCATCCTCGGCCAGCGGCGCCGCCAGACCTATCACCAGCTCGCCCCGGCTGTTGCGCGCCAGCCGGTAGTGATGATTGACGGTCACGCCTTCCTGAGGCACCCGGCCGGCGAACTGGGCCGAGCAGCGCACGGGTACGCCTGAGGCCAACACGATCCGATAGTCCTCAGTCGGCAGTGGTAGCCGTGTCCCGCCCCAACGACCAGCGGACAGCGGAAACATCAGCCGTACGGTGCCGGCCACGGTTTCCTCCAATTCCGCATCGCCAGCCGATTCCACGCCGCGTACCGCTACGTCCGCCGCTCTGCTGGATAGCCGCGCATCCTCGCAGTCGGACGGCTGGAGTCCAATAAGTCGAACCTCGATGCTCAACTCATCCTCGGCAACGGTCACGTTCTCGGCTTCGGCAACAGCCCAGTCGGACATCAGGTTGCAGTAGCCGGTAATCGATCGCTGCCAGCACGCATCGCCGCTGCCACCGCCAATCGGTTGGCCCTGGTCCCCCTTGATCGGCCAGGAGACCCGATGTTCCCGGTCATGGATGTCGACGGCCCGGAACTCCCATCCGAGCGGTGCGCCGACCCCCACTGGCAGCTCAACCTGAAAACGCTGCGAGCCATCCGCGCCTGCGGCATCGAGGTTTCCGTCGACGCGGCCGAACCCACTGACAGCGACGACAGATGCGAGTTCTCCGAGACCGGTGTCAACGAGCCGCAGCACACCTGCTGCGGTGCCGGCACCATCTGTGCTGAGGGCTGTGGCTTGAACCCGTTCCGGACGGACGTGGAGCACAAAGCCAAGCTGCGGATCAAGCTTCGGGACGACCCGAAAGGTGTCGTCGGTGCCCCGGAGATTGCGACCCCACATCAGGTGACCCGCGCCGCCTGGTGCGACGGCCTGGATGGGTCCGGTGCGCTCTAGGCCGTGCGCTCGTACCGTCAGCCGGAGCTGCCAGCGGCCAGCCATGCAGTCGATGCGTTGCGTGTCGATGGCGACGACGAATCCACCGGATGCGATGTCTTGATAGCGAAATCCCGCCCACTCGTTTGCTGCTGGCGCCTGCAGCTTGGTGACGTCGCACGGATAGGAATAGCCGGTTACCGGTTCGACAAGCTCGGCCGTGAGCTCTGGCGTCTCGGAGCCGAGATCGAGTCCTCGAATGAAGGCCCAGCCGTGTGCCTCGAGTTGTTGATCACGCCAGGTGACGTGTTCGATGCATCCCGAAAGCGCAGTTTGGCTCTCCGCGAGTTCCAGGTATCTGAGAGGCGGGTCGGCGCCTCCTGAGATGTGCGCAGCCACCGCGTACACCCGGCCGTCCTGCACCACCGTTGGGGGTATCGCTCCGTAGAGCAGGACCTGCTGAATGAGCTGCTCGAGGTCCGTCCACCGTTGGTTGGCAACGAGCCACAGGCGAAGTTTGCGATCGACGCGTACCTGACGCCACGCAGCGTCGTCGGCCAATGCCAGACATCTGTGTGCGGCCTGTTGCAACTGGCTCCGATACGAGGCATCGGCGCGGTGAGCATCTGCGGCGAGGTCGCCAAGATCGCCGTCAATCACACCGCCCAACCATGCGCTCGCAATCGTCGGATCATCGATCGCGATGACCTGCTGCCATGTCGCCCACAGCCATTCGAGGCGGGCCTGAAGTTCGCTCGTCGTCAGTGGCTCGGGGAGCAACTGTCCGGCGGCGAGTCGCTCACGCTGCACGCAACTGACCGCCTGAAGGAGGTCGAACTGCCTGGCCTGCAGGGTTGCCCTGACGATGGTGTGGGACGCACTGGCGACGGAGGTCGGAAACTCGCCAACCACGCTGTCCCAGAAGTGTTTGCGGAAAACCTTGTTGGTGACGCTGGTATCCAGCATGGCGAGCGGGAACTCGCTGAGCGTCTGGGCCACTCTGTCGAGGTCGTGACTCGTCGTGGTCCAAGACGGGCGACGCCTCCGACCACGGATGACGGACCGCACACTGCCGGCGGCAAAGTCCGACCCGGTCTGTCGTAACGAGTTGATCAAGGTGGCATAAGCGGTACGCGGCACCGTATCGCTCGCGTCAACAAAGGCCAGAAACCTGCCATGCGCCGGCCGTGCTCCGGCATTACGCGAGGCGGTCACTCCCAGCCGGGAACGTCGAATGACCCTGAACCGAGGATCGCTGGCCGCTATGTCCTGTGCAACGACCGCGGTGCCATCGGTTGAGCCGTTGTCAACCACGAGCACTTCGATCCTCTTCAGGGTTTGTGATCGCAGACTGTGCAGGCACTCGCTCAGATAGGACTCGGCGTTGGTGGCGACAACCACAACGCTCAGCAGCGGCGACGCCGCAGCGGATTGCTGGGAAACCCCCGCCAGGCGATGCTTGAGCTGCCGCAACGCGGTCTGCACCGGGCTTGGGAGCCGGTTGGCAGCGCGACGGGCCAGCGCGGCGAATCTGGGCGGGTCACTCATAGCAGACGCCGGAGTTTGCGGACGACCCGGCGGGGAAGCGACCTCAGCCGTGGTGCCGGCTTCCGAGGTGCAGCGAGCTTGCGGTTTTTCACGAGCCCCACATCTAGACATAATCCTGAAGTCAGATGCGTGAAATAGACCGCCATCGTTGGCGGGCCGGTCGTGACGGGCTCAGGAAGAATGCGGCCCGGCCGTCGTTCCTCGGTCAACGTTGCGCGATGCCGCATACCTAGGCCCATCAGGCCGAAATGCACATTCAGATCCCACAAACCATTGGCGAGTCTGCTGCCGGCGGCGATCGTATTCGGATCGATGTCTGCGGTGAACGATGCGGACAGGCCCATCCGATGAATGGCGGCCGGCACCGCCCAGCTCTCACCGGTACGGCGTTCAGTCAAGTCCACTCGTAGTGCCGATCTGGACATGCCCAGCCGCAACACTTCGGCCGGGGGCTCGTCGAGCAACGCGGCAAATCTACGCTCAGCAAGCGGTTCCTCAGACATGCCGGCGAACATCGACTCGGCCTCTTCGACGATCTCGCGCCTCGCCGTGGCGGTGAGAGCTTGGGCAGGAATTCTTCCCCGGCGGTGTCACATCAGACATTTCGACAGTGCCGCTGATCTGGAGGCGACCGTCGACCCAGCAAACCTGCT
>CAWFJC010000010.1:0-914692 GCA_963815975.1 uncultured Actinomycetota bacterium
CTGGGCAACCGCTCAGTGCCCGACGTCGGGTCGTGACGCTCGTCGCGATGTGCGTCGCCCAGGGCATGATTCTGCTCGACAACACGATTGTGAACGTTGCCCTGCCCTCGATCCAGCGTGAGCTCGACGTGGATCCGGGCAACCTGATCTGGGTCGTCAATGCGTACGTCCTCGCCCTCGCATCGCTCATCATGGTCGGTGGCACCTTGGGGGATCGGTACGGTCGCAAGCGCGTGTTTCTTGTCGGGCTGGCGATCTTCACCGCGATGTCTGCCGCCTGCGCCCTCTCCACCGACGAGTCGGCGCTCATCGCTGCGCGCGCCGCGCAGGGCGTCGGTGCGGCTCTCGTCGCACCGCTCAGCCTGTCGATCCTGGCTGACGCATACCCGCCGGAGCGTCGCACCGCTGCCATCGGAATCTGGGCTGCTGCTGCCGGGTTGGGGTTCGGTGCCGGGCCGGTTGTCGGCGGCATCCTGGTCGAACTGTTCTCCTGGTCGGCCGTGTTCTGGGTGAACGTACCCATCGGGATCATCGGGTTGGTCCTGGTGAGCACCGGTGTTCGCGAGTCGCGCAATCCGCATGCCCGCAAGCTGGATCTCGGTGGTGCCGTGCTCGTCGCCTCAGGCCTGTGCGTGCTGACTTTCGCGATCATCGAGTCCGAGCGCTTCGGCTGGACATCACCGACCATGATCGCACTGCTCGCGACCGCGACAGTGCTGCTCATTTCCTTTGTTGTGGTCGAATCCAAGGTCCGTGAGCCGATGGTGCCGCTCGGGCTGTTCCGGGATTCCCGGTTCACCGTTTCCTGCGGGGTTTACGCGATCATGTACCTCGCGCTGGCCTCGACCTTCTTCTACGTCACGCTTTTCTTTCAGAACGTTGAGGGGTGGTCGGCACTCGAGGTCGGCCTGTCCTGGTTGATCATGAACATTCCTTTCCTGATCGCATCAACGCTTGCCGGCCGGCTAGCGGTGTGGATCGGTACGGCCACCTGCTGGCTCGGCGTCCTGCTCGGGGGGCTTGGTGTCCTCGCGCTGGCGTTCTTGACACCCGGCGCCGGTTTACTGGCGGCGTCGCCCGGTTACGTGCTGATAGGAGCGGGCTACGGGATGGCGGTGCCGACGATCTCAGCCGTCGCGGTGTCGGCGCTGCCGCTGGAACACAGCGGATTGGCTTCCGGCGTGCTGAACTCGGCTCGCCAGGTGGGTACCGCGGTGGGACTGGCCGCACTCGGGTCCGTCGGACTAGCGGTCACCCGCAGCTCCTGGGCAGCCCAAACCGCCCAACTGCCGACATCAGCTCAAGCGGGTGCCCCGGATGTCGTCCAAGACGTCAGCGGTGGACAGGGCAGCGTCGTCGCGCGACAGCTCGGCCCTGCCGCCCAACCGCTCGCGGACAGCGCCTTCGTCGACGGCCTGCACGTGGCCCTGCTGATCGGCGGCGGGCTCATGCTGGTCGCGGCCGCATTCGCCTTCGTGGCGCTCCGCCGACCTGCGGTGACGGCATCGACGGCTGACATCGCCGTGCCGGCGCAAGGGGCCACCGATAGCGCGGCCTCGTAAGGCGCCGACATGTCAGAAGGTGGCTGGTCTATGGGCCAACCACGTTCTGACAAGTCGGCTGGAGGTTCGTTCAGCCCTTCACCGAGCCGGCCGCCATCCCCTCGACGATCTTGCGATTGAAGAAGATGAACATGATCAATGCGGGAATGGTGACAACCAAGATGTTCGCGAACAGCAGGTTGTACTGGGTCGTGAACTGGCTCTTGAAGTTGAACAGGGTCAGCTGCACGGTCGCGTTCTGGGTGCCCGGCAGGAAGTACAACGGGTTCTGGAAGTCGTTGTAGATGAACACCGACTGCAAGATGATCACCGTCATGATCACCGAGCGCAGCACAGGGAAGATCACACGGAAAAAGATCTGCACCGTACCGGCGCCATCCACGACTGCTGCCTCGTCCAGTTCCCGCGGGACTGAGGACATGAAGGCGCGGAAAAGCAGGATGCAGAACGGCAGCCCGTAGGCAATCTCGACGAAGATCAGGCCGGGCATCGTTTTGAACAGCCCAACCTTCTGCAGCACCCAGATCGTGGGAACGACCGCGGGAGGCACGATCAATCCGGCCAGCACCAAGATATTGACCACCGAGCCGAGGCGGCCTCCACGACGCTGCCAAACGTAGGCGACCATCGCGCTCAGGATGACCAGAGCGGCGACGCTGACGACGGTGAGGATGAAGCTGTTGATGAAGGCGATGATCATCAAGTAGTCGCGCGCCGGATGACTTGCACGAGGTTATCCAGTAGCACAAAGGGCTGCGGCCAAGAAAACTGCAGCAGATTCGCCTGCGTCACCGTCGATGAGGCGATCAAGAAGATGAAGGCGAACGGCACCAGGAAGAAAATTACTGAGCCGACGATGGCAATGAGTCCAATGACGATTCCGCGGGTGTTTTTCATCAGTCAACCTCATGTCGGTTCAGCCACCAGGTCAGGGGGACGATGATGGCGGTCACTAGCAGGAACAGCACAACGCTGCCTGCTGTCGACAGGCCATAGAAGCCTGCTTGGTATTGCTTGTAGATCACCGAGGCGATCACGTCTGAGGCGAAGCCGGGACCGCCACCAGTCATGGCCCAGATCAAATCGAACGATCTCAAACCACCGATCAGTGACAGAGTGATCACCGAGGCGATTGCCGGGCGCGCAAGGGGAAGGGTGATATGCCAAAACGAGTTGGCTCGGGAGGCTCCATCCACCTCAGCGGCCTCGTAATAGTCGGATGGTATGGAGACGATGCCGGCGATAAAGATCACGGTCGCAAGGCCGACACCCTTCCAGACATCAACCAGGGCAATGGAAAAAATCGCCAAGCTCGGGTTGGTTAGCCAGCCCGGGCCAGCTATGCCGACCAGTCCGAGCGCCTTGTTGATCAGACCTTGCTCGGGGTTCATCAACACCGTGAAGGTGAGACCGACGCCAATCGTGCTCACTAGTACGGGAAAGAAGATGGCCGAGCGTAGGTAGCCGCGGGCGATGATCTTCGAGGTCAACAGCACGGCGAGCATCAGGCCGATGACAACCTTGAGCCCAGATGTCATAACGGCGTAGATCAACGTATTTCGCAGGCCGATGATCAGCGCCTGCTCATTGAAGAACGTCACGTAGTTCTTCAGCCCGATCCACGTCGATGTGAAGAGGTCCCATCGGGTGAAGGAGAAGTAGAAGGAGAGAATTGTCGGAGTGATGAAGAAAATCAGGTAGATGATCGCGGCGGGAATATAGAACCAATATGGGTAGGGGCCTTTATGCCCCGCTCCTTCTTGGTAATACCCGGCGCAACTGGCGCCAGAGGCGTCGCCTCGGTCGTGCCAAGTGTGCTCGCCATAGCGGAGCCCTTTCTTGAGGTCCTGCTGCCGGTCCGGCTGAGACCGGCAGCAGGAGGTGTTACGAATGACCAGCAGCCTGGAGTGGCTGTTCGCTCACTCCCAGCCGGGCAGACCTAGCTGCTGCGCCTGCTTCTTGACGTCCTCGTCGTAGAGGGCTGCGCCCTTCTTGGCGTCCACCTGGCCGGTGCCGACCTGGATGCAGATCTGCTCCAAAGAAGGGCCCTTGATCGGTGACTTGAACTCCAGTGCCGGGCTGGCCTTGCCGGAGTCAAAGTAGGCCTGGGTGTCCTTGGCGACCTTCGAGACGTCGGCCGGCAGCTTGCACGCCTTGGAGAGGTACGGGCCCTGTGGCGGCGAACCCGTTGAGTAGGCGTCACAGCCTTGCTGGGTCGCGGAGAAAGCAATGAACTTCTTCGCCGCCTCCAGCTTGTCGCCCTCCACCGTCTTTGGGATGTACATCGCGGCTGTTCCGGGCCAGACTGTCATGCCGTTGCTGGCCGCATCCGGTCCAGGGAGTGCGAAGAATCCGACATCGTTCGACTTACCCGGAGCGACGTTCTCGATGTTGTTTGCGGTTTGGCCGAGCTGCGGATAGTGCGCAGCGGTTCCGGTAGCCACCGCCTTGACCCCGTCAGTGAGCTTGGCCGAGGCAAAATCCTTGTTGAAGTAGCCGGCGTCTTTGACGTCCTGGATGTGCTGGAACCCGGCCAGGGCGGCCGGAGTGGTGGCGTACTTCAGCTCCCCCGCGGTGTACTTGGCGGCGAAATCCGGGACCTGGGCCTCGACATTGTGGTAGTCCCCGAGTACGAACAGCTGGGAGGTCCATGTCTCCCCGTAGGTCTGCTCGACAGGAGCGGCGCTGCCGTCCTTCTTGACCGCCTCGTTGTTCTTCATGAACTCATCCCACGTCTTCGGGATCTGAAGGCCCAGCTTCTTGTAGAGCGGAATGTTGTAGAGCACCCCGCCGCCGAACGCGGTCCCGTACGCACCGCCGTACAGCTTGCCATCAGAACCCTTCGACGAATCGGCGAAGGTCTGGTCGAGCTGGCCCACCCACGGCTGGTCGTCCAGGGGGGTGAGATTCTGCTCCGGCTTGAGCGCCTGCAGCAGTGAGCCGTTGTTGTAGATGAACACGTCGGCCATGTCACCGGTGGACAGCCGCGTCTTGACCAGGTTGTCACCTTCCGAACCTGCCGGACGGGTGTCGGGCTTAACGGTGATGTTTGGATTGGCTGCCTGAAAGGCATCGATCACCGCCTTCGCGCTCGCCACATCGGTATCCGTGCCCCCGGTGAGGAACGTGATTGTCGTGGCGCCGGCACTACCTTCGCCGCCAGCTGCTGCCGAGACTTCCAGCGCTGCAGCCAGCGGCGAACAGCGTGCTCGCGGCTGCCAAGGCCACCAGCGCTGTGCCGCGGCCCGCTTTCTTGCTAAACCTCATAGGGACCTCCAGGTCTGGGAATTACAGCGGGATCGGAGAGCCGAGGCCGCTGTCTGAAGCGTTTCAATGCTCGAACGCTAGCGTACGCGGCAGGCTCCGTCAACCCCGTTCGCAGGAGTCGTAGCGGTTCGTAGTAAATCCGGTGCAGGGCATTGCTGTCGCGGGTGCGCGCATGCCAAAAGGCAGCTTGAAATGTTTCAGTCTGTGAGTCGCGTGAGCGCAGACTGTGTGTTCGGCGGCTACCTCGTCACATTCTGGGTTAAGCGATAGGAGGTTGAGAGATGGTGTTGGCCGCTGCCTAGCTCCTGTCTTTCTGTACCAGGCAGTTGCACCAGGCGCCGCAACGCCGTCGGGAACCGTGATGTCCAACTCGATGGGGCCTTCGGCGTCCTGGGTCCAGGAGACCGAAATCTTGCCGTGTCTGGTTTGGAGTGAGGACCGCGCCCAGTTGAATACCACCGCCGGGTTGCGGTGCGATCAACACCCTGGAGTACCCGGGCTCCAGGGGTGCGATGCCGCCGATGTTGCGATGCATCCAGTCAGCCACAGCACCCAGGGCGTAGTGGTTGAAGCTTGTCATCTGGCCGGGATTGATCGTGCCGTCTGGCAGCATCGAATCCCAGCGCTCCCACATCGTCGTCGCGCCCATCATGACGGTGTAGAGCCAGGACGGGCACTCGCGTTGCAGTAGCAGCCGATAGGCCTCGTCCAGATGCCCTGTGGTACTCAAAGCGTCCAAAACGTACGGAGTGCCGGCGAACCCGGTCTGAATCCGGTGGCCGCTCTCGGCTACCAGGTCTGCTAGCCGCTTGCCCGCCAGCAGCGCTGTCCTATCGTCCAGGAGGCCGAACACGATCGCGAGCGCGTACACGGTTTGCGCGTCGCTGCGTATGGTGCCGTCGTCGCTCACGTAATGGTCATTGAAGGCAGTTCTTGTGCGCTCGGCGAGCTGCTGCGAAATGCGCGGCATCCTCGCTGCGTCCAAGCAGGACGGCGGTCTCGGTAAGGATTCGGAAGTCGCGATAGAGGCAGGCAGTCGCCACGACGCCGTTGTCCGCTTTGCTGCTGATCGGATCGTCGGGAGGTGCGGTCGGATCCAGCCAATCTCCGAATTGGAACCCGGTGTCCCACAGTCCGGTGGGCGAGAGCAGTGATTGCACACGCCGTACGTGCGCCGTCATCGAGTCGAACTGATCGCTCAGCACCTCCAGATCCCCGTACGCCTGCCACAGCGCCCACGGCACCCATACCGCGGCGTCGCTCCAGATCGCAGTGCTCTCTGGCGCCGGGAAGTACGACGGCTTGTCGACGTACTTCAAGACGTCGGGCACGACGAAGGACACCATCCCGTTGGCCGCCCGCTGCTCCGCGGCCAAGTCCGCAAGCCAGTCGCGCAGGAAGTCCTCGACGTCGAAGAGATAGGCGGCAGTTGGTGCGAAGACGGCGATGTCACCCGTCCAGCCGAGCCGCTCGTCTCGCTGCGGACAGTCGGTGGGTACATCGAGGAAGTTGCCGCGGGTGCCCCACACCACGTTGCGGTGGAGCTGGTTGAGCAGCTCGTCCGAGCACTCGAATTCGCCGATCCGCGGCAGCTCCGAGGAAACGACAACTGCAGTCAGTGCGCCCTGAGCCTGTCGAAGGGCCTCAGCGCCGCCCGGCCACCCATCCACCTCGACATAGCGAAAGCCGTGGAAGGTGAACGTCGGCTCGAACACATCAGCACCGCCGCTGAGGATGAAGCGATCCGTAGCTTTGGCGGTACGTAGTGGTCGGGTGCCCAGTTCCTCGTGCTCCAGCACCTCAGCGTGCCGGAGGGTAACGGTCGTGCCGGCCGGGCCGCGCACTTCCAGCCGCACCCACCCGACGAGATTCTGCCCGAAATCGACCAAGGTCTTGCCTGCCGGTGATGTCCAGATCTTGATCGGTCGAAGTTCCTCCTGCCGGCGGGCGGGCGGACCGATGTACGGAGTGAGGGTGGCCGAAGTCGAGCTCGGCCGTGATGCACTCCGGTCCAGTCCCGGTTGGAAAACCCGGGCTGCAACCAGGCGGCCGAGTAGCGCCGCGCGTCGATCGTCTGACCGTCGTAAAGATCGTTGGACATCACAGCGGACGGCCCGGCCGTCCAGCTCTCGTTGGTAGCGACGGTCTGAACATGGCCGTCGGAGAATTCGATCTCGAGCTGCGCTAGCGCGGCAAGCTCATTGCCGTAGAAGGCACCGTGCCCGCTCCAGCCCAGCCGTCCGCGAAACCAACCGTTCCCGAGCGCGATACCAAGGACCGACCTGGGTTGAATGAGCGAGGTCACGTCGTAGCTGCGGTAGCGCAGACGCCACTCGTAACTGCTCCAGCCAGGGCTGAGGACGTCGTCGGAGACGGGATCGACCGTTGAGAAAAGCCTCGAAAATCCCCTGTGCCGTCGCGTGCAAAGTGGCTCGGACCACGGGTCCATGACCCTCGTCCAGCACGAATTCGCCACGGAGCAGCGGCGCCCCATCGAAGTCGTTGTCCGGAGAAATAGGCATGGCAGACCAGGTGGGCGACATGAGTTCCTTTCGGTTTTCTAAAGCGGAGATCGCAAGGTGCTGCGTCGAGGGATGAGGTGAGGGTCCAGCATCACGGTGCGGTGTGTGTGATCACCAGGAGAGTGAATCTCCTCAAGGAGTAACTCGATGGCCAGCTCACCCATCCGATACCCCGGCAGACTCACGGTGGACACGGGAATACTGCTCTCGGAGGCGAAGTGATTGTCGTCGTAGCCGATGACAATCAACTCATCGGGTACCCGAATTCCGAGTTCGGTTGCCGCTTGGATCACGCCAACCGCGAGCAGATCTGAAGGACATACCACTCCGTCCACTGACTGGGAGAGGAGTATCTCGCGTCCGACCTCGCGACCGGTCGCGATCCCGAGGTTGGGAGCTTCAACCACGCTGAGACTGGCGCCGGCTTCGGCAACGGCTCTCTCGACGCCGGCCAGGCGGCGGCGTATCAGTCGCAGCTCAGGAAAGCCAGCGAGGAAGACGAGTTTGCGTGCTCCTGCTTGGAGGAGATGGGTGGCAGCGAGATAGCCGCCCAGTTCTTCGTTGACCATGACACAGCACATGAGCGGGTCTGCCGATGAGGCAATCACGAGAACGACGGGGCGCCCGTGGCCAAGGACGGCATGTGCTACGTCGAGAGGCTCCTCGAGCGGAGTGAGTAGGACCCCCGCGACGCGGGCTTGGTCGAAGAGCTCGAGATAGTTGTCTTGCTTGGTTCGAGTGCTGTCGCTGTTGGCGAGTAAGGAGTCTGAGCTGAGCTTGACTTGCCGCCGATTCGGCACCGCGCGCAATGTCAACGAAGAGCGAGTTCCCGATATCGATCAGGATTAATCCCACGGTATCTGTCCGTCTTGCGGCGAGTGCCCGGGCAGCGCTGTTGCGGACGAATCCCAGTTCGGCAATCGCTGCTTCCACCTTGAGCCGAGTCCGTTCGGTGACTTTGTCCGGATTGTTGAGCACATTCGAAACCGTGCCGATCGCAACGCCGGCATGACGAGCGACGTCTTGAATGCGGGGAGCCCCGACCCGGACGTTGTCGCCATCGGCAAGGGGGAACCGAGTTCGCGACTGCGCCATAGACCGCAGGGTATACCTTGATGGTCCCGAAACTGAAGCGATTCAACACCTACGCGTTCGCAGGCTCCTGAATAGGGGTCTCAGCGGCTTGACATAGCTGCGCGGGCTGGGTAGCCTCAGATACTCTCCAAAACGTTTCAATTGAGCAGCCGGTGTTTGCTGCCTGCTGCCCTCTGCTCAGTTCAGGCGCTGGTAGGAGAAAATGGGGACGGCAAGCCGACGCTGGTCGCATCAGCGACGTTAGAGGAAATCATGTAACTCGCCTGCACGCCCGGCCCATCGATCTCGAGTTGGGCGTGCAGCGATCCATCCGCTCCGTACAACTGTCTTGGAAGTGATCACATGCCAACCTTCTCCGACATCTCTGATCAGCTGGCCCATCAGGTGATTGAGCTGCCCTCCTGGGCATTCGGTAACTCCGGCACCCGCTTCAAGGTCTTCGGCTCGCCGGGTACGCCCAGAACCGTGCAGGAAAAGATCGCCGACGCGGCGAAGGTGAACGAACTGACCGGGCTCGCTCCTAAGGTCGCGCTGCACATTCCGTGGGACAAGGTCGAGGACTATAGGGCCCTCCGGGAATACGCGGCTGATCTTGGTATGGCGCTGGGCACGATCAACTCGAACACGTTCCAAGATGACCTCTACAAGTTCGGCAGTCTGACCCACATCGATGAGGCCGTACGTCGCAAAGCCATTGATCACCACTTCGAATGCATCGAGATCATGAACCAGACCGGGTCTCGGGATTTGAAGATCTGGCTCGCCGACGGCACCAATTACGCCGGACAGGGTGATCTTCGGGGGCGGCAGGACCGGCTCGCCGACAGCCTGGCGCAGATCTATGAACGGATTGGGCCGGAGCAGCGGCTCATGTTGGAATACAAGTTCTTCGAACCCGCTTTTTACCACACGGATGTGCCCGACTGGGGTACCTCCTACGCACAGGTCGCCGCATTGGGGGATCGGGCCGCGGTGTGTTTGGACACGGGACACCACGCGCCCGGAACCAACATCGAGTTCATCGTGGCTCAACTGCTGCGGCTCGGGAAGCTCGGCTCTTTTGACTTCAACTCTCGCTACTACGCCGACGACGATCTCATCGTCGGATCCGCCGATCCGTTCCAGCTGTTCAGGATCTTGTACGAGGTCGTACGCGGCGGCGGGTACGGTCCGGACTCCGAGGTCGCCTTCATGTTGGATCAGTGTCACAACATCGAGCCCAAGATTCCTGGACAGATTCGTTCCGTGCTGAACGTGCAGGAGATGACCGCGCGAGCGCTGCTCGTTGATCAGGAGGCTCTGGCGGCCGCCCAGGAAGCCAACGACGTACTCGGCGCCAATGGGATCTTGATGGATGCGTTCTACACCGACGTACGCCCCGCGCTCGCTGAATGGCGCGAGTCGCGCGGCCTGCCCGCCGATCCGATGACGGCGTACGCCGAGTCTGGACATCAGGCCAAGATCGAATCCGAACGCGCCGGCGGTACCCAAGCCGGCTGGGGAGCATGAGGGATGATGACGAATCAGGCAGTTGCAGAGCTGATCTCCCGGTCCAACAGGCTGGGCTCGGATCCCAAGAACACGAACTACGCCGGAGGCAATACCTCGGCCAAAGGTGCTGAGACCGATCCGGTCACCGGTGAGCCGATCGAGCTGGTGTGGGTGAAGGGTTCCGGCGGCGATCTGGGCACCCTGAAGGAATCTGGCCTCGCAGTACTCCGCCTTGATCGAATGCGCCGGCTGGTGGACGTCTATCCCGGAGTCGAGCGCGAAGACGAGATGGTCGCGGCCTTCGACTACTGCCTGCACGGCAAGGGCGGTGCGGCGCCGTCGATCGACACGGCGATGCACGGTCTCGTCGATGCGGCGCATGTTGATCACCTGCATCCCGATTCGGGAATCGCGGTAGCTACCTCCTCCGACGGTGAAGAGCTGACAGCCAAGATCTTCGGCGACCGAGTGGTCTGGGTGCCATGGCGCCGGCCCGGCTTCCAGCTCGGCCTGGACATTGCCAAGATCAAGGCCGGCAATCCACAGGCAATCGGCTGCGTTCTCGGGGGCCACGGCATTACGGCGTGGGGCGACACGTCGGCGGAGTCCGAGGCCAACTCGTTGGAGATCATCCGCACCGCAGAGGCCTACATTGCCGAGCACTCCAAACCAGAGCCGTTCGGCGCTCTCCTCGACGGGTATTCCGCACTGCCGGACGACGAGCGGCGCGCCAAGGCCGCTGCTCTCGCACCCACGTTGCGGTCCATCGCGTCATTCGACAAGCCGATGGTGGGTCACTTCACCGATGACGAGCGGGTGCTGGAGTTCCTGTCCCACAGCGAACATCCGCGACTGGCCGAACTTGGCACCAGCTGCCCCGACCACTTCCTGCGAACCAAGGTCAAGCCGCTGGTCCTTGATCTTCCGGCGGATGCTTCGGTCGAGGACTGCATTTCCCGGCTCCGTGAGCTCCACGAGACCTACCGCGCCGACTACCAGGCCTACTACGAACGCAACGCGACGCCGGACTCACCGGCGATTCGCGGCGCCGACCCATTGATCATTCTTGTGCCGGGAGTCGGCATGTTCTCCTACGGGAAGGACAAGCAGACCGCTCGGGTGGCGGGGGAGTTCTACCTCAACGCGATCAACGTCATGCGTGGCGCGGAAGGCCTGTCGACGTACGCCCCGATCGATGAGTCGGAGAAGTTCAAGATCGAATATTGGGCGCTGGAGGAGGCGAAGCTGCAGCGGATGCCGAAGCCGAAGCCCCTCGCCACCCGGATCGCGCTGGTCACCGGTGCCGCTTCGGGCATCGGCAAGGCGATCGCAGTCCGACTGGCCGCCGAAGGGGCCTGCGTCGTCATCGCCGATCTTGACGCGAGAAGGCTCAGGCCGCTGCCGAGGAGATAGGCAACAAGCGACGTCGCGGTCGGCATCGCCGCCAACGTCACCGATGAAGCCGCCGTGCAAGCAGCCGTCGACGCCACGTTGATCGCGTTCGGCGGCATCGACATTGTGATCAACAATGCCGGACTGTCGCTGTCCAAGTCCTTGCTCGACACCACGGTCGCCGACTGGGATCTGCAGCACAACGTGATGGCGAAGGGCTCCTTCCTGGTGTCGCGGGCGGCCGCAAAGGCGTTGATCGAGCAGCAGCTGGGCGGCGACATCGTCTACATCTCCAGCAAGAACTCCCTCTTCGCCGGGCCGAACAACATCGCCTATTCCGCAACCAAGGCCGACCAGGCGCATCAGGTGCGGCTGCTGGCCGCGGAACTCGGCGAGCATGGGGTGAAGGTGAACGGCATCAACCCCGACGGCGTGGTGCGTGGCTCGGGAATCTTTGCCGGCGGCTGGGGAGCCAAGCGGGCTGCGGTCTACGGGGTTCCCGAGGAGGAATTGGGCAAGTACTACGCCTCCCGCACGTTGCTGAAGCGGGAGGTCTTGCCGGAGAACGTCGCCAATGCTGTCTTCGTGCTCTGCTCGGCAGACCTGAGCCACACGACTGGGCTGCACATTCCCGTCGACGCCGGTGTCGCTGCCGCATTCTTAAGATGACATCACCAGGCTGGGTGGCTGCGGTTGATCTTGGCGCGACAAGCGGCCGAGTGATGCTCGGCCACCTCGGTCCGGACCAGCTGAGCGTCGAGGCGGTGCATCGCTTTCCCAACGACCCCGTACGCGTCGCGGACGGGCTGCACTGGAACATCCTCGAGCTCTACCGGAACATCCTTGTTGGCTTGAGAAAGGCCGTCGCTTCGCAGCCAGATCTAGCCGGAGTCGGCATCGACTCCTGGGCGGTCGATTACGGTTTGGTGAGCGGTGACCGCTTGATCAACAACCCATTCCACTACCGGGATGAGCGGACGGCACGAGGCGTCGACCTTGTTCACAAGATTGCTGATCATGCGGCGCTCTATGCGACCAATGGACTGCAGTTCCAGCCGTTCAATTCGATCTACCAGCTGGCGGTCGATCATGAAGCTGGGGTGATCGATGACACCACCAGGATGCTGATGCTCCCTGACTTGCTGGGATTCTGGCTTACCGGGGAGCAGGTCGCAGAGCGTACGAACGCCTCAACCACCGGGTTGCTTGACATCACCAATGGAGCCTGGAATGCGACCTTGATCGACAAAGTGGGCCTGTCGCGCTCCCTTTTCCCCTCCTTGGTCGATTCGGGATCCCGGATCGGTTCGCTGCGCGACGAGGTGGCGGCCGAGGTCGGTGCAGCAGTGGACATGATCGCTGTCGGGTCGCACGACACCGCATCGGCTGTGGTCGGTGTGCCAATGACGGAGCCGGGCGCCGCGTACGTGTCGTCCGGCACCTGGTCGCTGGTCGGCGTCGAGCTTGATCGGCCGGTGCTGACCGAGGAGAGCCGCGAGGCCAACTTCACCAATGAAGGCGGGGTCGACGGCAAGATCCGTTATCTGCGCAATGTGATGGGCATGTGGCTACTCAGCGAGTGCATCCGCACCTGGGAGCGCGCAGGCCAATCGGTCGAGCTGACCGCACTGCTCAACCAGGCAGCCGTGATCAGTACGCCGGTGCCGATCTTCGACGCCAACCATCCCAGCCTGCTCCCACCCGGTGACATGCCCAAGCGCATTGCCGCACTATGCGCCGAAGCAGGGGCCGCTGCGCCTCATTCGCCGGCGGAGTTCGCCAGGAGCATCGTGGAGAGCCTCGCCGAGGCGTACGCGATGGCAATCGACGACGCCGAGCGACTCAGCGGATCAAAGATCAACACTGTCCACGTTGTTGGTGGCGGAAGCCAGAACACGCTGCTCTGCCAGTTGACGGCGAACCGTACGGGTCGGCGCGTATTGGCAGGTCCAGTGGAGGCGACTGCCGTAGGTAACGTGCTGATCCAGGGACGGGCAGCCGGCCTTGTGGCCGGAGACCTTCGCGAACTGCGGGCGCTCGTCGCCAGGACCTTTCCGCCAGTGGAGTACCAGCCGCAGAGCATGCAGGTCAGAGGCTGAAGTGATCACCGTCTCGCTGTCCGGGGAACTCTTGCCAGCGCCAACAGGGGACGAGAGGATACCAAGAGAAGAGCGGGTGCAGTCATGGCTGCGTGATCGTCCGAGCTCCCATCGCTGTGTCCAAAACACTGGAACATTCATCGACGAACTATAGGGAGCAGGCATGCAAGCGAAACTAAAGATCGCGGTAGCGATCATTGCCGCGCTGGCGACGACCGTTGCTCTCGGGGGCTGCACGAAGAAGAACCAGACGGCGGCCCCGGCTGCCAGCGGTTCCGCCGCCGGCGGGACCGTCAAGGTGGCGTTCGTTCCCAAGTTGCAGGGCATTCCTTACTTCGAAGCGATGAATGCCGGCGGCAAGGAGGCCGCCAGCAAGCTCGGCAACGTGGAGTGGCTCTACCAGGGCCCCACCAGCGCGGACGCGGCGGCCCAGGCAGACATCGTCAACAGCTACATCCAGCAGAAGGTCAACACGCTGTTCATCGCTCCGAACGATCCTGACTCGATGGCGCCGTTGATCAAGCAAGGCATCGATGCCGGCATCAAGGTCGGCACCTCGGACACCGACGCCCCCAACTCCGACCGGGAGCTCATGGTGCTGATGGCCTCTGCGGAAGGCATCGGCCAGGCGGACACCGACGCTCTGATGAAGGCCATGGGTGGCAAAGGAAAGTTCGCCATCGTGTCGTGTGGTGAGACAGCTGCGCAGCTGAACCAATGGATCGATGAGATCAAGAAGTATTCCAAGGAGAAGTATCCCGACGCCCAGTTGGTCAATACCGTCTACGCCGGCGAGGACGTTGCCAAGGCGACCCAGATGGCAACCGACATCATGAACGCTCAGCCCGATATCAAGGGATTCCTGGGCGTGTGCTCGACAGCCGGGCCTGGCGTCGCGCAGGCCGTGCAGAATGCAGGGAAGACCGGGAAGGTCTTCACCGTCGGCATGGGTACGCCGAACGACATGAAGAAGTATCTGCAGAACGGATCGGCGTCGGCCGGCGTCTTGTGGGACGCGAAGGCCCTGGGCTGCTTGACCGCGTGGGCCGGGCAGCAGTTGGCGGAGAATAAGCAGTTCCAAAACGCACAGCCGGTCGCAGATTGCGGGCTGGACAATGTCACCTACGATCCATCAACCAAGATCTTGCTGATGGGTAAGCCACTGACCTTCACCAAGGAGAACGTCGGGGACTACAACTTCTAGGCTCAGCCGATTTCGAATGACTACATCGTCAACTGGTGACGGAGCCCCTGGCGGGGCGACGCGACCAGCCCAGGACCAGCCGCCGACGAAGGATCCTCAGCAGCCTGGATCCACCGCTGTGTCGGCGGCCTCCGGGACGCCCCGGTTACAGATGACCGGCATCGCAAAGCGCTTCGGCGCGGTGCGTGCGATACGGCATGCCGATATGACCGTTGACGTAGGGACAGTCCTAGCCCTGGTCGGTGAGAACGGTGCCGGCAAGTCCACCTTGATCAAGGTCCTGTCCGGAGCAGTCACCGCGGACACCGGGACTATCGCGTACGAGGGCCGGCAGGTTTCGATCGGATCAACATCTGATGCGATGGCCTTGGGGATAGCGACGGTTTATCAAGAGCCGCAGCTGTTCAGCGAGCTCACGGTCTCGGAGAACATCTTCATGGGCCGGGAGATCCGTAAAGGCGGACGGATTGACTGGGCCGAACAAACCCGCCGGGTGGTGGAGCTTCTCGCGCTGCTGGAACTTCCGCCGCGCTACGCCACGGCCGTAGTCGGTGACTTGTCGATCGCCGAGCGGCAGCAGGTGTCAATCGCCAAGGCGCTGGCCGGCGAGGCGAACATCCTCATCCTCGACGAGCCGTCCGCCATCCTCACCGACGCTGAAATCGAGATCTTGTTCCGCGTCGTTCGGCGGCTCACCGAATCCGGAGTCTCGGTGATCTACATTTCCCATCGCCTCGACGAGCTGTTCCGCATCGCCCAGGATGTGCTCGTCATGCGGGACGGGCAAACCATCGGCACATACCCGATCGAGGAGCTGTCGGTGCGCAAAGTCGTCGAGCTCATGGTTGGCGGCATCCTGACCGAAACCAAGCACGAACGAAAGATCGACCCGGAGACCAAGCCGCGACTCGAACTTGTCGGCCTCAGCCGTACGAGGGGACTACCACGATGTCAATGTCGTGGTACGGCCAGGCGAGGTTGTCGGTCTCTACGGGCTTGTCGGCTCCGGTGTCTCCGAGATCGCCGACTCGATCTACGGCATCGAGCGCCCCGACACCGGGCGGATCCTGTTGGACGGACAACCGGTCGCGCCACGCTCTCCGCGACACGCGCAACGCCTCGGGATCGGTCTGCTGCCGGCCGACCGGAAAAAACAGGGGATGTTCTCTTTCCAATCCATCATGTTCAACATCTCATCCGGGCACCTGCCACTACTGAGCAAGCTCGGCGTCTGGGTCGATCGTGCCCGGGAACGCATAGTCGCCAAGGAGATGATCACTAGGCTCGCGGTCAAGACGCCGAGCGAAAACCAGCCGATCGGGGCCATGTCGGGCGGAAATGCTCAGAAAGTCGTGCTAGCTCGCCAGTTGGTCCAGCGACCTGACGTATTGGTGCTGGCCGAGCCGACCCAAGGGGTCGATGTTGGCGCCAAGGAAGAAATCCACCGCATCATCACCGAACTGGCTGACGCTGGCACTGCCGTCCTGGTCGTCACAGCGGACCTCCCAGAGGCGATTCGTATCTCTGACCGGCTTCAAGTGGTCCGCAACGGCACCACGACGGTGGAGTTCGGTCCCAACGCGACGCAGGTCGACGTCCTGGCCGCTGCGGCGGGCGACGTCAGCGGTGATCATGAGGACGGGAAGGTAACCGCATGAGCATCGACGTCGCGGCCCGGGACGAGACTCCCGGCCTCCGGATCCCAGCCGCCGGCGAAGCGCGGTCATCGCGTGCTAGCCCCTCCGGTGACCGGCCAGGAAATCGTGCTTATCTGCGTGATCGCCGTGCTGTGGGTCATCCTCGGCTTCGCGACTCCGGCCTTCGTGTCCGCCGGTTCGATTCAGCCGTTGCTCGGCGCGGTCGCGCCGATCGCGCTGATTGGCATCGGTATGACGGTGGTCATCATCACTGGGGGCATCGACGTCTCGGTCGGCGCCGCGATCGCGGTGTGCTCCGTCATCACCGCGAAGCTCGTCTTAGTGCAGGCCGGTCTTTCGCTGCCGGTAGCGGTGCTCATCTCGGTGGTGGTGGGCGGGCTGCTCGGGCTCCTCAACGGTGTACTCATCGCCTACGGGCGGGTGCACGCGATCATCATCACCTTCGGCACCGCCAACATCTTCCTGTGGCTCAGCCTCAAGCTCTTCAACTCGACCACGGTCAACAACATCCCCGATACCCTCGCGCCTCTTGGCAATGGCGCCGCCGGTCGTACCTTGGGCGTACCCAACTCCTTCCTCATTACGGTGGTGCTGGTCGCCATCGCCTGGATCTATCTGCGCCACACGGCGGGCGGTCGGCACTTCTACGCCATCGGCGGTGACCAGCTCGCCGCCGAGTTGGCGGGCGTGAAGGTCCGACAGCGCGTACTCACCGCATACCTGCTGACGGGGTTACTCGTCGGGCTGGCGTCGTGCATCGTGGTGGCCCAGGGATCGAATCTCGGACAGAACGTCGGCTCCGGTAAAGAGCTGGCAGTGATCGCCGCTGTCGTCATCGGCGGAACATCGATCACGGGCGGGCGCGGCTCCGTGCTCGGCACCGTGCTCGGCGCGCTGCTCGTGCAAACAGTCGCATCTGGAGTGACGCAGCTGGGTTGGCGGTCAGAACTCTCCGATCTCTTCGTGGGCGTCGCGATCATCATCGCGGTCGGCGCCGACCTCCTCCGAGAGCGGACGAGGAGGAAGCGATGACGATCCCCACCGCCGCCGAGCCCGATCTAGCCGGGACACAAGACGATCAGTCCGGTTCGCCTACCTCGGAGCGAGCCGAGTCCCTGCCGGCCCGAGTGATCCGCGCGCTGCTCACCCAGCGCGTCGTGCTGCTCGCAGTGCTTTTGGTCCTCGTAGTGGTCTACTTCATGGTGCTGGGTGCGACCGGCTATCTGACGGCTGCCTATGACTTCGACTACCTGTCGGCCGCATTGATCAATGCTGTGCCACTGGCGATGCTGGGCTTCGCCGAACTCTTCGTCATCCTCTCCGGACGCGGCGGCATCGACCTGTCCGTTGGCGCCATCGTCTCCCTCGCGGGCATGATCTTCGGCTTCGCCTACGGGCGGTGGGGATGGCCGTTGTGGCTGGCGATCGTGATCACCGCGATAGTCGGCGCAGTGCTCGGCCTCGTCAACGGGATCCTGGTCGCCTACATCGGGTTCCCGGCACTGATCGCGACCCTGGCCACCTACTACGCGTACAAGTCCCTTGCCGTAGTGATCAACAACCAGCGGCCGATCAGCACGAAGCCGATTCAGAATCTCTATGAGTCGACAGCCCGGTCGGTCGAGCTGCCGCTCATTGGTAGCTGGATCCCCAACGTCCCGAAAGGCATATTCCTCTTTCTGCTGCCCACCTTGGTGGTGGTCTGGCTGCTTCTCGCGCGCACCACGTACGGACGACGGGTCTACGCCATCGGCACCAATGACGTCGCGGCGCAATGGTCAGCCATCGGCGTACGCGCCACCCGTGCGGGCGCGTACGCACTGAGCGGCCTGATCTCCGGCCTCGTCGCGGTGGTGACCGTCGGCCAGTTCGCGTCGGCTCGACCCGACGCCGGCGTATCGGGCAACGGAATGGCTCTGCCCGCATCACCATCGCCGTGCTTGGTGGAGTCGCGATTACCGGCGGCATCGGCCGAGTGTCCGGGATCGTGCTCGCCACGGTGCTGATTGTGTGGATGAACGCCGGCATCCGGCTGGCGTTTGAAGGAAACGCCGGCCCGCAGTACCAGTTGCTCGCGCTAGGCGTGTTGCTGGTCTTCGCAGCGCTGCTGAACGGCTTTGCGCTGCGACGTTACGGCGGAGTGGGATAACAGGAGGTTGCGTCGGGATGCCATCGATGATCGGTTGCCACGCGCTGGTGTTCACCGGCGAGTTCGACACCCGGGGGATAGCGAGCTCCGTTCAGCGGGCGCGGGCGGCCGGCTTCGACCTGATCGAGTTTCCACTTATGGAGCCCGACACGTTCGACAGCGCAACAGCGCGCCGCAGCGCTGAGGCGGAGGGCCTGCACACCACCGCCAGCCTGGGTCTCCCGCTCGAGGCTGACATCAGCAGCGACGATCCCTCGATCAGCGCCGCTGGCCAGCGCTTGCTCAACGTCGCGTTGGACAGGACCGCGGAAATGGGCGGGTCTCATATGTGCGGAGTGCTGTACGGGTCTATGCGCAAGCACATGGCGCCCGTCTCGGCGACCGGCCGAGCGAGCAGCGTCGACGCGATCCGATCGCTTGCCGCCCGCGCGTCGTCGCTGGGTGTCCGGCTGTCGCTGGAGGTTGTCAACCGCTATGAGACCAACCTGATCAACACAGGTCGGCAGGCCTTGGAGTACCTGAAGGAGGTCGATCGGCCGGCTGTGTCGGTGCATCTGGACACCTACCACATGAACATCGAGGAGTCGGACCTCTTTCAACCGATCCTCGATGTCGGCGATCGCCTCGGCTATGTACACATCGGAGAAAGCCACCGTGGCTATCTCGGAACCGGCTCGGTCAATTTCGGCAGCGCCTTTCGCGCCCTTGACCGGATCAGCTACGACGGACCGATCGTTTTCGAGTCGTTCTCTTCTGCAGTGGTCTCGCCAACGCTGAGCAACACGCTCGGCATCTGGCGGAACCTCTGGAGCGACGGCGACGATCTGGCCGCCCACGCCAACCGCTTCATCCGCGACCAAGTCGCAGCGGTTCAGACGATTGAACTTCACTGAGTCGACGTGAGAATCGCCCTGTTCATCACGTGCTTGGCGGATGCGATGTTTCCCGAGGTTGGGAAGGCGACGCTGCGAGTGCTGGGGAGGCTCGGTCAAGACGTCGAGTTTCCGGCGGAGCAGACCTGCTGCGGCCAGATGCACGTCAATACCGGATACCAGAAGCCGGCGTTGCCGCTGGTGGAGCGGTTCGCGGAAGTCTTTGCTCCGTACGACGCTGTCGTGGCGCCTTCGGGTTCGTGCGTCGGCTCGGTTCGCCATCAGCATGCGATGATCGCGCGGCGGTTCGGATCGGCAGGGCTGGTTGATCAGGTCGAGGCCGTGGCGGCCAAGACGTACGAGCTTTCGGAATTCCTCGTCGATGTGCTGGGCGTCAGCGATGTCGGCGCCTATTTTCCGCATCGGGTGACCTATCACCCGACCTGCCATTCACTGCGAATGCTGGGGGTTGGCGACAAGCCGATCAAACTGCTTGGGGCCGTGGAAGCGCTGGAGCTTGTCGAGCTGCCCGCGGCTGATCAATGCTGCGGCTTCGGCGGCACATTCGCGATCAAGAACGCCGACACGTCGACGGCCATGCTGGCCGACAAGATGCGCAACGTCTTGGACACGGGAGCGGAGATCTGTACAGCCGGCGACAGTTCCTGCCTGATGCACATCGGTGGCGGGCTATCGAGGATCCGGGCCGGCGCGAAGACGCTCCATCTGGCGCAGATCCTCGCCGCGACTCGTCAGGACCCGGTGCTGTGAACACCCCAGTGATGTTGGGGTTGCCAGCCATGCCACCGCCTGCGCCACGCGGAGTTGGCAACCTACGCGGCGAGGAGAAGTTCCCGATCGCCGCAAGGCGCGCCCTCGCTGACACGCAGCTGCGGCGCAACCTCGGCAAGGCGACGACCACGATCCGTTCCAAACGTGCGCAGGTCGTTGCCGAGCTCCCGGATTGGGAGGAGCTGCGCGAAGCGGGCCGTCAGCTCAAGGTTCACACGATGGCGCACCTGCCGGATTACCTTGCGCAGTTGGAATCTGCCGTGATCTCCCGAGGCGGTGTGGTGCATTGGGCTCGCGACGCCGACGAGGCCAACGCTATCGTCATTGATCTTGTTCGCCGCAAGGCCGTTGACGAGGTAGTCAAGATCAAATCCATGGCCACGCAGGAGATCGGGCTCAACGAGGCGCTGGAAGTAGCCGGCATCGCCGCATGGGAAACCGATCTCGCAGAGCTGATCGTGCAGCTCGGTCATGACAAGCCGTCGCACATCCTGGTCCCCGCGATTCATCGGAACCGAGCCGAGATCCGGGAGATCTTCCTACGTGAGATGGGTGGCGTTGACCCGACGCTCACCGACGAACCGGCGGCTCTCGCTGGGGCAGCCCGGCAACACCTGCGGCGGAAGTTCCTGTCCGCCAAGGTGGCGATCAGCGGAGCAAACTTTGGGATTGCCGAAACGGGAACTCTGGCGGTCGTCGAGTCCGAAGGTAATGGCCGGATGTGCCTCACCCTGCCCGACACCTTGATCACGATCATGGGCATCGAGAAACTCGTGCCTCGCTGGCAAGATCTGGAAGTCTTTCTCCAACTGCTGCCCCGCTCCTCTACGGGCGAGCGGATGAACCCTTACACCTCCATGTGGACGGGCGTGACTCCCGGGGATGGCCCGCAAGAGTTCCACCTGATCTTGCTGGACAATGGCCGGACCGCCGTATTGGCCGATGCGGAGGGCCGGGATGCGCTGAACTGCATCCGCTGCAGCGCCTGCCTCAACGTGTGCCCGGTGTACGAGCGGACCGGCGGGCACGCGTATGGGTCGGTCTACCCGGGACCGATTGGCGCAATTCTGTCGCCGCAGCTCACCGGGATCGAGGACAACGCCTCGCTACCGTACGCATCGTCACTGTGCGGCGCCTGTTACGACGTCTGCCCGACCAAGATCAACATCCCGGAGATCTTGGTACACCTGCGCGCCAAGCACACCGAAACGTACGCGGAGGAGCATCGCATGCCAAGCGCGGAGGCGTCAGCGATGAGCGCGGCCGCCTGGGTCATGAGCAATCCGAAGCGCTGGACGCTTGCGCTACGCAGCGGACGGCTGGGCCGGATGCTCGGACGCAAGCGTGGCGTGATCGGCGAGGTGCCGTTGCCGCTCGCGAAGCAGTGGACTGACGCCCGCGACTTCGCACGGCCGCCGCAGCAGACATTCCGAGATTGGTGGGCGGCCGAGCACGGGGGAGAGCGGTGAACGCTCGCGAGGAAGTGCTAGCGCGGATAGCAGCTGCGCATCGCATCGCGCCACCCCCAGAACTGCCGTACGAAGACATCAGCCGGGAGTATCGGACCACGTCAGATTCGGAGACTGCTCAGCTCACCGAGCTGCTCATTGATCGTCTCCTCGACTATCGAGCGCTGGTACGCGAGTCTTCGGTTGATGATCTTGCTGCGACAATTGACGCTGCGCTCGGCGAGCGCGGTGCGGGCAAGGTCGTTGCTCCAGCAGGCTTGGATCCGTCCTGGACGGCAGACCTAGCCGCCGAGGTGTTGACCGATGGAGCCGTCGGTGATGATCAACTCAGCGTCTCACAGCTGGATGCGGCCGAGGGTGTGATCACTGGCTGTGCGGTGGCGATCGCCGAGACTGGGACATTGATCTTGGATGGCTCACCAGGTCAGGGCCGGCGCGTTCTCACACTCATTCCGGACTATCACCTCTGTGTGGTGTTCCCCGATCAGATCGCCGCCGACGTGCCACAAGCGCTGGCGCGGCTGGAAGCCACTCGCCCGTTGACCATGATCAGCGGGCCGAGCGCGACCAGCGACATCGAGCTGAACCGCGTGGAAGGGGTGCACGGACCACGCACTCTTGAGGTGATCGTCGTGAGGAGTGAATAATGCCGCGATATTGCCTGCTGGGTCACGTCGATCCCAATCGTCTCGATGAGTATCGCGAGGTCCACCGCGCGGTCTGGCCAGAGCTGCTCGAAGCATTGCGCGACGCCGGCTGGCGCAACTACTCGCTCTTCCTACGCGCCGATGGTCTGCTCATCGGTTACGCGGAGGCTGACGATCTGGCTGCATCTCAGGAGCGAGTGGCCCGCACACAGGTAAATGCTCGCTGGCAGACCGCCATGTCAGAATTGTTCCAGAGCGAGGGCGCTCCCGATGAAGCCTGGGAGATCATCCCCGAAGTCTTCAACCTCGAAGATCAACTTCTGAGTGCTCGGGCGGATTCGTAGCCACCATTGACAGTGGCTGATTCGCCAGCGAAGACCATGATCGACTTTGACTGCCGGTAGGGAGGCCAGCCCGGATCGTGGTTACGAACGAACCCGACGAATGCCGTATGAACCTGATCAGCCAGCGCCTGCGGCGGCTCGGGACCAGCAACCCGAGTCACATCCGGGTCCTCCAGCACATCGAAGATGAATGGCACATCCAAACAGTGCTCTGCCAGACCGCTGACGGCCGATCGCCAGGCAAAGTCGTACGCCCAAGTCGGCGCGGCGGCCTCGCCGCGCAAGTCCAGCCAGTCGACGATGCGGCGACGGAACATCACGTCGCTCACGTACTGACCAATGACTTCGGCCTGATGGTGATCTTGCAGCGTCGCAGCGAAACACCGCGCCGCCTGCGGGCTGAGACCCACCTGCTCGAGGAGGTGCTGGACGTCCCGGTCCTGGAAAAGATGACTGTGGGCTACCGCTATCGCACTGAACTCCTGAGTCGTTGATCCCACGAGAAGCGGAATCTCTTGACCTGCTCCGGCACGCATTCCTTCTTCGACGGTCCAGGGATACAGGTCGCCGTCCACGACGGGCCCGATCGGCAATGAGCCGTCCATGGCCCGCACGAGTGCGATCAACTCCTCGAGTGTCGGTTGCCCTGACGGTTCCAGTCCGCCACCACCTTGCGTAGCTAGCAGGTCGGCTTCGGAAACGCGCAGGAAGCCCGAGCGGTCCGGCGAAACAGTGAGGCGCTCCGCCAAGCGTGCTGTCGTCTGTTTCGCGCGCTCGAGGGGAATATCACTCGGCACCCCCGAAATTGACGCCGCAGCCGCGAAAAGCCGCTGTGCCCGAGGCATAGTCAACAGTGTCATCACCGCGCCTCCGCCGGCCGACTGACCGGCGATGGTTACGCGCCCCGGATCGCCGCCGAACTGGCTGATGTTGTCGCGCACCCACTCCAGCGCAAGCAGGCAGTCGAGGATCCCGCGATTTGACGGCGCATCGGGCAACCACCCGAAGCCATCGAAGCCAAGTCGATAAGACACAGTGACGGTGACAACCGCGTCGCGATTGAAGGCTACGCCGTCGTACCACGGGCTGGCCGGCGATCCAGCCACATACCCGCCGCCGTGAATGTAGACCAATACCGGGAGGAGTTTCTCCGACCCGTGTGCCGGTTGCGGGCAAGGGCTGAAGACATTGAGGTTGAGGATGTCGTGGCCGGGAATGCTCGGTTCCGGGATCGTGGTGATCTCTGCGAGCGCCTTGCGTTGCGGCGTGGGCCCGTACCGTAGTACGTCCCGAACCCCAGCCCACGAGCTCACCGGCACTGGCGCGAGGAAGCGCAGATCACCATACGGTGGTTCGGCGAATGGGATGCCGAGGAAGGCAGCCGACCGAGTGCGCCAAAAGCCACGGATAGCCCCCGACGCGATCTCGACGACGACCCGCTCGTCTATTGACCTGGGCTGCATACGGGCTCCTTGGGTTCGTGAGAGTGATCGTGCGCGTTTGACGGTTCAGGACAACTATCAAACGCGCACGATCTTTTTATCCGGCCACCTCAGCGGCTCGATGGTGGCGCTGAAGCAGCGCTGCGGCGGTTTCGGTATCGGTGATCAGCACATTGACCCAGCCGCCGACGACAGCGGCGTGAATCGCTTTGTGCTTGCTCTCACCGCCCGCAATCCCAATGCGTCGTGGAATCTTGCGCAACGTGTCGGCGTCGATGCCAACAACTCGATCATCCAGATTGCTGGGCACCAAGTTTCCAGCGGAGTCGAAAAACCGCTGACAGATATCGCCTACCGCGCCGGCCGCATGGAGCCTGTCCTGATCAGCGAGGTCGGCCGCATTGCCGCTCGCGCGCAAGAGTGGCGATGGTGGCAGGCTGCCAATACCCGCGAGCGCCATGGTGAGGTGTGCCCACTCCAGGGCGACCGATTCCATCGCTGGGTCGTTCAGCAGACTCTCTCGTACCGCCTTGCTGCCGACTAGGGCAGGAGCAGGAACGAAAGTAGCGGTAGCTCCAACGAGTCGGGCGAATTCGGTGAGGAGCCGATTGCCTTGGGTCTGGACTGACGAATTGCCGATGCCGCCCATCAGCTGAATGACACTCTCGGCACCAGGAACGCGGAGCGGCCGCATGCGGTCCACAACGGCCAGCAGAGTCTGACTCCAGCTGGAGATCCCGATGCGTTCTCCGCCCGTCAGCGTTGTCTCCAAATAGGTCGCACCAGCCGATCCCAGTGCGGCGATGATCTCTTCGTCTGTCCCCTCGACATCGACGACCACCGCCTCGGCTAGGCCGTAGGTCCCCTCGAGCGCTTCTTCGATCTCGGTGTGTACCCCCGCCGCTACGGCAACGACTGTTCGTACGACGCCCAGTTCGGCGGCGCGTTTGAGCAGCCGCGACACGCGCGCCTGTGAGATATGCAGGCTGTCAGCGATGTCGGTTTGGCGAATGCCCCGCTCGTGATACATCCGTGCGACTTTGGTGATCAGTCTGAGCTGGCCATCGGTCGGGGCTGGAGCAAT
This sequence comes from uncultured Actinomycetota bacterium, assembly GCA_963815975.1. GTDB lineage: Bacteria > Actinomycetota > Actinomycetes > Propionibacteriales > Propionibacteriaceae > Microlunatus. The sequence goes on from CAWFJC010000010.1 coordinate 25,090, forward strand.
GCTCCCCGGCAATGCCGCCATGGCTGTGAACCTCCTCAGTCCGTCCTGTGGCCATCCTGCCAGGCAGGTGAATATTGATGCAGTAACCGTCCGTCGGCCCCGGTCAGCGGCGCTGTCGTCGCACCCAAGCTGGTGTCGTTTCCGCGCAGATCAGGATCGACGGCCCATAGCGGTCGAACTCGATTGGCACGTAGTCCGGCGGCCGGTCCCCAGATTTGAGCACTTGGCCAGTACGGGGATCGATCAGCCAATACTTCGAAGGCACCCGGCCGTCCGCATCGAAGAACATCCAGGGCCCACCATGCTCGGCATATCCGATGTAAAGGACGCCTGGATCGAGTAGGCCGCGAGTATTGGCGGACACATCCCAACAGGGGATGGCTTCGGTGATCGGCAGATCGTCCACGATCTTGCCCACCAGGCCGACAAACCGGCTGCCCTCGAAGTCGAGTGCTTCCTTCCAGCCGGCGCCCTCGGCCAAGAAATACTCACCGTGACCTGGCTCGTCGGGGTGCAGCCGCCACGGCCACAAACTCGCGGCTCCGTACGCGACGCCCATCAAGGCGCCTGCACAGAGGTTGCTCCAGGCCTCATGGCCTTGCCACCAACCTTCAGCAACTCCGCGACGGCCGCTGTGCTCGTAGCTGGGCTCGCCGTTGATGATCGCCTTGGGCGGCCGCTGAGCCCACATGGTCGCTAGACGATCAGGGACGTGGTCGCCCATATGTCCGGTCTGGCAGGACTGGAAATCCAGCCAGTCGGCGGCTTGGTGCTCGTCGTTGCGGTGGTGCGGCCGATAGTGGATTCCGGTGGGTTGACCGTACGCGTCCCAGGCATGGAGCTCCCGGCCACCTGCCGCCACTTGTGGCTCAGTTCCGGAGCCATCTCCGCAGGGCAGGTAAATGGCCGGGCGAGCGCCAAAGCGCGCTACCAGATAGCGGCAGTAGCGCGCGTAATCGACCGGTGGAACGACAGGTCCGGCGACGCCGAGTCCTTTCCAGCCGAATCCGTGAAAGACCGGCTGCAATACAGGCGTAATGCCATGATTGACAAGTGAGTCAATGATCTTGTCGAAGTACTGGAAGTATTCGATGTTGATCTTGCGTAATTGACCTTCGGCAAGATCATGGAAGCCGATCTCGAAACCTTCGTCGACGTTGCGTCCGACCGGTCCGCGCGCGTTCATGTCTGGCTGCACCGTCATCAGCAGCACGGCATTGAAGCCCTTCGCCTGGCGGTCCGCGGCGTAGGTCTCAACATCGGAAACCCTTGCGCGGAAAGGCATCGCCCAAGCAGTGTCGAAGACAAAGAATGCTGGCGAGCGGTCGGCGTAGGTGAAACTACGACCAGATGGATGAGCTCGGACAAACCCGCGACTCAGAGCTCGATGTGGATGATCTTGGACAGGCGACTCGGCGATCAAGCTGCCGGAAGCAGGTGTGAAGCCATGATCAGGTCGGTCCGCGTGAACGCTCCACCGCCATTCGCCCTCCGGTTGGGTGGAGGCGAACCGGACGCGATACGTGGTTCCGCCGTCCCAGAACACCGGACGACGCAGTTGCCGTCCACTGTCGTGGGTGAAGATCACCCAGGCATCAACCTCGGTATAGGGGTTCGCCGCATCCGGGCCAGCGAATGCGATGTCGACTTCACGCCACTGGGGTGCTGGACGCTCTTCGACAGGTTCAGGGCGCATCACGGCGGTCTCGGTTTCCATTCAGGATGGCCCAGGGCTAGGAGTGAAACGAGTTCGCTTGATCTCGCTTGCCCAGTGTGAACGGCGTCGGCGACGTTCATTCGCATTCACGACTGGGCGGTAGATCCGGCCGCTGCTGCTCGGCCAGACACCGGCGTGGCCGAGGGTCTGCCACGCGAGTTTCGCCGTACCTAGAGCTGAGACCTCGGCGACATCACTTACTTCGATGTCTCGGCCGAGCAGGTCAGCCTGCGTTTGCATGACAAGCGGTGAGCTCGTGGCGCCACCATCCGCGCGGAAGACCCGCAGTGGTACGGACCTGTCCTCAATCACCTCGACAATGTCGCAGATCTGGTGGCCGATGGAGTCGACGGCCGCTCGGGCGAGATGACCCCGACCGCTCATCTCGCTCATGCCCGAGATGAGCCCGTGCGCGCTCCGGTCCCAGTGTGGAGCGCCCAAACCGGAGAAGGCCGGAACCAAAGTGACGCCACCGCTGTCCGGCACTGTCTCGGCCAGAGCCACAAGATCAGCGACGCGGCCGTCAGTAAGCAGATCGGCCGCCCACGCAAGCGTTGCGCCTGAAGACAGGATGTTCCCCTCCAGGGCGTAGGTGGGCGACCCATCGATCACCCAAGCCAGCGTCACCGGAATCCGCGCATCGCCTGCTGAAAGGCCGCCGACTGGCGCCATAACGGAGGATCCGGTGCCGTAGGTCGCCTTGGCCATTCCGGCCTCGGTGCATCCCTGGCCGAATAGCGCCGCGTGTGAATCTGCCATCACCGCAACAATCGGTGTGCCATCGGGTACGAGCGGGACACCGTTCGTGGTGCCGAAGCCTTGGTCAGAGGCCACGGAGGCCGGCAGGGTGGCAGCCGGCAGGCCGAAGATATCGAGCAGGTCGGCCTTCCAATCCAGCGCGGTGATGTCGTACAGCAGCGTGCGGGAGGCGTTGCCTGCCTCGCACAGATGCTCGGCTCCGCCGGTGAGCTGCCACACCAACCAGGAGTCGATTGTTCCGAGCCGGACATCCTCGATCGGTATCCCCTTCCGCGCATTGTCGAGCAGCCACCGCATCTTGGGCGCGGAAAACATCGGGTCGACCCGCAAGCCTGTGCAGGCGTGTACCAATTGCCGATCTTGGTCGGTCACTGACTGACTACACCAGGCCGCCGTACGCCGGTCTTGCCAGCCGATCACCGGGCCCAAGGGAGTCCCGCTGCTGGCCCGCCAACCGACCACGGACTCGCGCTGAGTCGAGAGCGCGATGCCCTCGATCTCCGCGTCGGGTCCGCCTTCCAACCAGGCTGGCCCTTCCAAACAGTTCGCTATTGCCTCGAGCACGCTCGTCCAGATGCGCTCTGCGTCCTGCTCGACCCATCCAGGGTGCGGTGAGGAAACCCCGACTCGAGCCGTACCGCTAGCAACCAGACGACCATCGGCGCTGATCAGAGCAGCTTTGGAGTTCGTCGTCCCTTGGTCGATCGCCAAGATCACTTGATCAGTCGAGGTTGCTGGCACCTGCTCCTCCTCAGTGAAACTCAAGAGTTCTTTCAGGCCAGTTGGCCACCTGGCGTTGACAAGATCGACCTCGTTTGACTGAATATACAATAACGAATAGATAGTATATGAGACCTTGGAGCACCGAGCATGAGTGAGTTGCCCGTTTTTGGCGCAGGTATCTGGCACTTCGCCACGTACAAGGACCGCTACGCCACCGAGGGCTACGGTCCGCCGGTCGGGCTGTTGGAACAGATCGACAAAGCCGGCGCCGTCGGCGACCTGTCGGTAGTCGACTTGAACTGGCCGTTCGCCGGGTTTGACGGCACCTTGGATGACGTCAAGGCCGCGCTCGAGCGAAATCGGCTCCGCGCTGTCGCGATCACGCCGGAGATCTACAACCGTGACTACGTCAAGGGCTCGATTACCAACCCCGACCCAGCCGTACGCGCCCAAGCCTTGAAGCTGCTTGACGAGGCCACCGAGCTGGCCAAGGAGCTGGGCTGCGATTACGTCAAGCTGTGGTTCGGGCAAGACGGCTGGGACTATCCCTTCCAGGTCGACTATCACGACATCTGGAAGCTGGCGGTCGACGGGCTGCGCGAGCTGATCTCGCCACACCCTGAGATCAAGTTCGTGATTGAATACAAGCCGCGCGAACCACGTAACAAGATCATCTTTCCGAACGCGGCGCGTACCCTGCTCGGCATCCAGCAGGTCGGCTTGGACAATTTGGGCATCCTGCTCGACTTCGGGCATTCCATGTACGGATTGGAAACCCCATCCGATGCAGCGCAGCTGTGCATCGACGCCGGCCGACTGTTCGCGATCGACGTCAATGACAACTTCCGCGGCTGGGACGACGACATGGTCGTCGGCTCGGTACACCTGGTGGAGACGTTCGAGTTCTTCTACACGCTGCGCAAGAACAATTGGGACGGTGTATGGCAGCTTGATCAATTCCCGTTCCGGGAGGATAGCGTCGAGGCTGCCAAAGTGGCGATTCGCTTCCTCAAGGCACTGCATGGAGCTCTGGATGCTCTTGACGTGGACTCGCTCCGAGCCGCGCAAGCCACTCATGATGCGCTCGCGGCCCAGCGGCTGGTCCAGGACGTCCTGCTGAGTTCAATGGCGCGTACGACCGAAAGTGCGAATGTATGACTGCTCTAGCTCCCGATCACATCACTATGCCGGTCTTTCGCCGGCTGCCACATGCGCATCGCGACGAGCAGATCGCGCAGATTGCCGAGGCCGCGCGGCAAATCCGCATTCAGGATCTGAAGCTGGTCCACTACGCCGGAGCTGGCCACATCGGTGGTGACCTTTCCGCCATCGATATCCTCGCCACGCTCTATGGGGCCGTTCTCGATGTCACTCCCGAGAACGTCGATGATCCCGAGCGGGACCGGTTCATCCTTTCCAAGGGCCACGTTGCGGGTGCTCTCTACGTCACGCTTGCTGCTTACGGGTTCATACCGGTAGAGGATCTGGCCACCTTCCTGAAGCCGCTGTCCAAGCTCAACGGCCACCCGAACCGCAACTATGTCCGTGGCGTCGAGGCCAATACCGGACCGCTTGGGCACGGGCTACCGATCGCAGTCGGCCACGCGCTCTCGGCGAAGCTTGACGTCTCACAGCGTCGCACGTACGTGCTCGTTGGAGATGGCGAACTACAGGAGGGCAGCAATTGGGAGGCCATGATGGCCGCATCCCAATACGAGCTTGATCGGCTCACGGTGATCGTGGACCGCAACCGGCTGCAGCAGGGGGCAACGGTACGCGAGACCAATGATCTTGAACCACTTGATCAAAAGGCGGCCGCATTCGGGTTCGCTGTCGTGGAAGTCAATGGTCATGATCATGGCGAGCTGCTTGATGTCTTGTCGGCAGTGCCGTACCGGCCGGGCAAGCCCACTTTCGTCATCGCACATACGCACAAGGGCCACCCCATCTCGTTCATGAGCAACAACGCAGCGTGGCATCACAAGGTCCCATCGGCCGAGCAGCTGGAGCTGGCGCTCGATGAGCTCGATGCGGCTGAACGTCCCAGGAGGTGCAACATGACCGAAACTGTCTCAGGCTCCCAACTGTCGATAGCCGACCGGCCGCGCTACGACTGCCGGAATGCCTACGTCGAGACTCTGGCCGAGCTGGCGCACGAGAACCATCGCATCGTCGGTGTCGTCAATGACTCGGTCGGCTCGAGCAAGCTCGATGCGTTCAAGAGGGCATTCCCCGACCGGTTGATCAATGTCGGCATTGCCGAGCAGGACATGGTCGGCGTGGCCGCCGGACTAGCCAATGGGGGCCGCATTGCCTTCGTGTCAGCGGCGTCCTGCTTCCTGACCGCACGTGCCCTGGAACAGATCAAAGCCGACGTGGCGTACTCCAACCGCAACGTGAAGTTGTGCGGCATGAGCCCAGGAATGGCGTACGGCGAACTCGGCCCGACCCACCACTCGATCGAAGACATCGCATGGCTGCGCGCCATCGACAACATCACGATCGTGGTGCCGGCCGACCCGATCGAGACTGCGGCGGCCCTTCGTTGGGCGGCGGAGATCGAAGGCCCGGTGTTCATTCGGGTGAGTCGGATGAGCGTTCCGGAGGTCTATCTCGAGGACTACACGTTCGTTCCCGGCAAGGCGAGTCACTCTCCGAGAGGGCAATGACGTTACCTTGATCAGCAATGGGACGGTGCTGTGGAGGGCTCTCGTCGCCGCAGAACAGCTCGCCGATGGAGGCGTCTCGGCACGGGTGATCTCCATGCCCACCGTCAAACCGCTTGACGTTGAGGCGGTCCTGACGTGCGGCCCGGGAGACGCGTGGCATTGTCACCGCCGAGGAAGCTACTGTCGCCGGCGCCCTGGGCGGCGCGGTGGCCGAGACGGTGGTGCAGAACCATCCGACCAAGATGAAGATCTTGGGCGTTCCAGAGTTTGCACCAACCGGCTCGGCCGGCTTCCTGCTTGATCGCTACGGCATGTCCCCAGAAGGCATCGCCGCGGCGGCTCGGAAGTTGATCACTTAGACTCACGGATACCAGCCGGCGAGGATCGCCACAACGAGGACGATGAAGTAGCCCTCGACTCCGTGCACGATCACGCCCATCCAGAAACTGCGGTACCGCTTGGTGGCCCAGGCGTAGCCGAAGGAGCTTGCGATCATGCTCGGCCAGGCCCATATCTTGTGCACGTGGTAGAGGCCGAAGAGCACGGTGTTGGCAACCCAGTCCCAGCGGCCGAAGACCCCTGACATCCGCGGCAGCAGCACGCCACGGAAGAGCAGTTCCTCGCCAAGGATGTAGTTGAACAACATGCTGGTGATCGCCAGGCCGAGGATCCACCACTGACCCTGGAACTTGGGGTCGGCCAAGCCCTGAAAATTGGTGTAGGACGGCTCGTGTAGGAAGGGCAGCCAGTTGGTCCACGCGGTGTCGAGCCGGGTCGCTAGGTACCCGCCGAGGACATTCGCAGCCACGGCCGGCACGACCCACAAGAACAGCACCTTGCGTGTCTTGCCGGTCCGCGGGTCACGCGGCAGATTGAGCCAAATGCGCTTCTTGAGGGTCGGCCAGTGCAGGCCACCGAGCTCGTGGCGTAGCACCGCCAGCGAAACCACAAACTGCCACATCATTCCGACCACCATGAGCATCCAGTGCACAAGGCCGGGGTGGAGCGACGTGTGAGGGATGATGGCCGGCCCGACGACCCAGGCCAGCAGTGCCATGGGGACCGTCACTGAGGCCCAGATGGCCAGGATCTTGATCAAGGAGTACTGCTTCGGGCTGGCGGGGGCGTCGAGCTGCGCCGGCAACGACTGGGTATTTGTCATGTCCGTCAGCCTCGCGAGGAAGGCGGTCTCCGCACATCGACCGCCGGGCTCGAGATCGTCCCGTCAGCTACGCCGTACGGGTGACGCCGCCCATACGCCTGCAGGGCGATGCACGGCGTCGTGCGTCGCCGTACGGTGTTCGCATGGCTATGAACCCGGCGGTCTCCAGGCGCATCGTTGATGCGCTTGTCGCGCTGGCATTCCTGGCAGTCGGCTGGCTGAGCACCGGGGCAACGACGATAAGTGATCCGTTCTACCGTTACACCGCTCGCGACTGGCTCTTCGTAGTCTTGTTGATCTTGATCACTGTGCCGTACGCGTGGCGTCGGCGCTGGCCAACGGCTGCCTTCTTGACCAGCATGCTGGCCACGACGGTGTTGTGGCTGCTCGGATATAACGCAGGCGCGCTGCCACTCTTGCTCATCTTCGGGGGCTACTTCGTGGCGGTCGCCCGCCCGTTCTGGGAGGTGCTGCTGTGCTCAGTGGTGGCGGTCAGCTGCTTTGCCCTGCTGTGGTGGGGTGGCGGCGCGCCGTACGGTGCCCAAGAGTTCTTCATCTCAGTACTCGCCATCGGCCTAACCTTGGGCCTCGGCCGGGGTGGTCGACTTCGGGTTGACCTCGCAAACGCGCGCGCCGAGGCTGCCGAGGAGGTGGCGCGGCGAAGGTCGAGCGAGGAGCGGCTTCGGATCGCGCGGGAGCTGCACGACATCATCGGCCATTCCCTTGGCACGATCGCGGTGCAGGCCGGCGTCGGCCGACACCTGATGGACACCGAACCCGAGAAAGCTGCCGACGCGCTGGACAGCATCGCCAAGATCAGCCGGGACTCCTTGGACGAGGTGCGCTCGGTGGTTGCAGCTTTGCGCGACGACGAGCCGCCTTACCGACCGGCACCGAGTCTGACCGATCTGCCAGATCTGATCGAGACGGTTCGTTCGACTGGTCTCGCCGTTGAGCTCAAGCTGCCCAATGATCTTGAAGCGATTCCCCGCCAGGCTGGAGCGGCGGTGTACCGCATCACCCGAGAGGCACTGACGAATGTCGTCAGGCATGCTCATGCCTCCACCGCGAGTGTGCAGGTGGACCACCACGATGGCCTGGTCGAGGTTGCGATTCGCGATGATGGTGGTGGGGCGGGCAACGGACGTGGGCCACATTCCGGAGGAGGCAATGGCATCACAGGGATGCGGGAGCGTGCCGAAGCGCTTGGTGGCAGCCTCTCCGCAGGTCCGGCCCACGACGGCGGGTTCCTCGTGACGGCCAGTCTCCCGGTTGCCTCGGATCGGCCGCGATGATCTCCGTCGTCATCGTCGACGACGAGCAACTCGTACGCTCTGGCTTCGCTGCTCTGCTGGCCTCAGACCCGGAGATCACCGTGGTCGGCACAGCGGGCGACGGGGACGCTGCGCTTGCGGTCATCCGGCGCGAACATCCCGACGTCGTCCTGATGGACATCCGCATGCCGGGCCGCGATGGAGTCAGCGCAACTGCCGCAATCACCGCGGATCCGGCGCTGAGTGCGACCCGTGTCATTGTCCTGACGACATTCGACTTGGACGAGTACGTCCATGCAGCGTTACGCGCGGGAGCCAGCGGTTTCCTCCTCAAGGACGCCCAACCGGCCGACCTGCTGTCCGCCGTACACCTGGTGGCCCAGGGCGAGTCAGTGCTCGCGCCGGCCCTGGTCCGGCGACTCATCAAGGCCTACGTACAAACGCCGGCCACCGTGTCGAAGCCAGCGTGGCTGGACTCGCTGACGCCGCGCGAGATCGAGGTGTTGGTGGCGGTCGGCCGCGGCCTCAGCAATGCCGAAATCGGCGCGGCGCTGTACATGTCTGCCGCAACGGCCAAGACCCACGTCGGCCGCCTCCTCACGAAATTGGACGCGCGCGATCGCACCCATCTTGTGATCGCTGCCTACGAGGCGGGTCTAGTCCGCTGACTTGTCAGAATCCAGGCGCGCTATAGCCGACCTGGATTCTGACAAGTCGGCGTCAGAGTTCGGCGATGAGCTCGTTCGAGCTCGTCGTGGCTGAGCGCCATGCCCTCGAAGGCTGCCAGAGTCTCCATCGGCATCGTGCCGATCACCTTGATCAGTTCCGGATCCTGCAAGAGCTTGACGTCACGCTCGGTGAGTAGCTCGCGGCCACGCTCATCGGCCAGCCACTCGTGGAGGGTCGAATCGGGTCCGAGCGGCAGCGACAGGCGAGGCGCGTCGACCATGATCGTTTCGGTGGCGGCCAGGTGGCGCGAGGAGTTCCCAACGGCGATCGTGAACTCGCCTGGCTCAACCACCCAGCGGTGGAAGCGCGAGGACCAGTACGCGAATGCTCGCTCGTCGAGCTGGCAGCTCACCTGCTTGGTTTCACCCGGCTCGAGGTACACCTTGGCGAAACCCTTCAGCTCGCGAAGCGGCCGCGCTACCGACGCTTGCACATCCCCCACGTACACCTGAACGACCTCGGCTCCAGCCCGCTGACCAATGTTGGCTACGGACGCCGTCACGGTCACCGCAAGGTCGCTGTCCACGACCGACCCGGCAACCGAGACCTCGACATCGTCGATGCGGAAGCTGGTGTAGGACAAGCCAAACCCAAACGGATAGCTCACGTTCTGGATGAGCGTGTCGTAGGCGCGGTAGCCGATGAAGATCCCTTCGCCGTAGCGGACGACGCCCTCTTCGCCGGGGAAGTTCAGGTAGGACGAGTTGTCCTGCAGTCGTACGGGGATGGTCTCGGCGAGTTTGCCTGACGGATTGGCGACGCCCAGCAAAAGATCAACAGCAGCACCACCGGCCGCCTGCCCGGACAGCCAGCACTCCAAGATCGCGGAGACCTGGTCTGCCCAACTGGAGATCCGTACCACGCCGCCATTCGCCAGGACCACGATCAGCCGTTCATGCACCTCGGCGAGCGCATACAACATCACCAGCTGGTTAGCAGGCAGATCGAGATGGGTCCGGTCGAATCCTTCTGACTCCTCGTCGGCAGGCAGACCGAGGAAAACCACCACATGATCAGCTTCGCGAGCCAAATCCACGGCCTCGGACAGCAGTTGCTCGTCGTTGTCGGTGCTTCCTACGCCGAATCCGGCGGCAAACCGTACCTCAGCGCGGCCGGCGAGTGCCGACTCCATTGTCTCGAGTGCCGCGTCGACCCGAGTGGGGTTGACCTGCGAGCTGCCCGCGCCCTGGTACCGCGGCGTACGAGCGAACTCTCCGATCACCGCCACCATGCTCCCCACGTCCGGTTGCAGTGGCAGCACCCGGCCCGCGTTCTTCAACAGCACGGCCGATTCCTGGGCCGCACGTCGGGCCAGGGCGTGGTGCTTGTCGACATCGAATGAGACATCCTCGGCGCTGGCCGGCTGGGAACGATCGACGAGGTGCAGCACGCGGCGCGCCGTCTCATCGAGGATCGATTCGTCCAGCGAGCCGTCGCGTACCGCAGTAACGATCGCGGCATCGCTGACCCCGAGGTTGGGCGGCATTTCAAGATCAAGACCGCCACGCAACGCGGCAACCCGATCATGGACAGCTCCCCAATCGGAAACCACGAGACCCTCGAAACCCCACTCCTCGCGCAGCACCTCGGTGAGCAACCAGTGATGCTCCGAGGCGTACCTGCCATTGATCTTGTTGTAGGCACACATGATCGTCCAGGGCTGCGCGAGCTTGACCACTCGTTCGAACGCAGGGAGATAGATCTCTCGCAGGGTCCGCTCATCGACTTCCGCGCTGACGCGAAGTCGATCGTCCTCCTGGTTGTTGGCCGCATAGTGCTTCAGCGAGGTACCCACCCCTTGACTCTGGGTTCCGAGCACCATGGCGGTGGCGAGTTCGCCGGCGAGCCAAGGATCCTCGGAGACGTACTCGAAGTTCCGCCCGCACAACGGTGATCGCTTCATGTTGATCCCCGGACCGAGCACCACCGAGACGCCCAGTCCCTTCGCCTCCAGGGCCAGTGCCTCACCCACCATCTGAAAGAGCGCCGGATTCCAGGAGGAGCCCAAGGCGGAGGCCGTGGGGAAGCACGTTGCTGGCGCACTGCCCTGCAGACCGACATGATCAGCTTCGCCGAGCTGTGCGCGCAGGCCGTGGGGACCATCCGAGACCATGATCGCTGGGATCCCGAGTCGTTCCACCGGTGCCGTGTGCCAGAAGTCTGAGCCCAGGCATAACGACGCCTTTTCTTCCAGCGTCAGCTCTGACAGCCGATGGACGAACTCGGTTGCGACAGTGGACACGACGAACCCCTCTCAACGGAACCCGGATGTCCCCATCAGATCATTGACACCTCCGACGCGGACATTCGGCCCGGGCCGGATCGATCATGCCAGCGCCTGCGCGACGAGCTCGTCGAGCGATTGCACCCAACCGGCCTCGGCCATCGGTGCAAAGCCGGTGGCGTACGGCCCGTCCGTCAGCTCGACACGGGTGTTGGCGCCCTCGCCGCGAAGCTCGACACGAGTGGTTGTCTCGCCAATGCCGGCCTCTGGGATTGCCTCCCAGGCGATGACGAGCCGACGATTCGGCTCGAACTCGATCAATCGACCGCGGGCCCAGGCGTCACCCCCGTTGTCCGGCATCACCATCTTGATCTCATAACGACCGCCGATCTTGGGCTCGATCACCATGTCTTCGGCGGGAGCGCTGAAGCCGGTGGGTCCCCACCACTGCTCGATGCGGGCCGGCTCGGTCCACCATGCGAAGGCCACCTCTGGCGTACACGCCAAAGTCCGGCTGACGTTGACCAACGTGGTTTCGCCCATGGTCGGGGTGTGTTGGCTCATGAGTTCGTTCCTTCCTCGAATTCTCGGACGGCTCGCTCGAGCCGATCCATGCGGTCGGTCCAGGTACGTTGGGCATCGATCCACGCACTGGCGTACTCGAGCGGTTGCAACTCGAGATGGCTCAGCCGAGACGTACCGCGCCGCACCCGGGAAATGATGGCGGCGCCCTCGAGCACCTTGAGATGGCGGGAGATAGCCGGCTGACTGATCGCGAAATGCCGGGTCAGTTCGTCGACGCTCGCATCACCAGGGCGAAGGAGCTCGATGATGCCACGACGAGTCGGATCGGACAGCGATGTGAAAACCGACGACAGCTGATCCATGAGCGCTCCATGCACAATCGTTTATATAACTATAACTGTTATGAAGCTACCGAAACAGAGCGGATGTGTCAAGCAATGGTGATCTATCCGCTACCAGGCAAAGGCGTTGCGTCAGCCGTCCCGGCGACCACGGGCCTTGCGCATTCCGATGCTTTCAATCTTGGTAAGGGCCGTGACAAGCGGCGTACGGCCGGACCGTGCTTCTAGTCGTTCCCGAAGCATGTGTACGGCGGTCATCGCGATTGGCACCACGATGGCGAATATCAACCAGGACCGCAGCCGAGCGGTAATGAACACCCACATAGTCGCTTGCTCCTCATAAGACGTGTATCGCTAACTACCCGGAGTTGGAAGAGGCAAACTCAGCTTCGCTCCTGGGCCAGCTCGCGTCCTCGTCGCACCACGGCGCGCGGCCGCTCCTTGCCTGGGGAGGACGAGACGAGGGCATTGACCCAGCTCGCCGGTACAGAGTTATCGAGCAGCACCGACTTGAGGAACAAAGTGGCGGGGATGGCCAGCAGCGCACCAAGGGGTCCGAGCAGGTACGCCCAGAAGATCAGCGACGCGAAAGCGACAGTGGCGCTGATGCCCACGGCGTCGCCGGTGAAACGGGGTTGAATGATCGTTTGCACGATCACGTTGATCGCCGTGTAGACCGCTACGACCGCTATCGCGGAGCCGATACCGCCGTCGAGTAGCGCGATCAGCGCTGGCGGGATCACGCCCAGTATGAAGCCGATATTGGGGATGTAGTTGGTGACGAACGCCAAGACTCCCCACGTGATGTAGAGCGGTACGCCGATGATCACCAGGGCGATCACATCGAGAACTGCGACGATCAACCCGAACAAGGTCGTCACGATCCAGTACTTGCGCACCCGACCGGCGAAGTTGTTCAGACCATCCGCGATGTGCGGCCGGGTTTCCCGGATGACCGCGAGTCGTTCCGGCATGCTGCTCGCATCGAAGGCTAGGAAGATCACCAGAGTGACGATGAGCAAGATCAGCGACAAGCCACCACTGATGCCACTGACGAGGGCCTGTGCCGGACCAGCCAAGCTACTGAGCTGTACAGATGAGGCAAGCCGCTCAAGTTGATCTTGCCCGAAGCCCAACCGGGAGGCTACGCCAACCAGGTAGTCGAAGATCTTCTGGAACGCGCTCGCATAGTCGGGCAGTTTGTCGACCAGGCGCACCACAGCGAATACCACCGACCCCAAGATCATGGCCAGCAGCGCGTAGATCACCAGCAGCGACGCCACACTCGCGAGCCACGACGGCCACTTGCGCCGAACCAGGAAGCCGCGCAGCGGAGCGACCGTGATCACGAGCGTGATGACCAAGAAGACCGGGCCAACGATATTGGCGGCGGAGCGCAGGCCGGCGCCGATCACGATCAGTCCGGCTACCACCAAGATCGCGAAGAATGGCGGCCCCGGCCGCTGCCCGGCCAGCGGCATGGGATCGGGACGGGCCTGGGCCTGGGCCTCCACGGTCTTGCCCGTCATTGCGACTCCTCCGATCCGGCATTGAGCAGGATCACAGGGTTGGCGTACCCGTAGCGGAATCGACCGAAACATGGTTCGGAGCTACGCCTCGGTGGTGTGCCCCTGGCTAGAGGAAGTGCGTCTCCATCTCAGGCTCGTCCTCGACGAGCCGATCACAGGTTGGGCAATACCATCTCGCTTCTAGTGGAGTGCCGCATGCCGGATGCACCGGGCCCTCCGCAGCGACTGCATGCCGGGCGCCCCACTGCGCGAGCAGCCGAAGCGCGCCCACGAGCTCCATGCCCTCTGACGTCAGTTGATACGCGGCGCGTGCCGGTCGCTCGGTATACGGCCGCGATACCAATAGCGCATCTCGCTCGAGTCGTTTCAAACGCTCGGACAAGATGCTCGCTGCGATCCCAGGGATCTCTTCCAGCAATTCGTTGAACCGGCGTGGTCCGGGAAGCAGGGCCTGCACGATGAGCAGGGTCCAGCGATCCCCGACCCGAGCGAGGGCCTCGGCCAGGGGTGATGGCGCGCGATCGCGCGTGGCGGATTCCTGTTCGCTCATGGACTAACCGTAATCATCGGTCTTGACGCACCGTAACTAAGTAGTAAATTGCAAGTTACTACTAAGCAATGGAGAGGCGTCATGGGAGCACTCGATGGCATCCAAGAAGAAATACAGCGCGTGGCTGATCGGGTCAGCAATGCGGTCGTGGGCATCGGCCAACGCTGGGGCGTCGGATCGGGGATTGTGGTCGGCAAGGATCAGGTACTAACGAATGCGCACAACGTGCGTGCCGAGGAGGTCGACGTCACCTTCTTCGGTGGACGTACCGCTACAGGCCGGGTTGCCGGAGCGGACATCGACGGAGACGTGGCGGTCATCTCCGTCGACACTGGAGACGTGCCTGCGATCGAATGGGCTCTTGAGGGTCCGCCGCAGCTCGGCACCCCGGTGTTCGCTCTCGCAGATCCGGGTGGCCGAGGACTACGTCTCACGCTGGGTTTCATCACGGGCGTTGAGCGGAGCTTCCGAGGGCCTCGTGGCCGGCGCATCACCGGAAGCATCGAGCACGACGCTCCGCTGCTTCCTGGCTCGTCTGGCGGCCCGATCGTCGACAGCGATGGACGGCTGCTCGGGCTAAACACCAACCGGTTGGGCGAAGGTTTTTACCTGGCTATTCCGGCTGACCAAGCACTGCGCGACCAGGTGGCCGCGCTGGCCCATGGCGAGTCCAAAGAGCGGGTGCGGCTCGGGATCGGGGTTGCGCCGATGCATGTTGCCAGGCGGATGCGACGCGCGGTCGGTTTGCCGGATGCGGATGGATTGTTGGTTCGCATGGTTGAGGACGACAGTCCGGCGTCCCGGGCCGGGCTCGCTCAGGGCGATCTGATCGTGCTGGCGGGAGGTAAGCCCCTTCGTGGTGTGGATGATCTTTTCGAGGCGCTCGGGACGGCCGACGACACCATCCAGCTGATCATTTTGCGCGGCGCCGACGAGCGTGCGGTCGACGTACGGCTGAGTCCATCAACTGGTGATCAGTAGCGCCACGGCGTAACCGAGGGCAGAGGCTGCTGTGCAGCCGATCAACATGCCCAATCCGTGGAAAGTCGCTGCGACGTACCGGCGATCTTCTAGCAGCCGGACGGTCTCGAAGCTTGCCGCGCTGAAGGTGGTGTAGCCGCCGAGCAGGCCGGTGCCGATGATCAGCTGATATTGCTGGGGCACGAGGTGGCCAGTCGTCAGACCGGTCAGCAGTCCGAGCAGCAGGGAGCCGGTGAGATTGATGACGGCGGTGCCGACCGGATAGGTCGATTTCAGACGCGTTCGGATCAAGCTGTCGAGGACCAGCCGCAGGGCGGCGCCGAGGCCGCCGGCTAGGCAGATCAGTAGGGCGGCGGCAGCTTCGGTCACGACTCGTGCCGTCGATTCAGCGTACGGGCCAGTGAGATGCCCGCGATGCTGGCCGCTGCGCCAATGACCACAGTGCCAAGGGCGTACGCGATGGCGAGGCCGGGGTGAGCGGCGCCAAGGATGACGGTCTCGGTGGCAAGGGCACTGTAGGTCGTGAATCCGCCGAGGCCGCCAGTGCCGATACCGAGCCGGATTCGACGGCTCGGGGCATCGTCGCGGCCGTGGTGGGCGAGCCCTTCCAGGAGTACGCCGAGCAAAAAGGCACCCACCACGTTGATGCCAAGCGTGGCCAGGGGTACCGCAGCTGGTGTCGGCATCGACAAGCTGATCGCGTAGCGCAGACCCGTGCCGACGGCACCGCCGGCAGCAACGATTCCGATGTTGGCCCAGGACTGCTGTGCGATCACCAATCGCACACGCTACTGGTTCCTACGCAGGAGTGCTGCTGGTTCCGTTTCGCTAGGATGCCGATCACCGCGAGCCAGCGCGAAGGACACCATGGACATCCGCGAGACGAATCGCCACGTGATCGAGCAATTCCGGAGTGGCGGCCCGGTCGAGGGCATGAACCGCGAGGGCCTCGTCCTGATTACCACAACCGGACGAGTCAGCGGCCTTCCGCGCACGACACCGATGATGTTCATCGAAGACCACGGACGTATCGTCGTCGTCGCATCGAACATCGGCGCAGCTGAGCATCCGCAGTGGTACCGGAACCTCCTCGCCGACCCGAGCGTGACCGTGGAGGTCGGCGACCGTACCTATGGCGCAACCGCGGTCCCACTGGTAGGAGGTGAGCGCGCCCGGGTGTGGTCGAAACTGGTCGAGGGGTTCCCCTTCTTCAACGACCACCAAACCAGCACGACGCGCGAAATTCCACTGGTTCGACTCGACCCTGCAGAGACTGACTGACCAAGAGGTACATAGCACGACTCAGCTCAGGCAGAAAAGACCGAGACAATGTAGTAAACCCCGCAGCAGAATACGGCAGCGAAGAGTAACAGGAGGAAAATCGCGATTTGCCGCCAGTATGAGACGACGATCATGACAATGAATATCATCAAGACTACGGCTGCGATCCCAGTCTCTGACATGGTTTCCTCCTTTCGAATCCCTCACTCCTCGAGATGAGGCTGAGTAATGCAAATTTAAGTTTTCATTAAAGACCAAGGCAATAGTTTGTCAATCGTGAAAATTGGTACGCAGGACGTCGCCAATTGGCGCTTCAACGCGCAGCGCGAAAGGTCAGTGGTCTCGTTTTGACCGGCCGTCGGCCTCAGTCTGGCTCCGTGCTGCCTTTTGGCGCGAAATTGGCAGCTGGAATCAATCGTTGATCTGAGGTCCACGAGGGTTGATGTTGAACCGAGATCGTTCCAGAAGCTGTTCCACCCGCCGCCGATCAGGCATCGGGTTGGGCAACGGGTGATCGGCAATAGCGGCAGCCATAGCGGTGGTCGCCCATAGCGCGACTTCCTCCGAGAACTGTCGCCGATTGTCGATAAGTTTGGCCGCAAGTGCAGCGCAGAAGGCGTCTCGCGCCATTGATTGCTCTAAGTAGGCCGACGGAACCGTCGGTACGGTGAATGCTCCGCGTGAAGTCTCCGAGTAGATGTTGCAGCCCGCCGGCGTCGGAACACACAGCGTCTCCACGCCATACGCCAACAGTTGCCGAGCGGCGACATCAAGATCAAATGCTCGGTGGTCCGAGGGTGCGTATCGGCTCAGCTCCCATGCCTGGGCGACCAGGTAGTCGATCTGGGAAAGCGCTTGGCCAGAAATGGCGGTGTCGTAGGGCTGCCCGGGCGTCACGATCACAATCGGCCTGGGATCAGCCAGATGGTTCAACCGCGCCAAGGTATGTTGCAGAGTCTCGCGTGGTATCTCGAACGTCAAGAGCACGGCATCGCAGCCACCGAATTGCTGCTCCAGCCGGTCAATGTCGCGAATATCCAGATGAACTTCCATGTGATTCGGCCAATTAATAGCCATGCTATTGCCGAGCTCGAATTCGATCACACCCGTAAAGGGAGTCTGTGCGTCATCAACGAGCTTCAGCAGTGATGTATCGACCCGTTCATCCTGCAAATGATTGATAATCTCGTGGCCGAACCGATCATCCGTCACAGCTGCTACCAGCGCTACCTCAAGCCCGAGCCGGGCTGCTGCTACCGCTTGCTTGAGCCCTTTTCCCCCAGGGCCCAGGCTGAATCCGAGCGCCTCGGTGGAGGTCTCCACTAACGGCAGTACTTTCGTCCGAAACGTCGCCTCCATGACTGCGCCACCGACGACAACGACTCGGCCTTTCTTGGATTGCTCGAGCTCTTGGGAAGAGTTTTCATGGACAGCCGGCATGACGACGCTTTTTGATCCGATGGAATAGACCTCGCGCCTGATGAGCTGCCGGGCAAGTTCCCGAAGCACAGTGGGCTCGATGGTGCCGCGCAACGCGCGGTCGCTGGGCGGCTCAGTTGGGTTGAGATTTAATCCCTCATGGAGTGGCCGCCAGTTTCTCAGCAGAATCTCCCGCCGCTTGCCGAGCAGCTCTGAACACAGTGCAGTAACGACTCGGGCCTGAATGCCATGGCTGCTATAGGCCTCGGAGAAGACCCCAAGACCCAAAACGGCATCGGCCACGATGCGTTGTGAACCCTGCAGGTTGTCGCGTACGCATTCCCTGATGACATCGAGCGCGGCATGCGACAGCTCGATGTCGTGCACAGCGGCGTAACGTCGTACGGCGGCCAGACCGAGCAGCGGGCCGGATTCGATATTGCGACTGTTCTCCAGCCGAGAAGAAGTCAGACCATCACGCGCACGCAGCTTCTCCAGCGCATGTGTGAGCACTATCGCGTCGGGCGACCCCATGTCTGTGCGGTTGGTCATTGGGCTCTCCAAGGCATCCGCAACGAAGATTAGCCGCCCGCCCCGTCCGAGCAGATCTGGTGGATGCTCATTATGCATGAGGCCTAGGCCAGGCCGGCAAGCTCAAATCCTTCGGCACGACATGCTGATGGTCCCCACGGGACGTTCAGCTGGGGTCAATGTCGCTGAGGTTGAACAGCTCGGCGTACCGATCGACGAACATGTGCTGACCCTTGATCTGCGCGGTCATCTCCGGCCCGCCGAAGTCGGATTGACCGGGTAGCTGCGACACTCCGCCGCTCGGGCCGAGCGGCAGCAGGATGAGTGGCGGCGCCGGCTGGTAGCTGGCCAAATCGTCGCCGCCCTCGATGAGGGTCCGAATGTTGCCGGCGGCGACTTCAGCGTGTCGGCCGGCGGCACCGCCACGCTTGGCCTCGGGGATGGCCGTGAGGTCCCCAATGGCGAACACGGTCTCTTGGCCGGCCAGGCGCAACTCCGGAGTCACTTCCAGATGGCCGTTGGCCAGCCGAGCTTTTGCTAGCTCCTCGCTCAGATAGTCCGAGTTCGGCACGACGCCGTAGCAGCGGAACCAGATATCCGCGCTGATCTCGTCCCCGCGCGTGGTGACGGCGGTGAATGCTGAGGTCACCCCGGGCGGCGTACTGGGTCCCGCGGTAAGGCTTGTCCCAAGGAGCAGATTGACGCCGAGGTCCTCGAGCTGCCGGCGGATGTCCTTGCGCATCGCATCGCTGTACTGCCCGGAAAGCACATCGTCGATCGGATCGATTATTGTCACCGCCTTGTCAGGCCACGCGGCCTTGATTTCGCCGCTCAGCTCGAGCCCGACCGGCCCGGCGCCGAGCAGCAAAACGCGTTCGGCCTTGATGAGCTCGGCTCGGGTGTTGGCGATCCTTGATTTGGCAGTGTTTGAGTCGTGCGCGTCCATCTTGGCCGGGAACGGGTAGGCGGATCCCGATGCGAGCACGATGTAGTCGGCCTCGATGCGTTCACCGGAGCCGAGGATGACGGCATCGGCGTCCACCCGCGCGGCACGGTCGTGGATTACCCGGCCGCGACGCAGCAGGCGGTCGTACGGGTAGAAGATGCGGTCCGTCCAATCCGGGTCGACGAGGCCGCGCAGCGCGGCGATGTTATGCACGAACGCGTCCTTGGGCTCGACAAGAACCACGTCAGCTATCTCGTCAAGGGCTTTGGCGGTAGGTGCTCCGCCATACCCGCCGCCGACGACTACGACTGTTGCCACTCTTGACATCTCCTTAGTTCGTGGCACGTACGGTAGGTGCCACGAACAAATTAGTTGGCGCCACGAACTGTGTCAAGCTACGCTCCGATCATGCGAGCGGAGGGTGGGGAGTCAGCCGACTTGGCGACTGCTCTGATACGGCTGTGCTTTGTGGTCCAGCGGGTGTTTGGCGAAGCCAGCCGCCGCTACGGGCTGACGCCGCAGCATGCTCAGCTCCTCGGTGTCCTTTCCGCTGGACCGGTCGGGATGGCCGAGCTCGGTGAGGCATTGCGCCTGGAGAAGTCCAGTCTCTCGGGGCTGATCGACCGCGCCGAGGCCCGGGAGTTGGTCTCTCGGGTGCGCGATTCGAACGACCGGCGGGCCTGCCAGGTGTCACTGACCGCATCAGGCACCGATCTGCACGAGCGTTTTCACGATCACGTCTCGAGCGAGCTGAACGCCTTAGCTGTGGACCTGCCAGACCGCACGACGCGGCAGCTGACCGCGGCGATGTGGCAGATCGTCAGCGCTCAGGACGTGTCGGCGATCTTCGGATGCGCACCTCCGTTATTGCCCGAAGCTCCCGCTCGGTGAGCCGGCGGCGAGCTTGGGCCTTCGAGCCGAACGCAGCCTCGGTAATGTCACGGACGTGGTGTCCTCGGTTGCTGTGTTGTCGGATGTCCACGGAGTGCTGCCGGTGCTCGACGCGGTGTTGGCCGAACCTGATGTCGCCGCAGCGGATCTGATCGTCGTTACCGGTGATCATGCGTCCGGCCCTCAGCCTGTCGAGGTGTTGGACCGGCTCGTCGGGCTTGGCGACCGCGGCATATTGGTGCGCGGCAACGCTGATCGGGAGCTGGTCGACATTGCCCGGGGAGGCACGAGTGACCACCCGGAGTCGATGTGGGCTGCGGGGCAACTCCGAGCCGACCAGCTGCGATTGCTGGGCGAGCTGCCACATCCCGTCGTGCTCGATGTGGATGGCTTCGGACCGGTCGTGTTTTGTCACGGCACCCCTCGGGACGACGAGGAGATGGTGCTGGTTGACACCCGCCTGGAGAAGTGGGCCGAGGTGTTCGCCGACCTGCCAGCTGAGGTTCAGACAGTGGTCGGCGGTCATACGCACATGCCGTTCGTACGCCTCGTCGACCGGCGGCTGGTGATCAACTCGGGCAGCATCGGTATGCCGTACGGCCGCGCGGGCGGAGCTTGGGCGTTACTCCGCAACGGTCAGGTTGAGCTGCGGCACACCAAGATCGATATTGATGCTGCCGTTGAGCAAGTCGTCCGCGAGTCCGGCTACCCGGGCCGGCGGGAGTGGGCTGAGGAGTACATCCGCTCCGCCAACAGCGACGCGGACGCCCTCACCGTTTTTGCGCCCCGCGACGGCCGGCAGCAGTAGTCCACCTGCCCCTTCAGAGCAATGCGTGGCTGTGGAATCTTCAATACGACACGTAGACCTTTGAGGCATCTATCTGGTCGGATATAGCTGACGACGTCGATACCTACCTTTGCTCGGGGCCGACGCAGAGGGGTGCTATGGCTGGCGGGCAGGGCAAATACAGCCACAATGTGTGGAATCGTCAAGAGGCGCTTCGTCTCCAAAAGCAGAATGCCGCATTAGAGAAAGCGGCCGAGCGAGAGCACAAACTTCAACAGACTGCGTCCGGCAAGGCCGAGGCCGAGCGAGCTGAACGCGGACCTTGCCGCTCGAGTCGCGCGACTGGAATCGATCCTGTGGCGCGGTCTTGACCGAGAAGCTGCGATCGATCTGAACGCGTTGCTCCGACACGATGAGTTTCCGCCGCTAGACCTTGGCTCGGATGGTGTCGCACGTCCTCGACCGACGTGGTCTGACTATGCGCCGCCAGCGCCGGGCGTAATTGCTGGCTTGTTCGGCGGCAGGACTCGTCATGATAGGGAGCTTGGCTGCTGCTCGCCAGGCCTTCGAACGGGCGGAGACGTGAGTACGACCGAGCCGAGGCCATGCGTCAGGAGCGAATACGGAGAACGGATTTCACGCTATGAGGCAGCTCTCTTGGCGCACCAGAATGAGGTTGCGCGCCATAACGGCCAGGTAGCCCAACTCGCTGCCGGCGTCCGGAACCGGGATCGGGAGAGCGTTCAGTACTACCTGGAACTGGCACTGTCCGGGACTCTGCTGCCCGAGGATGTTCCGCACGCGGCCGAGGTGGCCTATTCGCCGCGCGGAGAGCAGGCGGTCGTGCGTTTCGAGCTGCCTCCGGTCGATGTCGTACCGACGGTTGAGTCATACACCTATGTCGCTACAACGGCGACGCTGCGCGAGAAGAAACGTCCCGCAGCCCAGGTCGAGCAGTTGTATCGATCGGTTGTCAGCCAGATCACGCTGCTGTACCTGCGAGACCTCTTCGAGTCCGACCCAGAGCTGGAAAACGTCGAGCTTGGCGGGCACGTACATTTCATCAACCCGGCTACCGGCCACCGGGAGTATCCATGCTTGATCAGCATCGCAGTGGATCGCGCCAAGTAGTCGGGCTCAACCTGCGGGATGTGCAACCAGACGTCTGTCTGCGTAACCTGAATGCGCTGGTTTCGCGCCATCCGCACCAGGTCGAAGCAGTGACTCCGGTCAGAGATTTTGATCTTGCTCGCTACTCATTCGTCGAAAGCGTCGACGTAGTCGCCAGCCTCGATTCCCGACCTGATCTCACCCAGATGACACCGACGGAGTTTGAGCACTTCGTGCGGCAACTGTTCGAAGCAAGGGGATTGGAAGGATGGACGACCGAGCGCACCGGAGATGACGGTGTCGATGCGGTCGTGACTAACCCCGATCCCATGATCGGCGGCCTAACGATCGTCCAGGCCAAGAAGTACAACGGCGTGATCGGTGTGAGCCACGTCCGTGAGCTGGTTGGCGCGATGGACGAGAAGCGTGCCGGTCGGGGGATTCTCGTCACGACGTCGTGGTTCGCGAGCGGGTGCTGGACCAAAGCCAGGGAGAACGACCGGATAGAGCTCATCGGACGGTGAGCGACTCCGTTGATCTCGTTAAGCAGCATCTGAAGATGGACGTCCTGGTGGCACCGCCATCTCCCCGCGCTCGTGTATGGCGGCCATAGAACCAACTCGTCCGACCGCATCGCTCGTTCTGACGTGTCGCTCGTATGTTCGAAAAGTGTCAGTGGCTGCTGGGAGCATGAAGTCATGGCGGGGGACGTTCAGGACGACATATCGACGGCTCGGGTGGCGGTGGTGGATGCGCGTCGGGATGCGGCGATAGCGCAGGCCCGACTGGCCGAGGCGGCCGTCCGCTACGCGGATGCGCGGGTTGCCGGCGACACGGCCGCCGGGGTTGGCTCGGGTCGGCGTCGCCGCGCCAAGCCGGGTGAGTTCGTGGCCGATGAGTTGGCGTTGCTGCTGCGCGACCAGCCCTACGCCGTGCGGTGCCTGGTGGCGCGGGCCCGCCGGATGGCTGCTGGTCTGCCGACGGTGTGGGAGGCGTTCCGGCACGGCGAGCTGGACGGGGAGCAGATGCGGGTGATCGATCGGGTCGCCAGGCGGGTCACCGAAACCGCCACCGTGGCCGCCCTCGACGATCAAGCCGTTGATGCGGCGCAGGCCAGGTCGCCGAAACAGCTGCAGGTGTGGCTGCTGCGGCTGGTGGTGCAACTGGAACCGTTAGCCTTCGCCGAGCGGCAC
The DNA here is from genome assembly GCA_963815975.1 of uncultured Actinomycetota bacterium. Taxonomy (GTDB): domain Bacteria; phylum Actinomycetota; class Actinomycetes; order Propionibacteriales; family Propionibacteriaceae; genus Microlunatus. Next base: position 48,431 of record CAWFJC010000010.1, read on the forward strand.
CGCCGCGCGTTGGCGGAACGGCGCGTCACCGTGGTGCAGGGCGCCGACGGCATCGGCTATGTCACCGGCGAAATATCGGCCGCCGACGCCGCCGCCATCGACGCACTCCTCGCCGCCACGTCGAGAAGCCTGGGCGCGGAGGATCCGCGCACCGATCAGCAACGCCGCGCCGACCTGTTCGCCGACCTGCTGCTGGGCCGGATCGCCTTCGACCAACCCGATAGCGAGAAAGACGAGGCAGACGACAAGGAGACAGACGAAGCAGACGAACGAGACGAGCCAGACGAACGAGACGAGCCAGACGAACGAGACGAGCCAGACGAACGAGACGAGCCAGACGAGAGAGACGAGGCAGACGAGAGGACGAGGCAGACGAGAGAGACGAGGCAGACGAGAGAGACGAGGCAGACGAGAGAGATGATCGGGACGTGTCCGAGGACGGCGGCGTGTCCGCCGAGAAAACAGTCGATCGTGATGATGTCTCTATAGAGGACGCGGCTGCATCTGCGGTCGACGGCGGCTGGTTGGAGGTCGAAGACATCGATCCCGACACCGGCGAGTTGCTGGGCACCCGTCTGCAACGCCTCGATGGGGACGGCGAGACCATCGGAGAACCCGTCGACCCGACCTGGAAGCTGATGCCGAGCGCGATGCCGCGGGTGATCAAACGGCCGCGGACCATCCGGATCGGTGTCGTGGTGCCACTAGCGAGCCTGCTCGACGCCAGCGAGACGCCGGGTGAGCTGGCCGACCGATCCGGCTTCATCCCCGGCGAGATTTTGAAAGACCAAATCACCGAAGCGTTAGGCAACAGCGATGCCGACCAGGTGCTGTTCACCCGGCTGCTCACCGACAACGGCGGCCGGCTCCTCGATGTCACCGAACTCGGCCGCCGCCCATCAACCGGCTCGCCGAAGCCATCAAAATCCGGGCCGGCAGCTGCCGATACCCCACCTGCACCGTGCCCGCCGACCGGTGCGACCTCGATCACCACCAACCAGTCCCCGACGGCGAAACCTCCGGCCGAAACATGGATCCGTTCTGCCGCCGACACCACCGCGGCAAAACCTTCGCCTGGCTTGCCGCACACCGAGACGATCACGGCGTCGACTGGACCATGCCCGACGCCGAACACTACCGATGCATCGACGAACCACTACCCACCGGACGAGCCGCGTAAAGATCAGCGTAAAGATCAATTACTGGCGCGGGCTATTGACCTCGTACCTGCGCGGCGCGATCTTAAGGAGAGTGCCGCAGAGAGGAGCCCCTGATGTCTGAGCACCCTAATACCGAGCCCATTCGTCGGTCGTTCGAGGCGTTTGCCAAGGGTGACATGTCGGGCATGAAAGCGATGGTTGCCGAGGACACCGTGTGGCACATCCCGGGCCGGGGTCCGCTCGCTGGTGATCATCAAGGCCGCGACGCTGTCTTCGAGATGTTCGGTCGGCTGGTCCAGGCGTCGGAGGGAACCTTCACTCAACAGCTTCAGGATGCAGCCGCCGGTGATGATCATGCATTCGCATTGACGCACGTTACCGCCCGACGCGGTGATCACAACTACGACAGCCAAGACGTATGGGTCTTTCACCTCCGCGAAGGGCAGATCGCGGAGGCGTGGTGGCGCCCAGAAGATCTCTACGGCGCCGACGAATTCTGGACTTAGGCACTTAGGCGGGACGTCCCGCCCGCAACGCTCGGAGGGTGCTATTGCGTCGCTTTCGTACGAGTGCGCGCAATGTTCCGGCATCGCGGTAGCCGACGGCGGCAGCTATCGCGCTGGTCGACATCGGCGTATCGCGCAGCAGGAAGGTGGCCTCGTCGAGGCGTACCTGTTGAATGAAATGCAGTGGCGACATGCCGACGACGGAGGCTGTCGTACGCTGCAGCGTCCGTTCACTAATGCCCAGATCGCGAGCGGCATCCGAGATCCGGAGCGGTCCCGATAGTCGTTGCCGGACCCACCTTTCGAATTCCGCCATCGTCGGATCTGCTCTGGCGAGCAGCGCAGGCATGGCGAACGCCGCCTGCGAGGGATGATCACCGATGAGCAGATACCGCGCGGTGAGATCCGCCAAGCTCGGGCTGTGTTGTTGCACGATCGACAGTGCAAGATCAATATGCGCGAAGGCGGCACCCGCGGTTGTGATCCGAGCATCCTGGGCGATGATCCGCGTCTCGTCCAGGAGCACCGCGGGATACTGGCTGCGAAACGCCGGACCGAGCCACCAGCTGGTCGTTGCCAGCCGTCCGTCCAGCACACCCGATTCGGCCAGGAAGAAGGTCCCGGTACATGCGCCGGCCAGCTCCGTGCCGTTGGCGTGACTATCCCGAATGAGGTCGAGGGCCCCGTGCCCACGTACGGTGTCGATGATCGCCTCCGGAGTCTTTACGCCCAAGGCAGGCATGATCAACAGTTCCGGAAGCCGCGCCATCTTCTTGACGAGGACGGTGTTCACTATGAAGCCGTTGCCTGTCCGGACCTGCTTCTTGAGCCCGACGATCGTCACCGTGAATGGGGTCGGCGATGCCGGCACGTCCTGCCGCAAAGCGTTTGCCGTCGCGAGCACGTCGACCACCGCTGAGAGCCCTGAGTCGAAGCAGCCGTCCACCGCGAGAACCGCGACGTCCACGTCGGAAATGGTACTCAACGTGGCGGGTCCGCCACTACCAATCAGTCGTTTGGATACGTACGGTGGGGACATCCTGGGAGGGAGTTGACGATGAGTCCGACATTCGGGGTGCTCGCACTGCTCCAGGCCAAGCCTGGCAGGGGTGAGGACCTGGGGAAGTTTCTGGAGGGTGGGCGCGATCTCGCCGCTGCGGAACCGGGCACAGTGACCTGGTACGCGTTCAAGATCAGCGACACCACGTACGGGATTTTCGACACCTTCGACGACGACGCGGGCCGGCAAGCGCATCTCAATGGTCAGATTCCTGCGGCGCTGGGCCAGGTGGCCGACGAGTTGCTCGCCAGCGCACCTGACATCCGTACGGTCGACGTGGTGGCGGTGAAGTAACGGGTCCATGGTGCACCTACGCCTCCCTATCGAACCCTAGTGAGAAGGGGGGAAGACGATGCAGGTACCGGCTCCATTCGAGTATGAGCGCGCCTCGAGCGTCGATGACGCCATCGCACTGCTCGAGCGGCATGGGGAGGATGCGCGGCTGATCGCCGGAGGGCAAAGCCTGTTGCCGCTGATGAAGCTGCGGTTTGCCGAACCGGAGGCTCTGGTGGATATCAACGACCTCACGGAACTGCAGCGCATCTGGGTAGCGGGTGACCAGCTGCACATCGGGGCGCTGGTCCGCCATGCCGAGCTGCTCGCGTCGGCCGTGGTAGGTGAGCACTACCGGATCCTTCACGACGCCGAACGTGTCATTGCCGATCCTGTAGTTCGAAACCGGGGCACGGTCGGGGGCTCGCTATGTCACGCCGACCCTGCCGAAGATCTCTCCGCCGCACTGGCTGCGATCCGTGGGGAAGTGGTGATGAAGAGCTCTGGCGGCGAGCGGGTTGTGCCGGTGCGCAAGCTTCAGACGGGACCATTCGAGACGTGCATCGGTCCGGCCGAGATCGTCACCGAGATTCGGCTGCCGATCCGCGCGGGCACCGGAAGCGCGTACACCAAGGTGGAACGTCGGGCCGGTGACTACGCGATAGCTGCGGCGGGCGCGGTCGTCAGGTTGGACGGCGACGTGATCAGCGACGTGGGGCTCGGCCTCGCCGCAGTCGGCGCGCCGAATCTGGTTGCACCCCGCACTGAGGACGCCGTACGGGGGCGCAGTGCCGACGAGGAGACACTCGATCTGGCCGCACAGATGGCGGCGGAAGAGTGCAACCCAACTGCCGACCAGCGTGGGCCTGCCGATTACAAACGAGTGCTCGCGGGCGAACTTGTCAAACGGGCGCTGCGAACGGCGATCGCCCGCTGTCGCGGACAGGAGGCGTGATCATGCAGGTTTCGATCAAGGTCAATGGCGACGAGTACAACCGCGAGATCGAACCGCGGCTGCTACTCGTGCACTTCCTCCGCGACGAGCTCGGCCTGACCGGTACGCACTGGGGCTGCGACACATCCAACTGCGGCGTCTGCGTCGTTCAGGTCGACGGTATCCCGGTGAAGAGCTGCACCATGCTCGCCGCAATGGCCGGCGGGCACGAGATTCTGACGGTCGAGGGCCTGGAACAAGGTGGCGAGCTCGATCCCATCCAGCAGGGGTTCATGATCGAACACGGTCTTCAATGCGGGTTCTGTACTCCCGGAATGATGTTGACCGCGCAATGGCTCCTGGACGCTAATCCGCATCCGTCGGACGGCGAGATCCGCGAGGCGATCTCGGGCAACCTGTGTCGCTGTACGGGATACGAGAACATCGTGCGCGCGGTCCGCTGGGCCGCAGAGCACCCCCAGAACACGACGACGACCGCCGAAACCGAGGAGGTGGCTGCATCATGACTGTCACCGCAGACCAGACACATGTCGGATTTGGCCGCCGGCTGCGCAAGGAGGACGCCCGCTTCCTCCGCGGCGAGGGCCACTACGTCGACGACTTCGTGCTACCGGGCATGCTGCATGGCGCAGTGCTGCGCAGCCCGTACGCGCACGCCAGGCTGGTCTCGATCGACACGTCAGCGGCGGAGGCACATCCCAAAGTCCGCGCAGTGATCACTGGCGCCTTGCTCGAGACGCTGAATCTCGCCTGGATGCCGTCGCTGTCCCATGACGTCGTGGCCGTGCTTGCCACGGACAAGGTGCGGTTCCATGGCCAGGAGGTCGCCTTCGTTGTCGCCGACGACCGTTACGCCGCGAGGGACGCGCTGGAGCTGATCGACGTCGAATACGAACCGCTGCCTCCGGTCATCGACGCACGCCGAGCCCTCGATCCCGATGCAGCGGTCATTCGCGACGACATCGAAGGCAAGACCGACAACCACATCTTCGACTGGGAGGTCGGCGATCAAGCGGCGACGGACGCCGCGTTCGCAAGCGCAGAAGTGGTGGTCGAGCAAGACATTCTTTATCCCCGCGTACATCCGGCCCCGCTGGAGACCTGCGGCGCCATTGCCGACATGGACAAGGTGACCGGCAAGCTCACGATCTACTGCAATACCCAGGCCCCGCATGCTCACCGCACGCTGTACGCGATCGTCGCTGGCCTTCCCGAGCACAAGATCCGGATCATCAGCCCCGACATCGGCGGCGGATTCGGCAACAAGGTCGGCATCTATCCCGGCTATGTCCTCGCCGTGGTCGGGTCGATCCTCACTGGCGGCCCGTCAAGTGGATGGAGGACCGTTCCGAGAACCTGATGTCGACCTCGTTTGCGCGCGACTACCACATGCACGCCGAGATCGCCGCCACCCGGGAAGGCAAGATCCTTGCCCTGAAAGTCAATGTCCTTGCTGATCATGGCGCGTTCAACAACACCGCGCAGCCGACGAAGTATCCGGCTGGCTTCTTCCACATCTTCACCGGCAGCTACAACTATCCAGTAGCGCACTGCACAGTGAAGGGCGTCTACACCAACAAGGCGCCTGGAGGTGTGGCGTACGCGTGCTCGTTCCGGATCACCGAGGCGGCGTACGTCGTCGAGCGCATCGTCGACTGCCTGGCTTTCGAGCTGGACATGGATCCTGCCGAGCTGCGCATGAAGAACCTGCTGCGTGCTGAGCAGTTCCCGTACATGTCGCCGACCGGTTGGGAATACGACTCGGGCGACTATCCGCGCACGTTGCAGATGGCGATGGATATCGCCGGCTACGACGAGCTGCGCCGCGAGCAGGCCGAGAAGCGCGAGCGGGGCGAACTGATGGGTATCGGACTCAGCTTCTTTACCGAAGGCGTCGGTGCCGGCCCGCGTAAGCACATGGACATTCTCGGGCTCGGCATGGCCGACGGCGCGGAGTTGCGGGTCCATCCGACCGGCAAGGCCGTGGTACGGATATCGGTCCAATCGCAGGGTCAAGGACACGAGACGACATTTGCCCAGATCGTCTCCGAGATCACCGGTATCCCGTCCGACGACATCGACGTAGTCCATGGGGACACCGACAACACGCCGTTCGGGTTGGGCACGTACGGCAGCCGTTCGACGCCGGTCTCGGGTGCTGCGGTGGCCGTTGCTGCGAAGCGTGTGGTGGACAAGGCGAAGATCATTGCCGCGGCGATGATGGAGGTTTCGCCGGACGACATCGAGGTCGACAAGGGGACGTTCTCGATCAAGGGTGATCCGACGATGTCCAAGACGATCCAGGAGGTAGCTCTCGCAGCGCACGGGTCGATGGAGTTGCCGGAAGGCGTCGAGGGGCACTTGGACGCGGCCTGCGTGTACGACCCGCCGAACCTCACCTATCCGTATGGGGCCTACATCTGCGTCGTCGACGTGGATGCGGGCACCGGCGCGGTGAAGGTGCGGCGCTTCATCGCCGTCGACGATTGCGGCACCCGAATCAACCCGATGATCGTGGAGGGCCAGATCCACGGCGGCCTCGCCGACGGCATTGGCATGGCGCTGATGGAGGTCATCGCGTTCGATGAGGGCGGCAACTGCCTCGGAGGGTCGTTCATGGACTACCAGCTGCCGACGGCGATGGAGTGCCCGAGCTGGGAGCTCGGAGAGACCGTGACCCCGTCGCCGCACCACCCCATCGGAGCAAAGGGCGTCGGGGAGTCGGCCACGGTTGGTTCGCCGGCTGCGGTGGTCAACGCCGTGATGGACGCGCTCAAGCCGTACGGCGTACGCCATGCCGACATGCCGTTGACACCGGCTCAGGTGTGGCGGACGATCCAGGGCCGGCCATTGCGGACCGACCTCGCGATCACGGACTGAGGCGGCGTGATTTTAAGGAGGAGCGGTGGGGCATCTCGAGCTCGCGGGGCGGGCCGAGGCGCTGGCGGCTGCCGGTAGTCCTTTCGTGTGGGCGACCGTCGTCCGGGCCGAACGACCGACCAGCGCTAAGCCTGGCGATTCGGCGCTCGTGCTTGCCGACGGCCAAGTTGACGGGTTCATCGGCGGCGATTGCGCGGAGTCGACAGTGCGAGTTCAGGCGATGGAGGTGCTCGGGACCGGTACGCCGCGGCTCGTGCGTATCACGCCGTCGCCTGATGATCTTGGTCCTGATGATCATGGCCCTGATGATCTTGGCAAGCCCGACGAGGATGACGTGGTGACTGTACACAACCCTTGTCTGTCTGGGGGCAGCCTCGAGATCTTCCTCGAACCGTCGGTGCCGCTGCCGGTGGTAGCAGTGTTTGGTCACGCGCCGATTGCTACGGCTCTGCTGCGCGCGCATCGGCTGTTTGGGCAGCAAGTCCTTCGACTGGACAAGCCCGAAGATCCTTTGCCGCCTGGTACTCGTGCGGTGGTCGTCGCCTCGCATGGCAACGACGAGGAGCCGATCCTTGAGGCGGCATTACGAGCGGAGGTCCCTTATGTCGCGTTGGTGGCCAGCCGACGACGCGGTCCGGCGGTCCTTGCCTCGCTGGAGGTGGACGAGCGGCTCCGATCGCGCGTACGCACTCCGGCCGGGCTCGACATCGGCGCGCGAACACCTCCCGAAGTCGCTCTATCGATTCTCGCCGAGATCATTGCGCTGCTGCGCGAACCTGGCTCTGCTCGCCAGGATGCCCCTGGACCGGTGCACGAGATGACCGAGCTGGTACGTGATCCGGTGTGCGGCATGATGGTCGCCCCGGTCGATGCCGCACCGCACATCGAGACGCCCAGCGGGATGGTGTACTTCTGCGGCACCGGCTGTCGCAATGCGTACCTCGACAACCCCATGGCGTACGCGCAGTGAGCGCCGGAAATGCGAGCGTCGCCGACCTGCTGCCCGATCTCGAGTCTCTGCGCAGCGCGCTCGACGATGTCGATTACCTCGCTGACGAGGGCACTGTCATGGCGCTGTTCTGCGCGTCGAGGCTGGGTCAGCCGGTTCTCATTGAGGGCGAGCCAGGGGTCGGTAAGACCGAAGCCGCCAAGGCGCTTGCGGCTGCACTGCAGACTCCCCTCGTACGGCTGCAGTGCTATGAGGGAATCGACGTCGCCGAGGCGCTGTACGAATGGAACTATCCCAAGCAGCTGCTCGCAATCCGCATTGCCGAGGCACGCGGCATTGAGCTGGCCGAAGATGCTCTGTTCAGTGATGAGTTCTTGATCGCGCGTCCGCTACTCACTGCGTTGCGGCATCCCGGCCCTCGACCAGCCGTCCTCCTCATCGACGAGGTCGATCGCGCCGATGATGACTTCGAGGCGTTCCTGCTGGAGCTGCTCGGCGAAGGCGCGGTGACCATTCCTGAGCTCGGTACGGTCCTCGCGACCCATCGACCGATCGTCGTGTTGACGTCGAACCGGACTCGGGAACTGCATGACGCGCTGAAGCGCCGTTGCCTCTTTCACTGGATCGAGTACCCACCGGCGGAGCGGGCAGCCGAGATCGTCCGACGGCGCGTGCCGGGCAGCTCGCGAGCGCTCGCCCAGCAGGCAGCCGAGGTTGTCGAGCGACTTCGTGGTCTCGACCTGCAGAAACGCCCAGGTATCGCCGAGACCATCGACTGGGTCGCCGCGCTGGAGTTGCTTGGGGTGCGGGTTGTGGACACCGATGCTGTGGATCGGACGCTGGGCTCGGTGCTGAAGTACGTCGAAGATCAACAGCTTGTCCGAGCGGCCGGCTGTCGGTCGAATGACGGTCGCTGGAATGACAGCAATCGACAGTGCGACGCTGCTCGCCCACTTCAGCGAGCGGCTTCGCGACGAGGGGATTGCCGTCTCGCCGGACCAGACCATGCGGCTCGCGACACTCGTCGGACTCGACGTGCCGAAGACCGTCGACGAGCTGTACTGGTGCGCTCGGGTGAGCCTGCTGCATTCGACGGCCGACATCGGTGCATTCGACGCGGTATTTGCGCTCGTGTTCCGCGGGATGGTCGATGTCGCCGAGTCACGGGGGGATCCCAATAGTCCCGCGGACCTTCGTCTACCGCCGCAGCGCAAGGACCATCCTGGTAACGGGCTCAGAGCGGATGCGTCATTGCGGCAAAGAGTCGCGGGGGCCGACAGCACCTCCGGCCAGGCTGCAGGCCGACCCGTACCGACAGTCGCGAGCCTGGAGGAAAGGCTGACCAAGATCGACTTCGCACAGCTGACGGCGGACGAGCTCAACGCTCTGGCCCCGCTGTTGCAGAGGCTGTGCGTCAATCCACCGCAGCGGTTGTCACGCCGGCGGCGCCGGCATCGTCGCGGTGACCGTCTCGATCTGCGCGCTTCGCTGCGTCGCAGTACGCGCTCGGGCGGAGACCCAGCGGTTGCGATCCGGCGTACCCGCACCATGACGCCACGTCGCATGGTCGCCATCCTCGATATTTCCGGTTCGATGGAGCCGTACGCCCGGGCGTACCTGCACCTGCTGTGGGGGATGGCAACCCGCAGCCACGCGGAGGTGTTCGTATTCGGTACGCGGCTGACTCGGCTGACCCGCGCGCTGCGTACGGCAAACCCCGACGTAGCGTTCGAGCGCGCCGCGACGCTGATGCCCGACTGGTCCGGTGGTACCCGCATTGGCTGGGCGCTCGGTGAATTCATGGATCTCCATGGTCGGCGCGGCATGGCTCGTGGTGCTGTCGTGCTTATCGTCTCCGACGGCTGGGAGCGCGACGATCCAAGCCTGCTCTCGAAGCAGATGGCTGCGATGCGCAGGCACGCGCATCGGATCGTGTGGGCCAACCCGAGACTGGCCGCACCCGGCTTCGCGCCGCTTGCCGGCGGCATGGCGGCAGCCTTGCCGTACGTCGACTCATTCATCAGTGGCCACTCCACCGAAGCGCTTGCAGAGGTCGTTTGTGCGCTAAGCGTCGCCCGCTGATATCAGGTCGGATGGTCGAGTAGGGACGGGGAGGTTATCTCTTGATGATCTGCCCGTTACGCGCCCACTGCACGATCGTCACTGCAAGCAGAACGACTGCGCCTGCCTCTTCCTTTGTCGCCGGTGACTCGGGGATGTGGGATTCATGACGGTTGGGGTCTGGCCAAACGAGTTCAAGCATCTTGACGAGTGGATCGATCGCGTAATCGCGGGCTTGCCCTCGGAGTTCGAGATTCCACTGCCCAGTCTTGAGCTGGTCGATGATGAATGGAAGCGTCGCCGTCTCCGTGTACGGACATACGATCCACCGAAGGCTTGCTTCGAGCGCCTTGATGGAGTGGTGCCATGCGGAAGCTGGATGGGGGTTCCGGCCGTATGCGCCGGACCATGCCAGTGCAAGGTGATCACTCGCACTGTCGGAGGCTGCGGTTGCGGCGTTGAAAGACCTCCGTGGCTGTGGCATCGACTCTCCGCTGAAGTCCCCTGCTGGTCGCCGCCCACATTGAACCGCCGTACGCGAGCAAGACCTCTAGTTCGTGCCACATCTTGGGCGTGCGTGTGGGGATCTGGAGGGTGTAGTGGATGACATCCAACAAGCGTTCGTCGTTGTCATCGGTCCACGAGAGGATGCCAATGAGCATCCCGAAGCCGTCAGTACCGCGCAGGTCGATGCGAAGAAGAGCAGCCAGGCGCTCGAGGCCCGCTTCGTCCATCTCCGGTGCCAACGTGTCGGGTTTTACGGTGTACACATTCTCAAGCCACCGCTTGAGCGGACGGTGAAGATAATCCGGTACGCCCTCGTGCGGTCCGTCGAGAACCGGGCGTCCCTCACGTGGCCTCGCCAGGGTCGTCACTCACACCCTCCTTGGCTCGGTAGTGACACAGATGGTGGTCAGGGTACGCGTCAATACCGGCGGAGGCGTCTGAAAATGGGAAGCGTATATATGGCGTGACTTTTGTGCGGCTACCCGCTCGCTTGACCGTAAATGTCACGGCGGTCACGCTCCGCAAGGGAGGCATGGGCGGCGGTTGCGGAGTCGTGGCGAGGCCCCGATCTGGCACCCGCACCCGTCGCCGGCGATCAAGGTGCGCCAACCGAGGGTCTACGCCTCGACTCTTGATGTCGATCCGAACGTCTTGAGAGGAGGAGTGCAATGCGCAGACTCATCCGTTTGGCGATTACTGCCGCGGTGACCGCGTTCCAGCGGGGGCTGCCCATCGCGGCCCAGGCCGGCATAGTCGCCAGGGGCGTCGACTAATCCTCACTTCGGAGCGGTTCTTCGGGTGCGGCGCTCCAGGGCTTCGATGACAGTTGGGCAGACGTCGATTTCGTAGAGCCTTTCGACGCTCTGCATCCCGCCCGGGCTCTCCGCGTTGATCTCCACCACCTTGCCGCCGATCACATCGATGCCGACGAAGTACATGCCGTCGGCAACGAGCTTCTTGCTCATCGCTTCGATGATGCCGCGTTGCACGTCACCGATCTCCGAGAGGGACAGAGCGTCCGCCCGCGCTGATGTTGGCCCGCGGGTCGTTACCCGTGGGCACTCGCCGGAAGGCGGCCAGCTTCCCGTCGCGCTCGAGGATCTGTCCCTCGAGCAGGAAGATCCGGGCATCGCCGTTCTCACCGCCGTCGACGAACTCTTGAACGATTGCGTAGCCGTCCTGTAGCACCGCCTCCGTTATCTGCGCGAGGTTCGCTTCGCCCTCGTCCTCGATCATGAACACGTTCCGACCTTTGGCTCCGTACAGAGGCTTGACGACGGAGTGACCGACCTTGCCGACGAACCGCTTGATCGCTTCCGGGTCGCGTGTCACGAGCGATCGCGGTCGGATCTTCTCGGGGAACTCCTCCAGGTAGAGCTTGCTCGTTGCGCGTATAAGGGACATCGGATCGTTCGCCACCGTTACGCCTCGAGCCTTGAGCATCTGGCCGAAGACGACAGCGCAGTGGACTTGCCCACGGCCGCTCCTGCAGATCGTCGATCGATTCGTTTCGCAGGAACAGGGCATCGAGGTCGTCCATGACGATCCGTTCGGCGTCGCGCTCCTTGATGCGCTCCATGAAGCTTTCGAGCGTGTCGTCTTTGTCGAACTCTGCGGCATGAGCCCGGGCCACGAGCTGACCATCGCTTTCCCCGAGCTCGACGTCTCCGACGCCGACGTACCAAACCTCATGCCCGCCTTGGGCCGCGGCCCTCGCCAGCCGCGTAGTCGTGTACTCGTCTATCTCGGTGGCGACGTCGTTGACGAAGAATGCAAGCCTCATGCCGATACCTCTCCTTCGTATAGGTCCGTGACCGACGCGCCCGCGCGCAGTCTGTCCAGGCGTTCCTGAGCGCCGGGCACGTCCAGCCAGCGTGGACGGACCCATGGTGCGTGGAGCACCTCGCGGTCGAGCAGGTCCTGGATCAACGGGATGTGGTCCAATGCGAGCTTGCCGACGAAGAGGACATCGAGGCTGCTGCCCTCTGCGAGGGCTTCGAGGATGCGCGTGATCCCTCGGAGGTAGATCGCGTCCTTCACGGAACCGCCGCCGACGACGACGCGGATGGCGATCGACCAAGCGGTCTTCGCCGGTATTTGATGTTCTGTCCGCAACGATTCGAAGATCTCCAGGAATCCGGCGCCGTCGAGCATCTTGCCGATGGCTACGACTCTCGCCGCGAGCACTCGGAGACGGCGCGGGTCCAACCCACCGGTCAGGTACTCGGCGAGCACGGCAAGGCCCTCTTGGGTCTCGTCGTAGCCAGGCAGTCCGATCGTCAGCAGCGTCAGTGGTTGTCTGGCGCCGTTCTGATAGGTGACGACATGGGTGCCGACCTCGTGATGGAGCAAGGGCTCCACGCGGTCCGCCCTGAAAGCGGCGGCTTCGGGGATGAGCAGCCGGCCGAACGACACCATCAGATCGGAGATGTCGTCGCGCACCTCGATGTGTGCCGGAAAGTCTGGGTACAGGTCACGGTAGCGATTGAACTCCGCCCGAGCCGCCTCCGCGAACGCCCCAGCCGTGACGCTCCGGGTACTGGGACCTCGTGCTGGGATGGTCTCGAGCAACTCCGCCGCGGCGGACGCAAGAGGCTCGGCGATCCCTCCGTGGAGCTGCAGCGACCCGTACACGAATCGTGAAGTGTCGCGATCCTCCAAGGCTGTGATCTGTCTTGCTATCTCGTCTCGCTTCGCCCGGAAGAGTGTGTGCAGCGCAGGGTCCGTTACGTTCTCGATCTCAAGGTTGTAGAGGTCACGTCGTACCACGTCGGGCTCGAATTCCAGCGGTCTGAGACGGAGCGTGGGGACCGTCCCGAAGTCACTCCGTTCGAAGTCTGCCCATGCCTCGGCTGCATTGACCGGCGTGACGTTGAGCAGCAGGTTCACGATGCGCTCGATTTCGGTAAGGCTGGCGTCGATATCTAGCGCAGGCGCAAGCCGTTCGGCCGCGGATATCACGTGACATGAATACCCACCAGCCCGTACGAGCAACCTTCCCGGTATAGCCAGCGCTACTCGGTCGAGGCGTCTATGCAGCGGAACGCTTGGTGCTCTCGCGATCGTCGGTCAGCTCAGCGCCCAGACGGCCGCCGCGACCTGGGCCGCGCCGGACGGATGCAACATGATCGTGTAATGGTTCAGCTGCGGTATTTCGTCGATGGTCAGCGAGGGCAGTCGGCTGCGCCAGCGCACCAGTTCCTCCGCTGGATAGAGGCCAGGCGGCTGGTCGAGCAGCCCGCGTGACATCGCCAGGAGTCGCACCGGACCGGAGAAGCCGCCAAGTACGTCGGCCGTATCCGGATCTTGGAATTGGTCCCGGCCATCCTGGACGACCGCCTGCGACGACACCGAGGATCTCAGTTCCGGCGGGCTGCCCACGAGGTCGTAATCCACGTAGTCGGCGATCGCCTCGCTCCAGGCCTCTCGCAGCGCAGGATGGGCTTGCCAGAATCGGTGGTAAGCGTCCCGGCTGGGGAACGTTCTGTGCAGTCGCTGCAGGGCCGGGCCGAGGGTCTGTGCGACCACCTGATCCGCGTCAATTCCAGGAGGCAGCGGGAAAGGCAGCCCTCCGTCGACGAGCAGCAGACCTGAGACGAGATCCGGAAACCTCCGGACCAGCGCGGTGGTCACGAAGCCGCCCATCGAATGGCCGACAAGCACCACCGGCCCCTGGGCTGAGTCGGTGATCAGCCGGGCGACGTCCTCGGCGTGCCGGTCGATCCCCCACGGCCCCGGCAACGTACGGCTGGCTCCCCGACCACGAAGGTCCGGAGCCAACAGCCGGTGTTGGGGGAGTGCCTCGGCCAGCAGTTCGAAGTTCCGGTGATTGGCGGTGATCCCGTGCACGGCGACGACTGTCGTCGCGCCGGTGGGATTCCACTCGCCGCCGTGCAACCGGCCGCCGTCGACCGCCGCACTGATCGGCCGGTAGGAGCTGTTCACTGCGCTGTCCATCCGCCATCCATGGTGTAGGAGGCTCCTGTGACCATGGCCGCATCCGGACCAACCAGCCAGCTGACCAGGGCGGCGACTTCCTCAGGCTCCACCAGACGCTTGATGGCGTTGTGCGTCAGCATGATCGTTTCCAGCACCGCCGACTCCGGGATCCCATGGATTCGGGCCTGGTCGGCGATCTGCTGCTCCACCAGCGGCGTCCGGACATAGCCCGGATTGACACAGTTGCTCGTCACGCCGTGCGGACCACCCTCCAGCGCGGTCACCTTGGACAGACCTTCGAGGGCGTGTTTGGCGGTGACGTACGCGGACTTGTACGCCGATGCGCGCAGGCCGTGCACCGAGGACACGTTCACGATCCGGCCGTACCCCTTGGCGTACATGGACGGCAGGGCGGACCGGATCAGCCGGAACGGCGCTTCCACCATGATCATCAGCATCCTGTGGAACACATCCGGATCCAGTTCCTCAATCGGGCTCACCCGCTGAATCCCTGCGTTGTTGATCAGGATGTCCACCTCGAGCTGGACGGCGCCAAGAGCTGCCGGGTCGCTGAGGTCCACTTGCCACGCCTCTCCGCCGGTTTCAGAGGCCAACGCCCGCGCCGCAGCAAGATCAACATCGGCGATCTGCACGGCGACGCCTAGTCCGGCGAGGCGGCGCGCGATCGCAGCACCGATTCCGCTCGCCCCGCCGGTGATCAACGCGGAGCGGCCTTGCAGCCCTAACGAATCGTCCATGACCGACATCCTTTCTTGACCTGGAGTGCGCTCCACGTTGCAGGCTATTCAGATGAGCACATCTGCGGCACTTCCAGACCTGACCGGCCGCGACAACGCCGACCTGCTGATAGGCGACGTGGCGCGACTCTCGGGTCTATCTATCGACACCCTGCGCTACTACGACCGGGCCGGCCTGCTCGGCGCGGTCCACCGCGACGGCGCGGGGCGTCGCGTCTTCGACCGGGACACCTTGGGCCTGCTGGACGTGGTGCTGCGGTTGCGGCGAACAGGCATGCCGGTGGAGGACGTACGTCACTTCGTCGACCTGGTGCGGTCGGGCGACACCGAACGTGCCGGACGGTTAGAGCTATTGCGGGCTCACCGGCGCCGGGTGCTGGCGCAGCTCGACCAGCTCCAGGACGACCTGGCAGTGATCGACTGGAAGATCGCCGCATACCAGGCCGGAGAAGACGGCACCGAGCCGCCGCCTCCACCTCCAGGTTGGCCGAGGCCACAAGGGCACGTACCGCAGCCGGACACCTTGACCACTGAACCATCAACTGACCAGGTGCAGAGATGAGCACAACGACTACCGAAACTCGTTCGCTGGGTGCGGAGGGCCGTCAACTCGCGGCGGTTGGCGTCGGAACCTGGGCCCTCGGCGGCCCGTTCACCTTCGACGGCCGCGACGCCGGGTGGGGCGATGTCGACGACACGGAGAGCATCCGCGCGCTGCACACGGCGATCGACGCAGGAGTCACGCTGATCGACACGGCGCCCACGTACGGCACGGGGCACTCCGAGCGAGTCGTCGGGCGGGCACTGGCCGCACTGCCGGCCACCGTGCGGGAGTCGGTCGCCGTGGCTACCAAGTTCGGCCTCCGCATCGACGAGGGCCGGCGCACCGGTGGCGGCACTGATGTCCGCCCGGAAGCCATTCGGGCTGAGTGTGACGCTAGCCTGCGCCGGCTCGGGCTTGACGCCGTAGATCTCTATCAACTGCACGGCGGTGCCGAGACGGTGGCCGCAGCCGAGGACGTGGTGGCGACTTGTGAGGACCTGCTGGCCAAAGGCAAGATCAAGTCCCTCGGCACCTCTCAGGACGACGCCGAAACGATGGCGGTCTTCGCCCGATCGGACGGCTGCGTGGCGGTGCAGACCCAGGTGAACGTCTTCGGCTGGACTGCCGCCACGCTGAATGCCGCACACAATTACGGGTTGGCCGTGTTAGCCCGGTCACCGCTGGCCATGGGCATGCTGTCCGGCAAGTACGACACCAACCGGCCCGAGGCCGGCGACGTCCGCTTGGATACGCCCTGGTGGGACTACTTCGACGCCGACGCGATGCCAGGCTGGTTGCAACGCCTGGACACCGTACGGGAGCTATTGACCGTCGGCGGTCGGACCCTGGTGCAGGGCGCCCTCGGCTACCTGTTGGCCCTCGACCCGTCGATCATCCCGTTGCCGGGGATCCGCACCGAACAGCAAGCGCGGGAGAACGCCTCGGTGCTGGCCGTCGGCCCATTGCCGCAAGCGGAGACCGCGGAGATAACCGCGCTCCTCGCCGACTCACCGGAGCGCCGTTGACGACCGGCTAGCGGCACGCTGGCTTGGTTAGTCAAGTCGGTTCTTCGGCCGTATGGCCTGGGATTGTCTTGCTTGGCTGGTGCTCGACGGGGACCTCAGGGTTGGCACACCTCTGGCGCCTCCGGACCGCAAGGCTGACGGTGGTGATCCAGCCGAGATAGGACAGCAGGAGGATTCGGGCGATGAGACCGGCGTAGACACCGGGTCCGAAGTGGTAGTCGCTGGGCAGGGCGGCGGTCAACCCGATCATGAGCAGGAAGGCGATGCTTGCCGTAATCAACATGGGACGGCGTAGCGATCGCCAACCATCGGTGCGGCCTAATGCCCAGGTGATGAGCAGCATGCCGACCGGGCTGTAGTCGAGGGAGGCGCCCAGCACGTGCATCCGACCGGAGAAGCTGTAGGCGTCTGGGGGGGTTCAAGCGCGACAGGCTCGGGTCGCTGCTTTGCACACCGACAATGTCGAGGACAAGCGCATCACCGAGTCACCCTCGATTCAGCCGCGTACGCACCCGGACCGTGGGGTAGGAACCGGACATGAGCTCATTGGTCGAGCGGCACAGCAGCGCCAAACATCACGACCGTCCGGTCGCCCACCGCCGCCCGGACGGCATGACCGACGACAGCGTGGCCGCGCTAGGCAAACTGTCGGAGGCGCTCGAGGTCGTCGAGCATGCCCGAGGCGCCCTCTATGAGTTCCACCGGCTCTCCGGCATGGCCGACCTCACCCTGCAGCAGGCGGTCGACGAGCTGCGTACGGCCGGGCACGCTGATCTCGCCGACGACATCGAGCAGACGCTCGTCGGCCGCGACGTCATCGACGGACTGTGGACGTTCCAGATCGTCGAGGCGTACGACCGGCAGTACTGGCAGGTGTTCCGCGATATCGAACTCTCCGCCCGGCAGCGCGCCGGCGACGCCCCGCCCCACCTGCACGAGGCCGAAATGAAACACCGCGAACAACACCCGCGGCACCCTAATAAGGAGAGAGAGTCTTGAAGTCCTTACGCAGCGGAGACCTCGTCACCTGGTCCAGTCACGGCGGCACCGCCACCGAACAGGTCGTCCGCAAGATCTCACCAGCGACACCACCGCCGGCGGCCGCACTGTGCGGGCCAGCGACGACGACCCGCAGTACCTGGTGCGCAGCGACAATGGCGGCGAAGCCGTGCACCGTCCCGAGGCGTTACGCCGCGCCTAACCCGATCGGCCCCACACCATCAATAGGCCGTGGCGGGCGGCCCGTTGTCGCGAATCGTCAGACCGGCGGCCTCGATAACGTCTGCGAGCGTCGAATCCCTCATATGGAGCGACACCTTCTCGCGTGCTCGCTCCTCTGGAACGAGCAAGTCGGCTTCGCAGCGCTCATCGAGAAACGTGGCGAGCCGCGCCAGGTCGACACCGTCCGTGTTGATGGCCACGCGCGCTGACAACAGAACGGGCGAATGGATGACAATCGTGCTGCGACAGTCGCAGTCGCACACCCCGGCGTCGCCCTCGTCGTCGTCGTAGACGAATATGCACGCGCAGGACTCGCCCGGACATAGATGATCACATGTGCAGGTATCTGGCGAACTCACAAGACCCCCTTTTAGCGCAGCCTATCCAGTTCGACGGTGACCGGTGGATCGCCGTAGGGGGACGCCTGCACAATCGAGGACGCAGGGTGGAGGCCATCGTCGGCTCGGTACCGGGCCAGCAGTCGGGTCTCGGCGTCGAGGTCGCCCTGCCGGTACGCCTTCCACGCCTGCGCCGCGGTGACGAACCCTGCGCGGCCTGCTGAGCATGGCCCGATGTCTGACGGATCGGGTAGGTCGTCGCGTGGCTCGTCGAGCTCCGCGTCGAAGCGCCCCCATGCACGGCCTTATCGGTGGTGCACTGCTACAAAACCACCCGCCTGACGCACCTGGTACCCCCTGGTGATGGGTATTGGCAGGGGACCCTTTAGCTTCAACTCCCTAACCTCCTACCCGGTCGATCGGGCAGGATCGCGATTGGAGAAGCATTGAGCGCTAGACAGCATCGCGAGAGGGCCCGCCCTCCGGTCGCAACTGAACTCCGGGTTACCCACGGGTATCGCCACGCTTTCGCGGACTCCAGTACTTTGCCATTGCCGACGGAGGAAGTTGATCTGACGAAAGGCTGGGCGAGCAGATGGCACATGAACGAGAGGCAAGTGTCGAACGGATCATTCTCTTCAGCGACGGCGTTCTCGCGATCGCAATTACGCTCCTGATCCTCCCGCTGACCGAAATCCACCCGGCCGAAGACGCGACCCTCGCCGACATCGTTGTTGAGAACAGCGCAGCACTAGGAGCCTTCGCGCTCTCATTTGCCGTCATCGCCAACTACTGGACGATTCATCACGACCTCTTCCGGCCACTCCGGCGCCAGAACGGGCGCATCGTCTTGCTGAACATGTGCTGGCTTGCCGCGATCGTCTTTCTACCCTTTCCGACCGCGCTGATCGCGCATGGCATCGACGGTGGCTTCGCGACGTTGTACATCGGCACGTTACTGGCCGTCTCCGTGCTTAGCCTCCTCATCGCTAACTACCTCGCCCATCACCCGGAACTCACCGATGGCGCGGCGGCAGAGAGCCGCCAACATGTCGTCGCGAGTGCCTTCAGCGTTGGCGCAATCCTTATCGCTCTGATCATCTCGGTCTTCTCACCCATCATCGGCCTGTTTGGGTTGCTCCTGCTGTTCCCCGCACAGGTGATTGCCGGGCGAGTGAACCGTGTCGGGGAGGTCCAACGCCTCAGTGAATGAATGGCGACAAGGACGGCCATCGTCCGTCGCTCGCGAGCGATGTCGACCTTCCTTGACGGCCTGACCGACGTGCTGACGTGCGAAACCCCGTACAACTACGAGCTCCTTGCTGAGGCCGAGCGGCGCGGTATCAAGACTTTTCTGCAGTCCAACTATGAATTCTGCGACTACCTGACGGGCTCCGAGCGACCGCTCCCAACAAGGTTCCTGGCGCCGTCATCCTGCAAGTTCGACGTCATGCAGCGCCGGTTCGCCGACCGAGTCGTCCCGCTCCCGCCGCCGACCTTCCCCCGCGACTTTGCTCAAGCCCGCATTGCCAATCGCGGCCGTACCCGGCGGCGCCGGTTCCTGCACGTCGTCGGCAAGCCGGCTCATGGCAACGATGCTGCTGATGTACGCCATGCAACGCAACCGTAGTGATTTCGAGCTCGTGGTGAAGAGCCAGCAGCCACTAGAGCCGATCATCAAGGACAAACGCATCACCTGGGACCCGTCGGCCCCAGATGATCAGTGGCGGCTGTACGCCGACTTCGATGCGCTGATCATGCCTCGGCGCTATGGCGGACTTTGTCTGCCATTGAACGAAGATCTGACCGGCGGCCTGCCGGTGATCATGTCGCACACGTCGCCCAATGACGCCGTTCTCCCCGGTGACTGGCTCGTACAGGGAGCATTCAACGGTGGCTTCACATCGCGCGTGCCGATCCCGTACTTCAACGTCAACGTTGCGCTACTGGCTCGGAAGCTCGACGAGTGGGCAGCTATGCCCGATGAGGTGCTTGATCAACACAAGGCGCGGGCCCTCGAGCTGTCACGACAATTCGATCCGGAGGCGTTGCGGCCGGAGTGCGAGGCAGCATTCAGGCGGCCAGAGGACTGCGACCCCGACGCTAGCTCACCCGAATCAGGTCGTACGCCTCCGTGATCTTTGGCTCGGGAGGCGGATCCGGCAATTGGAGGCCGCGCTCTTGCGAGATCTTCTTGATACTCGGCATCAGCTGCTCTTGGGCGAACCGCTGAAAGTCTGCGGCGCTCTCCCAGATATCAACGGCGTGTACGCCATTGGCGGTGTCAGTCACCACGTGTGCGATGAGCCCGGCTGGCGGGTTCTCACGCGCGCCCATGTCATTGCTGAGGGCCTCGACATCCTCTCGAGATACCCCTTCGAAATCTAGTTCCATGAGTACGACCACTTTGTCCTCCTCCTTAGCTTCCAAGCCTGGCATGGCTCCATAGGCAGTCTGAGCCGGTTGCCGAGGTATCCGCAAGCTCAAATGTGTTGCAACTCGACCTTGTCCCCGCCGAGCCAGAAGCGCATACTGCGGAGGTAATCAAGATCATTTTCGTCGCCGACAACCACAATCATTCTGCCGGTCAGTCGCGAGCAGCACTTGCTGCGTGTTTTCGCCTCGCTTGAGAACCTGGAGTGCGACGTGAGCGGACAAGCTTGCTGGCATTCGTCGATGGTGAGGCCGACCTATTCCTGACGGCGCGCAACCTGGTCGAGCAAAGCAAGTTCGCCGAGCGCCTCTGCGTCCAGGGCGACATTCCTGGGCCGCGGCGGGAGTTCAGCATCAATACGCGCAGGCGCCGGGGATGCCGCCGGCTCCGGGAACGATGGGCCTCGACTTCTTCGGCTTTCTCCTGCTGTGGACACTGATGATGGCCGCGATGATGTTGCCTTCAGTTGCGCCGGTCGTCTCGCTGTATCAGCGCAGCGTTCGCGCCCAGGCGTCCGGCTGGACTCTTGTCCTTCGTAGCATCGGCCTCGTTGTCGGCTACCTCGTCGCCTGGGCACTCTTCGGTGTTGTGGCTTACTTTGTGGCGCTTTGGGGAAGCTGGCTCGCGGCCCAGGCACCGCACGCTGCGCCGTGGGTCGGTGCCGTGCTTCTCGCCGCGGCCGGCATCTATCAATTGACCCCCCTCAAGGATCGCTGCCTCAAGCATTGCCGTTCCCGTTCGGCTTCCTCCTCCATTTTGGGAACTATCAAGGATCCCTCCGTGATCTTCGTGTGGGGCTGTACCACGGCGCCTATTGCGTCGGTTGTTGCTGGGGCCTGATGGTGGTGCTGATCACCGTCGGTGTGATGAACCTTCCGTGGATGGTCGGCCTCGCCGCAGTCATCTTCATCGAGAAAATCTGGCGATACGGTAAGGCGTTCAGTATCGCTTTCGGGGTCGCCTTGATCATCTTTGCCTGTTTCGTGCCTTGGAACCCCAGCCTTGTTCCGGGTCTCTACATGACCGGAGGTATGTGAGCCGGCTCACACGTCAAGCAATCCTGACATCCGTCGTTCGGCAGTCTCATCTCGGCTCATTCCGTGGCTGTTGGAGCGCTGTGCTAGCCGCTTCCCGCCGCGGACGAGCTATTACTCCTAGTGGTGGGCCCCGTGGGACTCGAACCCACAACCTACGGATTAAAAGTCCGCAGCTCTGCCAATTGAGCTAGAGGCCCTTCGGTCCCCAAACGTCCTCCGACTAGGGAAAACGTTGGTCATCATTGGTCAACGTTCAGCATCATCGGTCAACCTCGCCGGGACTCTTCCGGGACTGAACGCCGATGCGGCTTCGTATCGCTTCCCCCACCGAGTCTCCCCGCCCAGGGCATGGTCACCGACGCGTCCCCCATCGTAAAGGACCCGCTTCTACGCTCGCGGGTCGATGGCGTATCACCCTGAGTGGATTCGTGCGTATCTACCGCTCCAACACTTGGCGGCTGAGGCGATCCCGGTACTACAAGCGACATCCTTACCAGTGCGCTAGTTGCGGCACGAAAACGAAGGTTGCGCTTCACCACGTGACCTATGCCGGCGAATGGGGCGACCTCCGCAACCAAGGGGACTGGGGCAAAGAGCCGGACCAGGCGCTCATGCCTCTATGTACGCGACGGTGGTTCCGTCAGGGCTGCCACGATGCCGGCGCACAGATCGAGGCCCCAGGTGACGAGCTCGCCGATACAAACGGATCGCTCTGCGTGTCAAGGTGCCAGAACATGGTGGGACTCGACGACATCGGCATCACCCAACGGGTACGCGCGATCATCGACGTTCCTGGTGTCGGCGGCGGCGTAGTGGACCGCCTGGCCGAGTTGGATCTCCCGGTTGTCCCCTATAACGGCGGCGAGGCCCCGATCGACAAAGAGCGGCGACCCACATCAAGTCCATAGCGTCCCGCCCTGAGCACACTAACCGTTGATGAATGGCCCGAATACCTCTCGCCAAGGCAGCTGGCGGAGATGCTCCAACTGCCGTCAGTCTCTTCGATCTACGACTGGAACCGGAAGGGGACCGGGCCGCCGCGCTACCGCATCGGCAGGCACATCCGCTATCAAAAGTGCGAAGTGCTGAAGTGGCTTGAAAATCGGGGTCCGTCCTCCGGCTGGATGTGATCGAGCAGTAGTGGGCGCAGCCCTCCGCTTGGGCTACCCAAGTCGCCGGTCTACTTCGTAGAGGTAGAAGAGGTCGTGAGCCCTTGCCTCCGCTCTTCCGTCGGCGCGCGATCGGAGCCCTTTGACGACGGTGGGTGCAACAGCCGTGCCGGCAGTAACTGCCGCCGTAACAGCGGCGCCTAGGTCGACCACGTCGGCGGAGATCAGAGCGACACCGGCTCGGAGCCAAGTGCCGTCGACGAAGCTGGACAGGTCGTCGCCGAAGGCTCGGAGGATTTCGCGAACCAGGCCATGATCGCCCATAGCCTGGCGAATCTCCCCAATGGCTGGATCCACTTCCGTACGCCAGACAGCATCGATCTCCGCCTCGATGTGCTCGTCAAATGGTTGGGTCTGGAGTTCGCTGCGGAGGTGAGAGACCTTGCGGCGGTAGCGCCCCAGAGGTTCGTAAAGATCACGACGGAGATCGAGAAGTTCGTCCATTGGATGAGCGGTGAGGCCGGCAGGCGCCCGAGAAAGCCGGTGCCGAGGGCCGCTTCGCTGGCGTTGCTGATTGCTCGCTGCGGCGGTGTGAGATGGCCTTCGTTGATGAGTCCCCGTGCCAGAGAGGCAACGTCGTCGTCGACGAGCACGAACCACTTGGGATCGAGGAGATAACGCTTCAGCTCCTCGATAAAGGTACCGATGACGGTATCCGTCTCCTCACCGAGCGCGATGTTCTCGTTGAACCGGACGAGCTTCCTCCTTACCGCCGGCTCGAGCTCGGCGAGGCCGGAATCGACACGCATCCGCTCGAAGGCCTCCCGCAGCTCTTGCATGGATGAGTCCGCGGTTGTCGTGCCCCTCGTCGAGAATGTCGGCGAACTCCGAGAATTGCGCCATGGCGGGGACAGTGGCCGAAAGTTCTCGGAGGGCGCCGGGGTCGAGCTGAAGCAGGGGCATCAGCTGCCGAAGCTGTTCTGGGTCGAGATCAGGATTCAGATAGCGGAGCGTGTCGTCGTCGAGGCCTGTGAGCAGCGCCTACAGGCTCATGCTGTCTCCGGCCGCGAACTCGTTTATTTGCCTGACCATCCGGCTGCCGAGGCTGAGGATCTCTACGTCGTCGGCATAGAGCACCGACGCCTTGACCAGGTCAACCTCGTGCTGGAAATTGATCGTCTGTCCGTTGTTGGCGATGGCCGTGATGACTGCAAGGTGCGTACCAACAACGGTCTGGGCCGTACGCCGTCGTTCGCGCCGCGGCGGCCTCCTGCTTCGTCTGGTCAAGATCATCCCGACGCGACCAATTCCTCGATGGGGCAAAGAAGGCCAAATTGCACCCTACCTGCAGGCCTGCGTTGGTCAATAGGCGAAGACGATGTCGATCATGGGCGTTGATCAAGCACTACTGACCGATCTCGATTCCCCTCGGCTGCTCCATATCGGCGCGGAGTCCGCTGGCTACCTTGCGTTCACACTCCTTCAAGGTCCGGTAAGCGGACGCTGGCTGCCCTCTTTGAGGCGAAGATCAACAGCCTTGATCCACCTTTGACGACCGTCCGGCCCGCGTACGCGTCCGAACCACTCCTTGCGCTCTCGGACCCACCAATCCAGCTCGCCAGCAGCGGCCCAGATTGCTGCCTCCACCTCGATCGGCGGATTCACCTCGCGCTGATCCGCATCGGCGTACTGAGTCAGATCGAGATCCCGCATATCTGATTAGAACACAAGTGCGATTCGACGTGAAGAGCACCACGCCGTCGAGCGAAGAGTTGCGGCAGATCTCACGAGACTGAGATAAATCGCGCCGGGACCTGGACTTTTCAGCAACTTTGCGCGTGACTAGATCCAGGGCCCTTACAGGGGGAGAGGCTCCAGCTAGATGGCGGCACAAGACCTGGACCTAGCTGGAGTCTCCTGCTGAACCTACCTGCTGTGCGTAATCCGTCTCCGCTCACGATGGCGAAATCCGCCCGTGGATACTGAGCTGACAGATATCGGCGGTACTGCCATGCGGTCCTTGGAAGGGAGCGGTCCATGAGAAATCTGCACTGTGTGATTGGGCGCCACGACTGGCAGGTCAAGCACGACAAGGAGGGGCGGCCTTACGAGATTTGCAGTCGGCCTGGGTGTTATCGCGTTCGAGACCACTCTCGGTCGGATGGGCCGTATAGGCACAGCGATAAAGATCTCCCACTGCCGCCCCATGTACCAACCGACGGGGGTGCCGGTGGCGCCGCTGGCGGCGGCTGGTGAGCCAGTGCATCGCTTTTGGTGAGTGCGTTTGAGCACACGAGCGCGCAAGACATAGGCCGCCACCGTCAGTGTTCGTCGGTAGCCTGCCTGGGTGATGGTTCTTCGAAATCTTCGGTGGCATTGTATTGAAAACATGAGAGTCATTGGTAATAATTTGCCTCTCTCGCAAAGAGAGATAGGGATAAGGCTGAAGAATCTTTCGACTAAGGTCGAGCATCTCGTTAAATAAACTCGGTTCAATATCTTTTGATAACGAATTTGTAGATTTCATAGTACTTATCATGTTCATCGCGCGACCTAGGACGCAACCGGTCGATCTTGCGATCGCAAAGTTGTGGCTAGTCGCATGTCCCGAAGGGATTCAGCTGCGGACCGCTGAAAGTTCCGCTTCGGACGACCGGTAGCCGGTCAGCTTGCGGCACGCGTATCAGAGCGCACCGAAGAACCCGGCTATGTCGGCGGCCAACAGCTCGGGCGCCTCG
Organism: uncultured Actinomycetota bacterium; assembly: GCA_963815975.1. Classification (GTDB taxonomy): domain Bacteria; phylum Actinomycetota; class Actinomycetes; order Propionibacteriales; family Propionibacteriaceae; genus Microlunatus. The sequence goes on from CAWFJC010000010.1 coordinate 73,925, forward strand.
GCTGCCGCGAAGTGGCCGCCCCGCGGCATGGGCGTCCAGCGCTGGATGTCGTAGAGGCGCTCGAGCCAGCCCCGCGGAATGTCGCCTTCGTCGGCCAGCTGGTGGCTGAACTTGGCGAACCCAGTTGGGACGGCCACGAAGTCGTCATGGTTTAGCGGCGTGCGGAACCACCGGTTGTCGTAGTAGTCGCGCATCGAGGACGTGATGGTGCCTGTCACCCAGTACAGGGTGACCGTGGTGAGCAACAGGTCGCGATCGATGCTGCCGAAGTCGTCGGACCAGGAGCGCCACTTCTCGAGGATCCACGCGGCCAGGCCGGCGGGAGAGTCAGTGAGGCCGTAGCCCAACGTCTGGGGCTTGGTCGACTGGATCGCTTGGTAGCCGTGTTCGGTAGCAATCCACGCGGCAAGACTCTCGCGGTAAAGGTGCTCCGCCTCGCTAAGGGGACGGGAGCCCGGACCGGTGTAGGGCGCTACCTCGGGTGTGCTGAGGTGTAGGCCGATCAACGGAGACGGGTCCTCAAGCGCCATGTACGTGGCGACGCCCGCGCCGAAGTCGCTGCCGCCTGCGGCGTAGCGGTCGTACCCCAACTCGCGCATCAGGCGGTGCCATCGACGAGCGGTGTCGCGGTACGTGACACCGGTGCGGGCCGGGCGTTCCGAGAAGCCATAGCCGGGCAACGAGGGGATCACCAGGTCGAACGCCGGCCCCTCGATGCTGTGCGCCGCCGGATCTGTGAGCAGCGGCACGAGCGGTAGCAGCTCGGCGAACGTACTCGGCCAGCCGTTGGTCAAGATGAGCGGAACGCCGCCGCCGGAGGCGGCGCGGGCGTGGACGAAGTGGATCTGTACGCCGTCGAGCTTGGTGCGGAACTGTGCAAATCGGTTGAGTTCGCCCTCGCTGGTGCGCCAGTCGTACCCGTCTGCCCACACGCCGAGGAAGTCACGCAGGTAAGCGTCGTCGGTGCCCTGGGACCACGGCTCGCCGGGCGCCGGACCGGGCAGCCGGCTGGAGCGGATGCGGTCACGTAGGTCAGCGAGGACGGCCTCGTCGACGTTGATCTCGAATCTCTCCACGGGTACGACCGTAGTGCCAGCAGCACGTGTATGGCGCCTGCGGCATTCGCGAGATCAGCGGTCAAGCCTGACTTCCCAGCGCTCTCGGGCCGGGTCGATCTCGTCCCGACTAGCTTCGGGCCACAGAGCACCGTTTGGGTGCTGGCGGCGGCCGACGGGCGGGTATCGCGAAGCTCCGGTCTTGTGGGCCTGATCAGACTCGGCGTTGGGCGGTATGAGGCTCGTTTTCGACAGGACGTAAGCGAGTGCGCGTATACCGCGAGCGTTGGCGACACGGGAAACCGGCTTGTTTACAATCCTGGGCTCGTGTTCACAGCCGGCGGCCACATCAGTCCAAATGGCGTGTACGTGGAGACGAAGAATCTCAGTGGCGGACTGTCAGACTTTCCTTTCCATCTCGTCGTCAGGTGCAGTGGGCCGCGAACCATTCGCGGATGCCTGTTGCGCTGGGTTTTGGAACCGCAACACTTACGGCCAATGCAAAACGCGTCCGATAGCCGGCGGTCGGCTAGCGACACACATTCACTGCCGGTTCTGGCTGCTGTCATGAAAACGAAGGGCGTCGGCATCCTGACCTACCAAGCGGACCGTGACAATCTCCGACGGGACGCGGGAGACTGGCACGAGGGCGTGCGGACGGCCGCGGGCAGCCCACCCGCCAACCTCCGGACGAAAGGACCTGCCGTGACGACCAAGAGTGACTTCTCTGAGGAGGAGTGGAGCCGGATCGTGCGGGCGCCGTTCGTGGCCGGTCTGGCCATTTCCCTGGCCGATCCCGGCGGTCCGATCGAGGCCGCGAAGGAGTCGATGGCGACGGTCAAGTCCGCCACGAATCCTTCCAGTCAGGAGCAACTGGTGACCGAGGTGGCCCTCGACATCCAGGCGGAGGTCCAGCAGAAGCGGAACCCGCTCAGGGGGTACCGCCCCTCGTTGGAGGGGACCGCACCGAGTGGTGAGCAGGTGCTGGTCGAGCTGAGCGCCGTCCAGGCGATTGTTGCGGCTCAGGCGACCCCCGAAGAGACGGCGGCGTTCGGCCAGTGGCTGGTCGCCTCGGCGCAAGCCGCCGCCAACGCCGCCAAGGAGGGCGGTTTCATGGGGTTCGGCGCGGCGCAGGTCAGCAAGGGCGAGGGGGAGATGCTGGACCAGGTGCGCGCGGCGGTCTCACAGGTTTAGCCGGGCCCGGAGCCAAGTCGATCCGCTCGAGGCGCACATCGGCAATTGAGCGCTTCTGCTGTCGGGTCCACTCACCGAATTGTCAGGCGCTCGGAGGAGGGTCGCCTTACGCGCGTTGTCGGTAGCCTCGCTGACCCAGTCCTCCGTCGTGAGAAGTAGGCAATCGGCTATCGGTCGATTTCAAAAATTCCTCGCCCTTGGCGCTTCTGCTTGCGGAACAGATCAGGCAGCGATAATGCTGATCGCGATATTGATCAGCAGCCCGATTGCGATTCCGACACTCTGCCTCAGTGACGCCGATGAGCCATCTAGTTATGTTGCTGGCCGTCATTGCCTCTGCGCGTGCTGAGCGCTGTGACTTGAGTTTGAGCAGCGCGAAGCGGATTCTGCGGCACAATTAAGCAGCCAGCACAGCGGCGCGGTTGTCGACCTCGGTCGAAGCAAGCGGGTATTTTCGCGCTCAAGACACTCCTCGAAGCTCAGAGGTCACATGCCGTCCATCTTGGCCGCGGAGGTTGATCCGACCGTGCTTACGCTGGCTGGCACGCTCACGGGGATCGTTGTCACAGCGAGGCCATGCATGCTGAGGTCTCTGGCCAACGAAACGCGCCTGATATGTGACAGCCGCCGCGCGGTCCAGACCGGCAGCCCGCTTGTAGCATGGTCGGCTTCTGCCGTTCCGTGTGTGACATAGGTTCCTGTGGAATGTGCCCCGGTAGTCGGTCCGCTTACGACTGCCCAATTCCCTGGTGTTTGGGACGCCGCCTGCTGTGGTTCGGTGACGCCATCAGTGGTGTAGGGGGGCCACACCTTCTTTTCGTTGTAAGCCGAGATCCAGACCGCCCCGAAACCTAGCGCCACCGCACCGGCACTGGCGGCTGGCCCGTATTCCTCGACGACCTGGTTCGTCTCTGCATCTATCCGAATCAGCAGGCGATCAGCAGCGCCGCGGACCCATGAACTGCCGTCGGCGAAGGTCATGTCCCCGCCAGCACCGGCTAAGCCGGCCGGGATCGTCACGGTGTCTTTGGTCGCTGGTGTGTATCGGGTAATCGTCCCGTCTACCTGCGCCAGCGCCCATACCGAGCCAGCACCTCCGCGATGAAACGCGGCCGTGCGCCGAGTCAGTAATGACTGCCATCGATGACCTAGAGGCTGCCGTCAGCGCCTACGCAACCAACAACTGCAAGACAGAGACTGTCGCTCGCGGGCTTGATCCGGGCGCCGGTAGCGTCCTGAACGTCGGGGAGACGTTCCGATTCAGGGTCAGAATTGAAAATCAGGGCCCTCTCGACATGAAGAATGTCACGGTAACCGCTCGGGCAACAGAGTTCGCAAACGTCGCCCGCAGTAATGAGCAGCAATTTGATGATTCGGCGACTTCAAATCCATTTGATCTAGATGCTCAACAGGTTCACCATGTTGACTTCAGAGGCAAGGCCACAGAGGTGGCCGCAAGTCCGCAGCTCTGCCAATTGAGCTAGAGGCCCTTTCCGCCAGAACCTGCCCCGCGGGTTTCCCCGCCCAGGCCCTCGTCATGGACGCCCGGATCATCTTAGGTGGTCGACGTCTGCTACGCGAGCCGTGGCGCGGTCTCATGGCCCGAGCGGCATCTCGCTCCTACTGGAAGGGGCCGAACAGGTGATGTCGGCCTGTGAGAACCGGGACCCTGAGGATCAGAAGTTGCTGTAGTCGAAGCACACGCCAGGCGGATCCACCAAGATCAGAATTTTGCGCCCCGCCATTGCGGATGCCGATGCTGCCAGAGCGCTGTTGCTCTGAAGTGTGGAGCGAATCGTCGCCAGCTCTTCGTCAGAAAGCTGGACGACCTTCACATCGTCCCCATTGCTAGATCGGTCTTGCCCCGATACGTAGCTCTTCAGATCCTGAATTTGGCCCTCAATAGCTGCCAGGCGCTCATTGATGAAGGCGTTCGTCGCGGCCTGCGATTGAGTGGATTCCATAGGAGAACCTCCCGGAGCGTTGGAATGGCCAGGATCGGGCCGGTACTTGTCCCTTGAAGGCCGAAATATACCGGCGCTGTCGCAGGACCGAAAGGTCGTCGACAAGGGACAACTTTTCATCGGGCCAAATCGCCCGCTTCCCTTGAGGCTGCGGTGATCTTGTTACATGGGTGGGCGACACGCCTAGAGCACGTACGCCCGGCGGCGTTCGCTGCGCCATACGATTTGATCATCGTTAGGCCTGACGGGGGCGGTTTGAGTGAAGCTGATGCTCGCTGTATTACAGCTGAGTCCTGATGCTGCCCTGGTCGTGGCTATCTTGATCATCGGCTTCGTCATCTGGGCTTTCTTGAAGTGATCTAGGCGAGCCTGCCCAGATGGCACAACTCAAATTTGCCTACTCGAGAGGCCGAACTGCTCAGCCTGTAGCACAGCCCTACGTCACATGACGTACCGCGATTTGCGCTCACCGAGGGACGATTCGCCGTCAGCGTGTGGGGTAAGCGTAGAGACATGGCTTTGCACTATGACTTCTCAGATCGGGTGGCCCTCATCACTGGTGGCAGCCAGGGCATCGGCGCTGCCGTCGCGGCGGCGTTCGTCCGGGCGGGCGCCGCGGTAGCAATTACGGCCCGAAGCAACGACAGGCTGCAGCAGACCGCGGCCGAGCTGCGCGACGGTGGCGGCCGAGTGCTAGCAGTGCCTGCCGACGTGACGGACGAGGATGCAGTACGGACACTGGTCGAGCGATGCGTCGAAGAATTCGGCCGCCTCGACTTCGCGATCAACAACGCCACGGACGGACCCATGCCCGCGCCGCTTGCCGACATCCCGTCCGACGGCTTCTCACTCGGCATCCGAACCAACATCAATGGCACGTTCTACGGCATGAAGCACCAGATCCCGGCGATGCTCAGCTCGGGCGGCGGCGTGATCATCAACATGGCTTCGGTCGCTGGTCTCGGTGCCACCAGCAATCTTGCGGCGTACGTCTCCGGCAAGGCCGGAATCATTGCACTCAGTAAATCGGCCGCCCTCGACTATGCCGACCAGGGGATTCGGATCAATGTGATCGCGCCCGGTCCAATCTTGACTGATCATCTGCGAGCGGCTGGCGATCGTGCTCAGCAGTTCGCCGCACAAAGCGTGCCACTCGGGCGGATCGGTACGACGGCAGACGTTGCGGCATGCGTGCTGTGGTTGTGCTCCGACGACGCCTCCTTCATCACCGGCGTCACGGTCCCAGTCGACGGCGGGCAGTCTGCCGGAACCAAGCTCCGGCAGACATACCGCCCTGGCCAGCCAATGGAGGAGCCTGCGGGCCAGCGATAGCAGCGGGCGCCGGCAAAGAAACCGTGTGGCCGGGGTTGCTCAAATCTGATTGGCTAGCCGGATGACTGCGTCCATGATCATGGCGTTCGTCGGCCTCAGTCTGTTGCTGGCGATGACTCCGGGGCCGGATACGTTCCTGGTGTTGCGCTTCAGCCTTCGTGATGCCAAATCGGGAATTGCGGCTGCCGCCGGATCAGCGCTGGGATCGCTGCTCTGGGCATTCGCGGTCGCCGTCGGCCTGGCCTCACTGCTCGAACAATCCGCCACCGCGTACCGGATCGTCAAGATCGCCGGCGGACTGTATTTGATCTATCTCGGTCTTCGGGTGCTGCTGCGCCGCCGGCAAGAGGCGACGAGCAATCTCGCGGAGCGCCCGACAGGTGAACGGGCGCCGGCCGCCGCGTTCGGCTCGGGCCTGATGTCTTGCGCGCTCAACCCCAAGGTCGGCCTATTCTTCCTGGCGATCGTGCCGCAGTTCGTTCCACCGCACGCGTCGCTCTTCGCCACGGTTCTGACGCTCGGCGTGATCGACACCGCGGTCGCCTTCGCCTGGCTCCTGGTGATCGCCTCTCTCGCGGCCCGGGCCGTCACGTGGCTCCGCCGCCCCCGCGTCACGACAATCCTCAACCGGGTCACCGCCGCTATTCTCACCACGTTCGGGGTCGCGACTCTCGCCAGTGCCGAATAGCCTGCACAACTGAACTGATCGCGCCTGCCTACCCTCAATCAGCGGGCGCCGAGAAGGTGCTCCACGGCAAGGCGTTGGAGGTGGGCGTAGCCGTAGCCCTGGGTGCGCGCTGGGTCGGGGTTGTAGTCCTCGTACGCCGTAGGGTCGGCGAGCAGTTGCTGGTAGGTTTCCCCGTCTGCCAGGGTCGGCTTGCTGAGCTCGTCGACGCGGGCAGTTCGGAGCGCCTCCTGCACCTCCGGGTCGGCCCGGAACGCCCGAGCCCGATCCCGCAAGATCAGATACAGCTCCATGTTGGCCCGGGCGGATTCCCAGACCCCGTCCAGGTTTTCGGTGCGCAGCGGCTTGTAGTCGAAATGCCGATCCGCGTCGTAGGTCGGCCCGCCGCCGGGCGCGCCGTTCTCCAGCAGGTCGACCGTCGAGAAGGCCTGTAGGAGATCGCCGTGGCCGAAGACCAGATCCTGGTCATAGCGGGGGCCCTTCTGCCCGTTCAGATCGATGTGGAACAGCTTTCCGGCCCACAGCGCTTGAGCTATGCCATGTGTGTAATTGAGGCTGGCCATTTGCTCATGCCCGACCTCCGGGTTGATGCCCACCATGTCGGAGTGTTCCAGCTCGTTGATGAAGGCCAGCGCATGCCCGATGGTGGGCAACAAGATGTCGCCGCGTGGCTCGTTCGGTTTCGGCTCGATCGCGAACCGCAACCCATACCCGGAGTCAAGGCAGTACTGAGCGAGGGTGTCCAGGGCTTCTCGGTACCGGTCCAGCGCCGACCGCACATCTTTAGCGAAATCAACCTCAGAGCCTTCCCGGCCGCCCCAGAACACATAGATCTGCGCCCCCAGCTCTGCGGCCAAATCCAGGTTGCGCATCACCTTGCGGATCGCATACCGGCGCACCGTACGGTCGTTGCTGGTAAACCCGCCATCTTTGAACATGGGGTCGTAAAACAAGTTGGTGGTGACCATTGGCACCACCATCCCGGTCTCATCCAGCGCAGCCCTGAACTCGTCAATGATCCGCTGCCGATCACTGCTGCTACTGTCCGGCGGGATCAGGTCGTCGTCGTGAAACGTGAGTCCGTACGCCCCCAGCTCGGCCAGCTTGTGCAGCGCCTCAACCGCAGCCAGTACCGGCCGGCTGGCCTCCCCGAACATGTCCCGGGCCTGCCAGCCCACCGTCCACAAACCGAAGCTGAACTTGTCCTCTTTGGTGGGCTGCGGCGTCATCAGATTCCTCCTGATAGGTGTTGGCGAGCTGATCGTCACACAGTGAGCAGACAGCGGTAAAGCACCCCAGTACTACACTGAAATCCGAGGGTTCCCGAAGTGGAGGCCGTTCGTGTCCACATCGATCGATGAGCGACTACAGCACCTCGACGTGCACTACACCAGACGGATCAGCGCGGCCGTTGACGCGGATCGGATGGATCTTGTCCGGGACTTGGCGAACGACTACCACGACGAGGCGCTAGCCCTGATGCTCGCTGCCGACGGTACATCTAGTCAGCTGAACTGGGGGACCGCCGAGATCCTCGAGCTGGGCGGGTGGCCACGGTCGGAAAGTGCCGACCGACGGGCCGGCTGGTGGTTCCGATTCTGGCGACGGAGCAGCAGCTAGGATCCGAGCAATCCGCGCCGGATTACCGACCTCCTAACGATCATGTATCGGCACGAACTCCTCGCTGAGTTAGTCCTTGACATCACTGGGCTCAAATGCCAGACTGCCGCCAGCCGAAAGCCTTTCGAAAGCGTTTCGAGAGCACTGGATGGGCCGTTTACTGTCTACTCAGGGAAGAGAAAATGACACTTCAGACGAAGAGGGCTGCCCTCGCGGCAGTTCTAGCGGCGGGTCTTGCCGTAACAACGCTCGCCGGATGTAACCGCGACACCGCAGCTCCAGCAGGGGAGGCGAGCGGAGGAGCAAGCGGAGCGGCAGCCGGAAAGCGTGCCTGCATCATCCTGCCCGACGCAGCGTCGTCGAGCCGTTGGGAGAACGGCGACCGTCCCCAGCTGGAGCAGGCGTTCAAAGCCCAGGGCGTCGAGACCGACATCCAGAACGCCCAGAACGACACCAGCAAGTACGCGACGATCGCCCAGCAGCAGCTCACCAAGGGGTGCGCGGTCATGCTGCTCGTCGACCTGAACAAGGCGCGGCGTCCAGGTCGCGCAAAAGGCCAAGGCGCAGGGCGTCCCGGTGATCGCGTACGACCGGCCGATCAAGGGCGCCGACTACTACGTCTCCTTCGACAACTTCCACGTCGGTGAGCTCGAGGGCCAGATGATCGTCGACGGCCTCAAGGCCGAGGGCAAGGATCCGGCGACGGCCAAGGTCATCTACGTCGGCGGCGATCCGACGGACGGCAATGCGAAGCAGTTCCACGACGGCGCGGACAAGGTCATGGCCGCGGCGGGCATCAAGCCGGCGTTCAAGACGCCGGGGTCCTGGGACCCGCCAAAGGTTCAGACGTACTTCGAGCAGGCATACACCGCGCAAAAGGGCGACATCGACGCCGTCTGGGTCGCCAACGACATCAACGCGGCCAGTGTGATCTCGGTGCTCGACAAGAACGGCAAGAAGATTCCGGTCAGCGGTCAGGACGCGAGCCCGCCCGGTCTGCAGAACATCCTGCTCGGCAAGCAGGTCGCGACCGTCTACAAGCCGTTCCAGCTCGAGGCGCAGGCCAGCGTAGATCTGGCTATGCAGCTGCTCAGCGGCCAGAAGCCACCTGCTCCGACAGACAGACCCTGACGGCACGCCGTTCATCCCACAGACGCCTGTCGTGGTCGACGCGAAGAACATGAAGGTTGTGTTCGACGACGGGAACGCGAAGATCTCCGACGTCTGCACCAAAGAGGTCGCAGCTGCTTGCAAGAAGGCCGGCCTCACCTAGCCCAACAGCAGGTGGATCGCACGCAAGTTTTGTGGTGGTCATGCGCACAGGCAGTGCGCATGACCACCAACCTCGCTCGCGGCAGTAGCTAAGGAGGAGACGTGGAAACCCCTATCATCGAGCTGCAGGACGTCCGGAAGAGCTTCGGCCCCGTCGAGGTCCTCAAGGGCGTGAACATGACGGTTTACCCCGGTAAGGTCACGCGCGCTCGTCGGCGACAACGGCGCCGGAAAGTCGACCTTGATCAAGGGGCTGTCGGGGGCGCAACCGTACGATTCCGGCGAGGTCTCCTTCGAGGGGGCGCCGATCACCCTCAACTCGCCGAAGGACGCGTCGGGGCTCGGCATCGAGGTCGTCTACCAGGACCTGTCGTTGTGCGAGAACCTCGACATCGTCCAGAACATGTTCCTCGGGCGGGAGGAGGTTCACCAGCGCATGCTCGACCAGGCGGAGATGGAGAAGCATGCCACGGCAACGCTGCAGGGGTTGTCGGTGCGGACAATGAAGTCCGTACGCCAGAAGGTCTCCTCGCTGTCCGGCGGTCAGCGCCAGACTGTGGCGATCGCTCGCGCCGTGCTGCAGAAGGCGAAGTTGGTCATCCTCGACGAGCCGACCGCTGCGCTCGGCGTGGCCCAGACCGAACAGGTGCTGGCCCTCGTCCGCCGGCTCGCTGACGCCGGGGTGGGCGTCATCATCATCAGCCACAATCTCGCGGACGTGTTCGAGGTGGCGGACTACATCAATGTGCTCTATCTCGGCGCCATGGTGGCCCAATTGAAGACGAGCGAAACGAACTACGACGACGTCGTCGCGTACATCACCGGCATCAAGGGCGACACTGCGGCTGCCGAAGAGGTAGACGAAGAGGAGGAGGCGTTCTCGTGACCACGCCAGTCGAAAAGTCGACGAATCCGGCAACGAACACCGCGGCCCAAACGGTCGGAGGCGCCCCTGCCCCCCATCAGATTGCGACGGGGCACGAGGGCACAGTCCGCGACCAGATCGACAGCTACGTGCTCCGTGTCCGCGGTGGCGAGATGGGCATGCTGCCCGCACTCGCCGGCGTGGTCATTATCACCCTCGTGTTCTTCATCCTGACTCCGTTCTTCCTCACCAAGACCAACATCGCGAATCTGATGACTCAGACGGCCGCGCTGATGATGCTGGCGGTGGCGCTGACGTTCGTGATCATCCTTGCCGAAATCGACCTGTCGGCCGGCGTCACAGGTGGCTTGGCGATGGCGATTTTCATCCTGCTGACCAACGTCGGTGGGTGGAACTGGGTCGCAGCGCTGCTCGTCGCGCTGGTCGTCGGCGCCTCAATCGGCACGTTCATAGGCTTCATGGTCGCCAAGATTGGAGTTCCGTCGTTCGTCATAACCCTGGCCTTGTTCCTCGGCCTACAGGGGGTGATCCTCGTTTTGCTCGGGAACGCCGGCGCTTACCGCATTGAGGCGCCGGCCGTCTTGGCGATCATGAACAAGTCGATGCCGGTCTGGGCCGGGTGGCTCATGCTCATCGTCGTCGTCGGGATCTCGCTGCTCACTGGGCTTTACGATCGCAGCCGACGAGTCGCGGCCGGTATGCCAGTTCGTCCGATGAGTCTGCTGTGGGCACGCGTCGCAGCCTGGGCAGTTGGCGGCGGATTGGTCGTCTTTATGCTGAGCCTGAACAGGTCGACGAGCGTGATCCCCATCAGGGGTGTGCCGGTCGTCGTGCCCATTGCGCTCGCGATCCTCTGGATCGGCACAACCATGCTCGACCGCACCCAGTTCGGTCTCCATATTTATGCGGTTGGCGGCAACCCGGAAGCGGCCAGGCGGGCCGGCATCAACGTCGCCCGGGTGCGCATTACGTGCTTCATCCTCTGCTCCAGCCTCGCTGTGATCTCAGGTCTCTTCACGGCCAGCCAAGTCGGGACCGTCGAGTCCTCGGCCGGCCGAGACATCGTGCTGTCCGGCGTTGCCGCCGCAGTCGTCGGCGGCGTCAGCCTCTTTGGTGGTCGGGGCCGCCTCGCTCAAGCTGCAGTGGGAGCGTTGCTCATTTCGATGATCACGAACGGGCTTGGGCTTCTCGGCCTCTCTGCGGGCATCACGTTGGCGATTACCGGCGCGGTTCTGGCTCTTGCCGCCACAGTTGACGCGCTGTCAAGACGGCGCTCCGGCTCCACGTCATTGGCGCGGGGGTAGACCGGAGGACGCAAGGAGTCGGCCGCGCTGGTCGGCTGGCTCCTCGACAGTGCTGTATGTCTTCAGCCACACGTCAGAAGAAGTAGGACACGTGTGATCCGCAATCCCGTCCTGCCAGGATTCAATCCAGACCCTTCGATCGTGCGAGTTGGCGAGGACTATTACCTCGCCACATCCACATTTGTCTGGCAGCCGGGCATCCGGCTGTTCCACTCCACCGATCTCGCGACCTGGTCGCTGATCGGTCACGGTCTGCAGCGAGAAGAGCACGACCTTCGCGGCCTGGCCTCCCACGAGGGGATATGGGCTCCCTGCTTGACTTTCAGTAGATCCGAGGGTCTGTTCTACCTGGCGTACTCGCTAGTCCACAGCACAGCTGCCGACTACTTCGATGTGGACAATTTCCTTGTCACCGCGTCGGACATCGATGGTCCGTGGAGCCGTCCGGCTGTATCTCAACAGCGTCGGCTTCGACCCTTCCTTCTTCCACGACGACGACGGTCGTCATTGGCTCGTCACTCTGGAGTGGGACCCGCGCGACGGCTACGAACACCCGGGCGCCATCGTTCTCGAGGAGTTCGACGCCGATTTACGCGAGCTGCGCGGCCCAACTACACGTATCTACCGCGGCGGCACCGACCGCGGATGCCTCGAGGCGCCCTCACCTCTACAAGCGCAACGGGTACTACTACCTGATGGCCGCCGAGGGCGGCACCGGGTACGGACACGGCGTAACGCTGGCGCGATCGCGCGACATCGCCGGGCCGTACGAGCCCGGGCCCGTCAACCCGTTCATCACGAGCAATCCGGCGCCGCACTTCGGCCGAAATGATCATGACTTTCTGCGACCGCAGCTGTACAACCCGGCGGCCGAGCTGCAGAAGGCCGGACACGGATGCCTGGTCGAGACTCCGACCGGCGAGTGGTACGTGGCCCACCTCTGTGCGCGACCTCTCGAGACCGAATCGACGATCAGTGCTCGGTCGCGAGACGGCGATCCAGAAGGTCGAGTGGACCGACGACGGCTGGCTGCGACTGACGACCGGAGGCACTCGTGCCCGCCTCATGACGCCCGGCCTGGCCGGAAAGGGCTATCCGGACGCTCAGACGTCGCACATGCGCATCTTCGCGACGACTTCGACGGGCCCGCCATCGACGTTCGATTCTCTACATTGCGGCGATCGCTGACCGAAGATTGGGTCTCCCTGAGTCGCCGCCAGGGGGCGCTGAGCATCAAAGGCGGCGAGGCGCTCACCTCACGCTTCGACGTGTCTCTCGTCGCTACTCAACTCCAGGCGTTCGATGCCGTCGCCGAGACACAGGTCTCGTTAGCGCCACGTCACTTCTCGCACTCAGCCGGACTTGCGGTCCTTTATGACAACGAGAACTTCGCTTACCTGCGTCTGTACTTGAGCGAAAGCCTCAGCTCGAATGCGCTGGGCATCGTGCTGGTCGAGGGTGGAACCAAGCAGGAGCTACTTCTGCACCGAGTTGCTCTTGACTCAGACGAGGTCGTTATGCAGCTCCGCTTGCACCACGGGACTGTGCAGTTCTCCTGGCGGTTACCGGCTGAGCAGCTGTTCTGCGACATCGGGCCGGCAATCGATGCCACCTACATGTCCGACGAGACGACTCGGGGCTTCACCGGCACCATGATCGGCATGGCCTGCGTCGACTCCTACCGGCGCAACGTCATTGCCGATTTCGAGTATTTCGATCTGCAGCACGGCTCACATCTCGATTGAGCCCAGCTCAATTGAACACTGGTCGGTGTCGGCCGGGACGCTGATCTCTCGCTGCCCCATCACGAGCAGCCGCCATGGGGCGGTTCCCTCCAGTCGGGTGGCCGTCAGCGTGTTACCGTCCCGGACCACTTCGAAGGCGGCCGCGACCGCTCCAGTAGGTCCAGGCACCGTTACGGTCGTCCGGCCGCCGTCCGGAAATTCGTACGCCCGCAGCGTCACGTCGTCGTCGTAGCCGTAGTCCGGCCGGTCGTCGCGCGAGCCGACCGGAAGCACCGATCCAGGGCGGACGAAGATCGGTACGGTCTGGAAGTCGCACACCTCGCGGACCCAGACAGGGCCGCGTACGGTTGCGCCGGTCTGCAGGTGCGTCCAGGTGCCGGCCGGGATGTAGTACGAGGTTTCGCCGGATGCGCTGAATACGGGCGCGACCAGCAGTCGATCCCCGAACATGTATTGCCGATCGAGGTGGCTGCAGGCCGGGTCGTCGGGAAACTCGGCAACCATTGGCCGGAGCACTGGAATTCCCTCGTGGGCCGCCACCACCGCCTGCCCGTAGATGTACGGCATCAGCTGCGCCTTCAACCGGGTGAATCGGCGTAACACATCAACTGACTCCTCGTCGAAAAGCCAAGGCACGCGATAGCTGTCACTGCCGTGCAACCGGCTATGGGTGCACAGCAGGCCGAAGGGAATCCATCGCTTGAACACCGCCGGGTCCGGACGTCCCTCGAAGCCGCCGATGTCATGACTCCAGAACCCGAAGCCGGACATGGCCAAGGACAGCCCACCGCGCAGGCTCTCGGCCATCGAGACGAACGTCGACTCGCAGTCCCCGCCCCAGTGGACCGGGAAGCGCTGCCCGCCGGCCGTTGCAGATCGGGCGAATACCACCGCCTCCTGCTCGCCGCGGTGACTGCGCAGGAGTTCGAAGACGGTCTGGTTGTACAGGTAGCTGTAGAAGTTGTGCATCCGCTCCGGGTCAGCGCCGTCAGACCACACGACGTCGGTAGGAATCCGCTCCCCGAAGTCGGTCTTGAAGCAGTCCACGCCGAGGTCCAACAGCGCCCGCAACTTGCCTGCGTACCACTCGCACGCGTCGGGATTGGTGAAGTCGACGATCCCCATACCCGCCTGCCACTTGTCCGTCTGCCAGACCTCGCCGTCGGGTTTTCGGAGCAGGTAGCCCCCTGCCGCGCCTTCGGCGAACAGCGGTGAGCGCTGCGCGATATAGGGATTGATCCATACACAGATGCGTAGGCCTTTGTCTTTCAGGCGAGACAGCATGCCTGCCGGATCGGGAAAGGTCCGGTTGTCCCAGGTGAAGTCGCACCAGTGGAACTCGCGCATCCAGAAGCAGTCGAAGTGGAACACCGACAACGGGAGGTCTCGATCGGCCATGCCGTCGACGAACTCGGTGATCGTCTTCTCGTCGTACGAGGTCGTGAACGAGGTGCTCAGCCACAACCCGAACGACCAGGGCGGCGGTAGTGCGGGCCGGCCAGTGAGAGCGGTGTACTTGCGGAGGATTTCTGAGGGCGTGGGCCCGTAGATCACCAGGTATTCCAGTGTTTGACCGGCCACACTGAATTGCACCCGGGACACCGCCTCGGACCCGACCTCGAAGGAGACCAGGCCCGGGTGATTGACGAACACCCCGTACCCGCGGTTGGTCAGATAGAACGGCACGTTCTTGTACGCCTGTTCGCTACTGGTGCCGCCGTCTGCGTTCCAGATGTCCACGACTTGACCGTTCTTCACCAGCGGACCGAACCGTTCACCCAGGCCGTACACGAACTCGTCGATGCCTAGGAGGAGTTGCTCGCGGATGTAGGTCTTGCCCGATTCGGTGATGAGGGCCATCGCCTTGTCGGCGCTCCGCGTCAGCACGTTGTCGTGGGCGAGAAACTCCAGCGCCCAGTGCTCGCCACACCGGAAGCGGGCCGTCAGCGCACCCGAGGTGATGGTGGCGTGGCTCTCGTCCACCTGGACCCGAACTTTTGTCGATGGATCGGCGGCTAGCCGAAACTGCGGCAGTCGTGGGACACCCCCGAGGAAATGGCTCACCGACACCGAGATGACGTCGGGCGCGGGTGAGGTGCATCGCACCGTGAGCAGCGGCTCGTTGAGGGTGTCGCCTCGGTGTTCGATCTTTCGGGTGGGTGCGTAGGCGGTAAGCGCGTCGGGCTCCGCGGTCACGTCGTAAACCTGGGCGGGGTAACGAGCCTGCACACCGTCACGTAGCTGCCAGTAGCCATCGGTGAACTTCACCCTCGCCAGCGTAGGGCGAGCTTCAGATGTCTGCGGCCGATCTGAGGCTCAGCAAATTCCATAGCTGGACCTTCGATCATTTTTCCGAAATAATTGCGCAATATGATTCGACTACTTGTGGCGTAGCGGTGACAGGTGAGGAATGGGTGACGTGAACCCAGGATCGAAGCGAATGACGCTGCAGCAGATAGCCGAGCGCGCCGGAGTCTCCACCCCGACCATCTCCAAGGTCCTCAACGGCCGCCCAGATGTCGCTCCCGCGACGCGAGAGCGGGTGCTACAGGTGCTTCACGAGCAGCAGTACCTGCCGCGCGGCGCAAGTGCGCTGCCTTCTGCCCATCAACATGTCGAGCTGGTATTCGACGCCCTCAAAAACCCCAACAACCTCGAAATATTGCGCGAAATCGTCAAGGCGGCAGGGGAGCATGGCGGTCATGTCGCGGTAAGCACAGTCCCGGAGAATATGAACGCCCGGCGGTGGATCCATGAGCTAGAGCGGGTCGGCCGTGCCGGAGTCATTATGGTGACGTCGCGCTTGACCCCAGAGCAACAGAGGCGGTTGCAAGAGGCGGCGCTGCCGCTCGTACTGATCGATCCGATCAATTCAGTCGACGGGCCCGTGCCGAGCGTTGGTGCAACGAATTGGCGAGGCGGCGTAACTGCGGTGCAGCACCTGTTGGAGTTGGGCCATCGGCGAATTGCGATGCTCCGCGGTTATGAGTGTCTGGTGGACGACGCCCGGTATCACGGCTACGCCGCCGCCATCACCGAAGCTGGGATTGCCCTCGATCCAGTCCTCGTTGAGCGGGCCGACTTCCGCTTCGAGCCGGCAGTTTTGGCGGCCGAGAAAATCTTGCGGCTCCCCGACCGGCCCACTGGCATGTTCGCGGCTAACGATCTCGAGGCCCTCGGAGTGATAGAGGCCGCCCGCCGATTAGGACTCGGTGTGCCCCGACGATCTCAGTGTGGTCGGATTCGACGACAGCATCCTGGCTGCAACCTCCTCGCCTCAGCTCACCACGGTTCGGCAGCCATTCGCAGAGATGGGTCAAGTTGCCCATCGGCTGCTGACCGACCAGATCGAGGGACGGGAGCCGAACACTCTTCGTGTCGAACTGGCAACCACGCTGATCGTCCGGGAGTCAACGGCCGTACCGCCGGCGCGCGCCCCACAGGCAGCGTGACCTGCGGCCATCCACGCGATAGCAGGCCATGCCTACGATCTCCCGCCCTTCTCGAGAAGGATCTGAACGTCCCACGCGCCCAGCTCGATCGGCTGATCCGACGAGAGGGCGGTGTCGGCGCCAAGGGCGGTGACCGAAGCGGGAAGGATGTAGCGGGAAGGCTGCCAGGACCAGTTGTGGATCAGATGCAGCGTACGGCCGTCGGCGGTTCGGCACGCGACGTGTGACTGAGTCGCTCCTAGGGCAGCACGCCAGGGGTCGACTGGCAAACTCTCGGCCGCTACCCATCGAGCCAGAGCACCGGACAGGGTGCGGTCCGCAAAACACCCCAGGACGGTGAGCTGTCCCTTGCCGTACCGGTGGGTCGTCACGGCTGCATAGTGAGCCAGGAACGGGTGGTCGTATCCGGCGATGGTTTCGGCGCCTTCGGGGATGAGGCAGTGCGCGTACCACTGGGCGTGGCCGCGCAAGCCGGTCACCGGTATCGGCTGCAGCAGGCTCGTCGACTCCTCGTATCGCAGGCCGGCGGCATCCCGCAGGGCGCCGGGCATGACATCGGCACGAACAATGCCTTCCTCGTCGGCCATGCCGCTCCGCGGCGTCCAGACCAGGTGTCCGCCGGCCTCCACGTACTGGCGAAGGAAGTCGAGGTCGGCGTCGCTGATGACGTACAAGGAGATACCGATGAGTATCGGCCAGCGGATGACGAGCCTCGCCGGGTCACCGCCGCTGGCCTTTCGCAGCTGGGCGGGGGAGAGGATGTCGCTCGCCAGACCCGCGTCAAACAGGCCGCGGTAAACCGTCGCCAGGCTCTTCTCGTACGCCAGCTTGTCGCCTCCAGTGTCGAGCCCGGTCTCGCTCCCACCATGGAACGGCGGCTGGGCTTCAACACCCCACCGGGATTCGGCGGACACGATCAGCCCGACCTGGCTGATGGGTGCCAGTCCGGCGAGAATGTCGCGGTGTTCAGCGAGCTCGTGTCCCACTGCGCTGAGCTCCCGATAGGTCCGGCCCGGCTGCAGGTTGTGACCGAGGATGCCCTCCCACCACGTCTCGGCTCCGAAGCGGTTGGTGTGCCAGTGCCAGTACTCGATGAGCCGGGCACCGCGGGCGAGCAGCAGATACACCACCTGGCGCAGCTGACCGGGCCATGGGACGAGCTCATCGGCGGACGAGCCGATCGTGCTGGCGTTCGTCTCCGTTACCAGGAATGGAGCCTGCTTCATGCCGCGGGCGACGTCAGCAAGCAGCTGGACGTACGCAGGGCCCGACCAACCGATCCAAGTCGGTGCGCCCTTCGAGTCGAGCTCGTCAGGTCCGGGCAGCTCCAGCCCGGACTGGGAGGCGTAGTAGACGTTGGCGCCGATGACGTCGAGCGGTTCACCGATCACGGTGACGTCCTGGCCCGGTTGGTTGGCGGCAATGCAGGTGGTGATCAGGTGATGCTTCGGGACCAGCGACCGCACCAGGTCGGCCTGCCAGCGGATCATGTCGTGAGTGATCTTGGCCTGGTATCGGCGCCAGGCCAGATCGTAGGAGGGGGTCGAATTTCCCTCTGGCACCCAGAGCTCGTTCCAGCTGGCGAGCCGGTGCGACCAGTAGGTCAATCCCCACCGCTCATTGACGGCTTCGACGCTGCCGTACCTGTCCTGACACCAACGCACGAAGCCAGCGAAGACGTCCGGGTTGTAGATCAACGACAACCCGGGCTCGTTGTCCACCTGCCAGCCCACCACTGCGGGGTGCTCGGCGTATCGCTCCACGATCTTCCGGATGATCCGCTCGGCGAGCTCCCGAAACTTCGGATGTGCGTAGTTGACGTCCTGCCGCATTCCGTACGGCTTGGGGGTTCCGGTTGCCACATGCAGCGCGGTCTCCGGATAGGCGGTGCGCAGCCACGGCGGGACGGCGTACGTCGGGGTCCCGATGATCACGTCGATACCGCGGGCCTGTGCCCCCTCCAAGATCGGCTGCAGCCAGTCGAGGTGAAACTCGCCTTCCCGCGGCTCCCATGTCGACCACACCGACTCTCCGACCCGGATCACGTTGAACCCGCCCGAGGCCATCAGATCGAGGTCCTCCTCCAGCCGGGGTTGCAGGTGATATTCGGCGTAGTAGGCCGCACCGAAGCCGATCTTGTCGTCCCAGATCATCGCTCAGCTGCCGAGACGCGGATCGACGTGGATTTTGGGGCCAGGGCCGGCGCCTTGGGGACGCTCGCCGGCGAGCACGGCACCGACCTGTGTGCAGGCCGACGGTGGCGGCGACGAGTGGTCGTGGATCGACCGCACCACTGGCGTAGGCCGCAATGGTGTCGTCCAGGCCGGGAGAGGCGGACAGGATTCCGATGGCAGTGACGTCCTTCAGCGCCAACGTTCGGGTGTCGATCATGCTCGGCCTGCCGGCAAGACCGATGTAGACGACGCGTCCGGCCGGCTCAACCAGCTCAAGGGCCAGCGCCGGCAAGTGCGCGGCGTTGGAGGCGTCAATTACCGCATCGAAGGGAAGGTCCGGGAGGGTGTCCTCGGTCCAGGCGTGCGTGAAACCTAGGGATTCAGCGAACGTCAGGGATTCCTGACTGCGACCCAGCAGGTGCACCTCCGCGCCAGCGGCGCGGGCGAACATCGCAGCGAGCAGTCCGATCGTCCCCGGTCCAAGCACCAGGGCTCGGTCCCCAGGGGCCAACGCGGCGGCCTGCGCCGCGCGTAAGGAGTTGCCGCCTGGCTCGACCAGGGCGCCGAGGACGGGGTCCAGCGAGTCGGGCAGCGCGTGCAGCGACCGAGCGAAGACGGCAATCTGCTCGGCCAGCGCACCCGGTCGCCCGTCCCGGACCCCGACTTCATCACGGTGGTCGCACATGTGCTGATGCCCCCGCTGACACCGGCGGCAGGTGCCATCGCCCACCATCACGTCACCCATGACGCGGCGGCCGACCCACGTGGCGTCCACGCCTTCGCCAACGGAGGTGACGGTGCCGGTCCACTCATGACCGAGGCGCATCGGATACGACGCATGCCCAGAGTGGAGATAGGCCATCTCGCCGGTGAAGAACTCGACATCGGTGCCGCAGATTCCAACCCGATCGACGTCGACGACGACCTCCCCAGGGCCGGCTACCGGTGCCGGCACGTCCTGCACTGAACCCTCTTCAGGGGCGCTCAAGACGTACGCGCGCATGGTCCGGGCGTTCATCGGAGCGCGAGTATGTCGGTGTTCACCTGTATCAGCCGCATGATGTTCATACCTAGACCATCATTTCGATAATTGGAAGGCAGGTGCCCATGCTTCCCAAGGCCGCATCGAACGGACCACATGACCCCGGGCACCCGAGCCAAAGGAGGAATCCATGAGCAGCAACGTGTACGGGCTGTCTGAGATCGTCGGCACGTCCCACGAGGGGGTCGATGACGCCATCCGCGTGGGAGTACGGCGCGCGGCCAGCACGCTTCGCGGCCTTGATTGGTTCGAGGTCACCAACATCCGCGGGCATCTCGTCGATGGCGAGATCGAGCACTTCCAGGTGACGCTGAAGATCGGGTTCCGGATGGAGGATCACAAGCCGGCCTAGTCAGCGCGCTTCGCCAGCTCGACCAGCGCTGGAACGACGTCGCTGGGGGACGGCATTGCGGCGATCTCATCTCGCATGCGTCCAGCGGCCTGGCGCTCAGGCGAGTCGCCGAGGAGCGCCTGCACCGCTGCACCGATCGCGCCAGGCTGCTGGACGTCGTTCGGCAGTGCCCGGCCGATTCCGCCCGCTGCCAAGATCTCGGCGTTGATGAATTGATCAGCTCCTTGGGGCAGCACAAGTTGCGGCAGTCCTGCCTCGAGCGCGCCCAGCACGGTGCCGGTGCCACCGTGGTGCACGATGACGTCGACGAGCGACAGCACCGCAGATTGAGCCACAAACCGCTCGACACGCACGTTCTCCGGCACCTCCCCAAGCGCAGCCGGCTCGCCGTCTGGCCCAACGGTCACCAGGATGTCCACACCCAGCGGCGCGATCTCAGCAATCGCACGACTGAGTACCTCCGACTGCCCCGAACGACACCGTTCCGAGCGTGAGGTAGACCCGGGGCTGCGTTCGTGGCTGAGTGAGCCATACCGGTACCTCGGCCCTGGATTCGTTGTAGGCGACGGACCGAATGGGAATCGACGGAGCTCCTATGCCGTCGGGGCCTTGCAGCGGCGGCGGCGCCGGATTGATCAACGCCGCGGCAAGCAGGCCGTTCGCCTCGGGCGGGATACGGTCCCGTTGCAGCCACAGGTCACGCTGATAACCGACGGTGGCTGGATGCAGCATGGCGTAGACAGCACTCATCAACGCGATCGCGTACGTGGCCGCCGGAATCCCCAAGACACTCGCAGCGACGCCGGCGCCGGTATTCATTCCTTCGAAGATCACCAGGTCTGGGCGGATCCGCTCACATTGTTCGATCATGGTCGGAGCGACCTGCTCGGCAGTCACGTCGGCGAACATCGCCATGCTGAATTCCACACCGTGCAGATCGGGATGCCGCCGTTTGGCCTCCTGGATCGCCCAGTCGAGCTCGAGGTTTGTCGGATATCCGGGGACCGTCGGTAGCGGCAGCCTGTCGAGAAATGGTTTCCCAGTGGCAATGACTACCTCATGACCGGCATCGGCGCAGGCGAGCGCAAGCGGCATCATCGGGTACACGTGCCCGTACGCGCCGAGCGAGGCGAACATGATCTTCACGTGGACATGCTCCCAGATGCGCATGCGAGATCATGAACTTCATGCCGACATTGCCGCTGACCCCTGATGAACTGCTGACCACGACTCGGTCGGTTCGTAAGCGACTCGAACCTCGCGCGCGACGTGCCAATTGATCTTGTACGCGAGTGTCTCGAGGTGGCGCTGCAAGCGCCATCGGGATCCAACCGGCAAGGCTGGGATTGGATAGTGATCACCGAAGAGAACAGTCGCCGGGTGATCGGCGATTTCTACCGCCAAGCCGTCGCGTCTTACCTCAAGTCGTCGGGCTCGGCTGCGGCGCTGTTCGTTGATGATCAAGAGCGCGGCGCGGTGCAGCGCCGGGTTGGTGAGAGCGTGGCCTATCTCGGTGAACACATGGGTGAGGTGCCGGTTCTCGTCATTCCCTGCATCCGTGCGCCCCGACTGAGTGCTGGGAGCCAGGCCGGACTCTGGGGTTCACTGCTACCGGCGGCGTGGAGTTACATGCTGGCCGCTCGCGCGCGTGGACTGGGCACAGCCTGGACGACACTGCATCTGCGCCACGAAAAGGAAATCTCCGAGCTCCTCGAGATTCCGGCCGACATCCGGCAAGGCGCCCTCATCCCCACCGCCTATTACACCGGCGACACCTTCCGGCCGGCGCCGCGTCAGCCGCTTGACGATGTGCTCCACATCAACGGCTGGTGACGACACCGACTTGTCAGACTCTCAGAGTGCTATAGCCGTCTGAGAGTCTGACAAGTCGGTGATCAGGACGCGGTGATCATCAACTAGCACGCAGCGCCAGGAGCTTCTCGGCAATCGTCTCCAGATCCAGGTCGTTGACCTCGCGCAGCGTCTGTACGGCATCACGAGGCCAGCGGTCCATGCCGTGACACGCTCCTGCGATCGCACCCGTCATTGCAGCAATCGTGTCGCTGTCGCCGCCGAGCGAGGCGGCCGTCAGACATGCCTGCCAGGGATCGTCTGGATGCAGCGCGAGGATGGCAAAGGCGGCGGGGACTGATTCCTGCGCCGCAAGGCTGGTGCCTACCAGCTCGACAACGTCGCGTACCGAACGTTCATGATCATCAGTATCAATCAGCTCGATGCCCCAGGCGATCCGG
Organism: uncultured Actinomycetota bacterium; assembly: GCA_963815975.1. Lineage (GTDB taxonomy): Bacteria > Actinomycetota > Actinomycetes > Propionibacteriales > Propionibacteriaceae > Microlunatus. The sequence continues at coordinate 96,254 of CAWFJC010000010.1, forward strand.
CGGGCGACGGATGGCCCAGGCGCCCAATCACACCTGCGTTGGCCCAGTTCTGCTGCCTTGATGCCCAACGTCGCTGCCTCGGTGACGGACGCCCCACTGATGCCGCCGCTGACAGCCGCAGCAACAGCCGCTGCGCCCGCGATAGCTATGCCGGTGTTATGGGTCACCTGCGAAGCATCAACAACAAGATCAACAAGTGCATCAAGATCATCGGTCGAAATGATCAAGCCGATTGGTGCGATCCGCATTGCCGCGCCGTTGGTCGTGCCGAATCGGCTCACCTCGTCCAATGGGCCGCCGGAGACCAAAGCCGCTATCGCTGCGCTGCTCGAGGGGCCCAGCAGATCGGTTGAGCCGCGTTCCCGAGCACGCTCCGCCCAGGCCAGCAGCCGGCGAGCGAGATCGTCGCCATCGACGTGCCCGGCGCCGTCCAGCAGCACGTCGGCGAGCAGCATGGCCTGTTCGGTGTCGTCCGTGATCGACCCGGCCGGCAGCCCCGCTGCGATCGGGTGGTCGGACGGCGCCTCACGGAAGCCGTCGATCACTCCGAAACTGGCGCTGACCTCCTCATACGACATGAACTGCGTTGGCATGCCGAGTGCGTCGCCGATGGCCAGACCGTAGAGCGCGCCTCTGGCTCGTTCGCCGGTCGAGCTCATGCCACGAACTCATAGCAGAACGCGGATAGCCGCGTCTGATCGGCTTTGAGCATGGGTAGCAACCTTCCGGAAGGAACTTTCGAAACTGATCTTTCCCGTACGTGCCGCCCACGAAACCTTACGCGGGTGGGTTTGCGGGAATCGTTGGCCTGACATAATGCAGCCACCGGTGGCCTCAAGATCGTGGCCTCAAGATCATCGGGCGGCGAGGGGATGGTGGTCAGATGGCCGACGACTCGCCTTCGGAGCGGGATGTCAGTCCGAGCGATTCGGCAGCCGCAGCTGAGCTGCCGGATGCCGTTGCGACCAGTCGCATCGTTGTCGGGATCGGCGACAGTGGTCCGGAGCATTATGAGGCCGCGCTGGCAGTCGCTGCCCGGATGCTGCAGCATCGCCCAGCCGTGCTGGACCTGGTCCACGGCTGCACTCCGCGATTCTCGATTACGCCCACCAGCGGGGCTGCGGAACGCCATCTGGTGCGCGGCCGGCAGATACTCGAGGAAGCGGAGCTCGTGCTGTCGCCGATGGTTGATCATGGACACTCTGATCACTCTCACTACCGTGCCGCAGACCGGCATCGACGCGCTCCTCCAGGAGTCGAATCAGTCAGCCGCCGTGATCGTGCAGCACCGCGATGGCTCGTCGATCCGTCGTGTCTACAGCGCCTCGACCTCACATACCGTGGCGGCCCAAGCGGCGTGCCCGGTGATCGTGGTCAGGCATGATCATTTGGGAACTGACGCCAAGAGTGGTGTGGTGGTCGGGGTGGCCCCCGAGTCTGGTCTGAGAGCGCTTGAGGTCGGCATCGCGGAGGCGGCAGCTCGAAGCTGTCCACTGACCGCCGTGTATGTGTGGGATCTGCAGTTCTCGCCGACGTTCGGCGGCTCGATCGACCCGGATGACGAAGAGCTCGCCGAGGCGGCCAGGTGGGCCGACCTCGTCTTGGCCAGAGCCGTGGCCGCCGTCGTGAAGGATCATCACGACGTGGAGATCCGTGCTCTCAGCGTCAAAGGCGTCGTCGAGAACGCGCTGCTGCAAGAATGCGAGGACGCGGAGCTGCTGGTCGTGGAGCGGCACCGCGACGCACAGCTGGCCTCGATCGGGCTGGGTGCGCTGACCCGTCACCTCATTGATCATGCACCCTGCCCGGTCATGATCACCCCAACAAGTGACGCTCGTGATCAATGGGAGGTCAATCAGCTAGCCGAGCCCGAGTCCTGAGCAGGCTGGTCGCGACGGCTGGGCACGTCGCCGCTGACAGGCTCGACGTGAGCGTCGGGGCCAGGGAAGAACAAGCTCTCGCTGCTGTCCGACCAGCGCACCAGATACGGGCCAGCGCCACCTTCTCCGATCTGCAGGATTTCGCCGTCTCGGCTCGGCCGGTGCAGCCTCCCGGAGGCCACCACGATCCGATCGCCGACTTCCGCCTTCATCTCACCCTCCTCCACGTCGTCCGTGGATTACCTTGGGTTCCTCCCAGCATGACCCCCAGAGATCTTCTGCTGGACAGGGGTGCTTGGCAGGGTTTTTGATCAGTGTCATGCGGTTCGCTGAGCTGGATGTCAAAGGTATGGTCGCCCCGGGATTCGAGCTACTCGGTGAAGCGTTCGAGCGAGTGCTCGCAACCTCTCATGGACACGGTGGAGCACTACACGTACGCGTCGACGGCAAGGTCGTTGCGGATTTGTGGGGCGGGAGGGCTTCGGCAGATCAAGCGTGGCAGGACGACACTCCAAGCGTGATCTTCTCGTGCACTAAAGGGCTGGTCTCGATTCTGGCCGGTGAGCTGGTGCGGGAGGGCCTGCTCGACATGGACGCGCCGGTCAGCGCGTACTGGCCGGAGTTTGATCGCCACGGCAAAGGCTCTATGCCAGTGCGGTGGTTGTTCACCCATCGTGCGGGCCTTCCTACCGTTCGGAAAGATCTGCAGCTTGGCGATGTCCTGGACTGGGATCGAATGGTGCAGGTTCTTGCGGACGAGGAGGCCCTCTTGCCTCCGGGCGACACTCATCAGTACCACGCGCTGACGTTCGGATGGTTGGCCGGTGAGATCGTGCGCCGGATTTCCGGCAAGGGTGTGGATGAGTTGTTCGCTGAGCGGATCACTCGGCCGCTCGGCGTCGAGGCATGGATTGGAACGCCCGAATCTGAGCTATCCCGCGTTGCTCAGCTCTACGTTGTCTCGCCGCCGCCCGATCCGCTACCTCCGCCCCCGGATGTGGACCCTGAGCTCGCCTCCCTCAATGAGAGGGCAATGACTCTCGGCTCGGCGATATCGCCCGACGTGGCACAAGAGAACGCCGGGTTCAACAGCGATGAAGTGCGTCGAGCCGTCATTCCCGGTGCGGGTGGGATTGCTACGGCCCAGGCGCTTTCCACCATCTGGAGCGCCACGGTGTCCGACGCGGAACGGATCCGGCTACTCAACGATGGCGTGATCACCGACATGACGCGTGAGCAGAGTGCCGGGAAGCCTGCAGTGCCCCTTCCCGGGCCATGGCCGCGATGGGGCACCGGATTCATGTTGTCTTCAGAAGCACGTCCGTTCCTCACCGATGCGTCCTTCGGACACGATGGGCTCGGCGGGCAGGTGGCATTTGCCGACCCCGAGCGCAAGGTCGGGTTCGCTTACCTCACGAATGATCTACAGCGGGTCGACGACACACGGGGCGTAGTGCTGGTCGAAGTTCTTCGAAGCCTGCTACGAGAGCGCCCGGTGACGCGAAGCTAGCGAGGTTCGTCATTCCTCGGGACTGAAATCCCGGGAGACCAGCGGAGCTTGATCATCGGCGGTGATTTGCAGCGGGATGGTCGCGAAGCCACTGCTCGTAAGCGGCCACCGCAGTAGGCAGTGTTGCGAACAGATGATCGGCACCTACCCGATCGACCCAGCCAGTCCTGGTCAGAGCGGCTCGTAGCTCGCTACGCAGATGGGTGGTGGCGAAGATGATGCCGCGGTCGGCCAGGCGGGCGCGGACCTCCTCGAGAGCATCGGCGGCGGTGAGGTCGAGGTTGATATTGGCCTCGGCGTCGAGCACGAACCAGCGCGCGGGCGGCTCTGCGTGATCAACGGCATGTAACGCCCGATCGACCAGATCTGTCGCGTTAGCGAAGAACAGCGGAGAGTCGTAACGATAGATCACCAGGCCAGGCACTTGTCGTCCGTCAAGGCGATCGCGGACGTTGTGCATTCCAGGCTGGCCCGGCAGATAGCCCAATAGGGCGTCATGAGGCCGGGCGATGCGCCGCAGGAGATCGGCAAACGACAACGCAATTGCGGCAACGATGCCCCACAGCACCCCGAGGGCGATGACGGCCATCGCGGTAGCCAGGGCCAGCGCAAGCTCGCTACGGCGAAACCGGGCCATCCGGCGCAGCTCGCCGATGTCGATCAACCTGGTGGCCGCGTACACCACGACAGCACCCAAGCCAGCCCACGGAAACGCCGCAAGGATTGGCCGTCCGAAGGCCATCGTCAGCGCGATGACAGCGGCCATGACCAGCGAGTAGAGCTGGGTTCGGGCGGACAGACTGTGAGCAATCGCAGTCCGACTGGCGCTGCTGCTGACCGGAAAGCCCTGGCTAAGCCCGGCCGCCACATTGGCGACGCCTAGCGCCACGAGCTCGCGATTGGGGTTGATCTTATGACCCATCTTGGTGGCAAAACCGTGACCGGTCAGCACGGTGTCTGAGTACGCGACTACCGCCAGACCGAGTGCGGCCGGCAGCAAAGAGGCAGCCTCGGTCCAGCTCACGTCAGGCAGTGACAACCTGGGCCAGCCGGCTGGAATCGGGCCGACGAGCTGAAGACCGTAGCGCTCCAGGTGCCCAAGGCTTGCGACGGCTGCAGCTAGCAACATCGCGATCAAGGTCCAGGGCAGCCGCGGCAGCAACCGGGTGCCGACCAAAAGCAGCACAAGCAGGGACGTAGCCATGATCACTGTCGTCAGATTGACCTCGGGAAGGTGCGCGAAGACGTATCCGAGCTGTGCCAGCACCGAGCCATGAGGTACCGGCAGGCCGGTGAGATGTCCGAGCTGGCTCGCGATCATGAGTACCGCGATGCCGAGCAGATAGCCGCTCAGGATCGGCCGGGACAGCAGGGTGGACAGGTATCCGGCTCGTAGCAGCCGGGCCGCCAGGCATACCAGCCCGGTCGCTATGGCCAGGGCGGCGGCGACCGCGGCGAGCTGGCTGGGATCCCCGCCGGTAAGGGCGGCCAGAGTGGTCGCGGTCATCAGTGCCGTCGTCGACTCCGGCCCAACCGAGAGCTGCCGGGAAGAGCCCAGCAGCGCGTACACGACAAGCGGCAGCAGGCTGGCCCACAGTCCGGTGATCGGCGGCAGGCCGGCGATCGCGGCGTACCCCATCACCTGCGGCACCATGTAGGCCGCCACCGTCACCCCGGCGAGAAGGTCACGCGACAGCCATTCGCGCTGGTACGAGCGCCACCACGGGCCAGACTCGACGGCGCGCGCGGACGCGATTGGGGGACTTTCGCCTCTGCTCATCAACGTCTCAGATCGCCACAGTGGATAGGAAGCCGGTGGGCTTGACCATCACACGCGCCCACCGGCCCCTCAATCCCCGGGCAGCAGCTCAGAAAGAGGGCGATGATGAGCGCATCGACCGTCTCGCCACGCGGTGACCGCTGGCTGGCCGTTCGGCCGATCGATCGGGGGGAGCCGCAACGGATCGTGGTTGGGCTCGACGACACTCCAACGTCTCGCGCAGCGCTGCGTTGGGCAGCTCGGCAGGCCCGCCTGACGGGCGGCACCGTAACCGCGGTGCATGTGATCGACTGGCCGATCGGGATCGAAGCCTTCGGCTCGGCAGAGCTTGACGACGATGGCCGGTTGCCGGAGGAGGAAGTCAGCGCGCCGTACCGGAGAGGAATTCGTCGTGTCTTCGATGAGGCCTTTCCAGAGCCAGGTTGGCAACTGCAGTTTGCCGAAGGAGATGCGGGCCCGATGCTGGTGGCGGAGGCGGAAGGGGCGGATCTGCTGGTGATTGGGACCCGTGCCAATCCGGACTGGACGGGCGAGGTTGCCGGTCCAGTGGTGCACCACTGTCTGGGCCGAGCGACCTGTCCGGTGGTCGCTGTGCCGTTAGAGGATCCCCGGCGCTTCTAGCTCGAGTCATTGACTCGGTACGCGGGACCGTGCGACGGGCAGCACGAGGCTGACAAAGCTCGTCATGGCACACAGGCTGACTGAGGTAGCGACGATGCCGAGCGGGAGCGCTGTCTGCTCGCCGGCGATGCCGACGAGCGGTGCCGCGATCGCGCCGAAGACGAACTGGCTGAGCCCCTGAAGCGAGGATGCGGTGCCGGCCAGGTCGGGATAATCGGCCATGGCCAGGGCATTTGCCGTCGGGAAGATCAGGCCTACCGCGCAGACCATGATCACAAGAGCACCAATCAATGCCGCCAGCGACAACCCGCTGATTACCGTGATGAGCAGCGCTGTCGCCCCGAAGAGATTGATGGTCAAACCGAAGCCGAGTACCCGCGGCAGCGGCCAGACGAGGGCGAGGCGGGCGCCACCTTGGGCCGCGGTAACCAGTCCGAGGGAGATGCATCCGAACACCAGCGAGAAGCCCTGTGGCGACATGCCGTAGATCCGTTGCAGCACGAACGTCGAGCCGGCGATGTAGGCGAACATGGAGGCGCCGGCAAGGCCGGAGGAAAGCGCGCAGCCGACGAAGAAGCGATCATGGAGCAGGGTGTTGTACCCCTGTAAGGTCCGGCGAAAGCTGCCGACGATGCGCCGCTCGGGCGGCAGCGTCTCTTTGAGACCGAACAGCCCAGCGAGCAGGAGCACTGCACCAAAACCAGCCAGTACGCCGAAGATGCCGCGCCAGGTCATGATGCGAGTGAGCTGACCACCGAGAATGGGTGCAATGACTGGTGCCAGGCCTGCCACCAGCAGCAACCGAGAAAAGAAGATCATCAGCGCTCGACCCGAATAAAGATCGCGCGCGATCGCCCGGGAGATCACGATCCCGGCTGCACCAGCCAGACCCTGGACCAGGCGGAGCAGTACGAGGACTGCAGCGGTGGGCGCGAGAGCACACGCCACCGAAGCCAAAAGAAAGGCGACCAAGCCAACGATCAGTGGACGTCGTCGGCCCAGCCGGTCCGACAGCGGGCCGGCCACAAGCTGGCCAACCGCGAGTCCCACGAGGCATGCAGTGATCGACAGCTGTGCTAACGACGCCGAGGCACCCAGATCGTCCGCCAACTGGGGGAGTGCGGGCAGATAAAGGTCAAGCGAGAGTGGCCCAAACGTCGAGAGCAGACCGAGCACGACGACCGTTCGAACTGGCGGTCCTGCGGGCTCGACGGCGTGCATGGCGAGAACACTATGTGTGGTGGTCACCAGCCGAATGGAGCATCCCGAAAGCCGACTTGTCAGGAACGCACGTGCACGTGCGTTCCTGCTGCGATGCATACGTTGCAACGTGTGCATCGCGAGTGGACGGAACGTGCACGTGCGTTTCCGACATGTCGGTGAAGCGGTGATCAGCTGAAAATGTCGCTGCGTTCTTCAAGTTCGTCGACGCGTCGCAGCGTCATGCTGCCGTATCGCAGTGCGCCGTCCGCTGAGAATTTCACCGACTCACCGATTGAGCCGTATCCGCTACCCGCGACAATCCGGAACGTGTCGTGATCGATGACCTCGAGCTCGTCGGCGCCGTCCAGCGGGTCCCACTCGGCCGGGTGAGTGGCGAGCAGCCGGCCACCCACCACCCCGATGTCGAGCATGCCCCACAGATTTTGGTACCGCCCGGCGCGGTCGAGCACATCGGAGAACGGTGAGCCGTCCGTCGCCGGATGAGCTAGGGCATCGTCGACGAGCTTGAGTACCCCCGCCGCCAACTGGCTGGCCGGACCATCGATCGCATTGGTCAGCGCAACCACGACAAGCCCTGTTTCGGGGTCGAGCAGGGACCGCGTGATGTGACCGGGATATCCACCGCCATGCCCGACCACCCGGTGGTCGTCGAGGGTCTCAGCGGCCATGCCCAGGCCGTAGCTGGGTCCGTCCGGCTTGCTCGGATCGGCGAGGTTAGCGGTCCGTTGCATCAGCCGCTTGGCCCGGTCGCTCAACAGCCGAACGTCACCCAAGGCGTGTGCGCCGAAGTAGCTGACCAAATTCTCGGCGGTGGACGTCACTCCGGCGGCGGCATCCAGCGCGCGGGTGTCGACATGGTCGAGGCGCTGTCGCTGCAGCCCGGTGGACAGCCCGCTGTAGCCGCGCGCATAATCATCGGCCCGCTCGGAGAGGTAGCGGCCAGCAGTGTTGGTCAAGTTCAGCGGCTCGGTGATCTGCTGCCGGACTATCTCGGCGTACGGCTGGCCGGTCACCGAACTGAGTACCGCGCCGAGCAGCCCGAACCCGAGGTTGCTGTAGGCGAACAGTTCGCCCGGTGATCGTTTCGCCCCGGCACTGACGAGCGAGATCATCTCCTCGTAGTCGGGGAAGGGTCGCCAGCCCAGCCAAAAGTCAGCGTCCTTGCCGTCACGCAGCACACCACCGGTGTGCTCGAGCAGTTCGCGGAGCACGATGTCGCCGAGTTCGTGATCATGTAGTTCCACGACGTGACTGCCGACTCTGTCGTCCAAACTCAGTCGTCGCTGTTCGACGAGTTGCAGGAGGAGAGTGGCGGTGAAGGTCTTGGAATGCGACGCAACCCGGAACAGGTTATCCGTCCGCATCGGAGCCCGCTGCTCGAGATCGGCGTAGCCGTACGCAGCTGAGAAGACGAGCTCGTTGCCGAAGCCGATGGCCACCTGGGCGCCGGGCACGTGACTGTGCCACACCCGGTATGCCACCCAGCGGTCGATGGTGGCCAAGGTCGCCTGATTGAAGATGGCGGTCGATGGCTGTCGGTCATGATCGCTTTGTCGGTCATGACCGTCTTGTTGGATCATTGGACGTGCTCCTCGAAGTGCGATCGGTAGGACCACTCATCTTGGCAGGGCAGGTGCGATGGGGCTTAGGTGCCGCCGAACTCGCGGACCTGCTTCACCACCCACTGCCCGTTCTCAAGTAACTTCACCTCGAGGTCGAGCGACTTCTGCTTCTGATTGTCAACAGTCACGAACTCGCATGGCCCGGAGTAGTAGTCCCGCTTGGCGGCACAGTAGGCGTTCTCCACCCGGCGAGCAAGATCGACAAGATCGAGCATCTGCTCCCGGGTGAGGACAGGTTCCGTTCGCTCCGTTGAGTCCCTTGTTGGCTTCGCGAAGCGGGTGATCGTCAGGCTGATTGGCTCAGTCTCGGAAATGAAACCGGCAATGGTGACCTCGGAGTACGTGCCCGGATCCGGATTGGTGACGAGGTTGTTGCCCTCCTGCACCGACAACGAGTAGCCATAGACATCACTGGTATTGAGCACCCGGGTGACGACTACCGCATTCGCGGCGACCTCGGAGTCCATGTCGTACGCCGGCACAATCGCCAGGCCCATTGCCACACTCGCATGATCGATTCGGGCAAATGATCTTTCCTCGATCGCCCGCTTGTTCCACAGGCTGGCGTAAACCCCTTTCACCGCGCACAGCAGGGACTTGGGTTTGACCTTCCGTTTTACCTCTCCGCCGTCGCTGCCGCTATCAGTAACCCGGCAGCCGCAATCGGGAAGATCATCTTTGTCGGTCTCTGCAGCGAAGCTGTCGTGCAGGCCGGCCCCATCGAAGTTCGGCACGTCCTCGGCATTCGCGCTGGACCGGACCTTGATCTTTTCCACTCCGGGCAGCACCTCCTCGAGCTTTGCGCGCAGCCGCCGCAGGTGATCGTGAGGAAATTCCGCCGCCAGAAAGGCAGCCTGCACATCAGCGACCTTCGCTGCGCGCTCCCGGGGCGATAGCGCCCCACCGTTCTCCGAATCGATCAGATCAGCCAGCGTGGCACGAAGATCACCATTGGGCGGATGATCAACAAAGTCGACGTAGTACTGCAGCGGCACAGCGAATCCTTGCGGCACCAGGTCGTAGCCCTTGATTGCACTGGGACTGCCGGCGTCGTCGACCCGACCGAGTACCAGCCGATGGGCAAGGAACCCCAAGTTGGCAGCCTTCGAGCCGTAGCGCCGGGAGGCAGTAAGGGCGGCAGTCCGGCTTGACGTCGCAAGCTCGTCATAGGACCGCACTTCCATCTCCGGCTTCCAGCTCAGCGGGATCAGCGGCTGGCTCATCCGCTCGGCGAGCTTTTGGGCGACGACCTCCTCGGTCGTCTCCTCGAGTGTGAAGTCCTCCCGCGCCACAATCAGGTGGACCGGACGGTTGGCGTACGGGGCAAGTCGCGGATTGTCAGGCGCAGCGTTCCGCAGCACCGCGTTAGGGGTGTGACGTTCCTTGGACTTGAGATTGACGTGGGAGTTCGTGTCTTGAACCGCGCGGGTCAACACGCCGGCGACCACCGAGAGGTCCAGCGGCAGCTCATCGAAGACCGGGATGTCAGTTGGCCGTAGCTCGTCATTGTTCGCCGGGAAGATCCGCAAGAATCCCCAGGCTTCGCCAAGATTCAGCGGGATGTATTGGATGGTGCCGAGAATTTGATCAAGGGGCAGGACAGGCAGCCCGGCGGCGGCGAGTTCGGCGGCAACGGTGGCCGTCGTCTGCTGCGAACCGGTGGGCACGAATGCGAACCGCGCGCCCATGATCGTGATCTGCTCCTTGACCACTCGGAGCGCTTCGACGATCTTGCCCTCGTTGATCACATCTTGCGGATAGAACTGCATGCCGTACACCGGCTCGGTCGCCCCATCCAGAAAATAGCTGTGGACGACACCGGCGACGTAGCGCTTGTCATTGGTGAAGTAGGTGACTGCGTTGAACTCCTCCAGCGACTCACCGATGCCGAGTACCGCAAGCGCGAACATGTAGTGGAAGCGCGCGGACTCCGGAACCGCGCCACCTTCGGTGAAATTGCCATTGACGAATCGGACCACCGGCTGGGCGGTGTCGCGGCGATCGATCAGGAATTTGGCAATCCGGCCGTTGGAGATCAAATCGCTAGCAGCGATCGAGATGGCCTCGAATTCCGCAGCCGAATCGATCGTCGTCAACGACAGTGGGAGCTCGGTGATGGTTTCTGGCGGTGGGGCGTGTGCCACCGATCCCTCAGCTCGCCGCGATCGCCCAGGTGCAGCAGGCATCCAGGGCATAAACCCGAGAGTGTCGGAGGAACGATGATCGAGATCTGGGTGGTTCTGCGTACCGTTGGAGTTCATCAGTACCTCCTTGGATTAGCTAGTGCCGGAACTCCTTGGCGTGTTTTGCCCCTTGCGCTCGAAGCCAGTCGGCCAATTCAGCTTCGGTGTTCTCCTCGACAAGATCAAGAGGCGTCTTGTCGTCCCATCCGATCCAGTTGATGTCCGCACCATGATCAACGAGGTATTGCGCGGCAGCCAGTTGGCCTCCATTGCACGCGCTCCACAACGCCTGAGTGATCTCCTCGCGATCGGGGCCGGGAGCTTGAGCGAAGATCATCTCGACTCGATCCAGCAGCCCGAGCGAGGCGGCGTCGCTAAGCCGGGTGGAGGCGCCTCGTTCCACGAGCCTTTTGGCGGCCGCCCAGTTGCCGAAGCCTGAAGCGTCCGAGAGCGGAGTGCCGCCGCCGAGCACTGCACCGGTTGCCTCGATGTCGGCTCCTGCATCGAGCAGCGCATCGAGGACGGCGACGTCATCGCTGCTAGCGGCCCAGTGCAGCGGCGTCTCGGTGTGATGGCTGAACTGGCTGTGGGCATTGACGTCGGCACCGGTAGCGACCAAACGAGCGACAACCGCCGGCCCGTTGGGAAAGTGTCCTGGCCAGTCGGTTGCCGCATGCAGCAGCGTGCGATAGCAGTTGGGGTCGCCGATGTGGGCCGTCGCAAGCCAGGGGTCGGCGGTGAGGAGGCGCTCGAGCGCATCAAGATCGCCCGCCTGCACAGCTTCGGTGGCCGCGACTGCGCGTGGATCATCGGCAGGCAGCAGGCGGACGGAGCCGTTGTCGCCTGACTCGATGGGCATGGCTGTCAAACTACCTTCGCTTCGAGAAGACAATGGTTGGGTGGGTGGCAGGTGTCGGAGCACAAGATGAAATCGATCAACTGTCTTGTGGTCCTGACTGCAGTCGCTCTGGTCACCGCAGCCTGCAGCAGCGAAGAAGCCGTGACACCTGGTGCCGCTACGCCGACCGCATCCTCATCGGCGACTCCAAGCATCCGGCCGACGCCTCAAAGGACCGTGTCGACGCCGCCGCCTAAGCCAAACGCGAAGAAGCAGGCGGCGCTCGACGAGCAGCTCATCGCGGCTGCCTGGAAGAACGACCTTCGCCGCGCTCGAACACTCATCGATCAAGGCGCCGATGTCAACGCCAAGGACAACACTGTGCAGAGCGCTTACCTCATCTGCACCAGCGAGGGCTATCTGGAGCTGCTGAACCTTACGCTGCGACACGGTGCGGACGTCGACTCCAAGGACTCCTTCAACGGCACCGGGCTGATCCGGGCCGCAGACCGCGGCCACGCCGACATCTCTGGGCGGCTGATTCAGGCCGACATCAAGATCAACCACATCAACAACCTGGGCTGGACCGCGCTCCACGAGGCGATCATTCTCGGCAATGGATCACGCCGTTACATCGATACGGTGTTGGTCCTGGTCGCTGGTGGCGCCGATCTTCGGCTGCCATCGCAACGTGATCAGATCAGCCCGCTCGACCACGCCACGGCAAAGGGGCACAACGAGATCGCCAAGGTGCTCCGGACTGCTCTCGACGCTGACAAGCCGTCGAAGCAGGTGGCCAACCGACGCCTCCTCGCTGCGGCGCAGCGTGATGACGCAACCGCCGCGGCACTCGCTATTCGGGCAGGCGCGAATCTGGAAACCCGCGACCAGCGAGGCCGTACGGGGCTCTTGCTCGCTGTGACGGAAAATCGGCTCGCGGTCGCCCGGCTACTGGTCCACATGGGTGCCAATCCTGATGCGCTCGATGATCAACACGACACCCCGTGGCTGGTTACCGGGGTGACAGGCAGTGTCGACATGCTCGAGGTGTTGCTGCCTGCCGGGCCTGATCTCACGATTCGCAACCGGTTCGGCGGGACGTCGCTGATCCCGGCGAGCGAACGTGGCCACGTGACGTACGTACGACGGGTGGTGCGCACCGATATCGAGATCAACCATGTGAACAATCTCGGCTGGACAGCCCTGCTGGAGGCAGTAATCCTCGGCGACGGGTCAAGGCGCTACCAGCAGATTGTGAGCACGCTCCTCGACGCTGGTGCCGATCCCAAGATCGCTGATCGGCAAGGGGTTACCGCCTTGCAGCATGCCGAGCAGCGCGGTCAGCGTACGGTGGCGCGGATCCTGCGAGATGCCTAGCGCATGATCATGAAGAAGGCTGGTTTCCGGCTGCCAGCACCTGCGCCAATGAGGTGGCCGGATGTCCGGTCACCACGGCAACGTCCTCGCTGACCCCGGCCAGCTCCCCAGCAGCGATTGCGGTGTAGGTACTGACCCACGCATCGACCTGCCACGGCGGCGCGCCGTAGCCAACGCGCGACGCGTACGCCTCCTCGATCGTCTCGGCAACGTAGGAGACGCGCCGGCCGAGATGATCACTCAAGATGTCGGCGATCTCGTGCATCGTCACAGCCATCGGCCCAGTCAGGTTCAGTGTCCGCCCGTCGTACGCGCCATCGCTGGTGAGCACCGCAACTGCCACATCTGCGATGTCGGCTTGGGCTACGACCGCTGCCCGGCCGTCACCGGCGGGGCCACGAATGTTTCCGTCGGCGGCGATCATGTACGGCGCGAAGTCGGCATAGAGGTTGTCACGCAAGATCGTGTGGGCTAATCCCACCGAACGCAGATGCTCCTCGGTGGCCCAGTGGTCACGAGCCAGCGTGAACGTCGCTGTGGGAGAGGCGCCGAAGAAAGAGACGTATCCGACCCGTCGTACTCCGGCGTCCACCGCTGCGTCAATAAAGGTGAGATGGTGCTGAACACGGTCCGGTGTCTCGGATGCGGAGACCATGAAGACCGTGTGGATGCCGGACAACGCTGCCACTAGCGCGGCGCGGTCGCTGTAATCGGCGGTCGCGATGTGGCTGCCAGGCAGGTCTGGCGCCCTTGTCGGATCGCGCACCAGAAGGCGTTGCTCCACGCCGAACTCGGACAGTCGACGAGCCACCCGCCCGCCCAGCCGACCGGTCGAGCCGGTCACTGCGATGGGTGTCTGAGCGGCGATCATGGCAGGCCGAGGACGGGTGGTTCGGTCTTGACTCGCAACTCCAGGGCCGAGACGTCCGGCGCAAGCTCAACCAGCCTCAGTCCCTGAGGCGTGACGTCGAGCACCCCGAGATCGGTAATGATGCGCTGCACGGAACCTCGACCGGTGTACGGCAGCGAGCACTCCTTCACGATCTTGTACGAACCGTCCTTGGCAACATGCTCCATCAAGACGATCACTCGCTTGGCGCCGTTCGCAATGTCCATTGCGCCGCCCATGCCCCTGATCATCTTGCCCGGGATCGTCCAGTTGGCAATGTCGCCAGTGGCCGACACCTGCATCGCGCCGAGAATCGCGGCGTCGATCTTGCCGCCCCTGATCATCCCAAACGAGGTGGCCGAATCGAAGATCGACGCTCCCTTTCGCAAGGTGACAGTCTCCTTGCCGGCGTTGATCAAGTCCGGGTCTTCCTCACCCTGGTAGGGATAGGGACCGACGCCAAGCAACCCGTTCTCCGACTGCAGCACCAGCTCGACGCCTTCGGCAACATAGTTGGGTACCAGGGTCGGCAACCCGATGCCGAGGTTGACGTAGCTGCCGTCGGTCAGCTCGGCCGCCGCTCGCGCGGCCATCTGCTCGCGGGTCCAGCTCACGCTGCCTCCTCGGCCGGTCTCGGGCGTACGGTGCTGCGCTCGATCCGCTTGTCAGCGGCCTGCTCCGCTGTCAGCGGCAGGACGCGATGAACGTAAACCCCGGGCGTGTGAATGTGATTCGGATCAAGATCACCAGGCTCCACTAGCTCCTCCACCTCAGCGATCGTGATCTTGCCCGACATTGCAGCCATCGGGTTGAAGTTGCGAGCAGATAGCCGATACATCAGGTTGCCGTGCCGATCACCTTTCCAGGCCCGTACCAGCCCGAAGTCGCAGACGATCGCCTGCTCCATGACGAACGGCTTCTCACCTTCAGCGGTGAGGAAGGTCCTGGTCTCCTTGGCTGATGAGGAGATCAGCACGTTGCCTTCCCCGTCGTATCGCCACGGCAGGCCACCATCGGCGACCTGGGTTCCCACTCCCGTCGCGGTGTAGAACGCCGGAATTCCGGAGCCGCCGGCCCGCAGCCGCTCGGCAAGCGTGCCTTGGGGTGTCAACTCCACCTCGAGCTCGCCCGCGAGGTACTGCCGGGCGAACTCCTTGTTCTCCCCGACGTAGGAGGCCACCATGCGCCGAATCTGCCGCGTCTCCAGCAGCTGGCCAAGCCCCCAACCGTCGACGCCGCAGTTGTTCGACACCACTTCAAGATCATCGACGCCCGACTCGAGCAGCGCAGCAATCAACACGCTTGGTACCCCGCACAACCCGAAGCCTCCCACCGCGAGGGAGGACCCCGGCACGATGTCGGCGACCGCCTCGCGGGCGCTGGCGACTACTTTGTCCACGACTCTCACCGTAGACCCGGCGTGGTCGCCGGCAACGCTTAGAGAACCGCGTCAGCGAGCCGGTCGATCTGATCGAGCTTGGCCACCGTCGGGTCGAAATACAGCTCAGTGAAGCCGGCGTCCTCAAACGCCTTCACCGCGTCAGTCACCTGGGAGACGGATCTAAGCGCGCCGTTCGCGATCATCGGCCCATAGTCGCCGAGGAAGCCGTAGTAGTGGAGGAGGTACTCCCGAGACGCCTCCTCGGCATCCTCGCCGAGGGAAAAGTAGGCGAGTGAGGCGATGCGCGGTTCGCCGTCGCGACCTGCGGCGGACCAGGCGTCCCGTACCTTCGTGGCGTACGGGCCACTTTGCGCGGCGGGCGCGCCGCCAGCAGTCCAGCCAGCTCCCCAGCTGAGCACGCGTTCGATGGTCTTGTCACTGTTGCCGCCGAACAAAATGGGTACCCGCTCATTGTGCGTTGGCGTCGGGCTCGCTGGTGAGGACCCTTGAGCTAGAGCATCGCCACGCCACACCTGGTGCATGACCTCGAGCGCGTGATCAAAATCGCGACCTCTGCGGCGGAAGTCGCGGCCAGCAACCTCGAAGTCGTCCGGTCGGCCACCCGCCGCCAAGCCGAGCGTAAATCGCCCGCCCGACAGCTGGTCGATGCTGGCCGCTGTCTTCCCAAGCAATACCGGTGGATAGATCGGAGCAAGCAGGATGTTGGTCATCAATGAGATGCGCTCGGTTGCCCCCGCCGCTGCACTCAGCGCCGTCAGGGAGTCATAGCTCGGATAGGCGATCCGATCAATGGTGACCAGGCCGGAGAATCCAGCGTCTTCTGCTCGTTTGGCCCAATCGAGAAGAACATGCCCCTCGGTGTTTGGCACCGGATTGGGTAGGCCGATTCCGATCTTCACTCCCAACTCCCCTCATCTGATCGTGTAGTGCTTAGGCAACGCACATTGTCACCCCACTATTTCGTCCGGACCATGAGCCTGCTGTGCCAGCAGCGCACGCGCTGGTCTAGATCCGGTGACAGCTTGCTGGTTCGCGCCGTCGAAGCAGCGGCTGAGAGGGCGTCCGGCGCTACCATCGCGGCATCGGCGTGCCCAGCCGACGACCACCCGATGCCTACACTCTCGGAGGGACGAGCTTGATCAACTCGACCGACGTCGTCATCATCGGCGCGGGATTAGCTGGCCTGGCTTGCGCTCAGCGGCTGACCCGCGCCGGCGTCGACGTACGTAATACTTGAGGCGTCGGATGGGGTGGGCGGCCGGGTACGGACCGACGTCATCGACGGCTACCGATGTGACCGCGGCTTCCAATTGATCAATCCCGCCTATCCGGCACTCGAAAGGTCGTCAATATCGGGGAGCTTGATCTGCGAGCCTTCGAGGCCGGAGTGGTTGTCGCGCACGGCTCCCAGCGCTGGACTCTGGCCGATCCGCGTCGCGAGCCGGCCCGTTTGCTCTCTACGGTCCGTGCACCGCTGGGCTCGACGGCGGACAAGCTGCGGTTCGCTGCCTGGGCTGCGCGGTCGCTGCTCCCGGTACGCCGCCAGCTCGCCGAGCCGGACCGCACGCTGGCTGCCGACCTGGATTCTGCAGGGGTGACGGGCCAGCTCCGCACCGGCGTCGTCGAGCCGTTCCTCGCCGGGGTGTTGGCTGAACGCGACGGCTCAACGTCGGCGCAGTTCACCAAGTTGCTCGTTCGGTCCTTTGTGCTCGGTACGCCATCCGTACCGTCGCTAGGCATGGGTCGGCTGCCGGAGCTTCTCGCAGCCTCACTGCCGGCGACGGCTCTGCGCCTCGGCACCGCCGCGGAATCGCTGACCGCTGGGGGAGTCCGAACCACGGACGAAGAGATCACGGCTCGTGCTGTCGTGATCGCTACCGATCCGCGTACGGCGGCCTCGCTGACCGGTCTGCCAGCGGTGTCGATGAAGCCATTGACGACCTTCTGGCACATCTGCGCCGAGCCACCGACACGGCAGCGCCTGCTGCACATCGATGCAGACCTCAGAGGTCCCGTGGTGAACACGGCGGTCATGACTGCCGTTGCACCCAGCTACGCGCCGGCCGGCCGATGCCTGACAGCGACCACGACGCTGGGCGCCGACGGGTCAGCGCAAGCTGAGGAGGCCGCGCGCCGCCACGCAGGCCTGATTTACGGTCGTCGATCCGAACGCGTGGGAATTGCTGACCACCCATGTGATCAAGGAGGCGCTGCCGGTCCAAGCGCCCCCGCTGCAGGTCCGCCAGCCTGTCGCACTCAGCGAGCGCCTCTTTGTCGCCGGCGATCATCGCGACACGTCGTCGATCCAAGGCGCCATCGTCTCAGGACGCCGGGCTGCCACCGCGGTGCTCGCGCAGCTCACCCGATCCGGCCGCGAGTCTTCTGATCCCTGAGCCCTTCGACGAGCTCAGGACGGCGCCTGTCGAAGGGCGCTCTTCGACAAGCTCAGAGCGCAAGTCGCCTAGTGCCAGTCCGAGGGGCCATCGGAACCGGCGGCGTATGACTCCATCGGAACCTTCCCCTCCCGCCAGACCTGGAGGATCGGATCCACGATGCGCCAACACTCCTCGGCCGTGTCACCACGGACCGAGAGCAACGGGTCGCCGTCCAGCACACCCGCCAGAACCTCCCCGTACGCCGGCAGTCGCCCCGGATTCAGGTTCGTATCGAGGGATACCCGATCCAGCTGCAGCGGGTCATCTGGACCGTTCACGTTCATCTCCAATGCCATCCGATCCGGGCTCATGCTGAGCCGTAACTGGTCCGGAATCGGTCGCCCCTGAAGCCCCGTTGGCAGGTGTGGCAGTGGCTTGAAGGTGATCAGCACTTCCTTCCGCAGCTGCTTCAGCGCCTTGCCCGACCGCAGCCGGAAGGGCACTCCGGACCAGCGCCAGTTGTCGACCTCGACGATCAGCTCGGCCAGCGTCTCGGTGTTTCGCGCTGCATCCACCCCTGGCTCAGCCGTGTAGTCAGGCACTTCTCGATCCTCGATGGTGCCGTGGGTGTAGCGGGCCCGGCGTCCCGAGCTGACCGGGTCGCCATTCCACGGGCGACAGGCGCGTAGCACTTGCGCCTTGGCATCCCTCAGATCCGTCGCATTGGCCGCGGCGATCGGCTCCATCGCAATCAGGGACAGGACCTGCAGCAGGTGACTCTGGATCATGTCCACCAGTGCGCCGGCATGGTCGTAGTAGCGCGCTCGGTTCTCCAAGGTGAGCTGCTCGTCGAACACGACGTCGACGCGATCGATGTGCTCATTGCTCCAGACCGGCTCGAAGAGCCGATTGGCAAAACGCACACCGATCAGATTCAGCACCGTAGAGCGCCCGAGGAAATGATCAACTCGATGCACCTGATCTTCTGGCACTAGCTCGGCAAGCAGCTGGTTGAGATCGGCTGCGCTGTCATGATCAGTTCCGAACGGCTTCTCCAGCACGAGTGTTGTGCCAGCTGGCAGCGATACCTGCTGAAGTGCCGTGCAGGCCGCAACCGTCACCGATGGGGGCAGTGCGAAATACAGCGCAGGCGCCACGGGGCAGGAGTCGATCAACGACTGCAGAGCCGGCACACTCGTAACATCGGCCCGCTGATAGCGCGTCGTGTCGAGAACGCTTTTCAACGTTTGGTCGGAGACCTCCGCCGATGCAAAAGATGACCGAACTCGCTCCTGCCAGGCATCGCTATCGAGATCTTCGACGCCCGCGCCAATCAGCACAACGTCCTGACGCGATTCTTCGCGGTCGAGCAACTGTCCGAAGGCCGGTAACAGTAGCCGCCCGGAGAGGTCGCCACTAGCACCCAGCAGGAGCAAGCTGCCGATATCGTGGGCCATCGAGCCTCCTCAGATAGCGAGCAGAAACCTGCCGCTGAGAGGCGTACCCGCTCCCACGATTCGGCAAACCGGCGTCAGCCCTCAGCGAGCAGGGCGTCGAGCTTTTCGTAGCCCTCGTAGACCCCGACGTCCATGCCGCTGGCCATCATCCCGTCACGAGCCTCAAAACTGTCCAGCACGGACAGCCCGACGGTCCTCGTACGGCCATCTCCGAGGTCCTCAAAGACCATAGTGTCCAAGCTGACACCATCGGGCATTCCTTCCCAGGTGAAGGTCTGCACCAGTCGCTCGTCCGGCCGCACCTCATGGAAGGACCCGTAGAACGTGGCGACCTCGGCGCCGTCCTGCAGCGCTGCGTAGCGATAGTGGCCGCCGGTACGAGCGTCCCACTCGTCGATCCTCATTTCGGTGCTCTTCGGTCCCAGCCACTTCACGACCAGCTCCGGATCGATCCAGGCCCGAAACACCTTGTCCGGCGGCGCATCGAAGTCTCGAATGATGCGGATCGTCGGAACGTTCGGGTCAGCCTCGATGCGGGTTTGTTCGGTGGTGGTGGATTCATGCGTGGCGTTCGTGCTCACGATGCTGCTCCTTCCTAGTGGTGGTTTCACGGTCGTCGTCCATGGAGGCGAGTACGGCGTCGAGTCGGCGGTATCGCTCCTCGGCCTGCCGCCGGTAGCGGTCGATCCAAGCGGTCATCAGCTCGAAGGTGTCGGCTTCGAGGTGCCGTGGTCGGCGCTGTGCGTCGTTGCTGCGGCTGACCAGCCCCGCGTCTTCGAGCACTTTGAGGTGCTTTGACACAGCCTGGATCGACACGTTGTACGGGGCCGCTAGTTGGCCGACCGTGGCGTCGCCAACCGAAAGTCGGGCCACGATGTCACGCCGCGTCGGGTCAGCCAGTGCGGCGAAGACTCGGGAGAGTCGATCCTCACTCATGCCTCGCCTCCTCGTCGGATCTTATTCAACCGATTGGTTTAATAAGACTCTATGCAAGCTGCCCGACGTTGTCAACCGATTGGTTGAATAAGAGGAACGAGAACTCAACAGCCCCTTTCCGCTACAGCACCACGGTCATGCCGCCGTCGACGTAGATCACTTGACCATTGACGTAGTCCGAACCATCCGAGGCGAGCCAGACGGCGGGACCGACCAGATCCGCACTGCTGCCCCAGCGGCCAGCAGGGGTGCGATTCAACACCCAATCATTGAACGCCTGATCGTCGACCAGGTGCTGGGTCATCTCGGTGTGGATGTAGCCCGGCGCGAGCGCATTGATCTGGAGGCCGGCCGCTGCCCACTCGGCGGTCATGGCCCGCGTCAGGTTGCGCAGCCCTCCTTTGGCTGTCGTGTACGCCGCAATCGTGGGTCGGGCCAGCTCGGATTGCACCGACGCAATATTGATGATCTTCCCGCGGCCCCGGGTGATCATGTGGCGAGCCACCTCTCGACCCACCAGAAACGCGCCAGTCAGGTTAACCCGCAACACCAGCTCCCAATTCGCCTCATCAAGTTCCAGCAGCGGCACACGATGTTGGATGCCGGCATTGTTGATCAAGATTCGAATCGGCCCGACTTCATCCTCGATCCAATTCACCGCCGCGGCTACCTGCAGCTCCTCGGTGACGTCGAAGGCTCTGGCATACACCCGATCTGCTCCATATTGCTCACGAAATCTCGCGGCCGCCTCCTCAAGTCCGGCGCTGCGCTTGCCGTTGAGCACGATCCTGGCACCCGCGTCCGCTAGCCCGGCAGCCAGTGTGCGGCCGATCCCGCGACTGGAACCGGTGATCAGAGCGATCGCGCCACTGAGGTCGAATCTGTCCACGATGTGCTCCCACCTTTGCTGCGCCGCTAGCAGATGGCCGTTTGTACAGATCGTGGCATGATCGCATTCCAGTCCGCCGTTGCGGCTACCGAATGATCAGCAACCTGACTCGAAGGCAAGAAGCTCTTTACGTGATCAACTCTGCTGAGCGCATGAGTCGGCGGATCGACACCAACTCAAGATCGCGCTGATACCTGGCTCGCCGATACTCCCGGCGCTAGGGTCAGGACTTGAAGCGCTGGGAGTGAGGCGATGGCGAACGATCAGGCAGAGCGCCGAATTCTGGTCGGGGTGACCTACGGGCAGCCGGACATTGTGCTGCGCCATGCAGCTCGCTTCGCGCGGACCTTCGGCGCAGCGCTGGTCTGCGCCCATGTCGATCCCGGCCGGTACGTTATCGAGGAGCGGCCGGACGGAACCGTGGTCTCACTGCCGCTCGATCCGGAATTGCCCGAGCTCAAGGACACCGACTTCGACCAGGCACTCGTGGCACAGGTTCGGGCGGCGGTCGCCGACAGTTCGGTTCAACTGTCCTTCCGGGAGCTGGCCGGCGATGTCGCGTACGCGCTCACCCGGCTGGCCGACATCCTCGACGTTGAGTTGATCATCGTCGGTAGCCGGCGAGGTGGCGTACGGGCTGGGCTGAAGCACTTTCTCACCGGCTCTGTTGCGGCCCATCTGGCCCATCGTCAGCATCGTCCGGTCATCATCATTCCGCTCGCCCCGGTGGCCGAAGGCAAGCCGCTGCCCTGGGAGGAGTAGTCGGGCAGGCGGGATGGGCAATCGCCCGGGTGCGCCATCATGTTGTTATGGCGTCACCACCATTGGAGATATTCGGAACAGGCCCGCCTTCGGAGATCCGAGCCTTGGCCACACCGCCCAGCCGTCACAGATCGTGACCAGGCGGCTCTCGCCCAAGGCTTTCTGACTCTTGCCTCACGTGCTGCGGTGGCTCATCGGCCTGGCGACGTCGTTGATCGGCAATCACATCTACCTCGTCACTCTCGCCTGGGCCGCTGTGCAGACAACCACTCCAGCCAACGTCGGTCTGATCCTCGTTGCCGGCTCAATCCCTCAGGCCGCCCTACTGCTGATCGGCGGTGTTTTTGTCGATCGGCTCGGACCGAAGCCGACCATCATCGCGTCGGATGTGCTGCGGACTGTGATCATGGTCGTCTTCGCCGTCGTCGTTTCCGGCGGCGACGTCAGCCCGCTGCTGCTCGGCACGCTCGCGGTGCTGTTCGGGGTGGTCGACGGCTTCTTCCTGCCGGCCGTTTCCACCGCGCCTCGATACCTGGTCCCGCGCGACTCACTGACCCGTGTCGTCGCGGCCAAGACAATCGTGGCGCGCGGTGCCGAGTTCGCCGGCGCGCCGCTCGGCAGCTGGCTGCTGGTGGTGGCGAGCGCTGCGGTGGCGTTCTGGGTGAACGCGGCGCTGTTCGCGGTCTCGGTCGTCATGTTGGCACTCACCAGAATGGCTCTGCCTCAGGCTCGTCATGGTGATGCACTGCCTGATGCGAAGCGAAGCCCCACAGCGCCTGAAATGTCGGTATGGGCGGACTTGGTGGCCGGAATCCGCTTGATCCGTGGTTACCGCACTCTGGCGATGCTGTTGATCATCGTGTTCATCGCCGAGCTCGGATTCAGCGGGCCGATGATGGCCGGGGTGCCGCTGCTGGCCAATCAGACCGGCTGGGGTGTGCGAGCAGTCGGCTGGGTTCTCGGTGGTTTCGGGCTCGGCGCGGCGGGTGCCGCCGGGTTACTACTCTGGCGCAACAACCTCCGCCACACCGGAGTCGCTGCGCTCTCGGGTTTGACGGTGATGGGATTCAGTGTTGTCGGGCTCGGCTTGTTGCCTGCTCTGGGACTGTCGGTGTCAGCGGCGTACGTCTGCGCCGGATTTCTGGGCCTCATGTCGGGCATCGGCGCCGGGTTCTACGGCACGCTGGTCACCACTGCGGTGCTGCGGCTAGCTCCCACCGGCCAGATCGGCCGCGTGATGAGTGCGCTGTCCTTTGCCAGTCTCTCCGCGGTCCCTCTGACGTACGCACTGACCGGGCTCATCACCGATGTCACGGCCGCTCAAGTTCCGTTCTTCATTGGGGGCTCGCTGGTCCTACTCGCTGCAGCCATCGCCCTTGCAAACCCTCAGCTACGTCATCTGAGGATGGATGCCACGGATTCTGCCGAACAGAAGCTCGGATAGCACCATCAATGCCCGGGCGAGGAGATAGCTGCCGGGGGCAGCATGTTTACGTCCCCGGTGCGCGGGTACCCCCAAAAGCACGAGAGGAGGTCCTGCCATGAACCGGGGAATTATCGGCGTCATCATTGGTGTACTGGTCATCATCATCTTGGTGATCGTCATTCTTCAGCTCACCTGACAGCAGACCGCGGGTCGGCAGGGCGCAGATTCTCCGCCGCCCGTGGGTAGCCTTCCCGCCGCAAGCTTGCACCTCGGCGCCGCGAAGCCTAACCCTGTGCTTCGCGGCGTTCGGGGTGTTGCGCTGCCAGGTACTGGTAGGTGGCCGCGAGATCCTGACTGCTCAGGCCGGCCCGGTCCAGAAGTTGGAAAAGTTCTCGTACGTTCGTCAGCAATCTCGCGGACGTACCCGTCCGCCAGGCCTGCTGAGCCGCGACGTCGAGCGGTGCCAAGGCAGCTCCGGCTGGCAGATCGGACTGGAAGTCGTGATTCAGCAACTTTCCGCGCGCCGCGCCAAGTACTCGGCTACCCGCCAGGGACAGCTCCCAGCTGTGCAGCACCCGAGCAAGATCAAGACCGGCGCGTTCGGCAATCACTGCAGCCTCGCCCAGAGCCATGGCCGTAGCTGCGATGACATATTGCTCGCAAGCATTGGCAATTTGGGCGCTTCCGACCCCACCGACGCGTACACAGCTGCCGAGCAACTCCAGTACCGGCAGGGCTTCGCGATACAGGCCCGGGGTGGCACCGACAGCTATCGCAAGCTCGCCCTGCGCAGCTGTCGCCTGGGTCCCGCTCAATGGTGCATCGATGATCCTGAGTAGGCCTGCCGTTCGCTCGACAAGATCACTGCTCAGATTGCGAAGGTTGTCCGGAGAGGAGATTCCTCCGAAAACGACGATGGTCGGGCTGTGCACCCCGGCAAGCAATCCGCTCGGACCGCTGAGCTGCGCTTCAAGATCATCGAGATCTTCCAGCAGCCCAATGACGAACTCGCTGCGGGCGGCAAGATCGGCAGCACTGGCGGCGCTTTTGGCTCCCAGCCGTTGCAGTTGAGTGAGTACGTCGGCATCCGGGCCGTACGTCGCGATGTGTGTCGCGGCCGGCAGTGCGCGCAGCAGTCGCTGCATGACCGGCTCGGCCAGGAATCCGTGCCCCAGCACCCCGACTGAGCGCGGGTAGTCAGGGTCGCGCGCTCTCCCCGTCGGCACGCTGGCCACTCTATCGAAGCTGCGTTCAGCCACCCCGGTTCAGCACGACCTGAACAAGCCGGCGCAGCTCGGGTGTCAGATCCTGCTCCGGCACGGTGAATCGCCAGGCGCCATATTCAACGGTGTAGGTAAACCGATCGGGAGCCGGTCGAGTGGCCGAAATCTGCTGCCGGCCGACCCGCATGAGCAGATGCCGAACCTCAGCACCCTCGGGATCGGAGTTGAGATCCAGTTGGCCGACCTTCGTGGTGCCGGCAAAGCCTCCGCTGCGACGTACGGCAACGGTCCCAGGCAGGTCGGTACCGGTCGGGGATAAGGCCTCAACAGGCTGTCCGGCCGACAGATCCGCCGGCTGGGCCTGGAGCAAGCCGACCTCGACCCATGCCGCATTCAGCTTTTCAGCGATCGACGGGTCGTCGGGGAAGAGGCGGCTCGCCGAGCCGAGCGTGGCCCTCGCAAACGATCCGAAGCTCGCCTGCGCACTCAGCTCGCCATGGACGAGAGTGTCGTACCAAACCTGTCCAGCCTTCTCCCAGCTGGCCCCACCGATGTCCAGCGCTGCCAGGACGAAGGCACGGTTGGGAATTCCTGAATTGATGTGTACACCACCGCTGTCATCGTCGGTGTAGACGTAGTCGGCCATGGAACCTACCTGCAGATCGCGGCCGATTTGCGGATCGTCGTACGCCGTTCCCGGTTCCTTCATCGAGCGCAATGCCTTCGCATTGATGGCCGAGGTAAACAGTCCCTCGCCGATGAGCCAGTCGGCCTCGGCAGCCGTCTGGCCAAGGACCCGCTGTTTGGCCATCGATGCAAAAACGTCGCTGATGCTCTCGTTCAACGCACCCGCTTGATCCTGATAAGCCAATCCCGCGGTGAACTGGGTCACACCATGTGTGAACTCGTGTGCCATAACATCCATCGGTTTGGTGAACCGCTCGAATATCTGCCCATCTCCATCGCCGAACACCAGTTGGATGCCATCCCAGAAGGCGTTGTCGTAATCCCGCCCGTAGTGGACCGTGATGGAAACCGTGCCACCGCGACCATCGATAGAACGCCTGCCGAACTCGCTACGAAATAAGTCCAGAACTTGCCCAGACGAGTCGAACGCTTCGTCAACGGCCTGGTCGCCGGCCGGGGAGTCGCCATCTGTGCGAACCGGCTCGCCCGGCAGTGTTTCGGTGTTGTTGGCAGTGTGCACGACTCGGGTTCTGACTCCCGGCACGCGAGGCGCGGCGAGCTCTGGCGGCGGAGCCTCGCGCCGAGCGCGCAGCCGGTCGTCGACCTGCAGTGTTTCCTTGCCGGAGGCGGAGGCATGCCGCGTTCCCGCCCACAAGGCGATGCGTTGCAGCAGATAGGGCGGAACAAACATGCAGGACATGATGCCTCCTTGACGATAGGCCTTCCTAAGAAGACACCTAAATGCGAAACATTCTGGCGGCAGAGATGATTTGATAGCTTCATCGCGCGTGCCTGCAGCATGCTCACTGGCAGGTTACATTCGGGTTAAGGGTCCATCGGGGGAGAAATTTTTGAGCAAGGTTCTTGACGGCGTGCCGTCGCACGTTTCAGGCTGACATCCGGGAATGGGTCAACTCGCTTGCTAGCGGATAGCCTGTTCTGTGGGTCGCTTGACGGCGCACAATCGGTGACGGCCACCATGCGAATGGGGCGATTCTATGGCCACGGGGGCCATGGACCGAAGATGTGCGTCCGTAAGACCGGGCCCGCGACGTACGCGTTGAGAGTGTGCCTAGCACCTAACGCGATTTTGGCATGTCCACTTTAGGACATGTCCTCTTCCTGCTGCCCTTTTCGCGTGACTTCGTATGTAGCGGCTGCATAACGTCCTTCTTGACTAGGTCAGAGGCTCGCCGGCGGAGGAAATCGGCCACCGGCGACAGCAAGAAGGGAAATTCACATGCAGTCAGCGCATCGCGGTCATACATTGGGTCGAGGCCACACACTTCGCGGCCACAGCTTCGTGGTCATACGCTTCGGGTCACACTCTGGGATACTCGGCGGCGCGAAAGCGTCGCCGATTTTGTTATTGGGTGGCATCGCACCAAGTGCCGGCGATGGCTCATCATCGTCGAATGCGCCGTCGGCTATCGCGGAGAGCAGTAGTCCCACTGATTTCTTGCCGTGAAATCTCGGCGCGACGACATGCGCCACGACATATCGGGTTCACAGGGTAGTGAAATCGTGCCAAAAGTCCGATAGTGTTTGGCGTAGGCAAGCGAGCACAAGATCTTCCGCAAGGAAGCCGGGATACCTGACGTTCCCGGTGGTCGAGTTGCGAGTGAGCGTGGCTTGACCAGCACAGCCCGTGTGGAACTTTTCCCCGAGGTTCCGCTCGGAGTTCCTCCCCCTGGGCGACGCCCGCGGTTCGTTTAGGACCGCGGGCGTGGCTTTGGGTGGCTGCCTACGACCCGTGCTCATCTTCGATTAAATGGGATAACCGCATGATCAAGGTCGAGCTCCACCGGAGGCTCACGGTCCACCAGAGGGTGGCCGCGCAAACCCTCTGATCGTACGAGTGCCGCACCAAGCTGCAGACGCGTCGAAACCCCCAACTCATCCATCAGATCCGAGATCCAGCGACGTACCGAGCGCACGTTGATGTTCAACGTATTAGCGATGGCGGAGTCGGTGGAGCCGGTCATCAGCATGGAGATCAGCATCTGTCGGCGTGGATCGCTTTCGCTGTTGACAGAGGTCATGATCGGCACCGCGGCATCCCACACGGCTTCGAAGAGCCATTGCAGGGCCTCAACGAGTAATGCATGGCGCACTATCGACGCTCGGAGCTCGTGCCCGGGATTGTAGGAGCGCATCGAGGGAATGAGCGCCACGTGAGAGTCGATCATGATCAGCTTCATGGGGACGGGAGAGGTACGAGACAACTCGCCCTTGGCCGCGAACAGGCCGAGCTCGGTCAGACGGTCAGGATCGAAGCCGGGGTGATATACAACCCGCAAGGTGACGTTGCGCTCCAAGGCCTGCCACTCTGGTTCGACACTCAAAGCTTCTTCGGTGATGTCGGGACGCGCTTGTGCGTACGGTGGCTTGTCGAAGCCGCAGATCTCCCGCCGCGCGGAGTTCAGGAGCTCGCGATGAGCCGCGACAATCGATTCTCGTCCGACGAGAATCTTGATGTCGTCGGCCTGGGTCGCCCCGGCGGCCAACAAGTGGCTCTCTAGCGATTCGGCCGCCACACTTGCCTGCTCGATCTCGGACAACCGTTGCGCCTTGAGGTGATTGACCACATCGAGCAGCGGCAACGCGCGCCAGTGTCCCAGCGAAGAGTCCGTTGCCAGCCCGAGCCTCCTCAGCTCCTCGAGGCTCTCGACGACACATTCAGGGGTTGACGAGGTGAGCCGCACCAACTCGGCCACCGACGCCGACGGCAAGGGCCCGAGCGCGACGTACACAGCCTCCGCTTCGGCGCTAATGCCCAGCGGCTGAAGCATGCCTTTACCTCCAGCACAGGGTTGGACTGGGGCCAACGGTGCCCGACCCGCCAATGGCGCAAGCGGATACGCTGAGCCAACACACATGGCGACCCCGCTCGCTGCTCGATCGTCTCACAACGCCCCAAACGGCCTCAAAGGAGAGTTGTCAAGAAATGGCTGAACTCGCTCAAATCGGTGTCACAGGCCTTGCCGTCATGGGCCGCAATCTCGCGCGAAACTTTGCCAGGCATGGACATCGGGTTGCGATCCACAATCGCAGCTACGCCAAGACCGAGTCGCTGCTGGCCGAGGCGGGGTCAGAAGGGGCGTTCGTCCCGTCGGAATCCATGGCGGACTTCGTTGCCTCGCTGGAGCGTCCACGGCGAGTGTTGATCATGGTCAAGGCAGGTGCCGGGACCGACGCGGTGATCGATGAGCTCACTCCGCTGCTGGAGGAGGGTGACATTGTGATCGATGCGGGCAACGCTCATTTCCCTGACACGATTCGCCGCGAGGCGAAGCTCGCCGCGATCGGCCTGCACTTCGTCGGCACCGGCGTCTCGGGCGGCGAGGAGGGCGCGCTGAACGGCCCGTCGATCATGCCGGGTGGTTCGGCTGAGTCGTACGAGTCGCTGGGTCCGTTGCTGGAAAGCATTTCCGCCAAGGTCGATGACGTGCCGTGTTGCACCTATGTGGGTCCGAACGGCGCCGGGCATTTCGTCAAGATGGTTCACAACGGCATCGAGTACGCCGACATGCAGTTGATCGCCGAGGCGTACGACTTGATCAAGCAGGGCACGGGCTCGTCGGCTCCGGAGATCGCCCAGATCTTCCGGACCTGGAACGAAGGTGATCTTGAGTCGTTCTTGATCGAGATCACGGCCGAAGTGCTCGGTCACATCGATGCCGAGACGGGCAGGCCTTTCGTCGACATCGTGTTGGACAGAGCTGAACAGAAGGGCACCGGCCGCTGGACCGTACAGAACGCTCTTGATCTTGGTGTGCCGATCACTGGTATTTCCGAGGCGACCATGGCGCGTGCGTTGTCAGGATCGGTTCCGCAGCGGGAGGCGGCGGTGGCCAAGCTCCCCTCTGGCACCGGGGACTGGAAGATCGCCGATCGCGATCAGTTCGTGGAAGACGTGCGGCAGGCGCTCTACGCGTCCAAGGTGGTGGCCTACTCGCAGGGCTTTGACCAGATTGCGGCGGCGAGCGCCGAGTACGACTGGGACATCGATCGCGGTGCCATGGCAAGGATCTGGCGCGGCGGCTGCATCATCCGGGCGCGCTTCCTCAACCGCATCACCGAGGCGTACGAGCGCAACCCCGACCTGCCGCTGCTCCTTGCCGATGACTACTTCACCGAAGCGGTGGGCAACAGCCTGGCCGCGTGGCGGCGAGTCGCGGCGGGTGCTGCGCAGAACGGGATTCCGACGCCCGCGTTCTCCTCCTCGTTGGCCTACTACGACGGCATTCGCGCCGAGCGGCTGCCGGCTGCTCTGATTCAGGCGCAGCGCGACTTCTTCGGCGCGCACACCTACCACCGCGTCGACAAGGACGGCTCATTCCACACCGAGTGGAGCGCCGACCGGACCGAGAGTCAGGTCGGGGAAGCCTTCAAGCAGGAGGTGCCCGCAGCCAAGGAGTCCGAGAAGGCGCCCGCCACTTCGGCATGACCCGCTTCGGTCCACAGATCCTGACGCGCCTCGGTGGTCGAACCGCTTGGGCCGTGCGAGCCGCCGGGGCCCGGCTGCGGAACGAGGTGGCGGCTGGTGGCTTCGCCGAGCGGGCGAGTGGCAACGGGATGGTGCCCAATGCCGGGATTGCCGTGTTCTTCGCGACCGGACCCGAAAATTTCTACCAGTTTGAGCAGTGGCGGTTGCCCTTGGAGCACCTAGCTCAGCAGCGGCCGCTCTTCGTGATCGTCGACCGGCCGGACACCGGCGATCTGGTGCTGCGCAGCAGCGGCCTCCCGGTCGCCTTCGCTCGCGGCAGCCGGGCGCTCGAGGAGCTGGTCGCTGAGCGTGATGTCCGGGTCGTCTTGTATCTGAATCAGATTGAGTCGAACTTTCGCATGTTGCGGTTCGCGAGCCCGGTGCACATCCAGATCGGGCACGGCGAGAGCGACAAAGGCGGCAGCGTTTCCAACCAGCACAAGGCGTACGACCTGACTTTCGTTGGCGGTGACGCGGGGCGTGATCGACTCAGTCAGGCGCTGCGCGGATTCGATGGGGAGGAGCGCACGCTGGCCGTTGGCCGTCCGCAGCTCGACTATGGCTACCCCGGCGCTCCGCTGTGGCCACGCGATTCGGGTTTGCGGGTGTGGTACGCGCCCACCTGGGAGGGGGACCGGCCGAGCATTGCGTACGGGTCGCTAGCGAGCCACGGCGTGGCGATCATCGAGGCGCTGCTTGCCGATCCCGCAGTCCGGGTGATCTACCGGCCGCATCCGCGTACCGGATATGCCTCGGCCGAGCATCGCGCTGCCGACAAGGCGATCCGAGCTCTGTTGGCGAAAGGTGGCGACCGGCACCTCATTGATCGCGAGGGCTATGGCTGGCAATGGGACTTCGCTGACGCGTGCATCACCGACATCTCGGCGGTCGCGTATGACTGGCTGGCCACCGGTAAGCCATTGGTGATCACCGAGCCCGCGCCGGGCGCGTACCGCCCACGGTCTGCGCTGCTGGACAGCGTTGCGCTGCTCAGCAGCGCAGAGGCGTCAGACGTAATGTCACGAATCCGTGCCTTGCAGAGTGATTCGGAAGCCCGAGAGCAGCTGCGAGGTCTGACGTATCACTACTTCGGTGACGTCAGCAATCAGCAGAGTACGAAGCGCTTCGAGGACGCGATCGAGCGCGCGTACCAGATCCAGCAATCCCCAACCGGCTAATCAAAGTCCGCGCAGGAAATCGATGTCGTCGTCAGGTGCCTTCGGAGGCTGCCGTTGTTTTGTGCCCAACGATTCTGCGTTGGGTCGACCAAGCAGCAGCCAGCAAACAGCGCCAGCCAGCGGCAGGCAGATGATGGCCGTCGCCCAAAGCCAGCGAGGCATCCGGCGGACTGCATACGGCGGGGCCTGAGCGACCTCGACCACACAGTAGATCATCAGCAACACGACGATGATGATCGGTAGATACCGCCCCATACCGAAGAGTATGCGTCTTCGTCCCAGGTGGATACAACAGTAACCTGAGTGCCCTGGCACTAGGCTGTCGCAATGCCCCGTGGACCGGTCGTCGCCCTGCTGTGGCGTCGACGTGTTGGGTGGTTCGGAAGGGTGTGATGACGGCCGGTTTCAATGTTGGTGCTGAGCGACCCGCTCGCCCGACCATTGCCCAACTGCGCGAGGTGACACAACCGCCGAGTGTGCGAAGTCGTGCCGCTGCGGAACATTGGGTAGCGCATGCTTACCTGCGCGACATTTCCCCTTATCTAACACGGATTCTGCTACGAGCCGGGTTCAGCGCCAATGGGGTTACCTGGCTGATGATCATCAGTGCTGCAGCTGCTGCCGTGACGACCGGCTGGCCAACTCTGGTCGGTGCAATCCTGGTAGTGATCTTGGTTCAGCTGCAGATGCTGTTCGACTGCTGTGACGGTGAAGTCGCCCGATGGCGGCAAACCTCATCGCCGGTTGGGGTCTATCTCGATCGGGTGGGGCATTACACCGCCGAGTGCGGGATCGCGGTGGCTCTCGGTGTCCGAGCCACGGGTCAACTTCAGGTCAGTGGCGTCTGGATCAGTGCCGGGCTGCTGCTAGGACTGCTGGTGGCGCTGAACAAAGTGGAAAACGACTTGGTGCACGTCGCGCGGCATTACGCCGGGCTGCCGCAGATGCCTGATGCCGACGAGGTCCGCGCTCCCCGAGGCGGGTTCCTGCGGACCGGACGACGGCTCGCTCGGTTGATCCCGTTCCATCGAGTCTTCCATTCGGTGGAATTGTCGATCTTGGTGCTGCTGGCGGCCCTCGTTGACCTATTCGTCGGCGGGATGGCTACCAAGGTGCTGCTCGCTGCGCTCGTTGTCGCGGCCTGCCTGACGCTGATTGGTCATCTGATCGCCGTGCTGACCTCTTCGAGGCTGCGGTGACACACCCAGTGCGCCCCAAGTTCGGGGTCGTCGTCCTGACGATGGGCAAACGGCCGGATGATCTTGATCGTGGTCTGGTCAGTCTGCTGAGCCAGCGTGCTGTGGACCTCGATGTGGTCGTGGTCGGCAATGGCTGGCGACCGACCGATCTGCCGGATGGCGTCAAGGCCAAACCTCTGCCCGAGAATCTGGGCATTCCCGCCGGTCGCAATGCCGGAGTGAGCTTGGTTGAGGGAGACCTGCTGTTCTTCCTCGACGATGATGCCTGTCTCCCGGAGGACGACATCCTGGCGCGGATGGCGGCCCAGTTCGCTGCAGATCCGACGCTCGGCATGATTCAACCGCGGGTCGTCGACCCAGCGGGCCGGGCCGCGCCACGGCGCTGGACTCCACGGGTACGCGTCGGTGACCCGGCCCGCAGTAGCCCGGCGATGAACGTCTGGGAAGGTGCCGTTGCCATTCGTCGCGACGCCTTCGAGTTCGCGGGCGGCTGGCCGGCGCCGTTTTGGTATGCGCATGAGGGCATCGAGTTGGCCTGGCGCGTGTGGGACGGCGGCTTCCACGTTCGCTACGACGGGGAGATCGAGGTATATCACCCGGCAATCCAGCCGACTCGGCACGCCGAGTTCTATCGTTTTCAAGCCCGAAATCGGGTCTGGCTTGCCAGGCGCAACCTTCCAATGCCGATAGGGGCGCTCTATCTCTTGATGTGGACCGGGGTGTCGGCGATCCGGCTTCGGTCGCGCACCGCCTGGCGGGAAACGTTGCGCGGCTATCAGATTGGACTCGCCAAACCGGCCGGCGAGCGGCGGCCGCTGAGCTGGCGGACAATCTGGCGAATGACACGCGCCGGGCATCCACCGGTAATTTAACGATCATGGCCGAGATGAATAACCGGGCCTGGCTCGAGTGGGCGATCGGCCAGGTGGAGGCGGACGCGAATCGCAGCGCCGACACCCATCTGCATACGTTTCCGCTGCCTGCTGAGTGGGGCATCAATCTCTATCTCAAGGACGAGTCGGTGCATCCGACGGGCAGCCTGAAGCATCGATTGGCGCGGTCGCTGGTGCTCTACGGCCTGTGCAATAACTGGATCAACGAAGGAACCACGCTGGTCGAGGCCTCCTCCGGGTCGACAGCGGTGAGTGAGGCCTACTTCGCGCGATTGCTCAACCTGCCGTTCGTAGCCGTGATGCCAGCCTCGACCGTCCGCGAGAAGTGCGAGCTCATCGAGTTCTATGGCGGTCAATGCCACCTGGTCGAGGATCCGAGGACGATCTATCAGGTGGCGGCCGACCTCGCGGACAGCACTGGCGGGTACTACCTCGACCAGTTCACCTACGCCGAGCGAGCCACCGACTGGCGGGGCAATAACAACATTGCCGAGACGATGTTTGCTCAACTGAGCCGCGAGCCGTTTCCAATACCGGTCTGGGTGGTCGTCGGCGCCGGCACCGGCGGAACAAGTGCGACGATCGGACGCTACGTGCGGCTGCACAAATATCCCACTCTGATGTGTGTGGTCGATCCGGAGGGCTCGGCCTTCTATGCCGGATGGAAGAACCGTGATTCCGGGGTGACTGCAGTGGGCTCCAAGATCGAAGGGATCGGCCGGCCGCGGGTAGAGCCGAGCTTCGTACCGGAGTTGGTCGATCGGATGATCTCGGTGCCCGACGCGGCATCGATCGCGGCCATGCGTTGGTGCACCCACAAACTGGACCGCTGGGTTGGCGGATCGACCGGTACGAACATCTGGGGTGCGCTAGAGCTGATTGCCGAGATGAAGGCTGCCGGCATGCAAGGCAGCGTCGTCACGCTGTTGTGTGATGACGGCCGCCGCTACTCGCATACCTACTACGACGATGCCTGGGTCGCTGAGCGCGGCTGGGACCTGGCGCCCCACGAAGCCCAGCTCAAAGTGTTCGAAGCTACCGGAACGTGGCAAGGGTGAGGCCGACGGAGAACGCGATAGCGCTCGCCAGCTCCGCCAGACTGGTCGCTTTCAGTACGGCGATCAGCGCCGGACCGCTGCCGCCGGACGACACGATGCGGACCGCGGGAATGATCAGGACGAAGCCGGCCAGCCCCAGGAGTGCCCACCAGCTGGTCAGCAGTGCCACGATGATGATCAACAAGGCGCTGACGCTCAGCAAGATCAGGTAAAGAGACCGCGTCCTGGCGTCCCCGAGCCGAGTAGCGAGTGTTCGTTTGCCGACCTGGGTGTCGCCGCGGATATCGCGCAGATTGTTGGCCACCAAGATCGCGCAGGCCAGCGCGCCCACCCATACCCCAGTCAGCACGGTGGTGATCCAGATCCGGCCGACTTGCACGTAGACGGTGCCACAAACGGCTACCAGGCCGAAGAAGATGAAGACGGACACCTCGCCGAGCCCGGCATATCCGTACGGTCGCTTACCGCCGGTGTAGTACCAGGCGGCCAGCACGCAGGCTGCCCCGACGGCCAGCAGCCACCAATGCTGCGTCATGATCACTAGCCCGAGTCCGGCCAAGGCGGCGATTCCGAAGCTGACGAATGCTGCCCGCTTCACCAGTGGTGGCGACGCGAGACCCGAACCCACCAGCCGCAGTGGACCGACCCGGTCGACATCCGTGCCGCGAATTCCGTCGGAGTAATCATTGGCGTAGTTGACCCCGATCTGGAGCGCGAGGCTGACGATGAGAGCGAGGAGCGCTGCCAGCCAGGACGCGCCTGCTGCGAAAACCGCCAGGCCCGTTCCTGCGATCACCGGAGAGCATGCCGCCGGTAGAGTTCGCGGTCGTGCTCCGGCAACCCATTGCGTCGCGGTTGGCCGGGCAGCGGTCGGCCCCCTCGCAGCAATCGGCCCCGTCACGCCCTCACCTGTCGCGCATCGCGTACCTTCATGATCATCGATTTGATAGCGACCCGATCCGGTTTGCCGCTAGCCAACCACGGAAGTTGATCAACATGGACCAGTTCGCGTGGCACCGCGTACGCCGGCAGCGCTGCTCCTACGGCGACCTGCAGGTCTGCCAGTGATCCAGGTGAATCGGAGACCGCAATGATCGTGGTACCCCACACCGCATCCGGGACGGCTACTACGGCACCATGTGCGCCACGTCGAGCCGCCCACTGCTGAACGGGCTGCTCGACATCGACAAGATCAACCTTGTGTCCACCCGTGATCACGATGTCGTCCACCCGCCCTAGCACGACCAGCCGCCCGACCTCCCAGCGGCCGAGGTCCTGGGTCGTGAATCGGCCTTCAGTGAGGGCACCGGCGGTGAGATCTGGACGCAACCGATAGCTGGCGAACAGACTCGGACTCTTGATCATGATGCGGCCGGCGTCGGTCAGCTCAACATCAACCCCGGCCAGCGGCATTCCGTCGTAGACGCAGCCGCCGCAGGTCTCGCTCATGCCGTAGCTGGTCACGACTCGGATTCCGCGGGTCGCCGCCCGATTGAGCAGTTCGCCATGAGCTGGTCCACCACCCACCAGAACCGCGCTGAAACTACTCAACGACTGGATCAGCTCGTCGTGCCGCAATGCCCGGGCTAGTTGTGCCGGGACCAACGAGATGTAGCGCCGTGCGGACAGCGCGTTGCCGAGGTCGGGCAGGTCACTCAGATCGGAACGCGTCGGCAGGACTCGGGTGCCGCCCAGGCATGCTCGGGCGATCACCATGAGGCCCGCGATGTAG
Source organism: uncultured Actinomycetota bacterium (assembly GCA_963815975.1). GTDB lineage: Bacteria > Actinomycetota > Actinomycetes > Propionibacteriales > Propionibacteriaceae > Microlunatus. Next base: position 131,884 of record CAWFJC010000010.1, read on the forward strand.
TACGCCGGCAGTGCGAGCACCCAGTCACCCGGTCCACCCAGCCAGGCGTGGCTGGCCTCGACTGAGGCGCGGATTGCGGCGCGCGAGAGCACCACTCCCTTTGGCGCCCCCGTCGAACCCGACGTCGACACCACCGCGGCCGCATCCACCTCGCTCACGAGCTTGGACGGCTGCAGCATGCTGACCGCGCGAGCCCGCTCGATCGGATCAGCCGGCAACGGTGCGATAGGCGGCCCGCCATGCAGGGACTCGGTCAGCGATGCCACGACCTGTGCCGGCTCGACCGTTCGGAGCCACCCAGCCTCGGAATCCACTGCACCCACGGCGACCAGGTTAATGGGAGTGGCTAGGCCGAGCATCCGAAGTCGCTTGAGGTATGCGCAACCCAGGGGGGACCCCGCTGCGTTTTCGTCGTCGCCCATAGAACACGCCGCTATTGGACTACTCCTCGGCCTTGCGTGTCGACGCCTCGCGTCGCCTTGCGACGACAGGCATCCACCTGGACGACGCCTACTGTCAAGGGACTTCGAATGCACGACACTGGGTCAGACTGGGACCGTGCCAGACCAGCCCTTCTGTTACGCCCTCGGCCTGCGCACTCGGTTTCGTGGGATCAGTGAAAGACAGGGCATGGTCTGGCGTGGGGCTGCGGGCTGGGCGGAGTGGAGTCCTTTTCTCGATTACCAGGGACCGGAGTTGGTGTCGTGGCTTCGGGCAGCCGAGGAGGCTGCCGAGTGTGGTTGGCCCCCACCGCTTAGGACCGAGATATGCGTCAACAGCACGATTCCAGCTGTCGGGCCGGAGCAGGCGTACGAAATGGCTCAAGCAGCCGGCTGCCAGACCGCCAAGGTGAAGGTCGCTGAGCGAGGTCAACCACTGATCGAGGATGCCGGGCGTCTGGAAGCCGTCCGCGCTGCGTTGGGCCCGACCGGAAAGATCAGGATCGACGCCAACGGAGGTTGGACCGTCGACGAGGCGTTGCATGCTGTCCGGGAACTCGAGAGATTCGATCTTGAGTATGTTGAGCAGCCCTGTGCGAGCGTCGATGAGCTCGCGGACCTGCGGCGACGCCTGGTGCGGGCAGGACTGCAGGTGCCGGTCGCTGCCGACGAGTCGATCCGGCGAGCTGTAGATCCCTATCAGGTGGCGGAGCGGGAAGCAGCGGACATCGCCGTGCTCAAGGTGCAGCCGCTCGGTGGGGTCCGTGCCTGCCTCGAGATCGCGGAGCGAATCGGCCTACCAGTCGTGGTGTCGAGTGCTCTGGAGACGTCGGTCGGCATCAGGGCAGGACTTGCCCTCGCCGCAGCCTTGCCCGAGCTGCCGTACGCGTGCGGGCTCAATACAGTGGCTTTGCTCAGCGATGATCTAGCCAAGGAGCCGCTGATCGCGGTCGACGGGGTGATCACAGTGAGCGACCTGGTCGTCGACCAGGCGGCGCTGGACAGGTACCAGCCCAGCGCAGACATCGTGCGGTTCTGGCAGGCTCGTCTCGTGCGAACTCGGGAGTTGGCCGGTGGGTAATGCCACCGCATGTGCGCGGGTGATCATCGAGGAGTTGGTCACCCGCGGCGTTCGCGATGTGGTGCTTGCCCCAGGCTCGCGAAGCGCTCCGCTGGCGTACGAGTGCTTCGAAGCCGACCGGATCGGGCTGCTGCGGCTGCACGTCCGAGTCGATGAGCGTACTGCGGGCTTCCTTGCCCTCGGACTGGCCAAGGGATCTGGCGCACCTGTCGCCGTCCTGACTACCTCAGGCACCGCGCCGGCCAATCTGCATCCGGCGGTGCTGGAGGCCTGGCATGCGCACCTGCCAGTGATTGTGATCACCGCCAGCCGGCCACGCTCCATGATCAATACAGGGTCGAACCAGACTGCCGATCAAGATCAGCTCTTCGGCCGGCATGTGCGAGCGTATGCCGGCCTGTCGGATGCGGTCCCTGATCATCGCACCTGGCGATTCGAGATGGCGCGGATCATGGCGGCAGCGACCGGACTCAGAACTCGGATGCCCGGCCCGGCGCAACTCAATGTGGAGTTCAGTGAACCGTTGCTGCCCGCTGAGTTTGTCTGGCCGCCGCCGGCTCCGGAGTTCAGTATTACCGCGTCGCGGATCCTGTCGGAACCGACGACGCTGCCAAGTCGGTGCACAGACGGTGATCGTTGCGGGCGACTGCACACCCGATGTGGGCCGCGCTATCGCCGAGGATGCGGCGCGCGCCCGGGTCCCGCTGCTGGCCGAGCCATCGAGCAATGCTCGCCGCGGCGACGCTGCCCTGTCCACCTACCGGCTGCTGCTCTCCTCGACGCTTGCCGAGGGGATCGAGCGTGTGGTCGTGTTCGGCAGGCCGACCCTGTCCCGCCCGATCAGCGCGTTGTTGAGCCGCGACGACGTCGAGCTCATCGTCGTTTCGGCGTACGCGGACTGGATCGATCCCGGACGGGTCGCCTCCATGGTCACCGATGCCGTGACGTGGGGGGAGTCAGGGAGTGCAGGCTGGTTGGATGCCTGGCGCGAGGCCGACCGGACGGTGCGGACGCGTCTCGATGCGCTGCTTGCAGCACAGCCATACTTCGCCGGACCGGCATTGGCCGCCACCCTATGGACTGCTCTCGGTGCTGACGACGCCCTGTTCGCTGGTTCGTCCAGCCCGATCCGCGACCTCGATCTGGCACCCATCAGCGGCACTGCACCGCGGGTCTACGCCAACCGCGGCCTTTCGGGGATTGACGGCAATGTCTCGACCGCTGCCGGCATTGCCCTTGCGCTGGAGCGTCCGACCCACGCCCTGCTAGGTGACCTGACTGCCCTGCACGACGCCACGGGCCTGCTCGTGGGACAGCTGGAACCGCAGCCGAACCTTAGGCTCGTTGTGGCCAATGACGATGGCGGCAGTCTGTTCGCAACGTTGGAGCAGGGCGAGCCCGCCCACATGGGAGCCTTTGAGCGACTCTTCGGCACACCGCAAGGAGTGCAATTCGAGGCATTGGCTGACGCGGCGGGGATTGCCTACCGCCGAGTGGAGAAAGCCGCTGAGCTCGATCAGGTTCTGGCCGAGCCACCTATCCGGATGGAGCTCGTCGAGGCGGTGATCGATCGCGCCCACCGCCGCACCCTCGATCGGGAGATCACTGCGCTCGCAGCCACGCTCTGACCTGATTGGTGGCGGTCACGTCGTCCTCGTTGTACTCCAGTACGCGGCGGCGCGCCTGGGCACGTACCTCGGCCGTCGCGCCGTGAACGGCATCGGCGAACCAGAGCTGTGAATTGAGGCCGCCAGGATCGTCGTCGCGCCAGCTGAACCCGACATGTCGAGCCATCAACTTGAGCCCGAGACCACTGACGCCGAAATAGTGCGCCTTGACGATCTCCAGCAAATCCACGAAGTGCTCTTCCGCGTACCCCGCCGCCCAATCCAACAACTCGTCCTGCTCACGGTGGGCGAGCTCACCGATCTTGGCGATCTCATATCCGCTGTAGTGGTAGACCGCGACCGACGGCGCGGTGTCGACGACGCTCCTGAGCCAGGTGAAGGCGTCGGCGGCCAACGCGGCCTCCGCGCTGTCGTCAAGATCATCGAATCGGCTGAATTCGTGATAGATGGGAGCGCTGTCACCAGACTGCTGGACAAGGAAGCCCCAAAGGTATACCCGGCCGTCCGCCGAGCTTTCGATGTCCAGGTCGATCTCCACGTCGGCCTGCGGCACCTCGATCGGACCAATGGTCTCTCGATCAAACGAGATCCCTTCGAGCAGCATCCCGGCCCTGCGGGTTGCGACCCTGATGCGCCCTTCAGCGCCGCCGCGGTGGCTGACCTCAGGCAGATACCACTCCAGAAGTTGATCAAGCTCGGCGTCGACGAGGTCGGTGATCGTGGTAATGCCATGCCGGCGGAGGGTGGCAATTTCGCGCAGGTCTAGCGGCGCCTTGTCGAGGCGCAGGCTGACGTCATCCGGGTCGAGCTGCGGCAGGCATTGCTCCCACCACTGGCAGCGGGAGCACTCTTTGTTGACGATGGGGCTGACCAGCAGTTCCGGGTCCTGGTCAGGCAGTCCGGTCTGCAGCTGCGCGACGGCGGCGATCTTGATCCGAAACGCATGCTCGTGGTCGTAGCGGTCGAGCAGGCTGCGTAGCCGCCAGCCCTCGGGGCTGCTCCGCGAGAAAGCTCGCACCTGCAGCTGCTGCAGGTCGGCCCAGGCCAAGACCGGCTCCTCGAAGAGATCATCGGTCCCGATCACGCCGACCAGCGGTTGTCCAGGTCCGAAGCCGCAGGCCTCGAGCATCCGGTAGTAGTGGGCAAGCTGAAGAAAATCAGCGGTCCGGCTCCCGATCCGAAGCCCATAGCCGGAGACGCAGTGCGCCGTGCTGGGAGTGGGCTGGTCAAGCGTCGAGTAGCGGAGCCTGCGTGGCTCCGCCGCGTCGTGCGGCGGCTGGGCCCGCTCGATGATCTTGTGCCACTTGACCCCGACGGGGTGGTAAGTGGGTGAATCGTCGACACCGTCTGCGTCGCGGACCAGCAGATCGGGATAGCCGACCCGATGTCCTTCACAGTCAACTGGGAGACAGCCACCGATGATCACCTCGGCGCCAGCGGTCATGGCCCGAACACAAGCCTCGATCTGCTCGGACCGCGTGCTGCTGCCTGACATTGGCCGAAGATCAACGACACGACCCAGACACGAGTTGATCAACTGTTCGACGACAGCAGTCTTGAACTGGCCGCCGCCGTCGAACAGCTCGGCCAGTCCCTCGTTGTTCTCCAACGAATCGCCAGCGGCGGTTTCTATGGCCACCGTGGGATTGAAGGCATTCTGAGTCTTGACTGGACAACTACGGGCGGCGTACGCGCCGAGCAAGATCGTTCCCGGCGGCGCCGTCACAGTCGCAGTCTCGATCATGATCGTGCCCTATGCAATGCGACAATTCCGCCCGACAGATTCCGCCACTCGACGTCTCGCCAGCCAGACTTTTCAATCATGGTCGACAGTCCTTGCTGGTCAGGCCAGGCCTGAATCGACTCGGCCAGATATTCGTACGCTGCCGGGCTGGAGGACACCAGCGAGGCGATCCGCGGCAACGCCGCAACGAGGTAGTTGGAGTAGATCGTGCGGAACGGCCGCCATGTCGGCGTGGAGAATTCACAGACCACGAGCGTGCCGCTCGGCTTGACCACGCGCCGCATCTCGCGCAGCGCAGCAGCAGTGTCCTCGACATTACGCAGCCCAAAGGAGATCGTCACGGCGTCGAAGCTGGCATCCGCGTATGGCAGCCGTAGTGCGTCGGCTGCGACGAAGCTCAGATGAGGCCTGCGCTGCTTGCCGACCAGCAACATGCCAAGGGAAAGATCGGTCGGGATAACCCTTGCGCCGCTGCTCGCAAGGGGCTCGCTCGAGGTGCCCGTCCCCGCTGCCAAGTCCAAGATCAGCTGGCCCGGCTGTGGCTCAACGGCATCCACCACGTGACGGCGCCACGCCCGGTCCTGGCCGAGTGAGAGCACGTCGTTGGCGAGGTCGTAGCGCGCGGCCACTCGATCGAACATCGCCGCGACGTCGCCGCGTCGCTTATCGAGCGTGGCGCGCGAGCCGGCTCCATCAAGACCGGCAGTGTCTAGGTCAGGCACACCGGAAAGCCTGCCATGCACCACCGACGGTATTGGATTACCAGGGGCTAGAGCTCGGTGACCGCCTGGATCGTCGCCGGATTCGGCTGCTGGGCGCCTCCGGCATCTTCGACGCTGACCGCCAATCCCGTTATGCCATTGAGGCCCTCGCGGAAGAACTGCTGACGATCGCCGCCTCCGGCCACCAAGTTGTCGGCAATCGCACGCTCGCCTTCCAGCGTCCACAGCTGATAGCGCTTGTCATTGCCCACCGCAGGAAGGTCCTTGCCGACAAACATTGCGCGGTTCAGGCTCTTGGAGACCACGAAGGAGATCTGTCCGCCGTCCTTCATCGTGGTCGAGTAGGTCCGAACGTCAGGCGCGGTCAGCAGCTCAGTCGCTGCCGTCTGCTGCGCTACTTGCGCCTGTCGCGACTGGACCAGCCCGTAAACGACGCCACCGAGCGCCAGCGCAGCCGCCATGACCGCGGCAACCAGCACGCTGAGGAGGCGGGTACGCCGTTGCTGTCGACGAAGCGCCAGCTCGTCGATCGGACGCTCCGAAACGGGAGCAGCAGCCGAAGGAGCCTTCGCCTCAGCGGGTGCCAGATCGGTCAGAGGCTCCGGCGGCAGCGGCCTGACCTGGGAAACAGCAGCAAGAATCGATCCGCGTAGTTCCTGCGGCGGCGTCACGCTCGTGAGCAGCGACAACTCGGCAACCGTCTCACCGAATTCGTGAACCTCGCGGCTGCAGGTCGGACACACGGCCAGATGAGCCTCGAACTCATCCAACTCGTCAGGGTCGAGGGCATTCACCACGTACGACCCAACTGCGCCATGGATTTCGCTCATGCTTCCACCCCCAACGCATCCCGGAGCCCGATAAGGCCGTCACGGATTCTGGTCTTCACAGTGCCGAGTGGCAGCTTCAGCAGTTGCGCCACCTGGCTTTGGGTATAGCCACCGAAGTACGCGAGCGTCAACGCTTCTCGCTGTATCGGAGTCAACGAGGCCATCCCTTTCCGTACCCTCTCCACATCAAGTCTCTGCTCTACGCCATCCCACACCTGGTCGATCTCGCGGTCGCCGCGATGGAGGGCATAGCGCTCGTCGCGGGCTACTTCGCTGGACACCGATCTCACCCGATCGACCGCCCGGCGATGCGCCATGGTGGTCATCCAGGCAATGACGCTGCCCTTGGTCGATGAATATCGCGCCGACTGCCTCCACACCTCCACGTAGACCTCCTGCATCACCTCGGCCGCGTGGTCCGGCGAGCGAAGCACCCGCAGGATGATTCCGTAGACCCGCTGTGAGGTGAGGTCATAGAGCTCAGCGAAGGCGTCCTCGTGGCCGCGGGCCGAGAGTGCCATGAGCTCAACGAGACGTGCCGCCTCGGTTTCTCGACCACGTGACCCCTCCGCGCGCGGCGCGGACCGGGAGGGCTGACCCTCCGAATCCGGCGGCAGCGAGGACACATTCACGAGATCGACGCTCTCACGGGCGGTGCTGCATGCTCAGGAACTCGGTGGCAACACGCTGTTGGGAATGGCGATAGTCGTCATGGGTGCCTCCCTCGGGGTCACGAGTACGAAAGGGCCTTGCCTCTCGGAGTGTTATTCGTCGGTACTGGCGCAAGAGATTGGTCCGGATCTCTTGCGGAAAAGAGGCAGAATCGCCTGCATGGCCAAACGCGCGACGATCCTCAAGGTGTCCGGCCTGCGCCGGGCCTTCGGGCCCAACACCATCTTCGAGAAGTTCAGCCTGGAGGTGCGGACCGGAGAGGCCATCGCGCTCACCGGACGCAACGGAGCCGGCAAATCCACCCTGCTGCGCTGCCTGGTAGGTGCAGATCGAGCGGACGATGGCAGCGTCGAGGTGTGCGGCAACGCCATGACCGAGACTTCTCCGGAAATCAGGCGCGACGTCGCCACGGTGATCGACGATCTTGACTTCTTTCCCGATTTGAGCGTGGTGGAGCATCTCGATCTACTCGCCAGGGCGCACGGGATCGCCGAGCCGGACGAGCTGGTCGATGAGGTGCTGGAGGAGGTACAGCTGGTCCCGCAATCTGGCCAACTGCCCGGGACCCTGTCCTCCGGTCAACGGCGCCGGCTCGCTCTCGCCACCGCATTCGTGCGCCCCCGCAAACTGTTGATTTTGGACGAGCCCGAACAGCGCCTGGACACCGAAGGTGTCGGCTGGCTGGCGCAACGACTGAAATCGGAGCGACAGAGGGGCCTGGCGATTGTGTTTGCCAGTCACGAGCCCGCGTTGGTCGACACGGTGGCGACACGAGTCATCCAACTCGGAGCAGCGCGCGGATGAGCAGTCTCGAAGCGGGTGCTGATGACTTCGCCTTCGAGGAAGCACCCGAGCAAAAACCGCTGACGCCCGCTACGGCGCGTGAGCTGAAGCGGCTGATCAAGGACTGGCGTTCTGGCCGAGCAACGCGCAACGTGCTGCAGGCGATGGGAGATGCCTACGTCGCTGTCTTCGGCGCGGTGATGATCGGCGCCATGGTCGTCAATGTGGTCTTGAAGGCACAGCGAACGATCGCGCAGTGCAACAGCGCTACCTGTCTGTCGGCGCGAGCCATCTTGCCGTGGGCGGCGTTTGCGGCAACTGTCGGAGTCGCGCTGGCAGCCAGCCGGCTGTTCGGGCCCGTGCTGGCATCTGCGGCTGAGGGTTTCTGGCTGCTCGACGCGCCTATCTCGCGTGCCAAGCTGTTGAGATCTCGGTTGGTCGGCGCGGTATTCGCGGCGTTGCTGGGCGGCGCTGTGGTCGGCGCGCTGATTTCCGCCCTGACGGGCTCGGGTCTGATCGAGGTGCTGGTCTGGGCGGGTGCCACCGGCCTCTCCGCAGCGGCGTCGGTCGCCTTTGCGGCCGCACAGCAGGGCATCGAGCGACACAGGCTCACCCACCTCGCGACCTATCTCTTCGGGCTGCTCGCGCTGGGTGCGCTGTTCAGCGTCGTCGGCGTGGCGGCGGGGTGGTTCAGCCTCGGTCTTCTGGACAACGTCGGCATCGAGCTCGGGCTGATCATGATCGCGGGCTCGCTGCTGGTCCTGGTGATCAGTGCCGTACTGGCCGCAGTCCGGCTCGGTCAGATTCGGCGTACCCGGCTGGTCGGCGGCGGAGCGTTGGTGAGCGGCATTTCCGGGGCGTTCTTCGCGCTGGATATCGGACTTGCTCGCGACATTGTGGTCGAGCGGCGCGCCATGGAGCGCGGTCACGTGCGCCCCAAGCGAGGCAAGGGTGTCGGACTCGAGGCGATCATCTGGCGCGAATGGCAACGGCTGTGGCGATTCCCGCAGCCATTGCTCGTGTTGGTTGCGACGATCGTGGTCCCGTACGCGGCGGATGCGCTCGGCATGAGCACGCTGACTCCGGTCTTCGCAGCGCTCGCCCTCTTCGGCGCCACGATTCCGCTGCTCGGCGGCCTCCGGGTATTGACGCGGACCGGAGGTTTAGCCCGTTGCCTGCCCTTCTCGCTCGCCCGTCTCAAGCTCGCATCAATCGCGGTGCCCGGGATCTTGGCGGCCGTCTGGGCGGTTGCCACGACACCGGCGTATCTAGGTTTTGGCGACGGGGCCGTTCAACGGCCGATACCCGAGGCATCACTGATGGCCGTCGCGACAGCCGCGGCCGGACTGCTCGCGGCCGTCCGCTGGACCCAGGCGAAGGGCGTGGATTTCGGTGCACCGATGGTTGCCAGCCAGGCGGGCGCTTTCCCGCCGGGTCTGGTGACCAACCTGTTCCGGGGATTCGATGTCTGCATCTTGACCACGGCGCCGATGCTGCTCGGTTTCTCCCCCTGGTGGTCGCTGGGAATCGCAGCTATTGCCGCCGCGATCCTGCTCAACTCCATGGATGCTGAAACTTTGCGTGCTCGTCAGGCCGAGCAGCAGAAGCAGCTGGCGGCACAGAAGAAGGAGCGTGCTGATGCTGCGGCTGCCTCCAAGCAGCGGAAGCGCTAGCCGGAGGGGGTTTACGACGTGAACAGTCCCGGTGAGTCGGTTCTGGTGGTCGGCGCTGGGGTAAGCGGTCTGACCACGGCAATCTGCCTGGCCGAAGCTGGCCAACGGGTTCGCGTGTGGACAGCCGAGCCGCCACAGCAGACGACCTCAGCAGTCGCCGGGGCGTTGTGGGGGCCCTCGTTTCAGGAGCCGATGGCCAAGACGATGGCCTGGACAGAGGTTTCACTGGGGGAGTTCACAGCGCTCGCCGCCGATCCGGACAGTGGTGTACGGCTCGCGCCTGCGGTTGTCGTCGGTGCGCTGCCCGCTGACGGTGAGCTGCCGCCGCAGGCACAGATGATCCCCGAGCTTCGGCCCTGCACCGATGAAGAGCTGCCGCCCGGATTCGAGAGTGGGTTTCATTCCCGGATGCCGCTCATGGACATGCCGCGCTACCTCGACTACCTGGAGCGGCGGCTCGTCGCGGCCGGCGGTGAGATCGAGCAGCGTAAGGTGCGTACGCTCGCCGAGGCAACCGAAGTGACGCCGATCGTTGTGAACTGCAGTGGGCTCGGTGCCCGAGAGCTGGCCGACGATCCCACCGTAATCCCGGTGTTCGGCCAGCACGTGATCATGACCAACCCTGGCTTGGACGAGCTGTTGCTGGAACTCGGCGTCGAATCGGAGTGGGTGAGCTACTTCCCGCATCGGGATCGTGTGGTGTGTGGAGGAATCCGGACCCCCGACCGGTGGGACACCACGCCCGACCCCGAGCTGACGGATCGGATCATCGCGCGCTGCCGGCGGGTGCAGCCACGGCTACGCGACGCCGGAGTGATCGAGGTGATCACTGGTCTGCGTCCCGACCGCCCAGCGGTGCGAGTCGAAGCGGAACGGCTCGGATCCGGCTGGTGTGTACACAATTACGGCCATGGTGGCAACGGGGTGAGCCTGTCCTGGGGCTGCGCACGAGAAGCGGCCGAGCTGGCCGGAGGCGCCAGGACCCAGTGATCGTCTCCCACCAGGATTGTGAAAGTAATCACAAAAGTGGCCTGTGGCGTACCTCGCGGATTGGTGGGCTCTGTTGCCACAGCTACGCTGAGCCCCGTGACCTGGTCGGCACCGGACCCGCCGCGGCTCCACGTGCGGACGCATGCGATTGACGACCCAGGCTCCCTACTAGACCTGCTGCCGCCCAAGGACAGCTACGCCTGGCTGCGCCATGGCGATGGGCTGGTCGGTTGGGGTGAGGTCGTACGGCACAAGCCGGCCAGCGTTGCTGAAGCGGCCGAGTGGTGGGCTGATCTCGTCGCTCAAGTCGAGGTGACCGCCGAGTTGGATGACCCGCCGGCGGGCGCAGGTCTGATGGCGTATGGCTGCTTTCTCTTCGATCCGGCAAACTCCGCGGGACGATCGAGCCTCATCGTGCCGCAGACAGTCGTCGGACGCCGGAACGGTCAGGTCTGGATGACTGAGATTGGACCGGTCGCCAGCGTCGGCATGGAGACCTTCGCGTCGACGCTGGCCCAGCGTCCGCTGAATGTCACCTTTGCTGATGGCGGCCTCAGCGGAACTGAGTGGAAGGCCGCTGTCGCTGAGGCCGTACGCCGGATCGGCCAGGGCCAGCTCGAGAAGGTGGTCCTTGCGCGGGATCTGCTGGCTTTCTCCGAGAACGAGATTGATCTCCGCTGGCTCGCCGCTCGCCTCACGGAGAACTATGCGCAGTGCTGGACATATTCGGTCGACGGCCTGGTCGGCGCTACCCCGGAGATGCTTGTGAAGCGGGAGTCCGGCCTGACCACCTCACGCGTCCTGGCCGGCACCATCCGCCGATCCGGTGATGATGATCATGATCTCAACCTGGCGGCAGTGCTGGCCCGCTCGAGCAAGGACTTGGAGGAGCACGAGTACGCCGTCCGATCTGTGGCGCGCGCGCTCGCACCTTTCTGCTCGGGCATGAACGTGCCGGACGGGCCCTACGTTCTCCAGCTGCCGAATGTCTTGCACCTGGCGACCGACATCACTGCGGTGGCCGACACGGGGGTGGCCTCACTTGCCCTGGCGGCGGCTCTGCATCCGACTGCGGCGGTTTGCGGTACGCCAACCGACAGCGCGCGTTCGCTGATCGCCGAGCTCGAACACCTTGATCGAGAGCGGTACGCCGGACCAGTCGGCTGGATCGACGCGAACGGCGACGGAGAGTGGGCCATCGCGCTGCGCTGCGGCCAGCTCAGTGAGACTGACCCGCACCAGATCCGGCTGTTCGCAGGCTGTGGCATCGTCGCGGGATCAGATCCTGCCGCCGAGCTGGCCGAGTCGAACGCCAAGCTGATTCCGATGCGGGACTCGCTGGGCTAGTTCAGGTGCTTGTCGAAGAAGGCCGTGGTTCGCTCGATTGAGCGGCGCCACTGGCGGTCGAAGGTGTGACCCTCGCCTCGGTACTTGACGAAGGTGACGTCTTTACCCGCGGCCTTGAGCGTCTTGACTGTGGCTTCCGACCAGCGGATCGGGCAGGTGTCGTCTCTGGTGCCGTGGTGCACCAGCAGCGGCTCGGTCACGCGATCCAGGTACGGCCGCGCCGAGGCCGCGCGCCAGAACTCGGGGGATTTGTCAGGCAAGCCGTACGTCCGCGCCATCCTTCTATTGGTCTTGGATCGGTCTTCGGATGGCCGATAGAACTGTTTCCAATTGTCCGCGGCCAAGGAGCTGACGGAGGCGTAGATGACGGCCGCGTCGACCAGACCCGGCTGAGCCACCAGCGCGGTCAGGGTGACGCCGCCGCCCATGGATCGTCCGAGCCAGCCGACCCGGTTCTTGTCTAGGTACGGCAGCTTGGAGGACTTCACCGCCTTGACGGCATTGATCGTGTCCACCGCGTACGGCAGCCGGAGCTCGTAATCCACTCCTCGGTCGTTGTCGGAGGATGCATGACCTCGATAGTCGGTGTGCAGCACGACGTAGCCGTGCCGCGCCAAGTAGTCGTGTTCCCGGGGCATGCCCTGGCCAGGAAAATACGTGTCCGGATCGATGTAGCCATGGTTGAGCACGAGGACCGGAAATGGACCCTTGCCATCAGGGACGTTCATGACACCGGAGATGGTCAGTCCGTCGCCGCGGTAAGTGATGACGTAGCGCTTGTACGCGCCATAGTCCGCGAGCAGCCGACGGACCTTGAGGTCACGACCGTCGTACTTCTTGTTGATCAACGCCTGCACCGATATCGGATGCGGCTTGGGTGTCGTAGTCGGCTTCGGGGCTTGGGTCGCCCTAGGCCCGGCTGGAGTTGCAGACGATGCCGCTGTCGGCGTCGACATAAGGCTCGGACCTGGCGAGGTGATCTGCCTGCTCGGCTCGATTGTCGGTTCGCCGACGCTGCACGCGACCATGAGCAGCGCGACTGGCAGCACACCAAGCGCTTTCATGTAGCCAGTATTGGAGAGGCGGTCCATGCCGTTATCTGGCCGTGACCTTTCTCGGCTCTAATGGCTCTGGTCACAACTTCGCATCGCACCCGCGTGTCGTTCCGCAGTGTCGCGCTGACCTCAGAGTTTCTCCGGCTTGGCCGCTCTCGACCGTGTTAGCGTGCGGGCTGCTGTGGCGCTAGCCGGGGTAGCAAAACGGGGAAGGGCGGGGACTGACACGCAAAGTCAGGTCCTTCCCCCACATCACGGAATTCGGGGGTTCGGTTCTTCATGAAAAAGCTCGTCCACCCTTTGGTGGCGCTCATGATCTTGGCGCTCGGGGCGTTCATCGTGTCGCCGGCACAAGCAAAGGTGTACATGCCGACAACCGGCGCCACCTTCAATGATCCGACTGGACGGTATGGCGGCAGCCCGACCGCTTTGATGGACCAAATCATCACCGCAGTGGATAACGTTCCAGCCGGCTCCATCATTCGGGTCGTGGCATATTCCTTCGACTATGAACCGATGAAACTGGCATTGCTCCGCGCCAAGACGCGGGGTGCCCAGGTACGGCTACTGATCGATAGTCACGCCGAGACGCAACAAATCAGGGACTTGAGGAAGGCGCTCGGTACGGGCACCAGCGATGGCAGCTACCTCCGGACTTGCAAGTACAGCTGCATGGCGAGCAAGCCCTCGTTCATTCACTCCAAGCTCTACCTGTTCTCCCGCACCGGCGGCGCGACAGAGGTGTCCATGAACTCCTCCGCGAACCCAGCCGAAACTGGCGTCAGCAAGTCGTGGAACAACACCTACACGACCGTCGGCGACAAGACCCTCTACGACGCGAACGTCGCCAACTTCAACGACATGTTGCCGGACAAGACGAACACCAACTACTACCGCACGGTGGAGAGCCCTCCGTATAAGGAGTACTTCTTCCCGCGGGCCGGGTCCACGAAGAATTCGGACACGATCTACAACATTCTCAAGGACGTCAGCTGCCCTAGCACCATCAGGCTCTCGACATACTTCTGGACGAGTGCGCGTCTGTACTTGGCAGAGAAGCTCTCCGCGATGAGGAAGGCGGGCTGCACGGTCGAGGTGATTTATCCCGATGGTCCCGGAGGCCAGAACACCGTCTATTCCGCAGTAACTGCTGAGCTTCGCAGCGGCAAGATTGACACCTGGAACACCCGTCCTAACAATGGTCTTTACGTCCACAACAAGGTGATCTTGATCGACGGCACGTATCAGGGCCTCGGAGGTCAGAAGCTCGTCTACGCCACCTCGCAGAATCTCACCCTGACCAGCCTGCGGGAAAGCAACGAGGTGATGCTTCGCATCCCGAATCTTCCGGCTTATTGGCTCTACGAGCGCAACTTCGAACAGATCAAAAGCCAATCCGTGCAAATCATCCCGAAGGCTGCCACGACAGCTGCCAAGACAACCGCTGGCGTCAACAGCGCTAGTGAACAGCGCAGCAGTAAGGCGCCAAAAGACAACAGCCCTGACCCTGACGAGTAGCCAGCCCTCGTTGCGACGCGTCACCGCGGTAGTTCTCGCCGGTGGCGCGTCGCGCCGTTTCCGCCCTGACAAGCTCGCCGAGCAGCTCAATGACGAGCCGCTGCTCGACCATGTGCTCGCATCACTACCAGACCAGGTCACCACGGTCATCGTCGTCGGGGCCATTCGTGAGGTCACCCGGCCAGTGATCTTTACTTCTGAAGAGCCTGCTGGAGGGGGGCCGGCAGCCGCCCTCGTTGCCGGCCTACGCCGAGCACTGGACGAGGCGAGTGACGCCATCGTCACGCTGCCAGGGGACGCACCGCGTGCGGGTCGAGGCTGCAGGTGCGCTGCTCAGCAAGTTGCAAGAGCAAGGCATCGACGCAGTCGTCGGTGTCGATGCGGCCGGTTACGAGCAGCCGCTGCAGCTCGCGTTGCGGCCAACTGCGGCTCGCACCTTGGTGGCGACTGTCGGACCTAGTGGCGCTGCCGGCGTGCCAGCGCGACGACTGCTCGACGCGCTACGACCCGGATTGGTGCCACAACGGCTCGAGCCCGACGAGCTGTGGGACATCGATACGCGTGATCAACTGCTTGCCTGGCGGCTGCAGTCCTCCGCAGCCGTGTCATCCATCCTGGATCTGGTGGCTGAACCAGCGGAGACAACCGACCATCCGGTCGTCATTGCCATAGACGGACCTAGCTGCTCAGGCAAGTCGATCTTGGCGACCGCGGTCGCCTTGCGATCCGGCGCCGCCGTTCTTGAGGGCGACGACTTCTACCGGGACACGCTCCCGAGGCTGACCGCGACACAGCGCGAGGCGATGTCGGACGCTGCAGTGGTTGATGCCGTGATCGACTGGGAGCGACTCCGAGAGGAGGGGCTGCTGCCGCTACGAGCCGGTCACCACGCCACCTTCCAGCCGTACGACTGGGACGCCAACGACGGTCGTCTGGCGCCGGCCAAGACCGTTCCGGCGGCGAAGTTGATCATCGTGGAGGGCGTATACGCGGGCCGCCCCGAACTCACCGAGCTGGTGCATATTGCGGTCTACCTCGGCGTGGATCCACAGACGCGTGCCGAGCGCTATGCACAGCGGGAGGATGACCCGGAATGGGTACGGTTCTGGGAGCGCGGCGAGTCGCACTATTTCCGCGTTGTCCGTCAGCCGGCCGGCTTCGACCTGCAGCTGGATGCCCGCCACCTGAGCTGACGCGCCACCTCATCCACCCACGCCCCACGTATTTGCGGGGCGTCAGCGAGAAGGTGGCGCGTCACCGAAACCTCGATTGCGATGCGGGCAAGCCTTGCAGGGTTGAGATTTAGCGAGCCCAGAATGTCTTCCTACCCAACGCGGCGAGCGTCCCTCCGGAAGTCGTAGACTCTGCCTGAAAGACTTAGTGAAGTTTTTCACTAAGTCCCGCGGAGGTTCTCAGGAGAAGCTTTGTCGGTCATTGATGCTGACGTGGTCGTGGTCGGTGCTGGCCCAGCAGGGTCGGCAACGGCTACGCACCTAGCTCGTCATGGGCTGCGGGTTTCGTTGTTGGAAAAGAGCACGTTTCCGCGGGAGAAGGTGTGCGGGGACGGCCTCACACCACGTGGCACTCGGCAATTGATCCGGCTCGGCATCGATACCTCGACCGAAGCCGGCTGGCTGCACAACAAGGGCTTGCGGATCTACGGCGGTAAGCGGCCCTTCGAGCTGGAATGGCCCGAGCTGGAGGACTTCCCGCCGTACGGCCTGGTCCGGCCGCGGGCCGACTTTGATCACCTGCTCGCTCGCCACGCCGTTGCCGCCGGAGCTTCGCTTTATGAGGGCAGCAACGTTGTCGAGCCAATCATCGACAACCGCAGTGGGCGCGTTGTCGGAGTGATCACCAAGGACGGCCGCCGCTTCACCGCCCCCATGGTCGTGGCTGCGGACGGGAATTCGACACGGTTGAGCTTGGCGATCGGCCTCAACCGGCGCGAGGACCGGCCGATGGGAGTCGCGGTACGCACCTATTACGCCAGCCCCCGGCACCGGGATGACTATCTGGAGTCCTGGCTGGAGCTCTGGGAAGGTAAACCAGGCAAGAGCGCGCTACTACCCGGGTACGGCTGGATCTTCGGCATGGGCGATGGCACCTGCAACGTCGGACTGGGCATCTTGAACACCTCGTCCGCCTTCGGCAAGACCGACTACAAGGATCTGCTCAAACGCTGGCTGGACAACACACCGGAGCAATGGGCTTTTCGGAGTGAGAACATGATCGGTCCGGTACGCGGTGCCGCGCTGCCCATGGGCTTCAATCGGCAGCCGCATTACGAGCGAGGGCTGCTGCTGGTGGGCGACGCGGGAGGCATGATCAACCCCTTCAACGGTGAAGGCATCGCCTACGCCATGGAATCCGCGGAGATCGCGGCGACCGCCATGGCCGAGGCGCATGAACGCGGGCCGGGCAGCCCAGCTGCCGAGCGCGCGCTTGCGTCTTACCCGGTCAAGCTGAAGGCGCAGCTCGGCGGCTACTACACGTTGGGGCGCACCTTCGTGAAGCTGATTGGTCATCCTCAGGTGATGCGTGTCTGCACCAGGTACGGGCTGCCTCGCCGTACCTTGATGCAGTTCACCTTGAAGCTGCTCGCCAATCTGACCGACGCCAAGGACGGCGACGCCATGGATAAATTGATCAACGCTCTGTCCAGGATCGCACCTGCGGCATGACTAACGCGCAGAGCTGCGGAAAGGGAGCTGGCAGGTGAGTCCTTACGTCGGAATCGTGATCTTGCTCGTGATCGCCTCCGGATTTGTGGCGCTGACCATCCTGACCAGCGTGCTGGTGGGTCCCGGGCGCTTCAACCGAGCCAAGTACGACTCGTACGAGTGTGGCATCGAGCCGACCCCACAGCCGGTGGGAGGTGGTCGGTTCCCGGTGAAGTACTACATCACTGCCATGCTCTTCATCGTCTTCGACATCGAAATCGTCTTCCTCTATCCATGGGCAGTGGCGTTCGATCAGATGGGGTTCTTCGCCCTCGTCGAGATGATCTTGTTTATTGCCGCCGTCTTCATTGCCTACTTCTACGTCTTGCGACGCGGTGGGCTGGATTGGGATTGACAATGCAATCAACCGGGAGTGTTGCCTGAGATGGGCGTGGAGGAGAAACTTCCCAGCGGCGTGTTGTTGACCACGCTGGAGAACTTGTTCGGCTATATGCGCAGTGCGGCGTTCTGGCCGGCTACTTTCGGGTTGGCCTGTTGCGCCATCGAGATGATGACCTACGGTGCACCGCGATACGACTCCGGTCGCTGGGGGCAGGAAGTGTTCCGAGCCTCGCCTCGCCAGGCCGATCTGATGATCGTGGCCGGCCGGGTCAGCCAGAAGATGGCGCCGGTGCTGCGGCAGATCTATGACCAGATGCCGAATCCGAAATGGGTTCTCGCGATGGGCGTGTGTGCCAGCACCGGAGGCATGTTCAACAACTACGCGATCGTGCAGGGAGTGGATCACGTCGTACCCGTGGACATGTACCTGCCTGGCTGCCCGCCGCGCCCCGAGATGTTGATCGACGCCATGTTCAAGCTGCGCGAGAAGGTGCGTAACACCCCGATCGGCCTCAATGCGATCGAGGCCGCTCAGGAACAGGAGCAGCGGCAGCTCGAGGCGCCGACGCTCGTTGAGCAGAAGGGCCTGCTCCGATGAGCGACGATATGCGCCCTGAGCCGGTCGAAGGCGCCGCCCTGAGCTCGTCGAAGGGGCGCGATGAGGACGCTTCGACAGGCTCAGCGCACATTCACAAGGAGTCGGATGAGAAGGCGCCGATCAAGGGCGCTGAGCCCGAGGGCGAGTCCGAGCCGGACGCCGAAACCAAGCCCGAATCGCTCACCGGAGAAGCCCCCTCGGTCGATTCCGGCGCGACTGAAGCCGAAGAGGATGAAGCGCAACTAGTCGCCACGGAGGCGACTGCGGAGGTCCTTCAGGTCCGACGCGGCATGTTCGGGGTCAAGGGCAGCGGCGACACATCCGGCTATGGCGGCCTGACGCGGGTGGTGGAGTTTCCGGCTGCGGCGACGCCGCCCTTTGGCGGCTGGTGGGATCAGGTTTATGACCGGATTGGCGCCCTGATCCCCGACTTCAGCGATGTGATCACCAAGGTCGTCATCCACCGCGGCGAGATCACCTTTCATGTCGAGCGGCAACACCTGCCGACGTTGGTCCAGCACCTCCGGGACGACGCCCGGTTGCGTTTCGAGTTCTGCAGCAGCGTTTCCGGCGTGCACTATCCAGCCGATAAGGGAGCCGAGCTGCACGCGGTCTACCACCTCCAGTCGATGACCCACAACCGGCGTATTCGGCTCGAAGTCTCCGCTCCCGACAGCGACCCACACATCCCATCGGTGGTGGCGACCTACCCAACAGCGGACTGGCACGAGCGCGAAACGTACGACATGTTCGGCATCGTCTTCGACGGCCATCCGGCCCTCACCCGGATCCTCATGCCGGACGATTGGCCCGGTTACCCGCAGCGCAAGGATTACCCGCTGGGCGGCATTCCGGTGGAGTACAAGGGCGCAACGATTCCTCCCCCAGATCAAAGGAGGTCGTACTCATGAGCACAACCGGCACGACCGACGAAGCCACCGAGCAAGATCCCTTTGCCGCTGGCGGCGAGGCGGCCGAGGGCCACGTTTACACCGTGACCGGCCAGGACTGGGACTCCCTGGTGTCCGAGCAGGCCGAGCGCGGGGACGAGCGGATCGTGGTCAACATGGGTCCGCAGCACCCCTCCACCCACGGCGTACTCCGGCTGATCTTGGAACTCGAAGGTGAGTCCGTTACGGAAGCCCGGTGCGGTATTGGTTACCTGCACACCGGAATTGAAAAGAACATGGAGTTCCGTAACTGGACCCAAGGTGTCACGTTCTGCACCCGGATGGACTACCTCGCGCCCCTGCACAACGAAACGACCTACTGTCTTGGCGTCGAGCGGCTGCTGGATATCGAAGCCGAGATTCCGGAGAAGGCCAACGTTCTTCGGGTGTTGATGTTGGAGCTGAATCGCATCTCCTCGCACCTGGTCTGCATCGCCACAGGGGGGATGGAGATCGGCGCGCTGACGGTGATGACTATCGGATTCCGCGAGCGCGAAAAGGTGCTGGACGCATTCGAGTTGATCACCGGCCTGAGGATGAATCACGCCTACATCAGGCCCGGTGGCGTTGCTCAGGACCTGCCGGACAAGGCACTCGATTTCGTGAAGGACCTCGTCGGCTGGATGAAGAGGCACCTACCGGAATACGCCGCCTTCTGCAATGAGAACCCGGTCTTCAAGGCTCGGCTCTCCGGCGTCGGCCATCTCGATCTTGCAGGCTGTCTTGCCTTGGGCATCACGGGGCCGCCGTTGCGAGCGACCGGCTACGACTGGGATCTGCGCAAGAAGCAGCCTTACTGCGGCTACGAGAGCTACGACTTCGAGGTGCAGACCTGGGACACCATGGACGCGTACGGCCGCTTCCGGATCCGGCTGAACGAGATGTGGCAGAGCCTCACGATCATCGAGCAGTGCGTCGAGAGGCTGGAGAAGATGCAGGGCGCGCCGGTCATGATCGCCGACAAGAAGATCGCTTGGCCCGCGCAACTCTCCATTGGCTCGGACGGCATGGGCAACTCCAACGAGTACATCAAGCACATCATGGGTCAGTCGATGGAAGCGCTGATCCATCACTTCAAGCTGGTCACCGAAGGTTTCCGCGTGCCGCCGGGTCAGGCGTACGTCCCGATCGAGAGCCCGCGCGGGGAGCTTGGCGCCCACGTGGTCTCCGACGGCGGAACCCGCCCGTTCCGCGCCCACTTCCGGGACCCGAGCTTCACCAATCTGCAAGCCATGCCGGTGATGTGTGAGGGGGCAATGGTCTCCGACGTCGTGGTTGCGGTGGCGTCGCTGGATCCCGTCATGGGCGGAGTTGATCGATGACGCGGCCCTTTTCTTGCGCGCGAGACGGCGGGGAGGACCGACTTGGGCGGGCTAGGCAAACGTGGGACTTGGGTTGGGCAGTCGGGTGCAGTCCGCGTGGGGTCGGGATTAAGGCATCTTAGGTTTGCTACGCCCGCCCAAGCGGCCCTCCCCGCCTCTCGACGCGATGCGTTTAGCCGCTTGCCACGGCCCTGCCCCGTGGCCGGGGCGCGGCGGCCGGGTCGAGTCGGCCGGGCTGACCATCCGCCCTACCGCGGGTCGGCTGAGGCTATTACGTGGTCCGGAAGACGATCATCCCTCAGACAGTGCGCGATGATCGTCGTCTCCAGCCGCCATCGGGGAGCGTGGGCGCCAAGCACGAGCACGACTGAGGTTGGAGGGAGGTGCAGCCAGGTGAGTGAGCTCATTGAGCCGCAACCGCCGTCGCCGAATGGGCATGCTGGTGGTGACGTCGCGTCGGAGGAGCTGGTTGGACACGGGCATTTTGTGACGCATTTCGATGAGCCGAGTCTGGACTATGGCCTGTCGGAGACCAAGATCACCGAGGCGACCTTGGAGGAGCTGCGCTTGATCGCCGCGAGGTATCCGCAGGCCAGGTCGGCACTGCTACCGATGCTGCATTTGGTGCAGAGCGTCGAGGGACGGGTGACACCGGCCGGGATCGAAGCCTGCGCCGAGATCTTGGGACTGACAGCAGCCGACGTCAGCGGGGTCGCCACGTTCTACACCATGTACAAGCGACGCCCGGTGGGGGAATACCACGTCGGTGTCTGTACCACCGCACTCTGCGCGATCATGGGCGGCGATGAGGTGTATGCCACGTTGCAAGATCACCTGGGTATTGGCAACGACGAGACTACCGAGGACGGGAAGATCACGCTGGAGCACATCGAGTGCAACGCAGCCTGCGATTTCGCGCCGGTGATGATGATCAATTGGGAGTTCTTCGACAACACCACTCCGCAGACCGCGATCCAGGCGGTTGATCAACTTCAGGCCGGTGACCCGGTACATTCCACCCGCGGAGCTCGGGTCTGCACCTGGAAGGAGGCCGAACGGGTGCTCGCAGGCTTTCCCGACGGACGAGCCGACGAGGGGCCTACGGCTGTTGGTCCCTCGCTCCTCGGTCTGCGTATTGCGCAACAGCATGGCTGGACTGCGCCAGATCCTGAGCACATCCAAGATCGACCAGCCGAGGAGGGTAGGGCGTGACCGATCCTTTGACACCTGTCCTTACGGCGAACTGGGCGGATGAGCGCGCCTGGAAGTTGACCAATTACGAAAGGCGTGGCGGCTACGATGCGTTGCGAGCTGCGCTGCAGATGGAGCCGGCCGAAGTCGTCGCCCTCGTCAAGGAATCCGGCCTGCGGGGCCGCGGTGGTGCGGGCTTCCCGACCGGAATGAAGTGGAGCTTCATCCCGCAAGACAACCCCAAGCCCAAGTACCTCGTGGTCAATGCCGACGAATCCGAGCCGGGGACCTGCAAGGACATTCCGCTGATGATGGCATCGCCACACACTCTGGTCGAGGGAGTGATCATCTCCGCGTACGCGATCCGAGCTAACACGGCATTCATCTATGTGCGCGGCGAGGTGCTGCACGTGGTACGCCGCCTGCAGCAGGCTGTGCGGGAGGCGTACTCAGCCGGGTACGCCGGCAACAACGTCCTCGGCACCGGCTATGACCTGGAGATCATCGTGCATGCGGGCGCCGGGGCGTACATCTGCGGCGAGGAGACCGCACTGCTGGACTCGCTGGAAGGTCGCCGCGGCCAGCCGCGGTTGCGGCCACCGTTCCCGGCCGTTGCCGGCCTGTACGCCTGCCCGACGGTGATCAACAACGTCGAATCGATCGCCTCGGTGCCATCGATCATCGCCAATGGTGCGGACTGGTTCTCCTCGATGGGCACCGAGAGGTCGAAGGGCATGACCATCTACTCGCTCTCGGGTCATGTCACCCATCCAGGGCAATTCGAGGCGCCCTTGGGCATTACGCTGCGCCAGCTTCTTGATCTTGCCGGCGGCATCCGCGAAGGACACCAGCTGAAGTTCTGGACACCAGGCGGATCGTCGACACCGATGCTCACCGACGCCCACCTCGACGTGCCACTGGATTATGAGGCCATTGCCGGAGTGAAATCGATGCTCGGAACAAAGGCGTTGCAGTGCTTCGACGAGACCACCTCCGTGGTGCGGGTGGTGCTGCGCTGGACCGAGTTCTACAAGCATGAGTCCTGCGGGAAATGCACGCCGTGTCGCGAAGGCACCTGGTGGCTGGTGCAGATTCTCACGCGGATGGAGGCCGGTCGCGGCGAACCCGGCGACATCGAGAAGCTGCTCGACCTCTGCGACAACATTCTCGGTCGATCTTTCTGCGCGTTGGGTGACGGCGCCACGTCGCCGATCACGTCGGCCATCCAGTACTTCCGAGACGAGTTCGAGGCTGCCATGCACACCCCGGCCTGGGAGCTCTTTCCGTACGAACGCAGCACGATCTTTGTTCGTGAGCCCGCAGGAGCAGGAGCATGACAATTTTTTGTGTCCGCTCGCGCATCGCGCCGGTAGCTCCTGTCTTCCTCACTCGTTCGCAGACGGAAAAGCGTGTCTGCTCACTCGATCGTCCAGACAGGAGCGCGCGATACCCGACGCTCGCGGACGGGCTGGCAAGGGAGGTCCTGTCATGACCGTGATCGCCAACCGCTCGAGCGAGGCCGCCAAGCGCGAGGACCTGATCACTCTCACCATTGACGACATCGACGTGTCGGTGCCCAAGGGCACGCTGGTCATCCGTGCCGCTGAGCTCATCGGCGTCGAGATACCGCGGTTCTGTGATCATCCGTTGCTTGATCCCGTCGGCGCATGTCGGCAGTGCCTGGTCGAGGTGCCCGATGGCGGAACCGGGCGCCCGATTCCCAAACCGCAGGCGTCCTGCACCCTCGAGGTCGCGCCTGGCATGAAGATCAGGACGCAGCTCACGTCTCCGATTGCCGAGAAGGCGCAGCGCGGGAACATGGAGTTTCTGCTGATCAACCATCCGCTCGACTGTCCTATCTGCGACAAGGGCGGGGAGTGCCCGCTGCAGAATCAAGCGCTGTCCCACGGTGACGCCGAGAGCCGCTTCACCGATGAGAAGCGCACCTACCCCAAGCCGATCAACATCTCTGCCAACGTGTTGCTCGATCGTGAGCGCTGCGTGCTGTGCGCCCGCTGCACCAGATTCTCTGAGCAGATCGCCGGCGATCCCTTCATCGCCCTGATCGAGCGAGGTGTGCTGCAACAGGTCGGGATCTATGAGCGGGAACCCTTCGAGTCCTATTTCTCGGGTAACACCATTCAGATCTGTCCGGTCGGCGCACTCACCAGCGCGGCGTACCGGTTCCGATCCCGACCCTTCGATCTGGTGTCTACCCCATCGATCGCCGAACATGACGCGTGCGGCTCAGCCATCCGGGTCGATCATCGACGCGGTGTCGTGATGCGGCGCCTGGCCGGGGATGATCCCGACGTCAATGAGGAGTGGATCACCGACAAGGATCGGTTCGCGCATCGTTACGGGGACGGCGACGACCGTCTCACTCGTCCTTTGGTCCGCGACGGCGACGTGCTCCGGCCGGCCTCCTGGCCGGAGGCGATTGACGTGGCCGCGCAGGGCCTCAAGGCCGCAGGCAGTGCGGTCGGGGTGCTGACCGGCGGTCGACTCACCCTCGAGGACGCGTACGGCTACGCCAAGTTCGCGCGGGCCGTGCTGGGCACCAACAACATCGACTTCCGGGCGCGGCAGCATTCCAGCGAGGAAGCCGACTTTCTGGCACACGTGGTAGCTGGTACCGGGCACAATCTCAGCTTCGCTGATCTTGAGAATGCCAGTTCGGCATTGCTCGTCTGCCTCGAGCCTGAAGAGGAAGCCGGCATGATCTTCCTCCGGCTCCGCAAAGCGTTCCGCAAGAAGGGCCTCGTCTCCTGGACCCTGGCGCCGTACGCGAGCAACGGGGTACGCAAGATGGGGACCCAGGTCGTCCCCTGTGCCCCCGGTGACGAAGCCAGTCTGCTCGATGAGCTCTATCCGGCGACCGGTAGGACTGATGATCAGCGATCCGAGATCGCCCTCAATGCCAACTCGGTGATCTTGGTCGGCGAGCGTGCGGCCGGTCTGTCGGGAACGTTCAGTGCATGTCATCGGCTCGCCGAGCGCACCGGGGCGCGGCTAGCCTGGGTGCCTCGCAGAGCGGGGGATCGCGGTGCGGTGGAGGCAGGCTGTCTGCCGAATCTCTTGCCGGGCGGCCGGCCGGTGGCCGATGCGGCTGCCCGCGTCGATGTCCAGACGACCTGGGGTAGTGAATCGTTGCCGTCCCTGGAAGGTCGCGACGCGGATGAGATTTTGATCGGTGCTGGTGACGCGGAGCTGCAGGCACTGATCGTGGCGGGTGTCGACCCGAATGACTTCGTGGATCCGCAAGCCGTCCTCGAGGGGCTGGAAGCGGTGGGCTTCCTGGTCAGTCTGGAGACCCGTGTCTCGCTCGTCACCGAACGGGCCAACGTGGTATTCCCGGTCTCGCTGATGCACGAGCGATCGGGCACCTTTGTTAATTGGGAAGGTCGGCGACGGCCTTTTGGCGTGGTGATCGAACCGCCAAACGACATGCCTGACCTGAGGGTGCTGGCCGCGCTCGCCGACGCCCTAGGCAGCAATCTGGGCTTTCGTACGCCCGCTGAAGCTCGCGCTGAACTCGACGAGTTGGACATTTGGGAGGGCGAACGCAGCGAGGCCCCTGACTACGCGGCTGGCGAGCCAGCAGCGCCCAGCGGCAGTTCAGCTCTGCTCGCTACCTGGCGAATGGCGATCGACGACAGCCGCGCTGTGGCCGGCGAACCGTACCTACAGGCCACGGCCCGCGCACCCGAAGCCAGGATGAGCCCAAGCACCGCCGCGAGTGCCGGGATCGGCACAGTTGCCGTGATCAGTAACGACCGAGGCGCGATCACGCTCCCAGCAGTCGTCGATGCCGAGATGGTCGACGGGGTGGTGTGGTTACCGAGCCGAGCTCCGGGTCTCGGGATTCCGCAGCACCTCGCGGCGAGCGCTGGTGATCTGGTGACGATCGGCCCCGGGGATGTTGACATGCGCGCTGAGCTCGACGAAGCGCGCCCTTCGACAGGCGACGTCCTGAGCTCGTCGAAGGGCGCCGGCCCGAGCTCGTCGAAGGGCTCAGGGCACGTAGCGGAGGCAAGCCAATGAACCTGCTCGTCGCATCGATGGATCTCGAGGTCTTCTTCAACGAGAAATGGTGGGTGGTGCTACTCAAGGCACTGTTCGCATTCGTGGTCCTGCTGGTGCTGACGCTCTTCACCATCTGGTACGAGCGCCGCGTCGTCGCCTTCATGCAGCACCGCAAGGGACCCAATATGAACGGGCCGTTCGGGTTGCTGCAGTCCTTGGCTGATGGCATGAAGCTGATGTTCAAGGAGGACTTCACCCCGACTGCTGCCGACAAGATCGTTTTCACCCTTGCCCCGTTCGTCGTCGCCATTCCCGCGATCACTGCTTTTGCGGTGATCCCCATGGCTGGGCTGGTGCGCGTACCGTTCACCGACATCACCACGCCGTTGCAGGTGACCGATCTGCCGGTGTCGGTGCTTTTCATCGTCGCTGTTGCCTCGATCGGGGTCTACGGGATCGTTCTCGCAGGCTGGTCATCCGGGTCCACGTACTCCTTGCTCGGCGCCTTGCGCTCCAGTGCGCAAGTGATCAGCTACGAGGTCGCCATGGGGCTGGCTTTGGTAGCTGTCTTCCTGTACGCCGGTTCCCTCTCCACCTCGGAGATCGTGGCCAAGCAAGCCGAGCCGGCGACGGTTTTCGGCATACCGCTGTGGTTTGCGGTGCAACTGCTGCCGTCGTTCGTGATCTATTTGATCTCGATGGTCGGAGAGACCAACCGGGCCCCGTTCGATCTGCCCGAGGCGGAAGGCGAGCTGGTTGGGGGCTTCCACACCGAGTATTCCTCAATGCGTTTTGCCATGTTCTTCATGGCGGAGTACATGAACATGATCACGGTGTCCGCGCTGGCCGCCACCCTCTTCTTGGGCGGGTGGCACGCTCCGTTGCCGTTCAACCTCTTGCCGGGCGCCGACAGCGGATATTGGGGCTTTGTGTGGTTCGTGGTGAAGGTGTTGGTGATGCTTTTCATCTTCATCTGGCTGCGAGGCACCCTGCCGCGGCTGCGCTACGACCAGTTCATGCGGTTCGGCTGGCGCTGGCTGATTCCTATCTCACTCGTCTGGACGCTCATGATCGCGATCTTGAGGATGGGTCAGCGCGAGGGATGGTTCAGCGGGCAAGGATTCTGGATCGCTGCCGTCGCGGTCTTTATCGTGCTGGTCGGGCTGGCGTTCTTCGGCGGCCGGGAGGAACCGGCAGGGGCTGGAGAGGCGGGTGAAGAGGACGTGGGCGAGTTCGATGCCTTCGCTGGCGGTTACCCTGTCCCGCCGATGGGTGACCAGGTGCTGCCGGAATTTGCCCAGGTCCTGACGCCCGATGAACAGCGCGCTAAGGAAGGGAGTGAGGCCTGATGGGAATCCTGGATCCCGTTGCCGGCTTCGGCGTGACCTTCCGGACGATGTTCCGCAAGACCTTCACCATCGACTATCCGAACGGGCCTCGGGTCACCGCACCGCGCTTTCACGGTCGGCATCAACTGAACCGCTGGCCGGACGGCCTGGAAAAGTGCGTCGGTTGCGAGTTGTGTGCCTGGGCCTGCCCGGCCGACGCGATCTACGTCGAGGGCGCGCAGAACACCGAGGATGGGCGGTACTCACCAGGCGAGCGCTACGGACGCGTCTACCAGATCAACTATCTGCGCTGCATCTTGTGTGGTCTGTGCATCGAGGCATGTCCGACGCGGGCCCTGACCATGACGAACGAATTCGAGCTCGCCGATGACAGCCGCGAGAAGTTGATCTATGAGAAGGCTGATCTGCTCGCGCCGCTGCTACCCGGCATGGAACAGCCACCTCACGAACGCACGTTGGGCGACGATGAGCAGGCGTACTTCCTCGGTCTGCCGGCGACGGGTCAACCGGACGATCGTGCCGGTGACATCAGCGACGCGGAGTCGCGGCCGATCAACCAGGGCTTTCGATATCGACGCAAGCAGCAGGCGAAGGGTCAATGATGATCATGCTCACTGCGTTGTCGATACCGCTGGTCACCGGCGCGGCGATCGCCTTCTGGATGCTTGCGCCGGTGATGATCCTGGGTGCCCTTGGCATGATCCTGGCCCGCAAGCCGGTGCATTCGGCTCTCTGCCTCGCGGCGGTGATGATCTCCCTGGCGGTGCAGTACGCGGCCCAGGAGGCACCGTTCCTCTTCGTCGTCCAGATCATTGTCTATACCGGCGCGATCTTGATGTTGTTCTTGTTCGTGCTGATGCTGGTTGGCGTCGATATCCGGGAATCGCTCGTCGAGACGATCAAGGCGCAGCGCACCCTGGCCGTGCTCGCGGGGCTGGGTTTTGGTGCCTTGCTGGTTCTTGCGATAGGCAATGCGATTGTCGGTCCCACGATCGGACTACGCGCCGACAATGCGGAAAATGGCGGTAACGTCCAGGGCATTGCGGCGCTGATCTTCAATCGCTATGTCTTCGCTTTCGAGGCGACGTCGGCGCTGCTGATCACCGCGGCCGTCGGAGCCATGGTGCTCGCCCACCGCGAGCGGCTGACCAAGCGTCGTACCCAGGCAGATCTGGCCGGGACTCAGAATGAAGCGTTACGCCGAGACCGGCCAGCATCCGGGTCCGCTGCCCACTCCAGGCGTCTTCGCGCGGCACAACGCGGTGGACACGCCAGCTCTGCTGCCCGACGGGAGCGTCTCGGAGCTTTCGGTCTCGGGCACGCTGAAAGCCCGCGGCACCGTGGCGAACAGCCGAGACCTGGTCAGGCCAGTCGATGCAACGGTCGATGCCATTGCCGACGAGCAAGCTCCGCGCACCACCGAGGAAGAAACATGATGGGGACAACATCTCGCGAGCGACCGGGCGCGAGCGAGGAGGACCAAAAAGGATGAACCCGACGAACTACGTCGTTCTCTCCGCGATCTTGTTCACCATTGGCGCAGTTGGTTTCATGATCAGGCGCAACGCGATCGTGGCCTTCATGTGCGTAGAGCTGATGCTCAATGCCACCAACCTCGCCCTTGTCACCTTCTCGCGTATGCACGGTGCCCTTGATGGCCAGGTGGCCGCATTCTTCGTGATGGTCGTCGCCGCCGCGGAGGTTGTGGTCGGCCTAGCGATCATCGTGACCATCTTCCGTACCCGTCACTCGGCCTCAGTCGACGACGCGAATCTGCTGAAGTTCTAAAGGACTCTGGATGCCCCCACTCGAGACGCCTGTGCCGGCCACCGGCCTGTTCACTGTGTCCTGGCTGCTGATCGCCATCCCTGCCCTGAGCGCTGCGATCTTGCTCCTGGTTGGCCGGCGGGCCGACCGGTGGGCCCCCTACCTCGGCGCGATCGCGCCGCTGATCTCGTTCGCTTTGGGTCTGATCTACTTCGTCCAGATGCTTGGCCGCGACGTCGCCACCCGCGCGGTGTCCGTGCCGCTGTACAACTGGATCTCCAGCGGACGTTGGGACATCAATGTCGGGCTGCTCATTGACCAGCTCTCCATCGTTTTCGTGTTGTTGATCACCGGCGTCGGCGGTCTGATCCATGTGTATTCCATCGGCTACATGGAGCATGATGATCGGCGGCGCCGCTTCTTCGCTTTCCTCAACCTGTTCGTCGCCGCGATGTTGCTGCTCGTCCTTGCTGACAACTACCTGGTGCTCTTCGTTGGCTGGGAGGGCGTCGGCCTGGCGTCGTACCTGCTGATTGGCTTCTGGCAGTACAAGCCGACGGCCGCAACTGCTGCGAAGAAGGCGTTCGTGGTCAACCGCGTCGGTGACATGGGCATGTCACTTGCGATCATGCTCATGCTGGCAACCTTCGGGTCGTCGGCCTTTGTCGACGTCAATGACGGCATGCCGAAGGTGAACAGCACGATTGCGTTGATCATGGGGTTGCTGCTCCTGCTCGCAGCGTGTGGAAAGTCAGCTCAGGTGCCGTTACAGTCCTGGCTGCTCGACGCGATGGAAGGTCCGACTCCAGTTTCGGCTCTGATTCACGCGGCGACGATGGTGACGGCTGGGGTGTACCTGATCACCCGCAGCAACGCGATCTACGCGCAATCCCTGACCGCGAGCACCGTCGTCGTTGTGGTTGGCACGGTGACCCTGCTGTTCGGCGCCTGGATCGGCTGTGCCAAGGACGACATCAAGCGTGTGTTGGCCGGCTCAACGATGTCCCAGATCGGCTACATGATGTTGGCGGCGGGTATCGGGACGGCAGGGTACGCGTACGCGATCTTCCTTCTGCTGGTACACGGTTTCTTCAAGGCTGACATGTTCCTCGGCGCCGGTTCAGTGATGCACGCGACGAATGATGAGGTCGACATGCGGCATTACGGGGCACTCAGGCGGATGATGCCGATCACCTTCGTCACTTTTGCCGCAGGTTACTTGGCGATTATCGGGTTCCCGTTCTTCTCGGGGTTCTACGCCAAGGACCACATCATCGAGGTCGCCTTCGAGCACAGCGCGGTGGTAGGCGGGTTAGCCATGCTGGGGGCCGGCATTACCGCGTTCTATATGACCCGGCTCATGTTGATGACGTTCTACGGGGCCAAGCGCTGGCAAGAGGGAGTGAGCCCGCACGAGTCGCCACCAGTGATGACTGTGCCCCTGGTGTTTCTGGGGATCGGCTCGGCCATCGGCGGGCTCGTGCTCAACAACTGGATAGTCGGATGGCTTGCTCCCGCCGTGGGCGGCGAGCCGGAGGAGACGGCTGGTCTGTTGCACGTCTCAATAGTTGGGCTGCTCACGCTGGTGGTCGTCGCCATCGGTGTCGGGATAAGCGTGTTCGTCTTCGGACCACGTCGCGAAATCCCGATCACGCAGCCAGCGAGCCAATCCTTCCTCACTGTGGCCGGCCGCAATGATCTTTACGGCGATGCCTTTAACGAGGCCGTGTTCATGCGACCGGGCCAGCAGCTCACCGAGGGTCTGGTGCGTTTCGAGAATTCCGGGATCGACGGCGCGGTAAATGGCACGGCGGCGGCGATCGGCGGCATGTCATCACGGCTGCGCCGGGTGCAGAACGGTTTCGTTCGCTCGTACGCGCTCACGATGACCGTAGGAGCGGCCATCGTCGGCGTGGTCATCTTGCTAGGCCGGCTGGGCTAAGGGGGAGCAGAACATGACTATTCCCTGGCTCACCATCTTGGCGCTACTTCCGGCCGTCGGCGCTGTGCTGTTGATCTTCACAGGTGCCAAGACGGCCAAGCAGCTGGCTTTGGTTTTTTCGTTGCTCACGTTTGCCTTCGCCCTGGTGATCGCTAGCCGGTTCAGGATCGGCGGCGGGATGCAGCTGGTTGAGCAAGTTCCATGGATCAAGCCGCTGGGGGCTTACTACGCACTTGGTCTCGATGGTCTCGGCCTCACCCTGGTACTCCTGGTGGTGATCATCACTCCAGTGGTGATCATTGCGTCCTGGCGTGACTTTGATGGGGTGGCGGTCAGCGCCGAGCCGGTCGACGGGCGTACGGCAACAATTCCTCCCAAGTATGACGCTCGGGTGTTTTTCGCTCTCATCCTCGCAGTCCAGAGCTGTGCGCTATTCCTGTTTCTGGCAACCGACGTGTTCTTGTTCTACGTGTTCTTCGAGGTGATCCTGGTCCCGATGTACTTCCTGATCGGCGGCTTCGGGCCTGGTCCGCGCAGGACGTACGCAGCAGCCAAGTTCTTGATCTTCGGCTTGCTCGGCGGATTTGTGATGCTCGCATCTGTGATCGGCTTGTACGTGCAGTCGGCCAAGGTGGGAGCGCCGAGTTACCTGTTGAGCACGTTGAGCCAGCTGGACATTGCTACCGGCACCGGCCGCTGGTTGTTCGTCGGCTTCATGTTTGCGTTTGCGATCAAGGCGCCACTGGTGCCGCTGCATACCTGGCTGCCGGATGCTGCAGAGGAATCCACGCCTGGCAGCGCCACCATGATGGTCGGCGTGATGGACAAGATCGGCACGTTCGGCATGATCAGGTTCTGCCTCGGCCTGTTTCCTGAGGCCAGCCAATGGGCGACTCCGGTCGTATTGGTCCTGGCAACCATCTCGATCTTGTACGGCGCCATCTTGGCGATCGGCAGTCGAGACATCATGCGGTTCATCGCGTACACATCGATCAGCCACTTCGGGTTCATCGTGCTCGGCATCTTCGCGTTCACCAGCCAAAGCCTGACCGGCTCGACGCTCTACATGCTCAACCACGGGATGTCCACCGCTGCGTTGTTTGTGATGGCGGGATATCTGATCAAGCGCCGCGGATCCCGCGACATCAACGCGTACGGCGGGGTTGATCAAGTGGCCCCGGTGCTGGCCGGCCTGCTGCTGTTCGCCGGGCTCTCGACCTTGTCGTTGCCCGGTCTGTCGAGCTTTGTGTCTGAGTTCATGGTGTTGGCCGGGACGTTCGGTCGACATCCCGCGTACGCGGCGATCTCGACGCTGGCCATCGTGCTGGCTGCGCTCTACATCTTGATCATGTATCAGCGGACCATGACGGGGCCGGTGGCTCCTGAGGTTCGGGAGAAGGTCACCGAGATCAATGGACGGGAGCGGCTCGCGATGGCTCCCCTGGTGCTGCTGATCTTGGTGCTCGGCTTCTTTCCGAAACCGCTGTTGTCGATCATCGAGCCGTCGACTCAGGCCACTATGCAGCATGTCGGGGTGACTGATCCGCAACCACGGGTCAGTGCTGAGGGAGGCCGCTAATGACCGCAGTGATGCTGCTGCCGATGGAGATTACGGCACCCAACATCGAGTACGGGCTGCTGGCGCCGGTGCTGTTGATCTTTGCTGGAGCCTGCGTAGGTGTGCTTGCTGAGGCGGTCGCCCCGCGCGAGATCCGGCGCGTGGTGCAGCTGGTCATCACTTTCGTGTCGCTGGCGGCAGCGCTGGCGACGACGCTGCTGAACTGGGCATCCGGTGTTCAGGCGATCGTCGCGGTCGACTCGCTGGCGCTAGACGGACCAACCTACTTCATGTGGACGATTTTGATCATCTTCAGTGCTGCAGCGCTGCTGATGTTCGCCGAAACCAAGATCGAGAACTCGAGTGTCTTCGCCCCGCAGGCGGCGGCGGTGCCTGGCACGGTTGCGGAGCGGGAGGCGATCCGGAGTCGCGTGGAGCACACCGAGGTCTTCCCCCTTGCTCTGTTCGCGTTGTTGGGCATGATGCTGTTTCCGGCATCCAACGACCTGATCACGATGTTCGTCGCGTTGGAGATCTTGTCCTTGCCGCTTTATCTGCTGTGTGGGCTCGCCCGACGGCGCCGGCTGTTGTCGCAAGAGGCCGCCCTCAAGTACTTCTTGTTGGGCGCGCTCTCCTCGGCTTTTTTCATCTACGGTGCGGCCCTCCTTTACGGCTATTCCGGATCCTTCACCTTGGCCGCGATCGATGATGCGCTGCGCAATAGCAAACAAGGGCTTGGGCTGCTGCTCGCCGGAATGGCGATGCTCGGGGTCGGCCTGCTCTTCAAGTTCGGCGCCGTTCCTTTCCACTCCTGGACACCAGACGTGTACGTGGGCGCTCCCACACCTGTCACTGGGTTCATGGCGGCCTGCACCAAGATCGCGGCAGTAGGTGCCCTGATGCGCGTTTTCTACGTCGGATTGGGTGCCGACCGCTGGGACTGGCAGCCGGCAATGGCGATCATCGCGGTTGCCACCATGGCAGTCGGCTCGGTGCTAGCGATCACCCAGACCGACGTCAAGCGGATGCTCGCGTACTCCTCGATTGCTCATGCCGGCTTCATGATGACCGCGTTTGTGGGAGCGTCACAAGCCATTACAGGCAGCAAGCCGGGCGCGTTGACCAGCGTTTCATCGGTGATGTTCTATCTGGTCGCGTACGGGGCGGCGACGATCGGAGCATTCGCCCTGGTGACCATGGTTCGAGACCCAACCGGCGAGGCGACCACGCTCAACAGCTGGATCGGGCTGGGTCGTCGCCATCCGCTGGCAGCGACCATCTTCTCGATCTTCATGCTGAGCTTCGCCGGAATCCCGCTGACCAGCGGTTTTATCGGCAAGTGGGCCGTGTTTGCCGCGGCCTGGAGTGGCGGGGTTCAGTGGTTGGTTGTCGTTGCGGTAGTGATCAGCGTGGTCGCAGCCTTCTTCTACATCCGTGTCATCGTGCTGATGTTTTTTGCCGACCCGGGGAAGATGGCGACCAGCGTGGTGCGGCCCGGCTGGACCACGCTGACAGCCGTCGGCGTCGGTGTCGTCGCGACGATAGCCTTCGGGGTATTTCCGGGCCCGCTGTTGGCCCTGGCCCAGCAAGCAGGTGAATTCATTCGCTGACGGCAAGGCATACGCTCTGCGAGCGTCAACCAACGTGGGAGCAGAGGAAAACGGAGGAAGAGTGCTGGCTGAACAGACGCGGGACGAGGTGTTCGAGGCCTCTGTCCGGGACCAGCTTGAGCTCATCGAGGCCGCGCTGCTCAAGGCCGCCGAAGCGGACTCGGACCTGGTGACCGAAGCCGCGCAGCACATCATCGCAGCTGGCGGGAAACGCTTCAGGCCGCTGCTTGTCGTCCTCGGCTCCTACCTCGGGCCGCGCGGCGCCACCGCGGATGTGGTGAAGGCGGCGGTAGTCGTTGAGCTGACCCATGTGGCGAGCCTCTATCACGACGACGTGATGGACGAGGCGGGTATTCGGCGGGGCTCGGTGAGTGCGAATTCCCGTTGGGGGAACACGGTGGCGATCCTGGTCGGCGATCTGCTGTTCGCGCGCGCCTCGGACATCGTCTGCGACCTGGGGCCGGATTTCGTCCGGCTCCAGGCGCGTACCTTCTCTCGACTGGTGCAGGGCCAAATCGCCGAAACCGTAGGACCCAGCGGCACGGATCCTCTTGATCACTATCTCCAGGTCGTCGCAGACAAAACCGGTTCCTTGATCGCGACGTCAGCGTTGTTTGGTTCCAAGATCTCTGGCGCGGCGCCGGAGCTGCAGCGGGTCATGGCCGACTTTGGTGAGCAAATCGGCGTGGTGTTTCAGCTCAGCGACGACATCATCGACATCACGAGCGACCACACCGGAAAGACCCCCGGAACCGATCTTCGCGAGGGCATTCTGACGCTGCCGACGCTCCTGGCCCGCAAGTCACGTGACCCTGCAGATGCTCGGCTGCTTCAGCTGCTCGACTCGGATTTGCACGACGACGCTGCGCTCCACGAGGTACTGGATCTGCTGCGCCGACACCGTTGCATCGATCAGGCGCGCGAAGAGGTACGCCAGCGTGCCGAGGCCGCCCGCTGCCTACTCGACCCCCTCCCTGCCGGCCCAGCCCGAGACGCCCTCGACGACCTCTGCACCACCGTCGTCACGCGGACCGCCTGACTGCCCTTGCTCCTGTCGGGAGCGCACGTGCACGTTCGTTCCCGTCACGATGCCAGTTGCAGAGGCTGTTGGGTTTTAGGTTGGCCGGTCGATTACCGTGTTGGTCCGGCGGGGCAGTGGTGTGGAGGGCTTGCGTTTAGCATGGCTCGGTCGGCCGCTTCATTTGGTTGTGGCTTGCCCCGGTGCCTCAGCTTCGATATCGCCAGATCTTGAGCAGGTTCGCGGTGATGCCGGCCAGTTCGGTTTCTGCTTGAGCGGCTAGCTGGCCTCGACGGGAGTATTGACGTAGCCCATGCCGGTCTTTGAGATGGCCGTTTACCGGTTCGACGATGACGCCTCGCCGCCGATAGGCCGCTACCGCGTCTGGGTCATTGAGCCGAGCCTTCATCGCTGCCCGCGAATCGGCTGGTGGCTCGCCGTCTCGATCAGCGTTCCGACAGTGGGCTAGGTGTTCCAACTGCTGCCGCTTGGTCGGGGCGATCAACCGATCCGGCCCGGGCATGATCAAGTTGTGTTCGCTGAAGTAGCCGGCGTCGGCGAGCACCTGTTCGATGGCTTCGGCCGGCGTACCTCGCCGGGCCCGGCCTCGGTTCAACGCCTCGGCGCCTCGGGCGGCGGCGGCCAGCATCGGTTCGAATTGTTCGACATCGACGGTGGCGTTGGTGACTTTCACTCCCAGCACGATCTGGTCTTCGCTGACTGCCAACTGGGTGTTGTAGCCCTGAATCCAGCCCTTCCCGGTCGGCATCCAACCCGAGTCGGGATCGGTCAGGTTCACGACCGGATCACTGGCCGCCCGAGCCGACGCCGCCGCAGCCGCCGCGGCGTCTCGCCGTGCCTGCACCTGGTCCAGCTGGGCGGCCGCCTTCCGGGTGGTCGCCGCCTGATCCGGCGGCGGAGCCGGACGGCGCCACGGTTTCGGGCCCTCACCCCGCTCCGCGGCCGCTTGCTGCTGCTGGTAAGCCCGATGCCGCTGCTCGGCTGCGGCCCACTCCCGCCCATGCCGCTCCGCAGCACCAGCAACCCGATCCTGCCAACTCCCCACCCGCGCATCCTGAGCGGCCGACTGCTGCTCCACCAGCTGCTCGGCACGCGCCAGCGCCGTCTTGATCCGACCCGCCCGACTAGCAGGATCGATCCAGCACTGATCAACTTCGCCGCCGTTAACCTCAACGCCGAACCGGGCATCCTCCTCCGTATCGACCCGTTCCGCCTCAGCCATCGCCTCTTTCACCTGCTCCCGCAGCCAAGACCGGCGCCGGTTCGCCGCCCACGACGCGTTCGCCGCGATCCGGGTGCCGTCCACCGCGATCACCCCAACCCGTCCCAAACCCGCCTCACCAGCCAACTCCAACACCCGCACAAACAACTCAGCCACTGCCTTATCGTTGGCCTGCCGGAACCGGGCGATCGTGGTGTGATCCGGCGCGTCCTGAGCACAAATCACCCGAAACGCCACATCGGTGGAGCACAACTCCTCGATCCGCCGCGACGACGCTGCCAGACGAAATGAACGGGTTCGTCGGAGGGTGTGTGGTTTACGCGACCTCCCGGTCGGGGGTCTCGGTTCTAGCCTGCCGGTGATGGTGTTCGAACTCAATCGGAGGCAGGTGTCCGATCGAGGAGTGGAGCCGGTCGCTGTTGTACCAGTGGATCCAGCGGGCGACCTGCCATTCGACCTCGCGCCGGTCGGTCCAGGCCGGCCCGGCCAGGTTGATCGCTTCGGTCTTGAACAGCCCGATGGTCGATTCGCACAGGGCGTTGTCTAGGGCGTCACCGACGGTGCCGATCGAGCCGGCGATCCCGGCGGCGATCAGTTCGGCGGTGAAAGCCACCGACACGTATTGCGACCCCGCATCGGAATGATGAATCAACCCCGCCGCGGTCCACTCGTGCTCGCCGCGGCGGCGGACCTGCAGCGCCTGCCGCAGGGCGTCGGTGACCATCCCGGTGTGCTTGGTGGTGGTCACCCGCCAGCCCAGGATCCGGCGGGAGAACACGTCGACGACGAACGCGACGTAGACGAACCCGGCCAACGTCCACACATAGGAGAAGTCGGCCACCCACAGCTGATCGACCCCAGTGGGCGCATGCCAGCCACGCTTGACCAGATCAGGATGCCGCGGCGCGGTCTCGTCGCGCTGCGTGGTCACGGTGCGATGCTTCCCGCGGACGGTGCCGGCGATCCTGCCGATCCTCATCAGCCGGGCCACCTGGTCACGCCCGATGTCGTGGCCGGCGCGGCGGGCCGCATGCCACAACTTCCGGGCGCCGTAGACGCCCCAGTTGGCCTGCCACAACGACCGCAGCTCGTTGGCCAGGTAGGCGTTGTCCATCTCGGCCTCGGTGAGCGGAGCCTTGCTGCGGGCGTAGTAGGTGGACGGCGCGATCTGGATCCCGGCCTCGGCCAGGACCGCACAGACCGGCTCGACGCCGAACCGACCCCGTTGGGTGTCGATGTAGTCCACGATCACTTGAGTCGGCGGTCGAGCTCCGCCTGGGCGAAAAACGCGGCCGAGGTCTTGAGGATCTCGTTGGCCCGCTCCAGCTCCGCGACCCGACGGCGCAGCGCCCGGACCGCTTCCGATTCCGCCGACCGCGGCGCCGGGCTCCGTCCGGACTCGACCCGGTCGCGCTCCTCGACCCAGTTCCGCAACGTCTCTGGATTCAGATCCAACAGCGCTCCGACGTGCCGCCGGACGCTGCGCTTGGACTCATCGGTCTCCTCGAGCCGCTCCCGATACATCCGGACCGCCCGCTGTCGGAACTCCTGGTCGTACTTCCTCGGTGCTGACATGTGCTGAATCCTCCTGTGTTGGATCAGCACCCTCCGGCATTTCCAGGGCGGTTCGAAATGCTGCGGCGACAACCAATCCCGCAGATCCGGCGGCAACAGCATCATCTGATCCCGATTCACCGGCCGATAACCCAACGCCATGATCAATTTTCTCGCTGCAGCAGACCCGAGGCCGGCTCGACACGCAAAACGCAACAGCCTCTGCAACATGTGCATCGTGCCAGCAACGCGTGCATAGCAGCGGGCGGAGCAGCAGCGATTAGCTGGCGATGATCTTGCGCCCTCGTACGTAGAGCCGATACGACTGCTCGAGCGCATGTGAGAGCGCAGTCATCGTCTGACGCGCGTTGTGCGGCATGACCATTGACCATGTAAAGCGACTCATGCCGCGTAAGCCGGCTCGCATCGCATCTTCCCGGCGCTTTTCTCGGAAGACACAGTCTGAGGCAGTCTCTCCCTCTCGCAACAGTTTCTGATATTTGATCTTGCCGTCAAACTCCCCGAGATGACGGCAGTCCTCCCAATAGAAGTCTGACGTTCCGATCAGGACACCGCGATCGTCAATGACATCATGCTGAAGGTCGGGAATGAGAATGCCGTAGCGATGGAACTGCACACGTGTGATTGACTCGCCCGGCGAGTCGGATCGGCCGTCGGCAAAGCTCAAGGTTGCCCTGCCCTGCCGAGACCCCGGAAAGTATGCAAAACGCTTCTGAAGCTCTTCGATGCTCTCGGCAAGTGTCGGCATAAGTCGTAGAGCTGAATCAGCCGTCACGACACCAGCCTCCATCGAGGATCGGCAAGCCACTTCCCAGACGGCACGAGCAGGACTGACGGCGAGGATTCCGTCATACTCGGCAAGATCGGCGTCGACGTCTTTCAGGACGATGTGATGGTTTGTCGATGCCTTGCGACGAGACGCTCCCCGGTCTAGGCGCAGGATGTGGACGACTGAGAGATCCTGCTGGTAGAGGGCGAATCCGTACAGCGCCGCGGCAGATCCACCGGTTAGCGCCACTCGCCCCTTCTGAGCTGTCAAAGCGGCGCGCGCATGTAGCAGATGCTTGCCCGCGTCATCACATGCCTGATAAATGTCAGCGGGGACGTACATGCCCCGCCGCAGGCGTACGATCACGCCGGCACGTCGTGCCTCAGCGAGCGTTCGGTCCGACTCGCCACAGTCCAGTGCCTCGGCCCGGCTGAAGATGCCGCCGTTGATTCGTACGAGGTATCCGAGGTTTCCATTCACGCCAGGAACTATCCAGGGTCTCCCTCGCGGAACGTAACCACCGCAGGAGAATCTGTGGATAACTGGCGTTGGTCAATCTCAACCAAGGCTCTGCTCCGCACACTTTGCAGCTGCGATACACACGTTGCAACGCGTGCAGAGTGACGGGAACGAACGTGCACGTGCGTTCCCGCAGGCGCCGCTACCAGATCTTGACTCGCTGCTCTTCGCCAAGCCAGAGGGCGTCGGACTCTGCTACGTCGAAGGCGGCGTAGAACTCTGACAGGTTCCGGACGATCTGGTTACAGCGGAACTCAGCGGGGGAGTGCGGGTCGGTTGCCAACCGCTGCAACAACATCTCCGTCCGCACCTTTGCTTGCCACACCGCGGCCCAACTCACGAAGAGCCGCTGCTCCGGCGTGTAATCGTCCCGCAACGGCTCCGGATCACCCTCGTGAGCGATCTGGTACGCCTTGAACGCGATCGAGAGTCCACCAAGATCACCAATGTTTTCGCCGATCGTCAGCTGGCCGTTGACATGATGGCCTGGTGCCTGCGCCGGCTGCAGCGCGTTGTACTGGTCGATCAGGGCCAGGGTGCGCTCTTCGAAGGCTTCCCGGTCCTTCTCGGTCCACCAGTTACGCAGCATGCCGTCGCCATCGCAGGTGGAGCCTTGATCATCGAAGCCGTGGCCGATCTCGTGTCCGATCACCGCGCCGATGCCGCCGTAGTTGACCGCGTCGTCGGCGTACTCGTTGAAAAAGGGCGGCTGCAAGATCGCGGCCGGGAAGACGATCTCATTCTTGAGCGGGTGATAGTACGCGTTGACGGTTTGCGGCGTCATCAGCCATTCTTCGCGGTCGATTGGCTGGCCGATCTTGTTCAGAGCTCGGTTCACCTCGAAGTCGGCGACCCTCATGACGTTGCCGATCAAGTCATCACGGTTGATCATCAGCGACGAGTAATCACGCCATTTGGTCGGGAAGCCGATGTGTGATCGGAACTTGGCGAGCTTGGTCAGCGCGCTTTCCTTGGTCTCCTCAGTCATCCAGTCAAGATCGGTAATGGAGCGCCGGTACGCCTCGATCAGGTTGGCTACCAGCTGATCCATCCGATCCTTGGCGACCGGGGAGAAATAGCGGCCGACGTAGATCTTGCCCACTGCCTCACCGACCGAGGCCTCGACCAGCGCGACGGCCCTCTTCCACCGCTCCCGAAGCTCCGGCGTACCCATCAGGACCGTTCCGTAGAAGCGGAAATTCTCCTCGACAAAGGCGTTCGAAAGATACGGCGACAGCGAGTTGATCACCTTCCAGCGGGCCCAGGCGCGCCAGGCCGGCAGTCGGTCCTCGGTCAGCAGCGCCGAAACCTCGGTGAAAAATGATGGCTGCATCGCCACTAGCTCACCCATGGTCGACTCGGCTATGGCACCACCTGCCAGGAACTCGCGCCACTGCAGACCAGGACAGCTCGCAGTGAACTCGTCGAGGCTCATCAGGTTGTACATCAGTCGAAGATCACGACACTTGACTTTGTCCCAGTGTGCCGCAGCGATCTCGGTCTCAAGATCAAATACTTGCTGCGCTTCAGCCGCGGAGTCCGCGATGCCGGCGAGCGCAAAGGATGTCGCGATATGAGCGAGATATTTGGCGCGAATCTCGGCGTACTCGTCGCCGCGGTAGTACTCCTCGTCGGGCAGGCCCAACCCGCCCTGCCCGGCAAACATCACATAGCGATCGGGATCACCAGGGTCCGGCTCGGCCTGCAGCGCCACCAATCCAGCTACCGCCTGACGGGCGAAGCCGCCCAGCATCCGCGTCAGGTCTGACAGAGTCTCGACAGAGTCGATGGCTGTTAGCAGCGGCAGGACCGGGTCCGATCCAGCCTCCTCGACCGCCTCCTCGTCCATGAAGCCGGCGTACAGATCGGCGATCCTGGCCTCGTCAGAGCCAGGCTCTCCGCTCTCGATGGTGGTGATGATGTCCCGGACCGCCGCTTCAGCCTGATCGCGCAACTCCATGAATGCGCCGGTCAGCGGCTTGTCGGCCGGGATCTGGGTGGTGTTGAGCCACGTGCCGTTCACATGCCGAAAAAGATCATCCTGAATACGAATGCTTTGATCGAAGGTGGAGAAGTCGATAGCAGGTCGAGGAGCAGCCGTCTCGGTCACTCGGCACATGCTACCGATCGGTAGCCACTTACTCGACTGCTTAGAGCCACTTGACCTTGAGCGGCTCGGTCGTCACCTTGATCACCGCGACGGACGTCCCGGTCAGCGAGCCCGAGCAGTTACCAGATCGGCTCTGATAGCTGCAGCTCCCCGAAAGTTTCAGGTCGATCGGGACCTGAACCCGAGCCTGCGTTCCGCTAAAGGTCACCGACGGTTTCCGGAAGGGGTTCTTGCCGGCCTGTCGCCAGGTGATTGAGCTCTTGTTGTAGCTGTACTTGGACTTGAACTTCTGCGGGCAGTTCTTCGGAGTCAGCGAATGGGCCTTCAGGCACTTGGAGAAGCTCTTCTTGGCGGCCGAAATGGCGGCCTTCTTGCCGGCGCCAGTCAACTGGCTTTGGATGTTGTACGTGTCTGCGTCGCCATAGGGACTCCGCACCAGCACAACGTTCTTGGAGCCGAAGCCGACATACGGCAGGCCGGTAGTAAACGCGTACGAGCCAGGCAGCACAGCGACGGATTCCTCGGTCACCTTCACACCATTGATCTCGACCGGAACCGGCCCGTCCACGATGAAGGCAAGATCGAGATCCTTGACGGCACGGCTGAGCTTCCAGGTCCCCGCTACCTTCACAACGTCGAACGACTCGTTGACCACCGAGCTACCGAGTGTGTACGTCGCGGATACCGACTTCACGTTCTGATCTTCGACGACCGGCACATCTATCCCGGTCAGCTGCGTACGATTCCGGGATTCGGCCAGCACCTCATTGGTCAACAAGGGCCCGGTTGGAGCTGGATCCGCGGAGTAGGCCAGCGCGGCGGTTGCATCACCGGCGGCCAGGGCTTGCAGGTACGCCGCCACTGCGTCAGAAGGCCGCGGCGTGTTCTGCGGTGCGCCGCTCTGCTGAT
This sequence comes from uncultured Actinomycetota bacterium, assembly GCA_963815975.1. Classification (GTDB taxonomy): domain Bacteria; phylum Actinomycetota; class Actinomycetes; order Propionibacteriales; family Propionibacteriaceae; genus Microlunatus. The sequence continues at coordinate 173,888 of CAWFJC010000010.1, forward strand.
TCGTCTGCTGCCCCCCGGGGTTCTGGCCGCCCTGAGGATCTGCGCTGGGCTTGTCTCGGGTTGCCACGATGACGGCGACGGCCACCAGGATCACCGCCAGCGCTGCTGCCCCGATGATGATCAAGATCTTGGTTCTGTTCTGCGGCTGCTTCGGCGCTTGCCGAGTTGGTGCTGCGCCGTACCCGCGGGGCGGACCGCCGTACTGGCCAGGTTGGGGACTACCGCCCCATCCGGTTTGCTGCTGCTCTGGAGCGAAGGGTCCGAACGAGTATCCAGACGCGCTGGACGGGCTGCCAGCTGTCGGCCGCTGCGGGTAACCTGCTGGGGGCTGTCCAGGATATTCGGCGGGAGGCTGTTGGGGGTATCCGGCCGGAGGCTGTTGCGGGTATCGGTACGGCGATGGCTGCTGCCTCGGGCCTGGGCCGACATTCGGCGCTTGGCCTGGCATCGGTGGCTGAGACCCACCTTCATCCCATTGAGCCCCCTCATCCCATCGAGAACCGTACGGGTTGTTCGAGCTCATGGTTCGTCTCCTGACCCATTGTTCCTGGTGATCGCTCGCGCAATACCGACGCTCGCGATCATAAGGGCGTCCTCAATGGAGCGACTCTAGTCAGCGAGCCGGTCAGCTGTGCGCCCGATGGGGCAGAGTAGCCGATCTGCACTGCGTAACTGACTCGCGCTGGGCCGCTACCGTACGGTCCAGGTGTCCCCGCCGTTGATCACCGACTGGAGGGCGTCGTCGTCGTTGCCCAGGCTGGCTGCCAACGCGACTTGGTCACGGGCCAGGTCGTCGTAGGCCGGCGCATCGACATCGCGGAAGATGCCAATGGGTGCCCGGTGCAGTACGCCTGCGTCGGTGAGCCGGGATAGCCCGAATGCAAACGATGGATCGGCCAGATGAGCATCGTGGACGACCAAGACGTCCGCAGCGACATCGGCCACTTCGACGACCGAGAAGGCCCCGGTATGCGAATCGCGGACGACGCCAAGGTGACCGTCCACACCGAAGCGGATCGGCTCGCCGTGGGTCAGCGGAATGATTGCATCCGCTGAAGTGGCCGGATCCTTGATCGCATCAAATGCCCCGTCATTGAAGATCGGGCAGTTCTGATAGATCTCCACCAACGAGCTGCCGCGATGTGCGGCGGCTGCCCGGAGCACGCCGGTCAGGTGCTTCCGATCGGAGTCGATCGTGCGGGCGACAAAGGTTGCCTCCGCGCCGAGCGCCAGCGAGATGGGATTGAACGGGTTGTCGAGCGAACCCATCGGAGTTGACTTGGTGATCTTGCCGATCTCCGAAGTGGGGGAGTACTGGCCCTTGGTCAGTCCGTAGATCCGGTTGTTGAAGAGCAAGATCGTCAAATTCACGTTGCGGCGCAGCAGATGGATCAGATGATTCCCGCCAATGGACAACGCGTCGCCGTCACCGGTGATCACAAACACCGCGAGGTCCTCTCGCGACGTCGCGACCCCGGTGGCGATCGCCGTCGCTCGACCGTGGATCGAGTGCATGCCGTAGGTGTCAACGTAGTAGGGGAAACGCGAAGAACAGCCGATGCCGGAAACGATCACGGTGTTCTCACGTTTGATCCCCAGCTCCGGCATGAAGCCCTGGAACGCCGCAAGCACTGCATAGTCGCCGCAGCCGGGACACCAGCGCACCTCTTGATCACTCGTGAAGTCCTTGCGGTTCAGCGGCTCAAGAGTTAGTGGTACGCCGGCAAGCCCTCGGTAGCTCGTGCCGTCTGGGCCGAGCGGGGAAGGCATATCTGAAGCCTCTCGTGTGGTCAGCGGATGATCAAGCTCCGAATGCAGCTGATCGACGGCGGTCACGGGTTCGTTCCTTCCAATTGATCGATTTCGGCTTCAAGATCACGAGCGAGTTCGCTGAGCGAGATGGGCAATCCGCGAACCTGGGAATAGCTGCGGACGTCCACCAAGTACTTCGCGCGCAGCAACAGAGCCAGCTGACCCGTGTTCATCTCCGGAACGATCACCCGGTCATAGCTGCGCAAGATGTCACCGAGGTTGGCCGGGAACGGATTCAGGTGACGTAGGTGTGTGTACGCGACCAGGCGCCCGGTCTTACGCACTCGGCGCACGGCGGCGACGATCGGCCCATACGTCGAACCCCAGCCGAGTACCAAGACGCGCGCATGCTTGCCGTCCGGGTCGGCCGGATCGTCGACGGTGAGATCGGGAATGTCTCGGACGATTCCGTCGATCTTGGCCTGGCGGGTGCGCACCATCTCTTCGTGGTTGGCCGGGTCGTAGGAAACTGCTCCGGTGTCTTTGGCCTTCTCGATACCGCCGATGCGGTGTTGCAGACCAGCCGTTCCCGGGATCGCCCAGGGCCGCGCGAGGACTTCCGGATCGCGCAGATAGGGCAAGAAGATCGGCTTACCGGCCTTATCAGTGCCGTTGCTCGCCGACGCGAATTGCGGGTCGATCGCCGGAATGGCTCCGATGTCGGGTATCAGCCACGGCTCCGCGCCATTGGCGATATAGCCGTCGGACAAGATCACCACGGGAGTCCGATACTTGATCGCGATCCGAACCGCCTCAAGCGCTGTGGGAAAGCAGTCCGCGGGGGATTGCGCTGCCAGTACGGGAACCGGCGCCTCGCCATTACGGCCGAACATCACCAGCAGCAGGTCGGCCTGCTCAGTCTTGGTCGGCATACCCGTACTCGGCCCGGCCCGCTGGATGTCGCAAATGATCAAGGGCAGCTCGGTTGCGACCGCTAGACCGATGGTCTCGGACTTCAAGACAACGCCTGGGCCGGAAGTGGTCGTCACGCCGAGATGCCCGGCGAAGCTGGCACCCAGTGCCGCACCGACACCGGCAATCTCGTCCTCGGCCTGGAAGGTGGTCACGCCGAATCGCTTGTGTTTGCTGAGCTCGTGCAACACATCCGACGCAGGAGTGATCGGATATGCGCCGAGGAAGAGAGGTAGACCGGCCTTTCGCGCTGCGGTGATCAACCCGTACGCCAGCGCAAGGTTGCCGGAAATTTGCCGGTACTGCCCGGGCGGCATGGGCGCCGGCGCCACCTCGTAGGTGACGGCGAAGACCTCGGTTGTCTCGCCAAAGGCGTACCCGGCCTTGAACGCGGTGATGTTGGCGTCGCGGATGTCGGGCTTCGAGGCGAACTTGGTTGTCAAGAAGTTGATCGTGCCATCGGTCGGCCGATGATAGAGCCAGGACAGCAGCCCGAGCGCGAACATGTTCTTCGCCCGGCTGGCATCCTTGCGGGTCAGTCCGAACCGCTTGACCGCTTCAATGGTCATGCCGGTCAGGTCGAGGGCGTGCACCTGATAGTCCTCAAGTGAACCGTCGGTAAGCGGATCGCTGTCGTAGCCGACCTTGGCGAGGTTGCGCTTGGTGAAGTCTCCGGAATCAGCGATGATCACGCCGCCACGCGGCAGATCGGTCATGTTGGCCTTGAGGGCTGCGGGGTTCATGGCGACGAGCACATCCGGACGGTCGCCCGGAGTCATGATGTCGTAGTTGGCAAAGTGCAGCTGGAAACTCGAGACGCCGGGCAAGGTGCCGGCGGGTGCGCGAATCTCGGCCGGGAAGTTCGGCAGCGTCGAGATGTCGTTGCCGTAAACCGCCGAGTCGGAGGTGAATCGATCGCCTGTGAGTTGCATGCCATCACCCGAATCCCCGGCGAACCGGATCACGACCCGGTCGAGGGTATTGACGTGCTTCACCGCTCTGCTTGCCTCATTTCTTTGGCGCGCCTCACTCGCTGGTAAGGGTCAGGGGGTTCGTGGCTGCGATCTCCGCTGAGGCTGCCAATAAAGCCATAATAGGCAGGCCTTTCTATGAATTAGTGGACTTTCAGCCCATGAGAACCCATTGAGATCCTCGAGAATTCCCGTTTACAACGGTTTGGTTTCGTTTCGGCTAGACGACCAGCATTACCGTGGTGTCATGCGCTGGGTCGACTGGTACGGCGACGGCTCGCTCTATGTGCTGGATGTGGGGTTGGCGTGCTGCACGCTGGAGTTTGCTGCCGCCGCGCCGGTCACTGCCGGGTCGCTGCCGGGTCTTGATGAGCGAGCTCAAGTGGCGGTCGTGATCTCAGGGACCGTGACTGATCGGCTGGCACCGGCAGTCGCGGCGATCATCGACGGTTGCGAGCAGCAGGCTGGGCGGCGACCCGCGGTCATTTCCTTCGGGGCTTGCGCGTCATCAGGCGGTCCGTACTGGGATTCGTACGCCGTGACGAAAGGTGTCGATCAGCTCGTTGCCGTGGATGCGTACGTGCCAGGCTGCCCGCCTCCGCCCGAGGCCTTGTCAGCGGTGCTGGATCAGCTCATCGGACGCGTGGCATCGTGACCGACGTCTCGGCGAACGAGTGGCTAGCCGCAGTGCGGGCGCTTAAGACGGCTGGTTTCGACTATTTCGATTGGCTCGGCTGCGTCGATGAGATCGGTCGGCGAGATTGCTTCCGGATCGTCCTGCTCGTACGCAATCTCGCAGCGAAAGCGGAGCCAATGATGCTGAATTGCTGGCTGTCTCGTGATGATGCGCGAATCGACACTGTGCGCAGTGTCTATGCCGGTGCCGCGTGGCACGAGCGAGAAATTGCCGAGCTATTCGGCGTGGAGTTTGTGGGCGGCGACAGCCGTCGGTTGCTGCTCAACCCGGAGTTTCAGGGAACGCCGCTGCGCAAGGACGAGGTGCTCGCCGCGCGTACCGGTTTAGATTGGCCGGGAGCCAAGGAGCCGGGGGAGACCGACGCCTCGGCAAACCGGCGACGCATGGTGCCTCCCGGGGTCCCGGATCCTGCGGTGTGGGGTGATCGCGATGACCCGCAGCCTGCCGCAGATCCGGCGGAGGTGGCCGAGTCCGCTGTTGGTGGCAGGGTCCGGCGGAGGCGCACGTGAGCCCGCCGGAGCCGTCACATCGCTGGATCCGCTTGATCGAACCGGCCTGTACGTCGTGCATGATCTGCGCACGAGAATGCCCGAGCTGGTGCATCAACATTGATTCGCATACCGAGCTGGTCGAGGGCTTGCCTTTTGGAGCCCGCGACCGGACCCGGAATGTGCTTGATCGTTTCGCTATCGATTGGTCGCTGTGTATGTATTGCGGAATTTGTGTGGAGGAGTGCCCGTACGACGCGCTGGAGTGGGTCGGCGACCTCACTCAGCTCGGGTCGAGCTCCGCGGCGCTGGTCGAGGAGATGGTTGAGAACTCGGAAACGACTTCGCGTTAGCTTCTATCACTCCGCGTTAGTTTCAACTACCGCGACGTGCCAGTAGTCAACGCGAAGTGCTAGCGGGGCCACCAAGTCGGTTGTCGACGCCGGAGCGGCAGGGCTCGGTCGTCTCGAGGTCACGTCGATCACGTTGCTGCAGCGTCGGCTCTCGGGTCTGGGGCGGCATCTTGGGACGCCTGATCATCCGACGCTGCTGTGGGCTCTGTCGCGTCCAGTGCTTCTCCGATGCCCTGGGCAGCCTCCTGCGCCGCCGCTGTGGCTTCCTCGACAGCCGCCACCGCGGGCTCGGTCGCTCTTACGGGCGCGCGAACTCTCCCACCTTCTGTCCGGACTCCTCCGCGGCCGCTCCGGCGTCATCTGCAGCTGACCTCGCTGATTCGGCCGTATTGGCCACGGCCTCCTTGATGCCTTCCGCAGCATCGGACGCGGTTTCGGCCGAGGAGTCCGCTGCGTCTTTGGCTTGGTCGGCGACGGTGTCATCACCGTCGAAACGATCTTTGACGTTGTCGATCACGTCTTCCGTCTTGTCCTTGGCGGCCCCGAAACCCTCCTTTGCCTTGTCCCCGAACTCTTCAGCCTTGTCCTTCAGTTCATCGAAGAAACCCATGCTGCGATCCTTACCGTGTGAACTGCCCAACACCAGCTGTGCGGGTCGTGATCATCTTAGGGAGGTTGTGGCCATGATCGACAGACGTCGACCGAGGGATGACTACCGATAGTTCGTGAATTGTACGGCGAAGTCGAGATCGGCAGCCTTGATCAACGCCTGAACCTTCTGAAGATCATCTCGGCTCTTGCTGCTCACCCGAAGCTCATCACCTTGCACCTGAGCGCGAACGCTCTTTGGCCCCTCATCGCGAATCAGCTTGGAGACCTTCTTCGCGTTCTCCTGGCTGATGCCTTCTTTGGTCGTTGCGGTGATCTTGTAAAGCTTGCCAGATGATCTTGGGTCGTCGGCGTCGAGCGCCTTCAGGCTGACCCCACGCCGAACGAGTTTGGACTGGAAAACGTCGAGTACGGCTTTGACGCGCTCCTCGGAGTTTGCCTCCATCTCGACCGCCGGACCTGACCATCGAATGCTGGCGTCGGTGTTCTTGAAGTCGAAGCGTTGCCGGACCTCCTTGGCGGCCTGGTTCAAGGCATTGTCCACTTCCTGCCGGTCTACCTTGCTGACGATGTCGAACGAGCTCTCTCCAGCCACCTTTGCTACTCCATTTCTGGGATGTCTGCCCGGGCCATTGTGCCGAATCGAGCTGACCGGCTTTGCAGGTGGTTCGCCGGTAGCGGTGGAGTTGGGTATTGTTTCACCCCGCCGCAGGATGGAACTCCATGCGGCATGGCAGGTTGCCCGAGCGGCCAAAGGGAGCGGTCTGTAAAATCGTCGGCTGAAGCCTACGTTGGTTCGAATCCAACACCTGCCACAAAGCAAAAACTGGCCTTGACTAGGAGGAACACCTAGCGGCTAGGGGCTTGGCCCGTCTGTGGGCCGTCAGCCGACCACGCGGTGTCGATGGCCCGCCGCGTCCGGTCTTCGCTGTCTGGCATGAGGTGGCCGTAGGTCTTGAGCACTAAGGTCGCGTTCTCGTGGCCTAACCGCTCGGCGACGGCAACGACGGACTCGCCAGCGGCCAGCAAGATCGATGCGTAATGGTGCCTCAGGTCGTGCGAGGTGACGCCAGCGGGCAGACCCGCACTCTTGGTTGCTGGCTTAAACACGCGGGCACCGAAGTGCTCCTGCCGGTAGAGGTTCCCGCTGGTCGTGGTGAACAGGGACCTGTCCTCAGCCGGTGCGAATTCCGAGATGTGCGCCGCTAGGGTTTCGGCGACCACGCTGGGCAATGGCACCGTGCGGCGTGATCTTGGTGTTTTGGGTGATACGCGGTGTTTGCCATCTTGGGTGAGCTGCCACTCCACCCGCACAGTACGGCGCAGGAAGTCCACATCTTCGAGGCGTAATGCGAGCAGTTCGGCGATGCGGAGCCCGAGACCGGCCTGGATGATGATCATTGCTCGGCAACGATCCGGCATCGCGTCAGCGAGTGTCTGTGGGCCACGGTCAGTGGCACGATCCGCGCGTTTTCTGATCTTGGAAGGCTCAGCCGCGCTACCGGGCTCGATGCGATTAGGCGATCTTGGACGGCGGCATTGAACACTGAGCGCAGAGTCTGCACCAGGAGCCGCACGGTGGTCGGAGACAAGACTTTGGCTCGGTCTGTAACCCAAGCCTGGATTTCAGAGGCGCGGACGGCTGAGAGCCTCTTGTCACCGATGGTAGTGCCGTCGATGTGTTTGCTGATCAAGGACTCAACTCTGGTCGCGGTGGTCTGGCGGTGCGGTCTGGTCGCTGCCCATTTGCGAGCGTATTCGCCCACTGTCAGGGGGTTCGCGTCGTTGACGTACGCTCCGGACAACTTGGCTCCCTCGACGGCCGCGAGGTGCCGCTGGATCGCAGTTCAGGCAAGGTTTTGAGCCGGCCGAGAGTCAGCGTGGCGACCTGGGCGCGGTCGCCGGGGGCGTTCGGGCAAGCGGCTCGGCCGTGCTGCCCGACCGAAACCCGTCAAAGACCTAAGTCGCGACGCGAGAGCGGGCGGTCGTAGAACAACAACAAGAATCGATCTCGCATGACCAGCTTGGAAGGTCGCGGTCTGCGTGTGTACATCCGCGACTGGAGCGGGGAGGGGTGCCCGAGAGATGCCGTGAATGGCCGGGTTTCGCCGGGGTTAATGGCCCGCTAGTGGCCCATAGAGCGCTGCGCCGTCGCCTCTGTTGGGCGCAGTGCAGGTGGGGACGACGGCACCGCTGCTCATACCCGCCCGATCTCCCGGGGGATTGTTGTCGGACCCGTGCGTGTGATCAGTGCGAGCCGCATTTGGAGGGGCTCGCCCGATTCGGAAATGTCAGTCCTAATCCAGTGGCCGCTGCTGGCGGCAACAAGACGCGGCCCTGCGGCTCAACTACGACACAAGGCGCCTGCCCGTTGGTCGCGCGTACTGTGATGCACGGCCTCAGATCGGCCATGTTCAGTTCGGCGGCCAGCTCGTCCGCGACGACTATGTCGGTGGCCGGCGTCCTCTTGGATCGACGGAGGTTCTGATGTCGACAACCCAGGCGCAACCAGACCCCGCCGACCCGGTCACCCTGCATCACGTAGCCCTCTACGTATCCGACCTCGACAGGACTCGCACCTTCTACTGCGACGTGCTGGGCATGCACGAGATCAGCAGGCCCGCTGATTTCATCTTTCCGGGGGCCTACTTCAAGCGCGGTACCGCCGAGGTGCACGTCGTTGTGGAAACCACTCCCGGCCGCACCGCCGAGCTGCGCACACCCTGGTCTGCAGACGAACTACGAACCGGCTACTGCGTCCATTTTGCGTTCGAGGTCCCGTCGCTGGACACCTACCGCGACATCTTCGCCGGCAGCGGTATCGCTCCCGTGGGCGGTCCTAGGATCCGCGCTGACAACGTCGAGCAGATTTACCTCGCCGACCCTGACGGACACATCATCGAGCTCCTGTAGGCTCGACCAGCCAGTCGCCGATCAGCGCCGAGCCCAGCTGGCAGCCAGCGGTGAAGGTGTCCCCGTCGCGCCCGACGCCAGATGCTGAAACCATCTCGGCCTACTTGGCAAGCCACTTCTGATCTCCAGGAATAGTCAAGACCCGTGGATCGGCGTCTCTCATGCTGCCTGCACGTCACCTACGTGTTGATCTTGGTCTGCTGGCCGGTGCCCTAGTCGAAGCTTCCGAGATCCGCCCTCATCGTAATGATCAGTGCGCGCATCGAGTCCGAGTCGCGTGCCACGGCGTGTGATGGACGACGCCTACACCTGGCTCGAGAACGGCGTTATGGACCCGAGCGAAGGCAGGCGCCCGTGGATCACCGGGGACATCCCGGCGGGACGCATCCGATAAACGTCGCGCGCCTGGTCCTCCCTTCGACGAAGGAAGCTTAGGCCGAGCCACTGGGGCTTCGTCCACCGTCGGTCACCGACGCCGTCGTCTGGCCATAGCGCGCGCTCTCCCAAAGACTCGCCATCCGTAGCGCCGAAGGAATCTGGTATTCAGTGTTGCTATCTACCGGTACTCAGTGTTACCGTCTACTGGTAGTCAGCAACACCGAGTAGCGAAGGGAGGGTGTCATGGGCAATCAGATGACCGAGATGCTCAAGGGCACGCTCGAGGGCATCGTGCTCGCGATCCTGGCCGTGCGGCCGGCGTACGGCTACGAGATCACGGCGCGACTGCGCGAGCAGGGCTTCACCGACCTCGTCGAGGGCACCGTCTACGCCCTGCTGGTCCGGATCGAGCAGCGGGGCTTCGTCGACGTGGAGAAGGTCCCGTCCGAGAAGGGGCCGCCGCGCAAGGTGTACTCGCTCAACGCGCAAGGCGGCGAGCAGCTCGAAGAGTTCTGGAGGACGCTGGAGCTTCCTCGCAGAACGGATCGAACAGCTCCAACACACACGAGACATCAGCACGAAGAAGGAGAGAACTGACATGGCCGCCAAGTGGATCGAGACCCTCACCGGGTCGCTCGAGCAGAAGAAGCAGTACAAGCAGTACAAGGCCCGCATCGACGCCCTCCCCGAGCCGTACGCCGCCGCCGCGAAGGCGTTGCACCGGTACTTCATGTACTACGGCGGGCATCACCGACGGCGACACCCTCGTGACGATGTTCGGCGACCTCGCCGACCTCTGGGAGCGCGCCGCCGCCGACGGGACGCCGGTGCGCGAGATCGTCGGCGACGACCCGGTCGAGTTCGCCGAGACCTTCGCGCAGGCCTACACCGGCAAGCAGTGGATCGACAAGGAGCGCGCCCGCCTGACCAAGGCGATCGAGGACGCGCGAGCGAGAGGAGCCGAGACAGATGACCACCGACCAGACCGAACCCGCCATCCGGGTGCAGGGCATCGAGAAGTCCTTCAAGGACCTGCACGTGCTGCGCGGCGTCGACTTCGACGTGACGAGCGGGCAGCATCTTCGCGCTGCTCGGCTCGAACGGCGCCGGCAAGACCACGCTCGTGAGGATCCTGTCGACGCTGCTGAAGGCCGACGCGGGCACCGCCACGGTCCACGGCTTCGACGTCGCCGCGCAAGCCCGGCGACGTGCGCGAGTCGATCAGCCTGACCGGCCAGTTCGCCGCGGTCGACGAGGTGCTCACCGGGCGCGAGAACCTCGTGCTGGTCGCGAAGCTGCGTCACCTGAAGAACCCGGGCGCGATCGCCGACGACCTGCTCGCCCGCTTCTCGCTCACCGACGCCGGGAACCGCAAGGCGTCGACGTACTCGGGCGGCATGCGCCGCCGGCTCGACATCGCGATGAGCCTGATCGGCAACCCGCCGATCATCTTCCTCGACGAACCGACCACCGGCCTCGACCCGCAGGCGCGGATCGAGGTGTGGCAGACCGTCAAGGAACTCGCCAAGGGCGGCACGACCGTGCTGCTCACCACCCAGTACCTCGACGAGGCCGAGCAGCTCGCCGACCGCATCGCGATCCTGCACGAGGGCACGATCATCCAGAACGGCACCCTCGCCGAACTCAAGCAACTCCTCCCGCCCGCCAAGGTCGAGTACGTCGAGAAGCAGCCCTCCCTCGAGGACGTCTTCCTCGCCCTCGTCGGCGACACCGGCGAGACCGACACCGCCGACGACGACCGCACTCGACGGCACCGTCCCGGCAGGAAAGGAACCCCGATGACCACCCACGTCCTCGGCGACACCGGCGTCCTCACCGGCCGGTCGCTGCGCCACATCCTCCGCAGCCCCGACACGATCATCACCACCGCGGTCACCCCGATCGCGCTGATGCTGCTGTTCGTGTACGTGCTCGGCGGCGCGATCGACACCGGATCCGACGAGTCGTACGTCGACTACATGCTCCCCGGCATCCTGCTCATCACGATCGCGTCCGGCGTCGCCTACACCGCGTACCGGCTGTTCCTCGACCTGCAGGGCGGCATCTTCGAACGCTTCCAGTCCATGCCGATCGCGAGGTCGAGCGTGCTCTGGGCGCACGTGCTCACGTCGCTGGTCGCGAACCTGGTCTCGGTCGCGATCGTCGTCGGCGTCGCACTGATCATGGGATTCCGCACCGGAGCATCCGCTGGCCGCCTGGCTCGCCGTCGCCGGCATCCTGATCCTGTTCACCCTCGCGCTGACCTGGATCGCCGTGATCGCCGGGCTCTCGGCGAAGACCGTCGACGGCGCGAGCGCGTTCAGCTACCCGCTGATCTTCCTGCCGTTCATCAGCTCGGCGTTCGTGCCCACCGACTCGATGCCCGCCCCGGTCGCCTGGTTCGCCGAGAACCAGCCCGTGACCTCGATCGTGGACACCATCCGGGCCCTGTTCGCCCAGGAACCCGTCGGCAGTGACATCTGGATCGCGCTCGCCTGGCTCGTCGGCATCCTCGTCGTCGCCTACGCCGTCGCGATCGCCATCTACCGCCGCAAGTTCAGCTGAGGCCGAGCGCTGCTCGCAGAGCACGAACGACCGCGGCATCTCCTTCACATCAGTTCACCGAACTCGACCTGCTCAACGTCGTCGAGGTCCGCGGCGGGCGTGGCACTGCATTGACCAGCTGGAGGTCACGGGCCCCGACCCGCTGGATTCCCGCGAGAGGCCTCTGGCAGGCGGTGTCGTCGGCGTTGAGGCCACGCGGCGGCGGTCGTTCGATCATCGCCTGGTGCAAACTGAGCGGATGCTGCACTTGAGGATCTGGTCGCCCGCGGCGATGAGCGACGCTGTGATTAGGGCTTTGTCAGATGACCCCGCGGTTAGCAGTCTCGCGGTGTTACCTGGGGCCTCGGTGCGTCCCGCTGGTGATGTCGTTCTTGCGGATGTCGCCAGGGAGGCAGCGAATGACGTTGTCGACCGCTTGCGTGCGTTGGAGCTTCATCGCGAGGGAAGCCTTGACATCGATCACGTGCGGGCGTGGCTGTCTCAGCGCGGCCTCGATGCGGAGCAGCTGGCACCGGGAAGCAGCGCGGATTCTGTGGTGTGGGTTGACGTGACACACCAGGCCTACGCGGAGTCGGAGTTCAACTGGACCTACGTGAGCTTCATGACCATGGCAACGCTGATCGCCGGCATCGCGATCATCTTGGACTCGCAGATCCTTGTCATCGGCGCCATGGTGCTCGGCCCGGAGTTCGGGGCAGTCGCGGCGCTGGGAGTCGCGTTGGTTCGGGGTCGACTGACCCTCCTGGCACGTGCCGCGCGAACCCTGGTGATGGGATTTGTGGTCGCAATCCTCATGACGACGCTGGCTGCGCTCGTCGCCAGGGCGCTTGGCTGGGTGACGCTCGAGGATGTGGCCGGACCACGGCCGGAGACGGCGTTCATCTACACACCGGACAAGTGGTCGTTCATCGTCGCCGTCATCGCCGCTGCGGCAGGTGTTTTGTCGCTGACTTCAGCTCGCGTCGGAGGCCTGTCCGGGGTGTTCATCTCGGTTACCACCGTGCCGGCGGCTGGGAACGTTGCCTTGGGCCTCGCCTTCGGCGTTAGTGAAGAGATCCTGGGCAGCGGCCTGCAGCTGATCGTGAACCTCACTGGGATGGCGCTAGCTGGTTGGGCAGCGCTCGCGGTCCAGCATGCGATCTGGTCGCGGGTGTCAACACATCGCGCCAGACTGATCAACCGGCTACGCAGGGGCAGCCCCCGTCATGGCAAATGATCACGGAAACCTCGTGTTGCTAGGTGGTCTCACTGGACCCGATGCGCTCCATCGTCGGCGCCAATTGGTCGGTCGACCTAGAACAGCATTCCGCTGTCGTCAGGGCACCGTCTCGGTGAAGAAATTGCCTATTCGAGTTCATCATTTCCAGGTACGACTCGACTTGGCCTTGAAGCTCTGCCTTCAGCTCGTCCTCGATCTTCTACACTACTGCGAGCGCCCGCTTCTCCAGCTCATCAATGGTGAGGAGGTCAGCAACGAGACCGCTCCCAAGGGCGATCGCAAGGCTCCCACCTGGCAGGGCGCAACGATCGGTTGCTCCCGCGTTGCCCTGGCACCGCATTGCCTTTCTCGAAGTCCGCATCGTCCACGTGCTCAACGGCGTTGCGTACCTTCGCCAGCAGTTCGTCGGGCTGAGGTGGCTCCTCGCCACGCTCCTTCGCGAGACGTTGGCTCCACTGCTCTAGCTGGTGTGCCGCCCAGATCAGGGTGTGTTCCTCGGCCCAGCGCATCCGGAAATTGTGCTCGTGAGTGTCCTCTGACGGCCCTCATTCCCCATCCATCCGCTCAGCGGCCCGGATGCCTGCAGCCCACTTCTGCTGTATCGCACGCACACGCTCGAGTTGCCGGATCACCGCTTCGGCCCACATCTGGACAAAACCGCACGTCGGCGGGGCCGTACTCAATCACCAGCACCGGGTCAGGGTATCGGCCGACCCTCAGCGGTTCGATTGATTTGCCGCGGCCCAACGGCGGGTGTCCTCTTCCTACCGGAAACGAACGCATGTTCTAATTATCTTGCGGTTCGATGCGCGCCACATCGGCTCTGGCGTCTGGGGAGTCTTCGACGCCGGGGTGATGGGGTGGCGTGCCAGTGACCTCAGCGAAGACGACACTCAGCTGCAGGCCGCAGACCTCAACGTCACGTTCAATCAGTACGGGCAGCGGGATGAAGAGGACCGCCGACGGGTGGACACGCCGATCGAGGTGGAGTCAGCCACGTCGTCCGCTGCCGGCGAGCTCGACTTTTGGGTGATGGAGCGGCAGGAATGGTGGGGTCGCGTACGGAGTCCGGACGGTCGTCAGAAGTGGGTCAAAGCAGTGCCTACCGTTTAGGCAACTAGTTGCGAGGGGGTGTATCGTCGGCATTGCTGGAAACACAGCCGTCCTCGGGCGGGAGAATGCCGTGTGTAAGGCCGCTTCTCCATGATGGCTGATTGCGCCGAGGTTAGTAACCGGGAAAATTCCCACTCTCAGGTTCGGTCATGGTGCAAAAAACAGCGGGCCCCGCTCTCATCGGAGGCGGCAGTAAGACTGACGAGATCGGCAGCGAGGCGCTGAAGCGTCTCTTCGAGGCGTTCATCACCTGCCGGACGACCCTCGACGACCTCTCATATCGGGCGGCCGCGCTGGGCGCGGACCTGAGCGCTCCGGTCATCGCAGCGCATCTGACCGGAAAATCCTGCATCTCGGCTCAGAAGCACAATGTCCTTGTCACTGCCGTCAACGCCCGCTTGGCCGAGCTGTCATTGCCTGCATCTGCTCGCGATACGTCAGATCCCAACGATCTGCGAGGGCCGCGAGCTCCATCGCGCGGTTGATGTGGGAAGTAGATCAGCGGGATAAACCGACACGGCAACGTCGTCACTCCGATCTTGGAGGGCCGTCGCCTATTGGTTGTGCTTTCCCCGGTGCTGCAGCAGATTGGCGCCACTCCAGGTGGAGACCACGAGCGAGCGACGCAGCATGTACGGCGGCGCCGCCGGATCGAGCTTTTTGGCCTCCAACTGAAATGCGGTCTTGTATCCGGCCCTTCGCCAGATGTGGGAACGCCCTCGCGCTGACCACCCCGTACGGATACGCGAAATGCTTCACAGGCTGCCCGCTGGTCCTGCTTAGCGTTTCGCGGCTCTCCTCGGCTGCACCTTCCACGCATGGCCAGACAGATCGCTGACCGCATGGTGGTCCCAGGTGTGCGAACCAATGGTCATGCCCACGTCGGCCAGCCGATGAATGTCGCGGATGCTCATCCACCTGGGCTTGCCGAGCACAACTGTCATGACAACTCCCGTCGTCGAAGCTCAGCGTGACCGGCTTACGCGGCAGCCCCGCGCCGGCCGTGAGATGGCGGAGGTATTGCGCCGGGCTGATCGTGGTCCAACCGTCCCCGGCCAACGCGTCCAGATGGGCACGAAAGTGTTTCGGCGGGCAGATCAGGTTGACCCGGTTGTATTGGCTGTCGCTATGCGTCCAGTTGCGTAATTGGTGATAGCACAGCACCGGCACGGTGGCCCGCTTGATGATCTCGTGAGAGCTGGCCGGCTTGGTTGGCTTGGAAGAGTGCGGCCTGGGCCGAACGGAGGTGACGGGCGTGCTGGGCTTGGCCGTTGCCGGGTGGTGCTGCCCGACGAGCCGGAATTGGCTTCCGTCGCTGACGGCGTACTGCAACCAGTGATCACCATCCCGGCCGTCCCCAGCGCGCCGGCAAGAAGAGTACTGCGTTCCACCGCGCCCCCGTCGGGTCCCATATTCACCTTTGCGGAGTCGGCCAAGTTCAAGCGTGGCCGAGACCGCGATCGCGGGCGAGAATCGCCGCTTCCGTACGACTGGCCACATTGAGCTTAGTGAAGATTGACGACGTGTTGTTGTTCACGGTCTTCAGCGAAAGCCCCAGACGAGCAGCGATGGCCGAGTTGGACAGACCCTGGGCCAGCAACCGCAGCACATCGTGCTCACGCGGAGTCAGCTGAGGAAACGGATCCTCGTCTGCTGATCTGGCACCGAGTCGGGCGAGCACCCGCTGTGCAACGGCGGGCCCGAAGATTGCTTGGCCGTCGGCGACTGCCGTCACGGCACGGAGGATCTCCTCCTTGGTTGCGCCCTTGAGCAGGTAACCACGTGCGCCCGCACGCATGGCCTTGGTCACGGTTACGTCGTCGTCGCTCATGGTCAGCACCAGCACCGCCACCTCAGGTGCCACCCTGCTGATCTCAGCCGTGGCGCTGAACCCGTCGGTATCCGGCATCGCGAGGTCCATGATGATCACGTCTGGTCTATCGATCACGGCAGCCTTGATCGCCTCTCGGCCGGTGGCAGCCTCCCCGATCAGCTCGATGCTGGGATATTCGGCAAACAGCGCGCGCAGCCCATCTCGGACCACTGGATGATCATCGGCAACCAAGACCTTGATCATCGACTGGCTCGCAGCGGGAGGACGGCAACCACTCGTCCGCCGTCGGCTGTGGGACCTGCTTCGCAGGCACCGCCGACCTCGGCGGCCCGGGTCTTGATGGAGGCCAGGCCAAGCCCGGGCGACCAGGGTGTCGTAGAGCTGCCATTGTCGGTGATGATCATTTCTAGGGTGCCGTCAACGGTGCTGAGCCGTACGGAGGCACGCTGGGCATCGGAGTGTCGTACGACGTTGGTCAACGCCTCGCCGGCGATCCGGTAGGCGGCCACTTCGACCGCCGACGGCAGTGCCGGCAGGTGCTCCGGCGCCTCGATGATCACCTTGATCGGGCCGAGCCGGCTGCCCTCCTCGCGCAGCGCTCCGACCAGCCCGAGCTCGTCCAGAGCAGCGGGGCGCAGGCCGTAGGCCAGCTGGCGTACGGCTTCGACGGACTTCCGTAGCTGATCGGCCAGCTCGATGGCCAGCGACTCGGCTCGTTCTGGTCGGTGCTGGGCGGCCAGCGCGATGCCGTCAGCCTTGAACGCTGCGCCAGTGAGCATGGGGCCGAGACTGTCATGCAGCTCGCGGCGCAGACTGGTCCGTTCCTCCTCGGCGGCGCTGATCACCCGCTCGCGGGAAGTCTTCACGTCCTCTGTTAGTGCCTGCGCGTGCAGCACAATCGCCAGCGGCGCCGCCACGAGATCCATCACCTTCCGGTCGGCTCGCGAGAGCCGGCGCTCCCCCCGGCGTGGTGCTGCGATGAGCTTTCCAAGCTCCCGGCCGTCGTAGCTCAATGGCCAGGTCTGCGAGGCCGCCGTGGGCTCGCCGCTCCCGACGAGACTGTCGTCCGCCCGCCGCACTGCGACATAGCTCAGCCTCAGTGACTCGCGCAGGGCATCAACGACACCGCCGATGTCGTCTCCGGTCAGCCGCTGCCCGACTGCGGACACCGTGGCAACCGGGTCGCGTCGGGTGCCGTACACGGCGCGGTCGACTACTCGTTGCAGGCGCACCCGTACGGGGTTAAAGGCCAACGCGATCGCAAGTGCGGCGACTGCTGGCGCCCCCGCGCCCCGGAGAACCCGATCAAGCACCGCAACCAGGCCGACGTAGATCGCGATGACGCCAGCCGTGAGCACGGCGTAGACGACCACCCGCGATAGCACGATTCGGACGTCGTACAGGCCGTGCCGCAGCACAGCAATGGTGACCGCGGCCGGGATCAGCGGAAAGCTCAACAGCAGCAGGATGTTCTGCCCGGTAGGGATGGCGAACCAGATCGGTGCATTGATCAAGATCACGAGAAGCACCGCGACCAGCAGCCACAGCACCTGCTGGCGGACGGTTTCCGAGCCGCGAACGAACCGGACGACCAAGCTGATCACCGAGGCCAAGATGATGATCGGTGTCGCCGCGGAAGCGATGCCCTCGGTCATCGCCCACCATGGCGCGACAAGGAAGGATGAGGCGCCGTACTCGGGCGTCGGGCCGACGAACGCGTTGCCAAGGGCTGCGGTGGCGAGGGTCAGCCAGACCAGAATGCGCCAATGCCGGCTCACCGGCTTCCCAGTCGGGAACAGCTGCAAGATCAACGGCAAGCAACAATAGACGCCCCAAGACCAGGAGAACATGTTGATCGTCACCAGGAGCCGCAGGCCGAATTCCGGCCAGTCATGCGCAGCGCCGTAGATCATCGGCGGCGCGGTCGCCGCAGTCAGCAGGTGGGCGATGCCCATGATCAGAAACAGCCAGCCAATCGGGTTGTCGGATTTGGCGCGCGTAATCAAGAGACCGCAGGGTGCCGCGGACAGGCCGATAGCCGTGTTGGTGATCAAGAAACTGGACCAGAGCGATTCCCGGTCGAGGCCCGCGAGCACAGCACCTGTGACAGCGACGGCAGCCAGTAGCAGGACGAACGCGAACAGCGCGTACGCCAACACCGACAGCCGCCTGGCCATGCCCACATGATCCCGCCCAGAACTCCCGATCACCAGGGAGTTGGCTCCTCAGGCGCCCGGGCAGACTCCCGGGGTGAGGCAGCGGGAATCCTCCTGCCACTCGACTTCAGGTCGCGGCAAGGTGCAGAGACCAGCCGGTTTCTATCCACCAGGAGGACATCATCATGACGCTGACAACCACTCGCACCAAGATCAACGCCGACAGCGGCCGAGCACGGCGAGTCCGCGACGTGCGGGGCTTCCAGCGGTACGCGGCGGCGATCATCCTGCCCATTCCCCCGACCTGTGTCGCGATTGGGCGGCTGTTCCAGACCGACGACTCCGACACGAGACGGACGTTGGACCTTATTGCGGCGAATCCCGACCGCCAGTTCACCTTCGCACTGCTCGGCTTCATCGGCCTCCTCACCGTCGTCCCGGCCTTCCTCGCGGCCGCGGGACTATCGCGGCGTCGACGTCCGGTACTCACCACCATCGCGCTCTCGATCAATCTCGCGGGCTACCTGGGTGCCTTCGCGATGGCCGCGATCGACAGCCTCTACCTGATCGGCGCCTTGCTTCCCGCAGACCAACGCGATGTCGCAGCCATTGTGATCGACAAGATGTGGTCGAGTGGGATCCCGGGATTCAGCGCCAATCTCTTCGTCCTGGGCCACGTCCTCGGCGCGATACTGATGGGTCTTGCCCTGCGCGGCAGTATCGCCACCGTTGGTTGGCTGGCAATGTTGTTGACCACACCGATGCATGTCGTGGCATTCGTCGTGCTGCAGATGCCGGCGCTGGACATGGCCGCTTGGCTGCTCATGACGCTGGCCTTCGTATGCTGCGCGGTCAAGATCATCAAGACACCTAATGACGAATGGGACTTGCCTCCGATCGGCTTGTCCACCGGCGCGAGGATCTCAAAGCTCGCCTAGCACGCGATCAGGCGACGAGGGTGGGGCTACGACGACCCCATCCTTGTCCGCTGGAGTGCCCCCGGGACGGCTGGGCCAAGCCCACGCGACTCGGGCGATGGTGAGGAGGAGCGCGACCTCGACAACGCTGCCGAGGATGAAATAAGCCCAGGTCTCACCGAGGATCGACACGACCACGGACACCACATAGAGCAGGCTGACAACGAGGTTGGTTGTCCTGTTGATCCTCGCTGGCGCGAGGAGGGAGACGGTGACCATGAGGCTCGGGATCAGGATGTAGGCCGTGGTGAGAGCCAGGAAGGCCTGGTCGATCTCGAAACCCGCGCCCGGGACCTTGCCGTCCAGCGCGCCGTTGATCACGTCGGCCCGCCAGAAGCCGAAGATATCGACATAGGCAAAGACGAAGAGCATCGAGACCCACAGTCCGCTGAGCACGATCTTCACATCCACTCCGGAGTCGTGAAGGTTCGTAGTCCGATTCTTGGTCACTAACCGTTCTCCCTCTGTTGTCGACGAGAAGCCATCCGATCTTCAGTGTGGGCCGGCCAAGCTGCGCACACCCCAGCCATCTGGTCGAACCTGACCTGGCCGAAAGGTCAGGTCACATGTGGTCGTCCGACTAGCGCGCCGCCATCGCTGGCTCTCTAGGCTCAAGGTCATGTGGGCTGTCGCAAGGTCGCTGTGGGCCGAGCCTGCCGCGACGAACCCTCCTCCGCGGGACCGATGGGACTGGATCTTCGCCGCAGTCGTCATGGCGATCGCGGCGTCGGAAGCAGTCTTGCGTGCCGACGTGGTCTGGCCGCCAGCCGCACTGGCCCTCGGGTGCGCCCTCGCGGTTGCGATCTTGAACCGGCGGGCGCGTCCTTTGATGGCGGTCGCCCTCGCCTTCGGGACCTTCGCTGCTGTGGACATCGGTATGGCAATCGCCAATCTCGAGCCCATGGTGCTCTACAGCGGGGGCGCCGTACTCGTGCTCGTTTACTCGCTGTTCCGGTGGGGCTCAGGACGTGACATCGTCGTGGGTTTCGCTGTCATCGTGATCGGCTTCGCCGCCAGCGTTCTCACCGACTACACCGGACTCACGGACATGATCGGAGGAGCGGCCTTACTCCTGTTCGCAGCCGCACTCGGGTTAGCAGTCCGCTACCGGTCCGCGGCCCGTGAACAACTGATCGAACGGGCCAAGCTCACCGAGCGCGAGCTGTTGGCCAGGGAGCTTCATGACACGGTGGCCCACCATGTCTCCGCGATAGCGATCCAAGCCCAAGCCGGGCTGTTCCTCCTACGATCCGGCTCACCCGACAGGGCAACCGACGCGCTCGAGATCATCGATCGCGAGGCCGGCCAAACGCTCGCCGAGATGCGCACGATGGTCGGGGCCCTGCGTGACCGCCGGGAAGAGCCGGAGGTGGCCGCGTCCCATGGCCTAGCCGACCTGCAGCGTCTGGCAGCGGACAGCAACGACTCACTCCGCGTCGGTCTTGAGCTACGAGGAGACCTCCGGCAGCTGTCGCCGGCTGTTGAGGCGGCGCTCTTCCGGATCGCCCAGGAGTCGGTGACCAACGCCCGGCGTCATGCACGGCAGGCGACCCGAATCGAGATCGACGTCAGTGGCAGTGCGACGGACGTACACATGACGGTGAGCGACAATGGCGCTCGCACCGACCCAACCCGACGCTCGCTCGGCTACGGCTTGGTCGGCATGACCGAGCGGGCAAGTCTGCTCGGTGGCACGCTGATTGCCGGCCCGAAGCCAGATCGCGGTTGGAGCGTGCAGGCCACTCTCCCGCGTACCGGTACGGCGCTATGACGATTCGAGTCCTGATCGCTGACGATCAAAGCGTTGTCCGGGCCGGACTGTCGACAATCCTCAGCAGTCAACCCGACATCGAGGTCGTCGGCCAGGCCGCCGACGGAGCCGAAGCCGTTGCTCTCGCTCGTACGCTGCGCCCAGACGTCTGCCTATTCGACATCCGGATGCCCAATGTCGACGGCATCGAGGCCACCCGGCTTCTCGCCGGACCAGAGGTTAGCCACCCGATCGCCGTCGTGGTGATCACCACATTCGACACCGATGAGTACGTTCACGGAGCGCTCAAGGCAGGCGCCCGAGGGTTTCTTCTCAAGGGGGCCGCACCAGAGCAGTTGATCCAGGCTGTCCGCGTGGCGCTTGATGGCGACGCTCTGATCGATCCCGGGGTCACGGCGCGGCTCCTCGCGAGTTTCTCGGCCAGCTCGCGTGCTGCCGTAGCTGTCCAACCCATCGAAGCTCTGACCGAACGCGAAGAGGGAGTCCTGCTCACGCTGGCCAGGGGACGCACAAACGCCGAGATCGGCGTAGAGCTTCACATCAGTGTGAGCACAGTCAAGTTCCACGTCGCCAGCCTGATGACCAAGCTCGGAGCTCGAAACCGCGTTGAGCTCGCCATGTGGGCGTACGAAACAAAACGGGTCAGCTAGACGCCGGCTCACTGCATCCGGAAGTCGTAGTGGTACGGCAGTGGCCGGTCGCCGAACGCCGCCTGCCATAGCGTTCCGAGCGTCTCTCCCTCCCGAAGATCGGGCAACTCGATCGCGGTTTCGAGGAAGGCGCGAGCGGCGTCGACTCGGCCAACGGCCAGCAGGGCGCGTATCCGCTGCAGGACAACTCGGCCGTGCGAGGAGATCCGGTCCGGCGCGGCGTCGATCATCGCGAGGCAGGGGGTCGATCGACCCGTGGTCAGCAATTGATCGGTAGCCTCGACCAGCAGCGGCAGGCTAGTCGGCGCCTGAGCAACGGCACTCCCGTACAGGTCTGCAGCGCCGGCATGATCACCGCGTGTGATCGCGAGTTGGGCTAGACCCCGGGCCGCCCAGGGCGTCGACCTGATCTTGGCTGAGCGCAGGTAGCCGAGCTGCGCCTCCTCGAGATCGCCGCGAGCGTGGGATCGAATCGCCAACATGAGTTGCCCCCACCAGCCCTCGGCTGCACGGTCGAGCACCGCCTCCCAGCGATCTGTGATCGGTGGCACCAGGACCTCCGTAGCTGCGGCATCCTGGTCGACCTCGCCCGTACGAGCCAGTGCGACGAGGTGACGGAATCCGTCAGACTGCGGCTGTCCGAACGGGGTGCCCGGCAAACCGTCGGAATCTTTGCCGCGTACGAGGAGTTCGGCCTCGCCGGCGCCCGAGCCGGCCGTGATCTGCTGAGGCGCAGCATCGGCCATCTCGGCTCGCCACCATCGGTGCCATTCCTTGAGCTCCTCATCGGGAATCGTCCGGGCTACCAGCTCGGTGACTTCGGCGAGCGCGTCCGGCCAAGAACCGTGTACGGCTGCGGGCGCTGCCTCGATTGGCGCGTACGCCTCTGCCCAGCTGATTTCGGCGCTACCCTCCAACCGCAGGTGTTCCAGTTGTGTGGTGGCCAGACCGGCCTGGATCTCGAGGTAGCGAGACTCTGGTCCACACAGCCACTCTTGCCAGTGTCGGCCGCCAGCGGCCGTGCCCCAGAGAAACAGCTTGCGGCCGCGTAACTGAGCGGTCGAGGTCTGAACCATCCCGCGACCGTGCGCCTGCACGGCGGCGATCCAGGGCCGTCGCTCGGGAGACACCTGGAAGAAGTAGTCCGCGGCTCGCCGCGCCGAAAGCGGGTAGCTGATGTCGGTGGCCGGGCCGTCGGCGAATGGGATGTCCACGTTCGCGATGGATCCGTCGTAGCTGGTACGCCAGGCTTGAGTGGCCGGTGCCAAGACCCGCACGCCTGGTTCCTCCGGAACGGCGATATTTGTCCACCAGTACAGCGGTTTCGGCTCGCGGTCCGGGTTGCGGATACGGACGAAAGCAAGCAGCAGCGGTCGGTCGGCCGGCATCAGCAGGTCGACCGAGAACACGAGATCTCTCGTACGCTCCCACTCCCAGATCCGCAGCACGGCGCCACGGTTGGACGGCACACTGCCGCTGAATACTGGTCGGCTCGTCGTCGCCGAGTGTCCAGTGGAGCCTAGGTTCCACTCGATGCCGCCGGCGAACCAGGCGTCGGTGAGCGCGAAGTTGGCGAACTGCAGGCGCCGGTTGGTGAAGATCAGATCCCTGTCGGCCGCTAGGTCGCGCAGCGACCAGAGTCGGCCTCCAAGTCCCGGAAGCACCAGCGCTTCCAGCCGACGATTCGTCAGCCGGAGCGCTGGGATGTTTCGGGACCGCAAGTCGCGCGAATAGCCGTTCTGCAACGCGTATGGCAGCGGATTGGCCAGCCGACCGTACGCCATCCGCTCACGCATGTCGGCTGGCAGATCGACAGACCCCGACGGGTCGGGAAGCCGCTGCAGCCCGGTGAACGGCGGCAGCGGCGACTCCGGTCCACGATCGGCCGCGAGCAGCCGCAGTGTGGTCTGGCTGACCACTCCGAGCGGCATGCTTTCGACCCTAGCCATCCTTGCGCCCGCCGGAGATGGGTGTGGCCCGCCGGTAAGGGCGGGCCACAGGTGGGGCTTTGGATCGCGGACTAGGAGGCATCGGCTGCTCCGTGTGGTTGATCAGTTGTTGGCGTTCATTTGGTTGTTGTTGGTGTTGCCACCCATTTGGTTGTTGCCGCCTGCCAGCATCGAGTTCAGGGCGTTTTCGGTGGCGTTGTTGAGCTGGCCGGTCTGCGGCAGGTGGGCGTCGCGCTGGAGGTACATGATCGCCTGTACGGTGCCGTGTTCATGTAGCCGGTGGCTGGGCCGTTGTAGTAGTTCAGCTGGCCCAGCTGCTCCTGCAGCAGCTTGATGGTCGCGGAGGGGCGGACAACGGGCGGGACCGGCGGATGCGGCCTGTTCGGGTGGTAGCTGTGGCCGCCCGTAGCGGGAACGAAGCTCTGGCCGCTGGTCGACGACTGTGCGGCGGGATACTCGTCAGCGACGGTTGCGGTCCGTGCATGCGCTGATGGCCCAAAGGCGACCAGTAGCGCGGCGACGATGCCGGCGAGGGCGAGGCCGGCGGCGACGATCGTTGCGACGATCCAGCCGGTCGACTTTGTGGTGGGAGCGGTCGGGGTGGTGGTCGGGGTGGACATGATCGTGATCTTCCTTTCGTTGTGGTTCGGACTCTGGTGTTCCGTTGACCACAACTTTCCGGCAGTAATCACCTTGCCGGGATCCGCTGAATGGTGGGCGTACCGGCTGAACGCGGCCTCCACCGATTGAGGGACAGCATGATCAACCGCGCGGCAAGTTAGTCGAGTGAGTTCTCCGCGAAGCGATCAGTCGCCATCTGTCCGGCCTGGGTGCAGCGTCGCAGGAAGTCGATAACGAGGTCGATCTGATCATCGGAGTAGCTGTCCAGGATGTCGTCAAGCGCGCTATTCATGCCTCCATAGAGCCGGACGATGTCACGCTGCTTGTCAGGTACACCGCGGACGAGCACCGCGCGCCGATCGTTTGCTACGCGATCGCGTACGATCCACCCGCCGCTCTCGAGCCGGGCGAGAATGCCTGTCATCGTCGCCAGGTGGACGCCGACCCGGCGGGCGAGAGCAGTTGGGCTGAGCGGTCCATGCCGAACGATCACGTCGAGGCAGTCAAGATCGATGTCCTTGATCTCGATCTCGGAACCGACCCGATGGTTGAGCACCGCTAGTTCGATCCGTAGCTCGCGCAGACTCTGCTTCGCCGCGGCGATGCGCCGCCTGCGGGCTCGTTTCGCTTCGCGAGCCGCAGACTCATTCGCACGCTGAGCCTTCGTTGGCATTTTGATTGTCGCCCTCTTCAAGTACTATGAATATCATATTATATGAAACTCGTAGCAGTGATATACGATTCGCTGCTGTGGCAGGAGGAGCATAGCCATGAGAATTGTCATCTTCGGAGCCAACGGAGCCACGGGCCGACTGCTGACCGGGCAGGCCCTGGCTGCCGGGCACGACGTCGCGGCAGTGACCCGTCGACCGGCCAACTTCCCGATCACTCACGAGCGATTGAGCGTGGTGGCGGCAGACGTGCTGGATGAGCGCGCAGTCGAGTCGGCGGTGGAGGCGGCCGATGTCGTGTTGTCGACGCTCGGGACGCCCTTCACGCGTAAGGAGATCAACATCTACAGCGTCGGTGTCGGCAACATCGCCCAAGCCATGTCGCAACACGGCGTAAAGCGGCTGGTCGTGGTGAGCTCGAGCGCCACCGAGCCGCATCATCACGCTGCTGGCGGCTTTCTGATGAACCACGTGATCCAGCCGCTCGTCACCGCGACTATCGGCAAGACCACGTACGCAGATATGCGACGCATGGAGGAACTCGTGCGTGCCAGCGATCTGGAATGGACGATCGTACGTCCATCCGGCCTGTTCGATGCGTCCAGCGTCACGAGCTATGAGTTGCGCGAAGATCAGGCACCGGGAATCTTCACCAGCCGCGCTGACCTCGCTGCGTGCCTGCTCGAACAAGCCACCGACGGGCGGTTCGTGCATAAAGCGGTCGCGGTGACCACGTCCGAGGGAGTGCCGACGCTGTTGCAGATGCTGCGGCAGGAAGCCTTCAAGGGCTGAGCAGAAAACTGCGCAAGCAGGGCCAAGAGTGCGCCCAAAGCCTCCTCAGGCAGGAAATAACCTCCGGGTACCCGTCCAGCAGACACGTGTGCCGCCCAGCATCGCCAGATCGCTGGCGCGTCGTCCAGCTGGCTCTCCTCAGTTCCAGTGACCACCAGCGTTGGCGAGGTTTCAGGCGTGATGCGCGGCGCGGTGGCGAGCGAGTACGTCGAGACCGAAGTCCACAGTGGGATCGCGCCACACCGAGTGAGCATGGTTGGCATTGCGCTGGGTGTTGTCCCACTCGATGAGGAGTCGGGGACCTTGCAGCCGGTAGTAGTGAGGCTGTCCTGGGGCTGTTGGTCCTGCCCAGGCAAAGTGCACGGCATCGAGGGCTGGCTCGTCGTCATAGCGGTGCAGCGGGGACAGCCCGGCCGGAGCTCGGTCGAGGTAGGTACCGAGGAGTGCCCGCAGTGTCTCGCGTTGCTCGGCATTGAGCTCGGCCGCCGGTACGCCCTTGGGCTCGATCGTGTACGCCACCGCGTCGTGGTCGGCGTCGCTCAGTCCCGCAGTGTCATCGATAGCGTCACTGATCGCCTGCAGGTTGGCCTGCTCCACCGGGTCGGGGAACCGCTCGTCCCGCCAGATGCCAGTCAGCGGTATCACCCGGTCGCCGTCGGTGACGTAGGTGCGGTTGGCAGTGATGAAATCCGACGGCGCCTTGGACAACAGCAGCGCACGCGAAGCGAGATCGGGCTGCAGTGAACGCATCAGATCGCGGCCCAGGTCCTCCACCCTGCCAAGTGGCCGATTGACAGCCCCTCCCAGCAGCGTCGACGTAGCGGGATCCGCTCCGAGGAAGCACGGCGTCGTCGAGACGAGCATGCCGTCCACCACAAGGTTGTTCAACGACACGTGGTGGCCGCCGAACCGCCAACCCCACGGACGTTCGCTGCCCGGCTCGCCGAACACCCGCAGGTAGTACAGCCCAGGATCGCGACCGCGCTCCCGGCCGAACCGGACCACGAACCCCTCGATGAAATCGAGCACGTTCTCCAGGCCCATCGTCGTCGCGACCGAGACGTACGCGGCAGGTGAGAGTCCGGTCGAGACGAGCCGCATCGTGGCGCGCTGTTGCGCGGGTCGCTGCTGATGGATGGTGAGGCCGCCATGGTCGGTCGGGGTGTAGAACCAGCGACGGCGTTCGTTGTCGCTCGGGTCGTCGGCCGGAACAGCGCCCTGGCCGATCGCGCGCTGCTCCGCGTCGAGGGTTTCCAGCCACGCGCTAGCTGCCTCGGCCATCCGGGCCGCAACCTCGCGGCGGGTGGTTTCGTTGTCGCTGACCATGCCTGCGTCGGCCATGCAGGGAATCTAACGCGGCAGCGGGGTGCGCGGATACCGCTCTTCCGCATCCGCCGCCACCCACGAGACGCACATGCACACCCCGCATCTGGACGATTTCGCTGGCAGGCTCGATGATCTGCTCGACGGCAGTCTGACCGTGGTACGCGTGCGGCGGATCGCCTGAACCTAATTGATCATGGCCAGCGCAGTATAATCAGCCGATGGTGCGGTACGCGCCCGCCCTCCCGGTCGGATGAGCGACACCGGGCGAAACACCGCGGCGCGCCGGCTGGCCCGAGTCGTCGTCGTTGATGATCATCCGTTCTTCCGTGATGGGTTGTCCCGGGGCTTGAGGCAGAGCGGCTATCTGGATGTCGTCGGCGAGGCGGGCAGCGGTAGAGAAGGGCTCGAGCTGATTCGTGAACTGGAGCCAAACGTCGCCGTACTGGACTACCAGATGCCTGATCTCGATGGCCTCGACGTCGTGCACGCGATCGTCCGCGACGGCTTGCCGACCCGCGCGTTGATCTTGTCGGCGCTGACGGACAGCGCAGTGGTCTTCCGGGCACTGGAGGAAGGGGCACAGGGCTATCTGTCGAAGGAATCCCGGCGGGCCGAGATCGTCGACGCTGTGCTGCGAGTTGCCAAAGGTGAGACGGTGGTCCCGCCGGAGCTCGCGGCTGGCCTGGCAAGCCAGATCCGGCTGCGGGCGAAGCAGGCGGCGCCGGTGCTCAGCGAGCGGGAGCGGCAGGTGCTCGAGGGATTTGCTCGCGGTCTGTCCATTCCTGATCTTGCTGCCGAGCTGTACCTCGGGGCGAGCACTGTGAAGACACATACGCAACGTCTGTACGAGAAACTGGGGGTTTCGGACCGCGCCGCAGCGGTTGCGGAGGGCATGCGGCAAGGATTGCTCGAGTGAGCGCGGCGACTGGCGTTCTTATCGAGCATGCGTTCCGTGGGGCCCACATTCAACGCATCCTGCGACTGTTGCTCGGGCTGTTCTTCGTCGGTGTGCTGATCTTTCAGCCACCCGATCAGCACCTCGCTCTGTGCTGGCTCGTCGTCATTTGTTACGCCCTGTGGAGCATCGCCGTCGCGAGCCTTGGTCCGGGCTGCCGGAGTGCGCTCGCTGCATTATGCGTGGCTGGCCCTGTTCGTCGATGTCTTCACCGTTGCCGCCCTGACCTTGATCGCCGACAGCTCCGCTCAGCAGTCCTGGGCGCCATATCTGTTGATCAACGGGTTCTTCGTGGTGCCAGTGATTGCCGCCGCCCAGCTCAACCCGTGGATCTCCGCGATCGTCGCCGTCCCTGCGGTGCTGGTTTACCTGGTATCCAGCTTGGTGATCCGGAAAGTTGATGCGGACCCGATCTCCGAGATCGTGCTCCGTACCGGATTGTTGGCTGTCGTCGGAATCGGTTGTGTGCTGCTGTCCCGCGTCCAGCGATCCCGGGTCTCGACGATCGCCCGGTTGCTGGACGAGCGCAACGACTTGCTGGCCGAGATGGTCACCATTGAGCAACGCGAGCAGCGGGATCTCGCCGAGACCTTGCATGACGGTGCTCTGCAATACGTGCTCGCCGCCCGTCAAGAGCTGGAGGCGGTTGAGGAGGGGGATCCGGAGGCCGTGGAACGGATCGATCTTGCCTTGGCCGAGACCTCCCGACTGTTGCGCTCCACGATGACCCAGCTCCATCCGGCTGTGGTTGACACCGCTGGCCTGCTGCCGGCGTTGCGCGACCTGGTAGAGACCGTTAACGCTCGCGGCCAGCTTTCGGCAGAGCTGCGGACCCGGAACTGGGATGACAGCCTCCGTACGCCGCTCGATGAACTGCTGCTGACCACCGCCCGGGAGTTGATCACCAACGTGGTCAAGCATGCCCAGGCGCGTACGGTCTCGATCGAGCTCGCTCGCGAGGCTGGTACGGCCACGCTCCGGGTCAGTGACGATGGCGTCGGTATGGCGGGGGTTGATCTTGATGCTCGTCTTGGCGCGGGCCATCTCGGAGTGGCCTCTCGAAGGATCCGGCTCGAAGCCGCCGGTGGCCGGATTAGATTCAGTCCCGCGGATCCGCACGGCACGATCGTCGATGTTGAAGTGCCTCTCGACGCGGCCTATTCGTTGCCGCGGGCAGCTGATCAAGCACCGCCTCGCGATGCTGTGATCTCCACAATGCGCGTGAATCGCTCGTAGACATGCGAAAGGCCCGCCGGTAAGCGGGCCATTCGCATCGGCCTTGATCGTGGAGACTAGGAGGCATCGGCTGCTCCTTGTGGTTGATCAGTTGTTGGCGTTCATTTGGTTGTTGTTGGTGTTGCCACCCATTTGGTTGTTGCCGCCTGCCAGCATCGAGTTCAGGGCGTTTTCGGTGGCAGTCGTTGAGCTGGCCGGTTTCCGGCAGGTGGGCGTCGCGCTGGAGGTACATGATCGCCTGTACGGTGCCGTGGTTCATGTAGCCGGTGGCTGGGCCGTTGTAGTAGTTCAGCTGGCCCAGCTGTTCTTGGAGCAGCTTGACCGTGGCCGATGGACCAACCGGCGGGTTTGGCCTGTTGGGATTGGAGCTGTGGCCGCTGCTCGACGACTGGCTCGGTTCCCAGGCGTTGGCCTTGCTGGCGTGTGCCGGTGCGCCGAAGGCGAATAGCAGTGCGGCCACGATGCCGGCGAGGGCGAGCCCTGCGGCGACGACGGTGGCGACGATCCAGCCGGTCGACTTGGTCTGGGTAGTGGTGGTGGTCGGTGTGGACATGGTAGTGATCTTCCTTTCTCGCTGCGGTTCGGACCTTCCGTCCCGCTGACCACAACTTTCCGGCAGCCGCGGCGTCCACGGGATCCGGCGAATGGTGGGCGCACCGGCTGAACATGGCGTCCACCGATCGGGGGACACCGTGATCAGCCGCGCAACCAACTGATCAGTCGATGTCGTCGGAAAGCATCGGCGCTGATGATCAATAGGTCGTCGGCGCAAGGCCGGCGCAGTACCGAGGAGGACTCGAAAACCATGACCACACCAACCTTTAACACCCAGCAGCTCGACATTCCCGAGACCGCCGTCGCCGACCCGGTCGCGACGCCGCGTCAGAGCCAGCGCGGGGGCATCGACACCGCCCGTTTCTGGGTTGGCGCAGCACTCACGGCCGGCATCAGCGCTTTGGTCGCTCTGATCGCATTGATCATCACCAATGACCTGCTGCACGTCCCCGTCATGATCAGCGAGGGCGGCCGGCTCGTCATGATCGGCTTCGGCGCGTACGCGTTGTTCGCCGCAGCTGCGGCCGTCGCGGCTTCCGTGCTGTACGCCGTGCTGGTGAACTTCGCGCCGCGGCCCGGCCTCTATTTCGGCTGGATTGTCGGCCTGGTCACGCTATTGGCCGCGCTGCTTCCCCTTACCACCGGAGCCGTAGTGGTCGATCAGTTGGCCCTGGCGGGGATCAACCTGGTCGTCGGCCTGGTGATCACCGGCCTCGTTCCGACGGCGGCAGTCCGGTCGCGTTGAACGAAAAATGATCGTGCGCGTTTGACCCTTCAAGACAAGGGTCAAACGCGCACGATCTTCCACATTTCAGCAGCCAGGGATGCGCCTGATCACATAGCCCTGCTGCTGCAGCGTGGTAATGATCTGTGGCAGCGCTGCAACGGTTTGTGAGCGGTTGCCGCCGCCGTCGTGCATCAAGACGATGGTTCCAGCTCGAACCTGAGGGCCGGTAGCAGTTTTGACAATGTGCGTGATCCCGGGCTGGCTCCAGTCCCGCGTATCGACGGTCCACAACACCTGACGAAGACCTAGCTGGCTCAGAATGCGTTGCACAGTCGCGTTCGTCGCACCGTACGGCGGCCGTACGCAACGACTCTGAGGGCCGTGCGCCACCTGCCACTGAATCTGACTGGGCGTCAGCTTGGTCAAGTTTGGATGGTTGTACGTGTGGTTGCCGACACTGCTGCCCTGCGCTCGGATCCGGGCAGCCTCAGCCGGGTACTGGGCTTGGCGGAAGCCGAGCTCGAAGAAGGTGGCTGTGGAGTGCGTGGCGTGCAGGATGTTCAGGATGGCCGGTGTGTAGGGACCGGGTCCGTCGTCGAAGGTCAGATAGACGACTCCGCCCCGCTTGAACGGTGCCTTGGCGCCTGATCTGGATCGATGATTGCCAGTGGCCGGTGCGGAGGGTGATTTTTCCGTTTGATGTGGGTGTGGCACAGGCGCGATCTGCGTCGGTCCACGCTCACTCTGCCGAAGTTGTCCTGCACCCGAGGTCGGCGATGCTCCCGGTCTT
Source organism: uncultured Actinomycetota bacterium (assembly GCA_963815975.1). Taxonomy (GTDB): domain Bacteria; phylum Actinomycetota; class Actinomycetes; order Propionibacteriales; family Propionibacteriaceae; genus Microlunatus. Next base: position 204,928 of record CAWFJC010000010.1, read on the forward strand.
CTCGGCGAGGTTTGAGGAGCCGTCGTCCGGATCCCCGACGGGGCGAGAGCAGGGGATGCGGCAGCCGAGCCGCTGCGTCCGACGTCTTCGCTGTTCATCGCAAGCGCGGCTACTCCCAGCACGAGCACCATAAGCAGCAAAACCGCAGATGTGGGGAGCCGACCCATCGGGCAAGTAAACCTGCCGAAGCCGCCTCGTTCTACCCCTGCTTCCTGAGATCTCAGCATGAGTGAAGGGCAAACTGGACTCGTGGGCCGCGATCTTGCCGAGAGCGTGCGCATCCCTACGGCCGGGGTGATGGTGGACGGCGACTTGGTGGTACCCGCTGCGGCCGCCGGAGTAGTGCTGTTCGCACACGGCAGCGGGAGCAGCCGACACAGTCCGAGGAACAGGATGGTCGCGGCGCGGTTCCAGGTTGCCGGCTACGCGACGCTCTTGATGGATCTGCTCACCTCCGAAGAGGAACAGATCGACAACCGTACGCGGACGCTCCGGTTCGATGTCCCGCGGCTGGCCTCAAGGCTTACTGGTGCCATCCGCTGGTTGACTGACCAAGGCCCTACAGGTTCGCTTCCGGTGGCTTTGTTCGGCGCAAGTACGGGTGCGGCAGCCGCTCTCCGGGCAGCAGCTGAGGTTCCTCAGCTAGTCAAGTTGGTGATCTCACGAGGTGGCCGGCCGGACTTGGCGGGGGAGGCACTCGAGCGAGTCCAGGTACCAACGCTGCTCATCGTCGGCGGTCGGGACGTCGAGGTGCTGGCTTTGAATGAGGCCGCGGCGGCGAGACTGGCCGGGCCCTCGGAAATCTCCGTGGTGGCAGGCGCGACTCATCTGTTCGAAGAGCCCGGGACCTTGGATCGCGTCGTCGAGCTAGCACTGGACGCGCTGCGTCGACACCTGACTAAGTAAGGCAAGAATGTTGCCAGTGCACTGCGTGGGGTGAGGAGGCGATCTGCGGTGGCGAAGCTGGTCGCGTTGAATGTCGGATTGCCGCAGGACGTTTCGTGGCAAGGCCGCACAGTGCACACCGGAGTGTGGAAGACGGCCGTGTCCGGTCCGCGCATGGTGCGACAGCTCAACATCGATGGCGACGGCCAGGGTGACCTGGGCGGTCACGGTGGCGAGCAGCGAGCGGTGCTGGTGTACCAGCTGGATTCCTACCGCCACTGGGCGAGGGAATTGCAGCGCGACGACTTCGAGTATGGCCAGTTTGGCGAGAACTTCACCGTCGACGGGCTTCCTGACGATGAGGTGTGCATCGGGGATCGATATCAGATCGGCGAAGCGGTGTTCGAGGTAACCCAGCCGCGCGTGACCTGTTATCGCGTGGGGATCCGAATGGCTGAGCCCCGCATGCCGGCTCTGATGGTGGCGCATCGCAGGCCTGGTTTCTACCTGCGGGTGATCACTGAAGGGCAGGTAGCGCCGGGTCAAGACATCATCAAGATCAGCACCGGGCCACAGCAGATCTCCGTCGCCGAGATCGACGCGCTGCTCTACCTGCCGGGGCATCCAAAAGATGATCTTGAACGGGCACTCCGCGTCCCGGCATTGAGCCCCGGCTGGAAGGGCTCCTTGCAAAGCCTGCTACAGCAGGCGAACGGCCGGGCTCAGGGTGCTGGCAATACCGGGCTCACGGCAGCCGCCGCGAGCCCACCGCCGGCGTGGCCTGGCTTCCGCTCCCTCCGGGTTATCGATATCCAGACCGAAAGCCGCGATGTTTTCTCACTGTCCCTGGCCAGCCCCGATGGCGCGCCGTTGCCCGGCTGGTTGCCCGGCCAATCGATCACGCTGCGGCTGCGAAGCAGCGATGATCATCCACCGCTCATTCGCAGCTACTCATTGTCGAACCGACCAGGTTCGGAGAGCTTCCGGATCAGTGTGAAACAGGAACCGTACGGCGCTGCGGGCGAATATCTGCGCGGTCAGGTGCGCATCGGCGACTCGCTGGACGTCGCGGCGCCGCGTGGCACGTTCTTCCTGAACGAGAGCGACGAGCCAGTGGTGCTGCTCTCAGCGGGCGTAGGCGTCACCCCGGTGTTGTCGATGCTCCATGCGCTCGTACAGATGCATTCGACGCGCGAGGTTTGGTGGCTGCACGGCGCTCGAGACGGATCGGAGCATCCATTTGCTCTGGAGGCGCGGACCTTGCTAGCCCGATTGACACACAGTCGCAGTGAGATCGCGTACAGCCGACCAGCAGTTAATGATCATCAAGGAGTGGAATACGCGATACGAGGGCGGCTATCTGCCGAGTTGATCAACAACCTCGAGCTGCCTCGGGACGCCGATGCCTATCTCTGCGGACCAGTCTCGTTCATGGCCGATCTCGGAGCGGCCCTCGCGAGCTACGGTCTGGATCCGGCCCGCATCCACATCGAAACCTTCGGCGCGGAGGCCGCCCTGACACCCGGGATCGCGGCTTCGTCTTCGAAGCTCCCGCATCAGCCGGCCGGGCCGCCCGGCTACGGTCCCGAGGTGTCCTTCGCCCGCAGCGCCATCGCTGCCCGGTGGGGTTCGCAGTACGCGAGCGTATTGGGGCTCGCCGAGGCATGTGACGTACCCGCCCGCTGGTCCTGTCGTACGGGCGTCTGCCACACCTGCGAAACAGCCCTGCTGTCCGGTGCGGTCAGCTACGACCCGGAGCCGCTCGAGCCACCAGCCGATGGGAACGTCCTGATCTGCAGCGCGCAACCGACCGAAGCGGTCATCCTCGACTTGTGAGGGGCTCCGGCGCTGCGACAGGATCGCCGCAGAGCCATTCCTCGTACCGGCCGACGGCCTGAAAGCCGAGTGAGAGGTACAAAGGCTGGCCCATGCGCGTTGATTGCAGGCTCGCAGTCCGTGCTCCGTGGCGCCAGGCCTCGCCGAGCACGTGTTCCATCAGGGCGTGGGCAAGGCCGCGACGGCGCCACTCTGGTTGTGTTCCGACCGTGTAGATCCCGCAGTCGCTCCCGTTGAGAAAGCTCCATGCGCTCGCGACGGCGACGCTCTCGCGCAGCATCACCCATCCAGTGAGCCCGGGTACGTCGTCAGGTGGCTCGAGGTCTGCACGGCGAACCGGTTCGTCACCAGCTCGCGTCGCTGTCGCGATGGAGGTACAGACGACGCCATCCTGCAGTTGCCGACCGGAGGACAGCGTTGCGTGCATGACAAGGGTCGTCGTGTCGCGCTGCAGGTCGCTGATCTCAGGCCCTGTGTCGGGCGTGTCGAGGTTTGTGATGTCGCTGCGTACCCACAATGCCCATGTCGCCACGCCTTCTTCGGCATAGCAGGCGCTCAACTGCAAGACAGCGTCTTCTGCTTCGCGATCATCAGGCGCGATGTGGAGAATGGCGTTGTTCAGAGGCACCCAGGAAGGAAACACCGCCGCAGTCGCCGCGGAGGTGTTGATCATCCGGGCAGCTGGCGAGAGCTGGGTAAGTGCCCCCCAGCACCCGATCAGTGTCTCTTCGCCTGGCAACGCGTCACAGTTGATCGTTGCAAACTCTGCCCTACTCATGCCGCGCCCGTTTGCGCGACTGTCGGGTCGGCGCCAGCTGGACGCAGGCCGAACAGCTCCAGCAGCGCCGGCAGCACTCCGGCGTGCGGGGCAGGACGAGTACGGAATGTCCAGGCCTGCCCGGGAAGACGTAGACGTCACAGAGATTGATGCGTCCATCCTGGATCGCGGTGGGGTTGTCGAAGTGATGTGACATGAGCGGTCCTTCTGTAGTGCTGCGAGTGGCATACGCCTGCGGCCCGGACGCGGCCAGGTGGTGTCTTTGATGAATTAGTCAGTCATCCGGCGGATGTGTTACGCGCCCACGCGCCCAGCAGAAACACTTCACATGAGCTGCGAGGGACGTAGAGGAACTCGCCGTTGCGGGGTATGCCAGGGGCCTCGAGGACCGGTAGCTGGTAGAAGTGAACCCACCACCATCACAGCGCGGGAGGCTCATCATGCCGCTGGCTGGCCACGGGATCGCTCGGCTCCGTGATGTCACGACCCGATCGATCAGTCCGGAGAACCTCGACGGCGGCAAGGGTGGCGGCGGCCGTGCCTCGGAGGGCACCGGGGCGTACGCCGCTCGCGATCTTGGGCCGGGCTGGAAGGTTTCTCCATCGGTGATCATCGGCGCAGGCGCGACGTTGCCGATGGCCGTGATCGAGGGTCCAGGCACGATCACCCACATCTGGCTCACGACCGGCCACGATCACTGGCGGACTTTGGTGCTACGGGCGTACTGGGATCATGCGGACGAGCCTGCCATCGAGGTGCCACTCGGCGACTTCTTCGCCAACGGCTGGGGTCGGTTCGCTCAGGTCAGCTCCAGCATGATCGCTGTCAACCCGCACGGCGGCTTCAACTCCTATTGGCCGATGCCCTTCCAGCGTCACGCCAGAATCACGGTCGAGAACCTGGGCGGCGCCGACGCCCAGCTCTACTACCAGGTGACGTACGAAAATGATCTTGACGTCGACGGGCACGGCTATCTCCATGCCCAGTTCCGGCGTAACAATCCGCTGACTGCGGGCGACCTGCACGTGCTGGTAGAGGGCGTCTCGGGTCAGGGGCATTACGTCGGGACCTACCTCGCCTGGGGCGTGAACACTCCCGGCTGGTGGGGCGAGGGTGAGTTGAAGGCTTACCTCGACGGCGACGACAACTACCCGTCAATCTGTGGCACCGGCACCGAGGACTATTTCGGAGGCGCCTGGAACTTCGACGTCCCCGGTCGCGGCTACACCGAATACACCACGCCGTACCTGGGCATGCCCCAAGTGATACGACCCGACGGCCTCTACCAAAGCCAGCAGCGCTTCGGTTTGTACCGCTGGCACGTGCCCGATCCCATCCATTTCGGCAGCGACCTGCGGGTGGAGATCCAGGCCCTCGGCTGGCAAGCCGGCGGCCGATATCGCCCCCTGCACGACGACATCGCTTCGACCGCGTTGTTCTATCTTGATCGGCCGAGCACCCAGCGGCCCAGCTTGCCGTACGTCGACGCACTGCGGACTGATGTCTGACGCACGGATCAACGTCGTTTAGCTCTCGCACCTGACGGTTAGAGTGGTTTATCCGGCGAGCCTGCTGATGACACCGCGGCCTCTCCGGCACAATCGAAAGTTGCTCGTTCAGGCACAGGAATCCGGAGGGCACCAACTTGCTGTGGGGCATTGGGATTGTTCTGCTGATCTTTGTGGGCTACTACGTCTCGTTGCTTCTCCATCCTTATGCGAGATGCAGGAGATGCCACGGCAAGCCGAGGAAAAAGGGTGCGATCTTCAGCTATTCGCACCGCGTATGCCCCAGGTGCGACGGCACCGGGCAAGAGCCTCGGCTGGGCCGCAGGTGGTTCAAGATGGACGCGAAGTAAGAGCTACTCGTCTATGCTCCGATCATGCTTATCCTCGGACTCATCTTGTTCGGCATGCTGGTCGGCGCCGGTGCGCAGTTGATCTTGGGCAGGTCGGCGAAGGGCATCGATTGGGCCGTGGCCCTGGTGGCTGGACTTGTTGGGTCTTTTGTCGGCGGGCTACTGATCAGTTTGCTGTCAGGCGATGGCCTGCGGTTCCGGCCCAGCGGCATCATCGGGTCATTGGTTGGTGCGCTGCTGGTTACCGCGGGCTGGCACTGGTACCGCCGGCGTAACAAGGCTTCTCACGCCTGAAGCTGGTTTGTCTCGATGACGGCGTTGCCGACTGCGTACGAGCGGTCACAGCTATCTGAGGCGCGCTCCGTAGCTGGATCACGGATCACAGCGAACGCGTAACGATCTCGCTGACCTCTTGATCGGTCAGCTCAATCGGATTCGCTCGCATGCTGCTGGCCTTCTGGGCGGCGGTAACCACCTCCGAGATCTCAGCATTGTCATCGAGCCCGTAGCTCGCCAATCCAGGGATGGACAGTGCGGTTGTCAGGTCTTGCAGCCAGCCGATCGCCTCTTCCGGGGTGGCGTCCGGCTGACCCGTCAACAAGCTCGCCACCTCGGTCATCCGCGCTAACGCAGGATGTTCGGGGGCGCGATCGCGCAGCGCCCGCAGATTGACATCCACAGCAGCGGAGAGCACGGCAGCACAGACGGCACCGTGCGGCGCGGAAAGTCGCGCTCCGGCTGCGGCGGCGAGCCCATGAACCACGCCGAGTCCGGAATTGGCCAGACACAATCCCCCAAACAGGCTGGCGAGCGCTAGATCCTCGCGGACACCTGGATCCTCCATTCCTTCCTGGTACGCCCGACCCAGCGATCGTGCTGAGCGCCGCATCCCATCCCTAGCCAGCGCATCGGTGAAGGGGTTGGCGCGCTGCGACAAGAAAGGCTCTATGAGCTGAGACAGAGCATCCATGCCACTGGCCGCAATGGTTGGCTGCGGCACACCAATTAGGAGATCTGGATCGATCACCGCCACCTTCGGCAGCATGAGCGGACTTCGGAGACTCGCTTTGACTCCACCGCCGGACAGCACGGAGTTGCGGGTCACCTCCGAACCCGTTCCGGCGGTAGTCGGCACCGCGACGCACGGTAAGCCCGATCGCGTGATCGGCCGGCCGTCGCCGATGACCTCCAGATGGTCCAATGGGTCGGCTCCACTCGTGGCCAGCACCGCGGCTGCCTTGCCGACATCCAGCGCGCTGCCGCCGCCGAACCCCAGAACGGCGTCGCACCCCGCTTCGGCGATCAGCGCCACTGCGGCGCGTACTCGCTCGATTGACGGCTCGGTGGCGACTCCGAATGCGATGCTCGAGATGCCGGCCTCGGTAAGCGCCGACCGGACGGCGTCCGCGCGCGATGTCGTGCGCCCAGTCACAACCAGAACGCGACTCCCCCCAAGCGCGGCGAGCGCAGCTGGCACCTCGCTGACTCGGCCAGCCCCGAACCGTACGTCGGCCGGGAGCGCCAGATCGATGCGGACCACTCGGGTTACCAGTCAGAGTCCTCAGGGGATTTGTTGACGTACCGAGTCGCCTCTCGAGGTCTGGCCATCATGGGCGCCACAATGTCGCGCCACCGCTGATAGTGACCGGTCTCCTTGTGCGCCGCGGCAGCGTCCTCGTCTTGATAGACCTCGACGAGCACCAGATGAGCAGGATCGGTGCGATCGCTCAACAAATCGAATCGCACAATCCCTGACTCGCGGCGACTTGCCATCGCGTTCTCTTCAGTCGCCGCGAGGAAACCCTCAACAAAATCGGGAATGACCGCAACATCAACATGGACTATGAGCAGGCTGTTCGACACGAGCCGACCCTATCCCGACCTCCGCCGATACCGCTTTGATTGTTCCGCTCGCCAAGCTCGCTCCACGCGGATCGCGCTTGGCAGCCGCCTACTTCGTCGTCACTCAGGGACGAAAAGCATGTCCCCTCATTCCTCCTCAGCACGGCGGCGCGCGATCCGAGTGATCACAGCCTGAGTTGGTCTAAGTGCGGGACGATCTGAGCCGCGGCTGCCGCGCCGTACGCGTCTTCGAAGCGAGTCAGGAATGTCCCGTCGAAGCGATACTCCTGGGTTCCGACGACCTCGATTGCATAGGTCGCCAGCAGCGAGCCAAGTTGCGCGCAGCGCTCCAGCGGCACCTTCCAGGCGAGCCCAGCCAAGAATCCTGCGCGGTATGCGTCGCCGACTCCCGTCGGGTCGACCCGTGCGACCTCACGAGCAACGGGAATGTCGAGCCGAGGTTCGCCGGCAATCTCGACACTGGATCCCTTGGCGCCGCGGGTGATGACTCGAACGGCAACCCGCTGCAGGATTTCCTCGTGCGACCAGCCGGTCTTCTGCGTGATCAGGCCGTCCTCGTAGTCGTTGGAGAAGAGGTACGCCGCACCGTCGATCAGTCTTTTGATCTTCGCGCCATCTAGCCAGGCCATTTGCTGGGAAGGGTCCGCAACGAAGTCGACTCCGCGGCTGCGGCACTCGTCGGTATGTCGCAGCATCGCCTCTGGATCATTCGGAGAGATCACGACCAGATCAAGTCCGCCGGCGCGCTCCGCAATCGGTTGCAACTCAATCTGGCGCGCTTCCGCCATCGCACCGGTGTAGAAGGAGCCGATCTGCGCATTCACCGAGTCGGTCGTACAGATGAACCGAGCGGTGTGCTGGGTTTCCGAGACCCGTACTGGCCACGTGTGTACGCGATGCCGCTCCAGCCAAGCGCGATAGTCGCCGAAGTCCTCGCCGACTGACCCGACAAGCAGAGGTTCTAGCCCCAGCGCCGCGAGGCCAAAGCAGATGTTGGGCGCGATACCGCCGCGGCGGATCTGGAGATCCTCCACCAGAAAGGACAGTGATACCCGATCCAGTTGCTCTGTGACGAGTGATTCCGAGAACTGCCCAGAGAACCTCATCAGATGGTCCATGGCTATCGAACCGGTGACCGCGATGCGCACGGGCTGAGGGTAACGGCTGCCGGGGCGGCCCGAGCCCGTCGCGCAGAATCGCGGTGGATCGTGTGTAGCGACGCTAGGTCGGCGGTGATTGTTTGACGCGCAGCCGGATAACTCGATAGATCATCCCGACAACGAAGATCAGACTGCCGGCGATCACCGCCTTGATCGGCAGCGTCAAAACCAGAATCCCGCAGCCGGCGATGCCGATGATCTGCAGGACGCGCGGGAATCGGCGCTGATCGGGAGATTGCGTGTACGCGGCCACATTGGCGATCAAGTAATACAACAGGACGCCGAAGGAGGAGAAGCCGATTGCGCCGCGCAGGTCTGTCAGCAAGATCAAGGCGCATACCAATCCAGCGATAGCAATGTCGGCATGATGCGGCACCTGGTGACGATCATGGACGGCGGCCAACCAGCGCGGAAAATCATCGTGTCGCGCCATCGCAAGGGTTGTTCTGCTGATGCCGGCGATCAACGCGAGCAGCGCGCCGAGTGCCGCGACCGCCGCGCCCACCCGTACCAACAGGCTCGCCCAGACCCAGCCTGCCGCATCCACTGCCGCGGCCAGCGGCGCGCGGCTGGCGGCCACCCCGGCCGGGCTGAGGGCGATCAAGATCGAGATGCCGACCACCATGTAGATCACGATCACGACCGTGAGTGCGGTCAAGATCGCCCGTGGGATGGTGCGTTCGGGCTCGCGTACCTCTTCTCCCATGGTGGCGATCCGGGCATATCCGGCAAAGGCGAAGAACAGCAGACCGGCCGATTGCAAGACGCCGTACCAGCCACCTGCCAGTAGATCCCACGACCGAACTGATTCTGTAGCTGCGCCGCCCAGCGAAGCGGTCACAACCAGCGTTAGCGTCGCGAGCACGAGCACAACGATGATCTTGGTCAGCCCGGCAGTCCGAGTAACCCCGTAGTAGTTGACCGTCGCCAAAACGATCACAGCCGCAACTGCGATCGGCTTCTCCCACCACCCAGCTGGGGCGAGGTACGCGGCAAAGGTCAGTGCCATCGCCGCACAGCTGGCCGTCTTCCCGACCACGAATCCCCATCCGGCCAGGAAGCCCCACCACGGTCCAAGTCGCTCGCGGCCGTAGATATAGGTTCCGCCTGACGTCGGATATTGCGCGGCCAGCTGAGCCGACGCGGTGGCGTTGCAGTAGGCCACCAGCGCAGCGATGGCGAGTCCGATCAACAGCCCCGCACCGGCCACGCGGGCGGCAGGGGAAAAGGCGGCGAACACCCCGGCGCCGAGCATTGATCCCAGTCCGATGATCACCGCATCGCGGATGCCGAGCCGTCGCGCCAGTTCAGGCTGGGTCACGACTAGATGCAACCACACGCCGCTCGTGCGCGGCGCCTGTTGATAGCGCCAGCAGCCATTGGGCGACACTAGGGCGTGTCCAACTGCTCGTTCCGCTCACTGCGGGAGATCGACGCCACGCTGGTGGGCCGGCTGGTCGGATCGCAGTTCCCGCACTGGTCCGGCCTCCCGATTGCTGCAGCTGAGCCCAACGGCTGGGACAACCGGACTTTCCATCTTGGTCCAGAGCTCTTGGTGCGCCTGCCGAGCGCCGAGCGTTACGCCGCACAGGTCCGAAAAGAGCACCGCTGGCTCCCTGTGCTTGCGCCGCACGTGCCGCTGCCAATCCCCGTTCCAGTGGCGATGGGAGAGCCGGGCGAGGGCTATCCGTGGAACTGGTCGGTCTACCGCTGGCTCGACGGGACGCCCGCCAGCGCGGCGCGCATCGACGACCGTTCCGAGTTCGCGGTGGCGTTGGCGTGCTTCCTGGTGTGCTTAGAGAAGATCGAGCCAACCGGGGGACCACCTCCCGGCCCGCACAACTTCTTCCGCGGCGGCCCGCTGGAGACCTACGACGCCGAGACTCGCAAGGCGATCGCCGCAGTGCAGCAGATGATCAACGCGGACCTGGCGACCGAGGTGTGGGAAACTGCGCTGGCGGCGACCTGGCACGGTGGACCGGTCTGGGTTCACGGAGACGTCTCGGCGGGCAACCTGCTGGTCCTAGACGGTCGGCTGGCCGCAGTGATCGACTTCGGCTGCTCAGGCGTTGGCGATCCCGCCTGCGACCTAGCCATTGCCTGGACCTTTCTCTCAGGGCAGAGTCGGGAAGGGTTTCGGGTCGCACTGCCACTCGATGTCGAGACCTGGGCACGCGGTCGCGGCTGGGCGCTGTGGAAAGCCTTGATCACCTTCGCCGGAAACCTTCAAGTCGACCAAGCCGCAGCAGCGACGGCTAGCCGGGTGATCGATGAGGTACTTGACGAGCATGTCCACACCGTCTGACCTGTTACCGCACCTGCGCCGTGCACGCGACCTGATTGATAGCTGCTATGCCGATGACCTCGATGTCGCGATCGTTGCACAGCGGGCCGGGGTGTCGAAGTACCACTTCATCCGCAGCTTCAGCGCGGCGTACGGCCAAACCCCCGCCCAATACCTCGCACACCGCCGCATCGAGCGTGCTCAGGACCTGCTGCGCGCTACCAACCTGACCGTGACCGAGGTCTGCATGCTGGTCGGTTACACGAGCCTCGGGTCGTTCAGCGCGAAATTCCGCTCGCTCGTGGGCGAGACGCCGTCGGCCTTTCAACAGCGCTACGGCGGCAAGGGCGTCCCGCATATTCCGGGGTGCTACGTCTTCATGCGCGGCCTGCAAGAGAGAGCAATTCCGGAGAAGCCGGCCGGGGGGTTCGAGGACTAGCGTTCCAGTCATGATCACGAATGTCTCCCTGGTAACCGTCTATGTCACGGACCAGGACGATGCAAAGAAGTTCTACACGGAGGTACTCGGGTTCGAAGCCCGCGCCGACGCGACATTGGGCGATTACCGCTGGGTCACCGTGAGCCACCCCGACCAGCCTGAGCTGGAAGTCACGCTGATGGTCCCTGGGCCACCGCTCGACGAGGAGCTGGCCGAGGTCGTACGCCGCGCGCTCGCCAACGGCCGGATGGGCGGGCTCGGTCTCAGGGTCGATGACTGCCAGAAAACGTATGAGGACCTCAGCGCCAGGGGCGTGGAATTCCCGCAGCCGCCGTCGGACCGCCCGTACGGTGTAGAGGCCGTCATGCGCGACAACAGCGGCAATTGGCTCGTACTGGTGGAACCCAAGTCTGGCGACTAAGAGTTGAGACTTACTTAGTCCACGTCCTATTGCCCGTTGGGATAGACCACGGACTTGAGGCTGTTCGGATCCTGGTCGCTCTCCAGCGCCTCGTCGGCGCGTTCAAGATCAAATCGTCCGGTTACCAGCGAATCAAGATCAATTGCGCCGCTGGCTACCAGGTGTATGGCTGCCGGCCACGTGTCGGTGTAGCGGAAGATGCCTGTCACTGTGATTTCGAGGTTCTGGATGTGTTCGACCGGCAAGGTCATTTCCGGTGAGCCCAGACCCACCAGAACGGCCGTACCTGCCGGGCGCACTGCCTTGATCCCCGACATCACCGCGTGCGGCGACCCGCTGGCGTCCACAAAGGCGTTGACATCGAGCCCGGCAGTGGCGACATCGGTCTCTCGCGGATCGAGTACGCGGGTGGCGCCGTAGCTCAGCGCCCGCTCCCGTCGCTCAGCCACCAGATCGGTGACGATGATCTCGGCGGCTCCGAAGGCGCGTGCAGTCTGGGCACAGATGATCCCGATTGGCCCCGCGCCCGCGATCAGCATGCTCGACCCAGGTGTCACGGCTGCCTTGCGCATCGTCGTCACAGCCACCGAAAGCGGCTCGAGCAGCGCCGCGGCCTCGTCAGACATGGAGTCCGGTATGCGGTGGGCGAATTCGGTACGAATCACGCAGTACTGAGCAAACGCGCCGTCGATCGGAGGCGTGGCGTAGAACTCCATGTTCGGGCAGAGGTTGTAGTGACCGGCTCGGCACTCCCGGCAGCGGCGGCAGTTCTTCTGCGGTTCGATAGCCACCCGCTCACCGATCCTGGACCCGGGCACGTCGTCACCAACCGCAACGATCCGTCCCGACAACTCGTGGCCGAGGATCAGTGGGCTGGTCACCACGAAGTCGCCGATTCGCCCGTGTCGGTAGTAGTGGGTGTCTGAGCCGCAGACTCCCACCGCGGCTACTTCGACCAGCACCTCATCGCTCTCCATGGGCGGCGTAGGTACGTCCTCAATGCTGAGGGTGAGTGGCGCGGTCAGCACGCTGGCGCGCATCCGCTCGGGAATGGTGGTGGTCGGGGTCATTGCTGTTGGTCCTTTCTCACGTCAACGGATGGTGTAGCCGCCATCAACCAGCAGGTCGACGCCATTGATCATCTTCGCAGCATCGCTGGCGAGGAACACCGCGACGGCCGCGATCTCTTCGGGCTCAGCGAACCGCTGGGTCGGAATCTGGGCCTTGAGCGCCTCACCCTCGGGGTTGTCCCAGACCTCCTTGGCGAGGGAAGTCATCACCACTGTCGGGCTGATGGTGTTGGCTGTAACTCCGCGTCCGGCCCATTCCAGAGCAAGCACCTTGGTCATGCCCACCAGGCCGAACTTGGACGCGCAGTACGCGAGGTGACCCGGCAGCGCGACGGTCGCCGCCTGGGAGGCGAGACTGATCACTGTGCCGCTGCCTTGGGCGAGCATGACTCGACCCACCTGCTGGCTGACCAGGAAGGCGCCCCGCAGGTTGACTGCCATCGTGGCGTCCCAGTCGTCGACAGTGAGTTCCTCCGCAGCGCCAGTGACGGCAATGCCGGCGCTGTTCACCAGCACATCAATGCGGCCTAACTCTGCCTTCACCCTGTTGATCGCCTCGACAACGGATTGCTCGTTCGTCACGTTGCATTCGACGGCAGTGATCGCATGGCCCTCGTTGACCTCTCGTCCAGCAGGCTCCACGACTTTGTCGAGTACCACCACGCTGGCGCCCTTCGCCGCGTACGCATGCACGATCGCCGCGCCGATGCCGGAGGCGCCGCCAGTCACCACGGCAACCTTGTGGGTGAGGGAGAAGTCGTAGTCGACGTGCGACGTCATATCGGCGCCTTTCTTCGGGCCGTTGCCGAGGTGCCCAATCTACGGCCGCGAGTCGTAACAGAAGCTAGTCGCGACCGGTGATGATGCTGCGGCGTTCGATCATGATCACGTTGCGCCATTGACCAGCTAGCGGGCCGTAGGTCATTTTGCCGATTCGTTGGCGGGTGCCGACGATTCGAAACCCAGCCTTGTCGTGCAGCCGCAGGCTGGCGGTGTTCTCGGGAAAGATGCCGGATTGAATGGTCCAGATTCCGGCCGCTTCGGTGGAGGTCGCCAGGCTGGCCAGCAGGGCCCGGCCGATGCCGCGGCTCTGGACGGCTGGGTCCACATAGACCGAGTGTTCGACGACCCCGGCGTAGACGCAGCGATCGGATACCGCCGAGGCGGCGGCCCAGCCAAGCACGGTTCCGCTGGAGTCGAGGGCGACCAGTCGGTGAGCCGGCAGCTTGCTGGCGTCGAATGCCGCCCAGCTGGGTGGCTCAGGCTCGAAGGTGGCATGCCCGGTGGCGATGCCGGCGGCATAGATGTGGCGCACCTGGGGCCAGTGGCCGACCTGCAGCGGCACGACCTGCAGCAATGGGAAGTCGATCATGGTTCACTTTCTGTTGAGCATTCGAGTTCGGAAGCAGCACCGTCAAGGAGTTACATGGCCATTCGGCTGAACCACACGATTGTCCGGGTTAGCGACAAGCGCGAGTCGGCGGCGTTTCTGACCGAGATTCTGGGTCTGCCGCCGGCGACGACGTACGGACCGTTCCAGGTCGTCGAGCTTGGCAACGACGTATCGCTGGACTTTGCCGATGATCATGGTCAGGTGCATCCGCAGCACTATGCGTTCCTCGTGGACGAGCCGGATTTCGACGACATCTTCGGTCGGATCAAGGAGCGCGACCTGCCCTACTGGGCCGACCCGTTCCGACGGCATCCGGGCGAGACCAACACCAATGACGGAGGCCGCGGCGTGTACTGGGAGGATCCGAACGGACACATGCTCGAGATCATCACCAGACCGTACGGAAGTGGCGAAGGCTCTTGAAGCATCAAGCTACGTCGCCCACTACACTGACTTCCCGCATGTTCAGGCTGCTTCCATCCGTTCCAGACCATCCCGCCCTCGAGGAAGAGATCCTCAGCTGGTGGGAGGAACGCCGCACCTTCGAGCAGCTTCGTGAGCGCAACCGCGGCGGTCCGGTCTGGAGCTTCATCGACGGCCCGGTGACGGCTAACAAGACTCTGGGCGTCCACACCGCCTGGGGACGCACTCTCAAGGACGTCTTCCAGCGGTACAAGGCGCTGCGCGGTTTCGATCAGCGCTACCAGAACGGCTTCGACTGCCAGGGTCTGTGGATCGAAGTGGGCGTCGAGCGAGAGCTGGGTCTCAATTCCAAGCGTGAGATCGAGGAGTACGGGCTCGCCGAATTCGCACGTAAGTGCCGGGAAAAGGTCGCCTGGTCAGCGCAGGAGCTGATCCGCGGGTCGAAGCGCCTGGGCCAGTGGATGGATTGGGGCAACGACTACTACACCTTCTCCGACACGAACATCTCCTATATCTGGCGCTTCCTCAAGCTCGTGCACGAACGCGGCTGGCTGTATCGCGGCCATCGATCCACCGAGTGGTGTCCCCGCTGCGGGACGTCAATCTCGGCGCACGAATTGGTCGGAAGCTACGAGGAGCGCATCGATCCATCGCTCTTCGTGCGCTTTCCGCTCGTCGACCGGCCGGGCCAATCGCTGACGATCTGGACGACGACGCCGTGGACCTTGCCGGCGAACGTCGCCGCCGCGGTTCATCCGGATGAGGAGTACGGCCTCCAGGAGAACGGCGAGTGGGTGGCGATCAAGCGCTATCCGGACGAAACCTACGTCGAACGCCGGCGCGGGGCCGAGCTCATCGGCTGGCGGTACAACGGGCCTTTCGACCACTTGCCCGCGGCCAACGGCATCGAGCATCGCGTCATCGGTTGGGCCGAGGTCACGATGGATGAGGGCACCGGCATCGTGCACATCGCACCGGGGTGCGGCACCGAGGATTTCGAGCTGTCCCGCGTACACGACCTTCCTGTCGTCATGCCGGTGGACGAGGCGGGCCGATTCTACGATCGCTTCGGCTGGCTACATGGGCTCTCGACGTCCGAGTCGACCGAGCAGATCGTGGCTGATCTCGCCGAGCGCGGCCGTCTGGTCGCGTCCGGAGAGTACGCGCACCGCTATCCGTTCTGCTGGCGCTGCAACACGCCGCTCATCTTCCGCATTGCCGATGACTGGTTCATCTCCGTCGACGAGGTGCGGCCGAGACTGCTTGCCGCGAACGCGACTGTGGACTGGACGCCGGCGTACTTCGGCAAAAGGATGGACGACTGGCTCCGCAACATGGGCGATTGGAACATCTCCCGCCGCCGTTACTTCGGGCTGCCCCTGCCGATCTTCCCGTGTACCTGCGGCCATGTCGCCGTCATCGGTTCACGCGCCGAGCTCGAGGAGCTGGCGACCGCCGGCATGGATCAGCTCGTGGAGCTCCATCGCCCGTGGATCGACGCCGTTCAAATCCGCTGCCCGGCTTGCGGAAACGAAGGCGTGCAACGGATTCCCGAGATCGGCGACGTCTGGCTTGACGCTGGAATCGTGCCTTTCTCTACGCTCGGCTGGGAAAACCCGGAGTTTGTGGAGGGCGGCTACGGGACCGGCGCCGCCAAGGGACTCACCGGTGCTGATCTTCCTGATCACAACTATTGGCAGACCTGGTTTCCGGCCCATTGGGTCTCTGAGATGCGCGAGCAGATTCGTCTCTGGTTCTATTCACAGCTCTTCATGTCGGTTTGTTTGGTGGACAAGGCGCCGTTCCGGTCCGTGCTCGGCTACGAGAAGATGCTCGACGAGCACGGGCGTCCGATGCACGGCTCCTGGGGAAATCTCATCCCAGCCGAAGAGGCGTTCGCGCGGATGGGCGCTGACGTCATGCGCTGGCAGTACTGTGACCAGCCGCCCGACCGCGACCTCCTGTTCGGTTACGGACCGGCGCATGAGATCAAGCGCAAGCTCCTTACGCTCTGGAATTCAGTGGGATTCCTTGTGCGATACGCCAACATCGAAGGCTTTCGGCCGACGTTTGGTGATCTTGTCTCAGGCCCGGTCGGGGTCGAGCTGCGGCCTCTCGATCGTTGGCTCGTCGTGCGTACCGAGAAGATGCTTGCCGACGCAACGGCCGCGCTGGAGCAGCAGCTCACTCACCGGCTGATCGCGGCGTTCGAGTCTTTCGTGGACGACCTTTCGAACTGGTACATCCGCCGGTCTCGGCGGCGCTTCTACGACTACGACGACGCTGCCTTCCGGACCCTCTGGTTTGCGCTGGTGACCGGCTTGCGAGTGATCTCGCCGGTCATGCCGTTCCTCGCCGAGCACCTGTGGCGAAACCTGGTCGCCGACGTATGCGCGGAGGCGCCGGAAAGCATCTTCCTCGCGGGCTGGCCGGAGCTCGGCGAGCCCGACGAACACCTCCTCGCCGAGATCAGCGAGGTACGCCGCGTCGTGGAGCTTGGTCGTGAAGCGCGCAGCACCGCTGGAGTGAAGCTGCGCCAGCCGCTCCGCCGGGTGTACGTGCGCGGCGCGCGGCTCGCGCAGGAGCATGCGCAGGAAATCGCCGAGGAGCTGCGGGTGGACGAGGTCGGGTTCGACCAAGGTCCCGTGGCTCATGTTCGGCTGCTGCCCAATCTCCGGGCGCTCGGCCCGCGGCTGGGACGCAAGGTGCCGGAGGTCAAGGCTGCCCTTGAACGTGGCGATGTGGAGGAGCTCGGCGACGGCCGGATCCGGGTCGCCGGTGAAGAGCTCTCGGCGGAGGAGGTGATTCGCGGCGAACGTGTCGAGATCGCCGGTTGGACGATCGCGTACGACGGCACGCTCTCGGTCGCCCTTGATACCGAGCTCGATGCAGAGTTGGAGCTGCAGAGGCCGGGTTTATGAGCTCATTCACACCGTCAACAACATGCGCAAGGACGCGGGCCTGGAACTGACCGACCGGATTGTGCTGACCCTTCCCGACGGCGACGAGCTGCAAAGTCATGAGGACTGGATCAAGGCTGAGACTTTGGCGACCCGCATCGAGTTGGGGGATGCCTTGGTGATCGCAAAGGCATAGAAGTCTCAGCAGCTTCTCGCCGATGAGGTTATGTCGAACGTCCGCTGACTTCCCGAATCGCTTACGTTGTCGCCGACGATCCTGCCCAGCGGTCCACCTCAAGGGCAATGACGCGCCCTGACGGCGGCTGGTGGCGTCTCTCGAGACCCACGCGCCCGCTTTTCGTTCACGCACCCCAAATAAGTGGGGCGTGAAGCGAGAAGGGGGCGCGTGAGGCGAAAGGTGGGGCGTGAGTCTCTCAGGTGCCGCGTCCCGGCGAGAATCTGAGGGTGGGTCAATGACCCACCCTCAGATTCCGGATTCCCGAATTGTCAGCTGGTCGGAACCTTGCAACCTGCCGGTGCATCCGCCGGAATGCTGATCAGGTGCTGTCCCCGCTGGCGCCTCAAAGAACGTCGCAGTGAATTCAGTCTTGCGTGTTCCCGGTGTTCACCGCAGTGTGCACGTGTCCATGCCCCGGATCGACGAATGCTGTTCCGGCCGGATAGCGCCGGCTGCTGCAACCCTCGGACGAGATGTAGGTCAGCTCACCCTCGACGATGGTGACGAACACTGGGCCCGGATGGGTGTGCCAAGGAATCTGCGCACCGGGTTGCACGGTGACCCTGGTGGTCACGACGTTGGATAGGTCTGAAACCTTGATTACGTCGGTTCCGTGCCCATGGGCTTTGAGGCGAATCTGCATCGACGCCTGGTCGGTGAAGGCCGCTCTCGGCGTGAGGACCTCGACCGTGACCGGGGTTGGCGTGGGGTCGGCCTGCGCGGTGCCGCCGTACAGCACGACACCTATTGCTGCCATTATTCCTACTAGTACGGCATTTCTTAGTCGTCTGAACATGTCTTATTTTCCATTCAGCTTAAAGGGCGGGTTATTGTTGCTCAGGAATGACGAGTAACTCAAGGTTGGCGATACATCAGCCTCCTTTCGTGCAGGTACTTGCGCAAATACCATGCTGAATCTCATCGTTCTTCCCAATCAGTGTGGAGGAATGTTGATATTGAATCGGAATACATTGAACGGGTCGTAGTGATTCTTGGCAGCCTGCAGTCGGGCGTAAATTGCGGCCGGATAGCTGCCCGGGCATTGTCCTCGCCACCTTCTCCAGTGAAATTCACGTACATCCCTCCTTTTCCGTATGCCGCCATGGCGTCTCGGGCCGCCCGAGCCCAGGCGGCATGTGGCAAAAGATCGGCTGGTTCCGGCGTACGGGCCAAGCAGTTGATCACAAACAGGGAGCTGCGGTCTGTAAAGGCGGTGCCGGTCGCCGGGACTCGCGCCACGGCTCCACCTAGGTGATGGATATGGAGCTCGGCCTGCACGGGCAGGTCGGCGGAGCTCCCGTGGTAGTCGGTAAGGATCTCGATTGCCTCCTCCGGCAGCCGATCGAGGAAGGCGGAGGTGAAGTAGTTCGCGGCGCCCGTCTCCCACGCGGTGTCGACGAGTTGCTGCAGATCGATGTACGGAAGGGGGCCGAGCAGGTCAGTAATGGGCGTACCGAGCGTCCGCAGCGGCTTGACGACGTTCTCGCCGTCTGCCGGGTCGGCGGCCCAGCATGCGCTCACGGCGGCGACCTTGTGGTAGTGCCACCTGGCAGGAATGAATGGCGCCGGCGGAGCCGTTATCAGGGCAATCGTGGTGGAAAGCTCGTCTGGCATACCGTCAAGAAGGTCACGCCAACCGTTCATGACCTGCGTCGTTTGTTCGCTCGGGTAGAAGATGACACCGCCCAGCACGACTGGACCGACTGGATGCAGGGCCAGTTCGAACTTCGTGATGACCCCGAAGTTGCCGCCGCCGCCCCGAAGAGCCCAAAACAGCTCAGCGTTCTGTGACTCGGAGACCTGCACGACCGAGCCGTCCGCC
Source organism: uncultured Actinomycetota bacterium (assembly GCA_963815975.1). GTDB lineage: Bacteria > Actinomycetota > Actinomycetes > Propionibacteriales > Propionibacteriaceae > Microlunatus. The sequence goes on from CAWFJC010000010.1 coordinate 224,298, forward strand.
ATGACCAGCTCAACGGAGAGCAAGTTGTCGCAGGTCAGGCCGAATTTGCGGACCAGATGGCCGATGCCGCCGCCTAGTGCTAAGCCGCCGATACCGGTGCTGGAAACCAGCCACCAGTTGTCGCCAGCCGTGCTGCTGGGTTGCTGCGTTAGAAAGCCTTTCATGTGGTCCCGCCGCCTGCGAATGCCGTCGCGACTCAACGTCAACATGAACTTCATTGAGATGGGCGAGATCGATGACGATTCCGTCGTCACAGGTGGAAAAGCCGGCAACGCTGTGCGCACCGCCGCGTATCGCGATCGCCTTGCCTTCACTTCGGGCAAAACGGACGGCTCGCGCCACATCCTCCGTCGACGCCGCCGTACGATCAGCGCCGGCGTTTGTCGATCGCATGGTTCAGACTCGACGGGCTGCGTCGTAATCGGATCCAGGGCCGACCACCGAGCCGGCCAGTCGATTTCCAGCTCGTGTACCGTCGCCTCACCGAGTACGCCGGTCATAATGCATGCCCACGGCTTCGAGTATGCAGGCAGGCTAGGAAGACCTTCTTTGCAGATCCTTTGCACAGCAGCCACGCCGCGCCGCTCGCCGAGCTGAGAGAACACCGTCTGCGCGGCCACCGCCGAGATCATCGAGCCGTCTGCGTCGCCAGCTGTCGCGCAGCACGTGGGCTCGAAGCAGGTGCAACCAGCCGAGCGAGCGGTGGCCGCCGGGAATGGGGAAGACGGCAAGGGCGCGATCGAGCCAGTTCAGCGCCGCCGGCAGGTCGGCAAGGAGCAGTTCTGCCACGCCGAGGTTCACGCTGGTGACGGAGACCCGGCGATGTCGCCTGATTCCTCCACCATCGCCAGTGACTCGCGACCAGGGTTCGAGCTTGATCGGCCGTCCAGCCGAGGCTGCCGTCAACGCACGGCCCGCGAGTGCCATTGCCAACGCCGCTTGTCGCGAAGGTTCCGACGGAGCGACTCGACCGTTGCCGGATCGCCGTCCGCCTCAGCGTACCGGCCCACCATCGCAAGGCGTGTCCATGCTGCGACAGCGCGTAGGCCTCTCCGTAGCGATCATTCACAGCGTGGAAGCGGGCGTAGGCGTCGAGTCGATCAGCGTGACAGCCATGTCGACATTGCCGCCAATCGCTCGCTCAAAGCAAGGGCCAGCCTCACATATCCGGCCGCCTGCTGGGCACCTACTCGACGGCGAACAGCACGGTTTCTTCGCGAATGGCAGGGGCGGGTCACGACGCTCATCCACGGCCCAGCCAGCGCCATGGCGATGAAGAACGGCACCGTGTCGTCGGGCACGTGCTGCAACGCTTGCAGCGCTGCGTTGAACCGCGTACCAGGGCCATGTCCACCTCGCCCGAGCGAGCGCAAGCACGCCGGCAAAGTGTTGCGCCGAAACAGTCACCGCCGGAAACTCCGCGGCGACACGCAGCGCCTCGTCGCTTTGAGTCTGTGCCAGTCTCCAGTCACCGGCATGAAAGTCAGCAAGGCGCGTTGGTGGTAGCCATCGGCCCGCTCGCGCGGCTCGCCGTGTTCGTTCAGCAGGTTGACGATCTCCTCACCGATTGCCGTCAGCTCAGTCGCCTTGGCCTGGCGAATATGCATGACGGCCATCGCGGCAATGCCGTGCCGTAGCGCAGACCGCTCCTCGGAGGCGTTTAGGGCAAGAGTGAGCCAGCGCGCGCCTTCGGCGATCAGGCCGGTTGACCAGAAGCGCCAGCTCGCGGCCGCTAGCTCCAGGGCTCGCGTCGGATCGGTTGCGAGTGCCGTGGCCAATGCGGCGCGGAGGTTGTCGTGCTCTACGTCGAACCAGGCGGACGGTTCTCCGACGACGGCGGCGCCGCGGTCCGGATCGTGGGCCGCTGCCGCCGCGGCGTACACTTAAGATCGGCGCCTGCGACATGCCGCCAGCTCCGCAGCGTCGGTCAATCGAGCCTCGGCGTATTGCCGAACCACCTCGAGTAACCGATATCGCGTCTTCGGCTCTGCCGTGTCCGCATGCACGAGCGACTTATCGACCAGACGCGAGACGAGGTCGATGATCAAGGGGCCGAGCACATCACAGACCGCCGCGGCGGCGTCGAGGTCGTATCCGCCGGCAAACACTGCCAACCTTCGGAAGACCAGTTGCTCTTCGAGATCAGCAGCCGTAGCTCCAGTCAGAGTGGCCGCCAGCGTTTGCTGCCGATCCAGCCGCCCGCGGCGCCGCTGTCGAGCAAGGTGAGCGCGTCGCCGAGTCGTCGGCGAGCTCGCTCACGCTGAAATGGGCGAGGCGAGCGGCCGCGAGCTCGAGGGCGAGTGGTATGCCGTCAAGGCGATGGCAAATCTCCGCGACCGGCGGCGCGGTCTTGCTGTTGAGCTTGAACGAGGGCACCGTAAGCCAGGCGCGTTCCACGAACAACTGCACTGCTTCCAGCCGTGACAGCTCGCGGACGTCGACCTCACCGCCACTAGGCAGCTCAAGCGAAGGTACCGGTAGACGAGCTCGCCGGGAACAGAAAGAGGTTCCGACTCGTGGCGACGACACTGATTTCGGGACACCGGGCGAGCACCTCTGAACGAGGGCGCTGCAAGCGTCAGCAGGTGTTCGCAGTTGTCATGATCAACAGCAGCGCGCGGAAGCGAGTTGCTCGCGAGGTGGTCGTTGGGTGACGCTGCAGGTGATGGGTGGGGGACGATGCCTCTGGATGCCAGCCGGCTTATCAGCAGATCCGTCGGAAAGTCGTTGCCGGCGCCGCCAGCCGGGCCAGCTCCAAAGCGAGCCGGCTTTTTCCGACGCCGCCCACCCCAGCGAGCGTGAGCAGACGCGTGCGCGCCAGGCTTGCCGACAGCTCGGCGAGCAAGCGTCTGCGGCCAACGAAGCTGGTTGTTGACTCAGGCAGGTTATGCAGAGTCGTTGCGCGCATGGGTTTGCCGCCGGTGAGCAGGCGGCGGTAGACGGCCTTGGTCTGGGGTTCCGGTTCCGCAGCGTACGCCTCGTCGAGGGTGTCGCGTAAGCGTTCGTAGCTCTCGATGGCCTCCCAGCGTCGGCCGACGTCAGCCAGCGCATCGATCAAGATCCAGAGCAGGTGTTCGTCCAGGGGGCGCTCTGCTGCGAGTGGTTCGAGTACGGCCAAGGCGGCTGCCGGCTCGCCCTGCTCGATGAGCTTGGATCCGAGCAACGTTGCGACAGCGGCGTGGGTTTCGCTAGTTGTTGCCGATACTGATCTGCCCAATCGGCGTAGCGGTCCTCGGGGAGCAGCGGGCCGGTCCACAGATTGAGCGCTTGGCGCAATGCTGGAGATTTCGCCGCTGCTGCGAGCGGCGGCGGCGGCTTGCTCGAATTGATCAACATCGATGGTGAGGACACCAACCGGGCAGAGCCGTAAGACATCCTCGTTGAGGGCGATTGACGCTGCGCCCAGCATGTGCCGGATGGCGAACATGATCTGATACAGGTTGTTTGCTGCAGCCTCCAGTTCGGCATCCGGCCACAGCCTGTCGGACACCACATCGCGGTGCAGCCGATGCCTCGGCGCCAGGGCGAGCAACTTCACCAGCGTTTTGGCCTTGCGCAGCCGCCAGCGATCCGGCACCGGCTGTCCGTTGACCGTGACGGAGAATCCACCCAGCGGCGCAACGTGGACCTCGGTTGCCGAGGCGATCTCTTCCACTGCCGCATTTTCCCGCGTTCCGACCAAAAACAGGAAAGGTTTTGCGAGTACCGCACGATCGAATCGGTCAGCGGTGCGTGGCATCACACCTGGCAGCGATCTACGGAGCAGAGGTATAGCTCTGCTCCGTAGATCATCAGATGGAGGACAGTGTTATGTCCGACCGTCAGCTTGTTGGGATCTTGCAATTCGGCTGCTTATCCGTCGGGATGCTGAGCGGCGCGGTCCCGACGGGACCTCCAAGAATGTTGCGAGGAGTACTGTCACCGTCTTTGTGCTGTTGTACGCGGTGTGCACCTCATGTCATTGATCGACGAATGCCGTCCCGGCCGGGTGGCGATGGCCGACGCAGTCGCTGGACAACACGTAGGTCATCTCACCGTCCAGGACCGTGGCCGACACCGGCCCGTGGTGTGTGTGCCATGGGAATTGCGCGCCGGGTTGCACGGTGATCTTGGTCGTCACCACGTCGGACGGGTTCGAAGTCTTGATCACGTCGGTACTGCGCCCATCCAGCTTGAGGCGAAGTTGCATTGCTGTCTGCTCGGTGAAGGCCGCACGCGGTGTGAGCGGTTCAACCGTAATCGGGGTCGGCGGGGTCGGGGTCTGGTAAGTGTGCGCGCTGCCGCCGTACAAAAAGCCACCGATTGCCGCTATACCAGCACGACGGCGCCTCTCCTAATATTCTGGAGTTCTCTTCTTCTGCTCCCGTTCAAATTGACACTGTTGTTATTTCTGCGGTCGAACAAGCCGCAGGCGCTCGGCAGGTTTAGTCGGCTCACGATCAGCTTTCTCATGTGACATGTCCGAGTCGCTATCGCTGTCACCGACACGTAACGGCTTATTCAAGTGATTGGGATCTTTCGATGCGACGAGGGCAGCTTGCACATCGTCGTAAATTAAGCTGAATCTCATGTAGTCCTCCTTTCTTTATAGGGTTGGCCGAATATTGATGTTGAATCGGAATACGTTGAGCGGGTCGTATTGATTCTTGACAGCCTGCAGACGGGCATGAATTTGAGGTGGATAAGCTACGATCCACATCAGCCTTCTCTAGCATCGCCGGGAAAGTTCACATACATTCCTCCTTTTCCGTAGGTTGCCAAGGCATCTCGCGCGGCACGCGCCAGTCGATATGTTCTGAAAGGTCGGCTCGGCCAGGTGTACGCGTGACGCTGAAGAGCACAAAGTCCGAGGTGCGGTCGGTAAAGGCGGTAGCGCCGACCGGAACTCGCGTAATCGCTCCGCCGAGGTGATGAATGTGCAGCTCGGAACGCACCGGCAGGTTAGCGGCCTGCCGCTGATAGTCGACGACGGTATTGATGGCCTCGTCCGGCATCCGATGAAGAAAGCCGACGTGAAGTAGTTCGCGGCACCGCCGGCCACGCGGGGTCGAAAAGCTGCTGCAGATTCACATAGGGAACCGGGCCAATAGGTCTGCGATTGGCGTCCCGAGTGACCGCAACGGTCTGACGATGACTCGACCTTCGGTTGGATCGCCCGCCAGCAGGCCACCACCGAGGCAACCTTCTTGCCCTGCCATTCCAGCGGGATGAACGGCGCCGCCGGAGCTGCCGCCAGGGCAATCTTGGTCGTGAGCTCGTCTGGTACGCCGGGCAGCAGGTCACGCCAGCCGGTCATGACCTGGGCCGCCTGATTCACCTGGGTAGAAGATGACACCGCCGAGGACATCCGCACCTACCGATGCAGGTTCAGCTCAAAATCTTGTGGCGACTCGAAGTTGCCGCCGCTTCCGCGCAGCGCCAGAACAACTCTGAATTTAGTGATTCGGAGGTTTGCACAATCGATCCGTCAGCGGTCACCAACTCGGCAGACAGCAGGTTGCTCACGGTCAGCGTCAGTACTTCCGGAACCAGACGTCCGACACCGCCGCCAAGCACATGAAGCCCCGAGACCAGTGCTCGAGACCAGTCCACCGTTGTCGCTAGCCCGTGCGCCTGAGTGGCCGCGTCGAAGATCTTCAGGTGGATCCACCTCCGGCGAACGCCGTCGTGAGTCAACATCAACCCGGACGTCATTCAGTTGTGCGAGGTCAAGGACAATCCCGTCGTCACAGGTGGAAAAGCCGGCAGCACTGTGCGCACCACCGCGTACCGCAATCGGCTGCCCCACGCGTCGAGCAAAAGCGATCGTTCGCGCAACATCTTCGGTGGAGGCAGCCCGTACGATCAGGGCGAGCCGCTTGTCGATCGCGTTGTTCCAGACTGACGCGCCGTCTGTAGTTGGGGTCACCGGGGCCGACGATCGAACCGGCTAATGCGATTTCCAGTTCGCGTATCGGCGCCTCACCGAGTACGCCGGTGTGGATGCGCGGTCTGCCAGCTGCGGTCATGCGGCCAAACTACGAAAGCCCACTTAACAGCCACTTTGCACGCCAGCGTGGTCCGGCCGCTTATCCCAGTCGTGACAATGACGTGTCAGTAGTCGCCGAGAATTACTGAGGTCGGATGTCTCAGATCCTTCGGTGAACCAGCTGCAGATCGGTGTCAGTAGCAAGCGCGATTCTTGAGTTCTGCCCTGATTCAGCCAAAACCGCGCCAGGCTGGTTGCGGCTCGCAGCTCAAACAGTTTGGCCTGCTGTTTCTGCGCGATCTGCAGCGCTTGGCGAAGAGCAGCTTCGACCTCCGTCGCGTCGACGCCTTGCGCCAACAACAGCTCGCCGCGCACCCGGTGCAGTTCCGCATCGCACCAGTACCCATCACTGTTGGCGCTGGACAATGCATCACTGACGAGGTCAAGGCCATGCCCAATCCGACCCAGCTTTGCCAACTGTTCGGCTATCAGCAGCGAGACAAAAGGTTGCAGGAAGACAGAGCCTTTCGCGCGCATCTGCTCATCACCGCGTTGTATCTCTGCGACACCTTGCTGCGGCTCGCGCTCAGTCAGCGCCCACCCACGTAGCACCGTCGCCCATGAGGACCAGAGTCCGAGGTGATGTTGTTCGCTCAGCGCAATCACTGCGTCGGCTGAGTCGAGTACCGAATTCAGATTACCGATCTCTCCCTGCAACATCGCATCCCAAGTGAGGGCGTAGGCAAGGCTGAACGGATGGCCCAAGGCTTGTGCCTGGGCGAGGCCGTTGTTTTGAGCTGTCTGCGCTTGGTCGACATAACCCAGACACCACAGATCAAAGGCCAGTCGGCAGCGGCATATCACGCCTGGATCTTGTGAATATCGCGCGATATGCGATGCGAATACAGCGGATCATAGGCTGCCAGCGCTTGTTCAAGCTGAACGCGCGATCGCGTAAATGACCCGGCAGGAAAGCGTCACCTAGCACGTAGTGACCTTCGACACAGTTGGATCGTCTTGTTGATCAGCCAACTGGAGCAATTGATCGCCAAGGGCAAGTCTTGCTGAAGCTTGCGAAGATTGAGAGCGGCGATTGCCGCCGCCGTAGCAGCAAAGGATCTGGCGGCTTCGCCAACTGTTGATTCAACATCTGTGCCGGGACAGGTCTGGAGAACCTCAGGTGTCATAGCCTGTGTTGCCACCAAGGCAGGCTCAACAGCCGTAGCAGATTCAACTGCAGTTCTTTGTGACGCGCTTGCTCTGGCACATTGTCAGCAGCCTAGGCCGCGTCTCAAAAGGTAGCTGGCCTCGTGGTGGGCGTATACCCGCTGCGCAACGTCGGCAGCCGCTGATAGAACGAGATCGCCGCAACGCCTCGCCGCTGGTCGTAGTGAGCTGCCAATTGAGCACTAACCGGATCGACGTTGTCGGCATGCAGCGTTTCCAAGGCCTGCGCTACTTTTACGTGCCAGTAGCGCTGCTTTATAGGGCTGAGTTCGGCGTACGCCACATCGCGGTACTTGTCATGGGAGAAGTCAAAACTATTGTTCTGGACGCTGCGCACAATGCGTCGCTGCCACAACTCGTCAAGCCATGCGCAGATTGGCTTCGTCGCCCGCTGGCCATGCGCAGAATATCGACGGCAAATTCCGTCGACGGTGGCGGCTAGCCGACAATTCGTACGCACCTGGCGATAATTGTGCCAGTCGGGCGGCGATGACTGCATATATTCGACGTGGCAGATTAGCCGTCGAGAATCAGGTACGGAGAAGTTGTCTTCAGCGCTCGTTCGTTCACTGTAGGCATCGCTCAGATCCACAGTCGCCATCTCATGACAAACAGCGGGTTTCCCTCGGATGCGCGATACAGCGTAACGCAGACTCGTCGTCAGCTCGCGCTTGGTCACTTGCATGGCGAGCTGAGTGGCAAGCGGGGCCGTTCGGTCAGAAGCTCTGGCAGAAGCCGCGCGATCTCGGTCAGCCAGAGGTCGCCAGCCGACCAGGCTTGACGGATTTCGTCGCTGCGTAGCCATTCGGTCACCTGGGCAAGCGCTAGCCGACCTTCGGCGCCATAGGAACGCGTTCTGGCAGTCGCAATGCCTTCTGGTCTGCCACGTGAGAAGTTCTTCGGCTAGTGGGTCTTCCGATTCCGGCCTCGCCAGTGATCAGGAATAGATGCGAGTCTCCATGCTTGCCGCTGCCAGGATGACCACAGTCGCTCATTCGGGCTGTCGCCACGAGGGCTGCGTGTCCGGCGGCTGCTCGATCCTGCGGCCGGGGCGTCGAGTATGGGTTTGCCGCGGCTCAACAGCCGCCGGTAGAGCGCTTTGGTTACTGGTCTTCTCGCAAGAGCGGGCCGGTCCACAACTGATGTGCACGCCGCAGCGGGTCCAGATGGCCGCTGTTGCGAGCGGTGACAGCGGCTTGCTCGAATACATCGACGTCAACTGTGAGTCCGCCGGTGGGGCGCAGTGTCACGATGTCATCAGTGAGCGCGATCAGCGTAGGGCCGATCGTGTGACGTAGCTGGTGCAGCGTTTGATGCAGGTTGTTTGATGCTGCTTCCGGCTCGGCATCCGGCCACAGGCTTTCGGACACGACATCGCGGTGCAGCCGATGGCTCGGAGCTAGGGCGAGCAACTTCACCAGCGTTTTGGCCTTGCGCAGCCGCGAGCGATCCGGCACCGGCTGTCCGTTGACCGTGACGAAGAATCCACCCAGCAGCGCAACGTTGACCTCGACGCGGGGGCGACTCCCCACTGCCGCAATTTCCCGCGTTCCGACCGAAAACGGGAAAGGTTTTGTGAGCGCGCGTGATCGATCCAGCAGCGTGCTTGGCAACCTTCGGCGTGCCTGAGACACTCCAACGATGGGCCTCAGCACCAAATCGATGGAGATTGATAGGGCAGCTCTTCGCGGGTACGTCGTCGAACCTGGAGATCCAAGCTATGAGAAGGATCGGAAGATCTGGAACGGCTCGGTTGACAAGCATCCTGCGGTGATCTTCCGTTGCCTCGGAGTTTCGGATGTCATCGCCGGTGTGAAGTTCGGGCGGGCCAGCGGCCTGCCGGTCGCCGTCCGCAGCGGTGGACACTCATTCCCCGGACTATCTGTGGCTGACGAGGCCGTCGTGATCGACCTCTCGCTCATGAAAGGAGTGCGAGTCGATCCCGAAAGACGGATCGTACGAGTGCAGGCCGGCGTCCTGCTCGGAGACCTCGACCGGGAGACCCAGGCGTTCGGCTTGGCGGTGCCGTCGGGCATCGTCACGCACACCGGCGTGGCCGGACTCACCCTGGGCGGCGGGATCGGCTGGATCATGCGTAAGCACGGGCTATCGATCGACCAGCTCGTCTCAGTCGATCTCGTCACGGCCGACGGGGAGTTCATTCAGGCGAGCGCGGATCGGAACGCTGATCTTTTCTGGGGAGTGCGCGGTGGAGGGGGCAACTTCGGCATTGTCACCGAGTTCGAGTTCCGCTGCGTGCCGTTGGGTCCGCAGGTGATGGCGGGACCAGTGTTCTGGCCGATGGTCCAGTCGCCAGAGGTGCTGCGCTTCTATCGTGACTGGATCGCCGACGCGCCGGACGAGCTGATGACCATCGTGATTCACCGGATGGCGCCGCCATTGCCGTTCGTACCGGCGGAGTTGCACGGCAAGCCGGTTGTCGTGGTGGCCTGTTGTTGGGCTGGTGACATAGAGGAGGGGGAACGCTTCATCCGGCCGTTGAAGAAGTTCGGCTCGCCGGTCTTGGATCTATGCGTGCCGAAGCCGTTCCTGACCCACCAGGCGATGTTTGATCCCAGCTTTCCGGCCGGTCGTTGGTACTACTTCAAGAGCTGCGACGTCGCCGAGCTGAGCGATGACATCATCGACATCACCGCTGAGCACTCGCTGCAGATGTCATCGCCGCTAACGACGTACCCCATTTGGCAGATGGGCGGCGCCGTCGGCCGAGTGGGCGACGATGAGACCTCGTTCAACGGCCGCTCCGCCGGCTTCACCTACAACATCGGCGGCTGCACGGAGACAAGTGCGGGATTCGACGAGGCGCGCGAGTGGGTACGCGACTTCTGGTCCGCGCTCCAGCCCTGGCACGAAGGGGTCTATGTGAACTTCTTGGGCAACGAGGGTGCCGAGCGGGTACAGCAGTCGTACGGCCCGAAAAAGTACGAACGGCTGCAGGCCTTGAAGCGGAAGTACGACCCGGACAACTTCTTCCGGATCAACCAGAACATCCCGCCCACCTAGTGCCCTGGAAGGGAAATCTCTTGGCGCTTCGCGGCGCCAGGCACGCACCTCGCGGCGTTCTCCTCGGTCGACATACGACCCGGTATCCCTCCCTCGTCGGCCTTGCGATGCACGCACCTGAACGTCGCCAAGCGGCAAGGAACTTCCCTTCCAGGGCACTAGCCGCAGTCAGCGGGAGCTTGCGGCGATGGTCGGTGCGACCCGCAAGGCGTTTGCAGCGATGGTCAGGGCAGGGTTGAGAGCAGCTGAGGACGGGAAGAAACTGCCGTCCACGACGTAGAGGTTGTCGACATCGTGGCTGCGGCAGTCAGGGTCGAGAACGCTGTGCGATGGGTCCGTGCCGGCGACCGCGGTGCCGCACATGTGGGAGTTGGTGGCGATGCCCATGCGCTCGGTGAGCACGATCGGATAGCCAGCTTTGCGGACCACGCTGCTGACCCTTTTGACCAGCTCGTCGTGCGGCGCGAGGTTGTTCGGCGTCCAGTTGATCATGATCTTGTCGCCGTCGATGATGACCCGGTTTTTCCGCCGGGGCAAGTCCTCGGTGGTGAGGTAGATGTCCAGGCTGCGATCGGTGACCATCTTCAGCGCCCACAGTGGTGCCCAGGAGCGGGCCGCCTTGATCATCGGGGCTCGCAGCTTGCCCAGCATCTGAAGGTTGCCGAGTGGGTAGGGCGTGTCCGGACCGGCCTCGTACCAGTCGTTGAGGCCGAGAGTCTTCTGCCAGGCTGTGTCGTTGCGGCGGGCCGGGTTCACGGCCAAGAAGAACGTGCTGTTGTGGACCATGTAATTGCGGCCAAGCAGCCCGGAGGAGTTCCCCAATCCTCCTCGATGCTGGTCGTTCGCCGAACGCAGCAGCAAAGCGGCTGAGTTGACCGCTCCGCCACAGACGACAAAGGTCTTTGCCTCGATCCTGACTGCCCGACCGCCCACCTGGGCCTCCGCCGCGGTAACGGTGTGGCCGTCGCTGCTGGTGTCCAACCGGCGCACGTACCCGCCCAGCAGCAGCCGCACCGCCTCTGACGCCAGGGCGGGCCGGACGGCGCGGTTCTCGGCGTCACTCTTGGCCCCCGTGGGAGAGGGAGATCCATCGGACGTGGCATCGGCGCGCCGTTCGACCATCGACGGCAGGTGCATGCCGTTCGCCATATGGAAGGGGTGCAGCCCTTGTTGGCGGAGTCGTACGGCGAGCCGCTCGATCGCGGGTTCATGGCTGAGCGGGGGAAACGGATAGGGCGTCGAGTGCTCGGGCTCGGTCGGATCCTCCCCGACAGCACCGTGGACCTCATACAGCTCTTCGGCGCTGGCGTAGAACGGTTCGAGGTCGTCGTAGCGGAACGGCCATGCCGGGGAAGCGCCGTCATGGTGAGCGGTCTCTTCGAAGTCGCTGCGGCGGAACCGCGGCAGGCAGGCACCGTACATCTTGGTGTTCCCGCCGACCCAGTAGTAGACGCCGGGCTGGAACGGCTGGCCGGTCTTGGCGTCGTACCAGGGCTTGGAGGTGACGTAGCGCTTCTTGATGAACACATGGTCCGGCTGACTGTTCTCCGGCTCCCTAGGCAGGAACTGGCCGCGTTCAATGATCAGCACGTCCAGCCCGGTGTCCTTCAGCGCCCAGGCCAAGGTGCCGCCGCCCATACCGGAGCCGATGATCACGACATCAGCGGTCAACGTTTCTTCGATCGGGATTGACGAGCGCGCCATCGCGTAACGGCGGTTGCGATGATGGTTGTGCCGTGATCACGTGGGCACCGCCGACTGGCCAAGCAATTCGTCGACCTCGGTGCGAGTGGGCATGGCGGCGAGGTCGCCCCGGCGCGTCGTGACGAGGGCGCCTACCGCGGCACCTTGATCAACTCGTGCTTGCAGGCTGTCACCAGCGAGGAATGCAGCGAGGTAGCCGGCGGCAAAGCCGTCTCCGGCCCCAACAGTGTCGATCGGAGTTACAGCAAACGATCGGGACTGTGCGGTCTGCCCGTCCGCTGCCCAGGCCCGAGCGCCCCGTGCGCCGAGCTTGATCACCACTTCATGCGCACCGCGCCGCAGGTAGAACTGCGCGATATCGTCCGGCTTACTCTCTCCGGTCAGCAACTGTCCTTCGGGGAGGCCCGGCAATACCACGGTTGCGCGGCCAGCGACCGTGTTGATCACGCCGCGCATCTCATCGCGATCAGGCCAAAGGTTGAGGCGGAGATTGGGATCGAAGGACACACTGAGGCCGGCATTGAGTGCCGCGTCGAGCAGCGTCAGAGCGGCAGCACGAGCCGCAGGGGAGATGCCCAGCACGATGCCGCTCAGATGAAGGTGCTGCACTCCTTCCAGCGACAAGACCTCGTCTGTTAGCAACGCTTCAGCGTGACAGGCAAATGCGCTGGCGTGTCGGACCTGCAGCACCTCTGGATCGCTGTCTGCTCCGCCAGCTTTGAACATCAGCGCTGTCGGGCCGCTCGCTCTGCGTACGATCGGGGCGACCCCCAGCAGACCAACGGCGTCGGCCAGATAGTCGCCGTGCGCGTCGTTGCCCAGCACACTTGCCCAGGTGGTGCCGACCCCAAGTCGCGTGAGGCCAACCGCGACATTGAGCTCCGCACCACCGGGAAACCGGGTGAAATTCCTGGCGGCGCGCAGGTTGTCTGCGACGCTGCCGTATCCGACGAGAGCTTCGCCGAAGGTCAATACCGTCATGAGTGCACCGGTGCATCGACCACCGTCCGCAAGGTGCGGCACCGATCTCGCAGCGCAGCAAGATCGCCGCCCTTGAGGGCGTCGCCCAGCAACGGTCCGCCAATGCTGACCGCGACTGCGCCAGCGTCCAACCACTCACCTGCGGCGTCGAGGTCCACTCCGCCGGACGGTATGGCCTCGAGATCGGGGAATGGGCCGCGAAGATGCTTCAAGTACGCCGCGCCGACGGTCTGTGCGGGAAAGATCTTGACGGCGGTGGCTCCGGCGTGCCAGCCTGCCCCAAGCTCGGTTGGAGTCAGGCCGCCGGGAAAGATCGCGATCTGGCGTTCCACCGCGAACCTGACTACCGGCACGTTCATGGTGGGAGTCACCAGGTAGTTTGCGCCGCAATCGATCGCTCGTCGTGCATCGTGTTCGGTGAGGATGGTGCCCACGCCGACATCGGCTGCGTCGGCGTATCTGCCGATAAGGTCCGGCAAGACACTCAGTAGGTCGGGAGTAGTGAGAGTTAGCTCGAGGCTCAGGATGCCTTCCTCGACAAGCACGTCACAGACCCGAGTAAGGGCCGAAACGTGCTGCGCACGGAGCACAGCGATCACTTTGCTGCTGGCAAGCCGATCGCTGAGCGGCGGTCGGTTGATCGTTGTGATCATGGTGCCTGCACCACGCGGGCAAGGGTTTCGACGAAGAAGTACTCGCCCCACATCACGCTCTCATCGACGCCGAGCTGCTTGGTCTCGTGGTACGAGCCGTGCTTGAGTACGCCCTCCCAGTCGTCCTCGTGGGCGACGAACTCAGACTCGCACAACCGCGCGATGGTCACCTCCGCGTGGTCGTGATACTGCCGAGCTTGATCATCATCGGCCACCAGAGAAGCGAGCATGATCAATCCGCCCGCGGCGCAAGCGGCAGCCGAGGATTCCCAGCGTCGTGCGGGATTGGGTTCGTCGAAGTCGTTCGGTGGCACAGGGTCCGCGCCGCCCTGGATTGATGGCCCCGTGTGCTCGAGCCAATAGTCGGCGTTCAGCTGGGCGGTCGATAACCAGTGCGGGTTGCCGGTGAGCGCGTACATGGACGTGAATCCATACAGGGACCAGGCCAGTCCACGCGCCCACGAAGAGTCGTTACGCCAACCCTGTTGGGTGGTCTGACGCAGAAACTCGCCGGTATCAAGATCGAAAATACCTTCGTGGCTGGTCGATCCGTCGCCACGTACCAGGTATTTGCGGGTCGTCTCACAGTGCTGCTCTGCGATGTCGACCAGCCCTTGATCCCCGGTCTCCAGCCCAGCCACCGCGATGATGCCGACGTTCATCATGATGTCGATGAAGATCGAATCCGGGGCCAGGAAGGAGCGCAAGAATTGCCCCTTGCTGTTGAATCGGGTGGCCATGGTCCTACCGCCCTGAATGATCACCTGGCGGCAGGTGTCGTCGCCGGTCAATTCCCACCACTTCTTCCAGGTGGGGCAGAGCACGAAGCCCAGATCGTGAACCTCGTCGTCGTACTGACGTTCCTCGACGAGCTTGCTGTAGTGCTCCGCACGAGTCTTCCATTCATCGCCTAGTTCCAGCTCGTAGAACAGCCACATCTGGCCGCCCAGAAAGCCTTCGCACCAGTTGGTCCAGGATTCCTTGCCATGCTGCCAGCGGCCGTGGTCGGTATAGAGCGGGAAGTAGTCTGGGTAATCGGTCGCGAGCCGCAGCACCTTGCCGGCGGCCGCCTCGAGGGCCGCGTTGGCGGCCGCCTTAGTCGTTTCCATGAAAGGCAGGTTGCGGCGTTCGCTGACACGGCGCGAGCCCCAATACACGGGTCTCTACCTCACTTCTCGCCAACGCCGCCAACCCAGGAAGGAGCCTGGGCGCCGGTGCGGATGATCGTGCTCTTGTGCTCGATGTATTCGTCGATCGCCGTCCGGCCGAGCTCGCGGCCAATGCCGGAGGCTCCATAGCCGCCGAAGGAGATCTCCGGGAAGCCATCCATATAGCAATTGATCCAGACGGTGCCGGCCTTGGTGACACGCGCGTAGCCGAGCGCGGTGTCGATGTCCCTGCTCCAGACCCCGGCGCTGAGCCCGTACCCGGTGGCGTTGGTGATCTCCACGGCCTCAGCAAGATCGGCAAACCTGACCACCGACAGCACAGGCCCAAAGATCTCTTCTCGAGCGACTCGAGCCGCCTTGGGTACGCCGGCGAGCACGGTAGGGGAGTAGTAGCGACCGTGATCGGAGCTCAACCGATCGCCGCCCAACGCCACGGAGGCCCCCTCCTGCTGACCAAGATCAACATAGCCGCTGACAACGCCGAGATGCTTCTCCGAGATCAGCGCACCCACCTTGGTGGCCGGGTCGAGCGGATCCCCGACAGGGATATCCTGCGCGCGTTCCACGACCCGTTCGGTGAACTCGTCGGCGATATCGGCGTGCACGAGGAGCCGAGAGCCGGCATTGCAACACTCGCCCTGGTTGAAGTACGCGCCGAAGACAACCTTCTCCAATGCCGCGTCAAGATCAGCATCGGGGAAGATCACTTGCGGGTTCTTGCCGCCCAGTTCGAGGCTCACCTTCTTCAGGTCCTTGGCGGCCGCCTGGGCGACCATGCGGCCGACGCCGGTGGATCCGGTGAAGGTGGTCATGTGGGTGCCTGGATGACTCGACAGCCAGCCACCGACATCTCCACCGCCCTGGACGAGGTTGACAACGCCATTGGGCACCCACTCGTCGTGCAAGATCTGGACCAGGCGGGTGGTGGTACCTGGTGTGAGATCGCTGGGCTTGATCACCGCCGTGCAGCCGACTGCCAAAGCGAACGGGAGCTTCTGGGAAACGATCAACAGCGGGAAGTTCCACGGGGTGATCACTCCGACGACACCGACCGGTTCCTTGACCGTCACAGCCAGGTAGTTGGGTCCCAGGTGATTGTGAGCGTCCCCGTACGCGTGCTGCGCAAGGCTTGCAGCGTAGTACCAGATCCCGGCTGCACTAGCCACTTCGTCCTTGGCCTGCGAAATGGGCTTGCCGGACTCCAGGGTCTCGATCAAGGCGAGCTCGTCGCGCTCGGCTTCGATCCGGGCGGCGACCCGCCGGAGCAGCGCGGCCCGCTCCGCACCCGAGGTCCGCGGCCAGTCACCGGTGCTGAATGCCTTGTGGGCGGCCCTGACAGCGGCGTCGACCTCGGCTTCCGTGGCGTTGTGATAAGTAGCGACGCGAACGTCGTGGGCCGGGCTGGCGCGGAGCACCTCCTTGCCGCCACCGACGATGTCGCGGCCGTCGATGATGTTGGGCCAATTGTTTGCGGTGATGTTGGTCGGTGCGGTGCTGGTGATTGTGGTCATGGCGTGCCTTCGGTTGGCGTTGGATGCGTGCGGTGCTGGATGGGGTACGGGTTCAGGTCCCGCGGTAATGCGGGTCGCGTTTTTCGGTGAATGACGCCAAGCCTTCGGCTGCGTCGTCGGTGAAGGCAGTAGCCGCTGAGCTGACTTGCTCCATCGCCTGGTATGCGTCGCCGGAGTCGATGGCCTGCTTGGCCATCTGTACGGCGATCGGGGCACGGTTGGCGATCTCGTTGGCCAAGGCGTGGGCGGCATCGATCACCTGGGCCCGCGGCGCCAGCTGATTGGCGACGCCCCAGCTGAGCGCCCGCTCGGCGGTCAACGGCTCGCCGGTGAAGATCAACTCCTTGGCCCGTCCGGCGCCGATGAGATCTCGGAGCCGGCCAGTGCCACCCCACCCCGGTATGGCGCCAATGCCGACCTCCGTCAGACCAAGCGTGGCGTCGTCAGCAACGATCCGCAGATCGCAAGCCAGCGCCAATTCGAAGCCGCCGCCGTAGGCATTCCCGGTGACGGCAGCAATGGTTGGCTGCCGGAGTCCGGCGAGGCGGTCGAACACCCGGTGTCCAAGGCGAGTCCACAGCGCCCACATATCTAGCGGCTGCAACGCCTTGAAGCGCTTGATGTCAGCGCCGGCACAGAACGAGCGATCCCCGACAGCGGTCAGCAGGACGACTCGCGTCTCTCGGTCGGAATCGAGGGCGATGAGGATCTGCTCGAGCTGCTCCAGCATTTCCGGGGTCAGCGCATTGTGCTTTGCGGGCCGATCCAGGCAAATCGTGGCGACCTGCCAGTCCGACTCCACAGTGACCCGGCCAACGTCCGGCATGCCCGCTGAGTCCTTCGACGGGCTCAGGACCGCGCCTGTCGAAGCGCGCCCTTCGACGGGCTCAGGGCGGATAGATTCGCTCATACCGAGCCGTCGCTCGGGTCGGGCGGAGCGAGGCCGCGCAGCACATGGTGGGCACCCTTTTCACCGATCATCGTCGAGGTGGCCATGGTGTTGCCGCTGATCAACTTCGGCATGATCGATGCGTCGATCACCCGAAGGCCTTCCATACCACGGACCTTGAGCTCTTGATCAACGACCGCAAGATCGTCATCGCCCATCTTGCAGGAGCCGACCGGGTGGTAGTCAGTCTTGGCCCACTGCCTGACGTACTCCCGAATCTCCTCGTCGGTCCTGACATCGGCGCTCGGCAGATATTCCTTGATCACGAACGGCTGGTAGGCCCTGCTGCGCATGATCTCCCGTCCCCAGCGGAATCCCTGCAGCGATTTCTCCCAGTCGTACGGGTCGGTAAGGAAGGCGGGGTCGATGGCAGGTGGGTCATCGGGGTTGGCGGTATGCAGGCTGACCGAGCCGATGCTGTGCGGCCGCAGGTGACAGGTGTTGATCGTCATGCCATGGCCCTTGACCCGCATTCGGCCGTGATCGATCACGTACGCGGGCAGGGCGTGCATCTGGATGTCGGGGGTCCCCACGTCGTCGCCGCTGCGCACAAACATTCCGGCCTCACAGACCGACGCGGTGATCGGTCCGGTCTTGGTCGCGATGTATTGCAGGCCGGCCAGGGCCGCCTTGTCGGGTCGGTCGGAGGAGTTGTAACTGACCGGGATGGTCTCGGCAGTGAGGTAGACGTCCATGTGATCTTGGAAGTTCTTGCCCACTCCGGGCAGGTCATGAACGACCTGGACGCCGACCTGCTGCAACTCGTCAGCCGGACCAATGCCCGAGAGCAACAGCAGCCGGGGGGAGTTGACCGCGCCACTGCTCAAGATCAACTCGCGATCCACCTGTACGTACTCCGGCTTGTTGTTGATCAACATGTCCAGACCGGTGACCCGGCCGTTCCGCACGACGATCTTGCGGCCGAGCGCATGGGTGAGGACGGTGAGGTTCTTGCGCGACCGGATCGGCTTCAGGTAGGCGGTGGCGGTACTCTCACGGCGGGCATTCTTCTGCGTGACGTCATACCAGCTGACACCTTCTTGGACCGCCCCGTTGAAGTCGGCAACAAAAGTGACCCCCAGCTCCTGGGCGGCGCGTACGAACGCCTTGCTCAGCGGATTGTGCTGGACCTGCTCGGTGACGTTCACCGCGCCTACGCTGCTGTGATAGCGATCGTTGAGGCGCTCATTGGCCTCGGCCCGCCGAAAGAACGGCAACACCTCCTCGTAGCCCCAGTGCTTGTTCCCGAGCACGGCCCAGGCCTCGTAATCCTCTCTCTGGCCGCGAATGTAGATCATCGCGTTGATCGAGGTGCTGCCACCAAGCGTGCGGCCCTGCGGGTACCACATCTCCCGGTTGTTCAGCTGGGGCTGCGGGACAGTGGAGAATTCCCAGTTGTAGCGGGGGCCGCTGAGCTTGGTGAAGCCAACGGGCATGTGAACCAGGGGTGACCAGTCCTTGCCCCCTGCCTCGAGCAGCAGCACGGTCGTGTTGGGGTCGGCCGAGAGCCGGTTGGCTACGGCGCAGCCGGCCGCGCCGGCACCGACGATCACGTAGTCGTAGTGGGTGGCAAGCATGATGCGGGAGTTCCTTACGATGAGGGGACGGACTGGCGGGTGGGAGGGGCGATCCGGGATTGCTTGCGGGACAAGATCAATCCCATAGGCTCCGGGCGGAACAAGGCGGCGGACATCAGCCGAAGGTCGGCGCTGACCAATAGCGGTACGTCTGCCTTACCCAAGACGTCTTTTTCAAGATCGATGCCAGGTGCGATCTCGATCACCGTCAGTCCATCCTCGGTCAGCTCGATCACGCAGCGTTCGGTGACATAGAGCACCTCTTGGCGGCGCTTGCGGGCCATCTCACCGGAGAAGGAGATCTGGGCGACTTCGGGCACGAACTTCGCGATCGTGCCATCGGTGATGATCTTGAGCTGACCGTCGGAGATGTGAATGTCCTTCTTCCCGGCGGTGAAGTAGCCGGAGTAAACGATCTTGGGCGCACGGGTGATGATGTCGTTGAAGCCCCCGACGCCGGCCGTGACATGTGGCCGGGCGGGCAGTGCGGAGGCGTTGACATCGCCGGCCCCCGACACCTCCAGGAAGGACAGCATGGCCACGTCGAAACCGCCGCCCTGCAGCAGCGTGAACTGGTCGATGCTCTGTAGCAGCGCCTCCGGGTTCAATGCACACCCGAACGCGAACCCGGTCGCTGGAAATCCGCCGACCGCTCCTTGCTCGATCACCCAGGTGACGTCATCTGCGTGGCCCTCCTCGAGCAGCACTCGCGGGATCGCGGCGGAGATCCCAAAACCCAAGTTGACGATGCCGTTGACTTGTAGCTCAGCTGCGGCCCGGCGTGCGATCACCTTCTCCAGGCCGAACGCGACCGGCTCGACATCGTCGAGGTCGCGATATATCTCTCCCGATAGGGCTGGGTCGTAGAAGGTCTGGGTGGTCTGCATCTGATCGGGATCGACCACGATGGCATCGACAAGAATCCCGGGTATGTGGACGATCTGGGTGGGCAACTGGGTGTCGGACAGTCTCTTGACCTGGGCGATGACGATGCCGCCTTTGTTGTGGGCGGCGTAGGCCTGATCGAGCGCCCCGAGAGTGCTGCACTCCTCCTCGTAGGACAGGTTGCCGTGCGGGTCAGCGGTAGTGGCGCGGATGATCGCGACATCGACGTGGACCGCCGGGTAGAACAGGTAGTCGTTGCCATCGATCTGCATGAGCTCGATGAAGTCATCGGTGACCGCGTTCATCTTGGCGCCTTCCAGACGTGGATCGGCGTACGTGCCCAGCCCTACCTCGGTCAGCACCCCCGGCTGGCCGGTGGAGGCGGCCCGGTGCATCTGGAACAGGACGCCGGAGGGAATGTTGAGCGCCTGGATTTGATCATTGTGGATCAGTTGCCGAATTAGTGGAGGATCCAGCTTCGAGCTGCCGGAGGGGTACGAGCCGGCCAGCACCCGGCGCAATTGGCCGGGTCGGCACAGGTGGTCAATGCCTTTGATGCCGTACATGTCACCGGCGGCGATCGGGTGCAGCGTGGTCAGGTTTGCCGGGGAACCGGTTTCCTCATATCGCTCCCCGATCGCCTTCAGCACCGCGTCAGGACAGCCAAGTCCCGATGAAGACGAGACGGTGATGACCGCGGAGTCGTCGATCAGCTGGGCGGCTTCGGCGGCACTCAGCACGGGTACGGTTCGCATGCTTCTGTGGATCCTCCAGTCAATTCAGGCGAGCGGTTGGGGACGTGGACAGCCGCAGGTCTCTCGCGGCTCCAGCTTGGTCGGGAACTCCTCGCGTACGGTGGCCTCGGTTGATCCCGCTGCCCGTTCCAGTACGAGTTGGGCGGCGCGTCGGCCTGTCTCACGAGCCGGCACCGCGACGCTGCTGAGGGAGGGCCGATTGAGGCCCGCATCGTGGACGTCGTCGAAGCCGATCACGCGAACCTCCGATCCGATGCTGCGGCCCGTGTCGGCGATCGCATCGAGGACGCCAAAGGCAACCACGTCGCTGAAGCAGACGATTCCGTCGACATTGGGGCCGTCGACGCCAGAATTCTTGGTGAGCAGCTCCATCCCCGCTTCTCGTGCCTGCGGCCGCGCCGGCTCACAAACAACGGAGTGGTCGGCTTCGAGGGCCAGGCCGTGATCGTTCAGGAATGCCGCTACGCCGCCGGCCCGCTCCTCACGAGCCGAGGAGTCTGCGAAGCCGCCAACGAAGGCGATTCGGCGGCAGCCATGGCTGTACAGATGCTCTGCGGCCGCGTACCCGCCGTCGCGGTTCTGCGCGCCGACATAATCGACATCCATGCCCTGAAGGCGCCGGGCCAGCAGCACCAGCGGAGTGCCGAGGAGATTCGGGAGGTTGTCGGGCGTGGTGCCATGGGCAGGTACCAACACAATGCCGTCCACGTTGCGTTCGACCAGCGACGTGATCAACTGATGCTGGAGATCGCGGTCCTCGTTGCTCACGGCAAGCAGCGGCACGGTCCCGCTGCTTGTCAGGATGTCTTGGAGGCCAGTGGCGAATTCGGCGAAGTACGGGTTAGTGATATTGGTCAGAACCACGCCGATCGCGTCACTGTGTTGAGTACGCAATGATGCCGCGGCCCGGTTGTAGACGTACCCAAGCTCGGTCATTGCCTGCCGGACCCGATCGCGAGTCTTCGCCGCGACCAGCGGGCTGTCGTTCAGCACCAGGCTCACGGTGGCGCGCGAGACGCCACAATGTCGCGCCACGTCCATCAGCGTCACACGGGTCATGCAGAGTTCACCTCTCGCTATTTAGATCGATCTAATATGAGGTTTAGATCAGATGTACAAACGTCTTGAGAGTCGGGGTTGGACCCAGCGGACTCGTCAGAACCTTTCAGCACCACATAAGGTGCTGAAATTCGGACAACTCGGTGAAAGATCAGGAGCGCTTCGCAGCCTCGGACTTGGCGAAGATCTTGGATTCTTTACGCGCGTGCTTGTCCAGCCGCAGCGCTTCACCGCTCATCTCAGCTAAGCCCTTGGGCGTCAGTTTGACGACGTTGATCAAGGCTTCCTTCTCCTGCTCACCACCGGAGTAATTGGGTTCGGTCGCGATATGGCCCACTCCGGGGCCGAAGTACTTGAATTCGTGGCCGTCCTCGAGGACCTGCAGAGCCTTGAAGCACTTGAAGGGGACACATTTTCGGTCATCGACCTTGGTGACCTCGGCTCGAATGGTCTCCCGCGAGTTATGAGCCTCGACGTACTTCATGCCTTCCTGCGGGTCCGCCATCATCCAGACCCCCGGCTTCGAGCCTTGCTTTGGGGTAAGCCAGGCGTCGACAGCGTTGACGAATTGGCCGCCCTCGTAGATCTCGGTGTAGGAACCCATGTACCAGACATTGCCGAACTTGTCTTGTGCGAGGTAGTCCAGCGAGGCCTCGCCAACCTGGCCAGCGTCGATGTCCTGGTCCAAGACGGCGACGGTGGTAACACCATTCACCACCTTGGTGACATCGGTCACGGTGACCCGGAGCTTGTGCGTGAGCTTTCTGCTCCCGCGGTTGATCGAGCCGGTTCTCAGCGTCTGAGTACCGGGCACCAGCGGATACCATCTGTTCTCGCCGCCGAGCGGATCGACGAAGTTCTTCGGGTCGAACTTCTTGTAGTTCGCGTTCTTCGTGACTGGGCTGCTGCTCGGCTTTGCAGATGCACTGGGCGACGCTGTCGAGGTAGTAGCGGCTACCGGCGACGGCGCGGGACTCTCTGGCGCCGATGGGGCCGTCTGCGGCGCTGCTGCTCCGGAACTACATGCTGCGGCCGCGGATACCACGACGAAAGCGCTGGCGACGGCGATGGCCTTGCGGCGAAAGCGGACAGGCGCTAACACCTCGCCGACGATAGCACCCAGTTCTGAGATCAATGCGTTGATGTTCTTCGACTGGTTACTCATCTCGTAACAGCTCCCCCGGAGGTAGACGACGAATGATTGTGGTGGCCGCCAGGGACGCGGCCACCGAGACAGCAAGGACGAGTACGGCAAGCACGACAATGTCGGTCCGCGGCAGAACGAGTTCTGGCCGGAGTACGAAGAGCGGCTGCAAAACCTTCACGAGGAAGTACGCCATAACGCCGCCGACGAATACACCGACGACCGCTCCGACCACCACCACACCGACCGATTCGGTCACCAGGAGAGATCGAATTTTTCCGATTCGCATCCCTTGGGCCCGCAGCGTGACGTACTCCCGACGCCGCTGCAGCAGCAATCCGAATACGAAGATCGTGATCGCTGTGGCGGCCATGGCCAGGGCGTACGCAGAGTCAAGGGTGAGTAGGCCGCGGATGTTCAACGCAGCAAGGCTTGATTGATCTTTGTCCAGCGCGCTCGCCCGGGTGTCGAATTGCAAGGCGTCCGTCGTGCCGGGACCTTCCCGGAGCTCTGTCATGACGCGATCCAAGGTGGCATCGCTCGGGTCTGTGGTGTTCGCCAGGAAGAAGGTGACATTGGTCGACGGGATGAGCTCCATCTGACGCTTGATGTTGACCACAAGGTCAGCGCCTTCCGGGAAGCCTGGCAGGCGTACGAACAGTCCGACGACCTTCATCTCCGCCAGCTGCTGCTTCTGGGTTCCCCGGGCGAACAGAACCTGTACCTCGTCGCCTGGTTCGACATCGAGGGTATCGGCGAGGTCTTCGGTCAGCAGTACGCCGCTCGGCTGACGCTGCAAGGCATCCATGGCATTGGCCGCGGTTATCCCGAGAAAGTCGGTGTCGATGAGCGGGGCAACTTGTGCGAAGGCAGCGGGATCGATGGCAGCCATGTTCCCTGCGTCTTCGTTCACCTCGCTCTCCAGCAGCGCATTCTGTAGGCCGTAGACCACAGGTGTCACGGTCGCCAGACCGGGGACCTTGAGCTGGTCGGCGTAGCTCGGCGGATGATCAAGACCACTGATCGGGGACGGTGTCACGCGTACGTCCGAACCCACCACGAAGCGCGCGTCACCGGCCTTCGCCTGGTTGTAAGACGCACTGAACGCCGCGACGCTGGTGCCGAGGGCGACGATCAAACCGACCATGATCATGGCAGCGGCGGCCGCCCAGGAGCGACGGCGAATGCTGCGGGTCAGCAGACCGCGAAGCGGTCGGCCGAAGCGGTGGCCGAGAGGCAGCGGGAGGTGGGCGAAGACGCGCTCGACGACCCGGCCCAGCACCAAGACTCCGCCGAGCCAGATCCCGATCGGGACGATCACCAGATGTAGCTGCAGTTCGACGGCGCGGCCGAAGTACACCGAGCCGCGGACGCCTTCGAAGCCGCCATGGCGACGCTGGTACCACTCAACGGCCAATGCGGCGCCCAAGATCAGGAAATCGATTCCGAGCAGCCGCCAGAGGGGAGCTCGGGATGCCAGCTGCGCTCGTTCGTCGCTGATCTGACGAGTGATGGCGCGTCGGCCTGACCCGTACAGCGCTACGCCGGTGGCAAGGAAGCCGGCACCGGCACCAAGCAATGCGGACACCAGCAGGCTCGTTGGAGAGGCGCTGGCCAACGCATCGGCGGACAGGACGACCGCGGTGGATATCAGACCGAGGGCGACACCGAGCACGGATCCAACGGCGGCGAGCACGAGGGTCCGCAGCGCATGCATGCGTAGCAGATGTCGCCGGTTGGCTCCCCGAATCCGCAGGATCGCCTGTTCTCGGCGCAGCGCGCTGGCGAGCACGCCGCCCGCGTACGCGGTAAGGATTGCGGCCAGCAGCGCGCCGGGAAGTCCGAGGAAGACGAACATCCGCTTGGCGGTTCGCGCGTCATCCCGTGCCACTTGGAGCGCATTGGAGATGTTGTCGATCAAGACGTCCTGGCCCGTCGCTATGTCGTTGACGGCGTCGGCGACAGCCTGCGTCTGGGCGAGCGCGGTTCCTGGATCGGCGTCGAGCGGCTCGCGCACCATGAAGACGTCGACCTCGAGGATCGGTTGGTTACGCAGGATGGTGCCGGGCGCGGTTGCCACGTTCTGGAAGGCCGGCACGATCGTCTTGGCGAAGACCTCGGGTCCGACGATCACCGTGTCCCGGACGTAGACGAACTGCTCGAGCTGTTTCCCCTCGCGGCTGTAGAACAGTGACTTCGCTCGGGAGACGTCGGTGATGCCGCTGATGCGTACGCTGAGTGGCTCGCGCATGCCGGGTACGCGTACCTGGACGACATCGCCTGGTCCAACGGCCAGGGCGCGCGCTGCCTCGGCGCTGAGCAAACCGGAGCCCGGTTCGTAGGCTCCCTCGACGATGCGGATGGACGGATCTTGCTCGATGTATTGCTTGTCCAGGCCGAAGACGCGAACCGCCTCGGGGGGCCGCTTGGCGCCCGCCGAAAGCGAGCCGGGATCGAGATCGACAAAAGACAGCGGCTCAGCTCGGGCAACGCCCGGGATCTGGCTGATCTTGCTGGTCAGCTCGTCAAGACTCAGCGGGTCGGAGGTGTTGGCTCTGGTCGGGTCGCCAATCTCACGGCTGGAGAAGCTCGCGCTCGGGCCGAGAGCGGGCACCGATTCCACCGCGGCGTCGGCGACGACGTCGAATTCAAGCGTGATCTTGGACTTGGGCCGTACGGTGCCGAGATTCAGGCCCAGCTTGGCTTCACCTTGAGCGAGCGGGAACTCGCCGCCGTAGTCCCTCAGCCGGCGGCCGTCGATGGTCATCGAGTTGGGGACGTAGCTCAGGGGAGGAACGGGTTCGTCTCTGATGACGACCTCATTGGCGGGATGGGAGCTGTTGTTCGCCAAGATCAGCGTGACGTGTCCGTGTTGGCCCGGCTGAAGTTGTGATGGCATGACCTGTTCGGTAAGGCGTACCCGATTGCCGAGCGGATCCGACAGGACGCGTTGCATGTCGATGGGGATAGGTGCGATGGCACGCGCCGTCATCGTCGCCGAGGAACCATCGATGAAGAACAGTACGGCCGAAAAAAGGCCGATGCCGAGCGTCATCCCGGCGAGCGCAGTAAGGCTGCGTCTCGGATTGCGGCGCAGATCGCGCCAGACGTAGCGGCCGATCATGACACGCGACCGTCCCGGAGATAAACCTGGTGATCCAGCCGGTTGGCGGCTTCCCGATCGTGGGTCACCATGATCAACGTCGCGCCGATCTCTTGCTGCATCCCCAGCAGCAGATCGATAACGCCCGCGGCGTTTGCCGTATCCAGTGCGCCGGTCGGCTCGTCGGCGAGGATGATCTTGGGCTGGTGCACAACCGCCCGAGCCACCGCGGCCCGTTGCCGCTGACCGCCCGAGAGGTGATCAGGTAATCGGTAGGCCAAACCAGCGAGACCGAGGTTGGCGAGCATCGCGAGCGATTTTCCGGTCCCAGAAGGCTGCCCGTTCAGCGAAAGCTGAAGTCCGACATTTTCCAGCAAGGTAAGAAAAGGCAGCAGATTGTCAGCCTGATAAACGAAACCGATGTGGGTGCGGCGAAAGTCGGAGCGATCACGCTCGGACAACTCCGAAATCGGAGAATCGCCAATTCGTACGCTGCCCGAGGTCGGTTGGGCGAGGCCGCCGATCACCCCGAGTAGCGTCGACTTACCACCGCCGCTCGGTCCAGTGATTGCCACACTCGATCCGCTGGCAACGCTGAAGGTGACCCCATCGAGGGCGCGTACCGGACCGCTCGAGGTTTGATGCTCAACGATCACCGAGTCCACGGCGATGGTGGCGTCCATAGTCATACCGCGACGACCTTGCGATCGGTCAGACGCAGCGACCGATGAGCCTCGCCGGCGAGCTGCTCGTCGTGGGTCACGTACAAGACCGTGAGATTGCGCTCCCGGGAGGCCGTGAAGATCATGTCCATGACGTCGGAGGCAGTGTTGGAGTCCAGCTGCCCGACCACCTCGTCGGCGAGGAGCAGATCCGGTTCGTTGGCCAGTGCCACGGCGACAGCCACCCGCTGTGACTCTCCGCCGGATAGCTGCCTCGGGAGGTGATCTATCCGGTGGCCGAGCCCAAGGTCGGACAACAGTTCGCGAGCCCGGGCCGCAGGACGGCGACTGGAGGCGAAGCCCATGGCAAGCTCCACGTTCTCGACCGCAGTCAAGAAGGGGATCAGATTGTCGGACTGGAGAACGAAGCCGATGCGGTCGGCTCGGAGGTTAGCCCGATCGTTGTCATCGAGCTTGGTCCATCTGCTGCCCCCCGATATAGACATGTCCCTTGTCGGGGCGCATGAGCCCGGCAATCACGGAGAGCAGCGTCGACTTTCCGGTTCCGGATCGGCCGACCAGGCTGGTGGTCTCACCTTCCATCAGATCCAGCTCGACCTGATCCAGCACTTCAAGCTGGGAAGAACCGCTGCCGTACGACTTCGACACCGCCTCCAGGCGGACGAACGGCTGCCCGGAAGTGGGTCTCACACTGTCACCCTCCGAGCGCCGAGGTGGATTATTCGAAACAGGACAGCTCCTCGACTAATTCACGTGCCACTTGTGCATACGGTACGCGTCCCCGATAAGAAAAGCTTTCGACTGAGCGCTTCTCAAGAGACGGCATTCTCTCAATCAGACAATGCTGAGGCAATTACTGCTGGGTAACTATTTGAGGGCTTGATATTGGACGTTCAGGTTAGGTTGCCGGCGGTCGTCCCCGCAGTGTTGATTGTGTGCCGGTGCTCGGCGGCGTCAAGATCGGTCCTCCGCCGGGGCGGACTTTGAGCGGCTCGCGCATCGCGCCTGGGAATCCGTCGCCGTCGTCGTCGCTCGCCGAGGAAAGAACGCCTCCGCTCGTTTCTCCTCCGTGCGGCGGCGCGCGATTCCCGACGCTCGCCGCTCGATCTTGACCCCCCGCCTGCGCGCCGGCGTTGTTGGCCTAGATGCAAGAACGGCCGCAATGTCAGGCACCGGGTGGGCGGGTTGGTAGCCAGCCCGTACGCGAGCAGCTTGCAGGTAGGCGGGGTTGGTGATCGTTTGAGCCGCTGTCACGCTGCTGCGGCGGACGTTCGTCGTCGGTGCCGGCGGTCGAGCTGGCGTTGGGCGTTGATGCGTTGGATGCGGGCGTTGATGTGGGGTCTGTTGATGTTGGTCGATCCATCGGGGCGGGATCCATTCGGGGAGCCCGTCGGGGTTGATGCGGCAGGTCCAGCCTTTCTGCAGGAAGTGGGTGTGGTGGTATCTGCAGAGCAAGGTCAGATTGTCAAGATCAGTTAGGCCGCCGAGAATCCAGTCGAGGATGTGGTGTCTGTCGCACCATTGCGGTGGATGGGTGCAGCCGGGGAATGAGCAGCCGGCGTCTCGGGCGATCAACGCCATGGTTTGACCTGTGGAGGCGAGCCGTCGGGTTCTGCCGAGCGCGAAAGGGACACCGTGGCGGTCGATGATGGTGGGCCAGATGTCGGCCTCATCAGCGATCCGGAGTAGTTGATCAGGGGTGAGTTGGCTGCCGTCGGCGGTTTCGGCCAACCCGGCTTTCGCGAGCAGATCTTCGAGGCTGATGGTGACGATCACCGATGCCGGTATCCCACCGACGCGAGGGTTGATCGGCGGCTTTGAGGAGCCGGGCGGAGGCCTCCTCCAGCGCATCGTGCAGTCGTTGCATGCGCGGCCGCTGGTCGGGGATGTCGACGACGGTGCCGTCGTCGTCTTCGATCGCGGTGCTGCGGGGTTTGGTCAACGGGTCCAGGATCGCGTTCAGTTGCGCACCGACGGTGTTGGTGAGTCGGCCTGCCAGATGCCACATGCCGTCGCGGCGTTGCTTCAACTCCAGATACCGCCGGTCTTGCTGCAGTTGGTCGTCGACGGGTTGCGGCCCGTCGGGGTCGGCGGCATTGACCACGGCCTGGGCGAAGCGGCGCAGCTCCGGCGGCGCCAGGATGACGGCATGTTCGGTGAGCAGCTGCTCAGCGGTCTCGACTGCTTCCGGGTCGAGGTCGGGGCGGGTGAGTTTGTGCATGGCCCGTTCCACAATCGGCCACTTTCTCCGCGCTCACGGCACCGTCGTGTTGCAGCGCGGCCAGCTGCGGCAGCACGGGTTCCAGTTTCTCGCCCAACATGGTGGTGCGCGGCCCGACGGCGGCGGCGGCGCGGATCCGGGTGGCGGCTTCGCCGGGGGAGAGTTGCAGCACCCGGATCAGGAATTGGTTGATGGTGGAGGAGCAGTATTCCTCCGACAGGTGGTGGGCTTCGGCGTCGGCGATCAACTGGTGATCGATGAGCGGCTGCCGGTTGCGGAGGGTTTCGAAGCGTTGCCACACCGCGACCTTCTCGCTCGGCTGAGAGTTGATCAAGCCCGCCGGTTTCGATGGTGCTGATCAACTCGGCGAGGCTGTTTTCGAAGGTGTCGAGGGCCACATCCAGCCGACTGCGCTGGTCGCGCGTCGTTGCTATTGGGTCCCCGAGTTGCATGCTTCTATTGTATTCGAAGATGCGTTCGATGACAAGCTGTTTCTCAATAATATAAGGGAAATCGGGGTTGAAACTGCCAGCTGACCGCTTCGCTCAACACCTGACCAAACCCCTCCTACCCATTCCCCCTCCTGCTCCCGGTGTTGCGTTAATCCGCGTCGCCCGGAGCTGGGGTCAAGGCTGGCCAGCTGCGAAGGGCCACCCGGAGGGCTTGGCCTTGACGCCGGCGAGGACGGCGCCACACTCGAGAAGCCGGGAGCAGGGTCGTGATGAAGATCGAACCCCCCAAGAGCTGACCGGATTCTCGATGAAATCGTGCCGCCAGACGGAGTCACTCTCCCTATTACCTCGACGACAGCCTCGCCGACTTCCGCCCGCATCCTTACCGGTGGTAGCAAAAGATCATGACTCAGCCGTTGAAGATCGGCGTTCTCGGTTCCGGGCCGGCCGGACAGACGCTTGCCACAGGATTTCTGGACAAGGGCCACCCCGTCATGATCGGCTCCCGCAACTCGGCGAAACTCGACGGATGGTTACGTCACTGCCGGCCCAGGCGCGCAGATTGGTAGCTTCGCGGAGACGGCCGACTTCGGCGATGTCGTTCTGCTGTCGGTGCTCGGCAGTGCCGCGGAGGACGTCATCCGGCTTGCCGGCGTTGAGAATCTCAGCGGCAAGATCGTGATAGACGCCAGTGATCCGCTCGACTTCTCCTCGGGACAGCCGGGATTGTTCGTGGGCACCACTGACTCGCTC
Source organism: uncultured Actinomycetota bacterium (assembly GCA_963815975.1). Classification (GTDB taxonomy): domain Bacteria; phylum Actinomycetota; class Actinomycetes; order Propionibacteriales; family Propionibacteriaceae; genus Microlunatus. The sequence goes on from CAWFJC010000010.1 coordinate 254,116, forward strand.
GGCGAACGCATCCAGCGCCTGATCCCCGACGGGTACGTGGTCAAAGGATTCAACATTGTCCAAGCGGACGTCATGATCAACCCGCGCCTGACCGGCGATGAGCCGGACATGTTCATCGCGGGCGACAACGATGAGGCCAAGCACACAGTCACTCAGCTGCTGCGGGAGTTCGGCTGGCCGGTGATCGACTTGGGCGGCATCGAGAGCGCGCGTTGGCTGGAAGCACTTGAGCCTTGCCTGGGTGGTTTACTCACACCGCACCGGAAAGACCCACCATGCTTTCAAACTCGTCGGAAAGTGAGGCCACCGTGCGGTTATCAGTCAAGGCTGATGAGTGGTGGTGGGGGGCGCTGTTGCCGACGCGCGCAGGGTCTCATCGGGCATTCGTTCAACTGCCCGGACATGATCGGCGGTGGCGAGCTGAGCTCGTTTCGCGATGGTGCGCCGCTGGACCAGGAGCTATTCGTCCGTTTTGCCCAATGCTCGGCCTTCTTCCCGATGATGCAGTTCTCCCTGGCGCCGTGGCGCGTACTGGATGACAGACACCTTTCCGCCGTACGGGCGGCGGTTGACACTCACCAGGCCTTGCGGCCCGACCTGTCAGCGTTGTTCGATCGTGCCGCGAAAACAGTTGAACCGATCCTGCGGCCACTGGCCTACCACTTCCCGGGCTATGAAGCGGTGCGTGATCAATTCCTGCTCGGGGAGGAGATCTTGTGCGCTCCGGTCCTGGAGTCAGGTGCTACCGCTCCGCCCGGTACTCGTACCGCCAGGGCGCTGGCAAGGCAGCGATGGATCAGTGACCAGCGGTCCGGCCGAGATCGTGCTCGAGGTCGATCTTGAGTCCATGCCGTATTGGCGGAAGATCATCAATTGACTCCTCCGGGCCCAAGAAGCAAACCGCCGGCCGAGTGGATGGCTCGGCCGGCGGCGTGCGCTGGGTTATGACGTGATCTTGTGGGCTATGACTCGATCTTCTTGTTGGCGACGATGCCGTTGGTGAGGATTGCAGCGGTCATCGGCATGTGGTCGGCAGCAGCGGTGAGCTTGCTCTGGTAGTCGGCCTTGCCCGCGATATCGGCATCGATTGCGGCGATCAGGGTGTTGACGTGTGGCACCAGTTCCTTGGCGACAGCATCCGCAGGCAGCTCGGGGATCACGGAGTTGATCAATTGGCCGAACGACGTCCGGTACTTGTTCAGATCAGCCTTGGCCTTGGCGGCTTGCTTCTCGTTCTCGGTCGCTTTGCCCAGGGTGTAGTTGACGAAGAATCCGATGTGTTGCCGCCAGGAGGCCAGGAACGGCTTCTCGGCGTCGGGGTAGACCGATCCGAGGGTCTTGGCCAATGCCACGGAATTCTCATCCAGGGCCTTGACTGCGCCTGCGACCTGCGGATCCTTCAAGTTGCCCTTCTTGTACAGAGCGGTATCGATGGCATTTCCCGCCAGCCACACGTGATCTTGGAGCTGCTGGGTGAGCGTCGCCCGGACAGTGGAAGCCGTACCGTCGACGTCGCCCTCAAGGCCCTTGTTCTTGGCAATGCCACCAGCAAGGACATCAGCTGTCATCAGCATGTGACCGGCTGCCATGCTGAGCTTGGTCTGGTAATCCGGCTTGCCAGCAACGCTGGCATCGATCGCGGTGAACAGAGACGCGACATGCGGCTTCAGTTCCTCAGCGACCGCATCGGCGGGCAGCTCTGGGACTACGGAGTTGATCAGCTCGCCGAACGATGTGCGGTACTTGTCAAGATCGGACTTGGCCTTGGCGACCTGCTTGTCGTTCTTGGTTGCCTTACCCAACGTGTAGTTGACGAAGAATCCGATGTGCTGGCGCCAGGAGGCCAGGAACGGCTTCTCGGCGTCGGGATACACCGATCCGATCGCCTTGGACAGCGCGACCGAGTTGGCGTCGAGAGCCTTGACTGCACCGACGACCTGCGGGTCCTTCAAGTCGCCCTTCTTCTTCACTGCGGTATCGAGCGCATTGCCTGCCAACCAGACGTGATCATTCAACAGGCTGGTCAGCGCGGCGCGCAGCTCGGCCGCCTGGGTGCTTTCAGGAGATGGAGCCACGACTGGCGTGGCGGCGTGGGCGCCCGATGGGGAGTGGTCCATGGGCGAGCTGATAGACGGGGACGATGCGTTGCTCGGCACGCCCGCCGGAGCGCCCGTGCCGCTGCTGCAGCCGGCGGCAAGTACGAGTACCGCGGCCGCGGAAATTGAAAAGCGAACCAAACGCTTATTCATGATGAACCTTTCGTGATGCGCGAATTGCGCTGAGCTTGAGAAGGCGGCAAATGAAGTTCTGTTACTTCTTGGCGCCTTCGCTGGACGTGGTGTCCGCGACCACCGTGATTGTGGCGTTCATGCCCTGGTGAATGTCGCAGTAGTAGGTGTAGGTGCCGGGTTTTGTGAAGGTGAAGCTAAAGGTTTTGCCTTTTCCGTCAAGCTTGGCGTTGAACATGCCATCCGCTTTCTGCGAGGACCGCAGTCCGGTTGTCTTGTCGATGCCCATGAAGCGTCCGGAGGTAACCGTGTGCGTAATGGGTTCGTCGTTACGCCAGGTGACCGTTTCACCTACTTTCACGGTGGTCGTTGAGGGGTTGAACATCAGCGAGCTCAGATTGATCACCGGGCCCGCAGGCGCTGATGGCGCGGATGTCGTGCTGGCGGGAACCGTCGGCGCTGACTCGGCGCTGGCGCTACACCCGGCCAGACCGCCTGTAGCAATCAGCAGGGCAGCAGCGCCAAGAACGACCCTGTGACGAGCGGTTTGTTTTCTTGCGATATCCACGCCTGCTATTCGTCATGACGGAATGCGCGGATGGGTGATTTTTCGCAATCGTTCCCCGCTGAGTGCAACTAAGAAACCGGGTCAATAACGAACCAATCCGAGATGGCTTTGAATACGAAATAGATAGGCTCCGGCTACGAAACACACCTTCCCGGGCCACCGCGGGTAACCCCTGCGTGTTTGATCGTCAGCCGTCCGGTTACCGTGCGGCTATGACGACGAACGACTACGCAGAGCCGGCCGCTGCTTTGGCCGGCGGCCCTATGCCGCTACTCGGATTCGGCACCTGGCAAATCAGCAATCGCGAGGCAAGACAGGCCACCGCTCACGCGCTCGATGCGGGATATCGGCACATCGACACTGCGACGATGTACCGCAACGAGGAGGGCATCGGGAAGGCCTTGGATACCGCCGGGTTGGATCGGAAGTCGGTGTTCGTCACGACGAAGCTGCCGCCCCAGCATGCCGGTCGGGAGCGTCGGACCCTGCAGGAGAGCCTGACCAAACTGCGCCTGGACTATGTCGATCTTTGGCTCGTGCATTGGCCACCCAATGGGCAGGCGGCGCCTCAGGTCTGGGAGCAGCTCGTCAAGGCGCAGCAGGACAGCCTTGCAAGGGCCATCGGCGTCAGCAACTACTCACTTCGCCAGATTGATGAGCTGACCAAGGCAACCGGAGCGACGCCGCAGGTCAACCAGATCCGATGGGGTCCACCGCTCTACGATCCGGACATGGCCGCTGGACTGGAGCAGCGGGGCATAGTCCTGGAGGGATACAGCCCATTCAAGGTGAGCAATCTGCGCGATCCGATCCTGGTTTCGATCGCCGGTCGACATGACGCAACCGCAGCTCAGGTGATCGTTGCCTGGCACATCGCCCACGGTTTCGTCGTGATTCCCAAGTCCGTACGCCGTGAACGCATTGTCGGCAACGCCGAAGGCGCTCGAATCACCCTGACTGCCGACGAGGTGGCCGCCATCGACGGGCTCGCCAGATAGCGCGCGGCCTTCAGACAACCGCACGTTCTATCAGGCCCTCGAGGCCACGAAGATCATCAGCATTCCGTGTGTACAAAGTCGCTCCGTGTGCGTGGGCGGTCGCTGCAATCAGTAGGTCCATGACACGAGCACGAGGCTGCCTACCCGCCCTCACAACGCGAGCCGCCAACAATCCATAGCTCTCGGCGACGGCCTCGTCGACCGGCAGTGGATCGAACCGGCGCTGCAATGCGCTCAACCGACTGAGCCGCCGCGCTCGCTCGTCATCATCCGCCGTCAGCAAAACACCGAAATGCAACTCGGCAAGGCTCACCACACTGATTGCCAACTCACCTGGCAGCGGCGAGACATCGTCGGCTATCAGCACACTGGTATCTACGACGCCTCGGCTCAACGCTCGGCCCAGGGATCTCGAAGCTTATTGTCGAGCTGATCAAGGTCCTGAGCCAAACCCGGGTCAATCGGTATCCGGTACAGATCGGCGATCTCTTCCCACTGCCGCCAGCGGCGTGGCTGGATCGGACCCAGAACCGCCGCCGGTCGACCAGCCACTGTGATCGTCAGCCGCTCACCAGCCTCCGCCCGCCGCACTAGCTCGCTAGCACTTTGACGCATCTCCCGCAGCCCAACCTCAGCCTCCATGCTGCCAAACTAGCACATGTGCTACATAGGTTAGGCGGGCCCTAGGTCCGACAGGCCCAGCGGAGTGATCTTGGTTTTAGTCAACGGCATCGCGTCCGCGCTGGACGAGGAGCGGATCAGCAGGGTAGACGACCGTCGAATCCCGGTCCTCATAGTCGAACTGGTTTAGGAAGAAGCGCATGGCATTGATCCGGGCGCGCTTCTTGTCGTTGCTCTTGATCGAGGTCCAGCGCGCGTAGTCGGTGTCGGTGGCCAGCAGCATGGCTTCCTTGGCTTCGGTGTAATCGTCCCAGCGATCGAGGGATTCTATGTCCATCGGCGAGAGCTTCCAGCGCCGTACGGGGTCGATCTGACGGATAGCAAACCGTGTCCGCTGCTCCTGCTGGGTGACCGAAAACCATAGCTTCGTCAACGAAAAGCCGCTCTCGACAAGCATCTCCTCAAACAAAGGCGCATGGTGGAGGAATTGCTTGTATTCCTCGTCGCTGCAAAAGCCCATCACTCTCTCGACACCGGCTCGGTTGTACCAGGAGCGGTCGAAGAGCACGATCTCGCCCGCTGTTGGTAGGTGCGCGACGTAGCGGTGGAAATACCACTGACCTCGCTCGGTGTCGCTCGGCTTGGTCAGCGCAACCACTCGGGCGGCACGCGGATTCAGATGCTCCATGAACCGCTTGATCGTGCCGCCCTTGCCGGCCGCATCCCGGCCCTCGAACAAGATCACGTGCTTGGTGCTGGTTTCCTGCGACCAGTCCTGGAATTTCAGCAGTTCGATCTGCAGGCGGTACTTCTCCTCTTCGTAGTCATCGCGGTCCATCCGCTCCTCGTACGGATAGTCGGCACGCCAGGTTTCGATTGGGTTGCCTCCCGGATCGATCAGATCGGGATCCGAACCGTGCTCGTCGTGGCGGACGGTAAAGCCGTCACGAATGAGCTCGTCAAGGTACTCACGGAAGTTCTCGATGATCATCGTGCTGCTCCTCGTCGGATGAATCACTTGCGGAGAGAATGGCACACCTGACCAGCTACCCACTCATCGTGTCGATCCGCGATTCGCGTGGCTGAACATTCAGCCAAGCGTCAATGAATTTTTGCCGCCAGCTTGACTCGGCCCTACGCTGCCCGCGTGGGGTGGCCACGGTGGTCGTTGACAGACATCATGACCGGCCGTCCACGAGTTCGGGTGAATCAATTGGGTTACCTCACCGGCCTGCCGAAGCATGCGACGCTGATTTCCGATTCTGAGCGCCCGGTCCCATTTACCGTTCGGGATCGAAAGGGCAGCGTCGTCAATCGCGGCCTTTCCCAACCCTGGGCATCAAGACCAGAGCCAACCTCCGGATTGAACGTTCACGTGCTGGACTTCACCGACCTCGATCAACAGGGTGCAGGTTTCTGGATCGAGGCGCTAACCCAGCGCAGCCATCCGTTCGAGGTGACGAGCCGTCTCTACGACCGGCTGGCGGGCGACGCGTTGGCTTTCTTTTATCTGATGCGTTCGGGAACGCCGATCTTGGACAGCGTCGTTCCTGGCTATGGCCGGCCCGCCGGACACGCCGGGCAATCGCCGAATCGTGGAGATGTGGCAGTCCGTGCGTGGACTGGGACAGACGCTGAGGGGCTGTACCCCGGTTGGCGTTGCGAGGGCGAGTTCGACGTCTCGGGGGGTTGGTATGACGCAGGCGACTACGGCAAGTACGTCACAAGCGGCGCCATCGCAGTATGGCAGCTCCTCAGCACGCTCGATCTGCTGCTGAAGACGCACAGCACACTGAGCAGCAGGCTGGCCGGCCCGCTTCGGGATGAGTGTCGCTGGCAGCTCGATTGGATCTTGCGCATGCAGGTGCCTGCTGGTGATCCACTGTCCGGGATGGCCTTCCACCGGGTGCACGGTACGCACTGGTCACCGATGCCGGGCTGGGCGCACGAAGACCCCACTGAGCGCGTGGTGCACCGGCCCTCCACGGGTGCGACCCTGCAGTTGGCCGCGGTTGCGGCCCAAGGCGCTCGGCTGTTCCGTAACGCTGATCCGGCGTACGCAGGAACGCTCCTGACCGCTGCCCGTGCTGCGTACGAAGCGGCCCAGCGGCACCCTGATCTGATCGCTCCTGACGACCACGCCCAATTCGGAGGCGGGCCGTACGGCGACGACTGGCTTGAGGATGACTGGTATTGGGCGGCAGTCGAGCTGTGGCTTGCCACCAGTGACGATCGCTACCGCAGGCAGCTTTTGTCTTCCCCTGAGCACATCACTGATGCCTTCGACGTGACCGGCTTCGACTTCAACCGAGTGACTGCGCCGGCTCGGCTCGATCTAGCACTCGTCGGCGATGACCTCGCCGACCACGCGCAGGTGATCAATGGTGTGCGACGGGGTGCCGACCGCCTCGTGGAGCTGCAGGGTCAGCAACCGTGGGGCCAGCCGTACGCGCCGATCGAGGGATGGGATTGGGGGTCGAATGGCCGGATCCTCAACAACCTTGTGGTGATCGCCATGGCGCACTTGGTGTCGGAAGATTCCCACTATGCAGCTGCCGTTAGCGAGGGGATGGACTATCTGCTTGGGCGGAACGCTCTCGGTCAGAGCTACATCACCGGATATGGCAGCGACTACACCTCTCACCAGCGGACTCGGCAGTTCGGGCACGACCTCGATCCAGCATTCCCACCACCTCCGCCGGGCGCTCTGGCCGGAGGGGCGAATTCCGTGCCGAGTCCAGACTTTCCCTACGATTCACGCTTGCAAGGCCTGCCACCGCAATGCTGTTACCTTGACGAGCCGACATCCGAGGTCACCAACGACGTATGCATTCGGTGGAACGCACCTCTGGTCTGGGTTGCCACCTACCTGAGCGCGATCAGCGGCTATTGGCCCGTCTCCTCGGCGGAAGAGTTCGACATCTGAATCCGTAGCGCAGACATCCCGCTGAGGTCGAGCCAAAGGTCATCTGGGGTACGCGAGATCCGGACCAATACCTCCTCACAACCCGGGCAACGACCCACCATGCCTGGCTCCAGGCCGTACACCCGAAGCGTGGCCAGTTGTGAGGACGTACCGCACCCGCGACACCTTCCGACCGCCGTTGTCACCTCGACGGCGAACACCTCCGACATCGGACCTGCCAGAGCATTCCCGTCGTAGCCGGCTTCGGTTTGCACATCCATCAACAACCACCTCCCTATCAGGGCCCGCTCGGCCCGAAGCGTTCCGTCCTGATCTTGCTCGGATCGTGCCCCAGGAAGATCAACAAATTCGCGACCGTCTCGACGAATCCGGTCGGCCCGCAGACATAGCAGGTCGGCTCCAGCTCGGCGGCCCAGCCGTAGGAGACCAGGTCGTCAATGCTGATCCGCCCGGTCGGCCGCGGTTCGCCCTCGGGGGCAGTGCGCGTGTAAACAACGCTGACGTCAAGCCCGCCGTCTTCGGACGCTCGACGCTGCAGTTCATGATCATAAATGCGATCGCCGGGCGTGCGTACGGAGTAGATGAGCCGGAATGGTGCGCGGTCAGTTCCGTCCCGGCTACGGATCATGGCCATCAGCGGGACGACGCCGGACCCGCCAGCGACGAGGAACACCGGCCCGCTGTCTTCGGGCCTCCAGACAAACCAGCCGCCCACTGGTCCCCGTACCTCGACCGATTCACCGGCCGTGACATCGCCCACGAGAAAGCTCGACACCTCCCCATCCGGCACAGCTTGCACCGTGATCTCGATTCGCTCGCCGTCCGCTGGCGCAGCCAGCGAGTAGCTGCGGGCAGCCTGGTAGCCGTCAGGTGCGGTCAGTCGGACGTCAAGGTGTTGCCCAGCCACGTGACCAGGCCATCCGGGCACATCAAATACGAGCGTGGATGCACTTGGGGTCTCGACGCGCCGCTCGACCAGAACTGCTGGCCGCCAGGCGCGGCGTACCCTCAGTCCCCCTGATACCGCTGCTCGCGCCATGGGTCGCCGTAGTCGTGGTAGCCGAGCTGCTCCCAGAAGCCGGGTGAATCTTGCAGCATCAGGTCGATGCCACGAATCCACTTGGCCGACTTCCAGAGGTACAAGTGCGGGACCAGCAGGCGGGCTGGCCCGCCGTGCTCAGGGGCGAGATCTTCGCCGTCGTACTCGTAGGCGATCCAGGCCTTGCCGTCGAGCAGATCTTCCAACGGCAGGTTTGTCGTGTAGCCGCCGTAGCTGAGGGCCATGGCGAAGTCGGCCTCGGTCTCGACATTGCTGAGCAGCGTGTCGAGAGAGACCCCGCGCCAGTCCGTATCCAGTTTGGACCAACGTGTCACGCAGTGAATGTCGGTGGTGATCGACTCCGCCGCGAGGCCCATCAGCTCCGTCCAACTCCATCGATGGCGGTCACCTTGTTCTGTCGTCACAGTGAATTCCCAGGCATCCAGCGGAATGCGAGGCGTCGGCCCGGCAGACAGCACCGGAAAGTCATGGGTGAGGTACTGACCGGGCGGCAGCGGCCGGCCGCTGTCCCGCCGCCGTCCGCGGAAGCCTCTGGTGATGATGTTCATCGGCGACCTCCTTCGACGGCCAGCTTGGCACACCGTGATCTGGCGCCCTGAGCCGAACCCCGTTCGCCTGTGCCGCGCAACTGGTCACAGACCACATCAATTTCGGCGCATGCCGTGTTGTTCGCGACCAGTTTCTTTCGAAAGTGACGGATTTCTATTCCGATCCAGTTGCGGCGTCGCGCCACTGCTGGAAACGCGCCACGTCGTCGACGACCACCCCGTACGGCTGTAGCGCGATCATCTTTGCATCATCGGAGGCGTTCTTGCCGGTGTAGAGGAACACCTTGATGTTGGCCAGCCGGTAACTGCGTGCGACATCGGCGGGGATGGTGAGTATGGCGTACACGGTTGGGGCGGTCTTCTTGATCGTCGACGCCGATGGCCAGCTGCGGGTACCGAGGATGATCAGCGCGTAACTGATCTTGTGGGTAGTGTCAGCAGCGTCCAACTTCTTGATCTTGTTCAATGCATCGAGGCAGGAGGAGGTCGCCTGCAACTGGATTCTCGAGTTCTTGATTGCGTTCCACAACTGCTTCGCCTGCGCGTCGCTGATCGAGCAAACCTTGATCTCCAGGGCGACGGATTTTCCGACTGAGTCGGCATAACTGAGCAGGTCGACGACCCGCATCAGCGGTTGGTCAGCGATGTCAGTGCGACATCTATCGCGGATTTCCGACCACAGCCAAGACGAGACGGTGCCGGTGCAGTTCGTTACCCGGTCGAGTGTGGCGTCATGCAAGATCACCATGGTCCCCAGACTGTCGGCGTCGGGACCATCCTTAGTCCAGCGAACGTCCGCATCCAGGATGTCGGCGCGATTCCGAACCGCGTACTTGTACGCCGGCAGTGTGCCTTCTCCGAACTTTGACGTGCTCGCCCCACGGTGCGCCACGGTGACTTCGTCCATGGATTGGGCGTACGCGATCGGCGTTGTGAGCGCGACGGCGATTCCGCCGGCGAGGGCAGCACGTAATGCACGCACGCGATTTCTCATGGATCTCCTCGCAGGGGAAGTGGGGAAGTCGATCGAGCTGCGAGCGTCGGGCTCGTGCTAGCAGCTCCAAACGTGAGAGCGAGCGCGCCAACCTAACTAAATGGCGACAAGGCAGCGCAAACCGACACGCCGTGATCGATCAGACGAGAAGTTCCCGCTGCTGAATTCGGCTTACCGTGCAGCCCAGGAAGATGCGACTTTCACCACCGCCGGTCACAGAGCAGCCGACCGAAGCCCCTCATCTCGGAGGAAATCTGCGAAGGCCCCGGTCAAGTCGAGCCCCGTCAGGCCTTCGAGAAAGAGGAACTGACCCTGGGGATTCAGCTCAAGCCAGACAGGATCGCCAGCTGGTGTGATCTTGAGATCTGCGACACCCATCCGCAGTCCGAGTCGCTCCAGGACGTCTGAGAGCTGGCGTTCGACGGCGGCCTCGAGCCGCACCGGAAACATGGGAGTATCAAGATCAAGTCTCCAGTCCAACCGCTCGGTCTCGATCTGCACTGCATAGCTACGCCGTCCGCAGCAGAGCACCCGCAGGTGGCGGTGGCCGGGGACATATTCCTGGAAGATCGTCGGGCACCTGCGCAGCGCATCGTCGTCGCTGAGGTGGTCGTCGGTCACCCGGAGACTGAAGAGCTGGCTACGAGGGGTGCCGTGGACGGTCTTGATCACCGCTGGACTTCGTAGCGCTGCACAGAAGGCGCGGATGGTCGGTGGATCTTGGCTGATCAGCGTCTCCGGTACCACGAAACCAGCGGCCTGTGCCGCTCGAAGCTGAACGAGTTTGTTCTCGGCGCGGCGCGTTGCTTCTGGTGTGCTTACCCACGTGCCGTGAAAGCTGGTCAGCAGTCCACCCAGCAGCGTCGTGCTGCAGCTGCGGTGTACCACCTCGACCTGAGCCGGATCGGCCAGTGGAGGGATATCTCGCTGCGGATGGTTCCAGCGCCGGAACCAGATGGCGTCCAGGCTCGCGACATCGAGCAGCTCACCATCTCGGGCCGAGACGGTGAAGCTGGGCTCGTCCACCGGGGCGTGCCAACTGAGCGCATCAGGATGATCAGCCAGCCGGTCGGCTTCGATGATTGCGCAGCTGGTCTCCGGCATGCCCCGCAATCGATCTTGGATCACCAGGGCATGCAGATCGTCCGCGAAGGTGACGATGGCAATGGAGCAGGGGCGCTGGTTTGACTCCAGCGCGCTCACTCCGATTCGTAGTCGGAGTCGTCCATGCACTCGTTGGGCAAGGTCGCCGACAGCGTCCCCGAATTCGCGGCCTTCGCTCCGAACCGCGCTGCCCTCAGCCCGACGTGCTCTTGCATGATCTGCTCCCACTCCGCGAGCCGGTCGGGTCCGACTCGGGAGAACGATGATGGCTGGAACATGAAGATCGCCGGCGGACGAGATTGCTCTGGAAGCTCGTCAGAATCCGGAGGATATGCGTCAAGATCGAGATCATCGGCGAAGTTGTCGCTGTCATCGGCGCAGATCTGCCCCGAGGGACCGGAATCTGACCAGGTGCCCCCGCGAAGCACGCTGAGCTCGTCGAACGGCATCTCGTCCGCGTTCAGCCCGAAGTGCGTCAGCATTGTCTGTTCCCACTCGGCCAGCCGAGCTGGCGTCACCCTTCGGAAGCTGTGGGGCTGGAAGAGGAAGATCGCCGGCGGTCGGCCGGTGCCAGCAGGCTGCTCGGAGGACTCGTCCGGGACGTACTCAGTCATGATCAACTCCGTCTGCGGGCACCTGCCCGCCTGGCACCGGACTTTACCGAGGGCTCCGGCCTAAATGCCAGACTCTGGCCCTTCCAGCGAGCTGAGGTCTTCGGGAACGTCGACCGCGTACGGCTGCAGCTTGGCCAGGTCGATCACCTCCAACGCCCGGGCGTTGGTTGCGGCCAGCACCACGGGGGGAGCGACTCCGGCGTCGTGGGCCTGAGCCCAGCGTTCGGCAACGACACACCACCGGTCGCCGGGTCGTAGGCCGGGAAAGCCGTACTCCGGCACCGGTGTGATCAAGTCATTGCCGACATTGCGCTGATGATCAAGAAATTCAGCCGTCAGCACAGCGCACACGAGGTGGAAAGCGTGCGCTGGACCCGAAGTGCAGCAGCCGTCGCGATAGAAGCCCGTAACCGGATCTGTACCGCAGGGCTGCAGCTCGGCACCGAAGACATTGGTTTCACCGTCCACAGCCCTAGTGTGGCCAAGTGCCGCGCGCCATCGTCTCCTGTCCGACGCCGACACGTTGGAAATCTCTCTTTACGGCGGCTGCGCTGCGGTGTGGTCGCTCTCTTGGCAATGACGCGGTTGATCCAGTCGTAGACCGCGGCCTCCCAGACCCGCTGCCCTGATTAAGGAATATTCTGAGCCTCTTGAGCGGAAGTAACATGCCCTCAATTCGGTAGCCACTACATCTGCTGCATCGGTACGTTTTGACGCCTGTGCCGGACAACGACCCCTCACGCCGCGGATCGGCAGCCCCTTTTCGACGCCTGTGCTGCGAGACGTACCGGCGGCATTCACCTCGGTCGGGTGATGTTCACCGAATGCTGAGTGTGCGACCCTTCGACGCTGGAAACGCCCGACCCAACGAAGCGGCGTGAAGCACCGCGTCCAACGCCTGAGCAGCGTGCGACATTTGGTAAAGCGGCTCGTGCGAAAACGCCCTTGGAGTCCCACGCCGATTTCACACCTGCGAAGTCTCGTGACCCGGTCGGATTGCTGCTCAGCCAGGCCGAGACCCGAGTACCCGAACTTGTGCCGATTCGCCATGGTCGGATGCTGGTATCTCCATTCGCGTTCTACCGAGGCGCGGCGCTGATCATGGCCGCCGATCTGAGCAGCACAGCGATATCGGGCGTGCAAACGCAGCTGTGCGGGGATGCGCACCTGTCCAACTTTGGCGCGTACGCCTCCCCCGACCATCGCCTCGTGTTCGACATCAATGATTTCGACGAGACGCTGGCCGGCCCATTCGAGTGGGATGTCAAGCAATTGGTCGCCAGTATGGTCATCGCCGCTCGAGACAATGGATTCAGCAAAAAACAAAGCAAAAAGGCAGCGCTGGCTGCCGTTGAGACCTATCGAACGGCGATGCGAGACTTCGCCTCGCAGTCGATGCTCACCGTCTGGTACGCGCACCTCAACATCGAAATGCGTTGGCCGATTACGTGCGAAGCTCGAGCCTCAAGTCGCTGGCCTTGTCGAGGATTCGGCGCAGGGTGAAGAAGAGTCCGGGCTCCGTGCGCCGCCGAAGTTTGGAGATTTGGTCCGCTGACAACTTGATGTTCGTATCGGACCGACCATCCATCTTCGCCGGTAGCAGTGAATCGAGCTGTGCTGTCGTTATCACTCCAGCGGATCGACCAGTAGGAGCATTGATCAAGGTTCGAACGCGACGACCGGCGTACAGGTTCGCAGCCGCTATGCCTTGCTCACTGGAGGCGAGCACCGACTTTTGGGCTGCCTGAGTGATCCATAGGGGTGCGGACTGATCTGCGAGCACCTGAGCGGTGATCTGTTGGCCAGCGTCCGGTCGCCCGATTTGCCTGGCTGACGTGGCCATCTGCTTGATGCGATCTGGCTCGGCCAGCAGACGATCGATCTTGTAGCCCACCGTCGTCTGGTAGTTGCAGCGCACCGCAGCGCCTTCCTCGAGCAGGAAGTCGCTGTTCCGCACTTCCTGGCCCGGGATCGGGTGGATCAGAACCATCGGCAAACCCGCGGCCATGCACTCCGAAGAGGACAATCCGCCAGGCTTCCCGATGAACAGGGTCGCTGCCCGCATCAGATCAGCCATGTCGTTGGTGTAGCCCAGGACGCGGTATCGGTCGCGTTGAAAGGCGGTCAGGCCCTCGATCTGGCTCTTGAGCTGGTCATTACGCCCGCACACGACCACGGCCTGGAAGTCGTTGGTCATTCGCATTGTCTGTTGCACGATCGTCTGGGTGTACGCGCCCCCGGCAGCGCCGGCCGAGATCAACAGGATTGGCCAATCTGGCCGAAGGTCGTAGCGGCGCAGGATCGCTTCCCGATCAACCGCATCGGCCAGGCCGGGCCGAACTGGAATCCCGGAAACCGTGATTCGATCCGCTGGTACCCCAATGGCAGACATGTACGCCTTGGTTTCGTCGCGCGCTACGAAGAAGTGGTGGAACGGGCTCGTCAACCACAGTCCCTGGAAGTCGTAATCCGTGGTGACCACTGCCAGTCTGGCCTCGAGTGCGCCACGGGTCAGCATCAGCGACACCAATCGAGTCGGCAGAAAATGCGTACACACCACGATGGTGGGGCGAAACGCTTTGATGGCCCTGCTGCTTGCCGTGTTGTTGATGCGGTCCCACATCGAGGTCCATTTAGCCAATTTGAATGGTGGATCATTCGCGTCATAACCCCAGCCGACTAGCCAAGGCGCTGCTTCGACAAGGGCAAAGTAACCGTCGTCATAGAGGGTCCGGTAAACCTCGTTGGTCGCCTCGAGGATGTCCAGTTTCTGTACTTCATCGACGTTCTCGGCGGCTCGAAAAGACGACTCGAGGACGCCGGCGGCGATGTTATGGCCCGAGCCAATGCCGGCCGCAAGGATGAGGACCCGTTCACCCATGACCTGACACTAGGGGAAAAGAGTCACCACGAACACCGATAGGTGTCGCTGTCGGTTCGAGGCGGGTTGCCGCAAGCTGAGCGTCGTGCGGCCGAGACGTCGAGATCGAGGTCGCCGTACAGTAGCCGCAGGAGTGTGCCAGCAGGAGTGTCAATGCACGAGCTTGCCATTACCCAAAGCGTGGTCGACATGGTCGTTGAGCGGACGGCCGGCCGGCGGGTCGGCCGGGTGCGACTGGATGTCGGCGCATTGTCGGGGGTTGTGCCCGACGCGATGCAGTTCTGTTACGAGCTCGTCGTCAGCGGTACGCCCCTGGAGGGCTCGACACTCGTGATCGAACAGACGCGCGGAGCGGCGCATTGCCGATCATGCGGCCAGGATTTCGCTCTCGACAGCCTCATCCTGCTGTGCGACTGCGGCAGCGCTGAGGTTGACCTGATCGCAGGCCGTGAGCTCCGGGTGCTCTCGGTCGAACTGGAGGTGGAGTCATGTGCCTGACCTGTGGTTGCGGCAACAATGATGACGTCAAGGTGCTGACCCTGGATGCCCATGATCATTCACATCATGATCATGACCGTGAGCATCATGACCACGAGCATCACGACCATGATCACAGCCATCAGCTGGCAGATGCGGTCCAGCGGCCGACGCCGAGCACCGAGAATCTGATCATCGGCGAGGCGATCCTGGCCAAGAACGATCACCTCGCCCAGCACAACCGCGAGTGGTTTACCGAGCGCAGCATTACCGCACTCAATCTGATGAGTTCTCCTGGCTCCGGTAAGACCTCACTTCTCGAGCGCACCATTGCTGAGTTCGGTGACGCGCGTCCCGTGTGCGTCATCGAGGGCGACCAGGAAACGACGTTCGACGCAGAACGTATTCGGCGCGCTGGTGCCCGTGCCGTTCAAGTGAACACCGGAGCCGGTTGCCATCTCGACGCTCCCATGGTTCAGTCGGCCGTCCAGGCGTTGGACCCCAACCCAGGATCGTGGCTCTTCATCGAGAACGTCGGCAATCTGGTGTGCCCTGCGCTCTTCGATGTTGGCGAGCACGCCAAGGTGGTGATCATTTCGGTCACCGAGGGTCAGGACAAGCCACTGAAGTACCCGCACATGTTCGCGGTCGCCGACCTAGTGATTATCAACAAGACCGATCTGCTGCCCTATGTCGACTTCGATGTTGAAATATTTGCTGGCTACGCCCAAAGCCTCAACCGGACGGCCGAAATCATGCCCCTGTCGGTCAAGTCAGGCGACGGCCTCGATGCCTGGTATGCCTGGCTGCGTAGCGCGGCGCCGGCTGTGACCTAAGGCCCGAATTGCTTGACGTAATTCGGGACCGAATGTTAAGAACAGAGAAGCTGCACAAGTAGGCCGATCGTCGGCCCCAGCAGCATGGATCGGTGCAGATCCAGGTCGGGAAAGGTGGCATCGATGCCGACGCCCGCCGCCGTAAAGGCAGAAGAAACGCTCATCCACGTCTTGTGGATCAACGCCGGCCTCAGCTGCGACGGGGACTCTGTCGCATTGACTGCGGCGACGCAGCCAAGCATCGAGGAGATCGCTCTCGGTGCGCTTCCCGGTCTTCCGCAGATCGCGGTCCATTGGCCGTTGATCGACTTCGAGTGTGGCCCGGAGGGCGGCCAGGACGACTTCCTCGAGTGGTTCCGCAAAGCCGACCGTGGCGAGCTGGAACCATTCGTCCTTGTCGTCGAAGGGTCGATCCCCAACGAGAAGATCAAGGACGAGGGCTACTGGTGCGGCTTCGGTAACGATCCAGCGACCGGGCAGCCGATCACGACGTCGGAATGGTTGGACCGGCTGGCGCCTAAGGCTACGGCGATCGTTGCCGCCGGGACCTGCGCCACGTACGGCGGGATCCATGCCATGGCCGGTAACCCCACCGGAGCCATGGGCGTCGCCGACTACCTCGGCTGGAGCTGGAAGTCGAAGGCCGGCATACCGATCGTCAACGTCCCCGGCTGCCCGATCCAGCCCGACAACCTCTCCGAAACGCTGACCTACCTCCTATACATGGCAACCGATCAGGCGCCGATGATCCCGCTCGACGACGCGCTGCGCCCCACCTGGCTGTTCGGCGCCACGGTGCACGAGGGCTGTGACCGGGCGGGCTATTACGAGCAGGCCGACTTCGCCACCGAGTACGGCTCGCCGAAGTGCATCGTCAAGCTCGGCTGTTGGGGTCCGGTGGTCAAGTGCAACGTGCCCAAGCGGGGGTGGATGGCCGGCATCGGCGGCTGCCCGAACGTAGGCGGCATCTGCATTGGCTGCACCATGCCCGGCTTCCCGGACAAGTTCATGCCATTCATGGACGAGCCTCCCGGCGCCAAGCTCTCCACCACAGTTGTCAACGCTTGGGGCGCGACCCTGCGTCGGCTCCGCTCGGTTACCCAGCACACGATCGATCAAGAACCCAAGTGGCGTAAGCGAGGTTCCCAGCTCACCTCGGGCGCGACTCGCACCTGGTAGGCATCCACGTTCAGTTCTGCAAGGAGGCAAGCGTCCAATGACCACGACCATGGCCAAACCCAGCAAGCTCACTGAGAACGCCGAAGGCCTGGTCGAGGTGGCCTGGGATCCGATTACTCGCATCGTCGGTAGCCTTGGCATCTACACCAAGATCGACTTCAAGCAGCGGGTCGTCACCGAGTGTCGTTCGACCTCATCGATCTTTCGCGGCTATTCGATCTTCATGAAAGGCAAGGACCCACGGGACGCCCACTTCATCACCAGCCGGATCTGCGGAATCTGCGGCGACAACCATGCGACGTGCTCGTGCTACTGCCAGAACATGGCGTACGGGGTGAAGCCTCCACATATCGGTGAGTGGATCGTCAACCTCGGCGAGGCTGCGGAGTACATGTTCGACCACAACATCTTCCAAGAGAATCTCGTCGGGGTCGATTACTGCGAAAAGATGGTCTCCGAGACCAATCCCGCGGTGCTGGAGAAGGCGAACAACACCGAGGCGCCGCACGCTGGTGATCATGGCTATCGCACCGTCGGCGACATCATGCGAGCGCTGAATCCGTTTACCGGCGACTTCTACCGGGAAGCCCTCCACGTGAGCCGCTACACCCGGGAGATGTTCTGCCTGATGGAGGGTCGGCACGTCCACCCCTCGACGCTCTACCCGGGCGGCGTCGGAACGGTGGCAACGATCCAGTTGATGACCGACTACCTGACCCGTCTGATGCGGTACGTGGAGTTCATGAAGAAGGTCGTGCCGATGCATGACGACCTCTTCGACTTCTTCTACGAGGCGCTGCCCGGCTACGAGCAGGTCGGACTGCGGCGTACGCTGCTCGGCTGCTGGGGCTCCTTCCAAGATCCGGCAGTCTGCAACTTCAACTACAAGGACATGACGGCGTGGGGACGGGCTATGTTCGTCACGCCCGGCGTGGTCGTCGACGGCAAGCTCGTCACCAACGATCTGGTGGACATCAATCTGGGCATCCGGATTTTGCTCGGATCCTCCTACTACGACGACTGGACCGACCAGGAGATGTTCGTGAGGAACGATCCACTGGGGAATCCGGTCGATCGGCGCCATCCGTGGAACCAGCACACAAACCCACATCCCCAGAAGCGGGATCTTGACGACAAGTACAGCTGGGTAATGAGCCCACGCTGGTACGACGGTCAGGATCATCTCGCACTCGACACCGGTGGCGGGCCGCTCGCACGGTTGTGGTCCACGGCGCTGTCCGGGCTCGTCGACGTGGGCGGATATGTCAAGGCGACCGGCAGCAGTGTTCAGATCAACCTACCGAAGACGGCGCTCAAGGGCCCGGTGAGCCTGGAGTGGAAGATCCCGGTGCACGGCTCCAACACCTTGGAGCGGAATCGGGCGCGGACCTACTTCCAGGCCTACGCCGCTGGCTGCGCGCTCTATTTCGCGGAGAAGGCACTGGAGGAGATCCGGGCCGGGCGGACCAAGACCTGGGAGAAGTTCGAGGTGCCGGACGAGGGGATCGGCTGCGGCTTCACCGAGGCGGTCCGTGGCGTGCTGAGCCACCACATGGTGATCCGAGATGGCAAGATCGCCAACTATCACCCATACCCGCCGACCCCGTGGAACGCGAGCCCGACCGATTCGTACGGGACGGCCGGGCCGTACGAGGACGCCGTCCAGGACCAACCGATCTTCGAGGAGAACGACCTGGATCACTTCAAGGGCATCGACGTGATGCGTACGGTGCGCAGCTTCGATCCGTGCCTGCCGTGCGGCGTACACATGTATCTCGGCGGGGGCAAGAAGCTCGAGGTGCTGCACTCGCCGACCCAGTCGCTCACCGGTGAGTAGATGCAGCCCCAGTCGGGTCTTGATCAACTCAGTGAGACCGGCGAGCGGATCGACAGCCTGCTGAGCGCTCTAGGTACCTCCGGGCCGATGGCCCAACAGCGCGGCGAGGACCTGGTTGCGCTGGTGACCAACCTTTACGGGGCCGGACTGGAGCGCCTTCTCGAGGTGCTGGCCGACGCCGGCCGGCTCGATGCCGGAGCACTCGATGCGCTGGCGGCGGACGAGCTTGTCTCCGGGTTACTGCTGGTACACGGCCTACATCCGTACGATGTGACGACCCGGGTCGCGGCGGCGTTGGACAGCGTGCGTCCCTACCTCGGCTCACACGGCGGCGATGTCGAACTGTTAGGAATCGACGGGGCCGGCGTGGTCACGCTTCGGTTGCTCGGTACCTGCGACAGCTGCCCGTCGTCGACGGTAACGCTGCAGCTGGCCGTGGAGGGTGCGATCCAGGCCGCTGCGCCGGAGGTCACCGCAATCGAGGTTGAGCCGACGGCGCGATCAACGCCCGGACTCATTTCGGTGGAGTCGCTCCGGGTCCGGCTTGATCAGAATGAAGCCGCGGCTGCCTGGCTGCCGATTCCTGAATTGGCCGACCTGGCGCCCGGCGAGATCGGCGGATTCGACAAGGACGGCATGGCCTTCGTGGCTTGCCGATTGGGCGGAGATCTGTTCGCGTATCGCGATCACTGTCCGGCCTGCGGCGAAACGCTGGTCGGTGCGAGATTGGAGCGCCGGCTGGGCGATAGCGCTGCCAATTTGATCTTGGTTTGTCCGCATTGCCGGGCTCGCTATGACACGCGGCGAGCAGGGTTGGGCCTGGATGGTGATCATCATCTGGAGCCGCTGCCGCTGCTGCAGCGTGATGGGGTGCTCAGCGTGGCCGTGCCGGCGGGCGTCTGAGGGCTGAGCTGTGCCAGTGAACCCGCAGGCGTCGAGCGCATCGTCGGAGCCGCCGCGCGGAGCCGGGGCCCTGTCGGTATTGCGTCGGATCGCCACCCGTCCGCCGCCCGAACCGGACCAGCAGACCTGCGACATGTGTGCCGAGCCGATCACAGATGATCATCGGCACGTCGTCGATATTCAGAGCCGCCAGCTGATGTGCACCTGCCGAGGCTGCGGCTTGTTGTTCACCGCCAACGCTGCGAACCAGCGCTATCGAGCAGTGCCCGACCGATTTCTGTCGTTTCCTGACTTCGAGCTCACTGAAGCCGAGTGGGACTCTCTCGACATTCCGGTCGGATTGGCCTTCTTCTTCTCCAACTCCGTGCTGGGACGAGTGGTGGCCTTCTATCCAGGCCCCGCCGGCGTAGCAGAGTCGGAGCTGGGACTTGCAGCGTGGACCGACGTGCTCAAAGCCAATCCCGAGCTCGGCGCACTCAGCGATGACGTCGAGGCTCTCTTGGTACGCAGCCCAGGTCATGATCACGAGGCGCAGTGCTTTCTAGTGCCGATCGACGCGTGTTATGAGTTGGCTGGCCGGCTGCGTACCGTTTGGCGCGGCTTCGACGGCGGGCAGGATGCGCGCGCGGTGATTGAGGACTTCTTCACCACAGTGGCCACGCGGAGCCGAGCGATCACGCGGGAGGTTGGCGCGTGATTGATCTTGCGTTTCGCATCGACGACATCGTGTGTGAGCCGTACGCCGCGGTGCCTCAGCTGACGGCGCGGCTGGAGATCAGTGAGCGAACCGGGGAGAAAGTGCATGCTCTGGCGCTTCGTTGCCAGGTGCGGATCGAGCCCCAGCGCCGTGCCTATGACGTTCAGGAGGCTGCCGGGCTCGCCGACCAATTCGGACTGCGTGAACGCTGGTCGCAGACCCTCAAGCCTTTCCTGTGGATGCACTGTTCCACCGTGGTTCAGGGATTCACCGAGATGACACTCGTCGACCTGCCGATGCCGGTGACGTATGACCTCGAGGTGACTGCCTCGAAGTACTTCCACCAGCTTGACGGCGGCGAGGTGCCGCTGGTCTTCATGTTCTCCGGGACTTGCTTCACCCAGGGCAGGTCAGGATTCGGCGTCGAGCAGGTGCCGTGGCATCTGGAGGACACCTACCGGATGCCCGTCGCCGTCTGGCGTGAGTGCATAGACCAGCACTTCCCTGGCAGCGGCTGGTTGCGGCTGAGCCGCGACGTGCTCGCCGAACTGACCCAATACAAGGCCGAGCACGGCCTGACGAGCTGGGACTCCGTTGTTGAGCGGCTGCTCAGTGCCGCACGAGTGAGGGCGGAGCGGGTGAGGGAATCGTGAGCGCCGAGCCGGCACGCCCTGCGATGGCCGAGCTCGATCGGATTCGTGCCGTGGCAGATGCGGTGCTCTATGAGGGTTACCTGCTCTATCCGTATCGCGCGACCTCGCGCAAGAACCAGGTCAGATGGCAGTTCGGAGTGTTGGGGCCGGACGGCGCCGACATTGCCGGAATCGGCGAGGACTCGCACCTGTCCATGAATTGCCTCCTCGACGTGCATACCAACCAGCCCATCGAGGAGATGCAGGCCGCGCTGAGCATCCACGTCCGCTTCCTGCAGCTGCAGCAGCGGCGTACCGAGCTAGCAGATGATCAGGATGGATACGTTTCAGTCCCCGAACTCCGGGTCGGCGCGGAGCGCTGGTTCTGCTGGGACGAGGCAGTCGAGGTGGAGTCCAGTCGAACTGTGCTGCTGGCCGACCTGGTATCTGGAGCGTCCTGGATTGTGGCTGCCGAGGCAACGGAGAGCATCGAGCCGGTCCATGATCAGAACGGGAAGGCGGCCGGTCGGCTGGTCAGGCAGCGCTGGGCCGTGGCCGCGACTGTCGCTGCCCGGCTGGAGCCCATCGCCCACCTGTATCGGCTCAGCGTGTCCATCGACAATCAGGCGACAGTCGATGGGCTGGCCGGCAAGGACGACTCGGTACGTCGTTCGCTGCTCGGCACTCACATGATCGTCGAGTCTCACGATCCGCAGGTAGCGTTCGTCTCAGTGATTGATCCGCCCGACTATGCACAAGAGGCTGCCCAGCAGTGCACCCAGCATCGCTGCTGGCCGGTCCTGGCAGGCGAGCCCGGCGAAGCATCTGCTGTGCTCGGTTCGCCGATCATCCTCTACGACTATCCCGAGATCGCCGGTGAGAGCACCGGGTCGCTGTTCGACGCCACCGAGATCGACGAAATCCTTATGCTGCGCGTGCTCACGATGACCGACGCCGAAAAGGCGGAGGCGCGGGCGACCGATCCAAAGGCTGCCGAGATCATCGATCGCTGCGAAGCGATGTCACCCGAGGACCTGATGCGGCTGCATGGCACGTTCCGCGATCCGGACCCAATGCCACCCTCGTGGACTGATGCCTCCGACCCATTCGCGATCTTCAATGATCACGACCCCGAGACCGGCGAAGTCATGATCTCGGGTACGACCGTCCGGAAAGGCAGCCTCGTCCGACTGAATCCGCGACGACGCGCCGATGCGCAGGACGTCTTCTACGCCGATCAGTTGGCACGGGTCACGGCCGTCCATCGTGATCTTGATGACGAGACGCACGTCGCCGTCGTACTGGTCGACGATCCGGCTGCCGATCTTCATGATTGGTACGGCCGCTACCTGTACTTCTCTCCCGATGAGGTCGTCCCACTGTGAGTCTTACGCACTGAAGGAAGGTGAAATCAGATGAAGAACATCGGAATTGTGGCGGTTGTGTTGGCCGCCGTGGCATTCGCGGTCGGAGTCTTCGTGGGCATTCGGTCTATACCCGACGCCAAGCGGTACGTCGAGATGCGGCGGATGTGAATCGCCCTCAACACAACGACGAGAAGCCGACCATTCTCGTCGCGGGGGTAGGCAACATCTTCCTCAGCGACGACGGATTCGGACCAGAAGTCGTACGCCACCTGGCCGGTGAGTCGCAACCGCTACCTTCGCAGGCGCGGCTCGTCGACTACGGCATCCGGGGCATGCACTTGGCGTACGACCTGCTCGAGGGCTATGCCGCGTTGGTGTTGATCGATGCTCGCCCCGGATCCGGCGCAGCCGGCGATCTGGTGGTCCTGGAGATCGGCCCGGATGATGTCGTGGTGGGGAGTTCGACGCTCACGGGATGGATCCGGTCGCCGTACTGGCCACGTTGCCAGACATCGGCGGGCAGCTCCCGCCGACCTATCTGGTGGGCTGCCGGCCGGCCGAGCTTGGCGAGGGAATCGGCCTGACCTCTGCTGTGCAAGGCTCGGTGCCAGCGGCCGCGGATGCCGTACGCCGACTTGTCCGTCAGCTGATCGATGATCCACACAACGTCGGAGAGCGGGTGTAGCAGCAATGTGTCTCGGCATTCCCGGTCAGGTCATCCAGCGGCTCGAGGGCTATGGCGGACAGCTGGCGCTGGTCGACGTATCAGGTGCGCAACGCAAGATCAACATCGGAATGCTCGACCTTGATCAGCAGGAAGCCCTCGCCCCGGGCGATTGGGTGCTGATCCATATGGGCTTTGCCGTGGAGCGCACCGATGCCGCCGGGGCGGAGCAAGCGCTGCAGGGTCTGGAGTTGATGGGTCGGGCCCGGGATGATTGACCGGGCCAGCGGTCCGTTACTGTTCGCCCGCTACGCATTTCCGCCCAACCACTATGGCTATTGCGGACCAGAGGATGCCGACGGATTCTTCCGCAGCGGCGTAGCCGGCGATGATCATGGACTGCGAGCCCGGGCCCGGAACTTCGATGGTGCCTTGCCACACCTGCAGCTGATTGCCGATGCCGTTGATCTCCTCCGTCCGCCTGACATTCTCGATCCACGGGTTGTGGAGGCGTACTGGCTGGGTAGTGCGGTACTTGATCAGGTAAGCGCGGACCGCATTCGCCCAACGATCTCGGCGGCGTTCGCCGGCCGCTGTGGGCCGCTCTTCACCGACCTGGCCCAGGCCCTCGCCGCGGGAGCTCTGCCACACCACAGTTTCGTCGTGTTCTGTATCTATCCATGGGTGTCGATGCTTGCCGATCCCCGGCGCACTGCGCCGGCAATGAGAGTGCTCGATCGGTGCAGGATCAGATCTGGTGTTGTGCTGAGCGTCGCGCACGATCAAGCATTAGTGGAGTCTGCGCCGCTGACCTGGGGCGACGATCGGATGACGGTCGGACCGCTCGTTACCGAGAGCGTCCGAACCGGGATTGATGGAGTCGGTCTGACGGCCCAGATTCGGGCTGGTGATCAAGTTGCATTGCATTGGGACTGGGTCTGCGATGTGATCAACGACGATCAGCGCGAGATGTTGGACCGCTACAGCGAGCGCCATCTCACCCTGGCCAACTCGATGCTCGCCAAGCGGCGGCCGATGGTGGCTACTCATGGTTGATGATCGCGTTCGGCGCCGGCTGGTCGTCTCGGGTGTCGTGCAAGGGGTGGGGTTCCGCCCGTTCGTGTACGCGCTGGCCAGCAAGTTCGGCCTCTCCGGATCGGTCGGCAACGACAGTAGCGGGGTAACCATCGAGATCGAAGGCTCGGCCGCCGCGGTTGCCGAGTTCCGACATCGGCTGCCGATTGATGCGCCGCCCTTGGCGCGGATTGACGCGATCACCGTTGAGGTGATCACGACCCAGGGACGGCACGGGCTTCTCGATCAAACAGTCGCAAGCCGGTAGCGGCCGGACTCTGATCTCTCCAGACATCGCCACCTGCGAGGACTGTCTCGCCGAACTGGCCGACCGAGAAGATCGGCGCTACCGGCACCCGTTCATCAGTTGCACCAACTGCGGCCCACGGTTCACCATCGTGACCAACCTGCCGTACGACCGACCTGCGACCACCATGGCGACGTTGCCACTGTGCGCGGCGTGTGCGGCGGAATACGCGGACCCTACCGACCGCAGATTCCACGCTCAGACGATCGCGTGCCCTGACTGTGGCCCAGTGCTGACACTGCGTCAGCCAGGTCAGCCGGACGTCACCGGATTGGCCGCGATCAGTCAGACCCGGCGGCTGTTGTCTGGCGGCGCGATCGTCGCCGTCAAGGGACTCGGCGGCTATCACCTCGCGTGCGATGCGGCGGATCAAACGGCGGTGAGCGTGCTGCGTAAGCGGAAGGACCGCGGGGACAAGCCGTTCGCGATCATGGTCGCCGATCCGAAATCCGCCGCCGAACTCGCGCTGCTCAGTGACGCCGAGCGGCGCTTGCTGACCGATCCGCGACGTCCCGTGGTGTTGCTGCCGCGGCGCGCCGATGGGACAGTGAAGCTGGCTGCCGACGTAGCGCCGGACTCGCCCGATCTTGGGATCATGCTTCCGTATACGCCCGTGCATCGGCTGCTCTTCGGACTCGCTGGCGACCCGCCGGGACCGCGGGTACTCGTGATGACCAGCGGCAACCTGGCGGGCGAGCCCATCGTCACCGACGACGGCGAAGCCGCTAGCCGGCTGGCGCCGCTCGCCGACGCCTGGCTGAGCCACGATCGCCGGATCCACGTGCCATGCGACGATTCCGTGCTGCGCATCGTCGATCATGATCAACTGCCGGTACGCCGATCACGCGGCTACGCACCCCTTCCGGTGGCGCTCCCGATCCAGATCCGACCAGCCCTGGCGGTCGGCTCGGACCTGAAGAACACGTTCTGCGTCGGTGCTGGCGGCTACGGCTGGCTGAGCGCCCACGTAGGCGACATGGACGACCTGGCGACGTTGCAGGCTTTCGACATCGCCCGTGATCATCTCGAGCAGGTGACCGATGTTCAACCGGAGATGATCATCGCTGACCGGCATCCTGGCTACCGCAGTACGGCCTGGGCACGGTCGTACGCCGGCGACCGCTCACTGATCATGGTGCAACATCACCACGCCCATCTGGCATCGGTGATGGCCGAGAGCGGACATCCCGGTGATGAGCCGGTGATCGGGTTCGCCTTCGACGGCACCGGCTACGGTGACGACCAGGCTGTCTGGGGTGGCGAGATCATGATCGCCGACTACGGCGGCTACCAACGCGCTGGTCATCTTCGCTATGCGTCATTGCCGGGCGGCGACGCCGGCGTGCGGAACCCGTGCCGAATGGCGCTCTCCCATCTCCGCGCCGCTGAGCTGGCCTGGGACTCCCGGCTGCCGAGCGTAGCCGCGTGCAGCGAGCCCGAACGGTCGGTGCTGGCCCGGCAACTTGAGATCGGCCTGAACACGGTTCCGACCTCGAGCATGGGGCGGCTTTTCGACGCCATGTCCTCGCTCGCTGGAGTCTGCCAGCGGATCGCGTACGAGGCCGAGGCGGCGATGCGATTCGAGGGTCTTGCCCGTTCCGCGATCGAGCGTGCCGACGAGGGCTACGAATTCACCATCAGGGATGATGAGGGAATGATCATCGCCGATCCCGCGCCGGTCATCCGTGCGGCGGCCGACGACGTGCTGGAAGGAATACCGGCCGAGTTGATCGCAGCTCGATTCCATCTCGCGGTCGCCGAAATGATGATCATGATCGCAGAACGACTTCGCACCGCTACGGCGATCAATACGGTGGCCTTGTCGGGCGGGGTCTTTCTGAACGTCTTGCTCACTCGGCTGGCGGTGGATCGCTTGCAGGACCGGGGATTTTGCGTACTTCGCCATCACCTGGTGCCACCCAGCGACGCCGGGATTGCGCTCGGTCAGCTGGTCATCGGAGCAGCAGCAGTAATCAAGGAAAGGAACACACCATGTGCTTAGCCGTACCCGGCGCTGTGCTGGAGACCTGGACAAAGGACGGCACCACGATGGCCAAGGTGGACTTCGGTGGTGTGGAGAAGGAGGTCTGCTGCGAATTCGTGCCTGACATTCAGGTGGGGGAGTACACGATCGTGCACGTCGGATTCGCCCTGCAGCGCCTGGATGAAAAATCGGCCAAGGAAACTTTGGCGAACTTCGAACGGCTGGGTGAGCTCGAGATGGAGTTCGGTGACGCGTGGGCGCGCGCCGCCAAGGAAGCGGGCGAGCCCAGCCCCGACATGACACATGTGCCGGATCAGGGGGCGTCGCGATGAAGTACATCGATGAGTTCAACGATCCGGAGCTCGCGAAGCGATTGCTGGAGGATATCCACCAAACCGTGACCCAGCCGTGGGCCCTGATGGAGGTGTGCGGCGGCCAGACACATTCGATCATCAGGCATGGCATCGACCAGTTGATCCCCGACAAGATCGAGATGATTCACGGACCCGGTTGCCCGGTCTGCGTCACCCCGCTGGAGTTGATCGACAAGGCACTGGAGATCGCCTCCCGACCTGAGGTGATCTTCTGTTCCTTCGGTGACATGCTGCGAGTGCCAGGCAGCGGACGCGACCTGTTCCGGGTGAAGAGCGCCGGCGGCGACGTTCGAGTCGTCTATTCACCACTGGATGCTTTGAAACTGGCCCGAGAGAACCCCGACAAGCAGGTGGTGTTCTTCGGTATCGGCTTCGAGACAACGGCACCGCCCAACGCGATGACGGTCTATCAGGCCAAGCGGTTGGGCGTCGCCAACTTCTCGATGCTGGTCTCTCATGTCCGGGTACCACCGGCAATCGAGGCGATCATGACCTCGCCCATCTGTCGGGTGCAGGGATTTCTGGCAGCTGGGCACGTGTGCAGCGTGATGGGCACCGAAGAGTATCCGCCACTGGCCGAGAAGTTCCAGATACCGATCGTGGTGACCGGCTTCGAGCCGCTCGACATCCTGGAGGGCATCCGGCGCACCGTTGGCCAGCTCGAGCGTGGTGAGCATGAGGTTGAGAATGCGTACGGACGGGTGGTCCTGCCGGAAGGCAATCCTGCTGCGCGTGCCCTGGTCGAAGACGTGTTCCAGGTGACGGATCGCGGCTGGCGCGGCATCGGCGTGATACCCGATAGCGGTTGGCGGCTAGCGGAGAAGTATCGCGAGTTCGACGCCGAGTACCGCTTCGATGTCACCGATATCGACACCGAGGAGTCGTCGGTATGCCGGAGCGGCGAGGTGTTGCAGGGCTTGATCAAACCGCACGAGTGTGCTGCTTTCGGCAAGGAATGCACGCCGCGCAATCCGCTGGGCGCAACGATGGTCTCCAGCGAGGGAGCGTGCGCGGCGTACTACCTGTATCGACGTCTCACCCTTCCCGATCCTGTGATGAGGCCCGCGGACGCCAGGGAGGCGGCGGGTGTCTGAGCTGATCAACATCGGGCCAATCAACGCCGACGCGCGCTCTCGACTTCGAGGGATGGACATGTCCGCTACCGCTGCGAGACAGCCCGAACATCGTGATGGGCCACGGTGGCGGCGGGCAGATGTCGGCCGAGCTCATTGATCATCTGTTCATTCCGGCGCTTGGCGGCCAGCCGGGCGCCCAAGCCGACTCCGCCGTTTTCGAGCTGGGCGGAGTTCGGCTGGCGTTCTCCACCGACACGTTCGTCGTACGACCGCTGTTTTTCCCGGGCGGGTCGATCGGCCATCTGGCCATCAATGGCACCGTCAATGACCTGGCCATGAGTGGCGCGGTGCCGGCCTACCTGTCGGCTGGATTTGTGCTGGAGGAGGGCACCGAACTGTCGGTGGTCGGTCGGATCGCTCAAGACATGGGTGACGCTGCCCGGGCCGCCGGGGTCAGCGTGGTCACCGGCGACACCAAGGTGGTCGATGCCGGGCACGGTGATCAGGTGTATGTGAATACCGCAGGCGTCGGTATGGTTCCGGTGGGAGTCGACATCCGCCCGGAGCGGGCCACCGTCGGTGATGTGATCATCATCAGCGGCCCGATCGGCGTACACGGCATCGCGATCATGAGCGTTCGGGAAGGGCTGGAGTTCGGCACCCAGATGACGACCGATAGCGCCGCGCTGCATCCGCTGGTCGCCGAGATGATCAAGGTCTGTCCCGAACTGCATGTGCTGCGGGATCCCACCAGGGGTGGTTTAGGCACATCGCTGAATGAGATCGCCCGAAGCGCACAGGTGGGGGTCCGGCTTGTCGAGCGATCGATCCCGGTGCCGGCCGATGTAGCGAATGCCTGTGCGATGCTCGGCCTCGACCCGCTCTATGTCGCCAATGAAGGAAAGCTCGTCGCATTCGTGCCACGCGAGCAGGCAGACGAGGTGCTGGCAGCGATGCGAGCACATCCGTTGGGCGCAGGTGCCGCGATCATTGGCGAGTGCGTTCCCGAGCATGCGGGCATTGTGGTGACCACGACAACCTTCGGTGGTACCAGAGTGGTCGACATGCCGCTCGGCGAGCAACTGCCGCGCATCTGCTGAAGACACCCCTGCCTACGATGGGCCCGATCCGGGGCGTCCGACGCCATCGCTGTGCGAGGCATGGCAGAAACCGGCGTGCCGCACCGGTGCATCGCCTGTCGCCACGAGCTGATCGGTGCGAGTCTTGTGCTTGACGTCAATACCCGCAGAAAGGCGGACCTACCGGTATGTCACGAATATCGGCTCTTGTGAGGCGTCATCCACTGCCGACCTTCTTCATTTTGGCGTACGCCTTGTCCTGGTGGGCCTGGATTCTTTACGCACTCGGGCTCTTTGGGAATCCCATTGCCAGTTTCGGACCTTTTCTTGCTGCGATCGTCGTTTTGGCGTTGACGGAGGGCAAGGTTGGCCTGCTGGGCCTTTTCCGCAGGATGATTCGCTGGCGCGTCGCGCCGATCTGGTACGCGGTGGCGTTGTTGCTGCCTGTGGTGCTGACCTCGATCGCGACAGTGCTCAATGTTGCGCTGGGTGCGCAACCTCCGTCGACAGCCCAACTCGGTGCCTGGCCTGGGATACTGCCAACCTTCGCCGTCGTCTTGCTCATTCCAGGGTTCGGCGGGGCATGGGAAGAACCTGGCTGGCGCGGTTACGCGGTCCCTCGGTTGCAGCGCGGTCGATCCGCACTCGTTGCCAGCCTGATCCTGGCGGTCTTGATCGCCGGATGGCATCTTCCTCTGATGGTGGCTGGGCAAATCGCCTATTCCGATGTTGTGTTGATTCTGGCCGCAGTGATCGTCGTCAACTGGATATTCAACAATGCGCGCGGCAGCGTGCTGATCGTCATGTTGTTGCACGCCGCGAATAATGCCGTCTCCGGCAGCTTCTTCTCTCCGATGTTTGCTGGTGCTGATTCGGTCCGCCAGTCTTGGTTGCTGGCGTTGGTGTGGGCGGTCGATGGCGATCTTGGTCGTTGCGATCGCGGGCCCAGCGAATCTCTCGCGCAAGTACCACAAGCAGGAGGAGCCAGCCTGAGGACGCCACCGACTCAGGCCAGCTGACCGAGCCTGTTCCTACCCGAGATCAAGGAGGACTCGGTACGTCGGGGACCTGAGACTACAAGGAGCGTGATGATCATGTCATCGACCGTGAAATGGGGCGGAATCGCGGGTGTCGTGGCTGCGGCGTTGTTGGTCCTGTCGGCCATCCTCGACCAATTAAGTCCGTCAAGACGACGTATGACTCCGCCACCAGTTATCTCTATCTTGCCGCGTATTCGTTGCATACGTCGCAGTGCTGGTTGCGCTGCTGGGCATTCACGCAGTGCACCGCGGAAGGCCGCGGTACGGGCGCTTGGGCACTGTCGGGACGGTGCTGACCTTTGCCGGCTACGCGATCGTTGCCGCTGTCACGGCGATCAACATGGTGCAGGGACAGCGATCTCTCCAAATCGTTCGGATCGGCGGCGCACTGGTATTGCTCGTTGGCTCTGTACTTCTCGGTGTGATCATCTCCGGGCCAAGCTGCTGCCGTGGTGGTGCGGTGTGCTGCTGATCGTGGCTTTCCCACTGGGTGATAGAGCAAACGCGATCTTCGGTTCCGCCGAGTATCTGCTGCTGGCGTTGCTTTGGGGCTCCATGGGCATCGCGCTGCTGGTACGACGTGAGAAAGTCCCCGAGCCGGCCGTGACACAGCCCGCGTGAACCGGTTTGCTTGGGAGGGTGATTGGAGCTGTGGTGAGAAAGCATCCGCTCATTGCATTCTTCGTTCTTGCCTACCTTCTGACCTGGTGGATCTATCCGCTCCTGAAGGTATCGCCGCTGCTCGGCATCTTCGGGCTCTTCGGCCCGGCGCTTGCCGCGATCATCGTGGCGGCGCTGACCGAGGGAAAGGCAGGCGTCAAGGCCTTGCTCAGCCGGGCGGTCTATTGGCGGGTCGGATTGCCCTGGTATGTCGTCGCGCTCGGACTTCCGACGCTCCTCTCCTTGGTCACAGCAGGTCTGTATTACCTGCTCGGAGGATCGGAGTTCATCAAGGTCGGCCCGCTGTCGATTTTTGATCTTGTCCTGTTTGTTCTCGTGGTCGGCGAGGAACTGGGCTGGCGTGGCTATGCCTTGCCTCAACTCCTGAAGAAGCGATCCGCTCTGACAGCGAGCCTGATCTTGGGAGTCCTCTGGGGGCTCTGGCATCTGCCAACCTTCCTGGTGCCCGGGACTCCGCAGTATGGCTTGCCGTTGGCAGCGTTCGTGTTGCTCACCGTGGAGTACTCGATCTTGATGACGTGGCTCTACCTGCACACGTCGGGCAGCGTATTGCTTGCCACCCTCTTCCACGGTGCGATCAACGTGTCGCAGGGCGTCTTCCTAGGTGCCGTCGGCGGAGCTACCAGGTATTGGCTCTTGTGCATCGTTTACGGCATCGCCGCCGCAGTCGCCGCCTTGGTGCTGGCACGGAAATCGCTCCGTGAGTCCACCCGCGCGAGCACCCACCATGTCTCGGAGGACTCGACTACTTCTTGATCAACTTTCCCGAGCCGCTGATCGCCTGGGTGACCTGTGGACTGCCTTGGTAGGTCAGCGATCCGCTGCCGCTGATCTTGACGTCCAGAACGTCTGTAGCAACAACGCTTGCCGTCCCGCTTCCCGATATCCCGGCCTTGACGGTCTTGCTCGTCAAGCCGTCGGCCACGTAGCGACCCGAGCCGGAGATCTCCACATCTTGATCATTGGCGCTGCCGCCTGTCGTGATCACTCCAGAGCCGCTGATCTCGGTACCGAGCGCAGCAGTTGTGAGCTTTGGAGCGTTGATGGTGCCGGATCCTGACACGGCAAGGCCGGAGATCTCCTTCATCGTCAGTGTGTAGGTGATCGGCTTGGTCGTCACAATCTCGGTGTTGGGTTTCTTTCCTAGGATGAGCGTGTCGCCCTCAACCTCGCTGGTGAGCTGCGGCAGGAGATTGTCCTCTGCTGAGATGGTCAGGGACTCAGCGCCTGTCTGTTCGATGGTCAGCTCACCCACTCCCGTGAGCTCGACCTTAGTGAAGCCGCTGACCTGTCGCGCCTGAGTAGCGAGCTGGCCCGAACCCTTGGTGGCCGAACACGCCGTCGCCACCAGCAACATGGCTGACAACACCGCAACAGCACGTAATCGCATGTGTAAGCCTCCTGACTCACGATCTCGTAGCTAACCACCCTGGCACACTGAGGCAATGGAGGATTGTTGCGACCGGCCTGGCTACCAGACCGTGTTCAGCGACCAATTCGCGAAACGGGTTGCCCGGACCTATCGCAAGCGCGGCCTAGACCCCACCCAAAGTCGCATGGTGTCCTTCCTGATCGAGCACGGCATCAAGGGCGCGTCAGTGCTCGAGATCGGCGGCGGAGTGGGGGAGCTTCAGATCGAGCTTCTCTCTCGCGGCGCTCGCGAGGCGACGAACCTGGAGATCTCACGGAACTACGAGGCTGAGGCCGCAGCGCTCCTTGCCCAGTCGGGGATGACTGATCGGGTCAAGCGTCGCTTCGTCGATATCGCACAATCGCCCGACGAGGTCGAGCCGGCCGATGTCGTGGTCATGCATCGGGTCGTCTGTTGCTATGGGGACTACCGGCGGCTGCTCTCCGCTGCCGCCAGCCACGCGACTCACCAACTCGTCTTCTCCTATCCGCAGAGGAACCTGTTCAGCAGGATGATCATCAGCGGCGAGAACCTATTCCATCGCTTACGGGGGAACGACTTCCGCACCTACCTGCATCCGCCGGAGGCGATGATCAACGCGGCGGAGGCACAAGGCATGCAGGTGGCCTACCGGCATCGCGGGCTCTCCTGGAACATCGTGGGCCTCGAGCGGTAGGCCGCGCCCTTGCACAATCGCGATCTGGAGTTATGAGCCTTCGGCAAGCGGGCTGAATTGAATACCGGCCAGGCGCCATTCGCCCGCCTGATCAACCCAGACCTGGCCGACGGTACGACGTAGCTGCTCTCCTGCTCGTCGTGCACTCCCTATTGCGCTGCACCCGGCTTTCGACGGGCTGTGCGCTGGATCGAGCTTCGCCCTGCTCCCGGCTTTGACAGTGTGGCGCCGTCCTCGCCGGCGTCAAGGCCAAGCCCTGCGGGTGGCCCTTCGCAGGCTCCGGGCCAGCCTTGACCCCAGCTCCGGGCGACGCGATTTAAGGCAGTACCGGGAGCAGGAGGGGGAATGGGTGTGGAGGGGTTTGGCCAGTGGGTTGGCTTGGGCGGTCGGGTGCGGTTTTGATCCTGTTTTTCGTTATATTGTTGGGAAAACAGCTTGTCGTCGAACACATCTTCGAATACAATAGAAGCATGCAACTCGGGGACCCTAACGGCAACGACGCGCGACCAGCGCTCGCCGGCTGGATGAGGCCCTCGACAACCTCGACAACAGCCTCACCGAACTCATCAGCACCGTCGAAACCGGCGGGCTTGATCAACTCTCAGCCGACGAGAAGGTCGCGGTGTGGCAGACGCTTCGAAACCTTCCGCAACCGGCAGCCGCTAATCGATCACCGGTTGATCGCTGATGCCGAAGCCCACCACCTGTCGGAGGAATACTGCTCCTCCAGCATCACCCAGTTCCTGGTCCGGGTGCTGCAGCTCTCCCCCGGCGACGCCGCCACCCGGATCCGAGCCGCCGCCGCGGTCGGGCCGCGGACCACGATGCTCGGCGAGAAGCTGGAACCTGCTGCTGCCGCAACTGGCCGCGCTGCAACACGAGGGTGTCGTGAGCGCGGAGAAAGTCGCGATTGTGGAACGGGCCATGCACAAACTCACCCGGCCCGATGTGCAACCCGAAGACATGTGATCGAGCCGAGCAGCTGCTCACCGACCACGCCGTCATCTTGGCGCCGCCGGAGCTGCGCCGGTTCGCCCACGCAGTGGTCAATGCCGCCGACCCCGACGGGCCGCAACCCGTCGATGATCAGCTGCAACACGACCGGCGGTATGTGGAGTTGAAGCAGCGCCGCGACGGCATGTGGCATCTCGCAGGCCGACTCACCAACACCGTCGGTGCCCAACTGAACGCCATCCTGGACCCGTTGACCAAACCCCGCAGCACCGCGATCGAGGATGAAGACGGCACCATCGTCGACATTCCCGACCAGCGGCCGCAGGTGCAACGGCTGC
The DNA here is from genome assembly GCA_963815975.1 of uncultured Actinomycetota bacterium. GTDB lineage: Bacteria > Actinomycetota > Actinomycetes > Propionibacteriales > Propionibacteriaceae > Microlunatus. The sequence continues at coordinate 288,244 of CAWFJC010000010.1, forward strand.
ATGATGCGTTGGAGGAGGCCTGCGCCCGGCTCCTCAAAGCCGCCGATCAACCCTCCGTCGGCGGGATACCGGCATCGGTGATCGTCACCATCGGCTTCGACGACCTGCTCGCCAAGGCTGGGTTGGCCGAAACCGCCGACGGCACCCAACTCACCACTGATCAACTGCTCCGGATCGCCGACGAAGCCGACATCTGGCCCACCATCATCGACCGGAACGGTGTCCCCTTGGCGTTAGGCAGAACCCGACGGCTCGCCTCTGCAGGTCAAACCATGGCACTGATCGCCCGAGACGCCGGATGCTCCTTCCCCGGCTGCACCCATCCACCGCGTGGTGCGACAGACACCACATTCTCGATTGGATCCTCGGCGGCCTAACCGATCTTGACAATCTGACCCTGCTCTGCCGATACCACCACACCCATTTCCTGCAGAAAGGCTGGACCTGCCGCATCAACGCCGACGGGCTCACCCGAATGGATCCCACCCCGCTGGATCGACCAAGATCAACAACCCCATATCAACGCCAGGATCCGGCGCATCAACGGCCAACGCCAACTCCACAGCCGCAACCAACGACAACGAACGCCCACTGCAGCCTGAACAACACCCGGATCGAGCATTCAAAGGAACGGACCTCGTCCGGAGCAGCAGCTCTGTGCCGGTATCACACGATGGTGTGCTTCGAGTGTTGGCCGTTGAGGGAAACACCAGGCGGCAGCTAAGGGCAGACGCCCACCGCTACCTCGATCTTGTGCTAGCCGAAGTGCGCGAAGCCGAGCCACCACTCGGCGAACCAACACTCACCTTGTAAGAGCTCCGAGCTGCGCGCGTGTGACGGCGCCGCTGGTCATGAAATACTCGCACCGATGTCCACCTTGGGCCTACGGATCGAGCCCAGCGTCGTACGCGTCAACGACGCCGATAGCGCCACTGTGCAAATCACCCTGGACAACCGGCGCGGACGATCGCGACTCCGCATCGTCCTTGACGGTCATGATCCGGACGGTGCTATCCAATTCACGTTCTCGCCGCCAGTGGTCGATCTGGGCGCCGGGCAGGTAACGGCAGTCGTTCTCCGGCTGTATTGCTTGCGCCCGCCGCCGGGCCAGGAGTTGACTCGTCAGTTCACCGTCACTGCCAGCGACGGCAATGTCACCGTGGACGGATCCGGGTCGCTGGTCCAGGTGTCCTCCCGCGCTGCGATCGAATTGCTCACTGTTCACGTCAATCCCAGCGTGCTACGGCTGAAGAACCGACGGCGCGGCTACGTGCGCGCGGTGCTGGACAATCGCGATGGAGCGCAAGGTCTTCGGGTCAGGATGCGGGGCGACGATCCGGAGAACGTCATGCGCTTCGCCTTTACTGCGGACACGCTCGAGATTCCTCCCGGCCAGATGGCCACGACGAAGGTAAACATCACCGCCCGCACCTTCCGGGCAGGAAGTGACCAGGCCCTTCAACATTGTCGCGTCGGATGGCCAGTGGGAGGCTCAGGGCCACGGCACTCTTGTTCAGCCCGCGCCATCTCGGCCTGACTCGGTTGTTGCCAAAGCCGTTTCGGCGCGCTGACGATCACTGAGTGCTCCGGTTGATGTCTGGAGATCGGGAGGTAAGTGCGGCTTGAGTCACAGCTAAAGAGATGGAGGACTCAATGACCGAGAGGCTTCGGCGCCGATTCCGGACTTGACCAAGAGGAGACCTCAGCAAGCAAAGACGTTCGGGCCGGTTACCAGGATGACGACGACCGAGCTCAGCCTGCGCCGCGTGTTGTTGAAGAGACGGGCAAAGATGATGTTGATTCGCAGGCCGCCGACATAGCAGCCGGTTTCGAGGACGAGGATTCGGGGGACCGAGACACCTCCGGGTAACTGCTGGCGGCACAACATGTGCCGGCGATATCTTGCGTCCATTGGTCGATTCAGCTTGGGGCTAGCAGGACAGGAACCGAATCAATGACGATCATCGTGCCGAGCTTGACGCCCGTCGAGGACAGCCTGTTTCTCACTCTGTACAGCAGGGCGCTCGACAACCGCTTGTCGAAGCCAATCCTCTCGGACGCAACGGCTGACGAGATTGTCCGCAAGCTCGACTACGACTTCGGGCAGTTCAAGGTAAACAAGAATTTCATTCTCAACGTCGCACTTCGAGCCAAAAAGCTTGACGAGGTGGCGTCAGGGTTCATTCGCCACCATCCAGACGCGGTGGGGCTTGACCTGGGCGCCGGGTTGGACACTCGCGTGGTCCGGATTGCGGCGCCGGCCACCGTCGACTGGTACGACGTCGACTACCCGGCCGTGGTCGCCGTTCGAGAGTGGTTGATACCCGATCGCGTCAACGCTCACAACATCGGCGCCGACGTGACGGACCCCGACTGGCTGAACACCGTCCCCGGTGACCGACCAGCGGTGATCGTTGCCGATGGATTGATGGGGTTCCTCAGCAAGGACGACGTTCGTGTCTCTGCTGAACCGGCTGATTGATCACTTCCCGAGCGGAGAGATCGCCTTCAACAGCTACACGAGCTTTGCCGTTTGGGCCACCAAGCACGTCCCCGGCACCTCGTCCGTCGCCGGTCTCCTGAAGTTTCCCGGTGTCGACGACCCCCGGGAACTCGAAAGCTGGAACCCGAAACTGAAACTGATCAGGGAAATCCTGCTCACTAGGGAACCCGAGATCGCCGAGTATCCGACGGCCATCCGCCTGTACAACCGGTTCTTGGCGACCAGCACAACCTTGTCCCGGAAGGGGACCATCGTCCTGCATTACCGCTTCTAGGAGCCTGGGTGCGGTCTGAGACGAGCGTCACCGCTGCGGAAGGATGTTGAGCTCACTGCGGGGGTGCGTGCTTAATCGGTCTGGAGAATCCAGATGACCACGACTCCGTCGTCTACACCACCTCGAGGCAGTACCGCTGAGCACGCCCGGCTGGCTCAGGCGACGGGACTTGCCGAAGACAATCTCTTCGAGTCGAACCCTTGGTACGAGTGGGGCCCCTACCTGTCTGAGCGTGCTTGGGGCACCGTGCGGGAGGACTACAGCGACAGCGGTGACGCCTGGGACTTCTTTCCTCACGATCATGCGCGATCACGCGCCTATCGATGGAACGAAGACGGTATGGCCGGTCTGTCGGACGTCCACCATGAGCTGTGTCTCGCGTTGGCGCTGTGGAACGGGGTCGACCCGATCTTGAAGGAGCGCATGTTCGGGCTCACCGGGCCGCAAGGAAATCACGGCGAGGATGTCAAGGAGTACTGGTGGTATCTCGATGGGCTGCCTAGCCATGCTTGGCTGCGCTGGCGGTATCACTATCCGCAGGAGCCGTTTCCCTATCAGTGGTTGATCGACGAGAACGGCCGACGTTCCCGCGACGAGCCCGAGTTCGAGCTCATGGACACCGGGGTTTTTGATCATGGACGGTACTGGGCAGTCGATGTCGCGTACGCAAAAGCCTCACCTACCGAGGTGCTTGCCAAGATCACGATCAAGAATCATGCCTCCGAGGAGGCGACCCTCTCCGTGCTGCCCACGCTGTGGTTCCGCAACACCTGGCGGTTCACGGTGACGGCGAGCCCCAGAGCTTGTTCCTGGACGGCGACGGCATTGCCGTTGATCATCCGCGGTTGTCCGGCTACCGACTGGAGGCCGCCGCCTACGGCGGACGGCATCCGTCCGCAGGCGTTGTTCTGTGACAACGAGACCAACTACCCGCGGCTGTTCGGTGCTGCCCCGATCACCGACTACCCGAAGGATGGGATCAACGACCACGTGATCGGTGGCGCGAACACGGTGAACCCGGACGAGCGGGGCACCAAGGCTGTCTGGTGGTACAAGATCACGGTTCCCGCCGGAGGTAAGGCGGAAATACGTCTCAGGCTGCACCGACCTGATCACGATCGTAGCCCGACGGACGGCGCTTGGTCTGATCAGTACTTCGACGAGGTCATGGCCAGCCGGGAACGGGAAGCGGATGAGTTCTACGCCGCCCTGGCACCCGACGACATCGGCGAAGAAGAGATGCGCGTGTTACGGCAGTCGTGCGCGGGTCTGATCTGGAGCAAACAGATGTACCCCTACCGGGTGGCGCGCTGGCTGGACGGGGATCCGGGTCAGCCACCGCCGCCGCCGGGACATCGATTTGGCCGCAATTCCGGTTGGCGGCACCTTGACTCCTTCGATGTGTTGGCCATGCCGGATCCTTGGGAGTATCCGTGGTTTGCCGCCTGGGATCTCGCATTTCACACCATTACGTGGGCGCATCTCGATCCGGCGTTCGCGAAATATCAGCTACTGGTGCTTGTTGCGGGAATGGTTCCAGCATCCGAATGGCGCGCTTCCGGCGTACGAATGGAGCTTCGACGACGTCAATCCTCCGGTCCATGCCCTGGCGGCGCTGCGGGTGTTCGTCATTGACGGTGCTACCGATCTCGACTTTCTCGAGCGCGTCTTCCAGAAACTGCTGCTCAACTTCACCTGGTGGCTCAACCGTGAGGATCCCGAGGGCAACAATCTCTTCGGCGGCGGTTTCCTGGGCCTCGACAACATCAGTCCCATCGATCGCTCCCACCTGCCCCCGGGCGTCAAGCTCGACCAAGCCGACGGAACGGCATGGATGGCCTACTACTCCGTCGCGATGCTCGCCCTGGCCGTACTCGCTTGCCGAGCGGGACCGCGTCTATGACGACATGGTTGTGAAGTTCCTGGAGCAGCTGGTCCTGGTCATGGACGCGCTTGAAGCCTCGGGCTGCTATGACCCCAACGACGGGTTCTTCTATGACCTGCTCACCGATGCTTCCGGGACCCGGGAGCCGGTGAAGGTGCAGACCCTCGTCGGGGTGATTCCCGCCCTGCCTGCCATGACGCTGCCAACTCGGAATACCGAACGAGTCCAACGCTTGCGAAGCGGTTTGCTCGCCGGATGGAAGCGCAGAATCGGCAGATTTTGGATTGGCGGATCCGTGGAACCGGAGATAGCCGCCGCGCGCTGGTGTCTATCGTGCCACCGGACCAACTGGCAGCGGATCTTCGCGACTTTGTTCGACGAGAATGCGTTCTTGTCTCCGCATGGCTTACGTGCTATGTCAAAACGTCACTCGACGCCTTATCAGGTGCCCGGCATGCCAGGTGCAACCATCGAATATGAGCCCGCCGAATCTCGCACGGCAATGTATGGTGGCAATTCCAACTGGCGTGGACCGGTCTGGTTCCCGATCAATTATCTGGTCATTCGCGTCCCTGCTGCAGTACGACCAGTTCTTTGGGCCTGAATTCACGATCGAATATCCGACCGGATCCGGGCGAGCAGTTGGCGTTGCGTGACATCGCCGGCGATCTCGCCGATCGGCTGATCAGCATCTGGCTTCCGGGCCCCGACGGCCGGCGGCCCGTCTACGGGGGCGTCGAACTTCTGCAGACCGACCCGGCCTGGAAAGACAATCTCTTGTTCTATGAGTACTTTCACGGCGACAACGGCGCCGGACTCGGAGCCATGCATCAGACCGGTTGGACGGCCCTGGTCGCAGATCTGTTGCTCGATCCACCCGGTCGGACGCGCCGGATGATCTTCTACGACGACGACACGGCGACAGCCTCCGACGTGTCGCCACTCGCCGCTGGCCCAGCCGGCTAGCACGAAGGATCTGGAAGCGAGCGCCATGCCATCGAGCTTTGACAAGATCGCTCAACCCTTTCTCTACGAGATCAACACCTGGCCCTGGCTTGAAGCAATCAGCAGGACGGAAGGACAGGGCTATTGATCTTGGATCGGTTCCCGATCGCTACTGGGATCGAAATAGCCGATCTTGGATTCGACGGCGTGTGGTTGATGGGTGTCTGGCAGCGCAGTCCCGCCGGCATCACGATCGCGCTGGCCAATGATGACCTGCGGGCCAGCTTCGGCAGCGGCTCTTCCCGATTGGCAACACAGCGATGTCGTGGGATCGCCCTACTGCGTACGCGGCTATGTCGTCGATGATCATTTCGGTGGACCGGGCGGTCTCGCCAGCGCCCGCGGAGGCGCTTGCGGCGCGCGGCATGGGCCTGATCTTGGACTTCGTACCCAATCACGTGGCACCTGATCATCCATGGACATCGACCAAGCCGGAGGTGTTCGTGTCCGGCACCGCCGAGGATCTGCGAACGAGACCCGGCGTCCTTTGTCGAGATTGGCGATCGAGTCCTGGCCAATGGCCGAGATCCGTACTTCCCGGCTTGGCCCGATGTCGTTCAGCTCAACGCCTTTGCTCCCGCCCTGCGCACCGCCGTAATCGAGACGTTGATCGAGATCGCCGGTCAGTGCGACGGAGTCCGCTGCGACATGGCCATGTTGGTCATGAACGACGTCTTTGTACGCACCTGGGGCGATCGTGTCGGACCGGCGCCCAGCACTGACTATTGGCCGACCGTGATCCCCGCCGTCCGGGAGGCGCACCCAAGCTTCTTGTTCTTGGCCGAGGCTTACTGGGACCTGGAGTGGTCACTGCAGCAGCAGGGCTTCGACTACTGCTACGACAAGCGACTGTACGACCGCATCCTGCACGGTCCTGCTGAGCAGGTACGGCTGCACCTGCTGGCCGACGACGATTATCAGCACCGCCTTTTACGGTTCGTGGAGAACCACGATGAACCACGGGCGGTGTCTGCATTCGGTGCGAGCCGATCGCAGGTTGCGGCCGTTGCGGCGCTGACCCAGACCGGTGCGCGGCTGGTCCACAACGGTCAACTCGAGGGAGCGACCGTTCACCTACCGGTGTTCCTCGGCCGATACCCTGACGAGCCGACTGATTCGGCCCTTCTCGGCTTTTATCACTCACTGCTGCAAGCCTTGGCCGACCCAACATTCCGGGACGGACGCTGGCAACTGTGCGACCGATCCGGCTGGCCGGGAGATGACAGATACCTCAATCTTGTCGCCTGGTGCTGGGAAGGCGGTACGCGCTGGCTGATCGTGGTCAATCTCAGCGATGGCGGAGCGGCGGGCCTGGTTCGAACGCCGTGGGCTGAGCTTCGAGGACGCCAGTGGCAACTCACCGATCCGACCCGGCACATCGCTTTCCAACGCTCCGGCGACGATCTCGTGAACGGGCTGTTCGTCGAGCTTGACGCCTGGCAGTGGCACATGTTCCGCGTCGATCCGCTGCACGTTTGACCTGTCGCGAAAGGGCCCTCGAAGGTTGATGGCCGCTTTGTTACAGATGTAACTTGACGGTTGTGACAGACATTGCTGAGATCGAGGTTCGCCCGTGGATTGTGATGCTGGCTCGTCTGCCAGCTGAGCCAGCGCGTCACCGGATGGCGGTGTGGCGCGAACTGCGACGTTCGGGCGCGATTTCCCTAGGGCAGGCAGTGTGGGCCATCCCAGACCTGCCCGCAGTGCGGCCCTTGCTGGAACGTCTCGCCCAACTGGTCGAGGCCGCCCGCGGCACCTTGCTGCTTCTGGCAGCCAAGGGGCTCGCGGACGGTGATGTCGCCCGCCTTGAGCAGTTGTACTCCGCTGCACGCGAAGAGGAGTGGGCCGAGTTCGACGCCGACTGTGGCAAATACCTTGCCGAGCTGGACAAGGAGGAGCGGCTCGCCAAGTACACGCTCGCCGAGCTAGAGGAGGAGGAGCAGAGCATTGAACGGCTGCGCCGCTGGTATCGCGAGCTGCGGAGTCGGGATTTGCTCGGCAGTCCCTCGACCACACAGTCAGCTACGGCCCTTAAGTTCTGCGAGGAACGGTTCGAGAGGTACGCGGACCGTGTGTACGCGGCCCTTAGCAGCCCCACAGGCTGATCATTCGAAATCGCAAAGCCGATCGCTTGCGCAAGGTAACGATGTTCAAGCCCAAGGACTGGCTGGACCGGGTCTTCGAGGTCGGCATCATCCTCAAAGGACTCAATGGCCTGGCTGAGCTGGTGGGCGGCCTTCTTCTGCTATTCGCGACGCCGGGAAGCATCCGTCGTCTGGCTGTGGTGCTGACCCAGGGTGAGCTGTCGGAGGATCCGCACGACGTCATCGCCCGTTACTTGCTACATACCGCGAGCGGACTCACCGGGAGCGCCGTTCGCTTCGGCGCCGTCTACTTATTGCTGCACGGCGCGGTCAAGGTCGTCCTGGTCATCGCGTTGTTACTGAACAAGCTGTGGGCCTACCCCTCCATGATCGTTGTCTTGCTGATCTTCATTGGCTATCAGCTGTATCGGATTGCGCTGCAGCCCAGCGCTGGCTTAGTGCTACTCACCGCGTTCGATGTGGTGATCGTCGCATTAACGTGGCGGGAATACCGCCGGCAGCGGGGAAGCCCGAACGGCCGCTCATCGGGAACCGCTGCAGTCACATCGGCAGCGCAGGCGGTGGAGCAGTGAAGAAACCTGCGACGGGGCGCCCGGTGGCTTCTGGTGAGGTCGTCTCAGCGAGTGCCTCGAGAACTGCTGGGTGGTCTTGGTCACCGTGGCGTACGGTCGTCGGATTTGGCGTGGTCAGCCTGGCAGCCGACATGGTGTACGAGGGCGCGCGCTCGGTGACTGGTCCATTGCTGGCATCGCTCGGCGCCTCCGCGGTTCTCGTTGGCCTTATCAGCGGTGCAGGCGAGGCGACGGCCCTGCTGCTGCGCCTTGTCTTCGGATCATGGGCTGATCGCAGCGGCCGCTATTGGACGCTCACGTTCGTCGGCTACGGCCTGACTGCAGTCTGCGTCCCAGCGCTTGCCATTACGCCGTTGCTCGCCGGCGCCGGGCTGGTGCTCGCGTGCGTCCTGATCTTGGGTGAACGGCTCGGAAAGGCAGTCCGCAGCCCCGCCAAAACTGCGCTGCTCGCTCACGCGGCGGTTGCGGTCGGACTGGGACGCGGCTTCGGCGTGCACCAGGCGCTTGATCAGATCGGAGCGGTCGCCGGCCCGCTCCTGGTGGCCGCCGTGGCCGCGGCGGCAGGAACGATCTGGCCAGCCATGGCGGTGTTGATCATTCCCGGAGCGGTGGCCATGCTCATGTTGATTCGAATCTGGCGCAGCATGGCCAGTGCCCGAATAACCGACGAGGGCCCGGCTCCATCGGAGGTGCGTGCAAACGAGCGCGATCCGGGGCGTCGCGAGTCTCGGTCGGCGGAGGCATCAAACAAGGTCAGCTGCCGCGTGCGTTCTGGCTATTTGCGGCCGCCTCCGCGGCAACGAGCGCAGGCTTGGTCACCTTCGCCGTGATTGCCTACCACCTCACCCAAGATCATGTTGTGTCCACCGCAGCCGTTCCGGTGATCTATGCGGCAGCGATGGGCGCCGAGGCGCTGGCCGCCCTCGGGTCCGGCTGGTTGTTCGATCGGACCAGGGGCGGTGCTCTGTTGGGGCTGCCATTGCTGGTCTCGGCAGTGCCGGTGCTGGCGTTCGCCTCATCTCCACTGGTCGCCATTGCCGGCGCGCTGATCTGGGGCGCGGCGGGCGGCGTACTCGATTCGACAGTCAAGGCGCTGGTCGCCGACCTCGTACCGGCGTCCAAGCGGGCCACCGCATACGGGGTATTCGCTGCAGTGCAGGGCGCAGCGGCAGTCGCTGGGGGAGTGATGGCCGGTGCCTTGTACGAGCGCTCGCTGCCGATCTTGATTGCGGCTGTTGTAGCAACCCAGATCATTGCCCTGATCTTGCTCATCGTCACTCTGCGATACCACCAGAAGATCAAGGACGTCGCGGCGTCATGAGCGGGTTTGGCGATGGAAGCGCGATCAGCCCTCGCCGTCATCGCTCTGGTCAGTGTGGTCGGATTCTTCAGGCTGCCTAGCGAATGCGTCGCGCCAAGTCGAGCCAGGCGGTAGTCCTCGTAGCGCCGGCCGCTCCGGATGCGGCAGGGCTGCAGAGAAGATCGGTGGCAATTGCGAAAGCGGTCTGGAGCGCTGAGCATCCTTCCACTGCTGACGCGCGCGAGCACGATCGTCGAGATTGAGTTGATTCAGCAGATGCTCGACTGCTGCGAGGATCGAGCCTCGCAGCAACCAGGAGGACTTGTTGTCCTGGGTATTGACCATGATCAGTTCGGTCAAGATCGCCTGAGTCTCACGGAGAATGTCGAGGCTCTCGTCAAGCGAACGCTCGGCCTCTTCCTCTCGGCCCTCCACTTCGGCGAGAACAAGGCCGCCGAATGCTCGAATGCAATCGGCAGCGTCGTGCAACACGACAGCGAATGCGGCACGGAGCTCCTCGCCGTAAGGGTCGTCGGGCCTGTCCTCGGTCGGCAACTCCGCCAGCAGCACCACGAAGAGCGCGCGGATGGCGAGCAGGCAGCTTTCCAAGGTCTGAAGTCCGCTCGACAAGACTGGCTCGATGTCGACGGTGCCCAGAGCGCGCGGATTGAAACGGCGACTGTCCTTCAATGATGAGACGGTCTTCGTCGCGGATGTCAGCCGCCCGGCGCCGGCGCGTACCCGGTCAAGCCAGTTCTGAACTTGTTCGCGCCGTATGGGGCCCTCGGTCAAGGCTTGGCTTGCAGCGTCGAGCGGGGCAGCGGCCGCATCCGCGACGTCGATCATGGCTCGGACCGCTCGTCGAGTGGGCAGCGCGGGCGGATAGATGAGGTTGAACGCGATACCGACCCCGGCACCGATCAAGGTGTTGAGGATGCGGACTTCAGCGGCGACATTCGGACTTGTGACACCGAGGATCAGCATGGCGCTGATCGGTGCTTCCAAAGCCTGCTCGCCTAGTCGAAAGATTCTTGCCAGGACCAGCGAGGCCGCTATGGCCAGACCCAGGCTCCACCAGGTCAGGCCGATCCAGACGGACAGGAATGTGGCGACCAGCACGCCTGCCAGCACCGCACCAACCCGAACGGCGCCCATCTTGAGCGTCGAGTACGCAGACGCCTGCATCACCAGTAACGCGGTCAGAGGTCCTGTCAGATCGATCACGCCGCTCGTCACGACCAAGGTGAGGAGATAGGAGATCACGGCGGCCGCCGTCAACCGAAGGATGTTCACCGCGGGCGGCAAGATCCTGCGCGGCACGTCCCTCCAACGAGTCGGACGCCGAGGCCAGATCAAGGTAGCTAGGTTCTGCGGTCTGACGTATCGGGCTGCGGATTCGATCTTGCTCACTCGCACCGCCTCCTGGGTGTTGCGTCACCTTGCGCTCTGTCCCTGTCGCCGCGTCCTGGCCGTAGATGATGTCTCGTCAGAGTCTTCAGCGATCTGACTTTAGGGTGGTCGAGTCTCGTCAGCCAGCTCAGTGTCGAAACTGGTGCTGCGCGCTTGACCACTCAGCTACCCGAAGCGAGCATGGCAGCCAGAACTCAACGCTCCCAAGGAGCCGCAGTGAAAGTGACCCGGGCGAGCGCCAATACTGAGCTGCGCAAGCAGGCCAAGCCGAGCGAGAAGGCGAAGGTGCCTCGCTCATGCTCGGACGTGTTCCGGCTCTGGGCCTCGATTGGTGTCGGCCTTTTGTTCACCATCGTCTTCGAGATCGTGGTGATCGTGCTGGTGGCCACCGGGGCTCGGCCGGCGCCCACCGATCGACAGTTCGAGCTGGAGTTCGGGTTTGGTGCGAGGCTCACTGCCTGGAATGGGTTCGCGATTTCCTACCTTGCGCTCGGCCTGCGCGCCTTCTCCCGCTGCGATCGAGCTGAGCTGGTACGGCGCGTCTTGGCGACGCCACTGCCGACGTCGCGTGTCAAACGATGGTTACTTGCCGGCGGAGGTGGATCGGGCTGGCCGATCGTCATCGCCGTGGTGGCTTTCGTCACGATCACGACGGCGGTGCTGAGCCGTGGCGAAGCCACCAATCTCGTCCTGGTGCTGGCCGCGGGCACTGTGGTGACCTGCTGGTTGGTGATCACTTTCAGTTTCGCGTTGCAGTACGCCCGTCGAGACATCGAGCGGGGTGGGCTGAAGTTCCCAGGCGCGGCCGAGCCGGTGTTCGCTGACTACAACTACCTGGCCATCGGCTGTTCGGCTACGTTCGGCACCACCGATACGACCATTGTGAGCACGTCTATGCGCCGACTCGTTAGCGTGCACAGCGTGCTTGGTCTGCTGATGAACACTGTCGTGGTTGCAGTGCTGCTCTCGATCATCGTCAGCTAATGATCATTCGCAGCGCCATCAGGCTCGCGGCTATTTGCGCCCGCGGCTTCTCCGGGGCGTCACAGCACGAACGTGAGAGAATTTGCCAGACATCGAGCGGCGCACGACTTCCCACTCATCCCGAACCTCGGGGATGCCCGAGAGCGAGCAGACATGGCAGTTGATCTCAATACCTCCGCGGACGGCGCATCCGATGAGGTCGAGCCGGCTGCTGCTAAGCCGGTTCGAGCTCAAGTGCTCAATGATGATCGCTGGCCGGACCGGCTGGCCACGGCGATGTTCGCGTTTGCGTTCCTCGCTGTGGTTTCGACGTTCATTCCGCCACTGAGGCGCTATTTCAGGCACTACGACGCTGTCTCGATGTTGACGATTCCCATCGTGCCCAATCTGGTCTATGCGGCATTGCTCATCGCGATCGGTATCGCCTTGCGCCGGCGGCTTCGGACAGCCTGGTGGATCTTCGTCATCTGGTGGATCATCCTGCCCCAGCTGGTACGGATTGTGTCGATCGCCACGGGTGGCTCACTGATCCAAATCGGCGGTCTGGTGATCATGAGCGCAGTATTCGTGATCCTCTTGCGGGCCAAGCATCAGTTTCAAGCGCGTGGCCGACCGCGGAACCTCCTCGCCGCCACCATCTGCTTCCTGGTTGGCGCCGCAGTGGTGTTGGCCCTGGGTACCTGGCTGGTAAACAGGTTCGGCGTTACGCCGGATCTGCCCACCGCGGCCCTCCATGTCGTAGACAAGATGCTGGGCGAGGCGGGGCTGGTCAGAACCGATGTGGTCCGGTCTCCGCTATGGGTCACGATCTTGTTGGACGTGATGGGGGCGGCGGTGATCCTCATCTCCACCTACCTGCTCTTCAAGCCGCCGCCCGAGACCAAGACCCTCAACGCAGTGGACGAGGCCCGGGTGCGGACCTTGTTGCGTTCCTTCGGCGAGTGGGATTCGCTCGGTTACTTCGCCACTCGACGTGACAAGTCGATCGTGTGGAACACGGGCAACGCAGCGACAGCCCAGGCCGGCGTTTCCTACCGCGTAATCGGTTCGGTGAGCTTGGCCAGCGGAAATCCGGTGGGTGATCCCCAGCACTGGGCGTCGGCTATCGAGCAGTGGCGCAAAAAGTCCCGCGCCAATGGTTGGTCGATGGCCGTAATGGGGGCCGGCGAGAGGGGCGGCGCCGCGTACACGGAGGCGGGTCTGACTGCTTTCGAGATCGGCGACGAAGCGATCCTGGACATGCGCTCGTTTTCCCTAAACGGCCCTGGCATGAAGTCCGTACGCCAATCCGTCAGCCGGCTGCAACGCCGCGGCTACACCACAACGATGGTCCGGCACGGCGATGTCGACTCCGCGCACTTCGACGAGCTGTCCAACTCCGCCTCTCAATGGCGAGGCGACGGCGGTGACGAACGAGGCTTCTCGATGGCGCTGGGCCGCCTCGGGGACCCGCTGGACGCCCAGTGCGTGCTCGTGGAGGCGCACGATGCCGAAGGCAACCTCCGAGCGTTCCTCAGCTTCGTGCCATGGGGTCGCAACGGCCTCTCGCTCGATCTGATGCGCCGCGATCCCACCGCAGACAACGGTCTGGTGGAGCTCATGGTCGCCTCGTTGGCGGAGCGCGCCGCGGTGTTCGGCGTCGGCCGGGTGTCGCTGAACTTCGCTATGTTCCGCGAGGCCTTCGAACGGGGTGCCGAGCTCGGCGCCGGGCCCATCGCCCGACTGTGGCGGCAGGCACTCGTGTTCGCCAGCCGCAACTGGCAGCTGGAATCCCTGTACCGCTCCAACGCCAAATACCAGCCGGAGTGGCAGCCTCGCTATATCTGCTTCGAGTACACCTCTGATCTGCCACGTGTCGGGACAGCCGCGGGCAGCGCCGAAGGGTTCCTGACACGCCCGTCGCTGGCGATGTTGCAGGGGCACGGCAAAGAGCCGGGCGCCGGCGCCCTGGAACGGGCTGGCGAGGAATACGCGGCTGAGGTCACCGCAAACATTCCGGAAGAACCCGATGCTCTTACCGAGGCCATGTCCACTGAAGGCTTGCCGGAGCAGGTTCGGGTACGCCGCGAAAAGTTGGATCGATTGCGTGCTGAGGGCATCGATCCGTATCCGGTGACCTTCCCGCGCACGCATACGCTCGCTCAGGTCCGAGCGGAGGCCGGTGACCTTCCCCCGGACACCCGTACCGGTCGGAAGGTCTCGATCGCTGGCCGGGTCATCCTCAGTCGAGATGGCGGCAAGCTGTGCTTCGCCACGCTTCGTGACGGCACCGGCGATCTGCAGATCATGATCGCTCTTGACGCGGTCGGGACTGACATGCTGCAGCGCTGGCGGCGTGATGTCGATCTTGGCGATCAGGTAGGCGTGACGGGCGAGGTGATCACTACCAAGCGCGGCGAGCTGACGGTCCGCGCTGAATCGTTCGTGATCACCAGCAAGGCAATTCGTCCCTTGCCCGACAAGCACAAGGGCCTCACCGATCCCGAAGCTCGCGTCCGAGCCCGCTATGTCGACCTGATTGTGCGACCAGAGGCCCGCGAAGTGGCCTATATCCGTTCGACCGTCGTCCACAGTGTGCGCGACTCGCTACACACTCGAGGCTTCACCGAGGTCGAGACCCCGGTGCTGCAGCTCATCCATGGCGGGGCTAATGCCCGGCCCTTCGAGACCCACATCAATGCCTATGATCTTGAGCTTTACCTACGGATTGCGACTGAGCTGCACCTGAAGCGCCTCATCGTCGGCGGTATGGAGAAGGTATTCGAGGTCGGCCGGCAGTTCCGCAACGAAGGGCGTGGACTTCAAGCACAATCCTGAGTTCACGTCGTTGGAGGTGTATGAGACCTACGGCGACTACAACACCATGCGGGTCCTGACCCAAGAGATCATCCAAGAGGCCGCAACGGCGGTCTACGGCTCACCGATTGCCCGCCGGGCAGAAGCCGACGGCACGATCACTGAGTATGACCTGTCGGGCGACTGGCCGGTCAAGACCATCTGCCAGGCGGTATCGGAGGCTCTAGGCGAAGAGATCACACCGGACACACCGGCTTCGGTGCTACATCAGCATGCTCGAGAGATCGGGCTGGAACTCGAACCGAGCGCCACTTGGGGACACGTCCTCGAGGAGATTTACGGCGAACTGTGCGAGAGCACGACGACGACGCCGGTCTTCTACACCGATTTCCCCAAGGAGAATTCGCCCCTTGCCCGCGAGCACCGCGACGATCCACGGCTGGCCGAGAAGTGGGATCTGGTCATCTTCGCCTCCGAGCAGGGCACGGCGTACTCGGAGCTGACCGATCCGCTCGAGCAACGAGAGCGGCTCGTCGCCCAATCGCTGCGAGCGGCCGCCGGCGATCCCGAGGCGATGCAGGTCGACGAAGACTTCCTCGAGGCCCTGGAGTATGGCATGCCGCCGACCGGCGGCATGGGAATGGGCATCGACCGACTGGTCATGAACCTGACCGGGCTCGGAATTCGCGAAACGATCTTGTTCCCACTGGTAAAGCCGCAGGCCTGAATACCTTGAATGCGCGGCTTGCCTCAAATTGAGGCCGACCGCTCGATCGCGTCTGAGAGCCGGCCAGTCAGGCCCTTGTCCTCGGCAATATCGGTGCGTGCCTTGACACCAAGATCCGGCCGGTCAGTAATGATGCCTTCGACCGCCGCGTTGACGTACTGCCGCATCTGCTGCTCGTCGTCCACAGTCCAGACGATCACGTTGTAACCGGCCGCCCAGGCCTGGTGTATGAACTGGTTGCTGTAGGACTGCTGTTCTATGACCAGAAAATCTGCCTTCACCTCGGGGATGCCGCCAAAGTTGATGGGCACAATGAAGCCGACGACGAGCTCTGGGCGAAGGCGCTTGAGCTCGTCGACCACCTCTCTGCTGAGCGTGTGGTAGGTGTAGGACTCGGTGACGCCAGCATGATCGAGCACCGCAAGCAGCCGCGGCACCAGATCAGGGGTCTCGCCTCCGTGCAGTTTGATCTCCAGCAGCTGCGGCAGGTTCAGCTGGATCGACAACTGGATCCACTCCTCGAGGGAGGGAATCTTGGCCTCCATGCCATCAGCCCGGACGGTGATCTTGGTCAGCTCGTCCTGAGTGAGATCCTTCACATTGAGGTTCTTGCCGGCCAGCCGCTTGAGATTGGCGTCGTGCATCACCACGAACTTGCCGTCTTTGGTCTCCATGACGTCGAACTCGACCCGGTCAGCTCCGGCCTTGGCGGCGGCTTGTAAAGCCGGAAGAGTGTTCTCGACACCACCTGCAATGAACCCACGGTGCGCGACAATCTCGGTTTCCTCGGTGTCGGCCAATTTGACCATGGTCGGGTAGTTCACGACGGAAGTAGCTGCGAAAGCCAGCACCGTGACAGCAGCCGCCAGGCCCCAGAGCTGCTTTCGGCGCCGGGCTGTGACGTGGGAGGGCTCGGAGTAGGAGATAACGGTCGGGGCGTGCCGATGATCTTCGGGGAGGCGCGCCAACCAGTCGCGCATCATTGCGATCAGCGACTGCACGATCATGATCGTTAACAGTGCCGTGATCACGAAGATACTGATCTGCCAGACACTGAGACCGAAGGCAGCCAACAAAGGTGACGCAGCGGGCCTGACTCGGTCGGCGGCGATCGTGGGCGCCAGAGTCACCAGCGCCAGCAATACTCCGACCAAACCCGCCGGTATGACGAGGATGATCAGGAGGCCAACAATGCGAAGCGACCGCCAGCGGGTCAGTCGCCAACTGGTTACGAAGGCTCGCCAAACGCCGGCCGACGTCGCTCCCAGCAGCGGCAGAGTCAAGATCAACCGGAGGTTCAGGTAGAAAACCACAAGCGTGAAGGCGCCGTAGAGCAGGCTTCCGGTCCCGCTCTTACTCAGCTCCTCGCTGACAAACGGTGGCACCGCGACCTTCTTGGTCAAGATCGATGTCAACCCGAGCTGGCCAAGTGGCAGTAACAAGATCAAATAGATGATTATCAACAGGCCCTGCGGGTGAACCAGCTTCTTGATCGTTTCCCAGACTTGGCTTAGCACGAGCCGGAATGATGTCGAGTCGCCGTCCTGATGGTGCGACGCAAGTATGAACAAGGTGACCAGCTCGACCGTGATCGCGACAACCGCGACACCCGCAATCAGCAGCAGCGTCAGATCGGCGAACGGATTCCGGAGTACATGAGAGATCCGGTCGTACGCAATGCTGCCCAGCCCGGTTTGCAGCAGCACCAACCCGTAGAGCAGCCGGATCACCGGGATGGCGATCAGCAGCAGGAAGACTTGCATTGCACCAACGACGAGGACGTAGAACTGGGGACGCCGCCATGTCGTGCGGTGTGCAATGCCGATCGCGCGGAAGATGCCTATCGGCTTGTCAGCGACCACTGGCTTGTCAGTTCCCACTGGCTTGTCAGACGGCTTGGGTGCTAGCTGCTCCTCCCCGAGGTCGGTCGCACCCACCTACTCACGCTTGCCTCGGCCATGGCTCCATCTGCAAATAATGCCAAGTTCAGGTAAATGACGCGAGGGTGATGAGAAACTCCGCGCCGCCTCGTTATAGGTAGCACCCATGACCAGCGGTGGGAAGAAGCCCTCGAACGGCTTCTCGGTAGGGCCGGTCGATAGTGCCCTCATTTATCGCGGCTCAGGCATGGCAATAACCCCGATTGAGGCGAGGCTCGGCGGGATATGCGCCGCGTTGATCGCCACCAGGTTGCGGGCCGTCAAGCGCGCTTGCTCAGCCGCCCACTGCAAGGCTGCTCGGCCGGACGGTGACAGGTCGAGTCTCACCAGAATGCTGCTCATCTCGTCCTCCATCCTCGTGCCCGATTCTGGCCCTCCGGGGCAAAGACGCTGAGGGTCGATCCTTGAGTTGTGGAGTCCCAATTCCTTGGCTCGGCGCGAAGCTCCGCGGGGCCGAATAATCGGCCTTTCGTCCTGGTTTCGCGGACCACACGACCCTGGTCCGAACGGTGCCCCTTAGCGACGGTTGAGACATCGGGGAGGCTCGACAGAAAGCTACAGTTATGTCCGGATCAGAGGAATTCCCTTCTGCAACACCAATACCGCGGGAGACCAGCAGCGAGACATTTTGGGCAGCCGCTCAGCTTGGGACTCGACTTATGGAATTGGACCGTCAAGAGTGCCTGGAGCTGCTCGCGGCCAATTCAGTGGGCCGGATTGCCTATACCGCTGACTTTGGGGCGCGCATTTTACCAATGAACTACGTCTTTGTCGATGACTGCGTCATCTTCCGCACAGTTCCCGACGGGGAGATCTACCGCCACGCACTCAACTCCAACTGTGCCTTCGAAATCGATAAGACTCACGAGTTCTTCGAGTCCGGCTGGAGCGTCGTCGTTCTCGGGCGGCTTGAATTGGCAACCGAAGACGACTTCGCGCGTATGCAATATCGCGAGATGCCTACGCCCTGGGCCAGCGGCAACCGATACATGTTCCTACGACTCGCCTGCGAGCATGTGTCGGGGCGGAGAGTGATCGGTCACGCCAGATGAGTGAGTCTCGGGGCTCAGTATCGTCCTCACAGTCCTAGGTCGGTGAAGGTAGGTCGTTAGTCACACCATCGCGCGACCTACGTCACTATTGCGCTGACCGAAGCCGGCAAATGCTGGTAGCGGAGGTGAAATCTGCCATGACTACCTCGACGTATCCGGTCAAAGTCAACCGGCAGTTGGATCCCAACCTGAGCCGCGGACTATGGCTAATGACGTGGCTAATTGCCGTACCGCATCACGTGATCTTGGCGTTCCTGTGGCTGGCGTTCTTCGTACTCAGCATTGTGGCGTTCTTCGCGATCTTGTTCGCCGCTCGCTAGCAGCTAAGGGGCTGGTCATGACCTCAACTACCGAAGAGTCGCACAACACGCCGCCGATCCGGGAGCTGCCGCTCGATGAGTGCGAGCGGCGATTGCGGCAACAGACCGTCGGTCGGGTGGCGTGGAATGCGGCCGACGGGCCGCAGTTGCTCCCGGTCAACTACGCCTACTACAACAAGACCATCGTCTTCCGGACTGCGTCCGAGGGTGTGATCTCCCAGCTGGCACACCGCACCAACGTCGCGTTTGAGATCGATGGGGTTGACGAGGAGGCCCGTAGGGGCTGGAGCGTGGTCGTACGCGGAACGGCCGAGCGAGTTATGCAGGCCTATGATCTCGTCGAGCTGTGGACCAAGACAGGACCTGTGCCCTGGGCAGCTGGTACGCGCACGCTGCATATCGCTATCACGCCCCGGACCATTACGGGACGCGACATCGTCGCAGGTTAGCGGGGAAGATCGGTCCCCGAGCACCGCGATAGCCTAATTCACTATGGCGACGCCATGATTAGTTCGAGCTCTACTCCCAATCGCTGCATCAAGCGTCAAGATCAGGACCATGATCGGGATCGGCGATCGCGGCAATGGTTATTGCGCCGGCGTCTGAGAGGACCTGGAAGTAGACCGGGGTATTTCCTCCTTAGGCAACCGCCACCGGAATCGCGGCGCTGATCTCGTGCCCACCAAGGGTCACCGGTTCGCCCGGGCCGCGGACGGGCGACGAGAGCAGCCAGACATTCAATCCGCCAAGGCCGTCTGCCAGGACATGCTGCGACACAGCGAGCACCGCTGCGCGAGCAGTACGCGCTCGTCTCCCGGCGACCGGCACGATCCAGCCTGTACATGATGATCAACATCGAAGTCGCGATCATCTACCCAGACCGGATCCACAGCCGAATGGCACCTTGATCAGCCGCTGCCGCAATCGCGGAAAGGCACGAATCCGATCCATGATCAGCTCACGGAGCTGCCGAAGACCGAAATCACCCAGCTGTTCCAAGATCAAGATTACTGCGAACTGCTCGGGAATCGCGCCGGTATCCATGGCCAAAAACGCCAGATCGGCCGGGCTGCCACGCTCGATAAGCGACTGCTCGTCGAGCGGGGTTTCCGCCGTTCGAACCTCATGCATCACGGCCTTTACCCCGCACACGGTGACGAGCTCCTCCTCCCGCCTGCCTGCGCCACAGAGGCACGTCAAGCACGGTCAGCCACAGGAAGTACGCGCTGAAGGCGATCGCTCGTAAAGCCCGATGTACGGCGTTGGTCGCCCTGCCGCCACGTCGGGCGCGTACAGAAAGTGAGTCGCCAGGGCTGCACCCAATGAGCCGGCGAGATGAGGCCGGCGTTCGGCTCGTAACTCCCGCACCGGCAGGCGAGGCAGCTAGCTCGAACTGGGTGAGCGAGCTAAGTGCTGGCCGATGCTTTCCGCCGGATTCCAAACAGTGTGAACAGGAGCGCAGCGCCGGCTGTAATTGTCAACAACACCAATCCGATGGTGTAGCTGTGCGCTGCCTCGTTGTAGGTCGCACCCATGACGAGCGGTGGGAAAAAGCCCCCGAGCCCGCCGGCGGCGCCGACGATCCCGGTGATCGAGCCGACGCGCTCGGCTGGTGCTAGCTGAGCAACCCAGGCGAAGACGCCACCGGTGCCGAGTCCAAGGAAGAGAGCCATCAGGACGAGTGCGGTTCCAGCTGGGATCTCTGGTGGCAGGCGGAGCGCGATGATCAGCGACATCACCGCCGCTCCGGCGAGGGACGTGGCGACAACCTTTCGTGGGCCGATCTTGTCAGCCACAATGCCGCCGATCGGTCGCGCGATCACCGCGGCAATGGCAAATCCTGCGGTTCTGGTGCCGGCGCCGGTCAAGCCAAAGCTGTAGACATTCTTCAGATATGTCGGCAGGTACGTCGAGAACGCCACGAAGCCGCCGAAAGCCACCGCATAGAGGAACGACATCTGCCAAGTGAGAGGCAGCTTTGCTGCGGCGGCCAGCTTGGGTACGACGGGTGCGAGATTGGCCTTCCACGCAGGAGAGTCCCGCATCAGCAACCAAAGAACCGCGCCGACGACAACCAAGGCCCCCGCGATAAGTAGGTGTGTCGGGACGTAGCCGATGCTCCGCACCAGCCGTGGGGTGAAGAAGGCAGACAGCGCGGTGCCGCCCATGCCAGCGCCGAAGACGCCGGTCGCGAAGCCCCGCCGTGCTGGTTCGAACCACGCGTTCACGAACGGGATGCCGACGGCGAACGTCGTGCCAGCCACGCCGAGGAAGAAGCCGAACACTAGCAGTAGCGGGTAGGACTTGAGCGCTCCCGCGAAGGCGACCAGCAGGACCGGAATTGCCGAGGCCAGCGTGAGCACCGTGAACATCACCCGACCGCCATAGCGGTCTGTGAGAGCGCCGACCGGCACTCGGCCGAGGGAGCCGACAAGGACCGGCATGGCGACGAGTAACGATGCCTGCGTAGCACTCAGGCCCAGTTCGGAGCTATATCTGGTGCCAAGCGGCGCGATGATGTTCCACGCCCAGAAGGTGATCGTGAAGCCAAGGAGTGCCAGGACAAGGTTTTTGGTCTGACCTGTCTGAAGGGTCGTGTCGCTTGCGGCGGTGCTGGTCATGTGCTCCCCCGGTTCTCAGGCGTCCGGGGCGCGGTCGCGGGTACCGACGGGGGCCCAACCACGGTGAGTAGGCGCGGCACCCGGAGCGGGCAGATCGTCCCGGCTCCGGTAGACGATGTAGGGACGGAACAGGTAGTGCAGGGGAACCGTGAAGGCGTGTACTAGGCGCGTAAAAGGCCAGATGGCAAACAACAGC
The DNA here is from genome assembly GCA_963815975.1 of uncultured Actinomycetota bacterium. Taxonomy (GTDB): domain Bacteria; phylum Actinomycetota; class Actinomycetes; order Propionibacteriales; family Propionibacteriaceae; genus Microlunatus. Next base: position 309,934 of record CAWFJC010000010.1, read on the forward strand.
ATCCCAATAAGGGTGTGCACCTGGAAAGCCAGTGGTGCCGCTGCCATCAAGTCGATCTTGGGCGAGAAGTAGAACAGCGAGCGGAACCAGGGCGAGACGGTCTCCCGGTAGGTGACCTCCTCGTGTCCGCCGAAGACGCTGAGCACAGTTGTCGCCAATCCTGCAACGATCGCCGCCACCAGCACTACGTACATCGCCTTGTCGTTCTTGGTGGTGGCCATGAACACCGGGCCGGTGGTGCGGCGGCGGTAGATCAAGATCAAAATTCCTACCAACGTACAGACGCCGGCGAGGCTCCCCCAGAGAAGTGCGTTGAAGTGGTAGGTGCCCTCGGAGACTCCGACGGCCTCGGTCCAGGACTTGAGGATCACCAGGCCACCGATGTGCCCGACGATCACCACCAAGATCCCGAAGTGGAAGAGCGGAGAGCCAATCCGGAGCAGCCGCGATTCATAGAGCTGGGATGACCGGGTGGTCCAGCCGAACTGGTCGTAGCGATACCGCCAGATCAGACCGCCTACCAAGATCGCCATCATGACGTACGGCAACACGCCCCATAGCAAGATACTCACCGCGAGCCTCTCATCGGAAGGAGTCGAGGGTCCTGCGGCTCCAGGCCCACCGTCTCGGTCGGAGGGCCGACCGCCGCCATTGCCATGACCGCCTTGCGGTCGGCGGGTGAGGGACCGGGCAGCGTGCTGCACACGGCCGTCAGCACTCCGGCGTATGGCGTGCCGCGTTCCACTAGTGCAAGCCGTAGCAACTCCACGCTGCTCCGGTACTGCTGCAGCAATGCGGTCCCATCGACTGGGTCGACGATCGCCGCGTACTCCAGAACCATCGGCAGATAGTCCGGCAGCTCGCCTCCGGTGTTGACGACGAAACCCGAGCGGCGGTACCGCTGCTTGAACGCGGCCAGCACCTCACCTCGTCGGCGGGTGTCACCGTCGGTCCAGTACGACAGGTAGAGGTTGTGCTTGCCGGGACAGATCAAAAACGTCGACGTAGTGGGTCTGGATTGCCGTCAAATCGGAGGAATCCCAGAGGGCCAGCAACGGCTCAATGGCCTCGGCCTGACGCGGAGCCTCCTCAGCAAGGGCCGCGCGCAGCAAACCCGAGGTTGCGAGGACCTCCCGCTCGGGATAGCCAAGGCAGACCGCGGCCGCCTGGTGAACTACCCGGGTCGCGTCTCGGCGACGGGTTCTCACGCCGGCTCCTTCGGTGTCGGGAACAAGCCCTCGGGTGTCCCGTTGCCGTCCCAGTTGAGCATGTTCACCCGACCGCGGAGTTGATCGGCGGAAGCGGTGAGCTCGGATGTCTGCCGTTGCTGCAGCGCCTGGAAGGTCTCCACGGCCACCGGTGACGGGCGACCACTGGCCTCGCCGAACGGTCCTGACTCGTACGGTCCGCCGTCGAAGTCGACGGAGCAGCCGAGCTCCTCGAGTTCATGGGCCTGCTCTACATGAGCCTTCGGGATCACGTAGCGCTCGTCGTACTTCGCGATGGCCATCAGGCGGTACATCTCGCGGATGCTCTGGTCGGTCATCCCTACCGAGGCGGCGATGGAGTCGTCCTGCGGCTGCTCAAGGGTGATGTTGCGCATGTGTGCGCGCATCGCCGCCAGTACCGAAAGCACGCGCTCGATCTCGTCGACGTCTCCCGCCGTGAACAGCTCGGCCAGGTACTCCAACGGAATGCGCAGCGCTCGGATGGCTCCGAAGAGGACCTCGGTGGACTCGCCGTTATGGCCCTGATCGCGGAGGAGGTCGACGATGGGGGAGAGCGGAGGGATGTACCAGACCATCGGCATCGTCCGGTACTCCGGATGCAAGGGCAGTGCCACCTTGTACGTCTTGGCCAGGGCATAGACGGGTGAGCGTCGCGCGGCCTCCAGCCAGTCAGCCGGGATGCCCTGCTGGCGAGCCGCCGCGACCACGTCATGATCATTGGGATCCAAGATCAGGTCCAGCTGCGCGGAGTAAAGGTCTTTCTCGTCGCGTGTGGCCGCGGCCGCCGTCACCCGATCGGCGTCGTAGAGGAACAGGCCGAGGTAGCGCAACCGTCCGACGCAGGTCTCCGAGCACACCGTCGGCAGCCCGACCTCAATCCGGGGGTAGCACAGGTGGCACTTCTCGGCCTTGCCCGTCTTGTGATTGAAGTAGATCTTCTTGTACGGGCAGCCGGTCACGCACTGCCGCCAACCTCGGCAACGATCCTGGTCCACCAGAACAATGCCATCCTCGGCGCGTTTGTAGATCGCGCCTGACGGGCAGGAGGCCATGCAGGACGGGTTCAGGCAGTGCTCGCAGATGCGCGGCAGGTAGAACATGAATGTCTGCTGGAACTCAAACTTGATCTTGTCCTCGGACTCCCGCCGCACGCGCTGCACGATGGGGTCGAGATGTCCCATCTCACTGGCGCCGCCGAGGTTGTCGTCCCAGTTCGCCGACCAGGTGATCTTGGTGTCCTCGCCGGTGATCAAGGACTTCGGTCGGGCCACCGGGAAGTCGTCGCCGAGTGGTGCATCGATCAGCGTCCGATAGTCATACGTCCACGGCTCGTAGTAGTCGGCAAGCTTGGGTTGCACCGGGGAGGCGAAGATCCCCAGCAGCTTGCGGACCCTGCCACCGGCTTTGAGCTTGAGGCGGCCGCGGCTGTTCAGCATCCAGCCGCCCCGCCAGGTGTCCTGATCCTCGTAGCGGCGCGGATAGCCCTGGCCCGGCCGGGTCTCCACATTGTTGAACCAGACGTACTCAGTGCCGGAACGGTTGGTCCACGCCTGCTTGCAGGTCACTGAACAGGTGTGGCAGCCAATGCACTTGTCCAGGTTCATCACCATGCCCATCTGGGCCATCACGCGCATCAGTACTGCACCTCCTGGGAGCGGCGCTTGATGGTGCTGACCATGTCCCGCTGGTTGCCGGTGGGACCGAGGTAGTTGAACGCGTACGACAGCTGGGCGTATCCGCCGATCAAGTGGCTGGGTTTCACCAGCAGCCGGGTCACTGAGTTGTGGATTCCACCGCGGCGCCCGGTTGCCTCGGACTTCGGCACATCGATCGTCCGCTCTTGAGCGTGGTGCACGTAGACCACGCCGTCTGGCATGCGATGGCTGACCACGGCACGCCCAACCAGCACACCATTGACGTTCACGCACTCCATCCAGTCGTTATCGGCCACACCGATCGCAACCGCGTCCGCCGGGCTGAGCCAGATGGTCGGTCCGCCGCGGGAGAGGGACAGCATGAACAGGTTGTCTTGATACTCAGAGTGGATCGACCACTTTGAATGCGGGGTCAGGTACCGCACAGTCACCTGCTTGGCTCCGTCCGCACCGAGGGTCGGCTCGCCGAAGAGCCGGTGCATGTCCAGCGGGGGCCGATAGGTCGGCAGCGTCTCACCAAGATCACGCATCCAGTCATGATCAAGGAAGAAATGCATCCGGCCGGTCAGCGTGTGCCAGGGCTTGAGTCGCTCCACGTTGACTGTAAACGGGGCATAGCGGCGGCCGCCGGTCTCTGATCCCGACCACTCCGGCGAAGTGATCACCGGAACCGGTGCCTGCTGAGTCTGCACGAACGTGATCCGCTTCTCCTCAGACCCCTCAGCAAGATCAGCGAGGTGGACGCCGGTGCGTTGCTCCAAGGATCGGAATCCCTGGACGGCCAGCTCGCCGTTCGTGGTCCCTGAGAAGGTCAGAATGGCCTCTGCCATCTTGGCATCGGTGTCCATGGCCGGTCGTCCATCCGCGGCGCCACCCAGCATCACCCCGCCGGATGCCGCCAACTGGGCCACTTGATGTTCGACCCGATAGGTGACGTTCTTCACGGTGAAGCCGAGAGTGTCCGCCAATGGGCCAACAGCGGCCAGCTTGTCAGCGATGGCGGTGTAGTCGCGCTCGACGATCTGGAAGCTCGGCATAGTTGTGCCCGGTACGCCGAGGACATCTCCGCGCTTCCAGTCCCGTACAACGCCATGCGGCTGAGCCGTCTCGCCGGGCGTGTCGTGCTGCATCGGTACGGCAACCAGATCGCGCCGCGTGCCCAGGTGCGTCTTGGCCTGGCGTGACAGTTCCTCGGCGATGAGATGGAACATCTCGAAGTCGCTCTTGGCCTCCCATGGTGGGTCGATGGCCGGCGTAAAGGCATGCACGAAGGGGTGCATGTCGGTGCTGGACAGGTCGTACTTCTCATACCAAGTCGCAGCCGGTAGCACGATGTCGGAGAGCAAAGTTGTCGAGGTCATCCGGAAGTCGGCCGACAGCAGCAGGTCGAGCTTCCCCTCCGGAATTTCCTCCCGCCAGGCCACGTCGCGCGGTCGCACGTCGGCAGGTCCCTCCTCGGCCATGACGTTGGAGTGCGTGCCGAGGAGGTACTTGAGGAAGTACTCGTTGCCCTTGGCCGAGGAGCCGAACAGATTGGACCGCCACAGAGTCAGCGTCCGGGGCCAGTTCTCGGGCGCATCGACGTCCTCGATCGACATCTTGATCGTGCCGGCCGCCAGTGCGTTAGCGACATATGAGGCGGCATCGGGAGCCTCGCCAGCGGCGACCGCGGCGTCGGTCTGATCGGCGAGATCCAAGGGATTGACGTTGAATTGCGGGTAGAACGGCATCCATCCCAACCGCGCCGACTGAGCGATGGAGTCGGCTGTATGCATGCCCGCAATGTGCCCTTCAGCCAGCGGCGAAGTGAGGGCATCGGCGGCGTACCCATCAAAGCGCCACTGATCAGTATGCATGTACCAGTACGCGGTGCCGATCATGGTACGCGGCGGCCGTGACCAGTCGAGCGCGTTGGCAAGCGAGATCCATCCGGTGATCGGCCGACACTTCTCCTGGCCCACGTAATGGGCCCAGCCGCCGCCGTTGCGACCCATAGAGCCGGTCAAGATCAACATGCTCAAGATCGACCGATAGGTGGCGTCGGCGTGGAACCACTGGCAGATCCCAGCGCCCATGATGATCATGGACCGACCATTGGACTGCTCGGCGTTGGTCGCGAATTCGCGAGCGATCCGAATGCAGGCCTCGGCCGGCACGCTGGTGATCTCCGCCTGCCAGGCCGGCGTGTACGGCGACATCGAGTCGTCGTAGCCCGTGGGCCAATTCCCCGGCAGATCAGGCCGGCCTACTCCATGCTGCGCCAGCATCAGGTCGAACACCGTGGTGACCACGCGATCACCGATCCTACGAACCGGCACGCCCCGACGCAGCACCGACCCCGATCCATCAGCCGCCTCGAAGCACGGGAGCAGCACCTCAACCACCTCAGCGTCGACATCGACGTCGCGGATCGACAGAGCCGGCGTCACCCCCTCGAGATCAAGGTTCCAGCGACCAACGCCTGAGTCGGCGTAACGGAAGCCCATCGAACCGTTGGGAACAACCGGCTTGCCGCTGGCGGCATCCAGCAGCACCGTCTTCCACGCCGCCTCGGGCTGAGCCGCGCCGGCCTCCGGACCCGCCGAGTCCGATTCCAGGATGTCCTCAGTCAGGAACTTGCCCGGCACCAGGCCGCCATGCTCGGCGTTGTTGGTGAGCGTGATCAGGAAGGGAAGGTCGGTATAGGTCTTCACAAAGTCGGTGAAGAACGGCACCTGACGGTCGACGAAGTATTCCTTCAAGATCACGTGGGTCATCGCCATGGCGAGCGCGGCATCCGTGCCCGCCTGGGCCGGCAACCACTCATCGGCGAACTTGGTGTTGTCGGCATAATCCGGGCTGACTGTGACGATCTTGGTGCCTCGATAGCGAACCTCTGCCATCCAGTGCGCATCGGGCGTCCGGGTCACCGGGACGTTGGAGCCCCACATCATCAGGTACGTGGCGTCCCACCAGTCGCCCGATTCCGGTACGTCGGTCTGGTCACCGAAGACCTGTGGGCTGGCAACCGGCAGGTCGGCGTACCAGTCATAGAAGGAGGTCATCACTCCACCGATGAGCTGGGTGAACCGTGTCCCGATGCAATGGGAGACCATCGACATTGCTGGAATGGGTGAGAAGGCGGAGATGCGATCCGGCCCGTAGGTTTTGATCGTGTGCACCTGAGCCGCCGCGATCATCTCCACTGCCTCGGCCCATGACACCCGAACGAGTCCCCCCTTGCCGCGCGCCTGGTGGTAGCGACGCCGACGCTCGGGGTCGTTGACCACGTCGGCCCATGCCAAAACAGGGTCGCTCAATCGCTGCTTGGCTTCCCGATACATCTCCAGCAGGACTCCGCGCGCATACGGATACCTGACTCGGGTGGGGGAGTAGGTGTACCAAGAAAAAGCTGCGCCCCGTGGACAACCACGAGGCTCGTACTCAGGTCGATCGGGACCGACGGACGGATAGTCGGTTTGCTGAGCCTCCCAGGTGATGATCCCGTCCCGGACGTAGATCTTCCACGAACACGAACCGGTGCAGTTCACGCCATGGGTGGACCGCACCACCTTGTCGTGACTCCACCGATCCCGGTAGAAGACATCGCCCGCCCGACCCCCCTTGCGGAAAGCGACCCGACCGTCGTCGGACTCTTCCCATCTGGTGAAAAACCGGCCGAGCTTCAACAGCGCGTCGGATGCTTTGCCGTCAACCCCGGCCGGCACCGGAGGATTCATGATTTGACCATAATGATCGGTGCTGGTGTGGCGGAAGTGACCATTTACCCTGCTCTGAACTGACCAATGTCCCCTATCGCCGGGTTGCCATTGGATTCGCTCTCGCGGCAGCGCAGTGTGTATCTTGGTCCGTTGGTGCCGCCTGCCGAGCGGCATTTGCGCGCCCCTATAGCTCAGCAGGCAGAGCGTCTCCATGGTAAGGAGAAGGTCTGCGGTTCGATTCCGCATGGGGGCTCGGACTTCGTCTCCGATGCCACCGCGCATCGGCGGAATATGCGGTCTGTCCAGACCGTTGCCCGACCGGGAAACTGGTAGCGGAGACCACAGCGGGATAGCTCAGACGGTAGAGCAAGCGGCTCATAATCGCTGTGTCGCGGGTTCAAGTCCCGCTCCCGCTACTGGCACTACGAGCACCGACGGGTTTGAACAACATAAGTTTGAACCCAACTACAGATCTGAGGACACATCATGGCCAAGACCGCTGATATCCGGCCAAAAATCACACTGGCTTGTACGCAGTGCAAGGAGCGGAATTACATCACCAAGAAGAACCGGCGCAACGACCCGGATCGCCTTGAGCTGAAGAAGTTCTGCCCACGCTGCAAGACACATACCCCCCATCGCGAAACTCGCTGATCACGCTGAGCCAGCCAACTCCCCCGCTGATCGGACTCGCCCACGGCAGCAGGCATCCAGAGGGGAGTCTTGGCATTGAACGGCTGATGGCGGCGGTGGCCGAACAGGCGGGGCTCACCACGCTGCCGGCCTATCTCGACCTAGCGAAGCCCGACCTCGGCGGAGCGGTACGTCAGCTCGTCGATGCCGGGTACACGAGCGCTGTTGTCGTTCCTCTCCTCTTCACGGAGGCTTTTCATGCCACCGTCGACGTTCCTGAGACGGTACGCAGCGTCACCGAATCCCTGGCTGTCCAGCTCACCGTGGCCGACATTCTGGGCACCGGAGATGAGATGGCGCAACTGCTCCGCGAAAGCATGGCGTCAGGCGGCATCGACGATCGCGCCTCGGTGCTGCTCTTTGCCGTCGGATCGTCGAGACCGGCGGCCAACGAGGCCGTTGTTGATCTTGCTGCGCGGCTGGCCGAGGGCCGTCGGGGTCCGGTACGCGCATGTTTCGGCACTTGCTCTCCAGGCGTCGCGGACGTGATGGACGGGTTGCCAGAGCCGATTGCCGTCGTACCGCTGTTCCTGACCGATGGCTTGCTGCTGACGTCTGTCCGCGAACTCGCCTCCCAGCGCGGCTGGCAGACGGCCGAGCCGCTGGGGGAGCGTGCAGCCGAGCTGGTACGGCTGCGCTACGACACCGCACGCCTATTTTGAGCTGCGCCTCTACCCCGTCCGTTAGCTTTATTGCCATGGCCATTACGGAGGCGCACGTCGGCCGCCGCTATCCACCCACCGATCCCTACCACGTGTCGGCGGCGAAGATCGCCGAGTTCGCGACAGCGTTAGGCGATGACAACCCCAGATATCGGGCGGATTCGCCGATCGCACCGCCGACCTTCGCCGCGGTGATCTCGTCGCGGGGATGGCAGCAGCTGTTTACCGATCCGGAACTGGAGTTGTCGGTGGAGCGGATCGTGCATGGCGATCAGCGGTTCACCTTCGTGCGTCCGCTCCGCCCGGGCGACGTCGTGATTGCGACGGCGAGGATCGACAGAGTGCGCTTGCGTGCGGGTTCGGAGTTGATCTCCGCCACCGTGGACATCACTGGCCGCGACACCGAGCTCATTTGCACCGCACAAGCGACCTTCTCTCACGCTCGGGAGGCGACAGCGTGAAGGCGACACTGTGAAGGCGACAGTCGTAGAGGGCGTTGACGTCGGCACCACGCTGCCGCCGATGACGATGCGTTTCACCAGAGAACGGCTGGTTCGGTACGCCGGGGCTTCGACCGATTTCAATCCGATCCATTACTCGGAGTACTTCGCGACGCGGATGGGCCTGCCCGGTGTCATCGCTCACGGGATGCTCACCATGGGAACTGCGCTTCGAATTGTCACCAACTGGGTAGGGGACCCAAGCCGGGTGATCTCCTACGCCGTCCGGTTCACCAGGCCGGTGGTCGTACCCGATGACGCAGACGGCGTCGAGGTGGAATTCAGTGCCAGTGTTTCTGCGGTCGACGGATCGCTGGTCACGGTCAGCATCGAAGCGATCAGTGATGGGCAGAAGGTGCTGGGCGCCGCACGAGCGGAAGTGGATCTCGGCGTACGCGTGCCGCACCGTGATCATGAAGCCTGAAACGCAGGAGATGCGCCCTGAGCCTGTCGAAGGGCAAGCCGACGGCCTTCGACAAGCTCAGCCCGCAGACATCCGCCCTGAGTCCCTACAAGGTCGCGAGTTACTTGCTGACCACACCACGCTCCGCGTTGGGGGCCCGGCACACCGGATGCTCACCGTCGAGACCGAGCCAGAACTGATCGAGGTGGTGCGCGACCTCGACGCCGCGGGCGAACCAGTGCTCATTCTCGGCGGTGGCTCGAACGTGCTGATCGGTGATGCCGGCTTTGCAGGCACGGTGATCAAGATTGCGACGCGGGGCGTCACTGAGGATGTCGACGCATGCTCCGGCGCGGTGATCACCGTTGCGGCGGGGGAATCGTGGGATCCGCTGGTCAGCTATGCGATCGAGCGAGGCTGGAGCGGCCTGGAAACCATGTCAGGCATTCCTGGCCTGGTGGGTGCGACACCGATCCAGAACGTCGGCGCGTACGGGGCGGAGGTCAGTGAACTGATCTCCACGGTGCGCACGCTCGACCGATCCACAGGGCAGCTGAAGACGCTGTTTGGGATCGAATGCGGCTTCGGGTACCGGACGTCGAGATTCAAGACCGATCCCGGTCGCTTTCTGGTGTTGTCGGCGACCTTCCAGCTCCCACTTGGCACCATGTCGCAATCGATTCGCTATCCCGAGCTGGCACGGATGCTCGGCATCGAGGTGGGGGAGCGAGCTCCGGCGGCCGAGGTTCGCCAGGCAGTGCTGGCGTTGCGCACAGCCAAGGGCATGGTTTTGGCCGAAAATGATCATGACACTTGGAGTGCCGGGTCCTTCTTCACCAACCCGATCCTCAGTCCGACACAAGCGCTTGCGTTGCCTGACAATGCCCCACGCTTCGGCCAACCCGACGGCATGATCAAGACCAGCGCCGCCTGGCTGATCGAGCAGACCGGTTTCGCCAGGGGCTACGGGCATGGCTTGGCCCGGTTGTCGACCAAGCACACGCTTGCGCTGACCAACCAAGGCGGTGCCACGGCGGCGGATCTGCTGAGCTTGGCACGCGAAATCCGGACGGGAGTGAAGGAGAAGTTCGGCATCGAGCTCGTTGCCGAGCCGGTTCTCGTGGGGTGTGAGTTATGAGTTTGGCGCGGTTTGTCGTCTGGGCACCACGAAAGTCATCGGTAACGCTGATGATCAAGAAGGTGGGGGAGAGCACCCCGACCAGAGTGGCGATGGAGCGTGACGACGAGGGCTGGTGGTGCCCGGCTGAGCCTTTGCCGGACGGTGCGGGATCGGGGGAAGAGGGTGTCGGCGAGTTTGATTACGGCTTTCTGCTCGAGGACTCCGATACCGTGCTGCCTGATCCACGCTCGCGGCGCCAGCCCGACGGGGTGCACGGCTGGTCGCGGACTTTCGATGCGGACGAGTTCGTCTGGTCGGATCAGATGTGGACGGGGCGCCAGCTCGGGGGCGGCATCATCTATGAGCTGCATGTCGGCACTTTTACGCCCGAGGGGACCCTGACAGCCGCAATCGATCGGCTCGACCACCTCGTGGAACTCGGCATCGACTTCGTCGAGTTGATGCCTGTCAATGCGTTCAACGGCCCTCACAACTGGGGCTATGACGGGGTGCTGTGGTACGCCGTGCACGAAGGCTACGGAGGCCCGCTCGCGTACATGCAGTTCGTCGACGCCTGCCATCAGGCCGGCCTGGCAGTGATTCAGGATGTGGTCTACAACCATCTGGGGCCGAGTGGCAACTACTTGTCGAAGTTCGCCCCGTACTTGAGGAGCGACGCCGGTCCGACCGTCTGGGGTGATGAGCCGAACTTGGATGGTGAGGAGTCCGACGAAGTCAGGCGCTACATCATCGACAACGCGCTAATGTTCCTGACCGAGTATCACGTGGACGGTCTGCGCCTCGACGCCGTGCACGCGTTGCACGACACGCGAGCCACCCATCTCCTCGAAGAGCTCAGTATCGAGGTCTCCTCGCGCAGCACCTTCCTCCGCCGACCCATGCCGCTGATCGCCGAGTCCGACCTCAACGACCCCCGGCTGATCACCGCGCGAGAAGGCGGCGGCTACGGTTTGACGGCCCAGTGGAGCGATGACTTCCATCACGCTCTGTATGTGAGCCTGACCGGCGATATCAGCGGCTACTACGCCGACTTTGACTCGCTTGCCGCGTTGGGGAAGGTGTACGAAAGCGGCTTCTTCCACACCGGTACCCGCTCCAGTTTCCGCGGACGTACCCACGGACACCCGATCGACACCTGGCGTACGCCGACCTGGCGACTGGTCGTCTGCTCCGACAACCATGATCAGATCGGCAACCGCGCCACCGGGGAACGACTCTCGAGCAAGATCAGCCCCGCGCAGCAGGCCATTGCGGCGATGCTGACTCTGCTCAGTCCCTTCACGCCGATGATCTTCATGGGAGAGGAATGGGGTGCCGAGACGCCGTGGCGCTTCTTCACCTCCCATCCCGAGCCAGAGCTCGCGGAGATGGTACGGGCCGGCCGGCTCGAGGAGTTCTCCCAGATGGAGTGGGTCACCAGCGACGTACCCGATCCGCAGGACCCGCGGAGCTTCGAGGTGTCGCGGCTGGACTGGTCGGAGCTCGAGAAGCCCAGCCATGCCGAATTGTTGGACTTCACCAGGCGGCTGATCACGATACGGCGCAGCTACCCCGACTTCACCGACCCGCGTTTCGAGGAGGGCCGGGCACTGTCCAACGACGAGGCCGGCTGGCTGCTGCTGGAGCGTGGCGACATGGTCATGGTGGTCAACTTCGCCGATCACCCAACCGAGGTCAACGTCGGTCGTACGGTAGATCCGGTGATCATCATCGGACAGGTCGAGGTGGTCGGCGACGTGGTCAAGCTTGGGCCGTACAGCGCGACGGCGGCAGATGCGACCCAGTACCGGGTCTTTGCGCCGCCCCGGCGCCCAGCAGCGGCGGAACCTAGGGCTCGAACTTGATCTCTCTCTTCAAGATCTTGCCAGTCGGGCCCTTCGGAATGGGACCGAATCGGATGATGCGCGGATACTTGTATGCCGCGATCTGCTCTTTCACGTAATTGCGCAATTCGACCTCGGTCGCTGAGGCGCCTTCCTTGAGAGTCACCAACGCGGCGACCTCTTCGCCGTACATCGCGTCCGGTACTCCGAAGACTGCTGCCTCGGCGATCGCAGGATGCGTGTACAAGATCTCTTCGACCTCGCGTGGATACACGTTGTACCCACCGCGGTTGATCATGTCCTTCTTGCGATCGACGATGAAGTAGTAACCGTCCTCGTCGCGGCGAGCCAGGTCGCCGGAGTGGAACCAGCCGCCGCGCATGGCGTCGGCCGTTGCGTCTGATTGATTCCAGTAGCTCTTCATCACGTTCTCGCCACGGATCACGATCTCGCCGATCTCACCGTCGGCCACCTCGTTGTCGTCATCGTCGCGCAATCCGAACTCAACACCGCGAATGGGCGTTCCAACTGACCCAGGCTTGGTCGGCCGGTCGGGGTGGTTGAAGGAGGCGACCGGCGACGTCTCTGAGAGCCCGTAGCCCTCTAGCAATGTCAAGCCAAACGCTTGTTCCACGCCGCGCAATACCTCCACCGGCAGCGACGCTCCGCCCGAGGCCGCCACTTTGAGCGTCGACGTGTCGAATCGCTCCTTGTCCTTGACCGCGAGCAGGGCCATATACATAGTCGGTACGCCGAGGAAGATCGTCACGCGGTCGCGGGAAATGATCGACAACGCCTGCTCGCCATCGAACTTTGGCAGCAGCGTCAGACACGCTCCGCCGGCCATCGCGGAATTCAGGCCGACCGTCTGACCAAAAGAGTGGAACAACGGCAACCCGCCGAAGACCACATCGCCAGGAGCCATGGGTAGCACCGTTTCTATCGTGGTGCGGACATTGCTGCTGAGATTGGCATGAGTAAGTTCGGCGCCCTTGGGCTGGCCAGTGGTCCCTGAGGTGTACAAGATCACCGCCGTGTCTGCGGCTGTCACCTCGCCAATCAGCTGGGTCGGCTCGGTGCTCGCCAGTGCCGCCTCGAACTCGTCAGGAACTGTCATGATCACGTCAGTGCCAGTCGCGCTTGCCGCTTTGCCGGCCTCCTCGGCGAAGGGCGGAAAGACGACGGCCACCTTGGCGGCACTGTCGCGCCACACGAAGGAGATCTCGCCGGCCTTCAGTAGCGGGTTCATCGGTACGGCTATGGCGCCGACGCGCAGGATCGCGTAGTAGACGATCGGGAAGTAGGCCACGTTCGGCATGATCATGGCCACCCGATCGCCGGCGGCGACACCCCGATCGCTCAGCATCGTTGCCAATCGAGATGCGGCGGATTCCAGGTCGGCGTAGCTGAGCACCGTGTCGCCTTGCTTGATCGCCGGCAGGTCAGGGTCACTGGCCGCCCGATCACGTACCCAGCTGGCAATGTTGGTGGGTGCGGGCTGAGACGTCGTCGTCATGCCACGACTCTAGTTTGCGGCTGCTCGCAGATCTGGGGACGCTCGCAGCTGGCGGCCGCGGCCATCCAAATAGGCAGCAGCGTTGCGGAGGTCTGACACTAGACTCACGGCGGGTTTCCGAGCGCGATGCGCGAGTAGCTCTGAATACGTCCAGATCTCGCACGGAGTGGAAGTGATCATGCCTTTGTCTGACCTCAGTCACGACGAGCTGGTGGCGATGCATGAGGAGCAAACCAGGGAGTATGACGCCTTGCTTGCACTGGGGCTGAAGCTCGACCTGACGCGTGGCAAGCCGTCGCCAGCGCAGCTCGATCTGTCCAATGAGCTGCTCACGCTCCCGGGAGAGGGCAACTACACGGATTCAACCGGCACCGATTGCAGAAATTACGGCGGTACCCAGGGGCTCCCGGCAATACGAGCGATCTTCGCCCCGTTGCTCAATGTCCCGGTCGACCAGCTCGTCGCGGGAGACAATTCGAGCCTGTCGATCATGCACGACGCTCTCGTCTACGCCCTCCTGAGGGGCACCGTGGATTCCGCCGAGCCGTGGTCCAAGCAGTCCATCAAGTTTCTCTGCCCAGTCCCTGGCTACGACCGGCACTTTGCACTCTGTGAGCAGTACGGGATTGAGATGATTCCCGTCCCGCTTGGCCAGAACGGGCCCGATCTCGACCAGGTGCGCCAGCTGTTGGCGGAGGATCCTTCCATCAAGGGCATGTGGATCGTCCCGATGTATTCCAATCCCAACGGCGCTATCTACACCGATGACGTCACGAGGGCATTGCTGGAGATGCCAGCAGCCGCGGACTTCCGGATGTTCTGGGACAACGCGTACGCGGTCCATCACCTCACCGATGTGGAGACTCCTCCGTTGGATGTTCTCACCATGGCAGCAGAGGCCGGGCACCCGAATCGGGTCTTTCTGTTTGCCTCGACCTCGAAGATCACCTTCGCCGGCGCCGGCGTCTCGTTCTTTGCGAGCTCACCCTCAAACGTGGACTGGTATCTGAAGAACCTGAGCAAGCGAAGCATCGGCCCCGACAAGATCAATCATCTGCGGCACGCGCTGTATCTGAAGGGTGCCGACGGCGTGACCCAGTTGATGCGACGTCATCGGGAGATCTTGGCGCCGAAATTTGACCAGGTGACCTCAATCCTCAGCAAGCGCCTGGGCAACTACCAGGGCGCGACCTGGACTGATCCTGACGGGGGGTACTTCGTCAGCCTCGATGTCATCGACGGTACGGCGACTCGCGTCGTGGAGCTCGCCAAGCGGGCGGGCATATCCATGACGGGGGCCGGTGCAGCCTTTCCCCACGGTCGAGACCCACGCGACAGAAACATCAGAATCGCACCCAGCTTTCCCTCTCCGGACGAGATCGCGGCGGCGATCGACGGACTCGCCACCTGCGTTTTGCTCGCCGCCACCGAAAAGCTGTTGGTCGAATCGGACTCTGCTGAGCCGCAGGCCGACGGCCATGCCCAGCACGAGCGGCGCTGACTCTGTTTCGACTCGCAAGATTCGTCGAGAAAGACCGTGACTAATGGCCGCCGACGTTCTTACGATCATCTCCTCGGGGAATCGACCGCAGCACTCAGCAAGAGAGAAGACTCTCGATGGCCCGATTTCCCTTCACCGAGCCCCAGTTCTCCGACGATTCCTGGGGCTTGCTGCTGATTCCTACCATCTTCTGCGTGGTCCTGCTTATCTCAGCTCTTGTCTGGCTCTAAGTCCGCTAGGCGATGTCGCGGCCGCACTGCCATCGCCTTCGCGCCAGCTAGTGTCGTTCCACGGCACTAGTGGTGTACCGCCGATTCCAGCCGTTCGACTCTCGTGGTAATCGTCAGTAGACTCTGTGGTTTGGTGGCCCGTCACCAGTGTTTTTGTGCGCCCATGTACGGCGTGTTCAGCGCTGGAAGCAGCCGGTGAGGGGGCACCGGAGGGCAATAGCTCAATTGGCAGAGCATCGGTCTCCAAAACCGAAGGTTGGGGGTTCAAGTCCCTCTTGCCCTGCAGGCTAGAGGCAACAAGATTGCGGCAGGAAAGGTCGTAGCGTGGCAGATAAGGAAGAGGTGGAGCCGGCCGCTGAGCCGAGCTCTGCCGAGCTGTCAGGCGCCAGCCAGACCAGCGCCGATCTCAAAGCCTCCCGGACCGAGGTGAACGGGGCCGCAGTCAACGGCAGTGAGACTGCGAAGGAAGACGGCACGGACAACACGCAGTCCGAGAAGGTCTTGGAGCCCGCCGGTGTCGCTGCCGCTACCTCGGGTGCCAGTGCCAAGACGGGTACGGGCGGCGCCACCAAAGGTACGAAAGGGAGGAGCCCGAAGGGCGCTCCCACCAACAAGCGCGACCAGCTGGTTAAGCGGGAGCGTACGACGCCACTGAAGTTCGTCCGGCAGTCGATCGGTGAACTGCGCAAGGTCGTTTACCCGACTGGGCCGCAGTTGATCAACTACTTCGTTGTCGTGCTGGTCTTTGTGCTGTTTGTGATCGCCTTCGTAAGTTTGCTCGACCTCGGCCTCGGCTGGGCAATTTTCAAGATCTTTAGCTGATGACCAACGAACCACGTAACGGAGACTTAGACGTGCCCGACGAACAGCAGCAGGATGCAGCCGCGCTGGAAAGCCCCGCATCTTCCGCCTCCGCCGAGACGCCAGAGACCGACTTCGATATCGACCTGGGTAGCTACTCGGCGAGTCGCGAAGACGACGTCGACATCAACCTGGACTTCGGCGGTGCTCCTGCCGACCAGGCAACGGAGGACGATTTCGAGCTCGACTTCGGCAGCCTTCCGACGACCGAGGAAGAGCCGGAAGCGGTCGAGGTCGAGGCGGAGGAGGAGTCCGACGCCGGTAATGACGCTCTCGAGGCGTTTCGTTCCGACCTGAGGGCAAAGCCGGGCGACTGGTATGTCGTACACACCTATTCCGGCATGGAGAATCGGGTGCTGCAGAACCTGGAGAATCGGGTGTCCTCCCTCAACATGGAGGACTACATCTACGAGATCATCGTGCCAACTGAGGAAGTCACCGAGATCCGCAATGGCCAGCGCAAACAGGTGAAGCGTACGGTGCTGCCGGGATATGTGCTGGTACGGATGGACCTGACTGACGAGTCCTGGTCGACGGTACGCCACACCCCCTCGGTGACCGGTTTCGTCGGGCACTCCAACTCCCCAGTTCCGCTCAGCCTGGATGAAGTGGAGAAGATGTTGGCACCTGCGGTTGTCGCGGCGGCAACCGCTTCCAGCGACAGCCCCACCCGTCGTAAGAAGAAGGTTGAGGTCGCCGATTTCACTGTGGGAGATTCGGTCATGGTGGTTGACGGACCGTTCGCGGGCGTCCACGCAACCATTACCGAAATAAACGTGAACAACCAGCGGTTAAAGGCGCTGGTGGAGATTCTGGGTCGCGAAACTCCGGTCGATCTGACCTTCCCGCAGATTCAGAAGGTCTGAGCTCCTACGTCCACACCCTGCCAGCCACGGTCGCATTGACCGTCACACGACCACGAAGGATCAGAAAGAGAAATGCCTCCCAAGAGAAAGAAAGTCGCTGCGCTTGTCAAGATCGCCTTGAATGCGGGCGCAGCCACGCCGGCGCCGCCGGTCGGTACCGCGCTCGGTCCGCACGGTGTCAACATCATGGAGTTCTGCAAGGCGTACAACGCCGCGACCGAATCCATGCGCGGCACGATCATTCCGGTCGAGATCACCATCTATGAGGACCGCACGTTCTCCTTCATCACCAAGACCCCACCGGCCGCTGAGTTGATCAAGAAGGCCGCGGGCGTACCGAAGGGGTCTGGCGTACCGCATCGGGAGAAGGTCGGCAAGATCAGCCGCGATCAGGTGCGTGACATCGCCACCACCAAGTTGCCGGATCTCAATGCCAACGATCTTGACGCAGCGATGAAGATCGTCGAGGGCACAGCCCGGAGTATGGGCGTAACCGTCGCAGACTGAAGCCGACTTGCCAGAATCTCAGCACCCCATGGGGTGCCGAGATTCTGACAAGTCGGTGTAAAGAGGAACCCGTGGGAGAGCCAGCGCGGCTCGGACCACAACTGGCCAGAAAGGACCAGCATTATGCAGCGCAGCAAGTCATACCAAGAGGTCGCGCAGAAGGTCGATCCCGGTAAGTTGTACACGCCAACTGAGGCCATGGATTTCGCAAAGGCCAATACCCGAGCGAAGTTCGACGAGACGGTAGACGTCTCGGTGCGGCTCGGGGTCGATCCCCGCAAGGCGGACCAGATGGTCCGCGGGACCGTCAATCTCCCCAATGGCACGGGCAAGACGGCACGGGTGCTCGTGTTCGCCACCGGCGAGCGCGCCGAGGCCGCGATCGCGGCTGGGGCCGACGAGGTGGGCTCCGATGAGTTGATCGACAAGATCTCGAAGGGTTACCTGGACTTCGACGCAGTCGTGGCAACGCCCGACATGATGGGCAAAGTTGGTCGCCTCGGCCGCACACTCGGCCCCCGCGGGCTGATGCCCAACCCGAAGACCGGAACAGTCACCGTCGACGTCGCGAAAGCGGTCGGTGACATCAAGGGCGGCAAGATCGAGTTCCGGGTCGACCGGCATGCCAATTTGCACTTCATCATCGGCAAGGCGTCCTTCAGCACCAAGCAGCTGTCCCAGAACTATTTCGCGGCGATGGATGAGATCGTCCGGCTGAAGCCGAGTGCCGCCAAGGGTCGCTACCTCCGCAAGATCACGCTGTCCACCACGATGGGCCCCGGAATCCCGGTCGATACCAACAAGACGCGTCCCGAAGCAGAATAGCCAAGCCCGCCAGCATGCTGTTGCTGAGCTGGCTGGGTGCGATCGTCGCCTGCTTCGGGTATGGGGTGGCCTCCGTTCTGCAATCGGTCGCGGCGAAGCGGGGCGCCGAAGTCGTCGGGCTGAGCGGGCTGACCATGATCGTCAAGCAGGTGCCTTATCTATTGGGCCTTGCGATGGACGCACTGGCGTTCGGCGGCAATGTGCTGGCTCTGCAGCGACTCCCGTTGTTCCTGGTTCAGTCAATCGTCGCAGCCAGTGTCGGAGTCACCGCCGTCATCGCCAGTCTGCGCGGCGCCCACCTGTCGCGAAAGGACTGGCTGTCGCTCGCCGTGCTCGGGGTTGGGCTGATCTTCCTCAGCATCACGGCCGTGCCCGGCACTGCCGCGCGGATTTCGCTGGCCCGGGATTGGCTCATCCTGCTGCTCGCAATCGTTCCAGCCACCGTTGGATTCATTGGCTTCCGGATGAAGGGTCGTGCCTCGTCGATCGTCATGTGCTGCGCCGCGGGACTCGGGTTCACCGGGGTAGCCGTCGGCTCTCGCGGCATCGGGGCGGACGACGTGTCATGGTCGTTGCTGCTCAACCCACTGCTCTGGGCGATCGTGGTCTATGGCGCGATCGGCATGGTCTTTTTCACGGTGGCGTTGCAGCGAGACTCAGTCACGTTGGTCACCGCGATCACGTTCGTGTTCGAGGTTGTTGTGCCCTCATTGATCGGCATCGCCCTTTTTGGCGACGCCATTGCCGCGGGTCGGCTTCCCCTGGCTCTCGCGGGATTCGTACTCGCCATCGGTGGCACGGTGTCGTTGAGTCGCTTCGCCGAGTAGCAGCTCGTGGATCAGGAAGTCACTGGAGTGGCGGCCGCAGCCGCGAGCGCTTCGCCGTTGAGCCGGTAGACCGTCCACTCGTCCATCGGTACCGCCCCAAGGCTCCGGTAGAAATCGATCGCGGGCTGGTTCCAGTCGAGCACTGCCCACTCCAGCCGTGCGTAACCTCGCTCGACGGCAAGTTCGGCCAGCGACATCAGCAAGGCCTTGCCAAGCCCGAACCCCCGATACTTGGGCATCACGTAGAGGTCCTCCAGGTAGAGACCGTGAACACCCTCCCAGGTGGAGAAATTTCGGAAATAGAGTGCGAGGCCGACCACGTGCTTCTCCCATTCCGCAACCAACGCGTACGCGGCGGGCTGAGGTCCAAACAGCGCGGTGCGAAGCTGTTCGGTCGTGGTCTTCACCTCGTGAGCAGCCTTTTCGTAGCTGGCCAAATCGACGATCAGCTGCAGGATTCGATCGAGGTCAGACTCCCGAGCCTCGCGTACGCACGGATGCATCGACCCATCTTCACAGCAAGTGGTCACAAACGACACGAATCGAGCGCGGATTGCGGTGTCGCCTGCGACCACTTGCGCCCCCTGCGCGTTCCTTCTGAAGCTGCTCGCGCAATGCCGACGCTCGCAGCTTGGGTTAGTTAGCTAGGCCGGTCGGCGTGCGCCCATGTAGGGCATGTACTTCAGCTTGATGTATTGCACCTTCTTGCCTGGGTGTGGCGCATGGATGACGTTGCCGTTGCCGGCGTACAGCGCGACATGTTTGATGCCGGGGTAGAAGAAGACCAGGTCGCCGTTCCTGAGATTGGATTTGGAGATCTTCTTGCCGATGCGGTACTGCTTTCCGGCCGAGTGCGGCAGGCTCACTCCGGCCGCCTTCCAGGCCTTCATGCTGAGGCCGGAGCAGTCCCAGCCGTTGGGGCCGGCGGCATTGCGTACGTATGGATCGCCGAGCTGTTTCTTGGCAAATGCCAGTGCTTTCTCGCCCTTGGTATGAGTGTTTGGCGCCTTGGAGACCGGTTTAGGGATCGGTTTCTTGACGACGACGGTCGTAGCGATGATCTTGCCGGCTTGCAGCGCCTTCCAGAACTCGGCGTTGACCTCTCCGGTTCGCTTGAGGTGCCGCGACTTCTGAATGACCTTGATCACGTCGGCGGTCGCGGCGCCATAGCGGCCCTTTATTGGGATTTTGGCGAAGCCGGCCGATCGCAGCGCCAGCTGCAGCCGAAGGACGCTCTTACCTTTGTCACCGGCCTGAAGGTGCGGCGTCGTGCCGCGCGAGAGCAGTGCACTCCAGGCACGCCGACCACCGACGAGAAGGGGGTTGAGCCCAATGGATTTCCGGAACTTGGCCAGCTCCTGAGCGTCGGCGGCGGAGAAGTGACCGTTGACGGTGGTCGGGTAGCCCGCTTTGTGAAGCAGGCACTCCATCGCCTTTGCCTGGGCTCCGTGGGAGCCGGCTTTGATCGGCTGGTACGTCGTGAAGGTGACGTCGCACCTTGTTGCAGCGTCGGCCGGAATCGTGCCAAGAGCTGCGGTGGCAGCTAGTGCGAGTCCGGTGATCAGGCAGGCTGCAGTCTTCCGAATCCTCCCCATGACGGTGGATCTCCCCCGAGTGAGACAACCTCGACCCCGTTCGAAATGGCCGGTCTGGTCACGTTATCAAATCGAGACATTTACCACTACCGCCAGCCGAAATTATCTCGTTTTGATTACGACGCCCGGGGATATGTCCCGTTCCTGGGTAGCGCGTCGGTCCCAGAGTTATCGATTTGGTTGGCGCTTGGGGCCGTCGGTAGAGTGTGCGCTGCCGAAGACCGCTGGTTGGTCGAGCTTCCAGTTCGACCCGAAGTGTCCGTACGAGAGCACGGGCGGCCCGCGTAGGTGAGTACAAGTGTGGCAGGAGATATCTGATCTCCTCATCGCCCTTTGCCGCCTGCGCAAAGGGCTTTCTCATCTCCACGGCCCCTTCTCAAACGGCAGAGCCAGCCCTTCGGTAGCGCTTCAGATGACGCGCGCGACGAAGTGGAGGAGACATATGGCGAGGTCGGACAAGGTAGCGGCCGTCGCCGAGCTGGCCAATAGGTTCTCCAGCTCGGCCGGGGTGGTACTGACCGAATACCGCGGACTCTCGGTCAAGGCGCTCAAGGAGCTGCGCCGCTCGCTCGGCGATGAGGCCAGTTATTCCGTATCAAAGAACACGCTCACCACGATCGCCGCCCGTGAGGCCGGTGTTGATGGGATCGAGGAGCATCTCGTCGGGCCGACCGCGATTGCCTTCATCGACGGCGATCCCGTGATCGTGGCCAAGGGCCTACGTGACTTCGCACGGACGAATCCGCAACTTGTGATCAAGGGCGGGGTGCTGGACGGCAAGTTCATGAGCCCCGACGAGGTCAGGAGGCTGGCGGATCTCGAGTCGCGTGATGTGTTGCTCGCCAAGGTCGCGGGCGCGCTGCAAGGAGTCCTACAGCAGGCAGTCTCGCTAGCGGCTGCTCCGCTGTCGCAGGCGGCTCGACTGTTCGCCGCGCTCGAGAAGGCAGCAGGAGGGAATTCCTCGCTGCTCGCCAGTGCGCCGAAGGCTACGGCGGAGTCCGCGAACGAAGAGCTAGCCGCAGTTTCGACCCAAGAGCCGACGAACGACGAGCTTGCTGACGAGCCGGCCCAAGAGCCGACGAACGACGAGCTTGCTGACGAGCCGGCCCAAGAGCCGACGAACGAAGAACTCGCCGCCGAGGCGGCACAACCCGCAGCGTCAGCTGCACCTGAAGCGGGCACCACGTCCGCGGCAGAACCACTGGCAGCACCCGCTGCGGAAGACAACTAGGAAGGACGCCCACTATGGCGAAGCTCAGCACTACTGAGCTCCTTGATGCCTTCAAGGAGCTGACCTTGATCGAGCTCAGCGAGTTCATCAAGGAATTCGAGACGACCTTCGGCGTAACAGCGGCCGCCCCCGTTGCCGCCGCTGCGGCGCCGGCAGCAGCCGGCGGCGAGGCCGGTCCCGTCGAGGATGAGGGCAGCGACGAGGTCGATGTCATCCTCGAGGCAGCCGGCGACAAGAAGATCCAGGTGATCAAGGAGGTGCGGTCACTAACCAGCCTTGGTCTGAAGGAAGCCAAGGATCTGGTCGAGGCTGCCCCCAAGGCCGTTCTGGAGAAGGTCAACAAGGAAGCTGCGGACAAGGCTAAGGAGGCTCTCGAGGCCGCCGGTGCCACCGTCTCCTACAAGTAGCCGATCAGCCGCGCTCAAGGTGTGTCCTTTCTCCCGACATCGGGAGAAAGGACACACTCAATTCCGGCAACGTGTGCATCGAGCAGGGTCGCCGGCGTAGCCGCGTTGGCGTAGCACCCGAAACAGGTTGCCTGCCGTCTCACAAGACTCGACAACCGTGTCATGCCAGCCATAGCGCAGGGTTAACCATCCGTCCTCGCTGCTCAAGTTGTCGCGGCGCCAGTCGCGAAAGCGGCGCTCGCCATCGTGATAGCGCCGTCCATCCAATTCAAGTAAGACGCGGAATTCCTCGTACGCGCCGTCAGTCACTGCCCCAGAGGGCAATCGGTAGGGGCGGGTGGGGACGGGTAGTCGATGAGGCTGCTCGACCTGCTTGATCCAGCGGTACTCCAGCGGACTTTGAACCCCGTTCGCTGTCTCGGCGAGGATGTTGCTGATCAGCGACCGGTGAGTGATGCGGGCTCGGCGCTCCAGGGCGCGTCTCAGCTTTCCTGGGCTTGTCAGGCGAGGAATGGACAAAGTGAGGAAGCCAATCACGGCGGCTTCGTTCGCTGCCGCGGCACACATATCCAGCACGGTGTCCTCAACCACAGTCCGCGGTGGCGACGCGAGGAAGCGGGACGGTCGGGCCTCAGGCCGCTGTCGGACTACAGTCATCCACCGCCGTGAAGCAAGCCCACTCGTCGAGTCGACGGCGAGCTGGATTGGCAGGCGCGGATCTGCCAGCCCGTGAAACACAGCGGCCGAGGCGCCGATCAGTCGTGCTGAACTCCCGCCGAGCAGCACCGCACCCCAGGCGTACTGGTGCCAAGTCGGCTCCAGCACGCCAAGGGCGTAGATGCCTCGGTCGAGCCGTTGCAGAACTAGTCCGCGAATCAGCCTAGCCACCTGACTGTCGCGGAGGCCGAAGCTGATCAGCTGGCTGCGGGTCAAGACACCGGCCTGGCGCTCTGCCCACGCAATCGCGGCCGCGGGGAGTGGTTCGGCGCAATGCACGTCCGTAGTCTTCGGATTCTTCGTCTAATCGTGCGCTGCACGCCAGAGCTGTGGAAAAGCGGCCGAATGCGCCTGTGGACGGTACCGCTGCCATTCTTGTGTGTCCTTCTCCCGACATCGGGAGAAAGGACACACAAAGTGTGATCCGACCATTGCCCGGGCTGAGAGCGAGTCAGGCGGGGAGTCGTGGCAGGTCCCAGTCCTCGTTACGCATGCGCATCATCTGGAGTGCGACGTAGCCACAGATCAGGGTGGTCATTCCCCAGCCGCCGAAAACGTCCAGCCAGCGGCTGGGCACGATGATTGCTGCGACCAGGTGCACCGGTTGGGAGAGTCCGAGCAGAATCGCGGCCCACAGCGGCAGGATGCGAGCCCGGCGTAGCGCTATGGCTGCGATCACCATGCCGAGGATGTGGACCACGACCCAGAACATTCCGACAAACGTGGCGCTCGCGGTGTCACCGAGTTGCCTTGACAGGGTCACCATCTGGTCCACTGAGTAGCCGTGGGTGCTCATCACCCAACCGAGGTAGTCCGAAGGACCCGCCGAATTCCACATCGCGTATGCGAAGAACGCCGGGATCGTCCCCACCGCGGCCAGCACGGGCGCACCGCGACGTGCCACATATCCCAACCCCAGGACCGTGATGAGCATGAACGGCAGGACCGGCAGCCCGATCCAGTTCATCAGTTCCATGGTCTTTGGGTGTGCCGCGATGTTGGCGGCAATGGTGGTGTCGTCCTGCGAGGTCCAGTAGGGCATCATCGCGCGGGCAATGGTCACCAGCAATGGACCAATGGGAAGCGCCAGAGCTAGGCCGACCCGCCAGAAGGTACGCGGGTCGCGTGTCGTCGCATTCTCGGTCGCCGTCGGGGAAGAAGTGGACTTGGTGCCGATCAGGGTCATGACCAGTCCTTTCAGTGAGTAGGTCTCCCCACCGTGGCCCCCAGCCCTGTGTCGGCACATCGGCGCCAGCCCCGAAGGTCGGCCTGCGGCCAGCACGTACACGGCTGCGTACCAGCACTGATGCGCAGCTGCTTGCTGAGACCTACGCTGACCAACATGACCCGAGTACGCGCGGTCACCGCGGTGCTGACCGGGCTCACAGTGCTGGCCGTTGTGCTGGGCAGTGTGACTGCGGTGAGGCTGCCGGCCGGGTCATGGCTGGTCTGGTTCCTAGCCGCCGTTCTCATCGGAACGATCAACGCCGCGCTCGCCGTACTCGTCGCCTGGAGGGCGCCAAATAACTGGTGCGCCGCTGTGCTGGCGCTGGGCGGCTGCTGGATGTGTGCCTCCGCGACCTCCGACCTGTGGCAAACGGGTTTTCCGATCGGGTCAGCACCACCGAACCCTTGGGTGATCGCGCTGACTCAGGGCAGCTGGATGCTCTTCTACCTCCCACTCGCGTGGCTGATGTTGATCTTCCCGACCGGCCGGCTATTGACTCCCCGCTGGCGGACCGTTCTGGTCGCTCTGCCGGTGGTCGTCGTGATCTTCAACCTGTCGAGCGCGATGGCTCCTGGCCCGTACGCCGAGCCGTTCCCGAACTCCCCGAAGGTTCTGGGGACATTTGAAGCTGCGGACTATATCGGCATCGCCTGCCTACCGATCTTCCTGGCGCTCCTGGTGGCCAGCGTCGTGAGCATGGTGCGTCGCTACCGGCAGGCCGGTGGCGAGGAGAGACTCCAACTTCGCTGGATGGCCGTGGCCGGTCTCACGGTCCCGTTGACCCTGCTGGTCTGCTGGCTGAGCTACCTGCTGCTGGGGAAGGCCGACCTCGTCGTCTTTGGCCTGGTCGCGATGTACCTGGCGATCCCTACCGCCACCGCGATCGCCATCGTGCGCAGCAGGCTGTTCGACGTTGACCAGCTGCTGATCCGTGGAGCGGTGTACGCCGGGTTCGCCGTCTTGCTGGTCGCTGCACTCGGTCTGGTCTCAGGTCTCGCGGGCTGGTGGCTTGGTCGCGACTCGGTGATTCTCGCGGTGGCGGTCACCATCCTCGTGCTGCTGGGCTGCCTCCCGTTGCGGAGACGTGCCGAACGGCGCGTCTCCGCGTGGCTCTTCCCAGATCGCGAGCACGTGCTGCGCAGCCTGGAACGACTGCAGGCCGATGTGCACGCCGGCGTACGCCCGCCGGAGGCCCTCGAACAGACACTGCAGGACGCGCTCCATGATCCTGCGCTCCGCGTGGGCTACCTGCTGCCCGGTCGTACGGACTACCTCGACCAACAGGGCAACCCGCTCGTCCCTCATGGGCCTGGGCTGGAGGTCCAGATGGCAGGCGATCGGATCGCCACAGTGCTGAGCAGCCGCCCCGTGCTTGGCTGGTCGGCGGAGATCGCCACCACGGTCGGATTTCTCAGCGAGCTGGTCCGGCTCCGGCTCGAGACTGCTCAGGCTCTGCACGAAGCCGAGGCCAGCCGCCGCCGACTGGTGGCGGCACACGACGAGGAGCGGCACCGGCTGGAACGCGACCTCCACGACGGAGCCCAACAACGTCTGGTGGCGCTCGGGATGACGCTGCGGCGGGTGCAGCGACGACTCCCGGAGCAGGATGGGGCGCTGGCCGAGGTGTTCGACAGATCGGTGGTTGAGCTGCAGGCTGCAGTGTCCGAGCTGCGCCAGATCGCCCACGGTCTTCGGCCGAGCAGCCTGGATGACGGTCTGTCCGCCGCGTTGGACTCGCTGCGCACCCGCCTCGGGGTCCCGCTGCAGATCGAGGTCGCCACCCACAACCTGCCCGAGCCGATCAGTACCACCGCCTACTTCGTAGCCAGCGAGGCAGTCACCAACGCAATTAAGTACGCGTCCGCGCGCACGATCGCCCTCACTGTGAACCCCGCTCCGGGCGGTGTTGTTGTGCAAGTTCGCGACGACGGGCGCGGCGGCGCGGTAGTCCGGCATGGGTCGGGTCTCGCTGGGCTGCAAGACCGGGTACGCGCCGTCGGCGGAGAGCTTTCGGTGGTTAGCCAGATCGATCGAGGCACCTTGGTGGAGGCGGTGCTGCCGTGCGCATCGTGATCGCCGAGGACGCCGCACTGTTCCGGCACGGTTTGACCCTGCTGCTGCAGGACGGAGGGCATCAGGTCGTCGCCACGGCCGAGGACGCCGATTCAGCGCGGCAGGCAGTTTCCGACCAACGGCCAGACCTAGTCATTCTCGACGTACGGATGCCGCCCCGCCACGACGACGACGGCGCGCAGCTCGCCGCTGAGCTGAGGCAAGATCATCCGCAGCTGCCATTGGTCTTGCTGTCGCAGCACGTGGAGGTACGCCACATCATCAGCCTGGCGACAGCGGGATATTTCGGTTACTTGCTCAAGGATCGAGTGCTCGACGTCGATGACTTCCTCGAGGCGCTCGAGCGGGTAGCGCGCGGCGGGTCGGCGCTAGACCCGGAGGTCGTGGGCCAGCTGGTCGCCGCCAACCGCGACTCGGGCGTGCTGGCGGCGCTGACCGACCGTGAGCAGGAGGTGCTCGCGCTGATGGCCGAAGGGCTGACCAACGCCGCAATCGCCCGGCGGCTCTGGCTGACCGAGCGGACGGTCGAGAGCCACATCCGCAATCTGCTGACCAAGCTAGGCATCGTCGACGAGTCCGGCGGCCATCGCCGGGTCCTCGCGGTCCTCACATTCCTCGAGGCTCGCGGCCACGTCCGGCCGCCCGGCGCCGAATCCAGTCCGGAAGTTACGCGGATTGGGCCGAGGCGAGTGGAAATTCGACGCCCGTAAGCTCTTCGGAGAGGGTCCATAGCCGCTTCGCCATCTCTAAGTCAGACGCCGCGGCGGTGCGGCCGACCAGCGTCGGATGACCACGGCTTCCCCTAAGCCGTCGGGACCGACATAGCTGCGCCCGGGAGATGTCTTGGCTTGCCGCAAACAGCGTCGACCTCGCTCCGGACTCGTCGGTCTGGGCGAAGAGTCGGTTGCTGAGGGCCATCAGCCGGTTCTGCCATCGGCTTTCGGTCCGAGACTGGAGATTTGTCGCCGCGTAGCCCGGATGTGCCGCGAGAGCTCGGACCGGCGAGTCCGTTTTTGTGAGCAGACGTTGCAACTCAAGGGTGAAGAGCAGATTGGCCAGCTTCGATTGCTGATAGGCGGGCCAGCGTTGATAACGCCGGCTTTGCCAGTTGAGATCATCCAACGAAATCGAGCCGGCACGATGCGCGCCCGAGGCGACAGTCACCACGCGATCGGTGATATGTGGCAGCAGCAGGTTGGTGAGCGCGAAGTGGCCAAGGTGATTTGTACCAATCTGAAGCTCGAAGCCGTCGACCGTACGCTTCTCGGGCGTTGCCATCACGCCGGCGTTGTTGATCAAGACGTCGATGTCGCCCTGCCAGGCGTCGGCGAACGCGCGTATCGACGCCAGATCGGCAAGATCAAGACGGCGCACCTCGGTGTCACCGGCTATTGACGCAGCAACCGTCTCGCCTTTGGCCACATCGCGCACGGCCAGCACCACATGGGCACCAGCTTCGGCGAGCGCCCGCGCAGTGGGGAGTCCTATGCCGCTATTGGCACCGGTGACGATGACGATGCGTCCCTTTTGTGAGGGTAGGTCTGCTGCAGTCCATCCAGTCGAGGTCATGATCATGGACTCTAGCGGCTGCCGCAAGCTTGCTCATGATCACAGGTCAGAACGTGCTCGCGGACGGCACAAACCGCGTGGAGTCTGTGTCGTCCGCGACCATTTTCCCGGGGGAGGGACAAATCTAGTGAGGCTATGGATCCCTGAGTTCGAACCCTTCGACGGCGTTGAGAGGCAGGCAGATTATTGAGGTCGGAACATCAGCAGGCCAGTCTTCTCGGAAGGCGGCTTGATCGATCAACGGGCGTTCGTCGCTGTCGGCCAGTGCGGCCGTGCCAGTCACCACGACTGTCTCGCGATGGGCGGCGGGTGTTCCACCGTCGACGTCCAGGCTGACCTCAGCCCCAGGCGCATAGTGCACGATGTCGTTGTAGTCAGGAAGCCGAACCAAGATCTGATCGTCGGCAACCGCGTACGAGACAACGACCGAGCGATGACCGCGGCCAGACTGATATCCCAGCCGGCCCTCGTGATGGCTGCAAATCCAGGCTTTGCATTCGTGCGGCGACAGCTTGCGCAGCCGCTCGCCTGGAGACATGTGACCGCCAAATGTTGGCATGATCGACTCCCTCGAGTTCCGCCCTCCCTCAGATAATTGTGCGCTAGTCGTCATTAACCCGGTAGGGGAGAGCGGGGTCCAGAAAAAGTCAGGACTAAAGTCCCACCACCTTCACAATCGGTTGCTAATGACCGGCAATTCACCCAGATATCGGGAAACACCCAGATATCGGGGAGGCCGTGCACCTCAGCGCCTAACCGGACTGGGCGGCCACGACACGCCCGGTCACCTTATGCGGCGTGACCTGGATGAACACGTTTCTCACCCCAGCCGCCCACGGAACAACGCTGCCCACGGTCCACATCCGAACGAGTTGATCAGGTTCGGCGACTCCCTGCGCCCGGCCCTGCACCACCACGCTCCACCCTCGACGATTGACTTGATCAAGCTCATCGACCTCGAACGCGACCGCAGTCGGCCGAATCAGCTCTGACAAGACCCCATATGGCGACGTACGGAAGATGATCATGCCCTGATGCCAGGCATATGTCACCGGAAGGATTTGCGGACCGTCCGCGGCTTGCCAAGCGATCCGCCCGACACTCTGGCTCTCGAGCAGTTCCTGGCAGCGGGCCGGACTGATCGGCCGAAACTCACTCGTCGACTTATCGTCGGCGTATCTCTTCTCCACCATCACTCCGTTGCTGCCGTTGTGCGGTCGAGTTCATCGGCAATATTTGATGCCCAGGAGTGATGCCACCTGCTCGCGTACGTCACGAGCATCCGAGTCGACTTTGCCATTGCACGTCCTTCCTCGACGTGGGTCCCATCGTCAGTTAAGGCCAACCGATCCGGTGAGGGGAGAGTCGAAGGTCCTGGCGCCGTAGGACCAAGAGCGGTGCGGCCGTTTGGCCGCGGTGCGGCGACTCCGCGGGGGAGCACAAAGGGCCAACATTGCCCCTTGTCGCGCGGCTATCGAAGAGTATGATCTCCTGCAAGGTAGTCGAAGATTTGACTCCTCTAGCTAGAGCTGCGCCCGGTTCTTGACTTTGGGCGTACCAGCATATATATTGGGGGTTTGCCCTCGCCATCTGTCGACCCGTTTCACTTTGACACGGGTCGTTCAGCATGCGTAGAAGCACTTCGCTCCTCAACTGCGAGCCCTCGGAAGGACACAGGAGTTGGCCGCCTCGCGCACCGCCTTGAAGACCAAAGTCATATCCCCTACCGGCAGAATTTCGTTCGCGAAGATCGCCGAACCCATGGAAGTTCCATATCTGCTTGATTTGCAGATCGATTCATTTGATTGGCTTGTCGGCAATGACGCCTGGCGCGATCGCGTAGCGACCGCATTGGACCGAGGCCGTACGGACATCAATACCAAGTCTGGACTCGAGGAGATCTTTGAGGAGATCTCTCCTATCGAGGACTTCTCCGGCACCATGTCGCTGTCGTTCCGTGACCACCGGTTCGAGCCGCCGAAAAACACCGTCGATGAGTGCAAAGAGCGCGACGTCACTTACGCCGCCCCGCTCTTCGTTACGGCCGAGTTCATGAACAACGAGACTGGCGAGATCAAGAGCCAGACGGTCTTTATGGGCGATTTCCCGCTGATGACCGACAAGGGCACTTTCGTCATCAACGGCACCGAGCGGGTTGTCGTGTCCCAGCTGGTCCGCTCGCCTGGCGTCTATTTCGAGCAGACCACGGACAAGACCTCGGACAAGGACATCTTCACCTGCAAGATGATCCCGTCCCGCGGCGCGTGGCTCGAGTTCGAGATCGACAAGCGCGACATGGTCGGAGTTCGTCTAGACCGCAAGCGCAAGCAGAACGTCACCGTGTTGCTCAAGGCGCTCGGCTGGACCGACGCACAAATCCTCGAGCAGTTCGGCGAGTACGAGTCCATGCGGCTCACCCTGGAAAAGGATCACACCACGACCCAGGACGAGGCGCTGCTGGACATCTACCGCAAGCTGCGTCCCGGTGAGCCGCCGACCCGTGAGGCTGCCCAGGCGCTGCTGGAGAACTACTACTTCAACCCGAAGCGCTACGACTTGGCCAAGGTTGGTCGTTACAAGATCAACAAGAAGCTCGGTCTCGAGCTGCCGTTCGATCGGCACGGTGCTGACCATCGAAGACATCGTGGCTGCGATCCGCTTTGTTGTCGCTTTGCACGAGGGCACGGAGACGCTCGACTCGCCGCGCGGTGAGTTGCTCGTAGAAGAAGACGACATCGATCATTTTGGCAATCGCCGGCTGCGTACGGTGGGCGAGCTGATCCAGAACCAGCTGCGCACCGGACTCGGGCGTATGGAGCGGGTAGTCCGCGACCGGATGACGACTCAGGACGTCGAGGCGATCACGCCGCAGACCTTGATCAACATCAGGCCGGTCGTCGCAGCGCTGAAGGAGTTCTTCGGCACCTCGCAGCTGTCCCAGTTCATGGATCAGACCAACCCCATCGCTGGCTTGACGCACAAGCGGCGGCTTTCCGCGCTCGGCCCAGGCGGCCTGTCGCGGGATCGCGCGGGCATGGAAGTCCGCGACGTGCACCCGTCCCACTACGGCCGGATGTGTCCGATCGAAACTCCTGAAGGTCCCAACATCGGCTTGATCGGTTCGCTCGCCTCCTTTGCGCGGGTGAATGCTTTCGGGTTCGTCGAAACGCCCTACCGCAAGGTTGAAAAGGGCCACGTCACTGATCAGATCGACTATCTGACTGCTGACGAGGAGGACCGGTACGTCATCGCCCAGGCCAACGCCAAGCTCGACGCGAAGAACAAGTTCGCCGAGGAGCGGGTGCTGGCCCGTCGCCGGCACGGCGATCCGGACACGGTACCGGCGGAGTCCATCCACTACATGGATGTCTCGCCGCGCCAGATGGTCTCGGTAGCCACCGCGATGATCCCTTTCTTGGAACACGACGATGCGTCTCGCGCTCTGATGGGGTCGAACATGCAGCGCCAGGCTGTGCCGCTGATCCACTCGGAAGCACCATTCGTGGGCACCGGGATGGAATACCGCGGTGCGGTGGATGCCGGCGATGTCACTGTCGCGACTGCGGCCGGTGTAGTCACAGCGGTCAGCGCTGATCTGATCGACGTCGCGCAGGACGATGACACGTACAAGACCTATCGGCTGAGTAAGTTCCGTCGTTCGAACCAAGGCACCTGCATCAATCAGCGCCCGCTCGTGACGGTGGGACAGCGGATCGAGAAGGGTACGCCGCTGGCTGATGGACCCTGCACTGATCAAGCCGAAATGGCGTTGGGTCGTAATCTGCTGGTTGCGTTCATGCCCTGGGAGGGCCACAACTACGAAGACGCCATCATCCTGAGTCAACGGCTCGTGCAAGATGACGTGCTTACCTCTATCCATATCGAGGAGCACGAGGTCGATGCTCGGGACACCAAGCTAGGGGCGGAAGAGATCACTCGCGACATCCCCAATGTCAGCGAGGAGATGCTCGCCGATCTTGACGATCGGGGCATCATCCGAATCGGCGCCGAGGTATCGACCGGCGACATCTTGGTTGGAAAGGTGACCCCGAAGGGCGAGACCGAACTGACCCCGGAAGAGCGGCTGCTGCGCGCGATCTTCGGTGAGAAGGCACGCGAGGTGCGCGACACCTCACTCAAGGTGCCGCACGGCGAATCCGGCACCGTGATCGGCGTTCGTGTCTTCGACCGTGATGCCGATGACGAGCTATCGCCTGGCGTCAACCAGCTGGTGCGGGTCTACGTCGCTCAGAAGCGCAAGATCCAAGACGGCGACAAGCTTGCTGGCCGACATGGCAACAAGGGCGTGATTTCCAAGATCTTGCCCATCGAGGACATGCCGTTCCTCGAGGACGGAACTCCGGTCGACATCGTGCTCAACCCGCTTGGCGTGCCGAGCCGGATGAACGTCGGCCAGGTCTTGGAGACCCACCTCGGCTGGGTTGCGAAGCAGGGCTGGGATCTCGACGGCGTCAAGGCCGCGTGGTCAGACCGGCTACGCAGCGTAGGCCTCGGTCATGTCGAGGGACCGGCCCATCTGGCAACCCCCGTCTTCGACGGTGCCACCGAGCAGGAGATCACTGGCCTGCTCGGCCAGACGCTGCCAACCCGAGATGATCAGCGGTTGGTAAATGCCGACGGCAAGGCTCACCTCTTCGACGGTCGGTCGGGCGAACCTTTCCCCGAGCCGGTCGGTGTCGGCTACATCTACATGCTGAAGCTGCACCACCTGGTGGACGACAAGATTCACGCTCGGTCCACCGGGCCGTACTCGATGATCACCCAGCAGCCGCTGGGTGGTAAGGCACAGTTCGGTGGCCAGCGGTTCGGCGAGATGGAGGTCTGGGCACTCGAGGCGTACGGCGCGGCCTGGGCTCTCCAGGAACTGCTCACCATCAAGTCCGACGATGTTCCAGGCCGGGTGAAGGTCTACGAGGCAATCGTGAAGGGCGAGAACATCCCCGAACCCGGCATCCCTGAGTCGTTCAAGGTGTTGGTCAAGGAAATGAAGTCGCTGTGCCTCAACGTTGAGGTGCTGTCCAGCGACGGAACCGAAGTCGAGTTGCGAGATTCCGAGGACGACTACCGGTCGTCGGAGGATTTCGGCATCGACCTGTCCCGTCGCCCAGGTGACTCCCTCGGCGGAGTCGAAGAAGTCTGAGTGCTTCCCTCTCCTGCCGACTTGTCAGCGTCAGTGGTCGCTATCGCGATCATCTGCGCTGACAGATCGGCTGAGGTGAAGGCTCGGTTCACTGACAACTTGAGAGATCGCGTTAGTTAAGAGAAAAGAGATAAGCAAAGCATGCTCGACGTGAACTTCTTCGACGAGATCCGCATCGGCCTGGCCACTGCCGATGAGATTCGTAAGTGGTCGCACGGTGAGGTGAAGAAGCCGGAGACCATCAACTACCGGACCCTGAAGCCGGAGCGCGATGGTCTGTTCTGCGAAAAGATCTTCGGACCCACCCGTGACTGGGAGTGCTACTGCGGCAAGTACAAGCGGGTGCGCTTCAAGGGCATTATCTGCGAGCGCTGCGGGGTCGAGGTCACTCGCTCCAAGGTTCGCCGGGAGCGGATGGGCCATATCGAGCTCGCCGCCCCCGTCACCCACATCTGGTACTTCAAGGGCGTTCCGTCCCGGTTGGGTTACCTGTTGGACATCGCTCCGAAGGACCTGGAAAAGGTCATCTACTTTGCGGCGTACATGATCACGGCCGTTGACGAGGAAGCCCGGCATCGGGACCTGCCCTCGCTCGAGGCCAAGATCGATGTGGAGCGCAAGCAGCTGGAGGGGCGCCGCGACTCCGACATCGAGAACCGGATGCGGAAGCTCGAGGAGGATACGGCTGCGCTTGAGGCGGAGGGTGCCAAGGCCGACGCAAAGCGTAAGGTCCGGGAAGGTGCGGAGCGGGAGGTCAAGCAACTGCGGGACCGCGCGCAGCGTGAGCTCGACCGGCTCGAGGCCGTGTGGAACCGGTTCAAGAATCTGAAGGTGCAGGACCTCGAGGGTGATGAGGTGCTGTATCGGGAGATGAAGAACCGATTCGGCAAGTACTTCTCCGGTTCCATGGGTGCCGATGCCATCCAGAAGCGGCTGGAGACCTTCGATCTTGAGGCCGAAGCAGCGGATCTCCGCGAGACGATCCAGGTTGGCAAGGGGCAGCGTAAGACTCGCGCCCTGAAGCGGCTCAAGGTGGTCTCCGCGTTCCTTACCACCAAGAACAGCCCTACCGGGATGGTGCTGGATTGCGTTCCGGTCATCCCGCCGGACCTGCGTCCGATGGTGCAGCTGGACGGTGGTCGATTCGCGACGTCGGACCTGAATGATCTATACCGGCGAGTGATCAACCGGAACAACCGGCTGAAGCGGCTGCTCGACCTCGGTGCACCCGAGATCATCGTGAACAACGAGAAGCGGATGTTGCAGGAGGCCGTGGACTCGCTGTTCGACAACGGTCGTCGCGGCCGCCCGGTCACTGGTCCGGG
Source organism: uncultured Actinomycetota bacterium (assembly GCA_963815975.1). Classification (GTDB taxonomy): domain Bacteria; phylum Actinomycetota; class Actinomycetes; order Propionibacteriales; family Propionibacteriaceae; genus Microlunatus. The sequence goes on from CAWFJC010000010.1 coordinate 344,180, forward strand.
CAACCGTCCGCTCAAGTCGATTTCCGACATGCTGAAGGGTAAGCAGGGCCGGTTCCGGCAGAACCTGCTGGGCAAGCGCGTCGACTACTCCGGTCGTTCGGTGATCGTGGTCGGTCCGCAGCTCAAGCTGCATCAGTGCGGCTTGCCCAAGGCGATGGCGCTCGAGCTGTTCAAGCCGTTCGTGATGAAGCGGCTGGATGACCTCAACCATGCGCAGAACATCAAGTCTGCGAAGCGCATGGTGGAGCGCCAGCGGCCAGTGGTATGGGATGTGCTGGAAGAGGTTATCTCCGAGCATCCGGTACTCCTCAACCGTGCGCCCACGCTGCACCGGCTTGGTATCCAGGCTTTCGAGCCGCAGCTCATCGAGGGCAAGGCGATCCAGATCCATCCGTTGGTCTGTACGGCGTTCAATGCCGACTTCGACGGTGACCAGATGGCCGTGCATCTGCCGCTGAGTGCGGAAGCGCAGGCCGAGGCCCGGATCTTGATGTTGTCGACCAACAACATCTTGAAGCCGGCCGACGGGCGTCCGGTGACCATGCCCACCCAGGACATGATCATCGGCACGTACTTCCTCACCATGGAGCGCGATGGCGCAGCCGGTGAGGGTCGTGCCTTCGGGTCAGTAGCCGAGGCGTTGATGGCCTTCGACCGCAGGCAGCTCTCGGTTCAGGCCAAGATCAAACTGCGGCTCAACGACATCGTGCCACCGGCCGGAAAGAGCCTGGCAGCAAATGGTTCGATCTTGTTGGAGACCACGCTCGGTCGCGCCCTGTTCAACGAGGCGTTGCCAGACGACTACGCCTACGCCGACTACGAGGTGGGCAAGAAGCAACTCGGTCAGATCGTCAATGATCTTGCCGAGCGGTATCCGAAGGTCCAGGTTGCCTACTGTCTGGACCAGCTGAAGGACCTCGGTTTCCACTGGGCGACTCGGTCGGGCGTCACAGTCTCGATCGGCGACGTGGAAACCCCAGCGGACAAGCCGAAGATCCTGGCGAGCTATGAGGACCGCGCGAACAAGATCGACAAGCAGTACGAGCGTGGCTTGATCACCGATGACGAGCGGCGCCAAGAGCTGATCGAGATCTGGACCGACGCTACGTCGCGGCTCGGCACGGCGATGGAGAACAACTTCTCCAAGACCAACCCGATCTACATGATGGTGCACTCTGGGGCTCGCGGAAACATGGTGCAGATGCGCCAGATCGCCGCGATGCGTGGTCTGGTGGTCAACCCGAAGGGCGAGATCATCGCTCGGCCGATCAAGTCCAACTTCCGTGAGGGACTGTCGGTGCTGGAGTACTTCATCTCGACGCACGGTGGCCGTAAGGGTCAGGCTGACACGGCGCTTCGTACGGCCGACTCCGGCTACCTGACTCGGCGGTTGGTCGACGTCAGCCAGGATGTGATCATTCGCGAGGAGGACTGCGGTACGGTGCGCGGGCTGACCAAGACGATCGCGCGTCCCGATGGGTCCTCGGCAGCAGGCAACCTGGTGGTCGACGAGCACGTGGAGACTGCGGTCTACGCTCGCACCCTCGCCACGGACGTGTTCGGTCCGGACGGTGAGGTGCTGCTGAAGGCTGGAGTTGATCTTGGTGATGTCAACATCCGACTGCTGGCCGAGAACGGCATTAACTCGGTCAAGGTACGCAGCGTGCTCACCTGTGAGGCCGCCAGCGGCACTTGCGCGATGTGCTACGGCCGTTCGCTGGCCAGCGGCAAGCTGGTCGATGTCGGTGAGGCTGTCGGGATCGTGGCGGCGCAGTCCATCGGTGAGCCGGGTACCCAGCTGACGATGCGGACCTTCCACACCGGCGGTGTGGCTGGTGATGACATCACTCAGGGTCTGCCGCGTGTCGTCGAGCTCTTCGAGGCTCGCCAGCCCAAGGGCAAGGCGCCGATCTCGGAGGCCACTGGGCGGGTGCAGGTCGAGGACAACGATCGGCTGAAGAAGATCATCATCACTCCTGATGATGGCTCCGAAGTGGCGGAGTTCTCGGTATCGCGTCGGGCTCGGCTGCTGGTCGAAGACGGTGATCACGTTGAGGTCGGTCAGCAGCTGACCGCTGGTACGCCCGACCCGCACGACGTGCTGCGGGTGCTCGGCGTACGCAGGGTGCAGGAGCACCTGGTCGACGAGGTCCAGCTGGTTTACCGAACCCAAGGTGCGCCGATTCACGACAAGCACATCGAGATCATCATCCGGCAGATGCTGCGTCGGGTGACGGTGATCGAGTCCGGTGACTCCAATCTCCTCGCCGGTGACCTGGTGGATCGGCTGTCCTACGAGGCGGCCAACCGGCAGGTCGTGGCCGAGGGCGGCAACCCGGCGTCAGGACGTGCGGTGCTGATGGGGATCACCAAGGCGTCGCTGGCGACCGAGTCGTGGCTGTCGGCGGCCTCCTTCCAGGAGACCACCAAGGTGTTGACCGATGCGGCGATTCACGCCAAGTCCGATTCCCTGGTGGGTCTGAAGGAGAACGTGATCCTGGGCAAGCTGATCCCGGCCGGTACCGGTCTGGAGCGGTACCGCAACATCCGGGTCGAGCCGACAGCAGAGGCCAAGGCGCAGGCGTACTCGATGGTTGGGTACGACTCGTTCGACTACGACTTCGGTCAGGGGTCGGGCGCGGCCGTACCGTTGGAGGAGTTCGACCTCGGCGATTATCGCTAGCTGAAGCTGATCATGAAGGGCGGGTCCGGTAATCCCGGGCCCGCCTTTCGTGTGTGCTCTGATCCAGCTCTCGCCCCGCTCCAGGGGCCGAGATGTCAGTTGCGTTCCGGCGGTGTACACAGGGCTCGGGCTGTTCCAGCAGAACTGGATGTAACCGCTGTCGGGCAGTGTGGGCGTGGGTGGCGCGCATAGGCCAGGGCTGTTCTGGCAGAACATGACGTACGCCGCTGGCCCGGCAACGGTGCCCGCGTTCGACCGGCGCTGGCCTGACCCGAACAGGTGCCGCTTGCTGCGGTGATGCCGCGGCCGAGGTGGGCTATCGGGCTGGTCTCGGTCTGTGAGCTGGTACTGAGCAGCCATGGGGTGAGCGTCACGGCGGCGACGACAATGAGTCCGGCTGCGGCAGTTACAAGCACCTCGTCCGCGGACGTGCGGGAGGCGGGCTACTTGGCCGTCTTGGTTGTGGGGTGTCGCGGTAGTGGTCATGATCACTCCTTGAGAAGGATCGCCCCGATCGGGCGAGTTACCTCACGATCACTCGCTACGATTCCCGGGCAGCACGAGGCAGCGTTCACACCGCATCGGGAAGTTCGACGGGAAACCGGATCGCTACGTGAGGGGCCGGGCAGATCTAGGGGCGGCGGCCCATACCTGCGTCTCGGGCGAGTGGCGACGGCCTGGGCGCGGTCGGCGGCGCCGAGCTTGCAGGTGTGTGGCAGCGATCACCCGAGCGGCGATCCGGCCGAGAAGGGCACGAAGGCCCTCGCGGAAGACCACGTGATTGTCTACCACCACCAGGCGGATAGGCGTACGGCTCCACCGGGATCCGGGCTTGCAGTAAGGTGCCGCGATCTGGAGCGGCGGCGAGGTCGAAGGTGCCGCCGAGGGCTTGGACTCGGCTGCGCATGGAGGTGATGCCGATCCCGCTGACGTACGGCTGGTTCAGGCCGACGCCGTTGTCTCCGACGTTCAGGTCAGCAGTTCCCCTGGGGCGAGGGTTGACGGTCACTTCGCAGTGCTCTGGGCGTGGGCGTGGTCGACCACGTTGTTCAGTGCCTCGAGGACCACCAGGTAGGCGGCCTGCTGCGACTGCCGTCGGCAGCGATGCAGCGATGCTCGGTGTGGAGTCGGATCTGTGGCATCTCGGGTGTCTCGAGTGTGGCGATGTAGTCTGCCAGCGCTGCTTCGAGCCCGCGGTCGTGTACTGCGTGCAGGTTGCAGGTCGTGGGCGAGGCGCCGGATTTCGGTGACGGCGTTCCGCAGCCGGGAGGCGAGCCGTTCGGCGTCTTCCTCGTCGCTGGTGCCGGGGGTCATGCCTTTGCGCAATGCTTCGGCGGTCAGTCCGGCTCCGGCCAGCAGTGGGGCGATGCCGTCGTGCAGGTCGCGGCCCAGCCGAGCGCGCTCCTCTGCCACCGTCTCCAGGGCTTGTCGGCGGGTTGACTGCAGACTCGGCGTCGCGGCGTAGTGCGTAGACCAGGGCGGAGGTCTGGTTGGCGAGCTGGTCGAGCAGTGCCCGGTCGATTCGGCCGTAGGGTTCACCGGGGGTGCGTGGGCTGACCCGCATCTCGCCCAGCCGTTCGCCACGGTAGATCAGCGGCAGCATCAGCGGCGTGTCCTGCTCGGCGCCGGTGATCGAGACGGTTTCGATGTGTGGTCCGCGATGCAGACGCGAGGGCCACGGCGGGTGAGCGGACTGCCGTAGCCACGGTGCGGCTGATGGTGGCGTACACCGTGTTTTCGTCCTCGTCGCCGTCGGACAGGGCGGCGTGGAGCCGGGCGAGCACGCCCTAACGGGTCGCCACGTTCGCCGAGGAACCTGCGTTCGAGCCGGATCTGGATACGTCGCCGCACCGGCTCGGCGGCCAGGACGGCCGCGGTCGCGACAGGCAACGGCCACCCATCGGTAGCGGACTGCAACAACCTGGCCCGACAGGGCGGCCAGGACACCGAAGTAGACACCGACAAAGAGGGCGGTGAGCGCGACCGGTGAGGCCGCCGTACACCACCACGCGTCGGATCACGAGGCGAACGTCGTAGAGGTGGTACTGCAGCACCGCGATCGCGATCGAGACCACCACGGCCAGCGGCCAGAGAGTGACGATCACGATGGGCTGCAGGTCGACGGAAGAACGGCCCGTACGGCATGCGGTGGTACCCACGACGAAGAAGCACGGCGATCATGACCACCGTCACGGTGGTAAACCCGACAATCTGTCGCCGTAGCAGGGCAGTGCCCCGGCGCCAGCGGACGATCAGCGACGCGAGAGCGATCAACCAGCCGAGACTGACCAGGGTCGACCAGAAGTACGACTGGAGTGATCGGAGATGGCTACGGGAAGTCGTACTCGCTGGTCCGGCGTAGCGATCACGACCAGTGCGGCTGAGACGCCGAGCAGGATCTTCCAGAGCCTTCCGGGCAGCGGCCCGTCGGGGTACAGCTGAGGCAGCACTGTCAGCGACAGACCCAAGAAGGAGGTCGGTCGCGATACCGTTTGCGATCCACAGCGGCTCGGAGCGAGAACCCGCCGTACTTCAGCATTGTGTTCCACCAGAGCCCGGCAAACAGCAGGGCAAGGCCAGCCAGCAGTCCGCAGATCAACAGGGTGCCAGGCCGGCCAGCGCGCTTTGCGATATCCGAGTAATGCCGCGCCACCGATCGAGAAGGCGATCGCCGCCGACATAAGTTCCCGCACGGGCCAATAGGCGTAAGTCCAGACCGTCGGGATCGGTGTCGCGCAAAGAGCACCCAGCCGACATGGCCCGAGGCCACCGCCAGTCCCGCGAGCCCGAAACGCAGCGCAAGCGCGGGAGGAGCGGGATCTTGCGACGACCACGGGACGGGAAGCGAGCGGCGAGTCCGGTGCGCTTCTGGCGAACCGACCGGCCCAGCCTGGTTGCTGTCATGACGTCACGTTCGGACCTCTCATTCCCAGGCGTCACGGGACGGGCTCCCGCTTCGGACGGGAATCGCAAAACTCTGACTCTTCGGTAGCGCCGGAACGACGCATGCTGTCAAGCGGCGTGAACCACAGTCACTGAGAGTGGCGCCGGATAGGGCAGATTAGGGGCGGCGGCCCATTCCCGCGTCTCTGGCGATGGCGACGGCTTGGGCTCGATCGGCGGCGCCGAGCTTGAGCAGGATTGTCGACACGTTGTTCTGCACCGTCTTCATGCTGATGCCCATCCGGGCTGAGATCGCGTCGTTTCGCAACCCGCGGGCTAGCCGGTCCAAGATCTCATACTCGCGATCGGTGAGGACGGGGAACGGACGGTCCACCTGCGGGGTTCCGGTAGCAGCGATTACCCGCGGGGCGATGCCTCGGTCGAAAATCGCCTGACCCTCGTGCACGGCGACGATGGCCCGGATGATGGCGTCCGGCTCGGCGTCCTTGAGCAGGTAGCCACGGGCGCCAGCGTGCAACGCGTGGCGTAGATGGGTGTCGTCAGAATGCATGGTCAGCACCAGTACGGCGACCTCGGGGTGGGCGGCGATGATCGTCGTCGTGGCGACTTCACCACCGTCGCCGGGCAGGTTGCAGGTCCATCAGCACGACATCTGGCCGGACGGCCTCGGTGACCTCGATGGCGTCTTGGGTGTTGGCCGCCTCGCCGACGATCTCGATGTCGTCGACCCGGCCGAGCAGGGCACGAAGGCCCTCGCGGAAGACCATGTGATCGTCGACTACTACCAAGCGGATAGGCGTCACGGCTCTACCGGGATCCGCGCCCGAAGCCAGGTCCCGCCATCCGGCGCTGCGCCGAGGTCGAAGACGCCGCCGAGGGCCTGGACCCGGCTACGCATGGAGGTGATGCCAATCCCGCTTACGTACGGCTGGCTCAACCCGACGCCGTCGTCGACCACGCGCAGGACGAGCTCACCCGACGCGAGGGCCACGGACACCTCGCAATGCTTCGCGTGGGCATGGCCGACCACATTGTTCAGCGCCTCGAGCACCACCAGATAGGCCCCTTGCTCCACTGCCGTCGGCAACGATCCTGCAACCTCCGCGTGGAGCCGGATCTGTCGGCATCTCGGGCGCGTCTAGCGTGGCAACGTAGTCCGACAGCGCGGCTTCGAGTCCCCGGTTGTCCACCGGAGAGGGTTGGAGATCGTGGGCGAGGCGTCGGATCTCGGTGGCGGCATTCCGTAGGCGGGCAGCCAGCCGTTCGGCGTCCCGCTCGTCGGCCGTGTCCGGGGCCATGCCCTTACGCAACGCCTCGGCTGTCAGATCCGGCGCCGGCCAGCAGCGGGGCGATGCCATCATGCAGGTCGCGGCCCAGCCGAGCGCGCTCCTCTGCCACGGTCTCCAGGGCTCGTCGGCGCATCGCCTGCAACTCGGTGTCGCGGCGTAGTGCGTAGACCAGTGCGGAGGTCTCGTTGGCAAGCTGGTCGAGCAGTGCCCGGTCGACTCGGCCATACGGCTCACCGGGGGTGCGTGTACTGACCCGCATCTCGCCAATCCGCTCGCCCCGATACACCAGCGGCAGTACCAGCGCCGCGTCCTGCTCCGTGCCGGTGACCGACACGGTTTCGATCTGCGGTCCGCGCTGCAGAGCGAGCGCTACCGCGGGCGAGCGGACTGCCGTAGCCACCGTGCGGGTGACGGTGGCGTACACCGTGTTCTCGTCCTCATTCCCATCCGACAGGGCAGCATGGAGCCTGGCGAGCACGCCTAATGGGTCGCCCCGTTCGCCAAGGAACCGGCGCTCGAGCCGGATCTGGATACGGCGCCGCACAGGCTCGGCGGCCAGGACGGCGCCGGTCGCTACGGCCACGGCCACCCATCGGTAGCGGACTGCAACAACCCCGCCCGAGAGCGCAGCAAGGACAGCGAAGTAGACACCGACGAAGAGGGCGGTGAGCGCAATGGTGAGGCCGCCGTAGACCACGACGCGTCGGATGACGAGGCGGACGTCGTACAGGTGGTAGTGCAGCACTGCGATCGCGATCGAAATCACCACTGCCGGCGGCCAGAGAGCGAAGAGCACGGTGGGCTGCAGGTGAGGGGAACGGTCCGTAGCTCTGTGGAGACGAAAAGAACGGCGATCATGATCACCGTCACCGTGGCGAACCCGACGATCTGCCGCCGCAGCAGGGCAGTGCCCCGGCGCCAGCGCACGATAAGCGACGCGAGAGCGATCAGCCAGCCGAGGCCGACTACGGTCGACCAGAAGTACCACTCGACATGATCGTCGATGGTCGGGAAGTCGTACGCGTTCTCTAGCGTAGCGATCACGACTAGTCCGGTCAGAGACGCCGAGCAGGACCTTCCAGAGCCTTCCGGGCAGCGGTCCGTCGGGGTAGAGCTGAGGCAACACTGTCAAGCGAGAGACCCAAGAAGAGGTCGGTCGCGACGCCGTTCGCGATGAATAGGGGGTCGGAGTCGGTAGAACCCGCCGTGCTTCAGCATTCTGTTCCACCAGAGCCCGGCGAACAGCAGGGCAATCCCGGCCAGCAGTCCGCAGATCAACAAAGTGCCCGCGGGCCAGCGTGCCTTGCGATATCCGAGTAGCGCCGCGCCACCGATTGAGAAGGCGATGGCCGCCGACATGAGCTCCCGCACCGGCCAATAGTTGCCCCAGCTCCACAAGCGCGGCTCGGCGCCGCTGAACAGCACCCAGCCGACGATGGCCAAGGCCACTGCCACTCCCGCTACCCCGAAACGCAGGACAAGCGCTGAGAGAGCGGGACCTGGCTATGACCACAGGCTGATCGAGCGGGAGGTCGGTGGCTTCTGGCGCACGGCACCGGGCCGAGCCTGGTTGCTGTCATGGCGTCACGTTCGGACCCCTACTTCCCGGGCGTCACGGGACGGGCTCCCGCTCCGGACGGGAATCGGACAATCTCCCACCTTCGTTAGCGCGTACGCAGCCGACTGTCAAGCGGGATAGAACACTGCGCCGCGATGCAGCCCTACACCGCAGCCCGTTGCAGATTCGCGAGAATGTCCTGCACGGTCTCATCCGAGGTCTGGCTACTGGAATCCAGCCAATAGCCGATCTGTGCTGTCTCCCTTTGCAGTACCGCATCCAGAGCGTCGGGAGAAAAGTGGACGTATCCGGTCTTCATACGCTGTTCCTCGCGCCATTCCTGCGCGGAGACGCGGGGTGAGAGCACCACCAGATATCGATCCGGCGACGCAATGCGTTTGACGAAGTCGGCCAGGTCCTTGCCCAAGATCACGTCCTGGACGATGGCGTCGAAGCCAGCCTCGGCGTAGCGGTCCGCGGCCATGGCCGCTAAGTCATAACGCAGATTCAGCTGAGCGATTGCATCTGGGCTCGGATTAGGCGTCATGTCCGCGCGACCGTTCACCACCATCCTGCGAAACATGTCGCCGTGGATGTGAACCGACCTGGGAAGCCGAATGGCCAGCAGGTCGGCAACCGTCGACTTCCCGGCTGCCATCGCGCCGGTGATCACGATGACTCTCCCCCGAGCAGAGATCACAGAAGGAAGTCTGTGGTCTTGAGGGCAGAAGAGCCAGCACCGACATTCCGAGTCAAGCCGTGTCGTCATCCCTGTGCAAAGAAATCCGCATTAGCGGACTAAAATCACTTTTCATGCCGCATTATCGGATAGCACAAGCTGCCGCGCTACTCGGAGTCTCGGACGACACCGTACGCCGCTGGATCGATTCCGGTCGGTTGCATGCCACCAGCGGCGGCCCAGCAACGATCGACGGGGCCGAGCTCGCCGCACATGCTCAAGAGATAGCCACGGCACCTGATCTGGGCACGCCAGTCGCCGAAAGCGCTCGAAACCGTTTCACGGGATTGGTGACCCGGGTGATCAAGGACTCTGTCATGGCGCAGGTCGACATGCAGTGTGGTCCTTTTCGGGTCGTCTCGCTGATGTCAGCTGAGGCGGCAACCGAGCTCCAGCTCGAACCCGGGGTGCTCGCGGTCGCCTCGGTGAAATCCACCCACGTCGTCGTCGAGGTGCCAGCAGATCTATGAACACATCACTCGTTCCCAAGACCGTACGCACCGAGGTGCGTAGCCACCTGGCAGATTTCTCCGGAGCGATGTTGCTTGTGACGCACAACCCGATCGACTCGTCCGTGCTGGCGGATCGGCTCATCGTCATAGAGCATGGCCGCGTGGTGCAGCACAGGACGTGGTTGCACGGTCACGCCGGCAAGGGTGGCCGGCAGGCCAGCAGCTCACCGCGGCCGTGGAGTGTGAAGTGTCCGGATGCGTTTGGCGCAACTGCTGTGTTGCCGCTTACCAGATGCGTTCGTCGTCCGTCCTCGACATCCGCCTCTCCGGTGAGCATCACAAGGACAGCCAAGCCAGGCTCGAGCGTCGCTTCGCCGTTCAGCGCAACGCGCTCCAGTCGGAAATACGGGCCTGCCGCATCTGGCAGAACCGAAGACCCGAACCCGGCCGGACGTACCAGCTCGCGGATCTCCTCGCTACCGCGGCTGCGGCATTCGACGGCCTCCAGCGCGACATCGAATCCAAGCCCGAGATGTCCGTCACGTTCACCGTCCAACTCGAAGTCACGCCACTCCAAGAGGATCGACAGGTCCTCGGGCTCCTGCAATTCCACCAGGAACACACCTTCGCCGATCGCGTGCAGGACACCGGGCGGCACAAAGACGACGTCGCCCGAATGTACGTCGACTCGGTGGAGCAGGCCAAGCATTGTCTCGACCTCCTGGCTGGTCACCAGCGATTTGAGGTCGTCGACGGTGAGGTCTTGCCTCAGGCCGAGGTAGACGTCTCCGCCTTCGACGATGTACCAGGCCTCGGCTTTGCCGTGCCTCCTGCCGAGGTGCTGCGCCGCGAACGAGGCATGCGGATGGGCATGCACCGGAAGGCGCTGACCGGCATCTAGCAGCTTCACGAGGAGACGCGTGTCGGCGCCGAAGCGCTCGACATGCGCATGTCCCAGCCAGGCTCGAGGATCTTCGTCGATTGCTGCCTTCAAGGATCGACCGTCGGGAAGGGCGCTGAGGCCAAGTGATTCCTCACCGGCAAGCACCGTGGTCGATGCAATCCAATCCTCTGGCTCGCGGTCGCCGCCGGGCGGCTCTCTCCGGAACTGCGTGATCTTCCGGCCGCCGCGGTAGAAACGATCGGGGGGACAGTTGGACGGAAGCAGTATGACGTCCACGAAAACCGCTCTCCTTCGTATCAGCGAGGCCAGGAAGCCGCCAACAACAGATATCGCCAAGCCCGACTGCAGCTCAGAATAGGGGCGTGCGGCTCCGCGAACTCTTCTTGCCACTACTCGGCAACTGGACAGGTATCGAACAGCAGGCCGCCTCACCGTGGGCTCCGGCAACATCGGCGAGGGCGATGATCGTTTTCAAGCTGGATGTCGGTGGTCAGGTAGTCCTGCAGGACTACCGGCAGGTGCGGGCTGATGCCGAGGAGTTCTCCGGACACGGCGTGTTCATGATCGACAACGCCGATGTGATCTCTCCGGCTGCGCCGACGCCAATCTTGTGGTGGTTCTTCGACTCCCATGGATACCCGCCGCAGCCGGCGCATGGCGGCTGGCAGAACGACGAGTTGATCATGCAGAAAACGACGCCACGAGGTGTGGCCGAGCATCATTTCGCGGTTGCTGACGATCAGCTCAGCTACCGGATTCGCCTACGACTCAATGACAACGCCGAGATGGAGGACTTTCTGAGCGGCACGTACCGACGCATCAGCGGGCACTGAGCTCGTCGGTGGGATCGCAGTTCGGCGGCTCAGACGGCGCAACTGAAGGTGAGTTCGTAACCGCTGGATGGGTCGCCCTTTACTGTCGGGATCTGCAGGTCGTATCCATCGCTGAAGACGTTGTCGCTGGCCAAGCTCACCCGACTCAGATTGCTCACGCTCTGCTCATATCCATTCGTTGCGTAAACGGCCTTCGCGGTCGCCTCGGGAAGCGCCATCTGCGACGTGGCGATCTTGTTCGCACTGCTGGTCGCCTTAGCCAGACTCGGGTACACCTCGAAGTGAATATGCGGCCAGCGGCCGGAGTAGCAGGCCGGGAAGATCGTGGTAAATCGCACCTGGCCACCATCATCGGCCTCTTGAACGCCACGCAGATAGTTCTCGTTGGTGACACCTTGGGAATAGAGGGAATACCGACCTTCGCGGTCGCAGTGCCACACGTACACGGCGCCGCCCGCCAGCGGTGACTTGTTGTTCGCGAAGTCGTTGATCGTCATGGTGATGCTGAGCGGTACGCCCTCGGCCTTGGTCGTACTCGATCCGAAGCTCGAGGTGATGTCGCTGCGTACGATGCCGCTCTGGGTCAGCACATTCGCCCCATTGGAGCCGTCGCCCGGATATGGGCCGGATGTTTCCTCTGGCATCTCGCCGTCGGCTGTGTCGCTGGTCTGGGTGGCCTGAGCGGTGTCGCCATCAGGCGCGCAGGCCCCAAGCGTGATCAGGCCGGCCCCAGCAAGGCCGGCGCCAGCTACCAGCTTGAGCATGCCGCGCCGGTGCAGCAGACGTGGCAGATCGTAGTCGAGGCCGCGATCATGGTTCTCCAGGTCTTCTTCTCGGTGGTCGATCCGCATCATGATCAACTCTTTCCTGGATCGGAAGGTGCGTAGCTGCAGGCGGTCTGCTCTCACAGGCTAGAGCCGCGATAAGGCCCGCTCTCAGCAAATCGGTTCATTCATACGGCGCACACAGCAGCTCACAGTTGATGCACAGCGCCCAGCTGACGCACAGCGTCCGGAGCAGAATGAGCTCGTGGTGATCAGTGCTGTTCGGGAAGGGACATTCAGCGGCGGCCTGCCCTACCTCGCAGTCGGGTCCGGTGAGCCGCTGGTCTATCTGTGCGGCTCGACGCCAAACCATCGCAACCCGAGACCCGGCCTTGAGCGAACCCTCACATTGCGAACGATCAATCCGTTGGCCCGGGCCGGTTTCGAGGTGTACTTCACCAATCGATGGCCGGGAATGGCGCCGGATATCAGCTTCGCAGACGTTGCCGAACGGCATGCCGACGCGATTCTCGATCACTTCGGTCAGCCGGTAGACGTGTTGGGCGCTAGCACGGGTGGATCTCTCGCCCTCCAACTGATCGCGGACCGGCCTGATGCAGCTCGCAAGGCCGTGATTGCCTGCGCTGCGTACACGCTCGGGCCGCTGGCCAAGCACGCTCAGGAAAAGATGCTGCGTTCGGTCGAAGAGACAGGTGGCTTTTCCAGGGAGCTCATCCTCGACTCGCTCCAGGCCAAGATCCGATGGCGCTGGATCCGGGCCTTGCTGGCACCACTGGCGATGCTTGCTGCCAAGCGCGTCACGATCGAGAACCCGACTGACGCTATCGCCATGCTGCGAGCAGAGTATGCCTTTGACGTGCGAGACCGGCTTCGCGACATCACAACCGAGACACTGGTGGTCTGCGGTGCGCAAGACCCCTTCTGGACCCCCGAAATGTTTGCGGAGACGGCGTTCCGGATGCCGAACGGAAAGCTGATCATGTATCGAAATCGAGGCCATGCTCTGGTCACCGCCCCAGAATTCTTCCGAGACGTCACCACCTTTCTTCGCGGCTGAGCACGTAGCCTGACACCGTGGCACGGCTCGACTCGGTCAATATCGGACGTCCACGCCCCAACCCGCACAAGGAGACGGGCTGGACGGGCATCGGCAAGCAACCCACGCTCGAGCCTGTCAAGGTTCGGGCACCTGGGCCGAAGACCAGCGGCCTGGGTAGCGGCCTGGTCGGGGACTTCATCGGCGATGGCAAGCACCACGGCGGTGACAGTCAAGCCGTCTACGCCTTTCAACGAGAGGACCTTGACGAGTGGGGGCGAAGGCTTGAGCGCGAGCTCCCGAATGGGTTCTTCGGCGAGAACCTCACCACGCTGGGCCTGGAGATCAACGACGCGCGGATCGGTGAGCGCTGGCAGGTGGGCCCGGAGGTCGTCTCTGCAGGTGACGGCGCCACGCATACCCTGTGCAACCTTTCGAGGCTGGATGGGCGAGAAGGGCTGGGCGAAGACGTTTACCGCCGCCGGCCGACCGGGGGCTTACCTCAGCGTGATCGGCTCCGGCACCATCAGGTCAGGCGATCAGATCGAGGTCATTCATCAACCCGATCATCAGGTCAGCATTGGCCTCGTTTTCCGGGCGACCACGACCGAGCGCAATTTGCTCCCGCGGCTGCTGGCCGCTGAGTCCTACCTCGACCGCGGCACGCTCGAGATGGTGCGCCGCCGTGAGGTCTTCTTGATGGATTAGCTAGGAGTTAGGAGTCTGTTAGGCGCATATCTGTTGGGTGCGGAAGCGTGGGAATAGAACCGGCGCCTCTCTTGCTACACAAACGGCTAGCTGGCTGAAGCGGCTATTTTTTTGACCCCGGCAAGAGCAGCAGATAGCCTAGATCGTTGTGTTCGGGCTTGCCCGACACTTTGTGCGTGCCCGAATGACTTTGTACCGGCGGTGTTCGCACGCCTGACCGCTCGGAACATCCGAAGGGTCGCAGCCACTCGACATAAAGAAAAGAGATACAACGCGGTGCCCACAATTCAGCAGCTGGTCCGCAAGGGCCGAGAGGACAAGGTGAGCAAGACCAAGACGCCTGCGCTCAAGGGTTCGCCTCAGCGTCGCGGCGTGTGCACACGGGTGTACACGACCACGCCGAAGAAGCCCAATTCGGCGCTCCGGAAGGTCGCTCGTGTCCGGCTGTCCTCTGGGATCGAGGTCACTGCGTATATCCCGGGTGTCGGCCACAACCTGCAGGAGCACTCGATGGTGCTCGTACGTGGGGGCCGCGTCAAGGATCTGCCGGGCGTTCGCTACAAGATCATCCGCGGCTCGCTGGATACCCAGGGAGTGAAGAACCGCAAGCAGGCTCGTAGCCGCTACGGCGCGAAGAAGGAGAAGTAATGCCTCGGAAGGGTCCCGCGCCGAAGCGCCCGGTGATTGCCGACCCGGTGTACGGGTCGCCGCTGGTGAGCCAACTTGTCAGCAAGATCTTGTGGAACGGCAAGAAGACGGTTGCGCAGAACATCGTCTACACCGCGATGGAGGGGACGCGCACCAAGACCGGGGTGGATCCGGTGCAGACCCTCAAGCGTGCGCTCGACAACGTGCGGCCCTCACTCGAGGTCAAGAGCCGCCGGGTTGGCGGCGCGACGTACCAGGTGCCGGTCGAAGTCAAGCCCGCCCGCGCCACCACATTGGCGATGCGCTGGCTGGTGAGCTTCTCGCGGCAGCGTCGCGAGAAGACCATGGCCGAGCGGCTGATGAACGAGATCCTCGATGCCTCCAACGGCCTGGGCGCCGCAGTCAAGCGCCGCGAGGACACCCACAAGATGGCTGAGGCCAACAAGGCCTTCGCCCACTACCGCTGGTAATTACGCCGACTTGTCAGCCTCTCAGCTGGCTATAGGCCGCTGACACGCTGACAACTCAGAGAGATTCACATATGGCTGTCGACATTAAGACTGACCTGTCCAAGGTCCGCAACATCGGGATCATGGCCCATATTGACGCGGGCAAGACTACGACGACCGAGCGCATCCTCTTCTACACCGGTATCAACTACAAGATCGGTGAAGTGCACGAGGGCGCCGCGACCATGGACTGGATGGAGCAGGAGCAGGAGCGGGGGATCACCATCACCTCCGCCGCTACGACCTGCCATTGGAAAGATCACCAGATCAACATCATCGACACTCCTGGGCACGTGGACTTCACGATTGAGGTGGAGCGTTCGCTGCGAGTGCTCGACGGTGCCGTGGCGGTCTTCGATGGCGTCGCCGGCGTCGAGCCACAAAGCCAGACCGTGTGGCGGCAGGCGGATCGCTACCGGGTGCCACGTATCTGCTTCGTCAACAAGCTGGACCGTACGGGCGCCAGCTTCGAGCACTGCGTCGACACGATCAAGGAGCGGCTGAACGCCATACCGGCCGTCATCCAACTGCCGATCGGCTCTGAGGCGAGCTTCATCGGCGTTGTTGACCTGATCAAGATGCGCGCGCTCACCTGGCGTGGTGAGACCAAGATCGGTGAGGACTACGCGGTCGAAGGGATTCCCGCCGACCTGGTCGATCAGGCGCAGGCGGCACGGCATGCGCTGATCGAGCTGGTGGCTGATCATGACGATCACATGATGGAGGCCTACCTCACCGACGAGGACTCGATCACCCCGGAGCTGCTGCAGGATTCAATTCGCCGCGCGGTGCTGGCATCCAAGATCACTGCCGTACTGTGTGGCAGTGCGTTCAAGAACAAGGGTGTACAGCCGTTGCTGGACGCCGTGATCGCCTACCTGCCATCTCCGCTCGATGTGCCCGCCATCATCGGTTTCAAGCCCGGCGACGAGTCGGTCAAGATCGAGCGGCACCCCACTGACGCGGATCCGTTCGCGGCCTTGGCGTACAAGATCGCGGCCGACCCGCACCTTGGACGGCTGACCTATATCCGCCTCTACTCAGGCAAGCTCGAGGCGGGCTCGACGGTGCTGAATGCGACCAAGGGTCGCCGGGAACGCATTGGAAAGATCTATCAGATGCACGCCAACAAGCGACAGGAGATCGCCTCGGTTGGTGCCGGACAGATCGTTGCCGTGATGGGTCTCAAGGACACCACGACCGGCGAGACGCTGTGCGATATGGCACATCCGGTGCAGCTGGAGTCCATGGACTTCCCGGCACCTGTGATTGAGCAGGCTATCGAGCCGAAGACCAAGTCCGACCAAGAAAAGCTGGGCATGGCGATCCAGCGGTTGGCTGAAGAGGACCCGACGTTCCGCGTGCACACCGATGATGAGACCGGTCAAACGATCATCGCCGGGATGGGCGAGCTGCATCTGGAGATCTTGATCGATCGGATGAAGCGAGAGTTTCGCGTCGGAGCCAACATCGGCAAGCCGCAGGTGGCCTATCGCGAGACCCTGCGCCGCCCGGTGCAGAAGGTGGAATACATCCACAAGAAGCAGACGGGTGGTTCCGGCCAGTACGGCAAGGTGATCATCAACGTGGAACCGCTGCCGGCTGGCTCAGGATATGAGTTCGTCAATCAGATCACCGGCGGACGCATCCCCCGGGAGTACATTCCAGCGGTCGACGAGGGCGTTCAAGACGCCATGCAATTCGGCGTACTCGCGGGTTACCCGGTCGAGGACGTCAAGGTCACCCTGGTCGACGGTGCCTATCACGATGTCGACTCCTCCGAGCTCGCGTTCCGTGTTGCCGGCTCGATGGTGTTCAAGGAGGCGGCAAGGCGTGCAGATCCGGCGCTGTTGGAGCCGGTGATGGCAGTCGAGGTCACGACGCCGGAGACCTACCTCGGCACCGTGATCGGTGATCTCAACGCCAGGCGCGGTCATGTTCAGGCAATGAACGACCGGCATGGCAACAAGGTCGTCGAGGCGCTCGTTCCGCTGTCGGAGATGTTCGGCTACGTCGGCGACCTGCGGTCCAAGACGTCCGGGCAGGCGTCGTACTCGATGGAGTTCCATTCCTACGCGGAGACGCCGAAGACCATCGCCGAGGAGATCATCCAGAAGGCGCGGGGTGAATGATCCAAGCGCTCACCAGCCCGTGCGGCGAGCAGTGGACGATTCCGTTTGACCTGACGGGAATCGTCCACAAAACTTAGGCCGGGTCAAACCGGCCACCTGACCAATAACCCAAGAACGAAACGCCACGCGACCGGCGTGGCGTACATCCAGGAGGAGCCTCAGTGGCAAAGGCGAAGTTCGAGCGGACAAAGCCGCACGTCAACATCGGCACCATCGGACACATCGATCACGGAAAGACCACGCTGACCGCGGCGATCACCAAGGTGCTGCACGACAAGTTCCCGACACTCAACCAAGTGTCGGCCTTCGAGCAGATCGACAAGGCGCCTGAAGAGCGCCAGCGCGGTATCACGATCTCGATCGCGCACGTGGAGTACCAGACCGAGAAGCGTCACTATGCGCACGTGGACTGCCCCGGTCACGCCGACTACATCAAGAACATGATCACCGGTGCAGCTCAGATGGACGGCGCCATCCTCGTCGTCGCCGCGACTGACGGCCCCATGCCACAGACCCGCGAACACGTGCTGCTGGCCCGCCAGGTCGGCGTACCGGCGATCGTGGTTGCGCTGAACAAGTGCGACATGGTCGATGACGAAGAGATCTTGGAGCTAGTCGAGCTCGAGGTTCGCGAGTTGCTGAGCGAGTACGAGTTCCCCGGTGATGACCTCCCGGTCATCAGGGTTGCCGCACTGCCGGCGCTCAACGGCGACAACAAGTGGAGCGACGCCGTGATGGAGCTGATGGATGCGGTCGACGACTACATCCCGCAGCCGATCCGCGAGGTGGACAAGCCATTCTTGATGCCGGTCGAGGATGTCTTCACGATCACTGGCCGCGGCACCGTGGTCACTGGGCGCATCGAGCGCGGCGTGATCAAGGTCATGGAAACCGTGGACATCATTGGTATCCGCGACATCAAGCAGACCACCACAGTCACCGGTGTGGAGATGTTCCGCAAGCTGCTCGACGAGGGTCAGGCAGGCGAGAATGTCGGCTTGCTGCTGCGTGGCACCAAGCGTGAGGACGTCGAGCGCGGCATGGTCGTGATCAAGCCGGGGACAACGACGCCGCACACCGACTTCGAGGCTCGCGTCTATGTCCTGTCCAAGGAGGAGGGCGGCCGGCACACGCCGTTCTTCAACAATTACCGTCCGCAGTTCTACTTCCGCACGACTGACGTGACCGGTGTGGTGAACCTTCCGGAGGGCACCGACATGGTCATGCCGGGCGACAACACCGACATGTCCGTGCAGCTCATCCAGCCGATCGCTATGGAGGAAGAGCTGAAGTTCGCAATCCGCGAGGGCGGGCGTACGGTTGGCGCCGGTCGCGTAACGAAGATCATCAAGTAGTCGCCCCGACGGACAATCTGATCAAGGAAGACCCTGGACTTCGCCAGAAGTCCAGGGCTTCTCTTTTGCCGCATGGTGGCGGGAGTTAGATGGCAAGCAACTCTCGATCGTCCCATCCAGCTTGTGACTCTAGGAGGTCATCGTGGCAGGCACCGTCGCTCGCGTCACCGAGATCAGCGCCAGGTCCGACACCAGTTTCGAGGACGCCGTGAAGGTTGGTCTTGATCGGGCCACCTCGACACTCCGCGGTGTCACCTCGGCTTGGGTCAAGGAGCAGTCGATCGACGTCGAGAACGGCGCCGTGGTCGCCTACCGCGTCAACCTGCTGGTGACGTTCGTTCTTGAGTAAATTCCTCTACTCATTCGCGAGTAGGGCAACGGGGTACGCGGCTAGCAGGTCTTTCACAGCCACGGTCCCGCTCCATCGGCGGCCCGTGAGCACATCAACGTAGCCGCCGGGAAGTTCCACGGTGGTACCTCGCCAACCGCCTGAAGCAGCGAGGCGGATGGGCAGTCGAGTGGCCAACGTCATTGCGCCGCCCCGATCGAAGCCGATGAGATGATCATGCGCGGCACCGCTCGCCACCACCGGCCGGTAGCCGTTGAACCAGTCCGGACACCTACGTCGCAGCCGAAGTGCCTGCCGTGTGATCCACAACTTCGCCGCACCCGTCTCGTCGATGCGGGGCGGGCCGTCGCCGAGCTGTTCGAGTAGCTGGATGCGTCGGGCAAAATCAACCGGTCGTCGGTTGTCGGGATCCACCAGCGAGTCGTCCCACAGTTCCGTGCCCTGGTAGACGTCCGGAACACCCGGCATAGTCAGTTGCACGAGCTTCTGACCAAGCGAGTTCGACCGGCCGGGAGTCGTGACGAGTCTGTCCATCTGATCCCACGCTGCGCGGAGTCGCGGTTCCTCGTACGCGGCGTCGACCGCATCATGCACCGCCTTTTCGAAGGCTGCATCCGGAGCTGTCCAGGTGGTGCCATCGCTGGCCTCGCGCATGGCCTTCTCGGCGTACGCGTGCAGGCGGGCCGGCTCGATCGGGCCGGCGCCCACCAGCGTCTGTGCAACGAAGTAACCGAACAGCCGATTCGGGATCGCGGTCATGCTCAAGAACAGCTCGACGAAATCGGCCCACGGCTCGGGAATCTCCGACAACGCGGCCAACCGGGCGCGAACATCCTCCCCACGCTTGGTGTCGTGGGTCGACAAGCTGGTCATGGAGGCGGGCAGTCGGTCCTGCCGGGCGACCTGCATGGCATGGAAATCGTGCAGCGGAATGCCGAACCGACCCGGATCGCCGCCGACTTCATTGAGCGCAACAAACCGCGAGTACCGGTAGTAGGCGGTGTCCTCGACTCCCTTGGCCATTGCGGCGCCGCTCAGCTGCTGCATGCGTAAAGCCAGGTCATCCAGATGGTCATGAAGACGGGGGCTGAGCTGGTCAATGACGGCGGCGAGTTCGGGCCTGCGCTGTTTGGCGGTTGTGATGGCGTGATCAAGATCAGCAACGCCGTCCGGCAGGTAAGAGCGATAGACATCGAAGGCAATCGCGATCTCGGCGAGGGCCGGCGCCGCGTCCGGAACGTTCGGAGCCAGTGCCGCCATCCGTCGCACCTCGGCCGGCAGCAATACCTCGACTGCCATGCGCTTTCCGGCCTCGATGTGATCGCTGACCTTGCGTTGATCTTTGGTTAGGCGTTGATAGAGGGTCGTGAAATCCTGCTCATGATCATGGTCGATGAAGACTCCATTGACCTCACGCATGGCGTCATAGCCGGTAGTGCCAGCTACCGGCCAATTGGCTGGCAGCTCCTCGCCGGGCTCGAGGATCTTCTCCACCGTGATCCATTGCTGTGTGGCAAAGGATCGAAGTCGATCCAGATAGTCGAGCGGGTCCCGCAAGCCGTCAGGATGATCGACACGCAACCCGGTCACGCCGTCTTCACACCATGTTCGGATCACGGCATGCGTGGCAGCGAAGACCTCAGGATCCTCAGCCCGTACCCCCGCCAGCGTCGTGATCGCGAAGAATCGGCGGTAATTCAGTTCTTGGTTGCCGCGCGAGTGGTGGATCAGCTCATAATGCTGGCGATCGTGAACCGCAGTGGCATCCTCGCCCTCGGACCAGCTTCCCGGCGCAAGCGGGAAGCGGTGCTCGAAGTAGCGCAACTCGCCGTCCACGACGCTCAGCTGTGGATCATCGCCAAGGACCGGCACCACGATGCGACCCCGACTCCAGTCGATATCGAACCACGAGGCGTACGGCGAATCCTGGCCCAATCGCAACACGTCCCACCAGGCTGGATTCTCGATCGGATGCTCGATGCCCAGATGGTTCGGCACGATGTCGATGATCACCCCAAGGCCACCGAGTCGGGCGCTGGTCAACAGCTGTGTCAATCCAGGCTCGCCGCCGCGATCATGATCGATGCTGTAAACGTCCGTGGTGTCGTAGCCATGATCGGAACCCATCGTCGACTGCAGTATCGGTGACAGGTAGACCGCGCCCACACCGAGCTCGCTGAGATAGCCGATCAGTCGAGCCGCATCGTCAAGGGTGAATCGGCGATTGATCTGCAGCCGATAGGTCGAGGAGGGGATGGTCACGTGTTTCTCCATACTCACAACATGATCACGAAGCCGCTGCGCCGGGGGTCGGCGCCGCCACCGAGAGGGCTGAGAGCGGAGACGCCGCCGAAGTAGGGGTCGCGATGGTCGGCAATCGAGGTCTGGTAGCCGGCCGCCTCGAGGGAGCGAATGACGTGAGAGAAGAAGCCAGGCTCCAGCCTCACCAGATCAGGCAGCGCATTGAGCCGTGGTGCGTCGATGGCAGCCTGAGGCGCCGCGCCACGCAGCATTCTGAGCACGCACTGCACCAGGGCCGGCCGGATCCGGCTCCCGCCCGCGGCACCGGCGATGGCGGCCAGCTGTCCATGATCGTCCAGTGCGATCAGCGGCGACATCATCGAGCCCATTCGAGTTCCAGGGGGCACCTGCCCTCTCACCAGCTCCCCTTCTCCCAGCATCGAATTGAGGTGTACCCCGTAGCCCGGCACCCACACCCCCGATCCCAGACCAAGACTTGTGGTGATCACGCAGCCGTTACCGCGCTCGTCGACCGCGACGACATTGGTCGTCTCGGCCCGCTTGCTCGGTGCCCGTAAGGCGTCGACCAACGCCGCTGCCGAGGTGGCATCAGTTGTGGGATCCTCCTGCACCATCGGCGCCACCCGGCCCATAGTGCCGAGCAGGTCATCAAGATCATTACCGCGGGCGTGCACCGTGAAGTCGTTCACTCGAATGGTGCGCGGGGCCGATTCAATGACGTGATATGCATCGAGGTCTTCTTGGCTGAGGGCGCCGCCGTCGGCAACCGAAACGACTAGCGCATCGGCGTACGCGCCGTGATAGAAGGCGTGCGGATCACGCAGCATCAGCTCATAGGCCCGGTGATGATCAGGATGGCGGAGCGGGTCGCCGGCGTGCAGCAGGGAGCCATCTGGGTGCTGATAGACCTCGACTCCCTCTCCAACGCACATCGCCGCGGCTACGCGAGGCAGCACTTGTGCGTGCATGGCGGGGAACGGTGTCCCGTACGAGGCTTCTCGCCCGGCTGCCGTGACAGCTCGCCAGGACAGCCGGCCCCACCGCTGCCACAAATAGTGCGCCCCGGCGGGAATGCCGGGTACGGCCACCGTCGCCGGTCCGATCTCGTACGGAACATGCTGCCCGATGAAGATCACTTCGATGGACTTGGCGTGACTTGGGCGCTTGCCGCCGAGGCCCGGCACGCTGACGAAGAAGTCCAGGCAGCGCACCTGGCCGGTTGCCGCGTCGAAGACGGTCGCAAAGCCACCGCCGCCCAGCCCGGTGAAGATGGTTTCCGCCGCACAGCTGACGAGCATCATCGAGACGGCCGCGTCGACCGCACTGCCGCCCTGGGAGAGGATGTCAGCTCCGGCCTGCGCCGTCGACGGGTGCCCGGCGGCGACGCCGACGCGGATCCTCATCGCACCCCGTTTCTCACTCCTGCGAGCCTAACGGCCGACAGTCCTGGCTACAGGAGGATTGCGCATCGCCGAGGCAGAGTACCGCAGCCGATCCGCTTTGGCTGAGAGGCTGAACCCATGGGGCTTGTTGGTCGTCTGAGTCGGTGATGAAGACTCTTGTGTCGGCGCAGCTGTGGACAAGCAGGCGGAGCAGTACGGAGTA
Source organism: uncultured Actinomycetota bacterium (assembly GCA_963815975.1). Classification (GTDB taxonomy): domain Bacteria; phylum Actinomycetota; class Actinomycetes; order Propionibacteriales; family Propionibacteriaceae; genus Microlunatus. The sequence continues at coordinate 366,931 of CAWFJC010000010.1, forward strand.
CTGGCTGGTTGCCGCGTCCGGACTGGTGTTGCTCGGGGCTGCGCTGGTCGGTTGGTGGCTGAGCTGGCTGTCGGCGTCTACCGCGGCATTCTGTTTCCTGCTGCTCGCGGCGCTGGTGGCAAAGTATTCCCGCAGCAGAAGCCTGCGCATTGCCGATCTCGTCACCCTCGCACGAGGGTTGGGCGTCTGTTTCCTCGCTGGACTTGCCCTGCAAGCATTAGCCGAAGGCCTGACGCCAACCGGCGTACTGACCATGATCATCGTGAGCGCAGCGTGCTTGACACTCGATGGGTTGGACGGCAAGGTCGCGCGAGCCAGGGGAGAAGCGACCGCTTTCGGTGCACGGTTCGATATGGAAACCGATGCGGCAATGCTGGCAGTCCTGAGTATTGCGGTTGCTGCGCTCGGCATAGCCGGCTGGTGGGTGCTGGCGATCGGCGCGATGCGATACGGCTACGTCGCCATATCACTCGTCCTGCCGGCATTACGGACCCAGCTGCCCTCACGCTATTCAGCGAAAGTCGTTGCGGTGGTCCAGGCTGTCGCTCTGATCGCCGCCCTGATCTTCGGGTTGACGCACGGTCAGCATTGGGTGCCAACCATATTCCTGCTGGTTGCGCTCGGACTGCTGTGCTGGTCATTCAGCTGCGACGTAGTCCTGCAGCTCCGGCGCTCCTTGTGACGCTGCGGGCCACCTAAGCTTGCGAGACCGGTAGCGTGATGTGGGCTCTGATCGCTCCGGGAGCGTCGTGAAATCGTGCGCCGCCGGGTCGGACGAGGAGCAGCCCGTCAGCTGCGAGCGTCGGCAAATCGCGCGCCGCCGTACGGAGGAGGAGTGAGCAGAGGCGTTCTTTCCTCTGCGAGCGACGACGACGACGGCGGATTCCAGATGTTCGTGCCGCCGATCTGCAGGAGGAGATGATGGAACAACGCTTTTCCGTTCCATCAGCTCCGACGAAGACGGCGGCGACCCAGCGAACATCGCCGCGAGCGGCAGCGAGCAATCAAACACAGCGCGATTGCGCGAGCAGCAAGCCCAAAGAAAGGCAGAACTATGAAGGCTCTGAAGATCCTTGGAATCGTGTTCGGGATCTTGCTGCTCTTGACCGGCGGTGGGCTACTCGCCGGATCGGCACTCGCCATTAAAGGCCAGGGCGCCTTCGAGCAGGAGCTTGACAAGTCTGGGTATACCGGGCCTGTCGAGGGAACCGTGAAATCCGTCGAGCAGGCCAGCCCGGTGATCGTCACCGTGACCTACACCGACAAGCAGGGTAAGACGCGGACCGGCCAAGGCACGGCAGCCGGTGCCACGGCGCCAAAGGTGGGTGACACGGTGTCGACCTACTACAGCACCAGCGATCCGAGCCAGATTCTCGTCGTCAACGTGCCGGGCCTCGCAAATCTCAGTGGTGTCGCGGCCACCTTGAGGATCTCAGGGATCATCTGCCTTATCGCTGGGGGTGTGCTGCTGTTGGCAGGCATTCTCGGTCTCGTGCTGGGAAAGAAGCCGGCCGCCGTTGCGGCAGCTCCGGCGTACCCGACCTCCATTCCAGGACAACAACCTGGTGGCTATCCCCAGCCGTACCCGCCGCAGCAGCCGCCGGGTCAGCCGTATCCGCCTCAGCAATACCCGCCTCAGCAGTACCAACCTCAGCAGTACCCACCACAGCAGTACCCGGGCCCCCAGCCGCCGCCAGATCAGCCAAATCCACCTCAGCAATACCCACCCCGCTAAATAGGGCACCAAAATTTGATCTGACCGAAGGTGTCTGACAGAATCGTCAGGTTGCTCCGACGGGGTCGCCGGGGTGAGCCATGCTTGTCAGGCCTGAACACCAAGCCTGATGGTGAGGTCGCCGAACCGCGAGATCCTTGATTGCCCGGTTGCCTGGACGCCCGGTCCAGGGCTGGGCCACCTCCTCAGCACGCAAGTGATGGGTGTGGTGTGCCGAAAGTTGGCCGACACGCCCGACCACGGGGGTCGGAGCGAGCGGGTGTTGATCACACCCGTAAACCTAGGACGAGAAGAAGGACGAACGGTGGCGGGACAAAAGATCCGCATCAGGCTGAAGGCTTACGACCACGAGGTCATCGACTCGTCGGCGCGCAAGATCGTCGACACGGTGACACGTACTGGCGCGAAGGTAGCCGGGCCGGTGCCACTGCCTACGGAGAAGAACGTCTACTGCGTCATCCGCTCCCCGCACAAGTACAAAGACAGCAGGGAGCACTTCGAGATGCGGACGCACAAGCGTCTCATCGACATCATCGACCCGACTCCCAAGACCGTCGACTCTTTGATGCGGCTCGACCTGCCGGCCGGTGTCGACATTGAAATCAAGCTCTGAGGACGATCAACGATGAGCGCCACCAAGACAGAACGCACAGTCAAGGGCCTGCTGGGCACCAAGCTCGGCATGACACAGCTCTGGGATGACAGCAACCGCGTTGTCCCTGTCACCGTGGTCCAGGCAGGGCCATGCGTGATTACCCAGGTTCGCACGCCCACTGTCGACGGTTACTCGGCCGTCCAGCTCGGCTTCGGTGCTGTCAAGCCCAAGCAGCTGACCAAGCCGAGTGCCGGCCACTTTGAGAAGGCTGGGGTCACGCCGCGGAAGCACCTGGTCGAGATCCGGACCAGCGACGCCAGCGAATACACCCTCGGTCAGGAGCTCAGCGCTGACGTTTTCGCAGCGGGAGACGTTATTGACGTGACTGGCGTGAGCAAGGGCAAGGGAACTGCTGGCGTGATGAAGCGGCACGGTTTCTCGGGTCTGCGGGCCTCCCACGGCGTCCATCGCAAGCACCGCTCACCCGGTTCCATCGGCGGCTGCGCCACGCCCGGGCGGGTTTTCAAAGGACTTCGGATGGCTGGGCGGATGGGCGCCGAGCGCGTCACCGTTCAGAACCTCGTCGTGCACGGCGTCGACGCGGACCGCGGCCTGATCTTGATCAAGGGCGCCATCCCGGGCAATAAGGGTGGCTTGGTCGTCCTGCGGACCGCTGCGAAGAAGGGAGATGCGGCATGAGCGACACCCGTACGGTCGATGTGCTCGATGCCAAAGGCGCCAAGTCCGGCACCGCCGAGTTGCCTGCCGAGTTGTTCGATGTGCCTGCGAACATTCCGCTGATCCACCAAGTGGTGACTGCTCAGCTTGCAGCAGCGCGGCAAGGGACTCATGCCACCAAGACTCGCGGCGAGGTACGCGGCGGCGGCGCCAAGCCGTACCGTCAGAAAGGCACCGGCCGCGCGCGCCAAGGCTCGAGGCGATCGCCGCAATTCGTGGGCGGCGGGATCGTGCACGGCCCGCAGCCGCGCAACTACGCGCAGCGCACACCCAAGAAGATGATCACCGCAGCACTGCGCGGTGCGTTGTCCGATCGGGCTCGCGATGACCGGGTCCACGTCGTCGCGAAGCTGGTGTCAGGCGATGCGCCTGCTACCAAGGCCGCGCTGGCCGCGCTGGCTGGCGTCACCACATCCGACAAGGTGCTCGTGGTGATTCATCGTGACGAGGATCTCGCCTGGCTGAGCTTGCGCAATGTCGTCACGGCACATGTGCTGGTCGTCGACCAGCTGAACGCCTATGACGTACTCGTCAACGATGAGGTCGTCTTCACCTCGGCTGCGCTGCAGGCCTTCGTCAATCGTGGTGGGGAAACAGCTCAGGGCACATCAGAGGGGGATGAGAAATGAGCAGCGTCAAGGTCCGTGATCATCGCGACATCCTCCTCGCGCCCGTCGTCAGCGAGAAGAGCTATGGGCTGCTGGATGAGAACAAGTACACGTTCTTGGTTGCCCCGGACGCCAACAAGACGGAGATCAAGATCGCCGTGGAGACGGTGTTCAAGGTCCGGGTCACTGAGGTGAACACGCTGAATCGACCGGGGAAGAAGCGGCGCACCAGGTACGGCTTTGGCAAGCGTCCCGACACGAAAAGGGCGATTATCACGGTCGCTCCTGGCGAGCGCATCGACATCTTCTCCTCACCGGGCAGATGAGCAGCGAAGCGAAGGAAAGATCACATGGGTATCCGTAAGTACAAGCCAACGACGCCGGGCCGCCGCGGCAGCAGCGTCGCTGACTTTGTCGAGCTCACCCGATCCACGCCGGAGAAGTCGCTGGTCGTACCGAGCCCCAAGACCGGTGGCCGGAACAACTCGGGCAAGATCACCACGCGGCATATCGGCGGTGGACACAAGCAGGCGTACCGGTTGATCGACTTCAAGCGCTACGACAAGGACGGTGTGCCGGCGAAGGTCGCTCACATCGAGTACGACCCGAACCGCACCGCTCGTGTCGCCCTGCTGCACTTTGCCGACGGGGAGAAGCGATACATCATCGCTCCAGAAGGCCTTGGTCAAGGCAGCCAGGTTGAAGCAGGCGAGCGCGCCGACATCAAGCCGGGCAACAACTTGCCACTGCGTAACATCCCGGTCGGTACCACGATCCACGCGGTCGAGCTCCGGCCTGGCGGCGGCGCCAAGCTCGCCCGGTCTGCTGGTTCCAGCATCCAGTTGGTCGCCAGGGAAGGAAAGAACGCCACGCTCCGGATGCCGTCCGGCGAGATGCGGATGGTTGACGTACGGTGCCGCGCCACCGTCGGCGAGGTGGGTAATGCCGAGCAGTCCAACATCAACTGGGGCAAGGCCGGCCGTAACCGCTGGAAGGGCAAGCGGCCCAGCGTGCGCGGGGTGGCAATGAACCCGATAGATCATCCCCACGGCGGTGGTGAGGGCAAGACCTCCGGTGGTCGGCACCCGGTGTCGCCATGGGGCAAGCCAGAGGGCCGTACCCGCGACAAGAACAAGGCAAGTTCACGAATGATCATCCGTCGCCGCAAGACCGGCAAGAAGCGCTGAGCAGGAGCACGAAAAAGAGATGCCACGCAGCCTGAAGAAGGGTCCCTTCGTCGATGATCACCTCACCAAGAAGGTTGAGGTGCAGAACGCACGCGGGACCAAGAATGTGATCAAGACCTGGTCGCGCCGCTCCATGATCGTGCCCGACATGATCGGTCACACCATCGCGGTGCATGACGGCCGTAAGCACGTACCGGTGTTCATTACCGAGATGATGGTCGGCCACAAATTGGGGGAGTTCGCGCCTACCCGAACTTTCCGTGGCCACGTCAAGGACGACCGAAAGTCTCGTCGCCGCTGACGCGCGGTAACGGCTGACAGAGAAGGAATTTGAACTTAGATGAGCAAGGACACACGTCCCACCCGCCGCCAGGCGTTGCTCGGCGACCGTCCTGGTTCGTACGCGATCGCGCGCCAGGTCCGGATGTCCGCGACCAAGGTTCGCCGTGTCGTGGACATGATTCGCGGCATGGACGTCGAGGATGCGCTGAACACCTGCAGGTTTTCGCCGCAAGCGGCCAGTGAGCCGGTCTACAAGGTGATCGCCAGCGCCGCTGCCAATGCCGAGCGGAGCGACAACCTGAGGCGGGCGGACTTGTACGTCTCCCAGGCGTTTGTCGACCAGGGCGTTACCATCCGACGGATCCGCCCACGGGCCAGAGGCGGCTGGGGCCGCATTCTCAAGCGGTCGAGTCACATCACCGTCGTCGTCGAGCCCAGAACCGAACTGGCAACCCGCGGGCAGGCCAGCACCCGCTCGAAGGAGAAATGAGCATGGGTCAAAAGATCAATCCGTACGGTTTCCGGCTCGGCATCAGCACTGATCACAAGAGCCGCTGGTACGCCGACAAGCTCTACTCCAGCTACATCGGCGAGGACGTCAAGATCCGCCGGATGTTGACCAAGGGCTTGGAGCGTGCCGGCATCTCCTCGGTGGAGATCGAGCGGACTCGTGATCGGGTTCGGGTGGACATCTACACCGCTCGCCCGGGCATCGTCATCGGACGCAATGGCGCCGAGGCCGAGCGTGTTCGTGGCGACCTGGAGAAGCTGACCGGGAAGCAGGTTCAGCTGAACATCCTCGAAGTCAAGAATCCCGAGACCGATGCCCAGCTGGTCGCTCAGGGCGTAGCCGAGCAACTCGCATCCCGAGTGCAGTTCCGCCGCGCGATGCGCAAGGCACAGCAAAGTGCCATGCGCGCCGGCGCCCGCGGCATTCGAATTCAGTGCTCGGGACGTCTGGGTGGTGCAGAAATGAGCCGCTCGGAGTTCTATCGCGAGGGTCAGGTGCCACTGCACACTTTGCGGGCAGACATCGACTACGGCTTCCACGAGGCCAAGACGACGTTCGGTCGGATCGGGGTCAAGGTCTGGATCTATAAGGGCGATGTTTCCGGCACGCGCGCTGAGCGGGCAGCCCAGAAGGCCGCACGCAACGCTGCCGGTGGTCGTAGCCGTCCAGGTCGCCCAAGTCGGGGTGACCGGCCGGTCCGCGCTGATCGTCCGGATCGCGGCGCGCGGCGTCGCACCGACGGTGCGCCCGAATCGCCTCGCACTGACGGTGCGCCTGAGCCGACTCGCACTGACGGTGCGCCTGACGCTACGCCTGAGTCAGCGCCAGCTGAGGTCACTGCTGCGGCACCTGCTCCGACCGAAACGTCGGGACAGGAGGGCTGAGCCATGCTGGTTCCACGCAAGATCAAGTTCCGCAAGCAGCATCACCCGAGAAGGACCGGTGCAGCAAAAGGCGGCACGAGGCTGGCGTTCGGCGACTACGGCATCCAGGCAATGGAGAGCGCATACCTCACGAACCGCCAGATCGAGTCGGCGCGTATCGCCATGACCCGTCACATCAAGCGCGGTGGCAAGGTCTGGATCAACGTTTATCCGGACCGTCCACTGACCAAGAAGCCGGCCGAGACCCGGATGGGTTCAGGCAAGGGCTCTCCCGAGTGGTGGATCGCGAACGTCAAGCCGGGTCGGGTGCTTTTCGAGCTGTCCGGGGTCACTGAGGATGTGGCCCGCGAGGCGATGCGCCTGGCCATCCACAAGCTGCCGATGAAGGCGCGTTTCATCAAGCGTGAGGCGGGTGACATCTGATGGCCAAGGCTGCTACCGCGGCCGAGCTGCGCAACCTTAGCGGGAGCGAGCTGAACACCAAGGTGACCGAGCTGAAGGAGGAGCTGTTCACGCTTCGCTTTCAGTCGGCCACCGGTCAGCTCGAGTCGCATGGCCGGCTCCGCGCCGTACGCAAAGACATCGCGCGGATCTACACGGTGCTGACCGAACGTGAGCTCGGCATCATCGATGATCCCGACGCCGAGGAGGTTGAGGCATGACTGAAAAAACGACGGATATCCGGTCTGAGCCTGTCGAAGACCCTTCGACAAGCTCAGGGCCCATTAACGACCGGGGACGTACTGATGCCGCTGCAGAGCGGGGGCGACGTAAGGTCCGCGAGGGCTACGTCGTCAGCGACAAGATGGACAAGACCGTTGTGGTTGCGGTCGAGGACCGGGTGAAGCACCGCCTGTACGGCAAGGTGCTGCGACAGACCAGCCGGCTCAAGGCACACGACGAGCAAAACAGTGCCGCCGTTGGTGATCGGGTACGCGTTATGGAGACCCGGCCGCTGAGCGCTACCAAGCGCTGGCGCCTCGTCGAAATCCTCGAGAAGGCCAAGTAGTGACACCGACTTGTCGGCGCCTGTGGCTGCTATAGCCGCCACACGCTGACAAGTCTGAGAAGAGAGAGCAGAGATGATCCAGCAGGAGTCGCGACTCAAGGTTGCCGACAACACCGGTGCCAAGGAGATCTTGTGCATCCGCGTGCTCGGAGGATCCGGTCGCCGCTACGCGGGCATCGGCGACATCATCGTCGCCACCGTCAAGGACGCCATCCCGGGCGGTAACGTCAAGAAGGGCGAAATCGTCAAGGCCGTGGTGGTACGGACCGCCAAGGAGCGTCGCCGCGCCGACGGCTCGTACATCAAGTTCGACGAGAACGCAGCCGTGATCTTGAAGGCTGACGGCGAGCCCCGCGGAACCCGAATCTTCGGCCCGGTTGGGCGGGAGCTCCGCGAAAAACGCTTCATGCGCATCATCTCGCTAGCACCGGAGGTGCTGTAAGACCATGACTCAATTCAAACCCACTCTGCACGTCCGTAAGGGCGACCGCGTCAAGGTGATCAGCGGCAAAGATCGCGGTCTCGTTGGCGAGGTCATTGCGGTCTATCCCGATCGCAACAAGGTCACCGTGGCGGGGGTCAACATCGTCAAGCGGCATCTACGCGATACCGCTGCTCAGCCGCAGGCCCGCCAGACCACCAAGGGCGGCATCGTCTCCTCAGAGGCGCCCATCCATGCCTCGAACGTCCAGTTGGTCGTGAAGAACTCCGAAGGCGAGGAGGTCGTCACGCGGGTCGGCTACGACCGCGTCGAGGTGAAGAAGCGCCGCGCCGACGGCACTGAGTACAAGGCGACCCGCAGCGTACGCGTTGCCCGGGTGACCGGAGAGGAGATCTGATGTCGACTCCGACCACCGAGACTCCGACGACTGAGCACACCGCGTCAGCCCCCGAGCGCACGCTGCCCAGACTGCAGCAGCGCTATCGCGAGGAGATCGCACCCGCGCTTCGGGACGAGTTCACGATCTCCAACGTGATGCAGACTCCCAATCTGGTCAAGATCGTGGTCAATATGGGCGTTGGTGAGGCCGCTCGCGACTCCAAACTGATCGATGGGGCGGTCCGTGATCTCGCGACGATCACGGGGCAGAAGCCCATCGTGACCCGGGCACGCAAATCGGTCGCCCAGTTCAAGCTGCGGGCCGGCATGCCGATCGGGGCGCATGTCACCCTGCGGGGGACCAGGATGTGGGAATTCGCCGACCGGCTGCTGACCCTCGCCCTGCCTCGCATCCGGGACTTCCGCGGCCTGTCGCCTAAGCAGTTCGACGGCAACGGCAACTACACGTTCGGTCTCAACGAGCAGGTCATGTTCCACGAGATCAATCAGGACAGGATCGACCGAGTACGCGGCATGGACATCACGTTCGTCACCACAGCAACCAACGACGATGAAGGCCGGGCGCTGCTGCGCCATCTGGGCTTCCCGTTCCGGGCGAACTGAGAAGGAGGAAACCCATGGCCAAGACAGCGCTTCGAGTCAAGCAGGCTCGCAAACCGAAGTTCCCGGTACGCGCCTACACCCGATGCCAGCGATGCGGCAGGCCCAAAGCGGTCTATCGCAAGTTCGGCCTCTGCCGGATCTGCCTGCGCGAAATGGCGCACCGGGGCGAGCTACCCGGTATCACGAAGTCGTCGTGGTGATGGTGTTCGTTCATCGTTCTTCGACGCTGCTTCCCGGACAACCGCCCGGCCTTCGCAGGCTACGGCCGGGGGCCAGGCCCATCCATGTCCGGAAAGCAGCGCCGAAGCACGACGAACTCCTCACCGGCGACTTGTTGATGCCGCCATCTCGAGGCCCTAAGAAGACTGACGGAACAGGTCCGGTGACGGAAACCGCTCCGAGAAGGAAGCACTCCAACTCATGACTATGACTGACCCGATTGCGGACATGTTGACCCGGGTGCGGAACGCTAACCAGGCGTACCACGAGACCGCCACCATTCCGCACAGCAAGATCAAGGTGGAGATCGCCGAGATCTTGACCAATGAGGGCTACATCGCCGGCTACAGCGTGAACGAGCCCGCGGAGGGCCAGGTGGGCAAGACGTTGTCGATCACCCTGAAGTACGGCCAAAACCGAGAGCGTTCCATTGCGGGAGTGCGCCGGATTTCCAAGCCTGGCCTTCGGGTGTACGCCAAGTCCACTGGACTTCCCAAGGTGCTTGGCGGTCTCGGCATTGCCATCATCTCAACGTCTCAGGGTCTCTTGACCGACAGGCAGGCGCACCGCAACCGCGTAGGCGGCGAAGTCGTCGCCTACGTCTGGTGAGCACCGGGACGAGGAGGTAAAAGGAATGTCACGCATTGGCAGGCTGCCCGTCACCGTTCCAGACGGTGTCGAGGTGACGCTCGACGGCCAGCTCGTTACTGTGCTCGGCCCGAGAGGCTCACTCGAGCATCGTGTCGCTGAGCCGATCAAGGTCGCACGCGGTGAAAACGGGGAAGTGCAGGTCACTCGGCCCGACGACGAGCGGGTAAGCAAGTCGCTGCACGGCCTGACGCGTACGTTGGTCGCGAACATGGTGACCGGGGTGACAACCGGCTACGAGAAGAAGCTCGAGATCGTCGGTGTCGGCTACCGCGTCATTTCCAAGGGCCCAACGGAGCTCGAGTTCGCGCTCGGATTCAGCCACCCGGTCAAAGTGACCGCGCCGGAGGGCATCACGTTCAACGTCGAGGCGCCGACCAGGTTTTCGGTTTTGGGCATCGACAAACAGCAGGTCGGCGAGGTGGCAGCGAACATTCGTAAGATCCGCAAGCCCGAGCCGTACAAGGGCAAGGGTGTCCGCTACGCGGGCGAGAGAGTTCGCCGCAAGGTTGGAAAGGCTGGTAAGTGACGATGGCGGTATCGCTGTCCCAACACCGGCGCATGGCGCCAAAGAGCGCCGCTCGCGCGCGCCGGCAGATTCGAGTACGTAAAAAGGTGTTCGGCGCGACGCAGCGCCCGCGGCTGGTCGTGAGCCGATCGGCGCGGCACATCTCCGCCCAGGTGATTGACGACACCCAGGGCCGCACGCTTGCCTCGGCCTCGAGCATGGAGGCCGAGATGCGCGCGGCGGGTGGCGACAAGTCCGAGAAGGCCAAGCAGGTTGGCGGTCTTCTTGCCGAACGAGCCAAGGCTGTCGGCATCGAGAAGGTGGTTTTCGACCGTGCCGGATATGCCTACCACGGCCGCGTTGCGGCACTTGCAGATGGCGCCCGCGAGGGCGGCCTCGGCTTCTAGATACGTAAGAAACTTCGAAAGGTAAGAGCGAATGACGGGAACCCAGCGCCGTAGTGGTGGTGCCGGTGGAGAGCGTCGTGGCCGTGACGATCGTCGTGGCCCGGCCTCCGAGAAGAGCAACTACATCGAGCGCGTCGTCGCGATCAACCGGGTGGCCAAGGTCGTCCAGGGTGGTCGCCGGTTCTCCTTCACCGCGCTCGTCGTGGTGGGTGATGGTGACGGAAACGTTGGCGTGGGCTACGGCAAGGCCAAGGAGGTCCCTGCCGCGATCGCCAAGGGCGTCGAAGAGGCCAAGAAACACTTCTTCAACGTGCCAAGGATTCAAGGCACCATCCCGCATCCCGTGCAGGGCGAAAAAGCCGCTGGTGTGGTGATGCTGCGACCGGCGTCTCCCGGCACCGGAGTGATCGCCGGTGGCTCTGCTCGTGCAGTACTGGAGTGCGCCGGCGTACGCGACGTGCTGGCGAAGTCGCTTGGTTCGTCGAATGCGATCAACGTCGTGCACGCGACAGTGGCTGCGCTGCAGAGTCTTGAGCAGCCCGAGGCGGTCGCCAAACGGCGCGGCAAGGCTGTCGAGGACGTCGCTCCGGCCGCATTGCTGAGGGCTCGTGAGGCAGTGAGCTCATGATGACTCAGCTACGGATCCGGCAGGTGCGCAGCTCCGTCGGAGGCAGGCAGAACCAGCGGGACACGCTGCGGACCTTGGGCTTGAAGCGAGTCGGCGACGAATCGACGCGTGAGGACCGTCCTGAGGTGCGCGGCATGATCAAGACGGTTGCCCATTTGGTGGCCGTGGAGGAGGTCGACTGACATGACGCTGAAGGTCCATCACCTTCGGCCAGCACCGGGTGCCAAGACGGCGAAAACTCGGGTGGGTCGAGGCGAAGGCGGCCGGCGCGGCAAGACAGCCGGTCGCGGTACCAAAGGTACGGGAGCTCGGCACACGGTGCCGGAGAACTTCGAGGGCGGCCAGATGCCGCTACACATGCGACTGCCGAAGCTGCGTGGCTTCAAGAATCCGTTCCGCGAGGAGTACCAGATCGTGAACCTGGATCGGTTGAGCCAGCTGTTCCCAGACGGCGGTGCGGTCGACGTGGCGGATCTGGTCGCAGCGGGGGCCGTACGCCGCGGAACTCGGGTCAAGATCCTCGGCAGCGGCGACCTCTCGATTGCGCTGCAGGTGAGCGCGCACGCGTTCTCTGCATCGGCGAAGGAGAAGATCACCGCTGCCGGCGGCAGCGCTACCGAGCTCTAGAGGTCGAGACCGCTGCTAATGGCGGTGACTGACGGGCTCGTTGTTCTGTGGCCCGAATGCGGTGAGGAATCTGTCCCGGAATGCGTCCATTCGCCAGACCGGGGCGTGTGGGTTCGGTCTCAGGCCGTCCTGCCAACCCCATGACGAGATCCGGTTCAGCACCGATCGATCTGCCGTGAGGATGGTGATCGGTACGTCGCGGCTGACCCCGTAGCCTGTGACGATCGGCGAGGGTTGGTGATCGCCCAGGAAGATCAGGACGAGATTCTTGTCACCGTAGGTCTCCACGTACGAAATCAGGCTGCTCAGCGAGTATTCGATCGCAGCCCGGTAGTCGGTGTGTACGCGGCCGGGAGGTCTGGTCAAGATGGCTTGCGGTGGGTCATCCGTTTTGGCCATGCCATCGAAGACTGAGCCGTCACCGACGTCCTTCCAGTCGACAAGTCGCGGAATCGGTTCCCAGGGGGCATGGCTCGAGACGAGGGTGATCTCGGCCATGACTGGCTGGCGGTTCGGAGCGGCATGCTCGGTGTGTTCGAACCTGAAGAGTGTGTACTGGTCGGGCATGCTGGCCCAGCTGAATCGTGGCCCGCGATAACCCAGGTCGTTGGCGTCGTAGATCCGGTCGTAGCCCAGCGACTCGCTCTGTTGCCAGGGGGCGTCGTTACCCGGCATGACGCCAACCGTGCGCCAGCCCGCTCGGTGGAACGCCCGGGTGAGCGTCAAGCGCTGACTGGAATCGAGCTCGTCGTAACGTTGCTGATCGTCGATCCACAAGCCTGAATGGAATGTTCCATGCGCCAGCCAGCTGCCGCCACCCACCGTTGAGGACGTGAGAAATGCGCTCCGAGAGTCGAAACCGCGGGCGCGTAGTTGACGATCGCCGGCGTCCAGCACCGCATTGACACCCGGCGCAAACTCTGGATCCTCCACTGCGCTACGCCCGTAGCTCTCGACGAAGCAAATAATCACATCTTTGCCCCGCAGTGCGGTCAACAGTTGGTCGCCTGGCGTGCTCGCGAAGGGATCCGCTACGTCGAGTGTGGCGGACTGCTCTTGACCTCGAGCCTCCGCGTTCCTGGCCAGGGCCCGATCTTTGAGGTACATGGCTGAGGTCTCGGCTGCGAGGGGAACCCCCGGGACGACCTGGACGCCGTTGACGGCGGCGGCGAGCCATAGCGCTGCGACCACAGTGACTGCGCGACCGGCGACCACGTTATGCCGGACCAGGAAACGGCTCAGACGTTGGCTTGACCATGCCAGCACGATGATCAGGACAGTGCTGCACACAACTGCTGCGGCGAGGCAGCCGATCGCTGCGAAGGGGCCGATGGCGCCAGCCAGGAATCTCATGCCGTCCTCGAGCAGGCTCCAGTCGAGCCCTGGGTCAAATGGTCGGCCAAGGATTCCCAGGAAGCCCACATCCAGCAGCTTCATCAAAGCCAGTAGGCCGAGAGCGACGCCGAACAGTGTCGCGATCGCTGGACGCGCCCGTACCGGGGAGAGAAGCAGGACGGCGACGCCCAGGAGTGCCTCGAGCGGGACGCTGACGAAAAGGCCGATGGTGAGTCGGCTGACATCAGGGGAAGCCAGCAGGGTCAGCAGGACGAGCAAGCAGGCCAGCGTATCGGCTATCCCCTTGCCAAGAGTCGCGGTGACGGGCCGTTGCGGGGACAGACGCATCATGGCAGGTCCTGTCATCGGCGCTCGGAGAGGTTTTCGGATAAGACGTTTTCCAACCCCCGAAAGCTCACTCCAGCGACGCATCACCCCAGCTGACTGAGCCTCAGCGGGGGCTTGGCGAGTCACCTAAAGTGAAGTTCTCAGGGAACGGCTTCTCGGAGGCTACCGAGACGATGCAGGGTTCGGCGCCGGTCCTTGATAAAGTCGGTCGGTCCTGTTCGCATCAGCCGCCTAGAGTGGCGAGGCGCAGCAGTTCAGCGCAGCGTACGGGATTGTTACGAGAGAGGGAGGGCACGGGTGCTCGCGGCGTTTGCCAACGCGTTCCGAACTCCGGACCTACGCAAGAAGATCTTCTTCACGCTCGCGATCCTCGCGGTCTTCCGTCTTGGCTCGACCATGCCGACGCCCAACGTCAATGTCAAACAGGTGAGCTTCTGCCTCAAGCAGGCCACAACGGGCGACCAGCAGGGCTTGTACTCCCTGATCAATCTGTTCTCCGGCGGGGCGCTGCTGCACCTGACAATCTTCGCGTTGGGCATCATGCCCTACATCACAGCTAGCATCATCCTGCAGCTGCTGACGGTCGTCATTCCACGTCTGGAGGCTCTCAAAAAAGAGGGCCAGGCGGGCCAGACCAAGATCACGCAGTACACCCGTTACTTGACTTTGGTGCTGGCAGTTTTGAACTCGACTGCCTTTGTCACCGTGGCGGTCAATGACCGGCTGTTCACCGGATGCCCAGGGCTGGTGTACAGCAAGGACATCTTTCCCGTCATCGTCATGATCTTGACCATGACGGCCGGCACCAGCGTCATCATGTGGCTAGGCGAGCTCATCACCGAACGCGGTGTCGGTAACGGCATGTCGGTGCTGATTTTCACCCAGATTGCGGCGACGTTCCCGACTGCGCTGTGGAGCCTCAAGGTCGCCCGTCCTGGCTCGCAGGGCTGGATCATCTTCCTGCTGGTGATCGGCTTGGGCTTGCTCGTCATGCTCGGTGTCATCTTCGTCGAGCTGTCGCAGCGTCGGATCCCGGTGCAATATGCCAAGCGGATGGTTGGTCGCCGGATGTTCGGCGGCACCACCACCTACATCCCGATCAAGGTCAACCAGGCAGGTGTCATCCCGGTCATCTTCGCCTCGTCGCTGCTCTACCTTCCGGCCCTTTACGCCCAGTTCCGGCCGGAAGACAAGTTCTCCTCCTGGATCAGCGCCAACTTCGTCAAGGGCGACCATCCGGTCTACCTCATCAGCTTTTTCCTGCTGATCGTGTTCTTCGCCTACTTCTATGTCGCGATCACGTTCAACCCGAACGAGGTCGCCGACAACATGAAGAAGTACGGCGGCTTCATTCCTGGCATCCGTGCCGGCAAGCCGACCGAGGACTACCTCGCCTTCGTGTTGTCCCGGCTGACGTTCCCCGGCTCTCTGTATCTGGGGCTGATCGCGCTCCTACCCTCGGTCGCGTTCATCTTGTTGAACGCCAACCAGAACTTCCCCTTCGGTGGCACATCGATCCTCATCATCGTCGGGGTCGGACTCGATACAGTGAAACAAATTGAGAGCCAGCTGCAGCAACGCAACTACGAAGGGTTCCTCCGCTAATGAGACTCCTCATCATGGGCCCTCCGGGGGCAGGCAAAGGCACCCAGGCAATCAAGATCGCCGAGCACTACGGAATTCCGGCGATTTCGACCGGTGACATCTTCCGTGCCCTGCAAACCGCCGATACCCCACTTGCCCGGCAAGTACGGGCGATCATGGAATCTGGCGGGTATGTCAGTGACGAGATCACCAATGAGATCGTTGCTGACCGGCTCGCGCAGCCGGATTGCACGTCCGGCTTTCTGCTGGACGGCTACCCGCGTACGTTGCAGCAGGTGCAGACCCTCGATGACCACCTTGCCGAGACCGAGCGTCCGATCGACGCCGTCATCTCACTCCTTGCCGACACCGAGGAAGTCGTCGCGCGGCTGCTGAGACGGGCCGAGATTGATGGTCGCGCCGACGACAACGAGGAAACCATTCGAGTACGCCTGCAGGTCTACGCCGATCAGACCGCACCGCTCCTTGAGGTCTACCGCTCGCGCGGCTTGCTTGTCGAGGTAAACGGTCTCGGCGACATCGACGAAGTCTCCGATCGCGTCTTCACCGCCTTGGACGCTCTGGGAGAGCGCGGCGCGCCGGAGCTCGTCGAACCTCAGTAAGGCGCAAGTAGACGCGCACTGCGCACTCAGCACGTACGAGCACACGAACCGCCGTGTTGGAAACGCACGTGCACGTTCCGTCCACTCGCGATACACACGTTGCACCGTGTGTATCGCGGCAGGAACGCACGTGCACGTGCGTTTCGACAGAGAGAGTACGAGGGTGGTGGGCTTGTCGAAGCGCGAAGTGGCTAGCCAGGCAGGCTGACAAGTCCAGCGGCGCCATCCACCGTGATCAGCTGACCGGTCTCGATCTTGTGTGTCGCGTCAGGCACGCCGACGACGGCAGGGATGCCGTACTCTCGCGCCACCACAGCGCCATGGGAATTTGAGCCGCCCATTTCCATCACGAGGCCGCCAGCCGTCAAGAACAGCGGCGTCCAGCCAGGATCGGTTGAGGGCGCGACCAAGATCTCGCCCGGCTCGAGATGGGCACCCACCGGGTCGAGCACGACTCGAGCTCGCGCCGTCACCGTGCCCGTCGATGCGGGACTGCCGGACAGCGCTCCATCGGCGCGGGCATCCTTCGTGGCGACCGCCTCGGGCTCGGTGCCGTCGGAGAGGAGCAGGCGCGGGATGTGCCGCCGCTTCAGCTCTTGCTCGTACGCCTCTCGATGCTCGGCCACCAGGTGCTGCATGTCTTCGCCGGACAAACCGCGACGAACCTCACCCAGGTCAAGGAAGAAGACATCGTCAACCTGATCGATCACCTTGGTCGCAGCCAGCTGCCGTCCAATGACCTTGAGATGCTCTCGCATTGTTGCGAGCGCCACGATCAGCAAGAACTTCGGAGCTTCGCGCAGGCCGACAAGCTGGCGAACTCGCCGCAACGTCCAGCCGACCAGTCGCGCGCGCAGCCGGCTGCGCTCGGCCATCCTTGTGGTCAGGCTGGTGATCGTGGCTTCGGCTTTGGCTTGGCCGGCGTGGAATTGTGCGACCGGGTCAAGATCATCAGTATTCAGTCGCAGATAGTTGCTGATCACTCCGAGCAGGTGGCTCGGATCATCTGACCAGCGCGGCATGCCGAGATCGATTTCGGCGATGGCGCGATGGCCGTAATGGCGCAGAAAACTCTGCAACCCGCGTTGCGCGACAGGTGGCAACCTTCGCTCGCGATAACGCTGGAGTAGATCGGGCACCGCCAACGCCGTGAAGGCGGCGCGAGACGGTTCGTTGTCGCGGATCTGCTCGGTGAGCCCCCAGAGCTCGAGATCCATTTCGGTGGTGACGTTATGGGGAAGCCCGCGCAGCACCTCTTGCAGCTCGTCCGGTCGTGCGACGTCACCCAGCAACCGTCGTGATGCCGCGAGCATCAACAGGCCGCCCACCGCGTACGCAAACGTTCGCGGCATCAACAGGAACAGACCGCCGAGCTGTTGCTCGACGAAGTCCAGGCGTTGGGACGCCGTCGCGTTAGCCGGCAGCGTCAATGCTTGGCGCAACCGCCGTTCCGTTGCGGCCACTCCGCGGTAGGCCAGGTTTGGGTTGATCAGGCCGGCGATCGCGCGCAGCGGCACCTTGTTGCGGATCAACGCGCCAGCAATGTGCCGCAGCACCGTGTGGTCCCGCGCCTCGATGATCGAGAACTCAGGGCGCTCTGCGAGCCTCTTCAGGACAGTCGCCGCCCGTGCTTCCATGACTCCAAAGGCAGCAAGGATCGCCCGACGACCGACCCGATTGCGCAGCGCACTCGTCAGATCCAGGAAGAGTCGCTGACCCGGGGCATGCATGGCGGTCGGGCCAGCCAATGGCTCGACGAGCGGCAGCTTGACTTCGGTAGCTACTGACGAGCCGATCAGACGAACTGCCGCAAGTCCCATGGGTGTGATCGGTCTGGTCAGACCTTGCGCCAAGCTCATGCACATGAAGACCCGAAGGCCCGGTCGATTGGTGCGTGTCAGCGGATAAAGGGTGGTGATCGGTCGTGCCTGGGTCAGCCAGAAGCGGCCGTTCGAGTCCAGCGCCCACTCGGTGTCCTGAGGCGCTCCGTAGTGCCGCGCCACCTGCTCACCAAGATCAACAAGCTGGAGTACCTGCTCGTCTTCGAGGCATGCTTCGGAGCCACCGCTGGTCAGCTCGTGAAGCTCGGTGCCGCCACCAGGCCGGCTGGTGATCATCATTCGTTTGTCGCCTAATCGACGCGTGACAATGCTGCAGTCGAGCGTATTGACCACGAAATGGTCTGGGTTGACCGCTCCGGAGACCACGGCCTCCCCGAGTCCGGGGCTGGCGTCGATGACGGTTTCGTGGCGGGTACCGGTAATCGGATTCGCCGTGAACATCACGCCGGCTGCGGTCGCGTCGATCATGCGTTGCACGACGACTGCGAGCGTCACGCTGCGGTGATCGACCGCATTGGCATTGCGATAGCTGACGGCACGATCGGTCCATAGTGACGCCCAGCAGCGCCGGACCGCATCGAGCAGCGCCGCCGCACCCACCACGTTGAGGTAGGTATCCTGCTGGCCGGCAAAGCTCGCGTACGCCAGATCCTCAGCCGTTGCCGATGAGCGTACGGCGACCGGCTCCCCAGGCCTCTCGAGCGGATTGTCTCCAAGAGCGTGATAACGGTCGGTGATCGCGGTGCCGAGATGCTCTGGAACCTCGACTGCCAGTACGCGGCGCCGGGCCTCCTCGGCGGCGGCCGCCACTGCGCCAGGGTCAGTGGCATCGGCAAGCTTTCCCATCAGATCGTCCAGCCGGTCAGCAATGACCAGGCGGTACGCGGCGGTGGTCACGCAGAAGCCAGTCGGGACCGGCAGCCGCGCTGCACTCATGATCCCGAGATTGAGTGCCTTGCCGCCGACCGCATTGATCATGGTCGAATCGATGTCCGAGAAGTCCACGAGCAACGTCATGAAAAAACGATAAAGGGAAGTGACGAGAAATTCAACAAGCGATGAATTCTTTGTTTCAGAACCAGGTCTGGATCAGCTGCGAGCGTCGGGAATCGCGCGCCCGTCGTACGGAGGAGGAGCGCGCGGAGGCGTAGTTTCCTCTGGAAGCGACGACGACGGCGACGGATCCAAAGCGCGCGATGCGCGAGCAGCTCGAGAATGGGTGGGTACGCTTCCACGACGTGGCTCGCTTTCCGGAAACGCGTCGTGACGACAACATCGTCGATGTCCTGCACGGACAGCCGATCGCGGATCCCTACCGCTGGCTGGAGGACCCTGACTCGGCCGAGACCGCCGATTGGGTGAAGCGCCAGAACGAGTCCACTACTCGCTACTTGGAGGCGCTGCCGGAGCGAGGATGGTTTCTCGACACGATGCAGCGGGTCATGCGGCAGCCGCGAGCAGGCGTGCCGTTCAAACGCGCCGGGCACTACTTCGTCTCCAGGAATGACGGTAGCCAGAACCAGGATGTGATCTTCGTCGCGCCGTCACTACCGGAGTTGCTGGACGGCGGGCGAGTGCTGATCGATCCCAATACCTTTGCCATCGACGGCACCAGCTCACTGACGAGCCTCACAGTCAGCGGGGACGGCCGGCTCGTGGCGTACGGGCTCAGTGAAGCAGGGAGCGACTGGACCACATTTCGGCTGCTCGATCTGGCCAGCGGAGACCGAAAAGACGACGCGCTGATCCAAACCAAGTTCTCCCAGGCGGAATGGCTGGGAGATCATCGCTCCTATATCTATACCCACTTTGATCATGTCGGAGATGCGGACGGTACGCAGACCACCGCGCTTTCCGGACCGAAGCTGCGGATCCATCGCATCGGCGAGTCGCAAGATCATGATGAACTGATCTTGGCGTTCCCGGAAAACGATCAGCTGATGTTCTGGGGAGAAGTGACCGATGACGACCGCTACTTGATCGTCAGCATCATGGAAGGAACCGAAAACAGGAACCGACTGTGGGTCTATCCAATCATCGCTGGGGAGCACAGCACGCTCGGCAGTCCGATCAAGATCATCGACGAGGCCATTGCGGAATTCGCGCTAGCCGGGTCGCGAGGTGCGACGTTATATCTTCGAACCGATCTCGAGGCCGAGGCCGGCCGGTTGGTCGCTGTTGATCTCGATGACTTCGCCGACAGTGGCCAGCTTCGTTGGCAAGAGCTGGTAGCGGAGAACGATCACACGCTCTCCGACGCGCAAGCAGCTGGCGACGGGTTCATCTTGGTTTACCTCGCCGACGCGTTGCCGCTGATCGTCGAGGTTGATCTCGATGGCGGGTCGCCTCGGACTGTTGAGGTCACCGGCGGCGCCGTAGTCGGGCTGAACTCCACCAGCGAAGATCAGGAGGCTTTCATCGGCCTTTCCTCGGTGACGGCGCCTACCCACAGCTATCTGATCGACACACGCTCTGCTACCGCCACCTCACTCGCAGGTCTGGTGAAGCCTGGCCCTGACACATTTGTCGCCCCGGACATCGTGATGGAGCGTCGTACGGCGACAAGCCGCGACGGCACATCCGTGCCCTATTTCGTGATCGCTCCCGCCGATGCTGATCTGACGCAACCGCAACCCACCTTGTTGTGGGGCTATGGCGGCTTCAAGATCCCGATCCTCGCGGACTATCGCCCCGGCTGGCCGTGCTGGCTAGCTGCTGGCGGCGTACTCGCGATCGCAAACCTGCGGGGCGGGGGAGAGTTCGGTACGGCGTGGTACGAGGCCGGTCGCTTGGCTCACAAGCAAAACGTCTTCGACGACTACGTCGCAGTCGCCGAGCATCTCAAGCAGACTGGTGTCACCACGACCCGACAGCTCGCTCTGCACGGCCGCAGCAACGGTGGCTTGCTAGTCGGAGCCGTGCTGACACAGCACCCGGATCTGGCGGCAGCGGCGCTGCCCGCCGTCGGGGTCATGGATCTGCTGCGCTTCCATCTCTTCACCATCGGCGCCGCATGGATCTCCGATTACGGAGACCCGGGCAATCCCGAGCAGTTCCGCCAGGCGCTGGCGTACTCGCCGTTGCACAATGTCCGCCCCGGAACCAGCTATCCAGCGACATTGGTGCTCACGGCCGATCATGATGATCGGGTGGTGCCCCTGCACAGCCACAAGTTCACGGCGGCCCTGCAGCACGCGCAGGCCGGCGATCAGCCGATCCTTACCCGGATTGAGGTATCGACGGGCCACGGGATCGGCAAGCCGACTGCGCTCATTGCAACGGAGTGGGCCGATCTGCTGGCCTTCGCCGCCCACCACACCGGCCTACACCTGCGCGCGTCGTGAACTGGTTCAGAGCTGCGAATCGTCGGGAATCGCGCGCCGACGAGTAGGCGGGTTCGCCGCGAGCGGTAGCGGGCAATCAAACACAGCGCGATGCGCGAGCAGCTCCAAATCAGCTGCGAGCGTCGGGAATCGCGCGCCGCCGCACGGAGGAGGAGCGAGTGGAGGCGTAGTTTCCTCTGCGAGCGACGACGACGGCGGTGGGTTCCGAGCGCGATGCGCGAGCAGCTCCAATAGAGGGGCAGGTAGGTTCGCGATTGTGACTGTTGCCGTCGATGACGATGTATTCGCCTCCTTGGTCGAGCCGCTGCGCAGGGAACTCACGGTCCACTGCTATCGGATGTCGGGCTCAGTGCATGACGCTGAGGACCTGGTTCAGGAGACCTACCTGCGAGCGTGGCGCGGCTTTCGTGACTTTGAGAATCGCTCATCGGTGCGTACCTGGATGTATCGGATCGCCACCAATGTCTGCCTCACCGCACTGGACGGCCGGGCTCGCCGGCCGATGCCCACCGGCCTAGGCCAACCCAGCTCGGATCCGTTCGGCGCGCTGGAGTCGCGGCCAGAGGTGACTTGGCTGGAGCCGGTGCCCGATGCAGTGGTGTGGGGCGGCCCTCCCGATGACCCCGCGGCCGAAGTCGTTGACCGGGAAAGCATCCGGCTGGCATTCATCGCAGCGTTGCAGCATCTGACGCCGCCCCAGCGTGCGGTCTTGATCCTGCGTGACGTCCTGGCGTGGCAGGCCCGTGAAGTAGCCGAACTGCTGAACATATCCACGGCTGCGGTCAACAGCAGCCTGCAGCGCGCCAGGGCGCAGGTGCACAAGCTTGACTCGGAGAGTCCAGACCAGCAGCTCGACGACGAACATGCGAAAGTTCTGCTGGCGGACTATGTGACGGCGTTCGAGAACTACGACGTGGAGAGAATCGTCGAACTGCTTGCCGAGGACGCGGTCTGGGAGATGCCGCCGTATGTGGGCTGGTACGAAGGGCGCACAGCGATCGGTCACCTCATCGAGACGCACTGTCCTGCCGAGTCCTCTGGGGATCAGATCCTGGTGCCGGTCGATGCGAACGGTCAGCCGGCCTTTGGCCTCTATATGAAGCAGCCAGATGGATCCCACCACGCGTTCCAGCTCCAAGTGCTCACCTTGACCAATCAGGGCGTTTCGCATGTGAGCACGTTCTTCGACCTCACACTGTTCGACACGTTCGGACTGCCTGAGGTGATCGTTCGAGACAAGAGTGCTACTGCAACGCAGACGTGAGACGCATGACATTGTCGATGTAGCGCTTGGGCAGCGGTCTACGGAGCCATTCATCGAGAGTGAGCTCGCGGGACAGCGACCGGTAATGATCTTCGACCTGACGCATGGCCGTGGTCAGCGAGCGGCTCATGCACATCACCGAGATCTCGAAGTCCAGGTTGAAGGATCGGATGTCCATGTTGCTGGATCCGATGACGGCGACCTCGTCATCCACCGAGAAGTGCTTGGAGTGCAAGACAAACGGGGCAGGGTAGAGGTAGATCTTCACACCGGCCCTCAGTAGAGCTGTGTAGTAGGAGCACTGGGCATGGTGAACCATGAACTGATCACCTTGCTCACCGACGAAAAGCTCGACATCGATGCCGCGCTGCGCGGCAGTGGTGATGGCATACAGCAGTGATTCGTCGGGAACGAAATATGGGCTGGTGATCGACAGCCGGCGTTGTGCTGAGTAGATCAGCGAGTTGAACAAGCGCAGGTTGTTCTCGTCCGGGAAGCCGGGTCCGCTGGGCACGACCTGGCACAGCACATCGCCCGGCTCTACGTCGGACGGGTGAGGACGTACGTCGCGAAGCTGCTCGTCGGTCTCCAGAAACCAGTCTGTAGCGAAGACTATGTCGAGCGACAACACCACCGGCCCATCCAGTTGCATGACCAGCTCGCGCCACTTGCGGCCGGCTCGCTCGTGCTTGCGATTGTGATAGCTCGCATCGATCATGTTCAGCGAGCCGACGAAGCCCACTCGGCCATCCACCACGAGGATCTTGCGGTGGTTCCGCAAGTCAGGTCGACGCCATCTGCCTTTCAGCGGCTGGATCGGCAGCATCGGGTGCCACTCGATCGACGTCTCGTTCAGTTTGTTGATCATGTCGCGATAGCCGGGAATGCGGGACGTGCCGATGTGGTCGAACAGCAGCCGCACCTTGACGCCACGACCAGCGACTTCGGCCAGTGCCTCGAAGAAGTCTCTCGTCGTCGAATCCCAGCTCATGATGTAGAACTCCACGTGCACGTAGCGTTCTGCGGTGCGGATCTCCCGGGCCATTGCGGCGATGGCCTCGTCATAGTCGCTGAACAACGCCGCTTTGTTGCCGCCAACAGACGGCAACCATCCAAGTCGTCGGTTGAGTACGACGAGGGTATTCAGCGTCGACCCAGCGGGAACGGGCAGCAGGTCGTCGGTTTCCACGGTGAGTGCTGCACTGATCACCTCTCCGGCAGCCGCCTGCCGTCGACGGCGGCCCCGATCAACGAAGGGACTACCGATCAACAGGAACGCCAGGAGGCCAACGATCGGAAGAAACAGGATGAGCAGCAGCCATGCCGAGGCCGACGACGGGCGTCGTCCTTCGGGGACCAGGCCTAGTGCTACGACCTTGATGGCAAGATCGAGAAGATAGAGCGCCACGGTCAGGAAGCTCACATTGGTTGCCGTCACCATGGCGGAAAGTCTGGCCTTTCGCGCCGCCGGATGACAGCAAGCGCCCCGAGTAGCCTGGACGAGTGAGCAGTAACCTGCCGATTTCGTCGCCCTATCGGAGCACGCCCGACGCCCCGGTGACCGATGCGGAACGCGATCGGCTCAACGCGCGACTCAATGCCGCTTATACCGCGGGAGCGCTGGAGCAGGAGGACTATGAGGCTCGGCTAGACCTTCTCTTCGCCGCGCATCGGCTCGGCGAACTGGTACCAGTGGTGGAAGGTTTGCCGCCGCTGCCAACGCACTCTTCACCGGCGATCGTCGCGAGCTCCGGTGGCGAACCGGGAGAGCTGTCGGAGGCGCGACCGCCGGGACGATTGACCGCCGCCGTGGTGGGAGGGGTGGCTGCAGCAGTTATCCTCATTGCAATTTTGCTCGTGCTCTTGATCTAGTGCCGAGCATCCAAAGTCGCTTGAGGTATGCGCCGCCCAGGCGGCGCCCCGCTGCGTTCTCGTCGTCGCCCGTAGAACACCGCTATGGGGACTCGTCCTCGGCTTTGCGTGTCGACGCCTCGCGTCGCCTTGCGACGACAGGCATCCACCTGGACGACGCCTACTGTTAAGGGACTTCGAATGCACGACACTGGCGGTCGAGGGTCGGCCTCCTCACCCGCGCTGAGCGTTCCGAGACACCTCTAACTCAGACCAAACACGTCGGCGCCGCACTCCGAATATGGATCGAGGATTGGCCTACAGCTGTTTGGTATGGCTAACCTAACTGTGTATGGAACACAGTTCCTACAATGTTTGACGCAAGATGGGTACCTAAAATGGCGACTGTGCCCCGGCAACACATCACCCATCAGAAGATCGCTGAGCATGTGCAGCGCTTGGGTGAGCTGTACCCGCCGATACCTCTGGACTCTGTCGATCGGACGATCAAACGGCCATGGCTTGTGGCGAGGAAGTTCGGTCATGTGATCGACTATCTGGCGCGCGTTGAGCTGGAGGTTGATCGCAACGTGCTCGAGCTGCTCGTGCTGCTTCCCGAGGCCGACGAAACCAACAAGACTTTTTACGCCGACGTCTGGCAGCCGCAGGAGATCCAGCACGGATTGATCTTGGACCGGCTGCAGCAAGATCTGGGCAGAACGGCAGCGGAGCCACACCTCGAGGTCTCGTTCGGGATCAAGATCTTGGGAGCGCTGGCTCACCTGAAGCCCATTCAAGACATCGCCAAACTGATGTACTTCCTCACTGGCGCGAGCACCGAACGGCAAGCGGTGATTGCCTACAACAAGATCAACCGCGGAATGCAGCAGCTTGGCGAGACGGCGATCTCTGAAACGATCATCACTCCGATCAAACAACAGGAGCCCGGACACTTCGCCTTTTACCAGATGTCGGCCACTGCGATGATTCAGGACAAGGTGCTCAAGCCGTGGCAGCTGTTCCTCACTCGGGTAATGCGCGAGAAGTCCTACCACCTGGTGGGCACCAACAAGATGAAGCAGTACAAGGCCGACATGGGCGGCGTGATGGCCGATCTCGGACTCGATGACGATCTTGAAGGCTTTGCGCGGGAAGTCGGGCGAGTCGAGAACCGGCTGCTGTGGGCCGACAAACAGGGCATGGAGTTTCCGCCCTACATCCTGAAGGCCCTCAAGGAAAGCGTTGAGCTCTATCGCGAGCGCCTGGCTCGCGGCCTCACGGTTGCTGAGGAATTTGGGTAAGGCGGGGTCCTGGCGTAGACTCATCGGCTGGCCAACTTTGGCCGGACAATCAGGCGTACGCGCGACCAAGTTAGAGAGTCTATGGCGAAGAAAGAGGGCGCACTCGAGCTGGAAGGCACCGTGGTGGAGGCTTTGCCCAATGCGATGTTTCGCGTTGAGTTGGCCAACGGTCACAAGGTGCTAGCCACAATCAGTGGCAAGATGCGGCAGCACTACATCCGCATTCTCCCGGCCGACCGAGTCGTCGTCGAGCTTTCTGCTTATGACTTGACCCGCGGTCGCATCGTCTACCGGCACAAGTAACCAACCCGCAAACCATCCACATCGTCAGGCTCGCTGCCGCGTGCCCGACGTAAGTTCTTCGAAGGAGGCTCGATGAAGGTCCAGCCGAGCGTCAAGAGGATCTGTGACAAGTGCAAGGTGATCCGCCGGCACGGTCGCGTGATGGTGATTTGCGAAAATCCGCGGCACAAGCAGCGACAGGGCTAGGCCACGACTACCAAGCAAGAGCTCACAAACCAAGCTGCGAGCGTCGGTATTGCGCGAGCAGCTTCCAAACTCAAAAAGTGTGATTGCAAATCCGCCGACGTGAGTGTCGTCGGATGCACCCTCGGTCGGAGGCCGAGGCCCCGGTGATCAGGACAGCACTCCTGATCGAAGGCAACCGGGGACGCATCACGCCAGACACCTCCGCGACGTCATACGTCCTTCTTCGTCGAAGGGCGTAGCCATGACGGGCCGGCGTCGACCAGACGAAAGGTAATAGAGCCTGATGGCACGCCTTATTGGGGTTGATCTTCCGCGTGACAAGCGCCTCGAAATCGCCCTCACCTACATCTATGGCATCGGCAAGACCCGCGCCCTGCAGACGCTAGAGGCCACCCAGATCAGTGGCGACCTTCGGGTCCACCAGCTGACCGACGAGCACCTCGTCGCGCTCCGCAACTGGATCGAGGCCAACTATCAGATCGAAGGTGATCTTCGTCGCGAGGTTGCGTCCGACATCAGACGCAAGGTCGAGATCGGTTCATATCAAGGTCGTCGTCACCGCAGTGGCTTGCCCGTACGCGGCCAGCGCACCCGCACCAACGCCCGCTCCCGCAAGGGCGCGCGCAAACCCGTCGCCGGCAAGAAGAAGGCCAAGTAGCGCCACCTGGCGTTCGGGCAAAAAGATCCAGGAGAATCTGAGAACTTATGGCAACTGCAGGCCGCGGCGGCGCCGCCAAGAAGGTGCGTCGCAAGGAAAAGAAGAACGTGGTCGCTGGCCACGCTCACATCAAGAGCACATTCAACAACACCGTCATTTCGATCACCGACCCGAGCGGTGCGGTTATCGCTTGGGCGTCGGCCGGCACGGTGGGTTTCAAGGGCTCCCGGAAGTCCACGCCGTACGCCGCGCAGATGGCGGCCGAGGCCGCTGGACGCCGCGCCATGGAACACGGCATGAAGCGGGTCGATGTGTTCGTCAAGGGCCCCGGCTCTGGTCGCGAGACCGCGATCCGTTCCCTTGGGGCTATTGGCCTCGAGGTCGGCGCGATCTCCGACGTCACCCCCATCCCACACAACGGCTGCCGCCCGCCCAAGCGGCGCCGCGTGTGATCCCCCAGAAGACAAGGACTTAATAAACATGGCTCGCTATACCGGTCCCATGACCAAGAAGTCACGTCGGCTGGGTGTTGATCTTGTCGGCGGAGACAGAGCGTTCGAGCGCCGCCCATACCCACCCGGCGTACACGGCAAGGGGCGCACCAAGGAGTCGGAGTACTCCTTGCAGTTGCGGGAGAAGCAGAAGGCCCGATACTCGTACGGCGTGCTGGAGAAGCAGTTCCGCCGCTACTACGAGGAGGCCAACCGGCTACAGGGCAAGACGGGTGACAACCTGCTGCAAATCCTGGAGTCTCGCCTCGACAACGTGGTGTATCGCGCTGGGCTGGGACGTACCCGTCGGCAGGCCCGCCAGTTCGTGGTGCACGGTCACTTCCTGGTCAATGGCCACAAGGTCGACATCCCCTCCTACCGAGTGACTCCGCACGACGTGATCGATCTCGCTGACAAGGTGAAGGACCAGACCCCGCACATCATCAACCGTGAGACCCACGGTGAGCGTGACGTACCGGGCTGGATGCAGGTGTTTCCCGACCGCGGCCGGATCCTGATTCATCAGCTGCCGACGCGGCAACAGATCGTCATAGATGTATCCGAGCAGTTGATTGTTGAGCTTTATTCGAAGTAAGCACGATCATGTGCCCTGAGCTTGTCGACGGGCGCGAAAGCAGGAAGCCGGAGGCGTCGGATACGCCGACGGTGCCGCATCGTCAAATAGCGGGTGGTGCGGGGAAGGAAAAGAAATGCTGATTGCACAGCGCCCCACGCTGTCGGAAGAGACCGTCTCCGACATTCGTTCGCGGTTCACCATCGAGCCACTCGAGCCGGGTTTTGGCTACACCCTCGGGAACTCGCTGCGGCGTACGCTGCTGTCGTCCATTCCGGGCGCGGCCGTGACGAGCATCAAGATCGACGGGAACCTGCATGAGTTCTCAACGATCGAAGGCGTCGTCGAGGATGTCACAGAGATCATCTTGAACCTCAAGGGTCTGGTTGTGTCCAGCGAGGAAGATGAGCCGGTCACCATGTATCTGCGCAAGGCTGGTGCCGGCGAGGCGACCGCCGCGGATATTGCCCCGCCCGCCGGGGTCGAGGTACACAACCCCGAGCTGCACATCGCCACGCTCAATGATTCCGGCAGGTTGGAGATGGAGCTGGTGGTGGAGCGCGGCCGTGGCTACGTCTCCGCCGTGCAGAACAAGACAGCGGACGCCGAGATCGGTCGTATCCCCGTCGACTCGATCTACTCGCCCGTTCTCAAGGTCACCTACAAGGTCGAGGCCACCCGCGTCGAACAGCGCACCGACTTCGACAAGTTGATCTTGGATGTCGAGACCAAGCAGGCCATCCGGCCGCGCGACGCCGTCGCTTCGGCTGGACGCACTCTCGTCGAGCTGTTCGGCCTGGCCCGTGAGCTCAATGTGGAGGCAGAAGGCATCGAGATCGGGCCGTCGCCCATCGACGAGCAGCTGGCTGCCGATCTCGCGTTGCCGGTCGAGGACCTGAACCTGACCGTTCGGTCCTACAACTGCCTCAAGCGCGAGGGCATCCACACGGTCTCGGAGCTTGTGTCGCGGAGCGAGCAGGATCTGCTCGACATTCGCAACTTCGGGTCCGAAGTCGATCGACGAGGTGAAGCTGAAGTTGCATGAGATGGGCTTGTCCTTGAAGGACAGCGCGCCCGGCTTTGACCCGCTGAGCGCGATCAGCCGATACGACGATCTTGATGAGGAAGACGTCGACTTCAGCGAGACCGAACAGTATTAAGCAAGGGGGGCGACCCCCTTGAACCCCCGCAGTAAGCAAGGGGGCGACTCCCTTGAACCCCCGCAGTAATTGGCTTACTTATTGCTCAGGAGAAGAACCGAAATGCCTGCACCAACTAAAGGCGCCCGCCTCGGCGGCAGTCCCGCGCATCAGCGGCTGATCATGGCCAATTTGGCAACTCAGCTGTTCGAGCACGGACGGATCGTGACGACCGAGGCCAAGGCGAAGCGGTTGCGTCCGCTGGCAGAGAAGTTGATCACCAAGGCAAAGCGTGGCGACATCCACTCGCGGCGCTTGGTGCTCATGACTGTCCGCGACAAGGGTGTGGTGCACACGCTGTTCACCGAGATAGCGCCCAGCCTGGCCGACCGTGAGGGCGGCTACACCCGGATCACCAAGGTTGGTCCGCGCAAGGGGGACAACGCTCCCATGGCATTGATCGAGTTGGTTCAGGAATCGGTCGAGGAAAGCCGGAAGGCTAACGCCAAGGTTGCCGTGCCAGCCAAGAAGGCTCCGGCGAAGAAGGCGGCCAAGTCGTCCTCAGCCGCGCCCGTCGCACCGGCGGCACCTGTCACGCCGGCTGCTCCGGCCGCAGCTGACGCCGAGCCGGACGGCGAGCAGAGTCCAGCCGAGAAGCTCGTCGAGGAGACGGGCGAGCTCGAGGACGCCACAGCGCAGGATGAGCAGCCAAGCGATGACTCCGTGGCCGAGGAGGCTGCGGCTGTCAATGACGATGAGGCTACGAACTCCGACGACGAACGGTCCTGACCTTTCGCTCTGCAAGAACGGCGCTTCCCACTGCGGGGGGCGCCGTTTTTGTCTCTACCGAGAGGGAGAATCGCAAGCATGCTGTTGAGCCGACTCGCTGAGACCCGGGTCGCGCTCGCCGGCACCCGGTCCCGCAATGCAAAGCGTGACCTCATCGCGGCTGTGCTTCGAGAGGCGTCTGATCATGACGTCGAGATCGTCGTCTCGTACCTGTCGGGCAGCCTGCGCCAGCGGCGTACCGGCGTGGGGTGGAAATCCTTGCAAACCGTGCCGCCACCCGCCGAGAAGCCGTCCTTGACCGTCGGCGAGGTAGATGCGGTCTTTGCCCATGTCGCGAGCCTCAGCGGTGCAGGATCGACAGCAGCCAGGTCGGCGGCAGTGCAGACTCTCCTGGCCCGTGCTACTGCCGACGAGCAGGACCTGTTACGTGGCCTGGTCTTCGGCGAGCTGCGGCAAGGCGCGATGGAGGCGGCGGTTCAGGAAGGCTTGGCCGCGGCATTCGACGTACCGGTTGCCGCCGTACGCCGAGCCGCCATGCTGATGTCCTCGACCACTGCAGCTGCCGCTGTCTTGCTCGCCGGAGGTCTCGATGCACTCGACGCCGTCGGCCTGCGGGTAGGAGTCGGCATTCAGCCGATGTTGGCAGCCAGCGCTTCTGGTCCCGATGCGGCGCTGGAGAAGACGGGCTTACCAGCGGTCGTGGACTACAAGCTGGACGGCGTACGGCTGCAAGTGCATCGCTCGGGCGAGGAGGTACGGATCTTCACCCGAAGCCTGGATGACATCACCGCACGTCTACCTGAAGTAGCCGCGGTAGCTCGATCACTTCCTCATGATCAATTAGTGCTTGACGGCGAGGTGCTGTCGCTACGCACCGACGGACGACCCGAGGCGTTTCAGGTCGTCGCGTCGCGCACGATGAGCAGCGTCGACGTCGCCGGCCTCACCCAGACCGGGCCACTCCAAGTATTTTTCTTCGATCTTTTGCACGTTGACGGACGAGACCTGCTGGATGCGCCGCTGGCCGAGCGCCTGGACCATATGCGCCACCTGCTTCCCGAAAGTGTGACGGTGCCGCGGCAGGTCTGTACGACGGCAGCGGAGGCCGCGGACACGTTCGCCGATGCCGTCAAGAGAGGCTACGAAGGCGTCGTGATCAAGAACCTTCGGGCCCCGTACGCTGCTGGCCGTCGCGACGCTGCGTGGGTCAAGGTGAAGCCGCGACATACCTTCGACCTGATTGTCACAGCCGCGGAGTGGGGCCATGGCCGCCGCCAGGGCTGGCTATCCAACCTCCACCTCGCGGCGCCAGATCCCGGGTCAGCAAAGTTGATCATGCTCGGCAAGACCTTCAAGGGCCTCACCGACGAGCTGCTGACGTGGCAGACGAAACGGTTCCTGGAACTGGAGGTCCGGCGTACCCCGAGCACCGTCTACGTCGAGCCTTCAACGGTGGTCGAAATCGCTTGTGACGGGCTGCAGGCGTCGACGCGCTACCCCGGTGGGGTGGCATTGAGATTCGCTCGAGTGTTGCGTTATCGGCCCGACAAGTCGGCTGCCGAGGCCGACACCATCGATACGGTGAAATCGCTGAGCCCGATCATCGACGACGCTGGCGATGCGCGCTGAGCCCATCGAAGCGCCAGGTGTGCCCTTCCACAAGCTCAGGGCACATGTACAAGGAATGGACAAACCCGCGAGCTGTGACAACGCGCACTCTGCGACAGACCCCATTGACAGGTCATGTCAAGAACAGCTGCTTGTTGGCCGGGTGGACAACTCCGGCGCTCGCGGGTTCGGGTGTTGGCTGTGGATTAGCCGGCCGCACGCGACCAGTTCCTACACAGTCGGATGCGGCTAGCTGGCCGTCACCTCACATGTCCAACAGTCATTCATTCCGTGGACCACCTCCTTCCCGTGTCCCACTAACGTATGCGCGGACATGGGTCGGGTCAACGGACTTTGCGGAATGTGTCGTCGAGCAGCCAAAAAAACGCGGCGCCCGTGCTATGAAGCATTGATGACTTTCGCCCGGCTCAGCGACGTACTGGTTCTTGCGGCTGGCTCCGGCCACGGCTTGGGCGCTTTCAACGTATTCAGCATCGAGCATGCCGAGGCTTTCACCGCTGCTGCCGAGGTCGCGAGAACTCCCGTCGTCTTGCAGATCTCTCAAAATGCCGTGCGCTACCACGGAGCAGTGGCACCCATCGGACGACCGCGGCAATTGTCGAGGCGTGCCACGAGGGTGGGCTGGATGTCGAGGCGGAGCTTGGTGTGATCGGCGGCAAGGATGGCGTCCACGCTGCGGGCGCGCGGACCCGTCCCGATGAAGCAGATGCATTTGTCCAGGCAACCGGGGGTGGACGCGCTGGCAGTCGCCGTCGGAACCTCACATGCGATGACCGAGCGGCACGTCTCACTTGATCTTGAGCTGATCAAGGCGTTGCGCGCTGCAGTCCCGGTGCCGCTGGTGCTGCACGGCTCGTCCGGCGTTCCTGATCAGGAGCTGGTCAACGCGGTGGAGTCCGGCATGACCAAGATCAACATCGCGACCCACCTGAATCATGTGTTCACCGACTCGGTGCGGGCACCCTGGCCGCCAACCCTGAGATGGTCGATAGTCGGCGCTATCTCGGCCCGGCCCGTGACTCGCTCAAGCACGAGGCGGAGCGGCTACTCCGGCTGCTTTACCGGCCCTTGACGACGGCGTAGCGGTCCAAGGCCTCCTTACGCTCGACCGCATGGTTCACGATCGGCTCGCCGTAACCGCTCGGAACGCCGTCCGGCGCAGCCCAGGGTTCATGGAGATGCTCGATCGGCAGATCCGCCAGTTCCGGGACATAGCGCCTGATGTAGGTGCCGTCGGGATCAAACTTCTCCGCCTGGCCGGTGGGGTTGAAGATCCGGAAGTACGGCGCCGCATCGGTGCCGCAGCCAGCCACCCATTGCCAGTTGAGCTGATTCTGCGCGATGTCGCCGTCGCGCAGGCGCTCCATGAACCAGTCCGCGCCGTGCCACCAGCCGATATGCAGATCCTTGATCAAGAAGGAGGCAACGACCATCCGGACCCGATTGTGCATCCAGCCCTCGGCCTGCAGCTGACGCATGCCGGCGTCGACGAGCGGATAACCGGTCTTGCCCTCTTTCCAGGCCGTGAGCCGCTCGGCGGCTGATGCGGTGCGGTCTGGATCGTCGGTCGGCATCTTCGCGAATTCTGGGCGGATGGGCCTGCTCACCGCATCCGGCCGGTGAAACAAGACGTCGGCGAAGAAGTCACGCCAGGCGATCTGGCGGGCTAGTGCCGCAGCCCCTTTTGACCGTAGCTGGCTGAGGTCGTGCAGCACCGTTCGTGGATGCAGGTGGCCCCAACGCAGCGCGATGGAGAGATGGGAGGTGGCATCGACACCTGGGAAATCGTGCAGTTTGGCGTAATCGGCGACGCCCTCGGAATCCTTACGCAGCCAGGCTCGCCAGGCGCTGATCGCCGCCTTCTCGCCGACTAGTGGCAGCAGGTCAGCATCGGGCTTATCGAGCTGGACACCATCTTTCGTTTCCAGCCAGGCGACGCTGCTCGCGCGTACGGCGGGAGCCGGGTCGTGCACCCCATGCTCCAGCCAGGCGTTGTGGAACGGCGTGAAGACCTGAAAAGGGTTGCCGGCGCGGTTCTTGAGGGTACCGGGCGCGATGGCGTACGGCGACCCGGTTCGGGTTAGTTCGAGCTCCTCGCCGCTCAGCGCGTGTGCAACTCGCTCATCTCGCGAGCGCCCGTATGGCCCGAAATCGGCGCTGACGTGGACCCGCTGCGCGTCGTACGTTTTGGCAACGCGGGGCACGACGGTGGCTGGTTTGCCGCGCACCACATGGAGTCCGTGGCCGCCGGCGTCGCGCAGCTCACGATCAAGAGCGAACAGCACCGCCATCAACCAATCGCGACGTGCGTGGCCAGCGGAGGACAAGAGCGCCGGGTCGAGGACAAAGAGTGGGAGCACGGCTTCCCCGTCATCGATCGCCGAGCGGAGCGCCGGATTGTCGGCCAGCCGGAAATCACGCCGCACCCACCAGATCGCAACCTGTCCCGCCGAGGCCATCGTCTAATCTTGCCATCGGGCATCATGGGTCTTCGCAAGCGTCGGAAATCGCGATCTGCTGAGCAGCTTCTCAAACGCGATGCGGGAGTGAAGACAATAGGAGAGACGTGAGCGACCTGATCGACACCACTGAGATGTACCTCCGCACGATCTACGAGCTGGAGGAGGAGGGCATCGTCCCCCTGCGCGCTCGGATCGCGGAGCGTCTGCATCAGAGTGGCCCGACGGTGTCGCAAACGGTCGCACGCATGGAGCGTGACAACCTCGTGCATGTCCTCGGGGACCGCCATCTCGAGCTGACCGACGAGGGACGTGCTCGCGCGACCCGAGTCATGAGGAAGCACCGACTGGCTGAGCGGCTACTCATCGACGTCATCGGACTCGATTGGGAGAAGGTGCACGATGAGGCCTGCCGCTGGGAGCACGTGATCTCCGAAGATGTGGAGCGCAAGCTCGTTGACCTGCTGCATGCTCCCACGATGTCTCCGTACGGCAATCCCATTCCCGGTCTGGAGGAACTCGGAGTGAGCGGGCGGACCGAGCCTTTCCGGGATGGCAATGAGCAGTTGCAGGACGTCGTTGGCGACTCGTCGTCCTCGATCACCGTCATCATCGAGAGGATGAGTGAGGAGATCCAGAAGGACGTCGAAATCATGGGCACGCTGCGCCAGGCTGGTATCCAACCCGGTGCAAAGGTCCGTGCCGAGCCCGGGGGATTAGGTGTCAGGCTGACTGTCGACGGTTTGCCTGGCTGTGAGATCGACCGTGAGGCCTCCACCCACCTGTTTGTGTCCCGCGTTTGACGCGCCGCGAGGAGCTTCGCGGTGAGCGATGACGTGAATTGGCGGAAGTACCTGGCCGAGTTCCACCGTGATCGAGCTGGGATTGCCGAGGCCGTGCTGTCCCGGGCGCTGGCCGGTGATCATTCGCCCTACCGCTGGTTGGCTCGCGCGGTGTCGGTGACGGCGACGATGGTTGTTGATCTTGCTTGCGGATCAGGCCCGATGTCGCGTGAGCTCGCGCAGCCGGGGCGTACGATCATCGGTCTCGACCTCTCGGAACACGAGCTCGCTTTGGCGCTCGCACGAGGGCCTGGGCCGTGGGTTCGAGCCGATGCGTTGCAGCTTCCTTTCAGGGACGAAAGCGTTGACGTCGTTACCAGCTCGATGGGATTGGTGGTCGTGCAGCCGCTGACCCGCGTGATCGAAGAGGTAGCGCGGGTACTACGTCCAGGAGGCGTGTTGGCCGCGATCGCCCCCGGAATTCGGCCGCTCGCCCCGAGCGACCTGAGGGTGCTCACGCGGATCAACGGCCGGCTACGTACCAAACCCCAGTTTCCCGGGCCAGTCGAACTGACTGGATTTGCCAGGACGCTACAGCTGCATGGGATGCGGGCCGTGGAAGATGCCCGCGAACGTTATCGATTTAGTATTCGCTCTCGCGCCGATGCGGAGCTGGTCATGTCGGCGTTGTATCTGCCGAACACCCGGTGGGCGCGAGTGGAGCGTGCGATCGAGTATCTGGAGGACAGCGTCAAGCGGCGCGAGGTGGTCGAGGTGGCAATACCGATGCGCCGACTTGTGGCCATCAAATAAGGGTTGCGGCGCTACGTGGGTATGGAATAGGCGTACCTGTTGCGCGGTTTACTGAGTGGCTGCCACAAAGCCCCCAGGCGGCTGATCCCCTAGCGAGGAGCATATGCATGGCAACGATTGACATCACCGGCCGAGAACTTTGAAGAGACCATCACCGACAACGACATTGTTCTGGTGGACTTCTGGGCCGACTGGTGTGGACCGTGCAAGCGGTTCGGACCTGTCTATGAAAAGGCGTCAGAGGAGTACGACGGGATTGTCTTCGCCAAGTTGGATACCGACGCCAACTATGAGCTGACCAGCCAGCTGGGCATCGAGGGCATTCCCACACTGATGGCCTTCCGTGAGGGCGTCCTGGTCTTCAATCAGGCCGGTGCCCTCCCAGGCCAAGCGCTGAAGCAGGTGCTGGACGCTGTCAAGGGTCTCGACATGGAAGAGGTCCACGCCCAGGTCGCCAAGCTCCAGGCCGAGCACGAGCATAGTCACGAGTAAAAGATCGTTTGCCTTCGACGCTCAAGTACACCGGGTGTCGCGGCCTCCATCGCACCAACCTGCAGACCCTTGAGGTTGAGGTGCCGCTCCGCTGCAGGAACGGTCGCCCCATCGAGGCAGTTCAGCCCGGTGTGACCGCGGGTCTGGACCGGTCAGGCCTTCTTGTTCCTTCCCCAAGCGGGATCTTCTTGCTGCTTTCAAGGAGAAGCCAGACAAACGGGAGGAGCAGCACAAGTTTGAGCAGCGGTGATACGCCACCCGCTCCGGAACCGAAATACCGCACGACGTTGCTATAGATCTCCGCACCGACGGCCAGGGCCATCACGCCAATCCCGAGCAACTTCACCTTGCCGTGGCTCATCAACAGCACCGTAGCGCTACACCACACCAAGAAAACGTCGCCAGACCAAGCTTCGACCTGTTGCCCGAGGACTTGAAACGCCAGGTACGTGAGCGAATCGTTGTGCAGCAGCTGACTGATGCCTTGCAACAGAAATGTGACCCCTAAGGCGCCGATCGACAGACAGCCAACCCAAGGCAGCCACCGCGTTGGCCCGAAATCGAACACAGCGGACGCCGTGAGGAGAAACCCGGCCCCAAGAACAAGGTGAAGCACAATTTCTGCGCCGCTACCAGCAATGAGTTGAAACACTAAGGCGACCGGAACGGCCAATAAACACACGCTTGCAGCTATTACCCCGCGTAGCGATCGCACGGTTCGGATCCTTCCACGACCGCGCGACCATGGTCGACGTCCAGAGGCTCAATCATGGCAACCGGGCGCCGACCGCAACCGCACGACATTCGGCCTCTGTCACGCACAGCATAGAGCCACGATAGGTGTCGCGTCAGCAATCAAAACCTGGTCGCTAACAGGAGGTTGAGCGCTCACCTGAGCAACATCCCATTCGCGTCAAGTACCTGAACGTTGCGTCTGAAGTAGTGGTCACGATCGACCAGCTGGGTCAAATGGTCGCCTTGCTCGATGTGCAGGACGGGTTGCCGTCCGCGCAGCGCCTGCATGAGTGGGCGATCGAAACAGCCCCGCTGCGACCGGGAGATCAGGTGATCGATCTCGGGAGCGGCACCGGGACCATGAGCAGACAACTAGCCGGGCTGGTGGCGCCATCCACCTCGATCGGTGGGCCGACGGGTTGGGTTACCGGTGTCGAGCTCAATGCGCGTCTGCGGACCCTTCCCGCGAGTCGAGCCCAAGACCACGGCGTACCGAATGTTTCATTTGTCGATGGACTCGCCGGAGCGCTGCCGTTCGATGACTCGAGCATCGATCTCGTGTGGTGCGAGCGCGTGTTACAACACCTCGACGATCCGCATGCGGCCATCGATGACGCGAGGCGTTCGCGGCCACCACCGTCTTCGGCGGAGGCGTCAGTCACCGACGGCGGCTACCGCGGCCAGGATTGCCTCGATCGTCACCTGAGGGTGAGACACCATTGAGACATGAGAGCCGGCGACGTCGGTGATCGTGGCGCCCGCGCGTTCTGCCATCTGCCGTTGAGTGCTCCGGTGGGATGACACGGTCCTCCGTGCCCACGACCACCCAGCTGGGCAGCGTCTTCCAGGCAGCGGTGAGGGACGGGGTGGTATTGGCGCTCAGTGTGATCGGCCGCTGGCTCGCTACGATCAACCACCGGTCCTCCTCCGACAAGTCTTGGGCGAAAGAGTTGTGTACCGTGTCAGGCTTTCAGGAACGCCTCGGCGTCGCCCTCTGGAGCGCCCGGGTAACCGGCAATGTCCAGGACGCTGGTTGGGTCGGGGACGTCGAGTGCTGACCCGGACCCGCCGAGGATCTGAAAGACCGTTTCTCCTTCTTCTGGCACGAACGCGTCGACGTACACCAGTGCTCTCACGTCACCGCCACCGGTTGCGGCGTTGGTGATCACGAAGCCGCCATAGGAGTGGCCGACCAAGACGACCGGACCGCTCGTGCGCTGGGCGAGGAACGAGGCGATGTACGCGGCGTCAGTCCCGACGCCGCGCAGCAGGTTCGGCGGGGCGAAGACAGTGAACTCCTGGCTCTGCAGCTCGGACGCGACGGCGTTCCAGCTGGACCCGTCTGCCCATGCTCCATGGACCAGGACGATCGTGGGCTTCGGCATATTTGCCTCCATGTGTTGTCAGGCGGATTGGTCTGACCGGGCGGGGCTGACGTCTGCTTGCGCAGATTAGATGCCGCATGAAATGGCATGGCACACGCTGGCTCCTGCTGAGAAGCGTATGGGACCCGCTATTCACGAGGAACTGGCGGGTCGGTGTTCGATCTGAGCGGCGATCCGGGGCCGCTCGTACCAGCTGACTCCGTGACGCCGGCACCTTTGCTGGGTCAGGACACTCTGAGTTGTCGAGTCCACCAGAGCAGATCACCGCGTTCAGTGTCCGGGCTGATCTTGCGGACGCGCACGAATTGCAGCTTTTCCAATACGCGCAGCGATGGCCGATTCCAAACCCGAACCGTTGACCATAGGCGCTCGCGTCCCGATCTGATCGCGGCGGTCACGACTGCCTGTCCGGCCTCGGTGGCGTAGCCACGGCCGTGCTGTGAGCGGAACAACTCAAATGCGATCTCGGGCTCCTCCCAAGTCGCTCGACCCACGATTAGCCCGCAGTAGCCGATGAACTGGCTGTGCTCGCGGTCCTCGATCGCCAGCAGCGCCAACGGGGACTGGACGACTCCGACCTACGGCTCGGTGCCGGCGCGAGTCACCGGCTTGGGAACTGCGAGTAGTCCGGGAAGTTGCCGAACAGCCGCTCGTCCTCGCCGTCCGGGCCGTACGTGACCGCCTGTACGAGCAGGTCTCCGCCGACGAAGGCACCCTTCCACGACTCACCGATGCCGCCGAACACCTCGTCCCGGTCACCCCTGCTGCGCGGTCGATTGATGCCTACCTTGAAGGCCTGCAGCTGCTCGGCGACGCGCGACGCGAAGTCCATGTCGTCGGTCGCCAGGCTGGCCACCAGGCACCCGTTGCTGGCATTCATGGCAGCGAGCAGCTCGGCCTCGGTGTCCACGCAGACGACGGAGTCGAGGGGGCCGAACGGCTCGGCGTGGTGCAGCGACCAGTTGGCCGGTGGCTCGAGCACGCAGGCCGGTGCGACGTACGCCGAGGTGTCCTGTCCATCAAGAAAGCGCCCCGCACCCACCGAGCCGCGGTGCAGGGGAAGCCCCCGGCCTCGCATTGCCTCCTCGAACTGCTCGCCCAGTTCCGCGGCTTTCCGAGCCCCGATCACCGGCCCGAAGTCCAGCTCCGGGAGGGGATCATCCGGACGCTCGACAGCCAGCGGGTGGCCGAAGCGCAGGCTTTCGACGACCGGCAAGTAAGTATCGAGGAATGCGGGCAACAAGCGTCGCTGGACGACATATCTCGGGTACGCCGTGCACCGCTGCTTGGCGTATTCGAATCCCTTGCGCAGATGCTGGGCGAGCAGCTCCCACTCGGTGAAGTCCCATATCCCCCACGCGTTCAGCCCCTCCTGCTCGAGAAAGTGGCGGCGGCGGCGGTCGGCCAGGGAAGTGGCGGCGACCCGTCCGTTGGATCTGCCGCCGACGAACGCGAGCGCCCCTATGCCGGGATTGCTGATCAGGACGTCGCCCAGCTTGCCGCCGATCCCGCTGAGCAGTGTGACCGGAAGACCGGCCCGGGCCATGAAGGCGTGGGCGAGCGTCAGGCAGTGGAAGCCGCCCTGGCTCGGCGTCTTAGCCACCACGGCATTGCCGGCCAGCACCTGAACCAGCTCGGCGTGCACCTGCACGCTCATCGGGTAGTTCCAGCTCGCAATGTTCGACACTGGGCCAGGCAGGGGCCGCCGCTCGGCATCAGTTCCGATCGCCAGCTGGCGTTCTATCTCGTCGACGTACCAGCGGACGCCGTCCAGGCCGCGATCCACGTCGGCCACGGCCAGCCGCCATGGCTTGCCGATCTCCCAGACCAGCAGGAGAGCGAGCAGGTCCCGGTGCAGGACCATCGCGTCGATCGCGGCGGTCACCCGTTCACGGCGTTCAGCCAAGCCGACCTTCGACCACGCCGCATGCTGATCGCGCGCATGCTCGACCGCGCTAGCAGCGACGCCGCGCTCGACACGTGGCGGGCCCTGGATCGGGGACAAGTCGACCGGGGTGACATGGTGGCCGGGCACCCCCACGCGCTGCCACTTGCCGTGCAACAGGTTCCGGAGGCGGTCGGACTCGAATGCTTCCGGTGCCACCGACACGCATCGGGCGTAGGTCTCTGCCCACGAGCATCCAGGTTTTAGCTGCAGGTTCGTCACGTTGACATTCTGTCGCTGCAGCAGTCTCGCTATCCGAGCGGGCCGGTCGCCCTGCCGCACGTTATGGGCGACGCAGCGCGGGCGGCCGTCAACGCGCCCGGCCTAGAGCTGTGCCAATGGATCGGTGACTTGGCTTCTTTGTCTGCCCGACATGGGCGGCAGCCCGGCGGGGTCGCGCCTACGCATGGGCTGGGAGAGTGGAGCAATGGTCCTGCCCGCTGATACCCACGTACACAGCGAGTACTCCTGGGACACGGGTGGCCCGACATCTCGCACCGCAGTCGGCACCATGGAGCGGACTTGCGCCCGAGCCGTACAGATCGGGTTGCCAGCAGTCGTGTTCACTGACCACCTCGAATTCAGTGGCTGGATGGCGGCGCCTGAGGATGTCCTTGAACACCTCCGACCTCTGATCGATGATGACGGTTTGGTGCAGCCGCCCCTGCTGGATGTCGAGGGCTACTACCAGAGCGTTGAGCGCTGCCGTCGTCTGTTTCCAGACCTGCGCATCCTCACCGGCGTTGAGTTCGGGCAGCCCCATATCGACGGCCAGGCCGCCGCGGCGGTGCTCGACTTGTCGGCGCTTGATCGGGTGAATGGCTCGCTGCACACGCTGCCATTTCGTGGACACCGTAGCGAGCCTCCAACCTTGTTCCGGGAGTTGTCGGAGCCGGCCGAGGTCATCTGGACCTATCTTGCCGAGGCCTTGAGGATGGTCGACGGCGCTGGCAACTTTGAGGTCTTCACGCACATCGACTACGCCGTGCGCTATTGGCCAACTGACAAGCACGGCCCGTTCGACCCGCGCCCCTTCGAAGACGGATTCCGACACGCAATGCGTGCAATAG
This sequence comes from uncultured Actinomycetota bacterium, assembly GCA_963815975.1. Classification (GTDB taxonomy): domain Bacteria; phylum Actinomycetota; class Actinomycetes; order Propionibacteriales; family Propionibacteriaceae; genus Microlunatus. Next base: position 407,902 of record CAWFJC010000010.1, read on the forward strand.
CCGCGAGCGGCCGCGCCCTGGAGATGAACACCGGTCGCCCGCTACGACCGTGGATCCCGCAGTGGTGGGCCGATGAGGGCGGACGTGCCGTCAGCTTCGGCAGTGATGATCACAATACGCATGGACTAGCCGCCCACTTCCCCGAGGCGACTGCCTTGCTGGAACATTTCGGCTTCCGCCCCGGCCGACGCCCTGAAGACTTCTGGACCCGCTAAGACACTGGAGAGCCTGCGGAGGGGAGGCCGTCAGCGGGAGGCGTCGCTTGAGCCGGCCCGCTCGAGGATCTCGTTCATCTCTTCGTCGGAGGTCCAGTCAAAGCCCGGCGGCGGCTGCCGGCTCCACGGCATATCCGCCCGGTAGACCTCCACCAGGCGAGTTGTGCCATCCGCGTCCGGGACTGGGAAGATCTGCCCAGCGTCGAGCTCGGCCACGACTTCCATTGTGGTTTGGGTGATCGTGGTGAATCGATGGGGAGTGTCAGTCGGAATGATGACAACGTCTCCTGCAAGGCACTGTCGGATCTCGGAGCCGACAGTCACCTCGACCTCTCCTGACAGGATGTGCAGGATCTCCTCGCCGTGGTGCAAGTGCAGCGGGCCACCCTCGCTAGCGCCGAGCTGGCCAGCTGCAAGCACGATGCGGTGCAGTCCCTCGTTACGCCCGGCAATGGTGTCGAAGCCGATCGCTGGCGTCCGGTACTTGGCGAAGTAAGTCACAGCGAAAGCCTATGAAACGCAGTCGAGGCACCCCTGCGCGGAGTGCAGCCCGGCCGCGCGGTCTCATAGTGCTAGGTGGAACGTGCGCCGGACGGTAATCATCACCGCGGGCGCAGCAGACCAGGTCGAGGTGTTGGCGGCCAGCTGTGTTTCGGATCTTTTGTGGCTGCGGAGAGCGGTAATGTGCGGCTGAAATCTGATCCGTCTAGATGATCGGCGTTCGGCGAGTACGGCACGCCCAGGGGGAAGAATGAAGGGCTTCAAGGACTTCGTTATGCGAGGTAACCTCGTCGAGCTTGCCGTTGCTTTCGTCATGGCGGCCGCATTCGCTGCAGTTGTCACCACATTCACCAACTGGCTGCTTTCACTGATCCCGGCGGGGGCCACCGACTTCGGGGACACCAAGTTCGGGTTGTTCCTCACCGCGTTGGTGTCCTTCCTCGTCATCGCTGCGGTCGTCTATTTTTTCATCGTTACCCCATACGAAAGAGTGAAGGCGCGTTTCGGAAAGCAGGAGGCCGAGGCTTCGGACCCCGACGACATCGTGCTGCTTAAGGAGATCCGCGACCTACTCGCCTCTCGTCAAGGCGGCGCCGTTTGATGCGGCGCCATTTGAGCTGGCCACTCAGGGATGCGTGTCCCCGAAAGGCGGGCCTGCGGCTCGAAAGGTCGAAGGCGAAGTGCACCGCAAGCCACGGAGACTCTGCGAGATGAGGACACAGCTCGTGGTTCAACCGGTCCTGTTCATTCAGGGCGCCGGGGGCATGCACCAGCCTGAGGGTAGCGGCAGGCTTGCTGCCTACCTCGCCCGGGAGCTCGGCACCGGCTACCGCGTCATTGCCCCGGAGATGCCCGATGCCGACAATCCCCACTACCAGCCCTGGAGGGATCGGATCGAGGAGGAGCTCGCGGCCGTCGATGAAGCGGTAATTCTGGTTGGTCACTCGTTCGGCGGCTCTGTAGTGCTGAAGTACCTCGCCGAGGGCTCGTACCAAAAGCCTGTCCGGGGCCTGTTCCTCGTCTCGGTACCTAACTGGGCGCCAGACGGCTGGGCGTACGAGGAATTCGCGGTGCCCAATGACGTTGGCTTGAGGCTGCCCGCATCGAGGATCTTCCTGTATCACAGTCGCGATGACCCGGAGGTGCCGTTCGCGCACCTGAGCTACTACGAAGAGCATCTACCAGCGGCGACGGCTCGGCCAATCGACGGGTCGGAGCACTCGTTCCTTCTGGGGCTTCCGACGCTTGTCGACGACATCAAAACCTTGCCTCGCTGAAGATCCTGCGCGTCGCCGGACTTGGCGATAGGTCGATAGGGATCCCTCTGCGAGACGACTTCTCGCAACACGCCATGCTCGTCGATCAGCGGGGCGGCTCCACTTCGACACGGAAGTAGGCCGCCCAGAAACGCCGATGGTGGTTAGCAGGGGGCCATGACAACCTGCCAGCGGGGGTCAGAGTTTCGTGCTGGCCTGGATGGTCACGGCCCACGAAAGCAGAACAGTGGCTTCGTACCGCAGAGCAGCAGTACCGAGTCGGGCCCCGATCACGGTCGTTCACGAACGAGATCGCGGCGCCTTCGCTGTCCGTAGCCGACCCCTGATCTGAAAGGGAATAATCCCATGTACAAACAGGCCCTCATCTTGATGCGCTGCGTCGTGGCCGCCGAGGAATACAACATGGCCCGACACGCGCTGCCTCCGATACCGGCACCGAGCCAAGACGCCCGCGACTTCGGCGACGCCTTGGGCCGGCGCACAGGGCTCGAGCAGCGACAGGGCGCGCCTCACGGTGACAAAACCGACCACCCGGGAGTCACTCGGACCTGAGATGCCGTAAATGGCCTCCAATCTGGCCATTCGGTTCAATTTCTCGTCCGCCGCTCCGCCAGCTCGCTGCCAGTCCAATGCGGTGTCATCAGAACTCGTCTCGGTCGGCCATTCGCCTAATGCTCGCGATTGGCGCTCGCGTCGGCGGCCTTGCGGTACCGCCGCTCGTCCTGATCCTCCTTGATCTGCTCGGCGAGCAATGCCCGTGCACGTGATAGAAGTTCGAACATGATCATCCCGAAGGTCCGAGATCCTCGCTTCGTGACGATTCGCCGCGGTGGGACCCTCACGGACTCGGATCACCATCTCCTCGCTCTTTGGGCGGCATCGTGCGCAGAGCACGTTCTTGACCTTTTCGAGTTGGCTCGGCCAAACGACCCGCGACCGCGTCAGGCGATCGAGCATGCCCGCGCTTGGGTGCGTGGCGAGGTCAAAATGACCCAGGCTCGTGCGGCGGGCGGCCATGCAATGGGCGCGGCCAGAGACCTGCGTGGAGCAGCCCGACATGCCGCCTACGCTGCGGGCCAAGCGGGGGCCGTTGCGCACGTCGCCGCGCACGATCTTGGCGCTGCCGCCTACGCGATCAAGGCTGCACGTGCTGCCGCGCCGGAAGGCGAGGGCGAGGCCGCAGGGCGACTTGAGTGCCGGTGGCAGCGTGACCAGCTTCCGGAGTCGATTCGCGAGCTCGTACTTGATGACCAGCGGTTGCGCAACGAAATCTGCTGGTCGGTGTTTGACTGCTGAGCGCGCGATGGGGCACCAGGACCGCCCAAAAAGCCCCTTGATCGGACGCCGTGAGCCAGAATCATCCGGCTCGAACACACTGCGGATCGGGGCAGCGCGCAGTCCACACGCTCCTTGAGGCGGCGGCGTTACTCGGCGACCACGACGTAGTCAGTCGCGATGTCGACATCGGTCCGCAAAGCATGCAGCCGTTCCCAGGCATCGGCCGCCTCGGGGTTTTGCTCGTCGAAGCGACCAAGTCGTCCGAGCCATGGGGCTCTTCGAGGACGTCGAAGTCGGGGTCACGCCTCGTGCTGACGTCCGTCGAGCCACAGCGCCCACGGGTCGAGCGCGCCCACCATCAGGTGGTTGTCCTTCGCCCACGGGTCCTCGGCGAGCCGAGCGCGGATTTCGCCGGCGTCTTCGCTCTCGATGAGGTGGGCAGTGTGCTCGCCGGTGCCGACCGGGCCTCCGATGATGATCAGGCCCTCCTCGACGAGTCGGTCCATAAATGCGGCGTGGTCCTCCCAGCCGTCCTGCTCGCGGATTCCGCGAGCGTCATCCCACGACGGGCCGTGGACCAACGTGCACAAGAAGTAAGCCACGCCTCGAAGGTAAGCGGTCCTTCCGACAGCGGATCCGGGTGTGAACGAGCCGGCTGGGCGTGCACGGATTCTCAAATGACCCGCGGCTCGCACACCGAGGTGGGCGGAGTTTCGAGCTGATCGTTGAAATCCCTCCGCCGTAACGAGAGTCTGGCGAGGAGAGTACTTGCCGCAAGAACGCTGAGGTGCTGAGAATCCTCACGTCTACCCGAGCCGTTTGCGGCCAGAACCGACGCATATCGGAGTGGCCAATGGTTGATAGTGACAGGAGTGTGGCGATGTCCTTCCCGCCCGACCGCTACGTGCTGGGTTTACAGGAGATCGACCAGACGCAGGTTGCGGTCGTTGGGGGCAAGGGCGCGCAGCTGGGGGAGCTTTCGCGGATTGAAGGCATCCACGTGCCGGCTGGCTTCTGCGTGACGACGGACGCCTTCCGGCGGGTCATGGCGGACGCGCCGTCGATCGACGATCGGCTCGATCGACTGTCGCGCCTGAACCCGGACGACCGGGAGGCGGTCCGTACGCTGAGCGCGGAGATCCGCCGGACCGTCGAAGGGATCGCCATCCCCGAGGATCTGGCAGCGGCGATCACCGACGCGCTCGCCCGGCTCGGCGAGCACGCCGCGTACGCCGTCCGATCGAGCGCGACGGCGGAGGACTTGCCGACGGCGTCCTTCGCAGGGCAGCAGGACACGTACCTGAACGTCGTCGGGCCGGCGGCGATCCTCCAGCACGTCAGTCGGTGCTGGGCATCGCTCTTCACCGAGCGGGCCGTGACCTACCGCCTGCGGAACGGCTTCGACCACCGGAGGGTCTACATGGCCGTGGTCGTGCAGCAGATGGTCTTCTCGGATGTGGCCGGCATCCTGTTCACCGCCGACCCCATCACGGGCAACCGGAAGGTTGCCGCCGTGGAGGCCAGCTTCGGCCTCGGCGAGGCCCTGGTCTCCGGCCTGGTGAACGCGGACGTCTACAAGGTGCGCGACGGCGAGGTCGTCGCCAAGGCGGTCGCCACCAAGCAGCTGGCCATCCACGCCCGCCGGCCGGCGGCACGCAGGAACAGGTGATCGACCCGGAGCGGCAGGACCAGCCGGCGCTGACGGATGCGCAGGTCGTGCGGCTGGCGCAGCTCGGCCGGCGGATCGAAGCGCACTTCGGCCGCCCCCAGGACATCGAATGGTGCCTGGTCGACGACGGCTTCCAGATCGTCCAGAGCCGGCCGATCACGACGCTGTTCCCCATCCCCGAGTCCGGAGACCGGGAGAACCATGTCTACGTCTCCGTCGGTCATCAGCAGATGATGACCGACCCCATGAAGCCCCTCGGGCTCTCTTTCTGGCAGATGACGACCCCCGCGCCCATGGCCGAGGCCGGCGGCCGCCTGTTCGTCGACGTCACCCAAAGGCTGGCCTCGCCGGCGAGCCGCGCCGGCATCCTGGAGGCCCTGGGGAGATCCGATCCGCTGACCGGGGACGCGCTGCAGACCGTCCTCGAGCGCGACGGCTTCATCCGGCCGCTCCCTGGCGAGGGTCCCCCCGGGCCACTGTTTGGCGGCACGCCAGCTCCGATCGAGACCGATCCGGCCATCGTTACCGAGCTGATCGGGCGCAGCGAGGCATCCATCGCCGCCTCGGAACGCGACATCCGGACGAAGTCCGGAGAGGCGCTGCTCGACTTCATCCAGGCGGACATCCAGGAGCTGAGGCGGATCTTGTTCGATCCGCAGAGCCATCAGGTGTTCATGTCGGCGATGGAGGCCGCTTGGTGGCTCAACGACCAGCTGGAGGCGTGGCTGGGCGAGAAGAACGCGGCGGACACGCTCACGCAGTCCGTGCCCCACAACGTCACGTCGGAGATGGGGCTGGCGCTGCTGGACGTCGCTGACGTGATCCGCCCGCATCCGGACGTCGTGGCGTTTCTGCAGCACGTCGAGGACGAGGGTTTCCTGGACGAACTGCCCAAGGTCGCGGGCGGCCGGGAAGCGCGGGACGCCATCGAGGCGTGGCTCGACAAGTACGGCATGCGCTGCGTCGGCGAGATCGATATCACGCGGCCGCGTTGGAGTGAACGCCCCTCCACGCTCGTGCCTCTGATCCTCGGCAACATCAAGAACTTCGAGCCGGGAGCCGGCGAGCGGCGCTTCGAGCAGGGCCGCCAGGAAGCCTGGAAGAAGGAGCAGGAGCTGCTGGAGCGCTTGCGGGCCCTGCCGGACGGGGAGCGCAAGGCCGAAGAGACCAAGCGGATGATCGACCGGGTCCGGACCTTCATCGGGTACCGGGAGTATCCGAAGTACGGCATGGTCAGCCGCTACTTCGTGTACAAGCAGGCCTTGTTGGAAGAAGCCGAGCGCCTCGTGCAGGCCCACGTACTTCGTGAGAAGGAAGACATCTTCTACCTCACGTTCTCCGAGTTCCACGACGTCGTCCGCACGAACCGCGTGGACGACCAGCTCATCGGCCGGCGTAAGGACGGGTTCAGGTCGTATCAAGCGCTCACGCCGCCCCGGGTGCTCACGTCGGATGGTGAGGTCATCGCCGGCGCCTACAGGCGCGACGACGTGCCGGCCGGCGCGTTGGTCGGCCTACCGGTCTCCGCCGGGACCGTCGAAGGGCGGGCCCGCGTCATCCTGGACATGGCGGAGGCCGATCTCGAAGCGGGCGACATCCTGGTCACGGCCTACACGGATCCCAGCTGGTCGCCCCTGTTCGTCACGATCACGGGCCTGGTGACCGAGGTGGGAGGCTTGATGACCCACGGCGCAGTGATCGCCCGGGAGTACGGCTTGCCGGCCGTCGTGGGGGTGGAGCATGCCACCCGGCTGATCCGGGATGGGCAGCGGATCCGCGTGAGTGGAACGGACGGGTACGTCGAAATCCTGCCCTAGCGATCAGCTGGTCATCGCGCCCTGAAGGGATCCCTAGGGGTCGACGACCTGCGCAGTGGCAGGTCATGGGCGCGCTGGTGGACGGGCGGCGAGCCGGCATCATCGGAAGGTGTCACGTACCCGAAGACGCACGCGGCCGGCGGGTCGAGGTCGAGCATTTCGACTCCACCTGGACGCGAGCGGTGAGTTGTGGGGCCTTACGGCGCGGCTGCGCTGACGGGTCGACCACTTCTCCGGTTAGGTGACGTCACCCTAGACGCGGCCGAGGAAGTCAAGCACCCGGCGGGTGAGGAGCGCAGCGGCCTCCGGATCGTACGACGGCAACGAGCTGTCGGCGAAGTAGTGCTGATCACCGCGGTAGAGGAACAGTTCGGCGTCGTCGACGGTCGCGACGATCTCCCGGGCCGCGTTGACGTCTCCCTCCCCGACGAAGATCGGGTCCGCGTCCATGCCGTGGATCTGGACGGGGACTCCGTCGGGCCACGGTCCGAAGGCCCATTCGCCGGTGATCGGGATGCAGGAATAGAACAGCAGCGCCCCGCGAGCCCCGGGCCGGGTCTGCGCGAGCTTCTGCGCCGACATCTCCCCGAGCGAGAACCCGGCGTAGACGAGGTCGCTCGGCAGGTCGTCGGCGTTGCGGACGTTCCGCTCCAGGATCTGGTCGAATCCGATCTCCTCGGCGTAGGCCATGCCCTCGTCCAGCGTGGCGAAGGTCCGACCGTCGTAGAAGTCGGGGACGACGACCGTGTGACCGGCTGCCCGCAGCTCGTCGGCGAACGAGCGCACCCCTTCGGTCAGGCCCTGGGCGTGGTGGAACAACAGAACGTCGGTCATCGGCGACTCCCATCGGTCGGGCCTACAAGCGGCTGTTTGGTCAGTACTGATCCGGCAACGACGGCCAGCGTTCAGACGCCCACTGCGACCAGGACGTATGTTCTGGCGGGACCGGTGGGATCTCGGCACCTCGCAGTTCTTCGTCGTCCGGCGCTTGGAACTGCACCTGCCACAGCTTCAGTTCGGTGTCGCTCATCTGGAACTGACCCGGTTCGGTCTCGTATCGACTGATGATGCGTCTGCGCTGCTCCTGGTAGTCAATCGGCAGGTAGACGATCTGGGCGCGGACGCCCAGCGTGTCCGCGATCGAACGGAGCGCTGAGCGTTCATCCTTGCCCCACAGGCCGAAGTCGAAGACGACGTTGGCGCCCAACGTGGCAACCCGCATCCCGATCTCCACGAGTTTGCCTTCGATCTGGTCACGCTGGCCAGCACGGTCTTTCGACCGCCAGCGCGTCGGATTGTCGCCACGGAAGATCGCGAACTGCCAGTCGTCGGGGGTCAGACGAAGGGCAGACTCGCTGATCTCCAACTCCTTGGCTCGCGCGGTTTTCCCGGCTCCGGGTAGGCCGACGATTAAATAGATGGTCATCACTGGTTGACGCTAGTCCTCATGCCCAGCAGGGAAGATCGTGGCGGCCGGGGTTGTCGCAAGCGTCAGCGCGGCGCCGGCCCGCGGGAAGCCACCAACAGCTCCGACACCTCACCCGCTCCCACACTCGGACGATCAGGGATCACGCACGGACGCCAACGCGGGGTGTGCTAAGCGAGGAGGTCGCCGCAGCGGAGCTAGTCGGGCTCGGCGAGCGCGGGTTGGCCACGGAGGGACGGGCCCGGCCCTGCCGAATTGGCCCGGGCGGCTGGCTGCAGACGAGGTCGTCGACGTGAGTGCCCGGACGACCTGCGCCGAGCAACGTCCAGCCCGGGTCGCGGCCGGGATAGCCGCGCAGTGGTGAGGGTCGTCAGGTGATCTGGCCGCAGGCTCCGCGGTCGGTGTACTTCGAGTTGGCCGAGATCCAGCCTCGGTGCCAACCCTCACTCAGCGTCCACCACCAGGCGCGATAGCGGTGGTGGCTCTTCTTGTCGGTATAGATCGTGGTGCCAAAGTGGAGTTTGGTTCGGCCGGGCTTGGATGAGGTGGACGTGTGGTAAATCCGCATTTCGCGGGCCACCACGCAGCGGGTTGTGAACGTCGCGGCCTCGGCAGGTAACGCGAGAGCCACCGAGGCGGTGAGCACGGCCACCACACAGCCGAAGCCAAGTAGGGCACGCCGGAGAGCCAAGGTCACGGCCCACTAGCCTTCCATCAGAGAGGACATTTCGCAGGCCTCGTCGATACCTTGTCGGATCACCATGACAGCGAGCTCGTTGTCTCCGATTGCCGCCTAATGCGATTGGGCAGCCGCGCCGACCTCGGCAGTCAGCCGCCGGGCCTCGTCGAAGCTCGCCGCGGGGTCGGCCTCGACGCTGGCGGTCGCGTCGAGCACGGCCCGCAGCGTACGTCGGTCGTGCCCGTACATCCCGCCTGCAGTGTCGGGTTGGCCGTCGAGGAACCGGGCGATCCGCGCGGCGATGCTCGAGTTGCCGAGCGCCAGCGCCGCGGCGGCGAGGTGCACGAGGTCGACGTGTTGTTGCTCGAGGTCTTCGATTTCCGCGCGGATCGCCAGCGCGGCCAGCAGGAACGGCACGGCCTCGGCGGCGCGGCCAAGCTGGAGCAGTGCGACACCTATCCCGTTCAGCCCATTGCCCGCCAGATTGACGATCACGGCACCCGGGGCGAGGGCGAGCACGGCATGGAACTCGCCCAGGGCCAGCTCCGGATCTCCCGTGTCGAGTAGGAGAAAGCCGAGCTCTTGGCGACAGTACGCCTCGTCCTCCCGGTCGCCGGCGTCCAGCGCGAGGGTGAGCGCTGCGTCGAGGTGTGCGCGGGTCTCGTCGAGGCGGTCGGCCTTGTGCGCGACGATGCCGAGCAGCGTCAGGCCGGGGCGGACGACCTCCGGCATGTCCGCCGCGGAGGCCGCGTCGAGTGCCTGGGTGAGCAACCGCCGGGCCGGCTCGAGGTCGTGCACACGCTCATGGGCGTAGCCCCGGTCGAAGAGCTCCAGGATCCGCTCACGTTCGTCCACACATCCAGGCTCGCACACCCGACGGCGCCGCCTTACCTGCTGCGGCCCGACGAGGGCGACCAGCTGAACGTAGACGGCGACGCTGAGACACGTGCCAGATGGAGAACAGTCAGATGCCGACGTAGGCCGCGAAGTCTGTGCTGCTGAGCGTTGTTGATCTAGGCCCGCGGCGGGCTGGGCGTGGACGCCACCGCGGTGACGAGTGCCGCGACGCCGCCCTGATCCCCGCGGGCCGTGAGAGGGTGACGAGGTGGCATCTGACGAAAGCCATCGCCCGGGTCGTCAGCACACCTCGCGTACGGCGCCGGTCATCCCGCCGATCTACCAGACGACGACCTTCGAGCTCGACGACACGTCGTACAAGGACATCCAGGGCAACGGCGGCCTGAACGAGACGTGGTACTCCCGGTTCAACAACCCCACCGTCGACGCGGCAGCCGAGTCGGTGGCGCAGCTGCACGGGGCGAACAGGGCGCTGATGACCTCCAGCGGGATGGCGGCGATCGCCACCACCCTCCTCACGCTGCTGCGCAGCGGTGACACCCTGGTCGCGGCGCGCCAGGTCTACGGCGACACCGACGACCTGCTGCGGCGGGACCTGCCTCGGCTGGGCATCGAGGTGGTCCGGGTCGACAGCTTCGACCTCGACGCGTGGCGGCGTGGGGTCGCCGAGTACGACCCGGACGTGCTGTACGGGGAGACGCTCTCCAATCCGGCGCTGCGGCTGATGGACATTCCCCGGGTCGCCCGCCTGGCGCGGGAGACCGGGGCCAGGCTGGTGGTCGATAACACCTTCGCGACCCCGCACTGCGTCCGGCCGCTCACCCTGGGCGCCGACGTCGTCGTCGAATCGGCCACCAAGTTCCTGGCCGGTCACTCCGACGTCGTCGCCGGCGTCGTGACGGCCGACGACGTGCCGCTGCTCGAGGACATCCAGCGGCGGATGATCACGCTCGGGGGGTGCCTGGACCCGCATGCCGCCTTCCTGGTGTGGCGAGGGATGCGGACGTTCGGGATCCGGCTGACCGAGGAGTGCCGTACGGCGGCCGCGATCGCCGCCGCGATGGCGGACGACCAGGATGTCGAGCGGGTGCTCTACCCGGGGCGGCCCGACCACCCCGACGCCGGCGGGGTGGCGGACGCGGTGATGCCCGGGCCCCGGGGGGCGATGGTGGCCCTGGTCCTGTCGGGTGGCGACGAGCGGGCCCTCGCCGTCATACGCCGGCTGCGCGTGGCGGTGGAGGCGACCAGCCTCGGGGGCGTGGAGTCACTGGCTAGCCTGCCGTTCAACTCCTCCCACTTCAACATGACGGCAGCCGAGCGGCTCGAGGCCGGCATCCCGCCGGGTCTGCTGCGCCTCTCGGTCGGCGTCGAGGGTGCCGAGGCCCTGATTGAGGACCTGCGTCAGGCGATCGCCGCGACGCGCTGATCACCTCCGTCTGGTGCCGCAGAACCGGCCGATCACGGCGGCGAGGATTTGGCGCAGGGGCTGCGGCTTACCCGCGTACGCGAAATCCGAGGTGCGTCGCAGCCGGGGTCACCAACGCCTGGATACGTTCCAGGGTGATCGAGGAGTCCAGCCTGCTGAACAGCGGTGTGCCGCCACCCAACAGGACCGGGATCACGTGCACCCGGATCTCATCGACCAAGCCGAGCGGGAGGGCCTGCTGCATGACGGTCGCGCCGTGCAGGCCGACGACCTTGTCGCCTGCTGTGCTCTTGGCCTGCTCGATCGCGCTGACCACACCGTCGGTGACGAACGTGTACATGGTCGGGTGCGTCGTAGTGGGTTGGTGATGGGTGACCACGAAGCACGGGGTATCACCGACAGGTCCGCCGTCGCCCCAACCGCCGTCGCCCTCATTTTTGTCGAACGACTTGCGACCCATCACGACCGCGCCGACCCCGTCGAGCATCTCCTGCAGGATGGCCCGGTCGTCGTTGGTCGCCGCGTCGAACATCCAGTCGTGCAGCATGTCAGCTCCATCGCCGAACGGGTTCTCGCGGCTGTCATTCGGGCCGGTGACGTACCCGTCGAGCGACATGGACATATCGCAGATCACGCGTGCCATGAGTATTCCTCTCTGTACGGCCGCAATCGAGGGCACCGGCCTACCTTATGGAAGGACCGAATACCACCCCGAAACTCATCGGTCCTCGCGTCGGAGGCTGCTCCCCTGAGGCTCAGAACCGGCGTACCAAAAGTCCTCGAAAGAAATCCGGGAGGCGGTGTCGGATCGGGGCAGCGGTGTTCGTGGCAGGGGTGAGGCCGCCCACGAGGGGCGGCCCCAAGGAAAAGGGAACCGCGACTATGAAACTGACGACCATGACGCAAGTCACCGTCGATGGAGTGATGCAGGGAAACGGCGGCGCGTCGGATGAGGACCGCAGGAACGGATTCGAGCGCGGCGGATGGGCCTTGGGGAAGGGTGACAACGAGACCCACGCGTTCATCAACCAGACCTACCAGCGCGCCGACGCGTTCCTGTTCGGCCGGCGGACCTACGAGCTGTTCGCCGGCTCGTGGGGGTCCTTGACGGAACAGGATGTCCCTGGCTGGGAGCCCGTCATGCGGGCGTTGAACACCCAGCCCAAGTACGTGGCGTCGACCACGCTCACCGATCCGGCGTGGTCGGACACCACCGTCCTGTCCGACGACCTTGCGACCGCCATCCGCGAGCTGAAGGCCAAGCCCGGGGGTGAGCTGCAGGTGCACGGCAGCGGCACCCTGACCCGGTGGCTGCTGGAGAACGATCTGGTCGACGAGATGACGCTGATCGTCGTCCCGGTGGTCCTCGGCCAGGGCGCGCGACTGTTCCCGGAGACCGGCCCGGATCTCGCGCTCGACCTGGTCGAGTCGCGAGTCGACTCGAAGGGCGTGACGATCCAGGTCTACCGGCCGGCCGGGCGCCCGCAGTATGCAACGGCGTGAAGTCCCTGACCACCGAACCACGCTGTCTTGACACCACAGGAGATGATCTTCAGATGCAGTACCTGGTTTCCGTGATCGACGACAAGCGCAATCCCGGCAGCACGGACAGGCAGCCTGCCATCAGCGCGTTCAACGAACGACTGATCGCCGAGGGCTACTGGGTTTTCGCGGGCGGACTCGCAGACACCAACGCGGCCACGGTCATCGACAACCGGGGCGAGCAGGCGGTGTTCAGCGACGGGCCCTTCGTGGAGTCGAAGGAGTACCTCGCCGGCGTCTGGGTGTGGGAGGCCCCCGACCTCGACGTGGCGCTCAAGCTCGCCACCGAGGCGTCGAAGATCTGCGATCGCAAGATCGAGGTGCGGCCGTTCCTGTGAGCGTGGTCGACGTCCGGGCGGCGATCACCCAGGCCCACCACGAGGAGTGGGCGCGGGTGGTCGCCGCCCTGACCAGGCGTTTCGGTGACCTCGACATCGCCGAGGAGGCGGCGGCCGAGGCGTTCGCGACCGCCGTCGAGCGGTGGCCGGCCGACGGCGTACCCCCCAACCCCGGCGCCTGGCTGACCACCACCGCCAACCGCAAGGCCATCGACCGGATCCGGCGCGAGAACAAGCGCGACGACAAGCAGAAGGAGGCTCAGATGGTGTACGACGACGACCCGCCCGAGCCTCTCGGCGCCATCGACGACGAGCGGCTCCGGCTGATCTTCACCTGCTGTCACCCGGCGCTCGCGATGGAGACCCGCGTGGCGCTGACGCTGCGCATGGTCGGCGGTCTGACCGTGCCCGAGATCGCCCGTGCCTTCCTGGTGCAGGAGACCACCATGGGGCAGCGGATCACCCGCGCGAAGGCCAAGATCAAGGCGGCTCGCATCCCTTATCGGGTGCCGTCCGCGGAGGATCTCCCGGCGCGCGTCTCCGGCGTACTCGCCGTCCTCTTCCTCGTCTTCAACGAGGGCTACCTGGCGACCGGCCCCGACACCGATCCCGTACGTCACGACCTGACCGCCGAGGCGATCCGGCTCACCCGCCTGATCCGTGCCCTGATGCCGGAGGACGGTGAGGTGGCCGGGCTGCTGGCGCTGATGCTCCTCACCGAGGCCCGCCGCACCGCCCGGGTTTCGGCGAGCGGCGAACTGGTCCCCCTCGACGAGCAGGACCGTGGAGCCTGGGACGCGGCGCTGATCGCCGAGGGCCACCGGCTGGTGCGCGAGCGCCTGGCCGCCGGGGTGGCTCCGGGTCGCTACCAGATCCTCGCCGCGATCAACGCCGTGCACACCTCCGCCCGCGACGTACGCGACACCGACTGGTCGCAGGTCGTCGCCCTCTACGACCAGCTCGTCCGCCTCGACCCCTCGCCGATCATCGCCCTCAACCGGGCCATCGCGGTCGCCGAGCTTGACGGCCCGGAGGTGGCACTGGCGGCCGTCGACCGTCTCGAGGACAAGTTGGCCGGCTATCACGCCTACCATGCGACCCGCGCCGACCTGCTGCGCCGGCTGGGCCGCAGTCAGAAGTCACGCGCGGCGTACGACAAAGCCATCGAGCTGGCGGGCAACACCGCCGAGACCGCCTACCTGACACGCCGCCGCGACCAGCTGGGGTAATAACCCTCGAAGCCCCGCGCAAGTGGCACCGGCGCCTCTGGAACCGTGGTCTGGACACCGACGGGTGGTGACCCGCACGGTCCGCATCCCATGGCCTCGAGTACGGTCCAACCACCCTGAGGTCAGGCCACAGGTGAGCGGGGGCGGATCTGCTGGAAGCAGTAGTAGATCGCGATCACGAAGTGGGCAATGAGGCAGGCCGGCGCGCTCACGACGGCAATCCCGAGCGTTACGACATAAGCCCGATGCCCACAGCACTGAACCGCACGATGGAGCCACGCACTGCGCGGGAGTCCACGCCGTCGGCGAGCAGCACCGGGTGCATCGCGACATAGGTGTAGAGCGCGGCGAATCCGAGCGACATCGCGAGCATCACAGCGGAGTACACCAGCGCGGCGCTTCGCGCGTTGCCGTTACCGGCGAGCAGGTACTCCGACAGCAGCGCCGTAGCGAACGGGATGCCACGACCGACATCAGCAGCAGCAGGTTGAGGAACAGTACGTTGCGGTCCACCCGCCCGACGAGCTCGAACACCGTATGGTGATTGACCCAAATGATGCCGATGATCAGAAAGCTGGTCACGTAGGCGGCGTACGCCGGCCATTCATGCGCCAACGCGACCGCGAGCGGCTCGTGCAGCGCGTTGCTCGGCGGCACATGCAGGTCCAGCACGAGCAGGGTCACGGCAATGGCGAGAACGCCGTCGCTGAACGCCTCCATGCGGCCTGTCTCGCTCACGGCCACCGGGTGAAACTGATCATCCATGTGGAGCTGTATACCGGGCTGGGAAGCGCGATCCCAAGCACTCAAGGTCTCTGTTGAGAACGTCTAACAGGGATCGGCTGAGCGGAACGCACTGCAGTGCCGCAAGCCGACCCCCTCCGGCGGGACCTCGGACGTACGGCCGCGATGACATTGATCGGGCCACCGATACCCTGATTGGTGAGCTATGCACTGGAGCTCTGGGCGACGGCAGAGCTTCGGGACGGCAGGATCGAGCGTGCTGGCCAGCTCTACGCGCTCCACTGCCGCGACCAGCGACACGGCTCATCGGCGTGATGAGGACGTCGCGCGGATGTTGGACTTGCTCGTGGACTCGGACGTGCGGATGGTGACGATCGTCGGTCCCGGTGGAATTGGCAAGTCACGGCTGGCGTTGGCGGTGGCCGGGGGTGCGAGGGAGCGGTGCCCGGACGGCATCGTGTATGTCGATCTGGCGCCGCTCACTGAATCCTCACTCGTGCTGCCGACCATCGCGAAGTCACTCGGCATCGAGGAGCACCCAGACGCAAGTGTCGCCAACCGGCTGGCAGCGGCACGGATGCTGATCGTGCTGGACAACATGGAACAGCTCGCCGACGCGGCGGGCGATCTGTCAGACTTGCTGGCCGCCACAAATGCCCTTCTGCTGCTGGTTACCAGCCGCCGCCTCCTCAACATCCGGGGTGAGCGCGTATACACCGTCGAGCCGCTGGCCGTACCTGCCGACGGAACCGTTACGGCTGCGGTGGAGCTGTTCTTGGATCGGGCTCGGAGCATCCACCCCGGGTATAAGCCGAGCGCCGCTGATCTCTCCACGTTCGCCGAACTGTCCCGGCGGTTGGATGGGCTGCCGTTGGCCATTGAGTTGGCCGCGGCGTGGCTGCGGGTCCTGTCGCCGCCCGCGCTACTGCAACGGATGGGACATCAGCGCCTGGCATTGCTGCGGGAGGGGGTCTGGGACCTCCCGGCTCGGCAGCGAACGCTTCGCGACGTCCGATCCGGTGGCCCAGCGGTTGACCGACGGCGGTGGACCACCCGCAGCCATGTAATTGACCGGCCTCACGGATGGCGATGTGGATCATCAGCGTGCTGCGCCCGCGGCATCCGTTTGGATCCGGTCCGGTTGACCGAGTATGGGTCACCATGGGGAGAGCAGGAGCAGCCCGTCGCTTGACGTCCGGCTGATCAAGCATCGACGGCGGCGTCAACCGATGCGCTCGGCCAGGGACACGATGATCCCCTCCGGTCCGCGCACGTAGGCCATGCGCCAGGTGTGCTCGTACTGGCCGATGCCGCCGACCAGCCCGTAGCCGTCCGCGGCCAGCCGATCGACGGCGGCCTGGAGGTCGTCCACCTCGAAGGCCACGTTCCGCAGCCCCAGCTCGTTGGCCATCGCGGCCGGTGACCCCGGCTCGTGGTCGGGCCGGACGAAGCTCGACAGCTCCAGCCGGGTACCTCCGTCGGGTGGGCGCAGCATGACGATCTCGGTCCGGGAGTCGGGGATGCCGATGACAGTGTCCAGAAACTCGCCCTCCACGAACATCCGCGGGCCCTCGACCTCGAGACCAAGGCCGACGAAGAACGCCGTCACCGTGTCGAGGTCCGCGACAGTGATGCCGACATGGTCGAAGCGTCGTGCGTGTGACATGGGATCCATCCTCCGTTACTCGTCTTGTCGATCTACTCTCCAGGGACGCTGCCGATGGTGCGGTCTCGACATCGGCGACGAGGATTTGGAGACGCGTCACACCCTCGTCGATCCGCGTTGAGCGTGCCGAACTTATGCGGTCGCCGTACCTGCGGGTGTCGCTAGCCGTCGCCTCCGCTTCACCCACGAAGCCGATCACCACTGCGACGAGCGCGTGCCATTACGCTGCTCCTAGCGATCGTTGGCACGCAGGATTTGTCGGAAGGCACGAGGGAAGACGACCAGCACCGTTTTCCCAAGTCAGCCCCCATAGCTCAGGGGATAGAGCAAAGGTTTCCTAAACCTTGTGTCGCAGGTTCGAATCCTGCTGGGGGCGCCGAAGTGTTTGGCCAGAAACCCCTCCTGCCGCTCGGCCGCGACGGTATGTGCATGGCGACCAACGCCGCCCCGGTGTCGGGTTCGGGATCGATGGCCGGTCGGTCCAGTGGGGGGCGGCCGGCTGGGGAATCGAGGTGGCCGGTCTCCGGCACCTGAGCGTCGAGGTCACCGCCATCGAGGCGATGCCTTGAGGATTCAGAGTCCCCAGGGCCGCAAGGAAGCTGGGCACTGGCCCAAGCCCGTCATGAGGATCACCGGGCGACGAAGTCGTACTCCTGGAAGGCGTCCACCTCGACCTGCCATCGCGTCTCGACGAAGGTGACGTGCGCAGGATCGGCGTTGTACGCGTCGTAGGCAGCTTGGTCGGCGAAGGTCATCGAGAACTGCCAGCCGAGGTCGCTCTTCGGACTGACTTGTTGGTTGATGCTGAACTCGGAAACACCGGCGATGGCGGTCAGCGTTGCTCGAGCCGTGTCCAGGAACTCCCTCTCGGCGCGTGTTCCCGGCTCGTGGACGAGACGGAAGACGACGGTGTGCTGAATGGTCATGGGCTTTCACTCTCCGTGGTGGGCGGATGTCTCGGTCGGGCGCAGGAGCTCAGCGGCTGCGGCTGGCGACGTCTCGTTGATCATGCTCAGCATGCTGCCTCGTGATGTGCGCGGAGGGCAGAGACGACGATCGTGTGATCAGTCGTACCGTCGACCCCGAAGACCGCCGCAGCCCGACGTGCCGTGCACGCGGACGGAGTACCCGACCGCTTACGCCAAGGCGGCGCGGGCGGTCGCTGCCTCACTCGGCAGGTCCAGGATGGACACGGTCGCGCCCTTGGCGGCGTATATGGCGGCGATCGCCGCTCCGATGCCAGAGCCGCCGCCGGTAACGACGGACACCTTGCCGACCGAGGAGAAACCGAGGTCGATCGTCATTGTGGCGAGGGTGCGCGGTCCGAGTCGCCGGTCACCTGAGCTGCGCGTCGGCAACATGCCGTTCATAGGCCGGCTCGTGCGCGTACCAGGTCGCGCCCTGACCTACCTCGTTGATGACGAGAATCACATTGTCCGGCTTGATGCCGACCCCGGACAGTTCGTCGACGATGGCCTCCATGGTGTGCTGCTTCTGCGCGTCGCTGTAACCCTTGCTGGCGATGAGTTCGATGAAGATGATGTCGTCGCGCTGCTGGTTCGGGAAGGTGGGGGAGTAGAAGAGTTCGCCTTCGTCGTGCAGCCGGAAGGCCTGGAAGAAGTCGTCGGCGGGCATGTCGAAGCCCGTCACCATCCCGGCGCGGATGGCCGCGCTCATGTCGGGCATTTTCGGTGCGAGGGTGCGGTGCATGTCGATGCGGGCGTGTGGCATGGGCGTGTTCCGTTCTTGTCGGGTGGGTTACTTGAGGGCGCCGGCGGCGAGTCCGCGCTCAAAGAACCGTTGCAGGCAGATGTAGGCGATGACGACGGGTAGTCCGGTCAGGACTGCGGCGGCCAGGACCTTGGTTTGGTCGTTGTTGTACTGGCCGACGAAGTACTGCGGTACGAGGGTGATGGTCTGCTGCTCGGGGGTCTGCAGGAACAGCAGCGCGAGCAGGTACTCGTTCCACGCACTGATGAAGACCAGCACCAAGACGGCGGCGATGATCGGCCTGGTCAGCGGGAGTATCACGCTCCAGAAGGTGCGGACCATGCTGGCCCCGTCGACCCGGGCCGCCTCGATCATCTCATCGGGGATGCCGTCGACGAAGTTGCGTGCCAGCAGGACGGTGAAGGGCACCTGCAACGCGGCGACGGGCAGGATGACGGCCCACAGCGTGTTGTAGGCCCCGATCCGGGTGACCGTCGCGAACAGCGGCGTGAGGAGGACCACACCCGGAAGGGTCAGCGCCGCGAGCAGCATCCAGAAGTAGATCTCCTTTCCGGCGATGTGTAGTTTCGAGAACCCGAACGCCGCCGTCATGGTGCACGCGACCACGATCAGGATGACGGCGACCGCGACGAGCGCGCTGTTGATGAAGAAGCCCGGGAGCAGCGGAAGGGACAGCACAGTCAGGTAGTTGTCCCATCCTGCGCCGGCCAGCGACCCTTGGATCATGGCGATTAGGGGGAACACGAACGGGATCACCAATATGGTGAGCAGGATCTGCAGCAGGATGCGGTAGCGGATCCGCCTGGTCTCAAACATGGGCTCTTCCTCGCCCTCCGCCGGTGTTGATGATGATCGCTGCGCCCATGGCCAGAACGAGCAGCACGATCGAGATCGCCGCGCCGTACCCAACCTTGGAGAAGGCGACGCTGACCCGGTAGATCAGCGTGCCGAGGAACTCGGTCGCGTAGCTGGGGCCGCCTCCGGTGATCAGGAAGGGTATGTCGAAGGTCTTCAGCGAACCGATGGCGCTCAGGATGGCGATCGCGAGCGTTGTCCCCCGCACTCCTGGCCACACGATGGAGGCGATGACCCGGAAGTCTCCGGCGCCGTCGATGCGAGCCGCCTCGATGACCGAATGCTCGATCTGGCCGATCGCGGCGTAGTACAGGACGAAGACGACGCCGGTGGACTGCCAGATCTGCACCGAGATCACGATGATCAAAGCGAAGGTCCCACTGGCCAGCCACGGCTGCGCGAGCGCGTCCAACCCGACCGCCCGCAAGAGGGTGTTCAGCGTCCCGTCCGGGGCGTAGATCAGTCGGAACACGGGCGCTACCGTCGCGGTCGCGAGCACCACGGGAATGAAGATCAGGACCTTGTACAAGGTCTTGAGATACAGCTTCGAGTGCAGCAGGCAGGCGAAGACGAGCCCGAGGGCCACCTCCACCACGAAGGTCACCACGAAGAACACCACGGTGTGGACGAGGGACCGCCAGAACACGGGATCGTGAACCATCTTGGCGTAGTTGGCCAACCCGACACTCTCCTGCAGCGGGGCGGCCCCGTCCCAATCGAGCGTCGAGATGTAGCCGGTGTAGAAGATGCAGTAGTAGAGCAGCCCGACCGAGAAGACCATGGCCGGCAGGATCCAGGGCATACCGGACGGTCGGTGCAGGCGGGACGACCGGCCCGGCGACCGTCGTGCGGTCGCCGTGCCCGGCCTCTGCGCCGTCGTAGTGGTCATCGTCGTCCTCGCTTCATCACGTACGTTCCTAGGGTTGTGTAGGTTGTCACTTGGCGTCGGCCGCAGCCTGGATATCGGCTGCCGCGTCGGCCGCGGGCTTGTCGCTGTTCACCATCGCCTGGCTGGCGTCGATGATCGCCTGGCTCACCTGGGCGGAGATGCCGAGGCTTCGGAAGTCCTTGGCCTCACCGAGTCGCTTGGTGACCTCTTCGAGCTTGGGCTTCTGCACCGTGGGATTGACGAGCTTGATCTTGTCCCACTGAGGCGTGATCCCGTTCAGGGTGGCGAAGGAGTCCATGTTGTTCACGACGATCTGCTGGCCCTCCTTGGTGCCTCCCATCCACAGCGCGAAGGTGATGGCCGCGTTGCGGTTCTTCGACTTGGCGTTGACCGAGTGCCCCGCATCGGGGTCGGCGAACATGGTCGACGGGTTGCCTTTGCCGGCGACATCGGGGAACGGGATCGGGACGATGGTGATCTTCGGCGTGTCCGCGGGCACACCGGCACCGGACAGGGCGGCGGTGAGGCTGTCTACCGTGGCGTACTGCTGGTACCAGGTGCCCATCTGCACCATCGGCACCTTCCCGGACAGGAACGCGTTGTTCACGTCCGGGTACTGCTGAATGCCGACCGACCCCTCGTCGAGGATGCCGTTCTTGGAGAGCGTGCGCAGTGTGTCGAGGGCTTGCACCATTGCCGGGTCGGTCCACTTCCCGGTGCCCGCCACCGCTGCCGCCCAGGCGCCGGGTTGGATGCTGTCGGCGAGCGAGTGCACGGTGTCGATGACGAAGCCCGAGGTGCCGGACATGCCCTCGCGGAAGCATCCCTGGCCTTTGGAGCGGAAGGTCTTGCAGACCGACTCCCACTCCGCGAGCGTCTTCGGCGGCTGCAGGCCGTACTTGTCGAACATGTCCTGGTTGATCCACATGATGCCCGCCCCGACCTTGGCCCACTGGGCGGCGACCAGCCGGTCCTTGACGGTGAAGGCCTTGACGCCGCCGTCATAGACCTTGGTCTTCCAGTCGGCACCGAGCAGCTTCTCGATGTCGGGCGTCAGGTCGTAGGCATACGACGCGAAGGCCTCGGCCGAGAAGGCACCGCTGGCGTTGACCGTGTAGACATCCGGGCCGTCGTTGGACGCCAGCGCCGGCTTCAACACCGCCGCGTAGTTGTCGCTCGGCACCTTCTTGTAGATCACCTTGATATCGGGATACTGCTTGTTGAACTCGGCGATTTCCCGCGCGGCCACGTTGTTGTCCGGGGTCCAGCTCCACCAGTTCACGGTGCCCGAGGTGGCCGAGCCTCCGTCACCGCTGTTTGAGCTGTTGTTGCCGCCGGCACATCCGGCGAGGGCGAGAACGGATGCGACGCCGAGGACGACTCCCTGGGCGATCCGTGAGCGAATGCGAAACACGTGTGGTTCTCCCTTGATCCGTGTGGCCCTGGTCGATCGACGGGCCGGATGAACCGCGTCGACTCGACGCTTGGCAGGAGCATAGGGCAATCGATGGTGAGTTAGCAATAGATAGGTACGTAAGTAAGTGAAGACTTGTGCGAGGGGATGGGGCCATCGTCAGCGATCGGCGAGAGTTTGGGGGCTCACATCGGACATCTGCGAGAGCGCGAGCGGGCGTGCTGAAGGCCGGGCTGACAAGGAGTGTCAGCCCGGCGCGGGTCGGCGTGGCCGGTCGAGTTCAGGTGGGGAAGGCGGAGACGGCGAGGTCGTGGTCACCGCCCTGTTCGAGGCCGGAGACGGCCAGCACGCCGACCAGCGCTCCGCGTACCCGAATCGGTACGGCCCCCTCGCCAGGGGCGTACTCGGCGCTGGACAGGCCGAAGATCTGGAAGAAGTCCGGCATCTTCGTGACGTAGTGCTCGTAGACCTCCAGCGACGAACGGTTGAAGCGGCGGACCACCCGGGCCTTCTTCTCCACCCACGCATCGTTGTCGGCGCTGGTGCCGGGAAGGGCAGCGTGGAAGGCCCGCTGCTCACCCAGCCAGATGCTGATGGTGACCGGCAGTTGGTCGGCGCGGCATCGGGCGGCCAGCGCACTGCCCATTTGCCACGCCTCGTCGTGGCCGAACTGCTCGAGATCAGGGACTGAACTGGCCATTGGTGCTCCTCGGGGAGTGGGCAGGCCGCTCACGAGACCGTGAGCTGGCTCCGGACGGTGTCGATCGTGCGCAGCACACTGATCGCATCGTCGAGACTGTGCAACGGCGAGTCGGTCAGCCCCTGCGCGATGATGTCGGCCAACGCGCTCGTCTGCCAGGCCAGGCCGTCGCGCATGGCCAGGCCGCTGGTGTCGTGCCATTCGTGGCTGTGGTCACCGACCTCGACGACGAACCGGGCGGGAAACACGAAGGGCTCGAGGAACCGGGCCGTGCCGGCGGTGCCGTGGATGGCTGCCAGGCCGGAATTGGTCACCGCCATGCTGGTGGTCACCGAGGCGAAGCGGCCGTCGGCGGCCGCAATGGCCACGACCGCCTGGTCGTCGACGCCGCTGGTGGTGAGGCTGCCCAGGGCTCGCACCCGCTCGGGGCGGCCCACGGCAAACTGGGCGAACCAGTAGCCGTAGACGCCCATGTCCAAGGCGGCGCCGCCGCCCTGAACGGGATCGAAGAACCGCGGCGGCGCGTCGGCTCCCATCTGCCAGCCGACATCGGCCGTCGCCAACTTGATCGTGCCGAGATCGCCCCGGTCGAGGAGTTGGCTCAGCACGTCGAACTGGGGGAGGTAGCGGGTCCACATCGCCTCGGCCGCCAGCACCCCTGCGGCGCGCGCGGCAGCGGCGATCTCCTCGGCCTCGGCGGCCGACAGAGCGAGAGGCTTCTCGATCAAGACGTGTTTGCCGGCGGCGATCGCAGCCAGGCCCAACGCCTTATGCTCGCTGTGCGGCGCGGCGACGTAGACGATGTCGACCTCAGGGTCGGCGAACAGCTGATCGTATGAAGCGTGGCTGCGCTCGATGCCGTGGCGCTGGGCGAACGCGGCGCCTCGCTCGGCGGAGCGCGACGCCACGGCGACGATGCGCTGATCGGTGTTGGCCAGAAGGGTGGTGGCGAAGTAGTCCGCGATGACGCCGGGGGCGACGATGCCCCAGCGAAGGACAGGTCCGCCACGCAGCGGGGTCACGCTCGACTTGGGAAGCCAGGAACTCGGCATAGGTGGCACGATAGCAGGATCTTACTTACCTATCTATTGCTAAGATATCTGGGAAAGGCTAAACTCGCCAACGCACGCCGGCTCAAAGGGCCGGTTGGGACAAGCCGCGTTAGAGGGAGAAACAGATGACCGCCGTTGACGAGGTGCAGTTGCTGCCGACCCGGAAGCTAGGGCCGGGGCAGCGCACAGAGGTGTGGATCGCCGACGCGCTCGGTGGCGCTCCCGAGCTGGTTCATGCCAGCGAGGAACTGCTGCTCGAGGCGCCCAACTGGGCTCCCGACGGCGCCGCGCTGCTGCTCAACGGCCACGGATTGCTCTGGCGGCTGACGCTCGAGCCGGAGGCGACCCTCGACCAGGTGATCATCGATGACCTCCCGCCGATCAACAACGACCACGTGGTCGACGCGCAGCGCGGCCTGATCTATCTCTCCGCCAACGACGGACACCTCTACGTAGCCCCGATCGAGGGGGGCGCGGCGACCCGGGTCAGCCACGACCCCAGCCGCTACCACTTCCTGCACGGTGTCAGCCCCGACGGGACGACGCTGGCGTTCGTCGATCTGCCGCGGGGGGACTTCTCCGCCGCGTTCTCCGCCGCGGGCCGGCTCGCGCTGATCCCGAGCGCCGGAGGCGAGACCAGCTACCCCGAGGCAGGCAGCCGGCACATCGACGGCCCGGAGTACTCCGCCGACGGAAATTGGATATACCTGAACACCGAGGAGTTCGGCGTCCGCCCGGGACATGCTCAGGTGGCTCGCGTCCCGGCCGGGGGAGGGGTCCCCGAGCGGTTGGTGGAGTCCGACACCGTCGACTGGTTTCCGCACCTCTCGCCCGCCGGCGACGTGGCCGCGTACATCAGCTTCCCGACCGGCACCCTCGGCCACCCGGCGGACCTGGAGGTGGAGATCCGCGTGGTCTCGACGACGGACTGGACGACGCCGCTCCGGGTGATCCCGCTGTTCGGCGGCCAGGGCACCATCAACGTCAACAGCTGGTCACCCGATGGCCGTCGCTTCGCCTACGTCGCCTACCCGATCACCACAGCGAACGCCTGATGAGCGTCATGGCAGCAACGAACTGGCTGCGACCCTTCGGCACGACCGGCATCACCGTGTCGGCGATCTGCATGGGCGGCGCCCAACTGGGCAGCATGCCCGAACTGTTCGGCTACGAGGTGACCGAGGACGCGGCCATCGACCTGGTCCGCCACGTGATGGACGGGCCCATCCGGTTCCTCGACACCTCCAATGGCTACGGCAGCGGTCGCAGCGAGGAACGGATCGGCCGGGCCGTCGAGCAACACGGCGGGCTGCCGGCCGACTTCGTCATCTCGACCAAGGTCGACGCGCTCGACGGCGACTACTCCGGCGCCCGGGTCCGCGCTTCCGTCCGCGAGAGCATGGAGCGGCTCGGCATCGGCCGGCTGCCGATCGTGTTCCTGCATGACCCGGAGTTTCACTCGTACGAGATGATGACCGAGCCGGGCGGAGCCGTCGACGTGCTGGTCGAATTGCGGGAGGCCGGCGAGATCGGGCACATCGGCGTTGCCGGCGGCGACACCCGCGAGATCAGCCGCTACGTCGATATCGGCGTCTTCGAGGCCGTCCTTGTCCACAACCGTTGGACCCTTGTCGACCGCAGCGCCGGGCCGCTGTTCGAGCAGGCCTCGGCGGCCGGCATGGCAGTGGTCAATGCGGCCGTCTACGGCGGCGGTCTGCTGACCGCCTCGGGCGGCAACGGCACATACGCCTACCGCCCGGCCCGTCCGGCGGTCCGCGAGGCGGCCGCGGCGATGGGCGAGGTATGTCGGCGGTGGGGGACCGATCTGTCCACCGCGGCGCTGCAGTTCTCGCTGCGTGATGACCGGATCGCCTCGACTGTGGCCGGGTTCACCAAGCGGTCCACGCTGTCCCGCACGCTCGAGGCGCGGGACGTGGACCTGCCCGAGTCCTTCTGGGCAGAGATCGAGGCACTGGTTCCGCAACCGGAGCACTGGCTCGACAACAACCCGCCGATCGTCTGGTGACCGCTCCTGTGAGTCAGCACCCGTTAGGGTCAGACGTCATGTCCGATCCGACTGGACGATCGCCCAGGCTCAAAGGGCGTTCCTTTGCCGAAACGCGCAGCGCCGTCCTCGATCTGATCCGATCCGAGGGCGAGATCAGCCGCACCGATTTGGCCCGCCGCTCCGCGCTCACCGAGAAGACGATCTCCGTGGTCGTGAAATCGCTGATGGAATCCGGCGTCGTCATTGAGTCCGGCTTTGCGCAGTCGACCGGCGGCAAGCGCCCGATCCTGCTGCGACTCAACGACCAGCAGCTCTATGCCGTCGGGATCAGCATCCACCCTGCACGCTGCGTCCTCGTCGTCTGCGGCCTGGACGGCACCGAGCTGGCCCGCGGAGAGATTCGCAGCGGCGGAACTGACGAGCCGGCCGCGGTGCTGACGCGCATCTCGGCGGCGCTGAACCGACTCCTGAAGCGGCACGGCATCGCCAAGGATTCGGTCATCGGAGTCTGCATAGCCATGGGAGGGCGACGAGCCTCGCCCGATCGATGGCAGTCGGAGACCTCCTTCGCCGACGCCTGGGAGCCGTACCCCGCGGACGTCGAACTGGCCAAGGCGACCGGCCTGGCGGTGATGCGAGAGAACGACGCCAACTGTGCCGCCCTCGGCGAGTTCTGGACGACCGGCAACGCTTCGCAGGACTTCGTCACGCTCTACATGGCCCACGGCATCGGGTGCGGCATCATCATCAACGGCTCGATCTACCGCGGCGCCTCAGGAAACGCCGGCGAGATCGGCCACGTGCAGGCGGATCCCAATGGACGGCCCTGCTGGTGCGGGCGGCGCGGCTGCCTCGAAACGGTGGCCAGCCCCAGGGCGATCATCGACCAGATCGTCCGGAGCCCGGAGTTGGCCAGAGCATGCGGAGTGACCCCTGAAACCGAT
This sequence comes from uncultured Actinomycetota bacterium, assembly GCA_963815975.1. Lineage (GTDB taxonomy): Bacteria > Actinomycetota > Actinomycetes > Propionibacteriales > Propionibacteriaceae > Microlunatus. The sequence goes on from CAWFJC010000010.1 coordinate 434,160, forward strand.
TTCGCGGACATCTATCGCCGATTCGGCGAGCGCGTCAAGGACGGCGTCCCCGAGGCGCTCGACGTGTTCGAGGTCGCCGCCGGTCACCTTGCCGTGGCGGTCGTCGACCTGGTGACCACGCTCGATCTTGACCGCGTCACACTCGCCGGCCCCGGCTTCGCCGAGCTCGGCGAAGAATATCGGCGCACCATCGACCAACGGCTCACCGAGTCGGCGTTCGTCCGTGACGTACACCCGACCAACGTCCGGCTCGCTGCCGGCGGGGTTGACGCCTCGGCGCTGGGCGCGGCGTCCGTAATTTTGCACCGCTACCTCACCCCCCACCACTCGGCGCCCTGATTCTGCTACGCCGGCAGGCTGCGCGGCAGCAGGGACGGCTCATGAGCTGGTCCAAGATATTTCATGGACACGTGACCTTTTCTTCATCTAGCGCACAAATCAACCTCAGTGCCCATTCATCTGTCGTCAGGCTCGGCGGCGGTTTCGTCGTCCGTCATCGCCGTGGCCGTAAGGGAGCAACGTCTACCCGTGCCGTCTCCGTGAGTCTGGGTCGCCGGGTAACGGTGTTTGTTGCGGGTGCATCCCAGTCGATGTGGTGGTTGTACTGCCATGCTGTCTTCTCCGGTTTGGCCAGCTTCATTGCCACCGGCATGATCACGTCGCGGAGCCGTCGCGCGATCGGCCCTGCTGCTTTGTGACTGTTCGTGCGGGCGGCGAGTTTGATGATGCGGGTGACGCGCTCACGCCTGAGGTTCTCGTACGCAGCGAATGCCTGGGCGTACGGCAGGTCACGCAAACAGCGAGCGAGTTCGATGGCACTCTCGATCGCCATGGATGCTCCCTGACCGGAGCTCGGTGACGGAACGTGGGCCGCGTCCCCGACGATTACGCTGCGGGCGCGGCTCCACACTGGTGCGGTTGGCATGATTTCGAGTCCCCCGATGACCATAAGGTCTGCCGGAGAGGTCGCGGCAATGATCGCGTCCGCCGGTGTCCGGTCTGCAGCGAAGGCGTCGCTAAGGACGCGCAGCCACTCTTCCGGGGACACCTCGCGGGCCTGGGCCAACGTCAGCGGGTCACGGTGTGGCAGATTCGCGAACCAGCTGATCTGCCCTTCGTCGCTCACCTCGTAGCCGAAGAACGCCTTCTTACCGAAGATCATGCGGTAGTTGGCGTTCGTCGAGTCGACGCCGGCACGCCTCGTCAATCCACCCAGGCCGAGCAGGCCTGTGTATCGGGGCGTCGGCGCGGTCGGATCGATCATGGAACGGACCGTGGACCGGCTGCCGTCAGCCCCGATCAGGATGTCGGCGCGGGCGGTGGAGTCATCACTGAACCGGGCGGTCACGCCATCCTCGGTTTCACGGGCGTCTATGAATCGATGGGAGTGCTCGATCGTGATACCCCGCCGCTTGGCCTCGTCGTACAACGCTCGATAAAGATCGGGTCGCCAGACCACGTGCATGATCGGCTTACCGCTGGGGTCGTCGAACTGGGCTAACTGCTTGCCCGTCCAGCTCTGCACGACCATCGCGGAGACCGGTTCCGCGACGTGGCGGACCGGGCCGTCGAGGTCAACGGCAGCGAGCGCGTCGAGGCCGTTCGGCGCGAGGCCTAGCATGCCGCCGACGCCGTCAGCTGCTCTGGCGTACGCCTCATGCACCGTTGCTTCGATGCCCGCTCGCTGAAGTGCCATCGCGGTAACAGGACCGGCGATTCCGCCGCCGACGACGATGGCCGTCTGGACGTGTGTCATAACGCTTCCTTCCACAGTAATAAGCAATCAGTGTTTGCGGCCTGCTGGCGTCGATGAGGGGGTACGCCGGTAGGCGAGCCAACCCATCGCCGCGAACCAGGTCAGGATGTCCACGAACAGCAGCCGCTGGGTCAGCCCCGCGACCCCGCGCCCCGCTGCTACAGCGGACTGATCGAACGATCCGGTATAGAGGACGAACAGCACCAACGTCAGCGGCGCCGCGACGAGCAGCCCGTTGCCGAATCGGTGCCACCCGGGCAGGCCTCGCAGATGTAGCCCGGTGATCAGGAAGCTGATCACCGGGGTGGCCAGTATCAGCATCGCGCCGAGTAAGTGCATCGCCGGGCTGTCGAGGGTGAACAGGCCAATGATGACTAGGCCCACCGGTGACAGCGCGAGCAAGATCGAACTGGCGATCCGCGTGACCCGTCGACCGCCCGGAGGCAGCTGCGAGGACGACGCCGATTACACCGGCCAGCAGCAGCGCGCCGCTGATGATGAACACCGAGTTCATGTACGGGCCGGTCACGCCCAACCCGAGGCCACTAATCGGTTGAGTCATCGCCGAGTACGGCGAGATCCACGTACCGGCCACTGTGTAGCCGGGGCTGACAGCACCGAGGATGACCCAGCCTGCAGTGAAGAGGACCGGGCCGGCGACGGCACCGAGGGGTAGCCAGCGCAGCGACGGCGGGTTGGCTCTTCCGGTCGAGCTGGGCAGGTACTTGAGGGTTTGGGTAGTAGTCATGAGCTGATAGTAAACTCACTACTAGTGTTAATGCAACTAGATCTTAGAAAACTAGTGTATGTTTCTGGACGTGATGATGAACGTACGACGGTCCGCACTGGCCCTAGCAATCCTGGGTCTACTCGAGGACGGCCCACTGCACCCCTACGGCATGCAGCAGCTGATCAAGCGATGGCACAAGGATGAGGTGATCAATGTCGGCCAGCGGGCAACGTTGTACAAAGTGATCAACCGACTCAGCGAAGCGGACTTGATCAAGCCCTCGGGCATCACCCGCGACCATTTGTATCCCGAGCGGACCAGCTATGAGCTGACCGATGCAGGGCGGGCCATGCGTCAGCAATGGATGGCTGAGGTGCTGTCTACGCCTCGCAATGAGTTTCCCGAGTTTCCAGCAGGGCTGTCTTTTATCCCGCTATTGACGCCGGAGTCCGCACACGAGCTGCTGACAGCCCGACGACAGCACTTGGCGCAACGGCTGAGTGAACGCGACGAGTTGATCGCCAGCGCCGGCTTTCCGCTGCCGCGCGCCACGATGCTGGAGACCGAATACCTGCACGCTACGACGGAGGCGGAAATTCGCTGGCTTGACAGCGTTCTCGCGGGGCTTGACGACGGCTCAATCTCCTGGAGTCCGCGAGAAATGCGGGAAGCCGACGCCAAGCTCGAGGTTTGACGCGATGAGTTTGAGATCCTGCGCGAGTCTGGATCACTGTCGGAAGCGAACTGAATGGTGGTGACAGCAGATGATCAGTGATACCGGCTTCGACGTGAGCCGCCTTCGTCGCGCTTTGGATGGTGAGGTCATGCTCCCGGGCGATGACGGCTACGACTCGGCTCGCGGGATGTGGAATGCGATGGCGGATCGTCGCCCAGCGGTCGCTGTGCGCTGCACCAGCAACTCGGATGTGGCGGCCGCCATCGCTTTCGCCCGACAAAACGACCTTGAGATCGGCGTCCGTTGCGGAGGCCACAGCATCCTGGGCAACTCCGTACCAGAGGGCGGGTTGCTGATCGATCTGGCTGGCATGCGCAGCGTCCGGGTCGATCCTGACGCCCGGCGGGCGTGGGTACAGGGCGGTGCCCTCCTCGGAGACCTGGACCGGGCAGCGCAAGAGTTCGGCTTGGCAACGACGGCCGGCAACGTCTCGCACACCGGTGTCGGTGGGCTCACGCTCGGCGGCGGCATGGGCTGGTTGGCCAGGCGCTTCGGCCTGGCATGCGACAACGTCGCCTCATACGAAATCGTGACGGCAGACGGCGCGACCCTGCGAGTCAGCGAGTCAGCGCACGAGGACCTGTTCTGGGGACTGCGTGGCGGCGGAGGCAACTTTGGGGTGGTCACCGAGTTCGAGTTTCGCTTGCACCCGATTGGTACCGCAGCCATGCTCATCGACAGCACTTTCGACCTGACCGAAGCGCCTTCCGCCATGCGCCGCTGGCGCGACCTGCTGCCCGATCAATTCCCAGCCGAGGCAACTCCCATCGCGTGGGTCGGCACGATTGCTGACTCGCCGGACGGACAGTCGCAGTCGCGAAACCGGACTGTAGCGAGCCTGGGCTTCGTCTGGGTGGGTGATCCAGACGAGGGTCGGCGGCTGGTCCCTTTGGTTGACGAGGCTCGGCGTATCCCTCACAGGTCGGGTGGAGGAACTGTCCTACTTGCGGCTGCAAAGTGTCGACGACGAGGCGCACCGCCCAGGCTCTCATCGGCGGTATTTCAAGGGTCACTACTTTTCCGAGCTCCGCGACGAAGCGATCGATGCGTTCCTGTCCCAAGGGGAGCCCGATCCTGGCGCCGACCGATCACAACTGCCAAACGGCTCATTGCAGGGCTATGGCGGCGCGATCGCGGCGACATCGAACGAAGACAGCGCCTTCAGTCACCGCAACGCGTTGGTTGAGTTCGTAGCCGCTACTCGCTGGACCGACGCAGCAGAGGATAGCGAGCGTATGGCCGCCGCCCGCCGGTACGGCGCTGTACTTGAGCCGTACGCGAGCGGGGTATACGTCAATGTGCTTGCCGATGAGGGTGAACGTGGCGTCCGTCGGGCATACCCGGCAGACAAGCTGGCTCGGCTCGCCGCTCTCAAGCGGCGTTACGACCCGGACAACATCTTCCACCTCAATCAGAACATCCGACCAAGTGCATAGGGCAACGGCGCTGACCAATTCGTCGCTCCATTCGATGACTCGCAGGGGCCGCATTTTGTCGGTGGGCTCCTCTAAGGTGACGGTATGTTCGATTCGCTCGAGGAGCTGGCACCGGCTGGCGCCGCCCAATTGGCCGGGCTGATCGAGCAGAACTTTGCCGAGCTGGTGTCGGCGGAGTGTCGGATGTTGCAGCTGGCCTGCGCCTGGGCGGATGCACACTATCTGGATTCGGGCAGCGATGATTACCAGCCGTTGATCCAGCGTGCCTGTGCGTGGGGTGGCGAGGGGACTCCGGAGGTGTCGGAGTATTGCGCCGCGGAACTGGGCGCGCTGCAGGGAACAGGGATCATGGCGGCTCGATCCTTGATCGCGGACGCGTTGGACCTGCGGTATCGGCTGCCGCGGCTGTGGGGTCGAGTATTGACGGGTGGGGTGCGGGCGTGGCAGGCCCGCAAGATCGCGGAGCAGACCCGAGTGTTGTCGTGGGAGGCCTGTGCAGATGTTGATCATGCCCTCAGTGATTTTGTCGGGATGATGCCGTGGCCGCGGTTCGCCACGATCTTGTCCGCGGCAATCCTCGAGGCTGACCCGGCGCTGGCTGCGGAGCGGGCCGAGCGGGTCCGCACCACCCAGGACGTCTTCAGTTTCGACTCCGAGGATGGCTTGAAGACGGTGGTGGCGAAGGCGGCGGCAGGCGATGCAATCTGGTTCCTGGCGACGGTGAACAGGATCGCGGAGATCTTGGCTGCCCGGGGCGATACCGATCCGGTGGGGACGCGGCGAGCCCGCGCGCTGGGCATTTTGGCGCAGCCCGCGGAAGCTTTGCGGCTGCTGATCGAGCACCAGCACGACCGCCCCGAGCAGCCCGACGAGGCGACCGAGCGGGAGCCGGCTGAGCCCGACGCCGAGGCCTCGAGGACGAACCCGACGCTCGTGTCGGAGTCTGGATCGGATGTGGAGCCGATGATCATCAGTCGTTGTCAACGGAACCGCCGGCGGTCTTTGACGCCAAGGCGGCGCGACCGCGGGCGGTCCTTCATTTGCACCTGTCCGAGGCCGCTTTGGGTGCCGGTCACGCGATCGTCCGGCCCGAGGACGGCGGACCGCTGACCCTCGATCAGCTCATGGACTTCCTGGCCCGTACGGGGTGCCAGGTACGCATCCAGCCGGTGCTGGATCCGACCGAGATCGCGCCGATCGACGGTTATGAGGTGCCGCAGCGGCTGCGGGCAGCGGTCAGAGTTCGACAGATTGCCGACGTCTTTCCCTTCGGCACCTGTGTCAGTCCAAGCATGGATTTAGACCACACCGAACGCTATGTGGCCATGGACTACGGCGGGCCGCCGGGTCAGACCCGGGTCGGCAATCTGGGGCCGATGGCCCGGCCCGGTCATCGAGCAGAGACCCACGGCGGGTGGGACAAGCGGCAGCCCGAGCCAGGGTATTTCGTGCACCGCTCACCGACCGGATATGTCTACCTGGTCACCAATCAAGGCACCCTCGCGCTCGGCCATACCGCCTTCAGCGCCGCGGTCTGGAACGCCGCAGCACCGAAGCCAGCCGCCATCCCCGCATAGCTGACCCGGCGGGGATGGGCAAGCCGTTCACAATCCCGACGCCATCTCTCCCCAGATGTCCTCGAGGTATCGGTCGTCGTCACGGAGTCCTTGCAGCCATTCGTCTGCCGATGGGTCGGATCCATTGGTCTTTGACCGATAGATGTCCATCAGGGCCGCGCGTACGCCGGGCGCCATGGTGTTGGCATTCCCGCAGACGTAGATCACCGCACCGCTCGCGATCAGGTCCCAGACCTGGTCTCGCTCGCTCTCGATCAGCTGCTGGACGAACGTTCGAGGCTGTCCAGGCTCCCGCGAGAAGGCGACCTGCAGGTTCAGTGATGCCCGACGTCTCGTAGCTCTTCAGCTCGTCGGCATAGAGCATGTCATGGTCAGCGTTCCGGCAACCGTAGAAGAGGACTGACTTCCCAACGGGAACGCCTTTCTCCGCCAGCGCGGCACGCTCCTGCAGAAAACCACGGAAGGGGGCCATGCCGGTGCCAGCCCCGACCATGATCATCGGTGTGTGCGGGTTGGCCGGCGGCCGGAACGGAATGGTGGGTTTGCGAACGAAAGACGAACTGCGTACTGCCCTCCATGCTGCTTCCCAGATGGTTGGAGGCAACCCCGTTGAAGTAGCCGTCACCACTGCGAGCGGGACCATGCAGTACGCCAACAGTGAGATGGCAGCTGCTCGCAACAGCGGGGGAGGAGGAGATGGAGTAGTAGCGAGGCCGCATGGGAGGCAGCAGCTCCAGGTAGACGTTGAATGGCAGGTCGATGCTCGGGTAGTCGTCAAGCAGTTCGAGCACCGACAGCCGACGGGTTGCCACCTGCTCGCGGTAAGCCTTCCGTCCGGCCTCGTCCAGCCCGGACATGGCCTGCAGCTTTTCCGCATCTTCAGGATCGGTCGCGTACCGGGCTAGCACCGCAAGATCACTTCGGCTGGCAACGTCCTGCAACTCCACACAGGCACCGAGGATGCCGAGCAACGGCGCTGATTCACCCAACGGAATGTGGGTGTAGGTGCCGCCGCCCGTCGGATTGATGGTCACGTACGTGCCGGCATCGAGACCGAATCGAGCCATCACCCGCCGGATCAGGTCGATGTTGTTGCGAGGCAGTACGCCAAGATGATCACCGGTCTGGTACTCCATTCCGGCCGGCAATTCCAGCTCGATATGGCGGGCCGACCGCGAGTCGTCGGACGCGGATTGACCATTTTTCAGCAGTTCCCGATTGACCACCAACGGTGGACGGATTAGCTCGGTAGGACATCACCACCGGATTGGTTGTCTGCTTGTTCTCCATGGTGAGCTGTAGCCGCGGCTCCGTGGTTGACGCCGTTGTCGACTCGGCGCCGAGTCCGAGTCCGTCGGCGAGCGATGACCACAATTCCTGGTACCACTCCGAGAACTGGCCGTCGAAGTCGGAGCGGGCGTCGCCCTCGCCGCGCGCATGCACCCGGCGCGCACCGTGAGCCTCGAGCTGCGTATCGATCAGTGTCGGTACGGCTTGGTAGGTGGAGGCCCAGTCCATGTTGCCGCAGCCGAAGACGGAGAAGGCCAGACCGGATCCGGCGTCAGACGGCGTTGCGGAGTCGGTGATCCAGCGGCAGAAGCGTTCGGCGTTGTCCGGCGGGTGGCCGTTGTAGGACGCACACACCACCACCAGCGCACCCTCATGCGGCAGCTCGCCGGTGTGATCATCGAGAGCCCCCAAGGTGACGGCGTAACCGCGGTCGGATCCATCCTGCGCAATGCGAGCTGGCAATGCCCTCTGCCGTCCCCAGGTTGGACCCGAACAGCACCATGAGCGGCGTGTTATGTCCCTCCCCAGTCCGTTGTGGGCGGGCCTTGGCTTCAGCAGCTTGCCCGTTGGTCGGCACGCTGGTGATCGCGATCGGTGCGGTTGCGGTGGTGCGGCCGGGACGCAGCTTGATCTTGATGGACAGGCCGTCGGGTTTGATGGTCAGGCCTTCTTTGATCTTCAGCTCGTAGTTGAGGTAATCCACGAACTCGAAGCGTTGCAGCAGCATGCCGAGGACGAGCATCGCTTCTTGCATGGCGAACTGGCGGCCGATGCAGGCCCGTTGACCGGAACCGAACGGCTTGAACGCGTTCGGGGGGATCTGTGATCGGGTTTCGGGGCGGAAGTGGTCGGGGTTGTAGTCTTCGGCGTCGGCGCCCCACACGGTCGGGTCGCGGTGCAGCATGATCGTCAGGCCGGTAATCGAGGAGCCTTTCGGCATCAGGTAGGGCCCGACCCTGGCGTCGGAGTATGGGTAGCGGGTGAACGCCGCCACGGTGGGCCACAGCCGCAGGGTTTCGCTGAGGATCTGGTTGATGTAGGTCAGGCCTTGGACTTGTTGGTAGGTGGGCAGCAGCGAGGTGTCGGTGCCCAAAACGCGATCGACTTCTTCCTGGGCGCGGGCGACCACCTCGGGATGCTTGATCAAAAAGCTGATGGCGAAGGAGAGCAGTCCGCTGGTGGTTTCGTGGCCGGCGATCAGGAAGGTTTGGCATTGGGCCACGATGTTGTCGTCGTCCAGCTTTTGGCCGGTCTTTTTGTCGATCCCGGTGAGCATGGCGCTGAGCAAATCTTTGTGATCTTCGATGTTCCCGGCGCGGCGCCGCTCGTCGATGATTTGTTGGACTTCGCTCTCCATGTAGCGGTAGTTCTCGGCTAGCTTCTGCGACGCGCCGCGCCGCAGCTTGGTCTGGATGGGCAGTGCCCGCGCGCGTCGTTGACTCTCCCCCAACACGCCGTACATGGCTTCGACGAACGGGTGCAGGGTGTCGCGGTAGAAGGAGTTGAAGCGGTAGCCGAAACCGCACAGCGCGATCGTGTCGAGGGTGAGCCGGGTCATGTCCGCGGTGACGTCGACCGGTTCGCCCGGATTCAACCGCTCCCACTTTTGCATCAACTGGGCCGCGATGTCATTCATCATCGGCACGTAGTCCCGCATCGCCTGCTGGCTGAAGTTCGGCAGCAAAATGTTGTGGGCCTTCGACCAGTTCGGATCATCGGTGTCGGAGGTGAACAATCCGGCACTGCGGCCGAAGCTCCGCACCGCTTTCTGACCGTCTCCGACGAGCTTGTCGAACCGCTCGTCGTCGCACAGGTCGTCGATCATCGCCAGCCCGGAGGCTATGTACCGATCACCGGCCGGGGTGCGCAATCGGATCATCGGACCGTCCTTGCGGACCAGCTCCATCAGCGTGACGATCGTGCGTTCGGGAGGCACGTCGAACATGTTGCCGACGACGGGTAGGCCCTTCGGTCCTGGAATGTCCTCAACGGTCAACGGTGAGCTCTGAGGGTCCTCAACCGGCTGCGATGTGGTCATGCGGATTGCCTTTCAGAGACAGCCGGTTCGGCGACGCGACCAGCGCGGATGAAGACCACCAGGCCGGCGACCACGACCCAGACGGGGAAAGAGAGCACGACCACCGGGTGCAGCGTCGTGGACACCAGCAGAAAGATGGCCAGCAGGTAGGAGATGATCGCGAGCCAGGTGGGCATGATCTTGGCCTGGCGAAGCAGGTTCGTCGTGGTCAGTGCGTACATGCCCGCACCGCGGATCGCGTAGATAAAGACCATTGCGTAGCCCAGCGCGAGCAGGCCGCGGACCACGTCCGCTGACGGCAAAGGACCATTCGTCAGATCTTTCAGCAGCGCCACCGCGCCGGCGGATGCCGTCCCGGCAAAGAGCAGGACAACGAAGAGAATGCCGGCCGCCAACTGCAGCCCATAGGGAATCGCCGACGGTGACGGCGTGCGGAGCTTGATCAGCAAGCGGGTGGTATGCGCGTGCCATAGAAACGCGATCCCGGCCAACGGAATAAGAACCTGCCCAACCGTGACTAGCAACGTGCTACCGCTGGCGTAGAAGGCAGTGATCTGAGCGTCCGTGGCTGTCAGCTTGGGCGTCGTGTAGATGAAGACCAGCGAGAGCACGAAGAGGGCTGAGAAGAGGATGCCCGTCAGGCTCGACAGCCGAGCGAGTTTCACGATGGGCGGAGCTGCTGCCCGCTTGGCGCGGCGGTTGGCCTCAGGTGCCTGCGTGGTGGGCGCTGGTGGAGGTGGCGCTTCAGGTTGAGTGACCGGTGGTTCGGCCATGATCGTTAGCCTCCCCAAATATCTTCAAGGAACCGGCCATCCGCTCGCAATCCGGCGAGCCAGTTATTGCCATCCGTGGAGACGTCGGTGTTCATCCGGAACACTTGGATGAGGGCGGTGCGGACGCCGGGTGCCATGGTGTTGGCATTGCCGCAGACATAGATCTTGGCGTTCCGGTTCGCGATGAGATCCCAGACATCGTCCGCTCGCTGGACGATCGCGTCCTGGACATACCGCCGTTGTGAATTTCCCTCACGGGAGAACACGGCATCCACCTTGACCACACCATCGGCCTCGTAGCGTCGTAGCTCATCTTCGTAGAGGTAGTCGCCCTCTGAGGTACGGCAACCAAAAAACAGCAATGAGGTAGCGACCGGAACTCCATCGGCGCGCTGCGCCGCCCGCTCCTGCAGGAAGCCGCGGAAGGGCGCCAGCCCAGTACCAGCACCGATCATGATCATTGGCAGCTGTGGATCCTCCGGCGGCCGGAAGGCGATCGTCGGCTCGCGTACGAAAGCGAAGACCGTGCTATTTGGGGCGTTTGATTCCAGGTAGCTGGAGCACACTCCACTGAAGTCGCCGATGCCCGAGCGAGCCGGGCCGCGCAATACCCCGGTGGTGATGCTGCACATATCGGGGCTGGCCATCGGTGAGGAGGAGATTGAGTAATACCGGGGTCGCAGCGGTGGCAGGCGGTCAAGGAAGATCTCGAACGGCATATCGCATGCTGGGTAGTCCTCGAGCAGATCCAGCAATGATCGGCCACGAGTCAGCACCTCGTTGCGGAACCTGGTCTGAGATTCATCGTCGGTGCCGACGAGGCCCTCGAGCGACGACCGTTGCTCGTGATCGCTGGTATAGCGAGCCATCACCTCGATGTCGCCGCGGGTCGCTGGATCCTGAAGCTCGACACAACTGCCCAGGATGCCGAGCAGTGGAGCTGGCTCATCGGTGGGCAGATGCGTGTGGTTGCCACGGTTCGGGATGATCGTGACGTAGGAGCCGGCGTCCAGACCGAAGCGCAGCATCACCCGTCGGATGAGATTGATGTTGTTGCGCGGCAGTACTCCAAGGTGGTCGCCGGCCTTGTACTTCACGCCGGACGGTAGGACGACTTCAAGATGCCGAGTCGAGCGGCCGGCATTGGCGGCCAGCAGCTCACGGTTGTCGCGCACGACGGCCGCCTGGGCGTGGTAGGACATGATGACCGGATTGGTCACCTGCCGATTCGTCACCGTTATCGACAGCCTCGCCTGACTTTCATCCGTCTCGTGCGGCGCATCGACACCGAGGGCGTTGGCGATGTCTTTCCACAGCGTGTCGTGCCAGTTGCGGTACGCGGCATCGAAGTCGCCGCGGACGTCGCCGGCACCACGAGGATGTATGCGGGTGGCGCCGTGTTGCTCCAGCCCTGCATCGAGCTCGGTGGGCACCGCCTGGTACGTCGTAGCCCACTCGGTGTTGCCGCAGCCGAAAACGGTGTACGACAAGTCCTTAAACGCCTCGGCCCCCGCCTCGTCGACCCAATGGTGGAACTTGACGGCGTTGTCTGGGGGCAGCCCGTTATAGGAGGAGCAAACCAGGATCGCCGCCTTGGCGGGCAGCTGCTCAACGTAGTCGTCAAGGGAACCCAGGGTTACGTCGTAGCCGCGCTCGGTGCCCTCCTGCGCAAGGCGAGTGGCAAGGCCCTCGGCCGTCCCGAGGTTCGACCCGAACAGCACAGCCAGTGGCGTATGGTGCGCATTGCTCACGGCTAGTCCGGGCTTGCTTTGAGTTGTGGAGGAGGCCGCGACCGGCGCAGCTTTGTCAATCGGCCGATCTGCACGACGCCGCACCTGAACGTACAAGTCGGCTGGCTTGACGGTCAGGGTCACCTTGGTGTGCAAGCGATACGTCGGGTCCTTGATCAAGTCGAACCGCTGCAGCAGCATACCGAGGACAAGCACGGCCTCCTGCAGTGCGAACTGCCGCCCGATGCATGCCCGTTGTCCGGTGCCGAACGGTTTGTACGCGTTCGGAGGGATTGTGCTCATCCGCTCAGGCGTGGTGTGGTCGGGATTGAAGTCCTCGGCGTCCTCGCCCCAAATGGACTTGTCACGGTGCAACATCGGGGACAGGACCATCATCCCCAGGTCTTCCGGGATTGCGTAGCGCCCGCCACCGATTACGGTGTCCTCCCTTGCGTGACGCCTGAATCCCGCCGCCGTCGGCCACAGCCGCAGCGCCTCATCGAGAACCTGACGTACGTAAGTCAGCTCATGCATCTGATCGAAGGTCGGCTGCAATGTGCCGCCCAGTACCCGATCAACTTCCTCACGCGCTCGGTCGAGGTATTCCGGGTGCTCGAGCAGGAAGTAGATGGCGAACGACAGCAGTCCACTCGTCGTCTCGTGGCCGGCGACCAAGAACGTGATGCACTGAGCCCGGATGTTTTCGTCAGGAAGAGTCAGTCCGGTCTGTTTGTCGACTCCAGTGATCATCCGGCCGAGCAGGTCGGTGTTGTCTGCGGCATCACCCAAGGCTCGGCGTTTGCGGATCAGATCATCCACCAAGCTGGCCATAAAGGCCTGATCCTCTTCGAACTGGCGCTGCGCACTGATCTTGAGCCGGGTCTGGATCGGCAGCTGGCGGGTACGCGTCTGCGCCTCGTCGAGCACTCGGACCATCGCCTGGACGAATGGATGGGGCGTCTCGCGATAGAACGAATTGAACCGGTATCCGAAACCGCACAACGCGATCGTGTCGAGAGTCAGCCGAGTCATGTCGGCCGGGACATCGATCTCTTCGTCAGGATTGAGCCGATCCCACTTGTTCATCAGCTGATCGGCGATGTCGATCATTGCCGGCATGTAGTCCCGCATCGCCTGCATACTGAAAGGCGCCATCAGGAGGCCGTGCGCACGGGCCCACATCGGGTCATCGGTGTGGGCCGTGAACAGGCCAGCATCAACTGGGCCCTCGGCCAAGATCGACAGTCCTGCGGTGATGACCTTGTCGAAGCGAGCGTCGTCGCAGATTTCCGAGACCAGGTCGACGCCGGATACCACCGCTGAAATGCCGCCAGGTGTAGTCAGCTTGAAGATCGGCCCGTACTCGCGAGCAAGAGACATCAGGCTTTCGATCGGCTGCCCCATATCGATGGCCCGAAGGTTGCCGAGAAACGGCAGTCCCGGAGGACCAGGAAAATCTTCAGGTGCAAGCGGTTCGGTCATGAGGCGCCCTTCCTTGATCTTGCTGAATTTGACAAGATGACGCAGCAGATCACGGTGGGGGCCCCGTGATCGAAGGGTCGCACCTGCTGCACAGGTGAGCATCACCCCAGTGGGGTGAATGACGTGCGCTAGCGGTGCAGGTCCTGCACCGCCCGCAACTGGTCCGTGAGCGAATCCATGACGCGCTGAGCCGTCAAAGGCGAGTACGCGCCGGGAACCGGTTCATAGCGAAATTGCCAGCTGATCGTATTAGCGAACTCGAGCACGTGAATGGCCAACGTGGTGCCGTCATTGGTCGTCAGGACGTAGGAGATCTGCGGTGGCGCACTGGCGTCGAGGATCAGAGGCGCGACGGTGAGCATTCCTCTGCTGGCCGGCCGTGCATGTACCGCAACCGGAATGTCCCGGCAATTATCAAGTACGTCAGCAAGTCGCTGATATTCCCGATCCGCCCTCGCGACATCTGGGTACCGGTACGTAAAGAGTGAGACCGCCGAGCGATCGTACTCCCAGAATGTGCTGACGCCGTTAAGCGCCTCTGGCGGGACGCGGTTCAACACCGTCGCGGCGAACAAGGGCTCACAGGCGGCGGGGAGGATGTATCCATCCTGTTCGCTGCTCCAACGTCGGTCGATTACTGAGGCGTCATTAGTCCCGTCGGAACGGACCATTCCGTAATACACGCCTTGCAGATCGGAAAGAGTGAACAGCGGTGCCGGCGCGGGCCAGAATCGCCAGATCAGGAGACCACCCAGCAGCACCAGCACCACCGCGGTCATGATCAATTTGCGCCGCCGCGATAGTCGGCCTACTTCGCCGAGGCCGACAGTGACTCGGCAGTTCTTCTCCATCACTGTGCCGCAGCTGAAGTACACGATCATTACCTCCTCGACGCTGATGCTTGTTGGGTCGCTGGTGTATTTCGGACCTGATTTGGGTCCTCACCCAGGGCGGTCCGGGCGATGCCACGCGCATCCTGGCCCTGGACATGTACATCACTGGCTTCCAGGCGAACCAGATGGGCGTGGCGAGTGTGATCGGCGTGATCTTGGTCGTCGTCGGGCTCGTGCTGACCCTCGTCATCCAGCGCCTCGCGGGTCGGGACCTCAGGGCTAGCCAGATGGAGGGAATGTGAGATGACTACCACCGTTGCAACTCCGGTCACGGCACCGCCGCGGGTTTCCTCCCGACCGCGACGGGTGAAGGGTCGCCGCAACTATCTGGGCGGCTTCTTCGGCTGGGTATGGCTGGCGATCATCATCATCCCCGTCTATTACATAGTGATCACGACGTTCAAGGATCAGGGCGCCTATTTCACCCAAAATCCGCTTGCCCTACCCAATCCGCCGACGTTGACGGCCTCCAGCAGGTCGTCGAGGCCGGGATCATCCGCTACTTCTTCAACTCGGTGATCGTCACCGTCGGCGCGGTGATCCCGCTTGTGCTGTTCAGCTTCCTGGCGTCGTACGCCATCGTCCGCGGCGAGAGCCGGCTGCTGCGCTTCAGCCGCAGCTTGTTCCTGCTGGGTCTTGCCATCCCGTTGCAGGCCACGATCATCCCCATCTATTTGATCATCACCCGGATCCACATGTATGACACACTCGAGGCGCTGATCTTGCCCTTCGATCGCCTTCGGGATCCCGCTCTCGGTGTTGATCTTGAGCAACTTCATCCGAGACGTACCCCGGGAGCTGTTCGAGTCAATGCGGCTCGACGGCTGCACCGACTGGCAGATGGCGTGGCGCCTGGCGTTCCCGCTGACCAGACCGGCAATCGTGACAGTCAGCATCTATAACGGCCTCAACGTCTGGAACGGATTCCTCTTCGCCCTGATCTTGACCCAGAGCCCGGAAAAGCGCGTGATGCCGCTGGCACTGTGGGCCTTCCAGGGCGAGTACCAAGTGAACATCCCAGCCGTGCTAGCCGCCGTGGTGCTGTCCACGCTGCCGATCTTGATTCTCTACATCCTCGGCCGTCGCCAGCTGCTCCGTGGCCTAACAGCGGGATTTGGTAAGTAGCCCCCGCGCCGCCCGCGGCCCTCGCCGCTAGAGCCGGTCACAACCTCACACACTTGATCACTGAAGGATCGCAATGACCACCTCCCGAACCGGGCGCCACGTTCGCGGGCCCTCGCGATCCCGCTCACCGGCGTGACCCGTACGATTCACGGCAAAGGGGTAATGGACACCCAGTCGCCGTCAACTACGCCCAACCAACTAGGAGGAGACTTATGGCACCGCAGCCCACTAAAGAGGACAAGTTCAGCTTCGGTTTGTGGACGGTTGGTTGGCAGGCACGTGATCTGTTTGGAGAGGCGACCCGGCCGGTGCTCGCTGCCGTTGAGGCGGTGAACAAGCTCGCCGAGCTCGGGGCGTACGGGCTCACCTTCCACGACGACGACCTAGTCCCGCCGGGAAGCAGCTCCACTGAGCGTGAGCGGATCATCAACGAGTTCCGGGCGGCGCTGGAGGAGACCGGGATGGTGGTGCCGATGGTGACCACCAATCTGTTTCATGACCCGGTCTTCAAAGACGGTGGTTTCACCAGCAATGACCGGGGCGTGCGTCGGTACGCGATGCGTAAGGTGATGCGCAACATGGATCTGGCAGCCGAATTGGGCGCCCAGATCTATGTCTTTTGGGGCGGCCGGGAAGGCTCTGAGGTCGATTTCGCTAAGGATGTGCGGGCGGCGCTGGATCGGTACCGGGAGGCGATGGACACTTTGGCCCAGTATTCGATCGACCGTGGCTATGGACTGCGGTTCGCGATTGAGCCGAAGCCGAACGAGCCGCGCGGTGACATTTTGTTGCCCTCGATCGGGCATGCGCTGGCGTTTATCAGTGAGCTGGAGCACTCCGAGATGGTGGGCATCAACCCCGAGACCGGGCATGAGCAGATGGCCTCGCTGAATTACACCCATGGCATTGCGCAGGCGTTATGGGCAGGGAAGCTATTCCACATTGATCTCAATGGGCAGAAGGGTCCCCGCTATGATCAGGATCTGGTCTTCGGCTATGGCGATCTGCTGCAGGCCTTCTCGACAGTCGATCTTTTGGAGAATGGGGCACCTGGCGGCGGCCCGACATACGAGGGGCCTCGGCACTTTGATTACAAGCCGCTGCGTACCGAGAACATTGATGGTGTTTGGGAGTCTGCGCTTGCCAATATGGAGCTCTATTTGACGCTGCGCGACCGGGCACGGGCATTCCGCGCCGACCCCGAGGTACAGGAGGCGCTGGAGGCCGGCCGCGTCGGCGAGCTGAGCCAGCCAACACTCAACGACGGCGAGACCTACGAGAAGCTGCTGAGTGACCGCAGTGCGTTCGAAGACTACGATCTCGACACCCCCAGGAAGCAGGGCTACGGCTTCGCCCGCATCCAACGGCTGGCTATTGAACATCTCCTCGGCGTTCGCTGAACGCCAGTGTGTTTATCTCACAAAGGGTGAAATGACCGCAGGTCGGCTGGGCGGGAAATCGGCCCCGCCACGCTGTGGCTGCGACCCCAGTACCACCGCTTTGGCTTGGCTGGAAGCCCTCCGCAACTTCACAGACGTGCGAAAGGTCGACAAACAAAATGCCATTTGAGTTCCATGTCGCGACAACCGGATCCGACGATGCCGACGGCTCCGAGGACCGTCCGCTCCGGACTATCAATCGGGCTGCGGACCTCGCCCAGCCCGGGGATACCGTCGTCGTTCACCGCGGGGAGTACCGCGAATGGGTCCAGCCGCGGCGCGGCGGGCTCAGCGAGCTGCGGCGCATCACCTACACCGCGGCTCCCGGCGAGCACGTCGTGATCAAGGGCTCGGAACAGGTCACGGGATGGGATCGGGTGAGCGGTAACGTCTGGATGGTCGCCGTGCCGAACACCCTTTTTGGCTCCTTCAACCCTTTCGCCGAAAAGGTTGAGGGCGACTGGATCGTCTACCCCGACAAGTCCACGCCGCAAGAAGCACCTGGGCGATGTCTACCTCAACGGAACCAGCTTCTACGAGGTCCTCAGCTTTGCGGAGGTGTCGGACCCACCGTTGCGCACCGAGGTGATCGACGATTGGACCGGAACAGTCGACCGGATCCGCGATCCCGAGCAGACGCGACTTGTCTGGTACGCCGAAGTCGGTGATGAGGAGACCACCATTTGGGCCAACTTCCAGGACGCCAATCCGAACGTGGAGCTCGTCGAGATCAACCTACGGCGCTCTGTGTTTTACCCGGTCGAACATCACCTCAACTACATCACCGTTCGCGGGTTTGAACTCGCCCAGGCCGCCAGCCCGTGGGCCCCGCCGACGGCGGACCAGCCCGGCCTGATCGGGCCGAACTGGGCCAAGGGCTGGATCATCGAGGACAACGTCATCCACGACGCGAAGTGCTCGGCCGTCTCGATCGGCAAGGAGATCTCCACGGGCCACAACTATGCGACGGTGCGGCTTGACAAGCCGGGCTACCAATACCAGCTCGAGTCGGTGTTCGCCGCACGGCAGATCGGCTGGGACCGTGAGCACGTCGGATCACACATCGTCCGCCGCAACACCATCTACGACTGCGGCCAAAACGGCATCGTCGGCCACCTCGGCTGCGTGTTCTCCACGATCGAGGACAACCACATCTACAACATCGCACTAAAGCGGGAGTTCTACGGATACGAGATTGCTGGCATCAAGCTCCACGCCGCTATCGACGTGATCATCCGCCACAACCGCATCCACGACTGCTCGCTGGGAACCTGGCTGGACTGGCAGACGCAGGGCACCCGCGTGTCGCGGAACCTCTTCTACCACAACAATCGCGATCTCTTTGTGCGAGGTGAGTCACGGACCTTATCTGGTCGAGCACAACATCCTCGCGTCCGCGGCCTCGCTGGAGATATTCAGCCAAGGCGGCGCGTTCGTCAACAACCTCGTTTGCGGGACAGTCTCCCTCGAACCCGTCCTCGAGCGACCCACCCCCTACCACGTACCGCATAGCACCCAGGTAGCCGGCTACGCCGCCATCCACGGCGGCGACGACCGCCACATCGGCAACATCTTTCTGGGCGGCGACGCCACCCTGGCCTACGGAGCGTCGGCACGATCAGGTAGTTTCCCCAACCGGGTCGAGAGAGCCGAGCACGGCACCGTTGGCTACAACGGACACCCGGCATCGATGGAGGACTACCTCGCCCTGGTAGGTGACCCCACTCGTGGCGACCACCAACGATTCATGGGCGTGAAGCAGCCGGTCCATATCCACGACAACGTTTACGCCGGTGGAGCTATGCCGTTCGAGGCCGAGCAGGGGGCAACCGTTCTCACCGGCACCGATGTGGTCGCGACGGTCGTCGACGAAGGCGCCGAGGTTTACCTGGAGTCCAGCCTGCCGGCCGAATTCGACAACGTCCGCCTCGGCATCATCACCGGATCCGATCTTGAACGCGTCCGGTTCGTCGATGCCGAATTCGAGGAACGCGACGGCAGCCCGGCAGTCCTGGCCACCGACCTGGTCGGCGTCGAGAAGACCAGGCAAGACTCCTACCCGGCCGGACCGATCACCGCGCTCGCATCGGGCGTGACACGCACCCGTCTGTGGTAGGCGAACAAGGCCCAACACTCCATAGCGGTCCATAGCTTGAGCGTCGAAGTGGATTTCGTTGGCCATCCAGATCTTTGGGAAACCTGGTCGGCAACCTGCACGTCGGACTACGCCGCGCAGGAGAGCGGTGGAGCACCGGAGAGCAGTCCGACATCGAGGAGGTGGCCAGCAGTGTGGGCACATTGGCCGTGGCCCAGCGGCTGTTGAACGGCGGCTGGACCGTGCTCGGCGTCAGCGGCCAGCCGGGACTGACCGGCGAGAGAGGTTCCGCTGGATCGAAGCCGACCTCCTCCAACTGGCGGCCGTCGCCCAGATCTCCCAGACGGCCGAGCCGGCTCGACGTCATTATCTGCGCGGCCGGGGTCCAGCACACCGCGCCGCTCAGGGCCTCGATCACGGCTTCGGCCGCCAGATGTGGCAGCTCCACGTCGACGGGCCTACGCGGCGGTGGACGGACTGGTCCCGCGGCTGGTCGACGGAGGTCGCGTCGTGGTGATCGGTAGCCGGACCAACGCTGGTGCGGCCGGAAGCCACCCGGACCCCGCCCTGCGCCGGCAAGCCGGCTGCTAGTGACGGTGAGCTCGCTTCACCCTACAGCGCTCCTCCCGCTAGCGCGGCTCCGCGATTACCTTTCCGGATCACGAAGCATCACGACGTACAGATCCACCGGCCCGCCAGAGCGTTCCGACGCCGCCCACGCCACCGATATCGCCACCCAGCTCGCCGCCGACGTTGCCGACCAGCTGCAGAGGAGCGCGTACGACGGGCTCGTTCTGGTCGGCGGTGACGGAGCTGCTGCGGTTCTCGACCAGCTCCAGGTCGAGTCCGTCCGGATCTACTCCGCGGTCGTGCCCGGAGCCCCGGACGGGCGGGTCGTCGGCGGGACTGCCGACGGGCTTCGTCTCATCACCAAGTCCGGTGGCTTCGGGGTGCCCGGACACCTTGACCACGATTGTCCAGCGGTTGCGGAGCGCCCACCTGGCGTCCGAAGCCGCTTGCGCCACAGCCGGTCTCCCGCCTGCCCCAACCCGAAGGAAGACTCATGACCATCCGAAATCACCAGCCGACCCTCTCGTCACCAGCCGACCCTCGCGCTTACACTAGGCGACGTCGCAGGCATTGGACCGGAGATCACAGCGAAGACCCTCCTGCTGCACCCCGAGCTGCACAAGATCTGCATACCGGTGGTGATCGGCGACGCGGACTCTGTCCGGCTTGGAGCGTGACGTGCCGGGCTCGACCCCGACGAGCAGTCCCAGTTGATCTCCGATCCGCAGTCTGCGTTGAACGACCCGAACACCATCGAGGTCATCCAGATCGGCGACTCCTTGGCGACGTGCCTCTAGGCGAACTCGGCCCCCGAGCAGGCGACGGTGCCTACCGGTTGGTGGTGGAGGCGTGCCGCCTCGCGCGGGAGAGACGAGTCGACGGCATCGTCACCGCCCCGCTCAACAAGGCAGCCATGCAGGCGGGCACAAGTGGCCGGGCCACACCGAGCTGCTGGCCCACGAGTTCGGCGTCCAAAACTTCAGCCTCGTATTGTCCGCCGGTGACCTGTACCTATTTCACCGGCACCGCGCCACGTCTCGCTACAGCGGGCCATCGCGAATTGCACCCCCGAGCGGGCGGACGACGTCCTGACCCTGGCCGGAGCCTTCGTCAGGGCATTGGGCAAACACGACGAGCCGATCGGGGTCGCAGGCCTAACCCGCACGCCGGGGAGAACCGAATCTTTGGCGATGAGGACGCCGACGTATTGGAGCCGGCCGTGGCTCGCGCTCGCGAGCGCGGCATTAACGCCCACGGCCCAATCCCTGCCGACGCCCTTATCCCAGCCGCCGTCCGCGGCAAGTGGAACATCATCATCGCCGACTATCACGACCAAGGCCATGCGCCTTTCAAGGCCGTCTACGGCGACGACGGGGTGAACATCGCTATCGGCCTCCCCGTGGTCAGGGTCTCTGTCGACCACGGCACCGCCTTCGACATCGCCGGAAAAGGCATCGCCCGAGAGGCAAGCCTGGTGCTCTCCTGCGAGCGCGCTGCCCAACTCGCCCCCGGCTGGGACAGTGGCTGGCAAACAGCCCGCGGTACCACCACTGTCTCGGCGTGAGGAGCCGGCTTGGCGAGCACCGACATCGCCACAACGAGCCCCCGCGCGGTGCCGCGGCCTGTTGCGGTTCATGAGCGAATAGGCACAGCAGGAACCGCCACGTCGCGCGTTTGTTGCTGCAGTGTCGTGCTGCAGTTCGCGACCGGCGCTGAGCGCGGTGATACGAGATGTTTGAGTAACGCATTTCGCGGGTCAGGGAGAAAGGGCGCCGGGCATGGCTATTCACAACCCACAGCAGAAGATGCGCTGACCGGCTACCAGGCGTAATCCTCGGGTGCGGTTTGGTGACCGGGGAAGATGTCATCGAGGGGGCGCAGATGCTACGGCGACAGACTGAGCTCCACGGCAGGCAACGCGCTGTCCAACTGGTCACGGGTTCGCGGACCGATGATCGGTGCGTTGACCGCGGGCTGGGTAAGTAGCCAGGCCAGAGCCAACGTGCCGGGTTCCAGACCGACCTCCTCCGCCAGGTCCTCGTAGGCCTGAATCTCGTCCCGATGCTCGGCCAAGCTCTGGGCGGCGCGTCCCTCGAGTCGCCGGACACCGGTGTTCTCCTTCTTGATCACCCCACCGAGCAGACCGCCCTGCAGCGGTGACCAGGGGATGATCCCAAGGCCGTAACGCTCTGCGGCCGGGACGACCTCGAGCTCGATGTCGCGGACGAGCAGGTTGTACAGCTGAGTATTACGACGGCTACGACCGCTTGCGCGAGCGATTACGAGGATCCGAGGTCGGCCTTCGACTGCGCCAAGATGAAGGCGTTGTTCGGCTGGACCCCGAGTTACAGCTGGCGCGACCACTGAGCCGCGGCCCACTGCGCCGCGCAGGACGACACGCTGCTTTCCCAACCCGGAGCACAGACTGGATCGTCAACGCTACCCCGCTGTGCATGGGACGGGCTGGAGGTGCTGCGGGCTGGAGGTGGGTAACACGAGCGCGGCGTCGACCGCTCCTCGTCTGTCGCCGTCGCGGTAAGGACGTTAGGAATGGGTCGAGAAGTAGGCTGACTTCATGTCCGCCGAGATGACATCGGGCGAACCGACAACTCGGGCGACCCTTGCCGAGGTCGCCGCGCTCGCCGATGTCTCCATCTCAACGGTCTCCAAGGTGCTCAACGGCCGTGGCGGCGTCTCCGAAGAAACCCGTGCTCGTATTGAAGCGCTCCTTCAGGACCACCAGTACAACAGGCGCAGCCAAGGCCCAAATCATGCTCCGCTGATCGAGGTGCTGTGCTTTGAGATCGCCAGCTCATGGGCTGCCGAGGCAATCGCGGGGATCGAACGGCTGGCTCGTGAGCACGGCGTGGGCATGGTGGTATCGGGGACAAACGACCGCCAGAAGCCGGACCTGGACTGGATCGAGGGGGTTCTGAACCGCCGCCCTCTCGGGGTCATCCTGGTCGCCTGCAATCTTCTTGATGCCCAGCAACGGCAGCTTCGCTCACGCAGCATTCCCTTTGTCATGCTGGATCCCACCGAGCAACCGGCTTCCGACGTACCGTCAATCGGCTCCGCGGATTGGAGCGGCGCGTACGCCGCTACGCGGCACCTGATCGAGCTCGGTCATCGCGAGATCGCAATCATCACCGGTCCGGAGGACATGATGGCCGCGACAGCCCGGCTGTCCGGTTTCCGAGCCGCCCTGGAGGCCGCGCGCATCCCGCTCGACCCCAGATACGTGCGGCGTGGCGAGTTTCACCACAGCGACGGGCTCACCGAGGGGCGCGCGCTTCTCTCCATGCCCCTGCCACCGACGGCGATCCTCGCCTCCTCCGACGTCCAAGCACTCGGCGTGTACGAGGCAGCACGCGCGCTCGGGGTGGCAATCCCCTCGGAGCTGTCGGTGGTCGGATTCGACGACCTCAAGATCGCCCGATGGGCAGGACCGGCGCTGACCACGATCCGCGTCCCCATTGCCGAGATGGCCGAGCAGGCCGTGCAGGTCGTGCTCAACCTTGCCCAGGAGCGGGCGCCGGCTTTCTCCCGGATCGATATGGCGACGACGCTCGTGGTGCGGGACAGTACCGATGTTCCGCCCGCTCGGCTCGCGAAAGTTTCGCTCACGCAGTTGAAACTTGACGCGATCTAGCCGGACAAGTATCGTTCCGCTTATCGCGGCGAGTTGCGCTTATCTGCGACTCGAGGCGGGAGGACAGCGGCGTTGTCGTCAGGACAACCCACGGGCCAACCTCTGACACGGCGACGCCATCCGCATCGGCGACCTTGGCTGGTGCCAGCCGGCTACGAAGCATCTGCGTGCTCAGGCGTACGTGGATCAAAGAGGAACCACCCCGTCGCCCTACCCGAAGGAGCACCGTGCCGCTGATCCAGATCGACCTCGACCGTGAGCTCTTCGACTCACTCAGCGACAAGCTGAGCGACGCAGTGCACCAGGCGCAACTCGACGCACTGGGCATCCCGTCGGACGACCTGTTCCAGGTCTTCACTACGCATGGGCCGGGCGAGCTTCGCTTCGACTCCGGATACAACGGGGTCGACCGGCAACGTCTCGTCCTGCTGCGCATCACCATGGTGCACATGTACCCGGTAGCGACGAAGCAGCGCCTGTACCGCGCCATCGTCGAGCGGTTCGCCGATGCCGGCGTGCGCGCCGAGGACATCTTGATCTCCGTCGTCGAAAACGGCTACGAGGACTGGTACGCAGGCCGGCTCTGACGAGAAGACCACGCCCGAGAAAGAGGAACCCCTGGCATGAACAAATGCGGGAGCGCAGCGACCACCAGCCACTGCGGCGAGCAGGGTCATGATGCGACACGACGGCGCGGCGCTCCGCGTCCTCTATATCGGTGGCACCGGCACGATTAGCACGTCTTGCGTACGCCTCTCCGTGGAGAGCGGGATGTCGGTGTTCGTGCTGAACCGCGGCAACAACAGCGCGGCTCGGCAGTTGCCTGAGGGCGTCATCTGGCTGACCGGCGACGTCACCGACGACGCCTCGCTTCTTGCGGCCATCGGGGACCAGCGGTTCGACGCCGTGGTCAACTTCTTGTCCTACGACGCCGACGACGTGCGCCGGATGGTTGCGATGTTCGGCTCCCGCACTCGGCAGTACGTGCACATCAGCTCCGGGTCCATTTACGCCAAGCCCGTGCAGCAGTCACCGATCAGTGAGTCGACGCCCATCGCACCCAACCCGGTCCTCGACTACGCCACCGCCAAGTGGCGGGCTGAGCTTGCGCTGCAGCAGGCTCTAACCGAGCAGGGCTTCCCGGTCACGATTGTCCGGCCCTCGCATACCTACGACGACGCCAACCCGCCCGTCCCGGGAGGCTGGACGGTCGTGGATCGGATCGCCAGAGGCGCAGAGATCCCGGTACACGGGGACGGAACGTCGCTATGGACGCTGACGCACGCCGAGGACTTCGCCCAGGGCCTTGTCGGCCTGCTCGGCAACCCGAGGAGCATCGGGGAGGTCTTCAACATCACCGGCGAAGACGTCTACACCTGGGACCAGATCTACACCATCTTCGCCGACGCACTCGGCGTCGAGGTCAAGCTTGTGCATGTGGCCTCCGAGTTGTTCCCAGTGGTGGCACCCGACTGGTTCTGGTCGGGCGAGGTGCTCGGCGACATCGGCCACTCCGCGGTGTTCGACACCAGCAAGATCCGGCGCTTCGTACCCGGCTTCGCGCCAAAGCTGACCTTCCACCGGGCTGCACGGCGCATGGTCAAGTGGCGGTCGGACCACCCGGACACCACCGGCACTGACCAGGCGACCGATGCCGTCCTAGACCGCATCGTCGACGCCTACCACGCGGCTCGGGCGGTCTTCGCCGACCGGGCTCCGCAACCTGCTGGAATTAGCCTCGTGAACTGGTCCCGCCTCTGTCTCTCGGCGAGCTCGGCGCGACGGGACTGGCCGTTACGCCGATCTGTTTCGGAACTAGCCCATTCGCCAGCATGGCGCAGCTGTACGGGTACGCCGTCGAGGAGGAACGGGCCGTCGCCACCGTGCTGGCCATCTTCGACAGCCCGGTCAACTTCCTCGACACCTCGAACGGCTACGGCGAGAATGGCACGGCCGAGCGCCGCATCGGTGAGGCGATCCGGCGGACCGGCGGGCTGCCCGTCGCAGGTCGTGCTGGCCACGAAGGTCGACCCGGATCCGCGTACCGGCGACTTCTCCGCGGACCGGGTCCGCGCTTCACTCGAGGAGTCGATGGAGCGGCTGGGCATCGACAGGATCGCACTGCTCCATCTACATGACCCGGAGCGGATGTCCTTCGAGGAGGGAGTGGCTCCCGGCGGCCCGATGGAGGCGATGGTCGACCTTCGGGAGCAGGGCTGGTAGAACACCTCGGGAGTCGCAGGGGGCCGGTCAGGCTGCTTCAGCAGTACCTCGACACCGGCGAGTTCGAGGTCGTGCTGAGCCACAACCGGTACACCTTGCTCGACCGCTCCGCCGAGCCTCTGTTTCGATCCGCAGCCGACCGCGGGTCTCGGCGTGCTCAACGCGGCGCCGTACGGCGGCGGCATGCTGTCGAAGGGCCCGAGCGTGCAGCAGAAGTACGCGTACGGATCCCGAGACGATCGGATCCGGGAGGCGGCAGAGGCCATGGAGGCGGCTTGTCGGCGCTACGGCGTACCGCTCGCCGCCGCCGCACTGCAGTTCTCGATGCGCTCTGAGCTGATCGACTCCACCGTCGTCGGGGTGTCATCGCCAGAGCGGATTACTCAGACCATCGAACTGGCCGCAGTGGCGATCCCTGACGAACTCTGGTCCGAGCTCGAGCGGCTGACTCCACCGCAAGAGCTCTGGCTCTACTGAGTGGTGTGAGCGGCCATACCGGGCGGGATGAATTTTTCTCTCGGATCGACTTTGAGGTGGTCAGCGGGAAACCCCACACGGTGGCGCTCGGCTGACAGTGCATGCTCAAGTCGGCTATCCGTACCGGCTCTGGCTGCTGGGCTGCCAACCGCCCGGACTCGCCCCCCCCGGCTCCTCGACCCAGTTCCGCAACGTCTCTGGATTCGGGTCCAACATCACTCCGACGGGCCGCCGCTTCGCTTGGACTCACTGCTCCTCGAGCCGCTCCCTATACGTCCGGGCCGCCCGCTCACCGGAACTCCTGGTCGTACTTCGTCGGTGCTGACATGGCTGAATCCTCCTGTGTTGCCTGGGCGCGGGCGCCGGTGTGGTCGACGGCTGGGTCCTCGAGCTCCCGGCGGCGAGAGTCCTGACGGTCACGGCCGACAGGCTTGTTCCTGTTGACCTTCGCCCGGTGGCTGAACTGGACCGTTTCGATTTTCGTCGGCCACGGACCATCGCGGACACTTTTGTCGATCATGCTTTTACCGACCTCTCCGCCGGTCCCCGGATGGCAGATTCACCGCCCGCCTAACGGGTGCGGAAGGAAGCGGCGTCGCTATCACGTGGGGTCAGTGGCAGATCACCGGTTTCTAGCGGAGATCTGGGGGAGAACCCAGAAGTGGCCAGTGGAACCCAGAAGTGGCCAGTGGAGGATGCCCGGCGAACCGGCCATACGGGCCTGTGCGGCGGGTGTGACATGCTGTCGAGGGTCCGGCCGCCCAGCCGAACTCCGGCTACCGCTCGTTGGATGGTCGGAGTCGGGCGCAGCGGAGGCGGTGGAGCAGCCCGCCAGCGCTACGAGGTCACGCTAACTGCCACCGCACTGCAGTGCTCGACCCGATCTGAGATGATCGACTTGAGGGTCGTGGGGTGGCGTTGCTGGGCGAATCGCCCAGACCCTCGAGCTGTCACCACCACCATCCCCGACGACCTGTGGTCTGAGCTCTTGAGGCCGCTCCGAAACCCTGCTCTGGCTGAGCTGAAGCCAGTTCGCCGGGTCTGGAGCGCCCAGGTCCGGCGCGGTGAACGAGAGGACTGATGGTACGTCTGTTCAGAACCGAACATCGGGTTGACACCGACGTTGACATCTCGAGTGTCGCGTTCTGGCGCCAGCCCTTTCACGTCCGGGATGTGGCTTTCGGCCGGCTACGCGCCGAGCGGCCCGTGAGCTGGCATCCCGCGCTGGAAACGCCCGGCTACCCGAAGAGCAAGCACCACGAAGCGGGGTTCTGGGCGGTGACCACCGTGGAGGACATCGCCTACGCGAGTCGTCATCACGAGCTGTTCAGCTCAGAGCTCGGGCAGGTCAACCTACGCCCCGCCCCGTTTCAGGTGGACCCGAACATGCTGGTCCTGGACCCACCTGCCCACGACAGCCTCCGGCGAGTGGTCAGCGCCGCCTTCACACCCAAGGCCGTCGCGCGGCTCGAGCGCACAATCGAGCGGCGATCCAAACAGATCGTTGCCCGGGCCGCCGCTCGTGGCGAGTTCGACTTCGTGCGCCACGTCGCGGCCCAGCTTCCGCTGCGGACGATCGCTGATCTCTTCGGGTTACCGCCCAGCGAGCATGACACCTTCGTCGTCGCCGCCGACGCCTACGTCGGTTCAGGCTTCCCGGCCGAGCTTCCGGCGGGTATCACGATGCAGGCGTTCCACGAGGCCCAGGTTGCCTACTTGAGCAACCTGTGCACCGCGCTGGCCCGCTTCCGCCGGAGAGTCCCCGCCGAGGATCTGGTGACCTGTCTGGTGAACGCGGAGCTCGATGGCCGGCCCCTCAGCGACGCGCAGATCCTCTCGACGATGCTGCTGCTCGTCGTCGCGGGTGATGACACCACCAAGCAAGCCACCACACTGAGCCTGCTCGCACTGCACGCCAACCCGGCCGAACGCGATTGGCTCGGCGAAGACTTCGAAGGCCGAATCGACGACGCGCTGGAGGAGTTCATCCGATACGCCTCACCGGTCATCGTCTTTACCCGGACGGCCAGCGTCGATACCCAGCTCCACGGTGTTTCCATCACCGCCGGTGACAAGGTCGCGTTGTTTTATTGTTCTGGTAACCGAGACGCAACCGTGTTCACCTCACCGGAGACCTTCGACCTGAGACGACCCCGTGCCCAACACGTCGCATTTGGTGGAGGTGGCGTGCACTTTTGCCTGGGGAGCGCCGTGGCGAAAGTTCAGTTGAAGTCGCTGTTCCGGGAGATTCTTCGGCGGATGCCGCGGTTGGAGGTCGGCGAACCTGAGTTTGTCTTCAGCGAGTTCGTGCACGGGGTAAAAGCGTTGCCGGTGCGGGTCATCCGGTGAAAACCTCGAGGGAATGGGCGCGGTCGCCCATTCCCTCGCAAGTTGCGCTTCCGGCTCAGGCGCCGGCCAGCGACCCGCCGATCCCACCCACACTGAAGTACCGGTTCAGCGCCGCGAACAAGATCACCGGCGGCAACATCATCATCACCGCCACGGCCATCACCAGGCCCCAGTTCGTCGAGTTCTGCTGGAAGAAGCTCTGCAGGCCCACCGGGAATGTGAACTTTTCACTAGATCGAAGGAAGACGAGGGGGACCAGATAGTCGTTCCAGGCCACCAAGAAAGCAAAGATGGCCGTGGACAGGATGCCTGGCAGCGAGTTCCGCAGCACGACGCGGAGGAAACCGCCGAAGACCGAGCAGCCGTCCATCCACGCTGCCTCCTCGAGATTGATCGGGATGGAGTCGTAGTAGGCCGCCATCATCCAGATCGCGACCGACATGGTGAAGCCGACGAAGATGATCGTGATGCCCGTCAGGGTGTCCACGAGGCCCAAGTTGGCGAACAGGATGAACAGCGGGATCACCGCGGTGACGAAGGGCAGCGCCTGCACAATGAACAACACCAACGAGAATCCGGAGATCAACCGGCTCCGCCCCCGTGACAACACATACCCGGCCGGCGCCGCAACGGCGACCGACACCAGGACGGTAGCCAGGGTCGTCACCATGCTGTTGCGCAGCCAGACCAAGACATCGGTCTGGCTGAATATATTGACGAAGTTCTCGAGCGTGAAGGTCGCCGTGCTCGTGCTCCCCAGCGAAGGCTGGAGGGAGAGCACGACGACCGCGAGGACCGGGACGAGTACGACGGCGGCGATCACCAAGACGAGAACGAACTTCCCCCAGCTGCCGCGCGGTTCCGGGTCAGCTTTGGTGGGCTCGGCCCCGAGGTGGGCGTCAGTCGCGTCGTGGCTTTCCGAGAACTCCACTGTGGTCATAGGATCTGCACCTTCTTGATTTGCCGGTACAAGGCGACGGAGATCACGATCAAGACGAGAGTCATCAGGAAGGCGATCGCCACACCGGGGCCGGTCTGGAAGTTCTGGAACACCGTGACGTAGGAAAGCACGACCAGCGTCTGCGTGGCATTCACCGGTCCGCCGCCGGTCAGCAGGAAGATCGTGGGGAAGTCGTTCACGCAGAAGATGGTCATCAAGATCCAGCTGATGTAGGTCGATCGCGAGATCATCGGCAAGGTGATGTTCGTGAGTGTGTTCCACTTGCTCGCACCATCGACTTTGGCGGCCTCGTAGACGTTGTTGTCCACCGACTCGAGGGCGGCGGCCATCATCATCATCATGAACGGGAAGCTGATCCAGACCTTGAAGACGCAGACCGTAATCTTCGCCAGCAAGGGATCGGCCAGGAAGAGGACGTTGCCCAGTCCCAATGCCTCGGCCAGGATCGGCAGCGGGCTCTGGGGGGTGGCAACCAGCCAGTTCCACGCGGTCGCGGAAACCACGACCGGGACCACCCACGGAAGCAGGAGCAGGAGCTTGAAGGTGTTCTTGACGGGGAACCGGGTCTTGAGCAGAAGGGCGAGTGCGAGACCGACGAACCAACTGCCGAACACGCCGACCAGCGTGAAGACCACCGTGAAACGGGCCGCCGCCCAGAAGGTTGGATCGGTCAGTACATCAGCGTAGTTCTGCAAGCCGACGAAGTCGCCAGCATCGATCAAGCTGCCGTCCCGCAAGCTCTGCCATCCCGCATAGATCACCGGATAGAGGTTGATGAGCAGCACCAGGAACAGCGCAGGCGCGGCGAAGGCGCCCAGCGTCAACGGACTCGCGCCGGGTCGCCGGGTCTTGCGCGGCGCCAGTGGTGGTCCGGAGCCGCGGACCGCGACGCCCGTTCGCGCTCGAGTCAGGCCCCGTCCGGCGGTAGAAGTCGACATTTGGCTCACCTCATCGGCTGCGGGCGCGACCCAGTCGCGGCCATAGCCGTGCGTCGCTCGGGTGTTGGATTTGTCAGGATCGGCTGGGGAAGCACGTCATCACTTCATGGTGGCCTTGACGTCAGCCTGAAGCTTCGTCAAGGCCGACTTGGCGTCTGTTTTCCCACTGAGGATCGACTGGGTGAAGGTGTTCATCGCTGGGGTCGCGTCGACCGTCGTCACATTGAGGAAGTTGGCCTGCCCGCCCGGGGCAGCCCACGTCCTGGCAACCGGCACCCACTCCTCAACGATCCGCACCTTGTCCTTGTTGGCTTGGAATTCCTTGGTCTTGGCGATCGACTTCAGCGGCGGCAGTCCGATGCCGGTGTTCTGGGTCCAGAGCGGGGCCATGTTCTGGTAGTAGTAGGTAAGAAACGCCTCGCTGCCTTTGATGCTCGGATTGTTCTTGTACATCATGATGTTGTTCGGGAAGTAGAGGGAACCCTTCTTCCCCGAGGGTGACGTGAGTGGGCTGATGACGGCAATGTCCTTAGCCACGTCCCCACCGAGGTTGTCGGCCAGACCGCCCGTGTCGTAGCCGAGTCCGAACTTCTTGGCCTTCCACTGGGTCTGCACGTTTGCGGTGGTGTAGGTGGAGCTGGCCGGGTCGACATAGCCCTTCGACACCATCTCGAGGACGAAGTTCACAGCCTCGATGTTCTCCGGCGTGACACAGTTCGGCTGCTTCTGCTCATCGAAGAGTCCACCACCGTTGTTGATCATCCAGCAGACTATTGCGTGCTGTCCGGTGTAGGCGCCGGCGCCTGCTCCCGTCCCGTACCCGTAGACGCTGTTCTTCTTCAGCGCCTCGGCTGCGTTCAGGTAGGACTGCCAGTCGGTGGGCACCTTCCCCCCGGCCTGGTCCAGCAGCACCTTGTTGACCCAGATCACTCGCATATCGAGGTTGTACGGGATCGCCGTGTAGCCCTTCTCCACCTTCAGGGTGTCGATCAATCCCGGCAGGAAGTCGTCATACAGCCCGTTCTGCTTCCAGGTGGCGTACAGCTCGTCGACGTAGGCGATCCCGCCTTGCGCCTCGTACTGGAAGACCTGCGTTCCGCCCCCGGAGCTGACCGCCGGGTTGGTCTTGGAGGCCACCGCCGATGCGAACGTCTGGTTGAAGTTCGCCCACTGGATGACCTGGTAGGTCACGGCGGGCAGACCGGCTTCTGGCTTGTACGCCTCGGTGATCTTCTGGTCCAACGGATTGAACGCGGTTTGACCCCAAGGCATGTTCCAGAACTTGATCGGCTCGGTGCTGCCACCACCTCCGGCACCTCCACCGCCACCGCCACCGCCACCGCATCCGGCCAGCACGGCCGGCCCGGCGACCGCAGCTGCGCTCAGCGCCAAGAAAGAACGACGTGTCAAACCTGACTTGCTTACCATCAGATGGGCCCCTTTGCTCAGACAGACATAACGATTTGGCGGGTCTTGCTGAATTTGCTCTCAGTGGATCATCACGTCTTCGGCCAGCGTTGCCCTGAAGGCTTCGTTGACGATCGGTGCATGACGCCCCAGTTCGAGCGAAGGTAAGGTGGCCGCTCCAGACCCGTCGAGAGTTCTGGTAGCGTGCGAAACTTCCGTTCTTGGAAGCACAGTAGGCCCCCACCTTCGTCGCGTCAACGTGTTCGTCAAGGTGCTTGACAGACACCTGGAAGCCGCTTCCCTTAGTCGTATTCGGTCCAAGGCCATGATGGATCGAGCATCGAAATACTTCGAGTTACTCGGCATGTGCCACCTGGCCCAACCAATGGTCAGCCAGTTCTGCCGGGGGGCGGCGGTTGATCGACCTGGTATTCACTGCCCTGGACAGCCCGTACTCAGTCGAGATCCTGCGAGGGGTCACGTCGAGCCCTATGGATGTCGTGGTCGTCGATGCCGGACCCTTCCGACTCGCGGCCGTGGTCAAGTGGACTCGCCTCCGCCGGACGGTCCGGGGCCATCGTCTTCGCTTCCTCACTGAACCCGTTAGATCAACACATCCTCGACCACGCTCACGTTTCCGTACGTGTTGATCGATCCGGACGCCAAGTTGCCAGAGCCTAGCGTCGCCACCGTGGTGGGCCGGCGGGGGCTCTCGACGGTGCGGCATCTGCTCGGGCTTGGTCACCGGCGGATCGCCGTGATCGATAGATCGGTCGCGATGCTGTGCAGCCGCGCCCGCATCGACGGGTACCGCGCCGTACTGGAGTCCGCGGGCGTCGAGGTTGACCTGGCTCTGATCCGTGACGGCAGGCGGATTTGGAAAGCCAGCGCGTGAGGCTGGTCAGGATGCCGCTTGCTTGACAGGTTCCAGCAAACGGAGCGATTGTGGCTACGCAACCATGTTCTGGGATGGACCGCATCGGTTGCTGGACGCCGATTCGGCGGTGGCGACGGACCTGAGGCTGGGCGGGCTATGGGTCTCCGGGCTGATGGATACTCCGGGGCGATGACATCGGGAGGGACACTTGCCTGGCGCTGAAGGCGTGTCCAGCGCCCCGCGACGGTGGCTCGAGGTCACCGGATCTGCCGAGCTGCGGGCGGCGGTCGACCGGGTCATCCCGGCCGACGACTGGCCCGGGGGGTGGGAGGGTGGTGTCGGACAATACCTGGCCGAGTGCGGCACCGAGCTGCGATGGGCTCTGGATGCGATGGAGCGGCTTGTCGATGAGCTCAAGCGGCGAGGCTTTGCTGTGGCGGAGCCCGACGAGCAGGACCGTGTCCTGCGGGAGATCTCCCAGCAGCACTCTCTAGGTGCCGACTTCGCTGGACTGCTCCGACTGTGTTGGGAAGGCTTCTATGCGTCCCGGCACAGCGCGGCCGACCGAGCTCCCGACCAGTCGTGGCCGGATGGCCTCTCCATGATCGGCTTTCGTGACCTGCCCGACGGAGTGACGCCGGTTGAGCCGGAGTTGCCGGCGACGACGACGCCGAGTCGTCTCCGTGCTCACTATGACGCGATCGTGATCGGCTCCGGTCCCGGTGGAGGTGTGGCAGCGCAGACCCTTGCCCTGGCCGGACTCAGCGTGCTGGTCGTCGAGCGCGCCCGTGCCCTGTCGAACAGCAGCCTGCGGGGTGATCATCTGCACGGCAAGCGCAACGCGGTCTACAACTCCGTGGCCGGTCCGGGACGTGGCCATCCGCGGATCTCCGTGCAGAACGGTGATCAAGGACGCGAGCATGAGCGGCTCGTGGATGGCGACGGAGATGCCTGGGCGTATGGGTTGAACGCCTACGCCTTCGGCGGCGGCACCCGGCTCTGGCAAGGGATGGCCTGGCGGTTCTTCCCCGAAGACTTCGAGATGGCCCGCTTGTACGGCAATCCGGATGGAGCGACGTTGGCCAACTGGCCCATCGACTACGACGAGCTGGAGCCCTACTACACCCGCGCCGAATGGGAGCTCGGGGTCGCTGGTGAGGAGGGGGCGCTGACCGTGCGGACGCCGCGATCGAGGGGCTACCCGATGCCCGCAATGGGTACCGAGCCCGCACGCGAACTGCTAGCGGGCGCCGCAGAGCGGCTGGGGTGGACCTGGGGCCCGATCCCGTTGGCGATCAACAGTGTGCCCGCTGCTGGCCGTGCCGCTTGCGTGCGCTGCTCGTCATGCGTTGGGCACGCCTGCCCGGTGGACGCCAAGAATGGTGCTCACAACACCTTCCTCCCGCGTGCTCTGGCTACTGGCAATGCAGAGATTGTCCTCGACACCGAGGCGATCCTCGTTCGTGATCGGCCGGGTGGTGCCTCGGTCGATGTGATGACCGACTGCTCCGGCGAACCCGTGTTGCACACCGTGAGCGCCGACGTCGTCGTCGTCGCCGCCGGAGCGGTCGAGTCGGCGCGGCTGCTGCTCGCCAGCGGACTCGGTAACGATCAACTCGGCCGGAATCTTCACGATCATCGTTTCGTCAGCCTCCACTGCGAGGTCGACGATCCAATAAAGAACGGGTTGGGCCCCGGCCATTCGATTGCCACCTTGGACCACGTACACGCCGATTCGATCCCCTGGGGCGGCGGCGTGATCGTCGATCTCATGAGTGTGCTCCCGTTGACCTCGGCGACCGACCCCGCCAGCGGCGTTCCTCGCTGGGGTGCCGATCACAAGCAATGGATGCGAGTCCGGAGGCCGTACGCCTTCGGCGTGTTTGGGATGGGGCAGGAGATCCCAAGCGAGACCTCTGCTGTCACCCTGGCCAGGGTTTCCGACCGATGGGGCAGGCCCGGAGCCCGCCTGCGTAAGAGCGTCCACCCGGCTTCACTCCGGGTCGAGGCCGGCCTGGCCGCTTACGGAACTCGCTGGCTGCGCGCCGCCGGCGCACAGGACATCCGCCGTCAACTCGGCGGCGCAACCGCCTCGGCTGCCGGCGAGCACTCCTGCGGCACCGCACGAATGAGTGACGACCCGGCCACCGGCGCCACCGACCGTTATGGACGACTCTGGGGCGGCAGCCGAGTGGTGGTCTGCGACTCTTCCTTGCATCCGACCAACGGCAGCGTGAACCCGACCCTGACGATCGTGGCGAACGCGATCCGAGTCGCCGAGCATCTCGTGGCGGACTGGCCGCACTGAGCACAGCTGTGACCCGCTCGGGCGTTGCGATGCTAGGGACGACATAGATGTTCGCGGTATGGAGGGCGATCGAATGCCTACGTCGGACACCTGCCTTGGGCTGAGGTGGTCCCACGGTGAAGCGAAACCGGGTACGCGTTCTGCGAGTCCGAGAAAGGCGACGTCAACAACTCCTGCGATCCCAGGGCCAGTTCGCCGGTCGATAGTCGCACTGCGTAACTGTTCTCGCACTCGGCTACCGGTGGGGGCGCGCCATCGCCGCCCTGTTGAGCACGCTTGAGACGGTGTCGTTGGACACCCGACGGCGGCTGCCACGTGCGTCAAAGGTTACCCGCGACCTCTCCACCTCATGTCAGCTCTTCGCCGAAAGATTTCGGAAGCATAGCGCCGGCCCGCAGATGGTGGCCATTCCGGACGAGGCGGGCAATGCCGCGTTCTTGACGACGCTAGGCAGTGCCTAATAGGCCTGTCAACGGCAGGGCGGAATCTAGCGAACGTCGCAACGCCCGACGGTAGGCGGAGGTTGCGATGGGACGGTCCCGAACGACGCGTGCGGGTCGTGCGCTGACCGTGGCCTGGGCGTCAAGGAGGGCTACACGGTCCGCTACATCTTCCGCAACGCCATGCTGCCGCAGTTCACCGGCCTGGCGCTGTCCATCGCCGCCATCATCACGGGCGGCCTGATCACCGAGCTGGTGTTCTCCTACCCCGGCCTCGGCAGCTTGTTGTTCGCCGCCATCGGCCAGAACGACTACCCCGTGATTTCGGCGATCACCCTCTTGATCACGATCGCCGTGCTCATTGCCAACCTCGCCGCTGACATCCTCACCGGCTTCATCGATCCCCGGATACGGGCAGTCCAGAGCGGAGAGCGCTGATGAGTTTACGTGGACTGAGTCCTAGGTTTTGGGTGGCTGCCGTACTGGTCGCCTTCGTAGTCCTCGTCGGGTTGATCGGACCACTAATCGTGTCGACGAGCCCGGATGCCACGGTCGGCGGGCTATACGAGAAGCCGCGGTGCTGCGGCCCCCTCATCCTCGGTGCCGACAATGAGGGCCAGAGCGTCATTTCCAATCTGGTCTACGGCACCCGGACCTCGCTGATCATCGGGCTGATGGCCGGCCTCATTGGAACCGCGATCGGCCTGGTGGTCGGTCTGGTGGCCGGTTACCGCGGCGGCTGGATAGACGATGTGCTGAGCGCCATTGTGAACGTCGGCCTGGCCATCCCGGTGCTCGTGATCGTGATCTTGGTTTCGGTGTCACTGCCGAAACGCAATCTCTACACCCTGGCTCTCGTGATCGGATTTACTGCCTGGTTCTGGTTGGCTCGGGCAGTACGCGCGCAGTCCAGCAGCATCCGTACCCGCGAACACATCGACGTGGCCAAGCTCTCTGGAGCCGGGTTCTGGTCAATCGTGCGCCGCGACGTCCTGCCCTACCTGCTCTCGTATGTCGTTATGGCCTGCATCCTGCAGATCTCCGGCGCCATCTTGTTCGAGTCCACGCTGAGCATGCTCGGTCTGGGCGCCTCAAATACGACCAGCCTGGGCACCATGCTCTACTGGGCCATCCAGTGGGGGTCGGTACGGACCGGAGCCTGGTGGGCGTTCGTCCCTCCGACATTCATGCTGACCTTGATTGTTTTCTCCTTGCTGCTTTTGCAGTCAAGCCTCAACGAGGTGTTCAACCCGCGGCTGCGGCGCGGTCGGGCCGCGCGCAAGAGGGCTAAGGACGAGGGCGAAGAGCTCGAGGTAGTGCCGGTCGAGAGCGAGGACGCCGGTCCGGTCGGGAGCGGTGGCTTCTTGGAGACACCGGTTTCGGCAGGACGTGGGGAGACGCGCTGATGGGCACTCTGGTCAATGCCGAGAACATCCGTGGGGTGTATTACACCGAAGGCAAAGATGTGGTAGCCGTCGACAATGTGTCGATCAAGATCGAGGAGGGCGAGGTTCTCGGGCTGGCCGGCGAGTCCGGGAGCGGAAAGACCACGCTCGGGTCGATCATCTCGCTCATTGCTCGGCCGCCGCTACATGTGGAGGAAGGCACGCTGGAGATCGACGGCCAGGTGCAAGAGCTCGGTGGCCATGCCAAGATTCCGCGTACCTGGCGTGGGGCGGTGGTTTCGATGCTGCCGCAGGGCGCGATGAACTCGATCAGCCCCACCAAGCGGATTCGTCAGCTGGTCTACGACGTGATGCGGTCACACGAGAGCAAGATCTCCAAGGAAGAGGCGCTCGACCGCGCTCGGGAACGGCTCACGACATTAGGCCTGCCGGCCCGCGTCCTCGACGCGTACCCGCACCAGCTCTCCGGAGGCATGAAGCAGCGCACAGTGACGATCATCAGCACGCTACTCAACCCGCGGCTCCTGGTCGCCGATGAGCCAACTTCGGCACTCGATGTGACATCGCAGAAGATCTTGATCGAGATGCTGCTGGAGATGCTGGAGAAGAGGATCATGTCCGGCGTGATCTTCGTGACCCACGACCTTCCGGTACTCCGCACCGCGGCAAACCGGATTGCCGTGATGTATCAAGGCAAGATCGTTGAGTTGGGGCCGACCGAGATCGTGGTGGAGCATCCGGAGCACCCGTATACCCAGGCACTGATGAGTTCAGTGCTGGCGCCGGAACCGGCGTACGCGAATACCAGAATCGAGGGAATGAGCACCTTCGACCGCTCCCTCTTCGACGCTCCGGCGGTGTTTCACTGATGACTGAGGAAATCTACAACGCAGAGCACATCGTCAAGACCTTCGGCCATGGCAAGAACCAGGTCCAGGCGGTCAAGGATGTCTCATTTGGCCTCGAGAAGGGACAGGTCACCTGCATCGTGGGCGAAAGCGGTTCAGGTAAGTCAACAGTGGCCAGAATGGTGCTTGGCCTGATGCCCATCACATCGGGCAAGCTGATCTTTCAGGGCAAGGACGTCACAAACCTCAAGGGACGGGCTCGTACCGAGTACTGGCGTGACGTGCAGGCAGTCTTCCAGGACCCGTTCTCCGCCTTCAATCAGTTCTTCACCGTGGGCAAGCTCCTCGACCGCTCGATGTTGATGGTCGGCAAGAACGTGGGCCAGGAGCGCTTGGAGGAGTCGCTGGGATACGTCGGCATGGACCTCAGCGTGTTGGCCCGCTATCCGCACCAACTCTCTGGCGGTCAGCGGCAGCGGGTCATGATCGCGAGGGCGCTGATGATGCGACCGGAGCTACTGATCGCCGACGAGGCAACATCGATGCTCGACGCATCGCTCCGGGTCAACGTTCTCAATGTCCTCAAGGATCTCCGCGACCAACTCGGCATGACGGTGCTGTTCATCACTCACGACATCGGTCAGGCGTGCTACCTGGCCGACCGGGTGCTGGTCATGGAGCACGGCGTGATGGTGGAGCAGGGCAAGACCGACGAGGTGATCTTCAACCCGCAGCACGAGTACACCAAACGCCTCCTCGCCGATGTGCCGAAGCTGCACGAGGAGCTCGAGCTGCACGACCTGCAGGAAGATCTGCAGCAGGTGGGCGAGCTGGCCTGAGCGTCGAACTCGGGGGCGGAGATGCTGCGCACAGATTTGCGCACGGGCTGGACCGTGCGAGCCGTCGGCGGCGACCCGGTCAGGACGCGTGCCGGGGACGTATCCGGCCGAGGTGCCAGGGTGCGTGCACACCGATCTGATGGCAGCCGGCGTCATTCCCGATCCCTACCTGGACGGGAATGAGGCCGCGCTCACCTGGATGTATGACGATCGACTGGCGCTACGCGACGGTGCTGGACGCCGATGTCCTCGACCTCCGAGCTGCCCGGCCTCACGAGCGTGTCGATCTTGTCTTTGACGGCATCGACACTGTCGGGACCGTGCGGCTGCAGAAGATCGAGCTGGGACGCACCTACAACATGCACCGCTCGTACCGCTTCGACATTTCCTCCTACGTCGGTGGCGGACCGCTCGAATTGGAGGTTGATCTTCATTCGGCCACCGCGTACGCCGAAGCCGAACGCCAGCGACTTGGAGACCGCCCCGGGCCATACCCGGCGCCGTTCAACTTCATTCGCAAGATGGCCTGCAGCTTTGGCTGGGACTGGGGGCCTGACTTGCGCACGGCTGGTCTCTGGAAGCCGGTGCGGTTGGAGCGTTGGAGCATTTCGCGGATAGCTCAAGTAGTGCCGCTCGTGACTCTCGACGATCGTGGGACCGGTCGGGTGGAGTTGCGGATTGAACTGGAACGTCTTGATTCGGAAGCGCCGCTCATCCTGACCGCTGACATTCTCGGCCAGCGTGTCGAGAGCGCAGTTGATCATGGCAGTGCCGCGGCGACACTCGTCATTGACGTCCCGGATGCGCCGGTATGGTGGCCCGTTGGCTACGGCGAGCAGCCGCTGGCTGAGCTGACTCTCGTACTGTCCACCGGCGATCATGAACTCGATCGCTGGCAGCGCAGGTTGGGATTTCGCAGCGTCGAACTGGACGCCTCTGCCGATGACATCGGCACCGCCTTCACCATCTCGGTCAACCGCCGACCGGTGTTCGTCAAAGGCGTGAACTGGATTCCCGATGATCACTTCCTGACCCGGATCACTGCTGAGCGGATCGACACGTCGTCTGGACCAGGCCGTGGCCGCGAATGTCAATCTGATTCGTGTCTGGGGTGGCGGCATCTTCGAGAGCGAAGACTTCTATCAGGCATGCGATGAGCGCGGATTGCTGGTCTGGCAAGACTTCTTGCTGGCGTGCGCGGCGTACCCCGAGGAGTCGCCGCTCTGGGAGGAGATCGAAGCCGAGGCCCGCGAGAACGTGGTCCGGCTGATGCCCCATCCGTCCCTGGTGCTGTACAACGGCGGCAACGAAAACCTCTGGGGGCACGTCGACTGGCATTGGCAGGAACGGCTGGACGGCCGGACCTGGGGAGCGAAGTACGCCTACGACCTCTTTCCCGCGATCGTGGCTGAGCTGGATCCAACCCGCCCGTACAGCGACAACAGTCCTTACTCGCCTCGGGTGGACGGCCAAGACGTCCACCCGAACAATCCTGATCATGGCACCCACCACCAGTGGGAGGTCTGGAACCGCGTCGATTACACCGCGTACCGCAGTGAGATTCCCAGGTTCTGCTCCGAGTTCGGATTTCAGGCGCCGCCCGCATGGCGCACTCTGAGCGACTGGGTGCATGCGGTCGACGGCAGTCCGCTGGCATCGGCCAGCGATCCGAAGAATGACGCGAATTTCCTTCTCCACCAAAAGGCCGATGACGGCAACGGCAAGCTCGACCGTGGCTTGGCCGCGCACTTTGGAGTGCCAGACAACTTTGCGGACTGGCACTGGGCCACGCAGCTCAATCAGGCCCGGGCGGTCACGTACGCGATCGATCACTACCGACGATGGTGGCCACGGACGGCGGGCGCGATCGTCTGGCAGCTCAACGACTGCTGGCCGGTCACCTCCTGGGCGGCGATCGACTTCGAGGAGCGGCCCAAGCCGCTGTGGTACGCGATGCGACGTGCGTTTGCGCCACGGAACCTGGTGTTCGCCAGTGAGGACGGGATCCTCTCCGTCGTGGTACTCAACGACACTGATCAGCCCTGGCGGGGTGAACTCAGGCTGAGCCGCGAGCAACTCGACGGTGAGATCCTCGCGACCATCACGGTGCAGGTCAACGTCGAGCCGAGGACGGCTATGCCGATCGCTCTGCCAGACGCGCTCTCCCACCCGCAGGACCGCACCGTTGAAATCGTCGTTGCTCGCATCGAGGGTGTGACGAGAGTGCACGCGTTCGTGGAGGACATCGAGCTCGCGCTCGAGGCAGACCCGCTGGATGTTCTGGTCGAGCCGACCGACGACGGGTACGCCGTCACGGTAACGGCCCGCTCGTTTGCCCGCGATGTCACCTTGTTGGCTGATCGAGCGGCCCCCGACGCAGAAGTCGATGATGCTCTGGTCACATTGACCGCTGGGCAGAGTGCGACGTTCCGCGTTCGGACGAAGGCGAGCGAACTCCAGGAAACACTTGACCGAGCACCCGTCCTTCGTACCGCCAACGACCTCCAGCACACTAAGACGGATGTTCGGCGAAGCTGAGATCGTCGTGCCGGCAGAGCTCGCCGGGTTGCATGAAAAATATTCGGGTGAGGAGGGCCGGAGCTGGATCGCCGGGCTGCCGATCATGGCCGCGAGTTACATGGATCGATGGCAGTTGGCGATCGACGGCCCGGTTTCCTCTGGTGCTGTTGCGCTGATCATTCCGGTCGTGCGCCGCGATGGTTCGAAGGCCGTGCTCAAGCTGCAGCCCGTTGATGACGAGACCGGCGGTGAGCCGGACGCGCTGAAAGCGTGGGCGGGACGGGGAGCGGTGCGACTGCTGGAGCATGATCCCGTCTCCGGAGCGATGCTGCTCGAGCGGCTCGATGCTTCGCAAGACCTGAACATGATGGAAGACGATCTTGCTGCAGCCCAGATCATCGCGGAGTTGCTGGTGCAGCTCAACTCGGTGCCCGCGCCAGAGAGTATGCGTCGTCTCCGCGATGTCGGAGCGGCCACTCTGGCAGGCACACCGGATGCAGTCCGGCTGGCAGCCGATCCCGACGAACGGCGACTCTTGATCAGTTGCGCCGACCGTTTCCAGGAATTGATCACGGATCAGCTCGATGATCGGTTGTTGCATTGGGATCTGCACTACTACAACACGCTTTCCACGCTGACCGAGCCACGGCAGTGGAAGGCCATCGATCCGAAACCGCTCGCTGGCGATCCCGGCTTCGAGTTGTTGCCAGCCTTGTGGAACCGCTGGGAGGATCTCGTGGCGACGGGCGATCTCCCGCGAGCCCTGTTGCGTCGTTTCGACCTGATGACAGATGTTCTTGGACTTGACCGAGCGCGCGCAGCAGGCTGGACGCTGGGACGGGTGCTCCAGGTGGCCGTCTGGGATCTCGTCAGATTTAACGAGGGCCACGTCGACCCCGAGCACCGCACTATCGCCGAAGTGCTTATCAATGCGCGCGCCTAGTTGGGCCCGACTGGCGCAGCCGGTACGTCAGGGCCGGCCATCATCACGGCTAAGATCACCTCGCCACGATGACGCCAGACACGTGATCACGGACAGGAATGACCTTGACGCTCTCGCCACGAATCACCAACGAGTCTCTTCGCAAGCCCGATCGCGTGGCTGGCGCGCTGGCCAGTGGTTTTGTCGTGCTGCTGCTGGCGACGGAGCTGATACTGACACTTCCCGACGAGGCTGACAGCCCGGTTTTCGTCGCTGCCTTCTACGCGGCCCATCGGAGCTTCATTGTCAGCTTGCAGGTGCTCGGGTTCGTGGCCGCTGCGCTCCTCGGAGCGTACGCGTGGCGGCTCCGCTCAATCGATCGGGTGGTGGCGGCAGCTGGCATGATCATGGCCGTCTGCGCCTTGGTTCCAGGTCTCATCACGCTGGTGATCGCGATCGTGGCGGATCCAGATCATCCTGCGCCGGCCGGCGTCTGGAACGCGCTGGAACCGCGTGGCGACGACATTCTCTTTGTCGGCATCGTGCTGTTCGCCGGAACCGTCGCGATACGGCTCGGCAGACGACTGCCAGTACTTGGCGTCTTGGCAGGGCTCGTGGCAGTCTCCTGTCTGGCTCGCCTCGTGTTGGAGGCGGCCGGGAAGAGGCGCGGTCCCCTGGAGGCCGTCGGCCCGCTGCTCTTCGTGATACTCATCGCAGTTATGGCGGTCTTGAGCTTCCTCGGCATCCTCCGCCCAGGGCTGATTGACAAACATGAGGGCTGAGCTTGTCGAAGTATATGAGGGCTGAGCTTGTCGAAGCCCGCGCCCTTCGACAGGCTCAGGGCGCGTTTCGGACCACATCGCCACGCCGTGGATCGGCGTTGCCGGGCGTAGATTCCTCACCCCGTCGGGTGAGCACGACATCAGTGAACACCAGTGGCCGGGTATGCAACGTACGAATGGTGGTCTCAATGTCCATGGTGGCGACGTCCCCAATGCCGGTGCCTATCGTCTGGGCCTGAATATGCAGGTGCGGCTCAGTCGTGTTTCCGGAGTTTCCCACTTTGGCAATTTGTTGGCCGAGCTCGACATGATCACCGACCTTGACCTGGATACTGCCGGGAGTGAGATGTGCCATCAGTACGTATCGTCCGCCGCCAATGTCGATGACGACGTTATTGCCGCTTTGATAGTGGCCATCAGCCGATCCGATCGCCTGATCCGGCCTTCCATCGAGAACGTAGGTCACAGTGCCCGCGGCTGGCGCGAGCACCGGCTTGCCATAGATGTAGTAACTGGTCAGCTCGGTGCTTCCGGGTCGGTGGGTGAGGCCGTTCCGCGCTTGAAGAATGTCGAGAGCGTTGCGCTGAGTCGAGCTGACGTAGTGGTAATTGACCAGCTCGCTGTGTCCGCCCTGACCGACCAACCATTCATCCGTCAGCGGTGAGGCAATCGGTACCGGATCGACTGGCGCTCGGTAGGTCATCACGAGCTGGATTGCGATGAAAAGCGATCCGCCCAGCACCAAGAGGTTGGAGGCCACCCGCAGCTGCTTCAGCGGGATCGCCGCCGCGAGCAGCAGGACCACGAGACCGCCCACGAAGCACATCTGAAAGACACGTTGGACACCGGGGGAGAAACCGAAAGCTACAGCGTCGTACGCGCCGCTGAACAGCGTTGCAACCAGCAGTCCGCAGAGCAGCAGCACATTCAGAAACTGGAGTCGTTGGGGTAGCAGACCGCGGCGCAAAGGATGGCGCAGCAGGTTGAGCTCCAATCGACCGCGCCGCGCCGCCAAGAGCCGGCTCAGGGCAACGGGTATGGGCAGCCCAACAATCAGCGCAGCGATCGGGACATAGCTGAGCCCAGGGCCTGCGTACCAGACGGCAACGGTAACCGCTGCGGTCAAGCAGAGCATGAGATTGCGGCGGGTCAGCACGACCCGGCCGGATGGCAGCTCACTGATCGGCATGCCGGAGTCGGCCATCGCCAAGGGCAGGGCCAAGGCCGCTACCGCGACGAGGGCGAGGACTAGATCGGCGGTGTCTAGGCCAAAAAGCCGCAGCAGGAACAGGGCCAGGTATGGCTGCGAGACAACCACTGCGATGCAGAGCAGGACCACGACGCCGAGGACGATGTTGCGCGGCCTGTTGGCGATCGTCTTGGCGTTGATCACATAATCCGGCGGCGCGCCGAGGGCAAGTAC
Organism: uncultured Actinomycetota bacterium; assembly: GCA_963815975.1. Lineage (GTDB taxonomy): Bacteria > Actinomycetota > Actinomycetes > Propionibacteriales > Propionibacteriaceae > Microlunatus. Next base: position 478,202 of record CAWFJC010000010.1, read on the forward strand.
GAGGCCGATCAGAGGAACAACGAGATACAGCTGCAGCCCGAGAAGGGGAATGAGGGCGAAAATGATAGCCGCGACGATCAACGCAAGCCACGGACGTGCCCGCGCTAGGGCTGAAGTCTGCGGCTGTGACCTGACGTCGAGTTGCACAATCTCACTATCCCGCGACCCGGCATGATCTGAACATGAGCAATGAGCTGGCCGATGGCGTTCGCCGCATGCTGGCGGATGCGAATCAGCGTGGGCTTCCCGTCGAGTTGCGACGCCGTCCGGCTGCGCGAAGCCTGGAGGAGGCCGCGGTGCTGTTGGGCATCCGCCCCTCTGAGATGGCAAAAACGATCGTCGTCCGCCGATCAAGTGGAAGCTATCTGTTCGCCCTGATCCCGGGCGACACACAGATTGCGTGGCCGAAGCTGAGATCCTTGCTTGGTGTCAGCAAGATGAAATTGCCCGATGCGGCCGAGGCGTTCGCGGCGACAGGTTACGAGCGCGGCACGATCACGCCGATCGGCAGTGAGCCGAGCTGGCCGGTGATCATTGATCAACAGCTGGCTGGCCGTCGCGCCGCACTTGGCGCGGGCGGGCATGGCTACAGCGCATTCGTCCAGATCGATGATCTTGCGCGCGCGTACGCGGCAACGGTGGCGGACATCGCCAGCTAGCGCAGTCTGCGCGCTGAGCTTGTCGAAGCGCGACTCGCGCTCTTCGACAGGCTCAGAGCACATTTCGGCGCCTACACTCTGGCCTATGTGGCAGCCAGGGGCGCTCAGCCGTACGGTGCTGGCGCTGATTTGGCTGGTGCTCGGCCTTGCCATGGTCGCGGTACCGGTATGGCTTGGCTGGACGCGTTGGCCCGCTATCTTGAACGGCCAGCCGGCCATGCTGATTGCGGGCTTAGCCTGCGGCTTGGCCGGTCTCATCGCCGTCGCGTGGGCAATCGGCACGCTGACCATGGGAGCCAGGCTGGATCGTGAGGGTGATGCCGAGCATCCGGCGCACCGGACCTCCACCCAAGTCCGGCGGCGGTCGCGTCGCCGGATCATCATCGCCGTTCCGCTACTGGTTCTCTCCTTTTTCCTTGTTCTTGCCCTCGTCTACGCACGTCCCTTCGTTGCGACGCCAACGGCTGTCACGGCGCTGCGCTCCGAGAAGGGGGTACGGCTCTCCGACCGACTCGGCTGGTACGAACTCGTGCCGGCCCAGCAAGATGCGGAAGGCGAAGCCATCAAACCGACGACTGGCCTGGTGTTCGTGCCAGGGGCCCGCGTCGATTCCCGCGCGTACGCCCGTGTCCTTCGCCCGCTAGCGGAAGCCGGCTACCTCGTCGCCGTCTTGAAAGAGCCCTTCGGCTTCGCGATCATCGACCCTGACCATGGCAAGAAGGTTCTCGATCTGCATCCGGAGATTGCTCACTGGGTCGTCGGAGGTCATTCCCTCGGGGGAACCGTGGCCGCCTCCTTGGCCGACAATGACGACCGGGTCGATGGCCTGGTGCTCTTCGCCTCGTACCCCGCGGAGCCGATCATCCGCAACGACCTCAAGGTGGTCTCGATCTCAGGTACCGCGGACGGACTCGTGACGCCAGCCGATATCGAGGCATCGAGGGCGAACCTGCCGCCCAACACCACTTTCGTGGCGATCGACGGTGCCGTACACGCCTCGTTCGGCGACTACGGCGATCAACCTGGCGACGGCACGCCGACGGCCGACCGCTCGGCGGCGCAGGCGGAGATCAGCAAGGCCGCCCTTGCGCTGCTGGGGGCAGTCACTCCTCCGGCACCACCTAAGAAGAAGTAGTCCACGCGCCTGAATGGCGCGCCAGGCGGTCGGTCCTCCCTAAGATCTGGGGTATGAGCGAGAGGGGTCTGAAGCGAGCCCAGGACAAGATGGCCGCCGCAGGTATCCACCAGCAGGCCATCGATGTCTTCAGCCACTACTACCGCCAGCTCGAAGAGGGTGTTAGCGGGTTCATTCCCGAGGACAGCATCGAGCCTCTCCTCAATCCGCCCATGCTGAGTGATCTTGCTGTGAGCCAGCAGGATGCGGCAGCCGCGCTAGGGAAGACCGTGATCATCAAATTGAATGGCGGTCTGGGCACTTCGATGGGCATGGACAAGGCGAAGTCGCTGTTGCCGGTGCGCAAGGGCCAGACGTTCCTCAACATCATTGTTGATCAAGTACGGCATGCCCGTGCAGCGTACGGGATCCGGCTGCCGCTGCTCTTCATGAACAGCTTCCGCACGGATGCGGACACACTCGCGGCGCTGGCTTCTTACAGTGATCTTGCTGTTGCAGACCTTGATCTGGGCTTCCTGCAGAACCAGGAGCCGAAGCTCCGCGCCGACGACCTGACGCCGGTGGAGTGGCCCGCTGACCCCAGTCTGGAGTGGTGCCCACCTGGCCACGGCGACCTTTACACGGCCTTTGCCACCTCGGGGATTCTGGATCGCCTTCTTTCATTGGGATATCGCTATGCCTCTGTATCGAATTCCGACAATCTCGGTGCCGCGCCCAACGCCACCATCGCGGGATGGTTCGCCAGCAGCGGTGCGCCGTATGCGGCAGAGGTCTGCCGGCGGACCCCCGCTGATCGCAAAGGAGGACATCTGGCCATCCGCAAGGTGGACCGACGGCTGATCTTGCGTGATACCGCCCAGACGCGGAAGGAGGAGATGCATTTCTTCACAGATGAATTTCGGCATCCGTTCTTCCATACGAACAACCTGTGGTTCGATCTTGAGGTACTTGATCGCACTCTTCGAGAGCGGAGCTCAGTGCTGGGGCTGCCCTTGATCAAGAATGAGAAGACCGTCGATCCGGCTGAGCCGTCCTCGCCAAAGGTGATCCAAATCGAAACGGCCATGGGTGCCGCCGTTGAAGTGTTCGAGGGCGCGACTGCCATCGGAGTAGGTCGTGACCGGTTCGTGCCGGTGAAGACCACGAGTGATCTGCTGGTGCTGCGGTCCGACGCGTACGAGCTGGAAGCTGACGGGCAGCTCAGCAAGATTGCGGATCCGACGCCCGTCGTCGATCTTGACGACCGGTATTACAAGATCATCGTCGAATTTGATCATCGATTTCCGACAGGTCCGCCCTCGCTGAAGGACGCTCGCTACCTCGCGGTAAAGGGAGACTGGAGCTTCGAGGCGGATGTTCGCGTCGTCGGTGCAGTGAGTTTGGAAGATCGGGGAGAGCCGCAGATCATCGCCGCGGGCTCGACTCTTAGCGACGGGGCTGAACCCGCGGCCGGGTAGTGCCCACACCAACACCGTCATCAGGCCTTACCGCCAGATGATGCTGAGCGCCGCCGACGCCGCGGCTTGGGCGAGAGCCGTCGCGGTCTGGGCATCCACATCGACGAGCACCAGTGCACCCTCGGGGGCAGGACCCGCCCGATCATCCGGAACTTCTGGGACGGTGACGACCCGCGCCCTCGCGGCAATGACTGCCGCCTGCTCGGCTTCTGCGTCGGCGGCAACAACGTCGACCACGTCGCCGGGTTGCAGCAGGGCAGCTTGTGCCGAATCGGCAAGTTTCAGCGGCGCGATCACATGGCCCGCTGCAACGGCGCCGCGGGACGACGTCGTGGCCAGCAGTGTCATCATCTGGTTTGCAGCAACGGGCGCTGCCAGCGTCTTGCCGACAAGATCATCCGGATCGGTCACCACCCCTTCAGGCACATCTGCCGCGGCAACGCGGTCGACGCTGATATCTGAAGCCGAGAGAACAGTTCCACCGGCGAGCTGAGTAGTTGCCCTGACCGCCGTGATCATGACCGGGCCTGCTGGCGCCGCGGCGGAGATTCCGGTGAGCACGGCAGCGATAGCGGCAACAACGGCAAGCTTTCGGCGGTGCCACGATGCCGCGCGGGCAAGCCCATGCAACGGTCGAGAGCGAGTTCTGGATGCGTGGTTGATCACGCTTCGAGGTTAAGGACGTGCGTCCAGATCGTCCGCTCCGTCCACAGCCCTAGCTTGAGGTGGTCTGCTGCCCTGTGGACGAAGTTCCGCTGGAGACCGGCCGCTTGTCCTTGTGGGAGTTGTCTTTGTTGGAATTGTCTCGGTTGGAATGGTCTCTGTTGGAGCCGTTCGATCCTGCAGACCCGGTGCCGGCTGGTTCTTTGTCAGCCGACTTGGTCTCGGCGCCCGACTTCTTCTCCGACGTTCTCGAGTCTGCGCCATCGCCTTTCGCCGAACCGTTGCGACTATCGGTCCGGTAGAAACCAGAGCCCTTGAATACGACACCGACGGCGTTGAAGACCTTGCGCAACCGGCCGCCGCAGGTTGGGCATGTCTCGAGAGGCGCGTCGCTGAACTTCTGCACGGCCTCGAGGTCTTCGCCGCACTCGGTGCAGCGGTACTGATAAGTGGGCATCGGCGTCTTTCTCTCCTCGAGAAGCGGTTCGCCTCAGAGGATGAACCGCGACTTAGCACTCAAGCATACCGACTGCTAACCGTTGTCGGCTGTCTTGAGAGTCGTTGGCTGTTGCGAACTGTCGACACAGCTGCGGACATTAGAGTTTGACGGTGCGTCGCATCCCTCGCTGGCCGATCTTCACAGCGATCGTGCTGGTGCTGGCACTTGGCGGCTTGAGCAGCGTTGGCATCGCCACGGTACGTACGTCATTCCCGCAGACGTCGGGTCGGCTGATGGTTCCTGGACTCAAAGGTCAGGTCGAGGTGCTGCGCGACTCCTTCGGCGTACCGAACATCTATGCCGACAATCCTGAAGATTTGTTCCTCGCTCAGGGCTATGTCCAGGCGCAAGATCGTTTCTTTGAGATGGATTTCCGCCGCCATCTCGCCGCCGGACGGCTGTCAGAACTCTTCGGCAAGTCACAGCTGGAGACCGACGCCTACGTCCGCACGCTTGGTTGGCGGCGGGTGGCTGAGCAGGAGCTGGCGCTGGTCGCGCCCTCGACTCGCCGCTATCTCGACGCGTACGCCGCGGGTGTGAACGCCTACATTGAGGGCCGAACAGCATCAGACCTGTCGCTGGAATACTCGCTGCTCAGGCTGCAAGGGCTGCAGTACAGGCCCGAGCCGTGGACAGCCGCCGATTCGGTCGCCTGGCTCAAGGTCATGGCATGGGACTTGGCGTCCAATCTTGATGAGGAGTCGGAACGGGCGATCATCACCGGCAAGCTGGGAGCCGGACGCGCGGCGAGCCTTTTTCCGCCATATCCGTTGGACGACTTCGCGCCCATCCTGAGGCGGGGTGACGTGGTGGGCAAGACCTTCGATCCATCCGCCAGTCGGGGGTCGGCCAGGCCGTTGCCGGACGGATTGAGTGATGATCAACTGCGCCGGGCCTCGGGGGCACTGGAGGGCGTAGCGAAGATCAACCGGACGATTCCGCACGTGCTCCGCTCCGGCTCGGGCGCCGGCGCTACAGGCTCCAACTCCTGGGCCATGGCCGGTTCCGGCACCGCGAGCGGCCACGCGATCTTGTCCAACGATCCTCACCTGTCGACCTCGATCCCGTCGATATTCGCTCAGGTCGGGCTGCACTGCCGGGTGTTGTCCAAGGCATGCCCGTTCGATGTTTCTGGATTCAGTCTGGCCTCGCTGCCGGGAGTCGTGATCGGCAAGAACACCAAGATTGCCTGGGGCCTGACCACGAGTTACGTCGACGCCCAAGACCTGTTCTTGGAGGATGTGCGAGGCGATACGGTCCGCGAAGGCAACAGCTACGTTCCGCTCCGAGTGATCACCGAGCAGATCCGCGTCCGCGGCGACCAGCCGCGAACGATTCGGATCCGTTCCTCACGGCATGGACCACTGCTTTCTGATGTCGACCAGCGGCTGCAACAGGTGTCGACGAGCAAATCGGATCCGAGCGTCGCGCCCTACGGCGTTTCGCTGAGCTGGACCGCGCTGCAGCCCGGTCACACGATGGATGCCCTGCTCGCGATCAATCAGGCACAGAACTTCGAGCAGTTTCGAGCGGCGGCGGCACTCCTGAGCGCTCCTTCCCAGAATCTTCTGTATGCCGATACGGAGGGCAACATCGGCTACCAGCTGGCCGGCACGGTGCCACTGCGCCTCAAAGGCAACGGGACGAAACCCTCACCGGGCTGGGACTCGAGCTATGGCTGGCGTGGCACCGTCCCGTTTGCGAAGCTGCCGTACGTCGAAAACCCGCCTAGTGGCTTCCTCGTTGCAGCGAACCAGCAGGTGATCGGGTCTCAATATCCGTATCCTCTGGGATCGGCCTACTCCTACGGATGGCGCAGCCAGGAGATCATCGACAAGTTGCGCGATGCTCCGCCCATCACCATGGATGACGGCGAACAGATCTTCTACGACGACACCATCCGGTTTGCGGCCGATCTGGTGCCGATCTTGCTCAAGATCAAGGTTTCCGATCCGTGGGTGGTCGAGGGGCAGCGGACACTCGTTGGCTGGGACTACTCGGCAACTGCGGATTCGGCGGCAGCGGCGTACTTCAACGTTGTCTGTCACAACATCCTCAAACTGACCTTCCGTGATGAGTTACCCCAAGATCTCTGGCCGTCCGGCGGTGATCGCTGGTACGCCGTGCTGTCGATCTTGATCAAGCAGACCAAGAATCCGTGGTGGGACGACGTCAACACCACGGACAAGATCGAGACTCGGGACGACATCCTGCTGGCTGCCATGATCAATGCCCGCAAGGAGATCACCTCGCTGATGGCGCGAGACACCGACCAGTGGCAGTGGGGGAAACTGCACACCGTGCGGCTGCAAAATTCGACATTGGGAACCAGCGGGATCACCCCGATTGAGAACCTGTTCAATCGCGGTCATTACCCGGTCGGTGGTGGGCCGGCCGTGGTGAATGCGATGGGATACGACGACCGTACGGGCTACACCGTTACCGACGGGCCAGCAATGCGCATGCTGATCGATCTCGGTGATCTTGACGCATCCCGCTGGGTCAACCAGAGCGGAGTTTCTGGCCATGCCTTCCATCGTCACTATGACGATCAGACGGAGCTGTGGGCCAATCAGCAGTTGTGGCCGTTCGTCTCGTCGCAGGGCGCGGTCGAGGCTCGCACCGAGATGCGCCAGGAGCTGCTGCCAGGCAGCTAGTCTCCTTCCACAGCACTAGGCAGCCAGCTGCCGGAGAATCTGGCCGCATGATCCACACTTGTGCCGTGATCCGTCGCCGAGTGGTTGCCCAAGGCCGAGTGCAAGGCGTGTTCTTTCGTGACACTTGCCGGCGGGAGGCTAGCGGACGTCGGGTATCCGGTTGGATCACCAATCGTGAAGATGGCGCGGTCGAGGCCGTGTTCGAGGGCGAGGCGTCCGCGGTGTATGCGCTGATCGACTGGGCTCGTCAGGGCCCGCCGCAGGCCCGGGTGATCACGCTGGAAGTTATTGAGGAAGAGCCGCGCGGCGAGCGAGGGTTTTCGGTCCGTTGATCATCTGCGCGGACGTCACAGGTTGCAGAGCACCGATGGTTCGCAGATGATCATGCGTGTTGGTGTCACGATGACGTCAACACGATGATCCCAGGCATGCACAGGGATCGTTTCCAGCACCTCGTCGTCGTTGAGCAGCGCCCATACCGGTGCGCTCTGCGATGCGTGTCGCAAGGCTCGGTCGTACCAGCCAGCGCCGCGGCCTAGCCGGTCACCGTGCAGATTGGCCGCGAAACCAGGGCAGATGATCAACTCGGCTTCCGGAAGTTGCTCGCTCGGTACGATTTCGCCGGTCGGCTCCAAGATCGAATACGCGCCGACGCGCAGCGAATCTGGCCCCTCATATGCCGCCCACGCAGGCTTGTCGAGTCGGCCACCGATCGGGTGCGAGAGCACCGGCAGCAGGACACGAACTCGATGTGCAGCCAGCCAGGCAACCAGTTGGAGCGTGCCGGGCTCGGAGCCGTTGGAAAGGTAAGCGGCGACGGTGTCGGGAATTCGGTCAGCCAGTGCAGACTCGACCAACGACATCCGCGAGGCATCGTCGCGCGCGCGCTGCTGGCCGGTGCGCAAGTCGCGACGGAACTGGACCGCTTTTCGAAGCGTTCGCTTGGCCCCAGCGATCGCAGCGGCGTCAATTGCCGCCATCGCCGAGAGGTCGGCGGCCTCTGGCTGGGTTTGCACGGACCTAGCGTAGTCGTGTCAAGCCCCCAAACGGTTGGCAGCGTGGCAGCGTGTCGGTGCCCATGATCATCTCTTTTGGGTATCGGCCAGGTTTGACCAGCCGTCAGGTCCGGGCCGTCGCCGGTGGGCAGCATTACTGTGTGGAGCATGCCGTTGTTCACGCGTAAGAGAACCCACGAATCAGAGCTGGCAGCTCAGCAATTCGAGCCGCTGCCAGATCCACCCGAACCGGATCGTGGCCAACTGCGGTCAATGCAAGCTCACCGGCAATATTTGCTCAGTTGCGTGTCACCGCTTCGGGCTTTTCCGCAGCAGATCCTCGACGCGGTTGGCCTCAATATCTGCGAAGACATTGTCGCCACGATCGATCTGCCGCGATTCGACAACTCCGCTATGGATGGTTATGCCGTACGCGTCGAGGACGTGGCGGATGCCAGCCAGGACGCGCCGCTGAGCTTGCCGGTGGTTGGCGAGATTGCGGCTGGCAAGGCAGCGGTGCATCGGCTGTCGCCCGGGACTGCGATGAAGATCATGACCGGTGCGCCCGTACCGCTCGACGCGGACGCGATAGTTCCGTATGAGAACAGTGATCGTGGCGAGAACGACGTCAAGATCTTTGCGCCGAGTGCCGTTGGGCAGCACATACGTCGGATTGGTGAAGACATCGAAGCGGGTACCCGGCTGTACAAGGAGGGTGATCACCTCGGCCCGCGCGACATCGGGGTTTTGGCAGGAATCGGGCTGGACAAGGTGAAGGTCAGACCGCGGCCGCGTGTGGTAGTGATCTCCACGGGATCCGAGCTCGTGGATCCTGGGCTAGAGCTCAGTAACGAGCAACAGATCTTCGACTCGAATTCGTATCTGCTGGCGGCCGCCACCAAAGCCGCGGGCGCCGACGTGTTCAGGGTCGGACTGGTCAGTGATGATCACGACGCCCTCAAGCAGTTGATTGGTGACCAGCTGTTGCGTGCCGACCTGATCTTGACAACTGGGGGAGTCAGTCAAGGCGACTTCGACATCGTGAAGGCGGTGATGCCCGAGATGGGTGCTTGCGACTTTGCGCAGGTGGCCATGCAACCGGGTAAGCCGCAAGGTTTCGGATTGATCGGCCATGATCGAGTTCCGATGATCATGCTCCCCGGCAACCCGGTAAGTGCCTTCGTGTCCTTCGAGGCGTTCGTGCGTCCCGTCATCCGCAAGCTGATGGGCGCGCGGCCGTACGTACGAAGCGGGGTCACATGTCAGGCGGGTCACGACATGAACTCCATTCCAGGGCGCCTGCAACTAGCTCGCGGGATCATCAGCGCCGGGCGCTCGGGCGACTGGAAGGTCGACCTGGCCGGCGGACACGGATCACACCTGCTTGCCGATCTTGCCCGCTCAAACGCCTTGGTGATCTTGCCCGAAGACACCCAGTTCGTGGCTGCCGGCCAGGACGTCGATGTGTGGCTGCTCGACGAGTCTCCCTCATGACTGAGGGTCTGCAGTGAGTGAGTCTCCTTTTCCGCATCTCGGTGCGACCGGGAATGCTCGCATGGTCGATGTCTCCGACAAGGCTGCAACGGCACGTTCGGCAACGGCCGCCGGGCGAGTGCTGCTGAGCACAGATTGCGTTGCGGCGTTGCGCGACGGTGCGGTGCCGAAAGGGGATGCGCTCGCCGTGGCCCGAATCGCGGGTATCCAAGGCGCGAAGAAGACTCCCGATCTCATCCCGCTGTGCCATCCGCTGTTCATCAGTGGCGTCGATGTCACGACCGAGGTGTCGGACGAGGGCGTAGAGATCACGGCAACGGTCAAGACAACCGAGCGGACTGGCGTAGAGATGGAAGCGCTGACCGCCGTTGCCGTCGCGGGATTGGCGGTCATCGACATGATCAAGGCCATCGATCGCGCCGCGGTGATCAGCGACATACGCGTGCTGTCGAAGTCGGGCGGCCGACGAGGTGATTGGTCTCGCGAGGCGGAATAATGGTCGAGAGCGCGATGGTGATCACGATCTCGACGCGGGCGGCCGCCGGCGTCTATCAGGACAAGTCAGGTCCGATCATCGCCGCTGCTCTTGGTGATCTTGGGTTCACGGTGGTAGGTCCTGTCATCGTGCCGGATGGCGAAGCAGTCGGCGCGGCGCTACGAGACGCCGTGGCCGCTGGCTACGCTGTCGTGATCACAACAGGTGGCACCGGCTTGAATCCCCGCGATCAGACGCCGGAACAGACTCGCGAAGTGGTCGAGCGGGACATTCCACAGCTTGCCGCAGCGATCGTCCGGTACGGCGCCGATCATGGTGTGCCCACTGCCGTACTGAGTCGTGGTGTTGCCGGCGTGGCGGGCCGCACCTTGATCATCAATTTGCCGGGATCCAGCGGCGGCGCGCGAGACGGAATGGTAGTGCTCGGGCCGGTGCTGAGCCACGCGATCGATCAGCTACGAGGTGGCGATCACTGACATGGCGAGCCTGGGGCAGCAGCCGCACGGACTTACCGGCCTGGGCGGCTTCGGCCGCCACCGCTGGCCGGTCACGCTGCGCCACGGCGCGGTCGTACTGTCGCCGCTGCGTCGTCGGGACCGGGTCGCATGGGAGCGGGTGCGCCGGGAAAACATGAATTGGCTGCGGCCGTGGGAAGCAACCCTTCCGCCAGGTGCGCAGCTCGGGCCCGCAACGTATGCGGGTCTCGTACGTTCAGTGACACGTCAGGCCCGAGAAGGACGGATGCTGCCGTGGCTGGTCTTTTACGACGAAGGGTCGGACGGCTCCCGGCCACAACTTGCGGGCCAGCTGACCGTCAGCGGCATCGTCGGCGGTTCGGCGTCGTGGGGTCAGATCGGCTATTGGGTCGATCAGCGGCTCGCAGGCCGGGGCATCATTCCGACGGCCGTGGCGCTGGCCGTCGACTACTGCTTTCAGGTCATGTCCCTGCATCGGATCGAGATTGCTATTAGACCCGAGAACACCAAGAGCCTTCGGGTCGTGGCCAAGCTGGGTTTTCGGCCTGAGGGGCTGCGCCCGCGCTATCTGCACATAGACGGTGACTGGCGAGATCATCTGGTCTTCGCGTTGAATGCCGAAGAAGTCCCGGAAGGGTTGTTACGGCGCTGGGAGAACCTCCGCCAACGATGATCGATCGAGCCTGATCAGCGACTCGTTCGAAGGCCGCATTCCGCATTGACAACATCCGTCACATGCGTTTCTTGCGACACACCGCTCAAGATCACTTAAGGGACCCGGCCAGCACCGTACCGTCTGGGTGTGGGGACGACTGGTGTGATCTTTGCTGCCATCGCAGTTGCGTGGCTTGCTTACCTCGTCCCGCATTTCGTACGCCGCCCTGACGACGCAGCCGAGCTTGATGACTCCGATCCGGCGGAGCGCTTCTCCGACTCGATGCGCATCGTCCGGCATGGTACGGCGCCACTACTTGATCATGATCTTGAAGAGATCGCGGCCTTTGAGGTGTCCACACCGCAGACCAGGCGTGCCGCGGTTAACGACCTCCGTCGGCTGGAGCAGCTCGCCACCTCAAGGCGACGCCGCGCTTTGCTCGGGCTGATGGCGCTGCTCAGCGCGGTGATCGGGTTCTGTGCCGTGCAGCTCATTCCTTGGTGGAGCACCGCCATCCCCGGCGGGCTGTTGTTGATCTTCGTTCTGGTTGCCCGGATCAGCGTGCGGGCCATGCGTACCAAGCTTGCCGCCCGCTATCGCGACATTCGTCAAGGCAATAACGAGTCCACGATCTTTCTCAGTCGCAAGGACTTCGCCAAGGGTGTCACTGATTCACATGCCCCGAGCAGCAAGGCCGACATCTCCGCGAAGCCGGGTGCTCTGTGGGACCCCGTCCCGATCACCATGCCAACGTATGTTTCTAAGCCGCTCGCCCCTCGAACCGTCCGTACTATTGATCTCTCCGGTCCTGGCATAGCGTCCTCGACGAGCCACGAAGTGCCGGTGACAGCAGACGCTCCCTTGGCTTCCCCAGACACTTCGAGCGCCGTCGGAGGCGAAGAAACGCCCAAGTCGGCCTCGGCCTGACGGTGGTAAAGTCTCGGTGCTGATCGGCCCATCGATCCGCGGGGCTATGGCGCAGCTGGTAGCGCGTCTCGTTCGCAACGAGAAGGTCAGGGGTTCGAGTCCCCTTAGCTCCACATCCTAAGTTCCACACTGTGATGAGTCGAGACATCGTTCATATTGCGCGGTACTACCGATAAGGCGATGACCCGTTGTTTGGACATGATTCATTGTCGAAGGCGCCCATTTCCGTGGGCGGATTGTCGTTCTGGTGGTCGGTGGCGGGCTTCCTCTGATTTGGATTGTGTGTTGACCGCGCCTGCCCGCCGGCAGGGATGGCCTGGATGGAGGAACCCCGCCGTTTGAGCGTCTCCGATGCTGGGCAGCGTCGTGATCGCGAGACCGACGACGAGCCGGGCGGGGAAGGCGAGGCGTCAAAGCCAGTCCGCTATGAACGATGTCTCGACTCATATGTGAACGATGTCTTGAACCAGGACATCCTAAGCTCCACACCTAGTCAAAGGCGGTTTGCACCTGCTTTATAACTGTACATTTTCGGCCGGACAGCAGTAAGTACAGCAACTGAATGCCCTTACCATCTTGGATGTGCCGGACGCTGACGCCTGGAAGAGTCGGCCGAGAAGTTCGTCCGCAAACTTCGGTGGCAGTGACACCCCCTGCCGGCGTGGTCCAACTAGAGGAGGACATCGAGGAGCAGTCGTTGATGGATCGGATCGGCCATCTCGCGTCAGACCGTCGGCGTACGCCCACCGCGTTCGTCGATCGCCTCGGGAAGCGCCGACTCGGGCAGCCCCTCGAGTTCCGCAACCACCCTCAGCTGACGCTCGAACTGCCGTTGCAGCGGCTCAGAGCCTAGGCGCGGCGCCCGCGTCTCCTCGGTAACCCTGTGCAGGGTCACCCGTACGCGACCGATCGTCTCCGGCGTCAGCTCGCGGGCCGGGACACGAGCCATGAACTCGATGACGTCACGTTCGGTCACAAAATGCCCGCGCTGCACACCCGTGCCGTCTGGGACCGGGAAGGACCGCTGGACGCCGAGATCCGGCAACGCCCCCGCGTGCAACAGCCTGCCGTCGAGAGTGACCTCGTACGCGTCGCCAGTGGGGAATCCAGTGACCTGTCCCAGCGGCCCGTCGATGAGGTGGCTGTCGACCACGGACAGCCGGTCTCCCCGCAGGCGCATCTGAAGCCGCACGTACTGCTCGCCCTCGCCGGTGCTCGGCGCTTCTTCGCTTGGTGTCTGGTCCGGATAGGCCGCAACGCCCCCCTCAAACAGCGCCTTGCTCGGCCGCCCCTGCGTGTCCATGTCCGGCCTGCCGTACTCGCTCTTCACGGCGCGGACCTGCCCGGACTCCGTCGCTGGGCCGGACCGGGCCGCATCCGGCTCGTCGGGGACATCCGGCTCGTCGGGGACATCCGGCTCGCGGGCGGGGTCCGGCTTGGTGGGGCGTGTCTCGGACGCTGGCCGCATCGTAGACACCACCTGGTTGACGTCCGGGCGAGGCTGCTTGTGGTGCTTCATCATGGTCTCCCTCACCAGTTCCGGCCGTAGCGGTACGTGCGGATCCACCGGTAGTAGATGTGCTCCAGGTTGACGCCGTCGGCGCCATTGATCACACCGAACCAGTCGGTGTTGTGCACGTACAGCCGCGAGCTGCCGGCCGGCCGCGGGCGCCACCTCGAAGGCGTCGGTCGGGCCCAGGTTCCACTCGCCGACCCAGTCCCCGACGAAGTCGGCCGTCAGGCCCACCCCGGTGGACAGCATCCGTCCGAGGTACTCGGTGGACCAGTCCTGGTAGTTCCACGCCCACAGGTCGCATCGCCCGTCGCCGTTGATGTCCGGCGGGATGAACACGATCGTTGCGGGCCAGGCCGCCCCAGCCGGGCACGTCACCGTCGTAACGATTGACGTAGGCCAGACCGGCTCCGACCGACCGGAACATCCCCAGGTACGGCATCGACCAGTCGTCGCCGTTGAAGATGACGACGTCGCACAGCCCGTCGCCGTCGAAGTCGCGAGGATGAGCCGGTCGTGCCGGGCCAGGCCACCCCAGCCGGGGATGTCGCCGTCGTACCGGGCCACGGCATGGACAGGTCGCCCTTGGCGGACCGGAAGATCCCGACGTACGCCATCGACCAGTCCTCGCCGTTGAAGATGACCAGGTCGTCCGCTGCCGTCGCCGTTCAGGTCGCCGACGAAGAACTCGTCGTGCCGGGCGAGGCCGCCCCAGCCCGGGATGTCGCCGTCGTAGCGGGCCGTGAGCTAGAATCCGGCGCCGTCGCTGCGCAGCAGCCCACGTAGACCATCGACCAGTCCTCGGTGTTGACCACGACGAGGTCGTCGCGGCCGTCGCCGTCGAGGTCCGCGACGAGGAAGCGGTCTCCGGCCGCGAGGCCGCCCCAGCCGGGGATGTCCCCGTCGTAGCGGGCGACGAGGCGCAGCCCGCCCGCTCCGTCGGAGGCGAGCAGACCGAGGTACGGGCATGGCCCAGTCGACCCCGTTGAAGATGGCGACCTCGTCGACGCCGTCGCCGTTGAAGTCGCCGACCAGCACCTGGTCGTTCGGCTTGAACTGCCACGACCCGGTGACCCGCTCGACGGCGCTGAAGGCGTGCGTCAGGCCCGAGGCCGTCCGCCCGGAACAGTTGGATCGACGTGCCATGGTGCAGGAGCAGGTCGCCGTCCGGCCGCTGCCGTAGAAACGGCCGGCGTAGCCGTGCCGGAACGTGATGGCCCGTCTCGCCGTCCCGGGCGGTCTTGATCGAGGTGTAGCAGACCGGGCAGTACGGCGGCGTGTTGCCGTTCATCCGGCAGTTCTCGACCGGCCGGTAGATGCCGGTGTCAGCAGGGTCCCGCCACCTTCGAACAGCCCCACGTCTGGTTGCTGTCCCAGGACGCGGGTCGCGTGACCCTGGTTGTAGTTGGCCGCGGGGCCGACCCCGGTCGGCAGCGGAGTGGCGGGATCGATGAACTGCCGCCACTTGGTGGTGGCCCGGTCGGTGATCGTGGTCAGGTTGATCCAACCCTGCTCACCGCCGGTGTAGTTGCCGGCGACGGAGTACTCGTCGGCGAACGCCGCCGATGCCGTGGCCGAACTCGTGCGCGATCACCTCCCAGCTCACGCCCATCGGCACGTGCGCGCGGCCGCCGCCACCGCAGCCGCCGTAGTTGGGGTTGTTCAGCACGACGAGGATCTCGTTGGCGTCCGGCACCCACGTGTTGATCGCGGCCTGGATCCGCTGCTCGGTGTTGCAGGCCGTACTCCA
Organism: uncultured Actinomycetota bacterium; assembly: GCA_963815975.1. Taxonomy (GTDB): domain Bacteria; phylum Actinomycetota; class Actinomycetes; order Propionibacteriales; family Propionibacteriaceae; genus Microlunatus. Next base: position 493,578 of record CAWFJC010000010.1, read on the forward strand.
GCCAGCAGTGCGCCCACGATCCGCTGAAGATCATGCCCAGCGCGGTGTTGCGGATCGTCTCGGCGGCGATCGTGTCGTCCGACGGGTCGTTCGGCGTTCCGTGCTCGTCGTAGGTCCGGGTGCTGACCTCGGAGTCGACGGACTCGAGGTTGACCCGGTAGATGTTGTACGCCGAGGCGTCCTCGGAGAAGTAGTCGTGCCCGAAGACCCCGTCGATCAGCGTGGTCTGCACCCAATGCGTTGTACGTGGGCTGGTCGGCGGCGGTGAAGCCGTCACCCAGGATCACGATGTTGCGCTTGGTGCCCGGCGGTCCGGCGTTTCGCAGGACGGTCATGCTGTCGGCCATGGCGCTCTCCCTACTGTCCGGACGTGAGCAGTCGGTCTTCGCTGCCTACTTACCGGACTCGCGCGCAAGGGCGCTGATACATCGCCGTCGCAATTACCGACCGACTCGTCCACCAGAACGACCTCGTTGCCCTCATGGCGACGGCAGTCAGCCGTGAATCGATGTCCGCCTATCAGATCGTGTGGCCCGGAACGTCGACGGGAGTGGTCGTCGATCTGGGACGTATACGCCGACACGGAAGATCAAGAACGAGGACACCGGCGACGTCGCCAGCGACCACTTCCACCGCTACAGGAGGACGTCGCGCTGCAAGATAGAGTCCATTTGGAAGCTTGAGGAATGGCGGGTTTGTCCTGGCAGCCTGCCGGTGTTGGGTTGGCTCGGGAAGGGTGTCCACTTGCGGTCAGACGTCTGAGCCGCAGGCAACGGCGAACGGTGAGGTGGCATGGTGGCAGTCCGGGAGATCGCGCATCCGAGCATCGATGAACGCAAAGCCAGGGGCCTGGAGGCACGGGATCGGACGCCTGTGTCGAGTCATACGAAGTGGCGCCCGGCCGCGGACCGACCCGACCCGGTCGCCTTGCTGGAGGAGCAGAACCGTACCCGCGAGCCGGACCTGGTGCCGGTCCGTCACGGCCGGATGATGGTTTCCCCGTTCACCTTCTACCGTGGTGCCGCCAAGATCATGGCTACGGATTTGAAGGACACCCCGGTGGCCGGCCTGGAAGCCCAGCTGTGCGGTGACGCCCATCTGTCGAACTTCGGAGCGTTTGCCTCGCCCGAGCGGATCCTGCTGTTCGACTTGAATGACTTCGACGAGACGCTGCCGGGGCCGTTTGAGTACGACGTAAAGCGGATGGCGGCGAGCTTCACCATCGCAGGCCGAAACAACGGATTCTCCAAGGCGGACACTCGTGCGGCGACGCTCGCGTCGGTGACCGCCTATCGGGAAACGATGGCCGAGTTCGCGCAAATGCGGACGATGGACATTTGGTACGCCCGCCTCGACGAAGACGAGCTCATCAGCGCCATCCGCGGTCTGGTGACCGAGGCAGCGACAGAGGCCAAGGGAGCGAAGGCGGAGAAGGAGCGGAAGAAGGAAAAGAAGGACGAGACGGAGGAGAAGCAGGCAAAGAGGGCGGAAAAGCGGGCGGTGCAGCAAGTCGAGAAGGCACACACCCGCGACAGCCTGCAGGCGCTCTCCAAGCTCGGTGAGCTGGTCGACGGTCGCTACCGGATCGTCAGCCAGCCGCCAATCGTGGTCCCGCTGCGCGATCTGGCCGCCACCTACGGGCTGTCCGCCGACGAGGCTGAGCGCGCGATCCACGAGCAGTTTCGCGCCTACCGCGCCACCCTGGAGGACGACCGACGCCACCTACTCGAGCAATTCCAAATCGTGGACGCCGCCCGCAAGGTCGTCGGCGTCGGCAGCGTCGGCACTCGCGCTTTCATCGTCTTGCTCCAGGGACGCGATGCGCAGGACCCGCTTTTCCTGCAGATCAAGGAGGCGACTGCATCGGTCATGGAGCCGTACGTCCGCAGGAGCCGCTACCGGCAGCACGGCGAGCGGGTGGTCCAGGGGCAGCGGCTGATGCAGGCGGCCAGCGATATCTACCTCGGCTGGACGAAGGGGCTAGACGAGCACCGCCACTTCTACTGGCGCCAGCTTCGCGACATGAAGGGCTCCGCAATAGTTGAGGCGATGACGCCTTTTGCTCTCACCTTCTACGCGCGCACCTGCGGGTGGACGCTGGCCCGGGCCCACGCCCGGTCTGGGGACCCGGTCGCTACCGCCGAATACCTGGGTGACAGCGACGAGTTCGACAAGTCGATCACCGACTTCTCCGAACGCTACGCCGATCAGAACGTGCGGGACTATCAAGAGTTCGTTGCAGCGATCAAAGCCGGACGACTTGAGGCGCTCGAGGGCGTCTGACAGAACGCATGCTGGCGTCACCGGCCGGGGTCTGTCGCGTCTCCCGCCAGGAGGGGGAAGAAGTGACCGGCGACCTGCCGCAGGACGCCGACGATGTGCCCGGGTGGCAGTTCGGCTCCCGGCTCGGTGAGCTCGGCCGGCAGCGGTACTCCCATCTCTTTGGCCCTGGCGATGAGGGCGGGTGCCAGGCCTTTGCCCAGGGTGCTCAAGGCCTGGCCGACCACCTCGAGGTCCATCGTCCACTCGGGCACCGGACGCGCCGTGACGGTCGCCCATGTCTGCGGGTCGCGGGGCGTGGCGAGCGAGAAGACGTGGTCGAAGGTGCGAGCCGAGGCATCGCGCTGGGTGAACGCGTCACCCAGTCCCCAGGTCTTGCGCAGCGTCGCGATCAGGGAGGTGTGGCGGTACTCCTCGTTGTACACCGACCCCGGTTCGACCCACGGCGACACGATGATGGCCGGCACCCGGTACCCGGAGCGGTCGAAGGTGAAGCCGAACTCGCCGGCGGCGCGGCCGGGTCGGGCGGCGGGACCGGCCCGGGCGGGACGTGGTCGTAGGTGCCACCGGGCTCGTCCCACCCGATCAGCAGCGGGGTGTTCCAGACGTTCGGGCCGGTCTCGGAGGTGGCGGACCGGTAGGCAGTGAACACCCGCTCCAGGAACGCCTCGCCCGCCAGCATCGAGGACGGGTTGTCCATCGCGAGGTCCACCGCGTCCGAGAACGAGCGGCCGAACGCGGGGTGGTAGTCGCCGTGCCCGCCCAGCATGTTCGGCTCGATCAGCGAGAAGTCCGGCAGCGTGCCCGCTGCGGCGTCCTTCTCGAACTCGGCGAACGGCACGAAGTGGGTGGCCAGCCGGTCCTTCAGCCGGGGGAAGTGGATCACCCCGGTGAACGAGACCGGCATCGGCTCCATGACGTAGACCTTCCAGGTCCTGCCGTGGGCCTCCAGCCGATCGAAGATCGTCTCGGCGTCGTTCTTGGTGAACCACTTCTTCATCGGGCTGTTCACCACGAACCCCGAGGAGGTGGCCGCTGTCCAGAACGACCGGTTCATGAACGTCTGGGACGGCACCTCGCAGAACCAGTGGTCGAAGACCCCGAAGTCCCGGGCGATGCCGTTGAGCACCGGGAGCTGCTCCGGGGTGCAGCCGGTCATGATGTGGGCGTACTCGTCGTAGGTGGGCTGGCGACCGATCTCGCCGGTGAAGGTGGAGATGTAGTCGGTGACGAACCCATCCATCGTCGGTACCGCCCCTGGTGGCGGCGCATTCCATGGCGCTGCCACGGCCTCGCCGATCTTGAACCGGTTGTGGCTCGTCGAGGATGTTGTAGAGCTGGGTGTTGGTGTGGTAAGTACTCCTCACCCGAGTCCGGGTTCGGCGAATCCATGTCGGTGGCGACCGTGTACGGAACCACCTTGCGATCGGCGCCGTGCTCCGCCCACTCCGGAATCGGGTTGCTCAGGTCCTTGCCGATGACCCCGTCGAAGTTCTTGCCGTCCTCCGGGCCGTACAGGTGCCCGAGCACATTGTCCAGGGAACGGTTCTCGAACAGCACCACCACGATGTGATCGAGAGCGTGGGACCTGTTCGGGCGGCGGCATCAGCCACGTCCTTTCACTGACGGATCGTTCGACCGCGGCTTGGTCGTTCAGTTCTGTTCAGGCCTCTCGGCCTCGGTGAAGAGGTCGCCCTGGGCCGCGCCCGAGCCCGACTTGCCGCCGCCCGGACCGCGCAGGACGTAGGCGATGCCGACTGCGATCACGGCGCCCAGGAGCGGGCCGACGACGTAGACCCAGTAGTCGGTGAACGTCAACCCGACAAGGTCGGGTCCGAACGTGCGGGCGGGATTCATCGACGTCCCCGAGATCGGGCTGCCCCACAGGCCAGCGAGGGCAATGTAGCTGCCGACGCCGAGCGCTCCGAAGATGCCGATGTTCTGGGCGCCCGAGGCCGTCCCCAAGATCACGCTCACGAGCCCAAGCGTGAGCACCGCCTCCATTAGTAGCGCCTGCCAGGCCCCGTAGCCCTCCCCGGGATAGTTCGAGCCGTACTTCGCCGACACGCCGATCACCCAGCGCAGGAACAGCGCCGCCACCGTCGCGCCCGCCAGCTGCACGATGATGTAGCCGGGCACTCGCCGCCACGGGAAGTCTCCACGCAGCGCAAAAGCGACGCTGACGGCCGGGTTCAGGTGCGCCCCGGACACCTTGCCCATGAACAAAATGATCCCCATCACCATCAACCCCGGTGCCACTACCGCTGCCGACCGGGAGATCGTGTTCGGGAATGCCTGGCTCATCATCCCACCGCCCGCTGCGACGAGGACGAGCAGGAACGTCCCGTAGAACTCCGATACCAACCGGCGCCACTCCTGGTTGGGGTCCCGAAAGTCCGCCAGAGGACCTGTGATGTCTCGATCGATCCAGCCGAGAATGCCACGCTCGGCTTGCTCAAGTTGCTCGCTCACGGCTCACCCCTTTCGTACTAGGACGCCGCAAATCTTAGGAGCGACCGGCTGTGGATGCATCACCCCGACGGGATGATCTTTCAGGCCGAAAGGGCGCCATACGTGTCAGCGAGAGAGGGACGCCCGCGGCTGCGATCGGCGCCAGTCCCCGACGAGCCAATCGGCGTACGGCACATGGCGCCGAGGAGTGAGTGGCCATCGCCGCCGCCCGCGCCCGGATTATGCATGTCCTTTACGTGGGCGCCCATGGCACAGCTGTCGCGCTTGAAGACTACGCGAAGGACCTTCGCAGTCGCCTGCGCGTTGACACCCAAAGGCGCCGGCGTCTTGAACTGCGAGCGACTGCTCCCTGAGATCGAGGCGGCTGAGGCGAGGAGGTCGTCGGCCTCGCGGCCAGCGGCAAGTGCGCGGCCGGGCTGTCGGTGGTATGGAGGCCGGTTCCCCGGCCGTCTCAACCGGTTTGGATCGGGTCGTCTGGCCGTCGGCGCGCTGTCTCGTCGGCGGTGTTCGTCAGCCCACGGTCCGGGACGGGTGCTATCGCCGGCCAGAGGGTGCGGCTGCGTCAACGGATGCGGACTGCGCGCAAGCTATTGTTCGGCCCGGCGAAGACTGCAGGAGGTTGAAACAGTGCTTAATGACACCTGGTACGCACGGGATCTTCCAGTGCTGACTGCGATAGCAGAGAAGCTAGAGCGGGACAGCGCTCGCGTGGACACCGAGCAATTGATCGAGGAGCTCGGCCTGACCCGGCAGGATCTGACGGCCGCTCTCCGTGCTCTGGATGTGGAATATCTGATCGTGAGGTGGCCCGAGCGGATCACGTTCCGCCGCAGCGCCCCTTCGATTGTCGTGGAGAGGATCACCTCGAGCGCTCGCGAGGCGGTTGGTTTGTGGCCGTCAACTGAGGCCCGTCAGACTGCGCCGCGGCGCCCGGGTCATGATCAAGAATGAAGCGCTCGCGCGCTTCCGCGCGATGCCCAGCGTGCGGAGTCGGTCCCTCGTATAAACGACGATCACTGCTACGGTCCGGGGACATTTGAGTAACCAACCCCAGGGCCAGAGCAACTGTCCCTCAGGCGGTGAAACGGAACAGCGGTGCCAACTCCGCGATGTCGCCATACCGCAAATCGACCGACCAGTATGACGCGGACACAAGGACGGCGGTGACGCCGGAGCGCTTCCTCGACGTCCTCGTACCGTCAGGGATGACACAAGGTCACGATCGACTTGGACAAGAACTCAGCCACCCCAGCCGATCCGGAGCTGCGCGGCTACTATCGGCACGATCTCGCCGCCAGAGCGCGGCCGCTGTCGTGAACAGCACTGCCCCCCGCATTGGCCGGAGGGCGGCAACAAGGGATCCCGACATGACCGAGACGGTCGAGACCGGTCCGACCGCCAGTTGACGCGAGGTGCCGAAGACTGCGTACGCGATGAGGGCAAGCGGAACGGCGTACAGTCCGAGCTCCACCGGGACCCTGCGATGGCCGCGGACCCGCGGACTCCGCTGGCATGGGTCGAAAAGACCCGCATCGGCAGGCACACGATAACGGGCATCGGAAGGCGACGTCTGATCGCGCGACACCGGTCGCAGGTGCCGCTGCTCACCCGTGAAGGGGTCGACCAGATAGGGGAGCGGTCAAAACCGGAGAGGGCGAGCGGGACTCAACATGCCCGCGGTACAAGCCAGCGCGCGCAAGGCTTGGTGACCCTCAGCAGCGAGGATCGTGACTACACCTGCCGCTCGGCGACCGTATGGGACGCGCTGTTCGGATGTGTTCGGGCTGCACGCGTACAGGCTGAGACCGCCCACCGTCGACCCGTCACGCGAGAGAGGATGGTTGTGCCATGGCACGGAAGCAACGATTGACCTGGACAGTGGTGCTTCGGCTGGCCGTGGTCGTCACAGGCTTCGCCAGCGTTGTCGTTCTCGGTGGCGGCACCGGGCTGTGGTTGGTCGAGGGTGAGCGGCCCGATAGCACCATCCGCTCCTGGGGTGATGCGCTGTGGTGGTCGCTCACCACCCTGACGACGGTCGGCTATGGCGATCACGTTCCGGTAACAACGACGGGTCGCCTGATTGCCGCCGGTGTCATGGTGGCGGGAGTGGCAGTCATCGGTGCTGTGGCGGCAATTGTCACTCTTGTGGTGGCTCTTCGAGTCGCTCGGGAGGAGGAGCTGGCATTCGAAGCAGCGGCGGAAATCCTGGAGCAGCGCCTCGACGTGCGCCTCGCTGGGATCGAGGCACAGCTGGCTGGTTTGGATGCGCGCCTGCAAGCGTGGTCGACGGTCTCAGTCGATGACGCCGTTCGCAGCGGACGAGACGATCAGTAGCGGCTGGACAGGATCCACCTCTCTATGACTTGGTGGTCGGAATCAACCGGTGGAGCACCGGCCAGTACCTCGTGAGCCGTTGACTGACTTCGCACCTTTGTGCCCCTTGACGGTATTGCTGCCTCCTCGGGCGTCGACGGCATCCTGCAGCCGTCGCCACTCCCCACGTCCCCTGGGCCAGCAGCCTCACGGTGCGGCTTGACAGGCGTGTGACCAACTTGCACGCGGTTTGGCCATTGGATCCGCAAAACCGTTTGCGGGGTACCTGTCCGAGCTAATGCCATGCTTCTGCACTGGCTGCCCCTTACGCTCCAAGCCTGAAATCATCATTTCCGACGCTTGACAATCTCCGCAGCGCCCCACGAAAGTCACGCTGGCGCCGGCGTGTCTGCCGAGATCAGGCCGGGCGGAGGGTGTTCTCGCTGCGGGCCGCGGGCCAGGTGGTCCTGGAGCGACCACAGAGGGCTTGACGCGGTGATGGCACCAGACGAGCAAAGCTTGGTTCAAAGGCGACCATTCGGCGGGTACGGGTCTGGACGGGCTTGGGCCAAGCCTGCAGCGGATCGAAGTCGGAGGATCGGCGGCGTTTCCTTGCCTGTCGTACGCCCGGTGCTCGGCTTCAAGCCCAAGATCACGCTGATCGGCCCGTTGGACGGCGCGGCTCCCGAGCAACTCAGCGATGACGCGTTGGCCACGTTGCGCGAGTCGCTGTCCAATGTGGTCCGGAACGCCGAGGCGGACGCGGGGACGTGTATTAGTCGGGGTGGACATGACCGCCAAGAGGCTGACCATCCAGGTGGAGGACAACGGGGTGGGCATCGACCCTCAAGTCACGCCCGGCGGGCGCAACACCGCTGCCCGGGCCCGCGCCTCCGGCGGGCACGCCACGGTCGTGCGGCGCTCCGAGCCGGGGACCACCTTCACCTGGGTGGCACTCCCGCTTGAGGGAAAGTGGGAGCAGATCACCGAGATGCCGGGGGAAACCCTGCAGTCTGCGCCCACTTTTCAGCGGGGCGGCCACGGGCGTACGGACTTTGGTCCGGACCCGGTGGACCGTCCGCCCCTGATCCGCCCGAATCTGCCTCTGCCACAGTTTGATCAGCAACCTGGCCGAGGAGGCTGATCATGCGCATGCTGAAGACGAACCGGACCGCAGTCGCGGGCGGAGTGAGAGAAGGTCGGTCATGAGCACCGCCGAGGCGTTCTGGATGTCGGTCGTGGCCAGCGGGCGGTTGGTCGAGCTCAGCCGCGACGAGTGCCTGGAGCTGCTCGGGGCCATGTCGGTGGGTCGGATCGCCTACACCACCGACGACGGGCCGCGCGTGCTCCCGGTGGACTACATCCTGGAGAGCGACGGCGTGATCTTCCGCACCGTCCCCGACGGTGAGCTTTTCCGCGACGCGCTGGAGACCACCTGCGCGTTCGAGATCGACCAGATCGACGAGTTCTACCAGTCGGGCTGGAGCGTGCCGGCCGTCCGTGGCCTGCACCTGCTGACCGAGGAGGAGTTTGGCCGCCTCCGGTTCGGCAAGATCCCGGAGCCGTGGGCGGCCGGGCCGCGCAGCATGTTCGTCCGACTGCCGTGCGTGCAGCTGACCGGCCGCCGGGTGATCCCCGGTGGTCGCTGATCCGGCCATGCCGCTGGACGGGCCGGCCCGGGTGCTGGTGACCTACGCGTCGCGGATGGGTTCCACCGCCGAAATCGGCGAGGCCATCGCCGAGCGGCTGAGGGTGGCCAGTCTGGACGTCACCGTCGTGCCGGTGGGCCAGGCGCCCGACCCGGAGGGCTTCGACGCGGTCGTTTGTGGCAGCGCGATCTACGGGACTCGCTGGGACAAGGCCGCGCGCCACTACATCCGCCAACATCGCCAGGCCCTGGCTGAGCGGCCTACCTGGCTGTTCGAGAGCGGGCCGTGCGGCGACTCCGCCGGTCAGCGCCACCAGACGTCCCCGTCCGTGCTGCGCCTCGCGGAGGACATTGGGAGCTCCCCGCCTCAGGTCTTCGGCGGCAACCTGGATCCGGCGCGCGCCAAGACGCGCATCGCCCGGTGGGTGGCCAGCAGCGACCTGGCTGGCGACTACCGGAACTGGGACCAGATCCGGGACTGGGCGGACGGGATCGGTCGACAGGTCGCCGAACGGGCGGCCGGCTGAGGCGCTGCGCCCTTGGTGCTCAGGTCGGGGAGTCTAACCGCTGCTGCGGGCATTTTGTGCTGCAGCGAGAATCTCTCCACGGGTGTTACGGGTTGCTCGGACGCCGTCCTAGGCAGACCCAACGTTGAGCCGCCGCCGTCTTCCATTCGACGCATCTCGCAGCCCGCCGAGCAGCCAACCATCACACCGACAAGCCAGCTGATGATCACCATTGATGCTGTCGTCACCGTGCCCGCTAAGCTGCGGCGGAGTTGGCCCGAATTCGGGCGGGCGAGTTGTGACCATCAAGGCCGCGATCACGAGAGAGGCGAAAATGCCACGCAGGGCTGCCTCGGGGCATCAGCCTTTAGGACACCTTGGGTTCACCTGGAGGTGGAAGTGTTCGGCTATGGAAGTCGAGGGACGAGCGCTTGGCCCGGCGAGGACCAACTTCAACGACTATGTGGGGACAGCTGCAGCCCGGTGACGCCGAAGCCGTCTTCGACCGACCGAGCCTTTATGAGCTTGCATAGATCGATCGCGATCGCTACACCGTCTTGGGAATTGACCTGAGGGTAGACGGTTCAACGACTGCGTCGATCTATGCAATCGACCGTGTTGAGCATCGGATTTCACTGAACGGCACCGACCTTGTTGAGCTGGGCCAGAGCTGGGGTGAGATTCCTGTCGTGCAGTTCAATCTCCCTGAACCGAATGTTGAAGACTTCATAATGCATGCGTTCAAACGGATCTCGGTCCGATTGGTGACGCAGGCTCTCCGTGGCCAGGTCCTCGTCGTCACCGAGTTGCGCCCGGCTGAGGACCTGGAGCCATAGGGGATCGAGCGGACCCCGGATGCCAGTGATCGCGAGATTACCTTGACACCCGCGACGCGGCTGAGGAGGGCAAGACAGTCGACAAGTTGATCAACAAGAGCGGAAAACGATCATGAAGCTAGAAGACATGGACCGTGATCAACTCGCTTAGTACGACCTGAGACGGCTCAACTTCTCAGACGACAACTGGCGCATTGGCGATACCAGAGAGTCCGAAGGCCCTGCACGCGGAGTGTTTTCTGCGAGCTTGATGCCGATGAGCTAGACGAGCTCAACGCCATGGTTGAGCGAGATGCCAGCAAGGACGAGATCATTCTCTGGCTACACAAGCGAGCCGATGAGATCATGTGGAACGACGAATTGCCTTGATCAACTGATACCAAGATCAAGTAGGCCGCAGCGCACTGGCGAGATCAACACCCGACTCCAAATTGCAAGGCTCCCTTCATCATCGAGCCTCGATGCGCCGAAGGTCGTCAGTCATGAAACCAAAGAACGCACGAGGTGACATCGACGCGGTGCGGCCATCACGACGCAGACTAGGGAAAAGGTAGAATCTAGCGCGCGCTAGAGACCAAGATCATATGGTGGCGCGCAGCGACGTTAGCTTTCTTGAAAGAGACGCCACCACGGACCAAGATCAACTCACATGACTTCGAGATGCCGGAACGCGCTAGGCGCAACCCATTGGCAACCCGTACGCAAGAAGGCGTATACGCCACGGCCTGTTGGGAAGCGGTTAGTCGGCCCATACAAGTGCTGAATGATCTCCATCGTCATGCTGATTCGATCAACGATCGCGTAGCCGGTGCGGAACTCACCAACGATCATGATCTCAGAACCGGCGCTGGTCGTAGCTGTACCAGCAGGCGCGTCCGAAGCGCATTTGCGCTTGTCGAAAGCACTGAGAGCGCTGGCGGTTTTTCGCAATTCCGATCACCATTGATCCGTCGATCATCCTCTCTGGGCTCGGGTGCATTGGACCCAGTTCGTGATGTTGCTCGGGTGATCACTGTTGCTACTCGTGACTGTGTGGTCATCGGTGCGTGGGCGGGTCGCGTGGGCGAGCGTGTCGCGGTTCATCAACCTGACGCCGGCGACCTCGGTCAGCAGGGCTGCATACATGGTTGCGAGACCTCGAGCGTCGGTGATCGCGCCGATGCCGAGGCGCTCCTCGGCGTAGTGCTCGCGCACCTCGCCGGGGTCGGCGAAGTCGCCTCCCGAAGTCCTGGTGCGACGCGGGAGATCAGCTGTTCAGGCAGACCCGTCCACATGTCGACGTCGAGCGGCTCGGCGATCAAGGTCTGCACATGGTGCGCGACGCTGACGGCGGTGGCTCGCCGAACGATCGCGTCCAGCAGCCGCCGTAGGTGACGGGGTGATAGGCCATGGCAGTGCCTGGCGTCCACAGCGGCGGGGGGAGCCAGCGCCTTGGTGACCGCAACGTGGCGACGACGGTGGCGGTAGTGCCAGTGGCCGCACCCACGACCCGTGCGAGGCGATCGTCGCCGGCCTGGTCCACTCCGGCCGCGTGATCTTCGCCGCCGGTGCCGTGATGGTCGCCGGGTCGGTTTCTCACGTTCGCCCTGTGGGGCCGCTGCCGCCGAAGCGGCTGGGGATCATCCTCGGCATCGCGGTGCTGCTGGACGCTGCTCGTGCGGCTGATGCTCGTGCCGATCCTGCTGCGCCTCACCGGCTGGGCCGCCTGGTGGCTGCCGAGGTGGCTCGACCGCTCTCCCGGACGTGCGCTTCGGGCACTGACGGGACCCGCGGCGGATCGTATAGTCCCGTCCATGGATGCCCAGCTCGTGGTCGCGGTGCTGCTCGCGGTCGGGTTCGCGGTCACGAATGGGCTCCACGACGCGTCGAACGCGATCGCCACGCTGGTCGCTACGCGGGCCGCGACGCCGCTGCAGGCGATCCTGCTCGCGTCGGTGTTCAACCTGCTCGGCCCGCTGTTCCTCGGCGCAGCCGTCGCCGACACGATCGGCGGCATCGTCACTGTTCCGCCGGATGTGACGGTGGAGGTGATTGGCGCCGGCCTGGCCGCGGCGGTGACCTGGAACCTTGTGACCTGGCGGCTCGGCCTGCCGTCGAGCTCCGGGCACGCGCTCGTCGGCGGGCTGGTCGGCGCCGCCGTCGTCGAGGGCGGCGTGCACGCGATCAACTGGGGCGGGATCGAGGACTGGCGGCCCGTCGGCGTGTTCGGGATCCTGATCGCGCTCGCGCTGTCCCCGGTCCTCGGCGGGGTCGCGGCGCTGCTGCTCATCCGCGCGGTGCGGGCCGTCGCGCACCGGGCCACCCGGCGCTGGCGGGCGCCGGTGAGGTCCGGGGAGTGGGGGATGTCGGGCGCGCTCGCGTTCAGCCACGGCGCCAACGACGCCCAGAAGTCGATCGGCGTGATCGCGGCGCTGCTGCTCGCCGGGGGGCAGATCGAGACGCTCGCGGCGCCGACGTGGGCGAAGGTCGTGTGCGCCGCGGCGCTGACCGCCGGCACGGCGCTTGGCGGATGGCGGATCATTGCCACCGTGGGCCGCCGCATCTACCGCATCCGCCCGGAGGAAGGCCTAGCCAGCCAGACCGCGTCGGCCGGCGTGATCTTCGGGTCCTCGCTGCTGGGGGCGCCGGTCTCCACCACGCAGGTGGTCGCGTCGTCGGTGGTGGGGATCGGCGTCGGCCGGCGCCGCTGGCACCACGTGCACTGGTCGGTCGTGCGCAACATGGGCCTGGCGTGGCTGATCACCATGCCCGTGTCCGCGGCGCTCGGCGTCGCGGCGCTCGAGCTGTGGCGGCTGGTGACGTGACCCGCAAGCACTGGTTCCTGCCCGAGACCCCAGACGTGCTCGGGATGCTGCGCCGCCAGATGGCGGTCACGATCGACGGCGCGGACGTGTTCGCGCGCTGGGCGGGCGGCGATCGCGGCGGCGGCCCAGGCTGTACGCGATGCCGAGCACCAAGGCGACGTCGCCAAGCGCGACCTGCTGAGCGCGCTCCGGGAGGCGTTCGTCACCCCCATCGAGCCCGAGGACCTGTTCGCGCTCTCGCGCGGGATCGACCGCATCCTCAACTACGTCACCGACCTCGTGGAGGAGTCCGAGGCGATGGCCTCCCCGCCCGACGAGGGGATCGCCACGATGGCCGGCCTGCTCGGCGACGCGCTGCGCCACCTCGACGACGCGCTGTCAAAGCTCGGGACCGACGGCGACCACGCGACCGCGTCCGCGGACGCCGCCATCGCCGCCCAGCACCAGCTCGAGACCGCCTGCTACGCCGGGATGGTGGGGCTGCTCGGCGTCGAGGACCGCACGGAGCGGATCACGCGCCGCGAGCTGTACCGCCGCTTCTCGCGGATCGGCGAGGCCGTGGTCGACGTCGCCGAGCGCATCGTCTACGCCGTCGTCAAGCAGAGCTGAGCGGGCATCATCCCGATCGGGGATGCGCCGCTCGGCGGCCGTTGGGAGCGTCGGCCGCGATGCCCAGCGAGTGGCTTTTACTCGGCACGGCGCTGAACGTTTCCGCTGACCGCTTCCTCCGACGACGACCAGGAGCGATTCGCACGCCCTGGTTGTCGGGATCTTGCCTACCGGTTCGCCGGTGTTGATCATTCGGCAGACAATGCTCGGTGTACGCCATTGATTGCAGCGCTCCATCGAGGTTGATCATGGAGCGCGTATCTTCGAGCCCGCTCGCGCATCGCGCTCTGAACCCGCCGCCGTAGCCGACGCTCGCAGCTCAGAGTCGCCGCTCGGTCTCCGTGGCGAAACGTGCCGCGACTGTCTTGCGCAGTGACAAAGTGCTCGAGATCCATGATCGTCACGCTACGGCTGACCGGTCACGGAGCGGGTTAGCCCGATCGGCTACGGCAGCTGACGGATGGCGAGCGGCCGCAAGGCTGCGGATCGGGATCGTCCAGCGCCTGCTGCAAGAGCTGCATGAGGCAGGGGGTGAATATTCCTTTCAGTCGGTGAGCCCAGGGAATCGCAATCCACCCATCGGTGCCTAGAACTTAGTGGAGGTCGGGTCCTCGCCGGGGTTGCTCTCGACGTGGCGAGTCCGGGCCGACGAGCCTCAAGATCAACAGCAGACGCCTCGGGATCGGCTGCAACAGCGCGGCATCACTCGTGGCGTCTACACCATGACATCGAGGCCGCTCAGTGAAGCGCCGTAGGATCGTTCAGTGAAGGCCCAGGATCTGGCCCGACGAGCCTCCCGCCGTGCTGACCAAGTGTCCGCAGGCCGGTGGTGTCGGACCCCACGACGACCTCTGCCAAACGACAGCGGTCGCGGGCGTGCATGCCGCCGACCGGGGGCGCGGCCGGTCAGGCTGACGTCACAGGCTGAACCCACGAGAGAGGCGCACCGATGAGCGGCACCGAGTACAGCCCAACATCGACCCTGGAAGAGCGTCTGCGCCTCGGCGCCGGCTTCGCCGCAGCCGACCGGCCGCGCATTCTCGAGGCCCTGTCCGCACTCGCGCCGCACCTGTCTGGATGGGAACACGACCAGGTCGACCTCGAGGTGTCATTGAAAGATACCGAGGGCCCGGACCAGAAGGTCACCCTTCAAGCCTGGCTTGCGGGACGGGCGCACCTGGTGGCGACCTCTCACGAGCGCGACCTTGATCATGCCCTCGCGGAGGTGCGAAGAGACCTGATCCGCCAGATCGAGGAGGAGAGGTCGCGGCGCGAACCTCGCAAGCGCCGGAAGACGCGTTATCGCACGACCTGACCCGGTCGGGAATTCGGCGGCGCCCCTGCATCGCGACTCCGCTGATCCCCCACCCCGCGATCTGCACGGGATACGACCGAACCCATCGCTGGTCGGCTACCAGTGTGCGACCGGCGGCACGGTCGCGAGCCCCGAGCAGACAGCGGCATGAGCGGGCGTTGATGTCCGGCCGAGACACTCATTGGTGCGGGAAGTGATTCAAGCGACCACGTCGCGTGTCGGCGGGCACCGCGCCAGCAACCGGCGAGCCACTGGAGCTCTGAGACGCGGAACGCCTGCAGCAGCGCCTCGGTGATCGGCGAGTCCACCGCCCCGTCAACGCCGCTCGGCAGGCGCTCCTCCTCATCCGGCGTGTCCGCCCCAGCGGCGAGGAAGAGCCGCCAGATGACGACGGCCAGGACGACGATGACGCGGCGGATACCCCTGGGCCGACGGCCGGGCTGCCCGCCTCGGCAGGCCCCAACCCGGATGTTGCGTACGTACCGGCCAACTGCGTCTCGCGCGGTGGCGTCTAGCCATCCGGCGGGCGCTTGCGCAAAGCGTCGACTAAGACGATCTGACATACGATCATGACGATGGGCGATGACTCGACAACGGGCATCCACGGCGTGCCGGGACAGCTGGAAGCCCGAACGATGGAACGGGCGATCAGATGGTCCCTGCAGCTCCGCGCTACCGCACGCGTTCGCGGTCAATCCGCGGAGGGCAGCCGCACCGCTCGTCCAGTGATCGTTTCCGGGGTGATCATGATGAACAAGTTGCGTGTGCCCTCGGCCCAGGGAACGGGGCCGTCCTTCCACAGTGAGGTCAATGTGTACTCCCGCGTCACCCGTTCCGCCGATCCCAGTACCAAGACACTCCAGCCCGACTCCCGTTCTTCGTCGATGTTGTCGATCTCGAATGCGACTCGGGTGTGGCGTCCGAGCGAGGACAGCACACCGTACGGTGACGTCCGAAAGACAATCGTCTTGGCGTAGTAGGCGTAGGTTACCGGCATTTTTTACCGGTAGGATCTGTGGTCCAGCAGGTGCATTCAGACCCACTCGGCCAGCCTTGTGCTCAGCAAGGAGCTTCTCGCACTCAGCCAGTGTCAGCTCCGCGAAGTGGCCTGTAGATCCCTCAACTCCGGTCACCCAACACATCTTGCTCTACAGGCCGCCCGACGGGAAACACCTGGTCCCTGATCGCTACACCAACCTCGAGTGAGGGTTCGCGGCGCGGTGACTTCGAGCAACTTGGCTTGCCCATCATCACGCGCCGGTTGCCTCAGGCGCGCGGCGGTCCGACAAGGAGGCCGGCGCGACGATGAGCGGCCAATGTGCGTGGTTCATGACCGACCTCGCCACCGAGCCCGACCAGGGCGCGATTCACTTGAGCAGAACGCCGGCGGAGAGCATCACCGAGGCGGCCGAGTGCCGCAGTGTGTGCAAGCCCGACCGAGCTTGGAAGCCAGGCGCGAATCGCGGCAGCCTCGAGCGCACGCAACGCATTGCGTGGGTCGCAGCGCTCGCCCAGCTCGGTCGTGAACACATACGTCGTCCGGTGCCAGGCAGAGCCTGCCTCCGCCGATACGCCGCCTGCCAAGTGCGTACCTCACGTAACACTCGCTCAGTGGGGGAGAGAGGCATTCGCCGGTCGGGCAGGTGGCAGCCGGTCTTGCGGAAGGCAACTTGAGCGGGCTGCGTCGCAGGACCTGTGGAAGGCTGTGGAAGTACGGGATCGAAGAATGGGCAGTCGCTAAGAAACGCGAGAAGCCAATGAGGCGCACCCACCTGAGCTCGCCGATCGAGCGGGCCAGCCCGAACGACGTGGTGACCCTGGCCACCGACCGTGGCCCGGCACCGATGAACATTGGGGCCGTTCTCATCATTGACGCGGCGTCTGATCTCGACTTCTCGACCGTCAGGTCGATCCTCGAAGGCCGTCTTCCACGAGTGCGGCGGCTCCGACAGCGGCTCTTGAAGATGCCGTTCGGCTGCGGAAGACCGATATGGGTGGACCAGCCAGACTTCGACCTGGGGCGTCACCTGTCACAAACCGTGCTGTCCAGCTCACCGGGTGCATCGGTGGATCCTGACGAGGCCGCCAGCGACCAGCGGGTCCTGGAAATCGCCGCCGACCTGGTCTGTACGCCTTTGCCCCGCCACCAGCCGCTCTGGGCCGCCCGCTGGGTGACCGATCTAGCCCACGACCGTGCGGCGCTCATCCTAGTCATGCACCACGCGATGACGGACGGCGTCGCCGGACTCGCCGTCCTCGCTGCCCTCGGCGACGACGGCACAACCACTGTCATCGACCCCTTCCCGCAACTGCCGCCCCCGCTGCGGTCCGTGGCCGCAGCTGCCTGGCGGGACCGAGCGGCCGCACTCACTACTATCCCGAGCCGCCTCCGCAGTGGGCGCCAGGGCCTCCGGGAACTCGGGATCCGGGCCAGGCGACCGAAGTTGGCTGCACGTACCTCACTCAACCGGCCCACCGGTCCGCGACGCCGGCTGACCACAGTCGAACTGCCGCTGATGCCACTGCTCGAGGTCGCCCATCGCCGACGCTGCAAGCTCAACGACCTCGTCCTCGTGGCGGTGACAGGCGCGTTGGCCGCCGTCCTGCGCCTGCGCGGGGAAGAGCCCAGCGAACTCGTGGTGTCGGTGCCGATCTCGGCTCGGCGTGCGGCCACCGCCGATCAGCTTGGCAACCAGACAGGTGTCATCCCGTTGGCGATTCCGACACTCTCCGACCAGGACGCGCGGCTGCGCCGCATCACCGCAATGTCTCACTCCCGCGCTGGCGTGACGCGAGGCATGTCCGCGGGACCGATGGGCCTTGTCTTCCGGGCAATGGGAGCTCTCGGCATCTTTCAGGTCTTTATCGACCACCAGCGCCTGGTGCACACGTTCGTGACGAACGTCCGCGGGCCTCAGGCACCCGTCCACCTCGCCGGATACCCGATCACGACAGTGATCCCGTTGGCTATCACTCCGGGCAACGTCGGGGTGTGCTTTGACATCCTCTCGTACGCGGGCAGGCTGGTTGCGACGGTGGTCGCCGACCTCGACATCGTGCCCGAGCAAGACCTGCTAACGAGCCTGCTGGCTGAGGAACTCGCCGAGCTACTCGCTGTGAACAGGGCCTCCTAAGCCGCATCCAGTCGGCGGACAGGTGGTTCCCCTCGGACTGCTCGTTACACGGATCGGTCACCCGCCAGTCAGCGGCATGACGGACATCACCTCCATTGTCTGGCCGACTGGTCATTCTCTGTGTCGCTGCGTGTCTGAGTGGCCCCCCGGACACGGAGCCGGCTCAGGCGAGGATCTGGTTTTGCCGAGGTTGTCAGTGACGCGGGCGACGTCAGAGCACGACGACGGCCTTGTGGTGTTGCAGGTCGAGTCCGAGGAAGGCGGTGTAGTCCCGGCGCTTGATCATGACGGCGGTCCACGCACGAACCCACGAACCCGCCGCTCACGATGGCGACGTCGGTGTCACGGCGCTGCGCAACGGATTCGGATCGTCGGCGGTGCCCGCGAGCGCCTGCTCGAGCCAGAAGGAGCGATGCATGACAATCTCCTCGAAGTCGTTGGAGTGCGTCGGTTCGGTGGACCCAGCATCGGCGACGGTCCATGATCATATTGTGGTTGGCCCGCACCGGATCGGCGAGCCTGCAGGAGCGGGAGGTCAGGGGCGACTGGCGATCAAGAGGGCCAGGGTTTGGATCCGGCGGGAAGCGACTGCGAGGTTCGCGATCTCGTTGCTGGAGCAGCTGACTGACATCAGGGACTCGATCTCGGTCCAGCCGGCCGCTGGCCGCGGCTCACATCCGCGCTGCGCCTGCTCCAGGTCGCCGGCATCGGTGTTGATCTTGCCGCCAGCGACGACCTGCTCGATCCGTGCCCGCTCGGTGAAGCCGAGGTTGCCCTTTCGCCGATACTCGCCCCGATGGCAGGACGTGCACGGCGCTTACAGATACTGTCCGCGACCTGTGTGAACTACCGCCGCCCCGACTGCCGCTGCAAGCGTCCGCACTGACTGCCAGGCTCGCGTCGCCGGGCGTCCGCCCGGGCCAGATCCGGGCGGACGAATTCGGTCTAGCCACGACCCAACCGAGCGAAGAGTAGGCGGTGCCGAGGGGCCGTTGACCACTGTTGGCGCTGGGTGTCATACACGTTGCCGCCAATGCCGATGGCACGCAAACCCGCTCAGTAGTCCTCGTCGTTGTATGTGACGATGCTGAGGCAGTAGCGGTCCCGAGGTATTACGGCCAGCTGTGCCGTGGAGATCGGTCCAGCCGGACAACGTCTGAGCCTCGTGTTTGTAGCCCCGGTCGGTGAGCGTTTGGGCCAGCCGCTCCAGCGAGTACTCACCGGTGGCGTAGAGCTCGAATGCAGGCCCGACGTACGGCCGCGCTCGTCATCGACGATGATGGTGCAGACCTCGCGTCCGCCGACTGGTCACCCACGTGCCGCGGCTGGCAGCGCGACGACATCGCTTGCTCAGGCGGTGACGAGCAGGCCGGTGACGTACATGACGGCCACGCCGGTGGCCAGCCCTCCTATAACGGTCAGATCGAGGAGACGGCCTGTGTCATCGCGAAGCGCCGGCGAGATCTGGGTGATGACCTGGGTGATTGCGCCAACGCCAACGCCGAGCAGCACGGCGGACAATGCGGCGTTGTCGACGGCCGCGCCGATGACCGCGCCGAGGATCGCGGGCGCTCCGGCGACGGCGCCGAGGCCGATCAGGGATCTTATTGGCGGGCGTTGATCGGTGAGAGGGGCGACAATGGCCAGCCCTTCTGTGGTGTTGTGCAGGGCGAAGCCGACGACGAGCGCCGCACCGACAGCCAGCGCGCCCACGGCGTAGGCAGACCCGATGGCCAGTCCTTCACCGAGGTTGTGCAGGCCGATACCGATGGCGATCATCAGGGACAGTCGCCGCCCGTTCGTGGCTGCTTCTTGACTTCGCTTGTGGCGGTCGAGTAGGCGATCGATCGCGGTCATGATGAGGAACGCGAAAGCGGCTCCGAGTAATACGAGCAACGGCCCGCCGAATGCGACGCCGGAGCGCTGGGCGAGGGCAAATCCTTCGATCGCGGCGTCGACGGCGAGGAAGCCGAGCAGGCCGACTGTAAGCGCCAGCAACATCCTGACCACCCCTCGGCTGACACGCCGGAGGATAGGCAGGACGAGCATGCCCAGCGCGACCGGGATGATGCCGACGTAGGTTCCGAGTAGGGCCATCAACCCGACCAGACCGGCACCCGGCTCCGGCGTGGCCACGGCGGCCGGGATGGTGTGGTCGATGACCAGTCCCGTCGAGGTGAGCATTGAGATGGTGTAGGGCTGCCCGGAGATCCACGGGAAACGAAGCTGCAGGGTGTCGGATCCGAGTCGGGCGATCGGCTTCGCGCTCCCAGTGAAGTCGACGTAGGTGTCGTTGACGAAAACCTGCGCGATTTGTACGGGGTCAGGCCCAGTGTTGCGGACGGTGATCTCGATGGAGCCAGGAGCCAGTGTCGTTCGCTCGATCGACAGCTCCTCGATCGGCGGTCCCGAGCGATCCGGGAGCAAGGCGCCACCGAAGGCGACGAGCGCCGCGAGTACCACCGCGATGACAGCGAGCACGGTCAGTACTAGCGACCACACCGGGATGCGGCCGGTGATGGATGGTCGGTCGACGGCGGTCACGGCACCCCGTCCTCGACGACATCGAAGAACCCCATCCATCCGAGATCGGCGAACTCCGTCTTGTGGGCGTGGAACATGAACTGTCCCGGGTTGGGGAACCGCAGCTCGCAGATGCCCCGCTGCCCCTGGCCTTGGATGACGGTGTCGGTGAATTCCGTCGGCTCGAGGCGGGTGCCGGTCGGGTAGTAGTCGAAGAAGTTGCCGTGCAGGTGGAAGCTGTTGATCGGGTCGTATTCGAGGATGTTGACCAGATAAATGCGCACCAGCTTGCCGCGAGCAACCCGAATCGGGTCGTTCATGTAGACGAATGGGATGCCGTTGACTGCGTACAGCTGATTGCCCTGCCCATCGAAGGTGGTGTTGTAGCCGTGTTGCACCAGCACCAACTCGTCAGCCGGCGGGCGCCCGGCCTTCGGATCGACGATGAACGTGCCGTACATGCCGCGGGCGATGTGCTCAGCCAACGGCCCCACGTGGCAGTGGTAGAGGTGCAGTCCGAAGGGTTCCGCGTCGAAGGTGTATGTGAACTCCTCGCCGGGGGAGATGATCCCGCGGCCGAGCATCGGCACGCCGTCCATCTCGGCAGCATGGATGCCGTGGAAATGCATGGTGTGCGGGTGCTCGGAGCGGTTGATGAACCGCACGCGCAGGAGATCGCCCTCAGTGCATCGCAGCGTCGGTCCGGGGATTCGGCCGTTGAACGTCCACGCCTGGAACCGAACCCCCGGTGCGACCTCGATCTCCCGATCCTCTGCGATGACCTCCCACTCACGCACCATCCGCCCGTCGGCTCCGATCGAGGTGTGGCCGTAGTCGAAGTCGCGTAGCAGCATCCGGGGGTCGAAACCGTTGGCGGCGTGGTCGACGCGCCCGCCCGAGCGGAAGGTTGCGCCGAGCCCCCCGCTCATCGGCCCATGGCCGCCCGACATCTCGACCGCGCCCGGCGAGTGCTCGCTGTGGTCCTGCGCTGTGCAGGCCCCTAGCAGGGGCGCGGCAAGCATTGTGCCGCCCGCGGCAGCCAGGAATCCGCGTCGCGAACTCATGCGGGCCTGCCGAACACGATTTCGGTGAGCTCAGATCCCATCGCATGCCGTCGGCCACCGATCCTCACCCACAGCGGCCCGCCGAATGGAGCCTGCTCGACCACGTCCAGCACGACTCCAGGGCGAACCCCGAGCTCGCCGAGGTAGCGCAACGCCTCGCGGTCCCGGTCCCGGACTCGCTCCACGCGAAACGTCTCACCGAGCGCTGCCTGGGACAGCGGAGTGGTCCAGCGTTCCACATGCGCACCGTCCGGGGAGGGGATGGGATCACCATGCGGATCGTGGGTCGGATGGCCCAGGAACGCGTCGATGCGCTCGAGCAGACGATCGCTGACTGCGTGTTCCAGTACCTCAGCCTCCGCGTGCACGTCCTCCCAGGGGACATCAAGCGCCTTTACCAGGAACTCCTCGATCAAACGGTGCCGTCGGACGACGGCCAAGGCGTGGCCCATCCCGTGCTCGGTCAGCGCCACCCGATGTGCACCCTGACGAGTTACCAGGTCGTCCGAGGCGAGGCGTTTCAGCATCGCCGACACGGTGGGAGCCGCCACGCCGAGACGCTCGGCGAGAGTAGACGTCGTTGCCCCACCGCTCCTGGTGGTCAGTTCGAAGATCGCTTTGAGGTAGTCCTCGACGGTCTCGGTGTGGACCACCGAGCAGCACGGGTGATGCCCACGCCACCGTGATGCAACCAACATGAGCGCAAATGTAAGAGCAGTCTTCTCTCAATGGTGAGAGTCATCTCATCTTGAGACGGAAACGCTCTCGAGGCGGGAGTTACAACGTGAGCCACTGACATAGTCGCCGTGCCGCTCTGGGTGCACTCCGCCGACTCGGCGTGGCGTCGATGTCACCCTCACTCCGCAGGGCCCATCCTCGGCCTTATTGCGCGGAGGTGACGATCCCGAACTCGTGGATCTTGCGGTAGATCGTGGCCCGGGACATGCCTAGCGCCTTCGCGGCCTTCGCCTTGTTGCCGTGGGCGTCCAGCAGGCTCTGCGTGATGGCGTCGCGCTCGATCGACTCCAGCGGACTGAGGAGCCGACGGCTGAGGGCCCCGGTCTCGGGTGGTAGGTCCTGCGGGTGGATCATTCCGTTGCGGCGGTGTCGCACGACTTGGCGCATGGTCTGGAAAACCTGCTCGACGTTGCCGGGCCAGTTGGAGCGCATCAACATCTGCAGTACTTCCGGCGAGAAGGTCAGCTGGCCCTGGTAGCCGAGCCGCGCGACGAAGAAGGGCGCGAGTTGCTGGACGTCCTCGATATGGTGACGCAGCGGTGGGACGTCCACCGTGCTCGGGAAGAGTCGCAGCAGGCGAGCCAGATCCCTGCTCTGCGCGCCGGGGCCGAGCGTGACCGCGACCCAGACGGCGCGCTTGCCGTCGACTTTTGAGGGCTGCTGCAGGGCGGCTGTCAGGGAGCGTAGGTGTACACCGTCGAGTCGGTCGGGGTGCCGGATGACCACGCTGCCGGCGTGCTCGTCGCCGTTCTCGTCCACGAGAGCCCGGCGAGCGGATGCCAGCCAACGTCGATCGGTCGCGTCTGCCGCGTCTAGCACGGTGAACCGCCCGCCGGGGTTCCGGCGCTGGTGCACTGCACGCAGGATGGCCAGCTTGCCAACCCCGGGCTCGCCAGCGACGGCCACCCACTCACCGGCGCGGTAGGCGTTCTCCACTTCGTCGCAGGCCCGACGCCACAGAGCGCCGGATCCGATGAGACCCGGTAGGAGCATCTTCGCCGCCGTACCGCCGTCCCGCCTCTTCGGCGTGCTGAGCTCGGCCACCTTCGCGTGGATGACGCCCCCGACCGGCAGCGGCGCGCCCAGCGACCGGGTGTACATCCGAAGCCTCGTTCCGGTCGGAAGATCGACCAAAACCGACCTGCGGCGCCCGGCGAGCGCTTCGGTGGCCTGTTGGAGCAGCGCAGCCTGGTCGGCCGGGGCGAGCACCGTCCGTGCGTAGTCGTTCATCATGACGACTTCGTTGTTCAGCGCGATGACGATGCCCGGGGTACGACGACAGACGCGCAGGTATTCCTGGAGCAGCTCGATCTCCTGCGCCGCGGCGTCGGCAAGTAGCGCCTGTCGGATCTGAACGGCGGTGCTCTTGGCGAGTGTCATCAACAGCGGACCGGCGTCGGAACGCCAGCAGGTCAAATCCACTGCGCCGACAGTCTTGCCCGAGATCGGGTGCTGGATCGGTACGCCGGCGCACGCCAAGTCCTCGAGATCCTCCGCGTAGTGCTCGTGACCGAACACATGCATCGGCTGGCCGCCCTCGAGAGCCGTGCCGATCCCGTTCGTGCCCACGAACTCCTCTGCATAGCTGAAGCCGGGAGCGAGCTGCACCGTGTCGAGATGGCGCGCCAGGTTGGGGTCGCCGGTGAGCCGGGAAAGGACGAGCCCAGCCTGGTCGGTGAGCACGATGCTGATCGGCTGGCCGGCCAACTGCTCGAGCAGCTGCCGCAGCACCGGTTCGGCGCTGCGGATCAGTGGGGTGTCAAGGTTCGGGTCGTGGACGTACGGCATCTTGATGCGGTCCGCAGCGACGTTGCTCTCACGGGATCGCCACCACGAGGCGAGGATGGGCTCGCGCACTCGACCCGGCTCGACCGGCTCGGCGGTGAGGAAGCGCACTCGGGTATCGGCGAGTCCGTCGCCGTCCGTCTGGATGGGTTTGCCGGATGATGCGGGCCGCATGGCATCCCCTGTCTCTCCCGTGCCTGGGTCTCCCTGCGCTACGTGGCAAGGCTACGTGGCGCGCGGAATCTGGCAATACGTCGCCTTGTCAACATAATCTCCGACCGTTCCAGTACGCGACTGTCGCAAATTGAGACGTCCTTCGACCGTCATATCTGGTCGCGTAAGAGTGGCGTAAAAGCGTCTCGCTAGCCGCCGAGGCGAGCCCAAATCAGGCCGAAACGACGTCCCGAATGCGCGGACATACCGGGACGATACCGACGAGGAGGTACCCGATGAACGAACCGGGCTCACCTGACGAAGCGGGCTCACCTGACGCCGAGACCTACAACCCGTGGAGCGTCGTCAACCTGGTTTTCCACCATCTGGCCGACCAGGGATTGCACCCCGTTCTGGGCGCTACGGGTGACCCGGGACCGCCGGCGGCGGCGCTGCTGGTCGCGCTCGGCATCGAGCCGGCGGCGGAGGGCAACCGACAGGTCATGCGGGACGTACGAGAACACCTGGCCACGATCCGGACCGCCGTGCTGGGCGATTCCTGATCCGGCGTTTCCCGCTGCCTTGCATGTCTCATGTTGAGACTTCTGGACCCACCAAGAAGCGGTGTGATTGACATAAGTATGTCGAGCGGAAGGAGTGCTGATGAGTCGCCAAAGCGTGGCCAAGGCGCATGAGAAGATACAGGAACTCGCGTGGGAGCCGCTGTACCACGAGCCTGTGTCGCAGTATGGAACCGACTACACATTCCAGAAGGCCAAGAAGAAGGACCCGCTCAAGCAGGTTCTCCGGTCCTACTTCCCGATGCAGGAGGAGAAAGACCACCGGGTCTATGGAGCGGCCGACGGAGCGATCCGCGGGAACATGTTCCGGCAGGTGCAGGAACGATGGCTCGAGTGGCAGAAGCTGTTCCTGAGCATCATCCCGCTGCCGGAGATCTCGGCGGCTCGAGCTATGCCGCTGTTGTTCCGCACTGTGCCCAATCCGGAGCTGCATAACGGCCAGGCGATCCAGATGATCGACGAGGTCCGGCACTCGACGATTCAGCAGAACCTCAAGCGCCTGTACATGAACAACTACATCGACCCGGCCGGCTTCAACAGCAGTCTGCGGAACTTCCAAAACGACTACTGCGGGACGATCGGGCGGCAGTTCGCCGAAGGGTTCATCACGGGTGACGCGATCACCGCGGCCAGCATCTACCTGACCATCGTGGCCGAGACGGCGTTCACCAACACGCTGTTCGTGGCAATGCCCGCCGAGGCCGCGGCCAACGGCGACTACCTGCTACCGACGGTGTTCCACTCCGTCCAGTCCGATGAGTCCCGGCACATCAGCAACGGCTACGCGACGTTGCTGATGGCTTTGTCCGACGAGAGCAACCACCAGCTGCTGGAGCGCGACTTGAGGTACGCGTGGTGGAACAACCACCGTGTGGTCGACGCCGCCATCGGAACGTTCATCGAGTACGGCACCAAGGACCGTCGCAAGGACCGCGAGAGCTACGCCGAGATGTGGCGCCGGTGGATCTATGACGACTACTACCGCAGCTATCTGGTTCCGCTGGAGAAGTACGGCCTGGTGATCCCGCACGACCTCATCGAGGAGGCCTGGAACCAGATCTGGAACAAGGGCTACGTACACGAGGTGGCGCAGTTCTTCTGCACCGGGTGGCTGGCCAACTACTGGCGTATGGACCCGATGACAGACGAGGACTTCGAGTGGTTCGAGTACAAGTACCCCGGCTGGTACGACAAGTACGGCAAGTGGTGGGAGAACTACTCACGGCTATCCATTCCCAATGGGCACAACCCGATCGTGTTCGAGGACGTCGACTACCAGTACCCGCATCGCTGCTGGGTCTGCATGGTGCCGTGCCTGGTCCGTGAAGACATGGTCATGGCCGAGGTCGACGGGCAGATGCGCACGTACTGCCACGAGGCCTGCCGGTGGACCGACGTCGAGGCGTTCCGGCCGACCTTCCAAGGCCGGGAGACTCCGAACATGGGTCAGCTGATCGGCAAGCGCGAGTGGGAAACCCTCTATCACGGCTGGAACTGGGCCGACGTGATATCGGACATGGGTTATGTCCGCGACGACGGCAAGACGATGACCGCGCAGCCGCATCTGAACCTTGACCCCAAGAAGATGTGGACGCTGGACCACCTGCGCCGGTGCCCGCCGCTGCAGAGCCCCAACGTGCTGCTCAACGAGATGACGAAAGAAGAGCAGCAGGCGTTCCACGCCAACTACATCCGCGGCGGCCCTGCCGGCCGGTTCGCTCCTGCGGAGGCCTAAGCAGCACTCGACTATCACCGACGTCAATCGGCAAGGAGGGACGTGAAAGCGCCCCTCCTTAGCCCCAATGCGCGCAACATTAGGGAGCTCATGACCGACAAGCACGTGGTGCGGTTCGAGCCGGTCGGCATCGACATCGAGGTCGGCGAGGACCAAACGATCCTGCGGGCCGCCGCTGAGCAGGGAATCATGCTCATGCACGGTTGCAAGGAAGGCCAGTGCTCGTCGTGCAAGTCGTTCGTCCTCGACGGCGACGACTTCGAGCTGGACAGGTACTCCACGTTCGCCCTGCCCGACTACGAGAGGGACGAGGGGTACACGCTGCTGTGCCGGACGCACGTCTACGAAGACGTGACGATCGAGCTCCTCAACTACGACGAGGAGATGATCCGGTCCGGGCTGCCGATCCAGCAGGCGGAGACGAGGGTCGTGTCCATCGATCCTGTGACGCCCGACATGCGGCACGTCGTGCTCGAGCTCGTGGAGCCCCGGGAGATCAAGTTCTTCCCCGGGCAGTACATCGACATCGCTGTGCCCGGCACCGACGAGACACGGTCGTTCTCGATGGCCAACACGACCAGCAGGGACAGCGGCCAGCTCGAGTTCGTGATCAGGGTCTATCCGGACGGGCTGTTCTCGCACTTTCTGGACACCGGGCTGACGGTCGGCGACCGGCTCGACGTCACCGGCCCGTTCGGTGTCTTCACGCTCCGCGAGGGCCGCGACAGCGACCTGATCTTCATCGGCGGCGGCGCCGGCATGGCGCCGATCCTGTGCCTGCTGCGGTCGATGGTCGAGCGAGGCATCAGCCGTAAGGCCACCTACTACTACGGCGCGCGGCGCCGCCAGGACCTGTGCTTCGAGAAGGAGCTGCGAGCCCTCGAGGAGACGCTGCCGGGTTTCCGCTACGTGCCGGCGTTGTCGGAGTCGACCGACGGCGACGGCTGGGAGGGCGAGGTCGGCTTCATCACCGACGTCGTGCGGCGGCAGGAGGGCAAGCGTCGCCGGACGTCGACGCGTACGTGTGCGGCCCACCACCGATGGTCGAGGCGGCTATCGACCTGCTCACCGATCTGGGCGTACCGGAGAAACGCATCTACTACGACAAGTTCACGACCACTGGTGAACCCGATTCCGCTCCAGCGATAGGAAGGGCGTCCTAATGACGACAACAACCACCCAACGCGACCTGCCGAAGCCCGAGTTCACGGACGCGGAGGCCGGGGCGCGCGAGTTCCCCGACTCGAACGCTCGACGGTTCAACTACTACACGCCGCAGAAGCGCAAGCAGTCGCACTACGAGGACGTCACGGTCGAGGTGCAGCCCGATCCTCGGCACTACCTGAGCCAGGGCTGGCTGTACGGCTTCTCCGACGGTCGCGGCGGGTACCCGCTCGACTGGACCGCCCTGAAGGCCTGGGGAAGCGACCGGCCCGAGCCGGAACGTTTCCCGGGGTCCGGCGGCCGGGGTTACGACTGGCCGGCCCTCGGCTGGCATGAGTTCCGCGACCCGAACGAGGAGTGGGAGCTCACGCTCTACCGCTACAACGCCAACGTGGTCCGCCAGATCAACGCGAATATCGACACCGCCCGCGAGACCAAGGCGTTCGAGCAGTGGAACCGCAACTGGGTGACCTTCGTGGAGCGCAACATCGGCGCTTGGATGCACGTCGAGCACGGCCTCGGGCTGTACCTGTTCGCGAACGCCAACCGCCGGGCACCGACGAACATGCACAACAACGCCATCTCGGTCAACAGCATGCACCGGATCCGGACCGCTCAGGACCTAGCGCTGTACAACCTGACGCTCAGCGAGGAGATCGAGGGCTTCGACGGCGCCGCGCACATCGAGACCTGGAACAGCGACCCGGCCTGGCAGGGCGTCCGCAAGACCGCCGAGCAGCTCACCGGCATCGACGACTGGTGCGAGGCGATCTTCGCCGCGAACGTGGTCTTCGAGCCGCTCGTCGGCGAGCTGTTCCGCAGCCACCTCGTGCAGCACGCGGCACCGGGCAACGGCGACTTCGTCACGCCCACGATCGTCGGTGCCGGCGAGTACGACTACGCCCAGCGCGACCTGCGCTACACGATTGCGATGTTCGAGCTGCTGACCAACGACCGGGAGTTCGCCGACCACAACAAGGCAATCATGGACGAGTGGCTCTCGGTGTGGGTGCCGCGGGCCATCACCGCTTCCCGCACCCTCCAGCCGCTGTGGTCCCAGCCGGACTTCAAGCCGCCTCGTTTCGAGGACGGCCTGGATCGCGCCAAGTCCCGGTTCAGCGGCATCCTGTCCCAGCTCGGCCTGGCGAACCCGAAGGAGCTGACCCAGTGACCACCGATCTGAAGGCACCAGTCCCAAGCCCGTTCAAGGCCGACAACTCCGCGTCCAACATGTGCGGCTTCACCCTGATGAACAACCAGGTGGGGGCCGTCGTCGCCGAGGTCATGGCAGGCCAAGGACAACGTGACGGTGATGCACCTGCCGTCGATGATCCGCGTCGACGCGGTCGGACCGCATGGACGTCGTCTACGCCGAGATCGTCGAGGCGCTCGGCGAGGAGGGCTCTTCGACGCCGCCGAGTTCGAGGAGAACATGTCCACCCACTACGGGCGCATGGTCCACGAGGACGACCGGACGATCATGTTCGCCAATCCCGAGGACGCGGCCGAGGAGCTCGGCTTCGACCTGACGTCCGGCGCCAACTAGAGCGGCGGGCAGCGGCCACCAGCCGCAGCGCGCACACCGAGCCGGCCACCCAGACGAGGAGAAGCGTATGTACGAAAAGGACGGCGAGAAGTATTTCGTGGTCGACACCCACATGCACTACTGGAACGCCGCGCCGGACAACTGGGTGGAGGGCGCCGAGCAGTACGCCAAAGGCTGGATCGAGTGCTTCCACGCCTACATGGGGCTCGGGCCCCCGGAGACGCACTGGTCGCTCGAGAAGTTCTACAAGATCGATGAAGACACCTTGATGAAGGACGTCTTCGAAGACGGCTACGTCGACGTGGGGATCTTCCAGCCGACGGACCTGACGGAGTGGTACAAGGAGGGCTTCAACACCACCGAGCAAGACGCGACGCTGTTCGAGAAGTACCCGGGCAAGTTCATCCTCAACACCCGGTGGGACCCGCGTGACGGCGAGGACGGCCTGAAGACCCTGCGGCACAACGTCGAGCGGTGGGGCTGCAAGGGCGTCAAGCTCTACACCGCCGAGTGGCGGCAGGGCTCCCGGGGGTGGAAGCTCAGCGACCCGGAGGCGTACAAATTCCTGGAGGCGTGCCAGGAGCTGGGCATCAAG
This sequence comes from uncultured Actinomycetota bacterium, assembly GCA_963815975.1. GTDB lineage: Bacteria > Actinomycetota > Actinomycetes > Propionibacteriales > Propionibacteriaceae > Microlunatus. Next base: position 523,379 of record CAWFJC010000010.1, read on the forward strand.
AACATCCATGTCCACAAGGGCCCGACGATCTGGCCGCTGGACAAGGACGCTTTCGACATGACGGACGTCGACCACGCGGCGACCGACTTCCCGGGGTTGAACTTCATCGTCGAGCACTCCGGGATGCCGCGCATCGACGACTTCTGCTACATGGCGACACAGGAGCCGAACGTCTACGCGGGTCTGTCCGTGGTGGTCGGCGCCCTGATGCACGCCCGGCCGCGGTTCTTCGCCCGGTGCATGGGTGAGCTGCTGTTCTGGGTCGGCGAGGACAAGATGACCTTCGGCAGCGACTACAGCATCTGGGAACCGAAGTGGCAGGTCGAGGGCTTCGTCGACTGGGACTACCCGAGTGAGGAGTTCTCCGACTATCCACGCGTCACGACCGCGACCAAGAAGAAGATCCTCGGCCTGAACGCCGCGAAGCTGTACGACATCGAGGTGCCGGTGGAGTTCCAGCTGCCGGCCGAGGCCGGGACTCCTGCCGCCCAGGACGCCGCAGTTGGGGTCGACGACGGCTCCGGGGCCAAGGTGTGACCCACGAAAGAGAGGTACTTGACGCCTTAGGTACGGTGCGCGACCCCGAGCTGGACGAGCCGGTGACCTCGCTCGGTTTCGTCACGTCGTGCACCGTGTCTGCGGACGGGGTGGCAGACGTCCGGCTGCGACTCCCTACCTATTTCTGCGCGCCCAATTTCGCCTGGCTGATGGTCGCCGACGCCTACGATGCGGTTAGCGCCGTGCCGGGCGTTCGGCAGACCCAGATCGAGCTTGAGGACCACTTCGCCTCCGCTGAGATCAACCGCGGGGTGGCCGCTCGGGCCGGATTCGTGCAGTCCTTCGACGGCCTGGCCGAGACTGAGCTGGACGAGCTGCGGACGGATTTCGTCCGCAAGGCGATGCTCGCCGCCACCGACCGGGTGTGCCGGCCGCTGCTCGCGGCAGGACGGACTCCGGACGAGCTCGCCGTGCTGACGCTCGGCGACGTTCCTCCAGTCACCGGACCGAGAACGCCTCCGCGCGCGCCGGGCCGAGCTGGGCCTGCCGGCGGGCGACGACGCGCCGCTGCTGGTGGATCCGCTCCGCGGCGAGGCGGTCGGCGTCCAGGCGCTCCCCCTGCATCTACGGCGCGCCCGGCTGACCGGGATCGGCATGCAGGCCAATGCCTCGGTGTGCCGGGGGATGCTGCGCGAGCGGTATGCGACCATCGGAGTTGGCGAGGAGGAGGAGGACCGATGAAGGCTGTCCGCCTGCACGGCTACAACCAGATGCCGGTCATCGAGGACGTTCCCGAGCCGAGCATTCAGAGCCCGCTCGACGTGATCGTCAAGATCGGTGGCGCCGGGGTCTGCCGAACCGACCTGCACATCATCCTGGGACAGTGGGCGGAGGCGATGAACCAGTCGCTCCCGTACACGCTCGGTCACGAGAACGCCGGCTGGGTGCACGAGGTCGGCTCCGCGGTCACGAATGTCGCAGTCGGCGACACGGTTATCCTGCACCCGACGCCGACCTGCGGCCTGTGCCGTGCCTGTCGGGCAGGTCAGGACATGCACTGCACCAACAGCTCCTTCCCCGGCCTAGACAGCGACGGCGGGATGGCCGAATACCTGCTGACCTCGGCGCGGGCCTGCGTCAAGCTCGACCCCGAGACCCAGCCCAAGGACGTCGCGGCGCTGGCCGATGCTGGCATCACCGCATACCACGCAGTGCGGAAGGCGATCCCGCAGCTCTATCCGGGTACGACGTGTGCGGTCATCGGGGCCGGCGGGCTCGGCCACATCGGCATCCAGTGCCTGGCTGCGCTCACCGCGACCAACATCATCGTCGTGGATCGCCACCCGGATGCGCTGAAGCTCGCCGAGCAGCTGGGCGCGCACGACACCGTGCTCGCTGACGGCGGCCAGGTCGACGCCGTACAGCAGCTGACGAACGGCGGAGCCGACGTGGTCCTCGACTTCGTTGCCGAGGAGGGAGCGGAGAACGAGGGCTTCGCGATGACGCGTCCGAACGGGTCGTACTTCGTGATCGGGTACGGCGGCACGCTCGAGGTGCCGACGCTGGACATCATCTCCACCGAGCGCAATATCATCGGCAACATCGTCGGCACCTACAACGATCTGGCCGAGCTGATGGTGCTCGCCCAGAATGGCAAAGTGACCCTGCACACCAACACTTTCCCGCTCGACGCCGCCGTGGAAGCCCTCGAAGAGCTCGACGCCGGCCGGGTTCGGGGTCGTGCGATCCTCGTTCCCTGACGCCCGTGTAGACACCCCCGTAGTCGACAGACCTTCCCCGACATTGGAGGACCGATGGCCAAAGAGCTTCGTTTTGCCGAGGACGCCCGGAATCTGCTACTGGCAGGCGTGGATCAGCTGGCCGAGGCCGTGAAGTCGACGCTCGGTCCCAAAGGGCGCAATGTCATCCTGGAGAAGATCACCGGTTCGCCGGTCGTGACGAACGACGGCGTCACCATTGCTCGCGAAATTCACCTGCCTGATCAGTTCGAGAACATGGGAGCGCAACTGGTCAAGGAAGCAGCGATCAAGACCAACGACATCGTGGGCGACGGCACCACAACTGCCACGGTCCTGGCGCACGCGATCATCCGCGAGGGAATGAAGGCCATCGGTGAGGGCGGGAACCCGGTCCTCATCAAGCGAGGGATCGACCTCGCTGTCGCTCGGCTGGTCGAGCACCTGCGCAGCGTCGCCCACCCGTTGGTCACCCAGCAGGATTACGCCAGGGTCGCGGCGATCTCGGCGAACGACGACGACGCCGTGGGTGATGTGCTTGCCCAGGCCCTTTACACGGTCGGCGACGCGGGCATCGTGACAGTCGAGGAGTCAGCGACGAACGGGATGACCGTGGACTTCGTCGAGGGATTCGAGTACGACAACGGCTACATCTCGCCGTACATGGTCACCAACCCCGCCAGCCTCGAAGCGGTCCTCGACGACCCGTACATCCTGCTCACCAACGAGAAGATCACCAAGGTGCAGCAGCTGATGCCGGTGCTCGACAAGATCATGCGCGCTCCGCGCCCGCTGGTCATCATCGCCGAGAACGTCGAGGGCGCGCCGCTGAGCATGCTCGTCCAGAACCATGTGAACGGGATCTTCCCGTGCGTCGTGACGAGAGCGCCGGGCTTCGGTGACAGGCGCCTGCGCAAGCTCGAGGACATCGCCGCAATCACCGGCGGTTCCGTCCATAGCAAGACCTCGGCATTCGCATTGGAGACGATGACCGTGGAGCATCTCGGCCGGGCGTCCCAGGTCAGGGTCACCGCCGAGAAAACCGCGATCATCGGCGGGGCAGGATCGGCTGACGAGGTCGAATTCCGCCTCGCTCAGTTGCGCGCCGAGCTGGAGCGGGCGACGTTCGGGATCGACGAGGACGTGCTTTCGGAACGGATCGGTGCGCTGTCCGGCAAGGTGGCCGTGATCCGGGTCGGTGCGCCGACGAATGCCGAGCTCGCCGAGCTCCAGCACCGCGTCGAAGACGCGCTCTCGGCCACCCGGGCGGCCATGGCCGAGGGAATCGTGGCCGGCGGCGGCGTGGCGTTGCTGCACGCGGCGCCGGTCCTCGAAGAGCTTGATGTAAAGGACGACTACGCGATCGGGGTCGAGATCGTCCGCCGCGCGCTGAGCGAGCCGACGTACCTCATCGCCGCGAACGCCGGGTACGCAGGGCACGAGGTACTCGCGCAGGTTGCCAACCTCGGCGTCGACGACGGGTTCGACGCCCTGGAGGGTCGCTTCGGCAACATGATCGAGATGGGCATCATCGATCCATTGCGAGTCTGTCGTTCGGCGCTGGAGAACGGAGCCTCCGTGGCGGGGCTGCTCCTTACCACGAACACGCTGGTCGCCGAGGAGCAGACTCCGTGGGGCGGTAGCCGAGCCTTGATGACGGAGTTCGGGCAGCTCGACGAAGGCCTGCACCAGCCGTCACCGGACTCCAGCACACCACAGTCGCTTGGCCTCGGCCCGTCCGTCGGGTGAGTCCGGATGAATTCGGCTCCCCACTCGAGGAGCCGGGGAGCTGCTGCTTGCTCTCGCGGTCACAGTGACCCCTGTGGCCACCTGATGCGTCGGCCAGCCGAGCGGCTATCCGCGGCACCGCATGAAGGGACGCCATGATGCCCCAGGACGAGACCCCGACTCCCGCCGTCGTACGACGACTGGACTCAACTACGGCAATGGCGATGGCGGACCTCGCAGCAATATTCGAGGACCTGCAGACGACGCTGAGATGCTGCGAGCGTCTCGTGTCCGAGCTGGCTTCGGGCGAGGCTGAACCCGACGGCCTCACCCTCGAGGCATTCTGGACGACTGCGGTGCTGTCCTATGCTCGCTGCTTCTCGCACCGCGAAAGTGGCACCAACCTCACATCGGACGACGTCACGGCGACCGGGCTGGCGGGCGATGTCCTGGGTTGGCACCAAGTCCTGCTTCAGCTCCGCGACCATTACGCCGACCCCGCAGTGAACCCCCGGGAGACATTCTCGGTTGGTGTGTCCCAGGACCCCCAGGGAAAACCCAACGGCGTCGCCGTCACCTCTTCCAAACAACCCACTCTGGACGACCTGACCGTGCGCCAGACCGGTGCGATCGCCTTCGCGCTGACTCGGATCGTCGACCGGCGCATCGCCGAGCACCAGGACGCCGTGTTCAGCGAGCTCGGCAAGATGACCAAGAGCCAGCTCGACCGGCTGCAAATCGTGGAGGTCGCGGCGGAAACGTAAGGTGTCCCCGCTCCAAAGGCTCAGGGCTGAGCGAATGGTGGCGGTCCGAGGATTTCGATTCCGCCGTTCTTGGTGGCGGACGCGTAGATGCGGTCGAAATCGACGGGCCCGAAGCCACCGGCACCGGCAGGCTCGCTTGCGCCGTAGTAAAACGCCTCGCACGAGCCGGGTGTCTGGATGGTGATCAGGCGCGCCACGTCCGAGAGCACCATGAACGCGTGCGGCACTCCACGGGGTGCGAACACGAGTCCGCCCGCCGCGACCCGGTGCTCCTGACCGTCCATATGCATGAGGATCTCTCCCTCGAGCAGGTACATCGTTTCGTCGGCGGGGTGGGTGTGCAGCGGTGTCACCTTGCCGCGCACCATGGATGCCTCCCACAGCGAAAAGGCGCCGTTGGTCTCGGTGGATGACGCCTTCCAGGTGAGCATGGCTCCGCCGTAGAACCAGCGCTTCTCACCCTCGTCCGCGCTTCGGATGATCGGAGCTTGCATTGTTGTTGTCACGGGTTGACCTCTCGCTAGCAGTTCGTGAGACTTATGTCTCACTATGAGAATGAGGTATCATCTGCGATGTGTCAACCCCCTACGAGGCCACCGGTCGCAGCGATCAGAAGCGCCGCACCCGCGACGCCTTGGTAGCGGCCGCTCGCGACCTCGTTGCGTCAGGCATCACGCCAACGGTCGAACAGGCTGCCGCCGCGGCGGTGATTTCCCGCCCCACCGCATATCGGTACTTCCCGAATCAGCGAACGCTGCTCGTCGCCGCCTACCCAGAAACCGCTTCCGAAACCCTTCTCCCGGCCGATGCGCCCGAGGAACCCGCAGCCCGCTTAGCGGCGGTGATTACGGCATTGACACACAGGATCGTCGAGACTGAGTCGCAGCAACGCACGATGTTGCGACTCTCGCTCGAGGCCGACCCGGCAGAACGCGCCGCCCTGTACCTGCGGCAGGGCCGAGCCATCGGCTGGATCGAAGAGGCGCTTTCACCCCTACGCGGCCAGCTTCCCGAAGAAGCGATACACAATCTCGTCCTCGCAATCCGCAGCGCGGTCGGCATCGAAGCCCTCAGCTGGCTAACCGATGTCGGAAAACTCACGCGCGACGAAGCAGTTAACCTCATGTCCTGGACGGCTCAAGCGCTGCTTCACTCGGCACTCAACTGGACGATGCCAGAAACCGCACGACCTGTTCCGCCGGCAAATCCCCAGGAGCCATAGATGCCGACGGGAAGGCCAACGGGGTCGCGGTCACCTCTTCCAGACAGCCCGCTCTGGACGACATGACCGTGCGCCAGACCGGTGCGATCGCCTTCGAGCTGACTCGGATCGTCGACCGGCGCATCGCCGAGCACCAGGACGCCATCTTCGGCGAGCTCAGCACTATGACCAAGAGCCAGCTCGACCGTCTGCAAGTCGTGGAGGTCGCGGCGGAAACGTAACGGCTGCGAGCTGGCCGGTCGAGTTTCCGCGTATGCCGCCGCGGTTTGCGCATGCACGTCTTACCGCTGGGTCACGCCGATGCGGGCTGCGCGGACGGCGGGCACCTGGAACTCGCGGGCGATGATTGCGGGGTGGGACAGGCGATCCTCTCGCGGAGTCGAGGCTTGCGTCCAGGGGTCGACGTGTCGCAAGCTCGTAGTCCGTTGGGGAAGTTGGCCGCATGACAGCGACAAGCGAAGGCATCGACGCGAGCGTGCGGTCAGCCGTGCTCGCGACCTACGCGGTCTTCATCGGTTCCGGGATCGCGTTCGCCAGCTGGGCGTCGCGCATCCCCCAAGTTCGTGACCGGTTCCGCCTCGACCCGTCGGAGTTGGGCATCGTGTTGTTGGCGATGGCCGCAGGCTCGATCATTGCACTGCCGCTGTCCGGGGTGATCATCGGACATTTCGGTTCCCGCTGGACCGTCCGCACCACGGCGCTCCTGGTCGCCGTGGGGATGGCCGTGGTTTCGCTCGGCTACCTGGTCGGGATGGTGCCTGTGGTGATCGGGCTGTTCTTGTTCGGGCTGGGAATGGGGGCATGGGACGTCGGGATGAACGTGCAAGGCGCGTTGGCCGAACGGAGGCTCGGCCGGGCGATCATGCCGCGATTCCACGCCGGCTTCAGTGTCGGAACGGTGGCTGGAGCACTGATCGGTGCCGGCATGGTGGCGTTGCAGGTGCCGGTTCCTGTACATCTGCTCGGCGTGGCTGTGCTGGTCGGCGTGGGCGTACCGCTCGCCGTACGCGGATTCCTGCCGGACGACGCCGAACAGGCCAAGTCAGAAGGCCATGCTGAACCGGGTCAGCGCGGTCCACGCTGGAAGGCGCTGCATGCCTGGCGGGAACCACGGACCCTGTTGATCGGGCTCTTTGTGCTCGCCTTCGCGTTCGCCGAGGGAACTGGCAACGACTGGATCGGCATCGCCCTTATCGACGGCTACGGCACCAGCGCCGCCGTGGGCACCCTCGGTTTCGCCACGTTCTTGGCCGCAATGACGGCCGGCCGCTGGTTCGGGCCGCGATCACTGGACCGTTACGGTCGGGTGATCGTCATCCGGGTGCTGACGGTGATCTGTCTGGTGGGTGTGCTGTTGTTTGTTTTTGGGACTTACGTCGTGGTCGCATTCATTGGCACCGTGCTCTGGGGGGTTGGCCTGGCCTTGGGATTCCCGGTCGGGATGAGCGCTGGCGCGGACGAAGCAGCGATGGCGGCACCCCGGGTCAGCGTGATCGCCTCGATCGGATACTGCGCGTTCTTAGCCGGGCCGCCGCTGATCGGCTTCCTGGGCGACCACTTCACCGTGCTCCGGGCAGTCCTCGTCGTCGCAGTGCTCCTCGCGGTGGCCATTATGATCACCGGCGCGGTTCGACCACCCGTCGGCACATCGGCTAGCCCAGCACCACAGGCCCCCACTGGCCGCTAGCGACCCTCGATTCGCCTGGCGCCGAGGAGTTCGGGAGATCGAGATCATCCGACCGAACGGCCGCGCGATCGGCGTTCAGGACGCTCCCGATGGGAGCATCATCCAAGGTTCTTCGGCGTGTCTATTGGCTGCACGTAAGAGGCCCATTGTGTAGAGCCAGAGCCTGTCGCATGGTTGTTCCTGGACATCCACAGAGAGGATTCTTGTGTGTACGCGCTGATCGGACGCGTGCAGATCAAGCCGGGCCACGAAGACGAGACCCTGAACATGCTCCGCCACGGCGGAGTGAGCATGCTGAAGGCCATGGACGGCTCAATCGCCGGGTACTGGGCTCGTCCGGTCGAAGTAGCTTCGGACGGCCTCGTCCAGCGCTCCTTCTGGCTCTTTGACACTGAGGCCAACGCTCCAAGCGCCGAGGCGACATTTCTCACGTTACGCGAAATGCCCGACGCTCCCGCGACGTTCGTCAGTCTGGACGTGTGCGAGGTGGTGGGCACCAGCTGATCTGGGACAGGGGCCGCGCCCCGAAGTGGTTCGAGTCCTCTTAGCTCTACTCCGTGAGTGTGGCTTTGACTATGTCGTGCACCGAGCCGCTTGCCGGCGTGGCGCTCCTTCCGATCCGTTGTCTCGACAGTTAGTCCGCTGCCACCGCCAGTGGGCGGTCTGGCGGAGACAGTCAGCCAAGTACGTTCAACAATCGGTCTATCTCGGCTTCGGCGGCGGCCAATGACGCAGCTCTCTGCGCGGCGTACGGGGCGAGGTCGGCCACGCGGTCAGTCAGGGTCAATTCCGCCAGCACCGGGTACACGGTCATCTGCATCGATTCCGCGAACAGCTGGTTCAGCGCGGCGAGCTCGTGATCCACGTTTCCACTGTCCGGCCCGTACGACAGGCCCCGTCCGGAAGCGATCACGATCGGTTTGCCAACCAATGGCGCCGGATCGTCGGGGCCGGCCGGAGCGGTCATTCCGGGCACATGGATCCAGTCGATCCAGGCCTTCAGCGTAGAGGGAACCGACCAGTTGTACATCGGCGCGCCGACCAGGACAACGTCAGCGGCCAGTAGCTCGCCGACCAACTCCTCCTGGTAGCGGTCATGCGCTCGATGCACCGATTCGTCGGTCGCTCGCAGCGCTAGGCGCCCAATGCAGCACGCTGCTGGGCAGGTGCGGCGGCTGGTCGAGGAATAGGTCGCGGCGCACGGTGGCGTGACCGAGCGCGGCCCAACCGGTTGCGAACCGTGCCGTCAGTCGCCGGCTGACCGAGCCCGTCAGGTCAGCCGAGGAGTCCAAATGCAACAAGGTGGCCATGGAAGGAACGGTAACGTCTGCCCCGACCAGGCTCACTTCTCTCCGATATGACACAGCCTTTGGTGTCGCAGCCACGGCTAGCCGCGGTCGGGATGGGTCAGATAGATTCCAGCGGCACCGGAGCAGCCCGGAGCCAATCTCCGTCATAGACAAGCCCGCGCCTCCGATTCGACGAGGCTGTCGTCGGGCTCTACGACTCGAGATCCGCCCAGACCCACTGCGGTCGGTCGGACGCTACTGCCTCGGCTAGCTGCCCACTCGTCGCGATTCCTGCTGGCTCGCCATGGCCACGGGCCAGCGAGGGTGAGCGCGCGTATAGGTCTTTTGTCACGTCGACCGACGACCTGGGTCACTGGCGGCTGCCGGCCGAAAGAGAGGAGTGTTGTTGAAGGGAGGTGAAATTTGTGATGACTACCTCGACTTATCCGGTCAAGGTCAATGCACGGTTGGATAGCAGGCTCAGCCGTGGGTTGTGGTTGGTGAAGTGGCTGTTCGCCATACCTCACTACATAATCCTGGCCTTTTTATGGCTGGCTTTCTTCGTGCTCAGCGTCGTGGCGTTCTTTGCGATCTTGTTCACCGGCCGCTACCCACGAGGGATCTTCGACTTCAACGTCGGGGTGTTGAGATGGAGTTGGCGGGTCGGCTACTACGGCTACGGGGCTCTTGGGACCGACCGGTATCCGCCTTTCGCACTCAAAGATGTCCCGGACTATCCGGCGCATCTGGAGATTGACTATCCGGACCGCCTCTCGCATGGCTTGGTCTTGGTGAAGTGGTGGCTGTTGGCGATTCCGCATTACGTGATCATCAGCTTCTTTTTCGGCGGGGGGCTATATGTGGTGAGCGAGGTGGCCACCTCCGACCAGGCGCCGGTGTGGGTGTGGCGCGGTGGCCTGGCCGGCCTGCTGGTCATCTTCGCGGCCGTCGTCTTGCTGTTCACGGGTCGCTATCCGCAGTCGATGTATGACTTCGTGCTTGGCATGAATCGTTGGGCGTTGCGAGTGGCTGGGTACGCGGGCCTGATGACCGATCAATATCCGCCGTTTCGGCTGGACCAGGGCGGCCAGGAGCCGCAGGCTGCACAGCCGATGATGCCTTCGGCGCCTGAGGAGTCGGGCGAAACGGCAGATCCACCCGTTGCCCAGCCCCAGGGGATTACAGCCCCCAGCTGATGACGGAAAGAGGGTGGTCCAGTATGAAGGCCCTGGTGGTCTATGAGTCGATGTTCGGCAACACCGAGCAGATCGCCCGCGCAGTAGCGGTGGGACTTGGAGAATCAGTTGATGTTGCAGGTGGCGGAAGTGACCGATGCGCCAACTGAACCGGATCCCGAGGTCGCACTCATCGTGGCAGGAGGTCCCACACACGCGTTTTCCATGAGCCGTGAGAACACTCGCGCCGATGCAATCAACAAAGGCGCGCACGAGGGTGAACAAGAGTTCGGCTTGCGTGAGTGGATGGCGGCGCTGCCGTCTGGCCAACACACCGAGAAGATGGCCACTTTCGACACCAAGGTCGAAAGCATGCACCATCTACCTGGCTCGGCTGCAAAGGCCGCCGCCAAGGCCGCCGGTCGTCATGGGTATGAGTCCGTGGCGAAAGCGGAGAGTTTCTACGTCCGTGATATCGATGGTCCGCTCCTCGACGGTGAGATCGATCGGGCCCGCGCGTGGGGTCGGCAACTCGCTGTGTCCATCGCGAGAGCAACCGACGCGGCGTCCTAGTGGGGGACTCATGTCGGCGATAGGTACTTCGCGGCCTCAGTCTTACCCCGCTCCTTCTCCGCATGGCGACCTGGAATTGACGGGGTTGAGAGGTTGGGTGGCCCGGCGGCCTTTGACTGGATTCTTGGTGATCGTGCTTGGCCTGAGTTGGCTGCTGTTCTCCATACCGGTTCTTGCCTTCCGTGGTGTCATTCCTGGTGCCAATCTGCCGGTGGAGGTCTTCGCGCTAGCGTCGACGCTTTTGATCTTGCTGCCAACGGCTTTGTGGGTCACCTCGATCACCGACGGGCGGGCCGGCGTGCGCGCGTTGTTTGCCCGGGTGTTTCGTTGGCGGTTCGGCGTTGGCTGGTGGTTGGTGGTGCTGCTTGGCCTACCGGTGATCGCGCTGGTACTCGGCTTGATCTTCGGAGGCTCGTTGCACACGGCGGACCTCGGGTCGACGTTGATCAAACAGCTCGGCTCGATTCTGCTCGCCGTGGTGGTGATCAATTTGTGGGAAGAAACGGTGTGGGCTGGGTTTTTCCAAACCCGTTTGGAGGCCCGCTTCAACTTCGTCGTGGCCGCCGCTTTGACGGCACTGCCGTTCGCGGGCGTGCACGTCCCGCTGCTGCTGCTCGATGATCACGTGTCGGCGCGCTCAGTACTCAAGGGCATCGCAGGATTGGTGATCTTGGGCATTGTCGTTCGGCTGCTGATGGGTGTCATGATGCGCGCCGCCTTGGACAGCGTGTTGGCAGTGGGGATCTTGCATCAGATCTTCGATGCCAGCAACAACAACGGCGGCGTGGTCGATTCCTTGCTGGATGGCGTCGATGCCGGCAACATGACCCAGCTGGCCGCCGCCATACTCACAGTCTTGATCGCCGACTGGCTGCTCTGGCGACGTCCCGGCGCATTCGCCAAACGTCGTGTACCTAGTTTTAGGGTGGGCAAATGAGGGTCATAGATCGGATGACGAACGTGGCTCCGGCACTTCGAGGCTACTGGCCATCCGCTGTGGCGGCCCTACCACGAACGCGGTATGAACTGGGTGTGGCGCCGCGTCGACAAGAGTCTTCTTGACTCGGTTTGACACGATCAACGCGACCCTTCGGCCGGTTCGGGCCGGCGAGGCGCAGCGTCTAGTGTGCTCGGCGCTAGGTCGGAGGAAGGCATTACGCCATGTCGGCACTCCCCGGGGGCGAGGTGACGCCCACGATCTTGGTCGTGGACGACGACGTGGCAAGCCTCGCCGTGCTGTCCGATGAGTTGCGCGCAAGATACGGACGTGACTATCGCATCCTGTCGGATTCCTCATCGACAGAGGCGCTGAAGCACCTCGGTGCCCTGGCAGAGGCAGGGGAGGAGGTTGCGCTGATCCTGGCCGACCAGTGGATGCCACATATGTCCGGAGTGGAGCTGCTCGCAGCTGCGCACCGCATCAACCGCACGGCGCGCCGCGGCCTGCTCATCCAATGGGGTGACCGCTCCACGGCCGGTCCGATCTTGCGGGCCTCGGCGCTCGGCCACATCGACTATTACGTGCCCAAACCGGTCTACGTACCTGACGAGCGCTTCCATCGCACGGTCACCGAATTTCTCGACGAGTGGTGGCGGCTGCGCGGGCGGTGGCTCGAGGTGGTCCGGGTGGTGGGTGAAGAGCGGTCGGCGCGTTCGCACGAAATCCGGGACGTGTTGCACCGTAACGCGTTGCCGGTCGGCTTCTACAGCGCCGACTCGACCCAGGGACAGGCAATTCTCCAGGAGGTTGGTGCGGTTGGCGCGCAGCTGCCTGTAGTGATCCTCTTCAATGGACGTGTCCTCGCCAACCCGACCAACAGCGAGGTCGCCGAGGCGCTGGGCGTCACGGTCCATCCGGGCGCCCGCATCTATGACGTAGCCGTCGTCGGCGCGGGTCCGGCTGGCCTGGCGGCGGGGGTGTATGCCTCCTCGGAGGGCCTGCAGGTCGCCGTGGTCGAGCATGAGGCGCTCGGTGGACAGGCCGGCACCTCGTCGCTGATCCGCAACTACCTGGGATTCCCGCGCGGCATCACGGGGGCCGAGCTGGCATTCCGCGCGTTCGACCAGGCGTGGCTGTTCGGCGCCGAACTCATCTACGGCAACCCAGCCGAAGCACTGAGCGCGGACGCTGGCGGCCGCATCGTGACGTTGGCCGGCGGAAGCCAGATCACCGCCCGGGCCATCATCGTCGCGTGCGGTGTGTCATATCGGCGTTTGGGGCTGCCTGCCCTCGAGGCCCTGGTGGGCGCCGGCGTCGTCTATGGCGCGGCGGTCGCCGAGGCTCATGCCCTGGCGGGCAGCGGGTGTTCGTGATCGGCGGCGGGAATTCGGCCGGACAGGCAGCGATGCATCTCGCGCGTTACGCGGAGCGGGTCACCATCTTGATCCGGTCAGACTCGTTGAGCCGGTCAATGTCCGACTACCTGATTCGCGAAATCGACGCTGCACGCAACGTCGAAGTGCGGCCATTCATCGACGTGGTTGGTGGTGGCGGTGACGGTCGGCTGGAATGGCTTGATCTCAGGGATCGCCGTACGGGCGAGGCAGAGACCGTGGCGGCAGCTGCGGTTTTCGTTCTGATCGGTGCGTGGCCGAATACGAACTGGCTCGCCGGCGTCGTTGCCCGTGACAGATGGGGCTACGTCCTGACCGGCGACGACTTCACTCAGGACGGCACAGCATGGCCGGACGAACGTGCGCCGCTCCCCTTTGAGACCAGCCTGCCGGGCGTCTTCGCCGTTGGCGACGTACGCCACGGGTCAGTCAAGCGGGTGGCCTCAGCGGTCGGCGAGGGCTCCATCGCCGTTCGCTCCGTCCACGACTACCTCGCACTGTCCACAACAAGGTCGCAATAACAGGACCCGGAAGTGGGATGCGGAGGAGAGGAGTACGTCACACCTCAGAGCTGGCCGAAGATCAGTGCTCCTCAGTCGGCCGTCGTCCGTGCTGTGGTTCGGGACGACCAAGGTTTGAATTGATCGTGGCCGCGGAACGACGGCGCAGCATCCACCCACCAAGTGTCGCTACGGCCAAGCCGAGGGGAATGCCCCAAGGGGCGAGCAAGGCTTTGTAACCGGCGATGCCGCCTATCACGATGAGGATAGAGATCCACACCGGAAACACCCGTGCGCGCAAACTCGCGACGCCAAACGATACCCAGCCAATAGCGAAAAGCAGGTAACTCGAGATTGCACCAAGGGCAAACAGAATGGACGGATCACTCTGAAGAACCTGCGGAAACGGGCCCTCTGCTAGCCACGGGACAGCAAAGCTTTCGAACCACAGGTCTCCACCAAGAAACATTGTGCCGAGGACTGCGGTACAGAAGCCGAACGTGCCTAGCCGCCCAGCCCTGTGGGCCTGCTTTCCGTGGACACCGATGAGGGCGAACATGAGTACGCAGAAGCCACAGAAATAGATGACGCTGCCGGCGTTGAAAATGTCATTTTGCGCTGTGGCCAGATTCTTCTGTTGGTCGAAAGGCCACCAGATGGCCTGCCCGACGATCAGCAGAGTTCCCGCTGCGATAGCTAACGGTCCGGCGCTCCGAGAGAGGAGCGGAGCCGAGGTTGCAGCTGACCTGCGGGCATCGCTATGGCCGCCTGGTTCAGTCATGATCATCCCGTTCTCCCTTTGATTCTTGGCAGTTACGTGGAACTCGCGATGTTGCTAGGCACGACCGGCCGAGCAACAAACACTGGCGGAGTGCGCTGCTGGTGACGGCGACAGCGCGGGGCAGGTAAGTCCTCGCCCAGTCGCTTGACCAAGGGCGTGATTCCCAGCTTCGTCCTCCTAGCTCGACTCAGTCCAGCGGACCTGAGCAGTGAAGCCCCACATAGGTCGTCGTGACACGATGGTGCACGACGGGCAGGTTGCGCAGGCGGGGGCAGCATCCCTGGACAAGAGGGGACGACGTGAGCGGTAACGCAAGCTTCCGGGCGGTCAACACGACCGTGCTCTCGGTCTGTGCTGTGGAGGCACCGATCGTGATCACCTCGGCGGCGATCGACGAGTGGCTGGCGGAGACGTACCAGCGCGTGCACACCCGGCCCGGCCTGCTGCAAAAGCTGGCCGGCGTTGACGAGCGGCGCTGGTGGCCGGAGGACGTGAGCTTCGCCGACGCCGCGGCGATCGCGGGATCCAAGGCGTTGGCCGAAGCAGGCATCCGGCCGGAGCAGATCGGCATCATGATCAACACGGCGGTCTCCAGGAGCTACCTGGAGCCCTCCACCGCGGTGGCGATCCACCACCAGATGGGGTTGCCGACCGATTGCCTGAATTTCGACCTCGCCAATGCCTGCCTCGGCTTCCTCAACGGCATTCAACTAGCCGCGACCATGATCGACTCCGGTCAGGCCGAGTACGCGGTGATCGTCGATGCGGAGGGTTCCCGCTACACGCAGGAACTCACGCTCGAGCGTCTCGCGGCGGCAGACGCGACGGCGGCCGACCTGCGCTCGCAATTCGCGACGCTGACCCTCGGCTCGGGATCCGTTGCCATGGTGCTAGGGCGCGTAGACCGGCACCCAGAGGGCCATCGGGTGGTCGGCGGCGTGAGCCGCGCTGGCACTGAGCACCACGACCTGTGCGTCGGCGATCTCACCCGAATGCGAACCGACACGAAGCGGCTCTTCGACGCCGGCCTCGCACTGGCGGTCGCCACCTGGAGCGACGCGAAGGCGGAGTTCGACTGGGGCGGAATCGACTGGTTCGTGGCCCACCAAACCTCGGTCGTTCACATCGGGGCAATGGCTGCTGCGCTGGGCGTGGATTCCGATCGCTTCCCGCTGACACTGCCGAATTACGGGAACATGGGTCCGGCCGCCGTCCCGTTCACCCTCGCTCGCCACATGGACCAGCTCCGCGCCGAAGACCGGGTCCTCCTGATGGGCATCGGTTCGGGCCTCAACACCTCGTTCGCCGAAATCGTCTGGTGACCGAGCCGCTCCTCATCGCTCCCGCGCCGGGTGTCAAGTACGGCTCCATGCCTGGCCTGGACGCGGCCTGGTCCCGCGAGGTTGCTGTCGTCGACCAAGACGGAGTTCCGCGTACCTGGCACATCCTCGACAACAGGGTGCCGCCCACGGAGGGAACCCTGCTCTGCGTACACGGCAACCCCACGTGGTCCTATCTGTGGCGTCGATTCCTGGCCAGTGCCGAGCCCGGCTGGCGGGTGGTGGCTGTCGACCAGCTCGGAATGGGATATTCCGAGCGGCTTGATCGCCCGCGAACCCTGGCCGAGCGTATCGACGACCTCGACTCCGTCACCGCAGCCTTGAGCATCACGGGCCGGATCGTCGTCGCGGCGCACGATTGGGGCGGACCGATCTCGCTCGGCTGGGCCGAGCGCCATCACGATCGGGTCGCGGGGGTGATCCTGGCCAACACCGGCGTATCGCTCCCGGCCGAAGCCCCGGCTCCGTTCCTGATCCGACTGGCCCGGAGTCGCCTGCTTCACGACGTGGTGTGCGTCCGTACGGGGACCTTCGTACGCGGCGCCGCGCGGCTGAGCCGGCCTCCGCTCTCGGCCGGCGTACGTGCGGCGCTCCGCGCACCGTACTTGTCGGCTGAGCGCCGCCAGGCGGTCGGAGATTTCGTGGCTGATATCCCACTCACGGCGAATCATCCCAGCCGCGCCGGCGCTTGATCGCGTGCTGAGCGGGCTGGCTGAGCTCAGCAGGATCCCAGTCTTGCTGCTCTGGGGACCTCGCGATCCGATCTTTTCACCAGCATTTCTCCGCGGCGTGGAACACCAGCTACCACAGGCCGACGTGCACCGGTACACCGGCGCGTCGCATCTGGTGACCGAGGACGTGCCCGAGGCGGCTGATCACGCGTGGACATGGATTCGTACCCGCATCTGCGAGCCGCAGCCGACGCCCGCCGAGCGCCCGCCCGGCCCTGCGATTGACGTCGCGACTAGCCCCGGCTCTGCCACCGCGATCGCGGAGCCAGGCCGCGGTCGTACCCGCTTGACGACGTTCACCGAGCTGACTGCGCGCATCGACGCGATCGCCGAGACGCTCCGCCATGCTGGCGTACAACCCGGCCACCGCGTCGCGCTGCTGGTGCCGCCGGGGCTCGAACTGACGGCTGCGGTGTACGCCTGTTGGCGCGCCGGCGCGGCGATCGTGGTTGCCGACACCGGGCTGGGCTGGCGCCGCATGGCCGAAGCACTGCGTAGCGCCGACCCAGACCATCTGATCGGGGTACCGGCGGCAATGGCGCTCGCCATTGCACTGCGGATTCCGGGGCAACGGATTCTCATCGGTGGCAGGCACCCTTCGACAGGCTCAGGGCGCAGACCGCCTCCGCACGGGCGGAAGCGAAGCGAAGCGATCGCTGATCCGGAGGCGGCGGTGCTGTTTACCTCCGGCGCGACCGGGCCTCCCAAGGGCGTTGTCTACCGTCACGCGCAACTCCGCGCTCAGGTCGAGCTGGTCCGCGATGTCTGCCGTGTTGCCCCGGACGACCGGCTGGTCGCCGCATTCGCGCCGTTCGCGCTGTACGGGCCGGCACTAGGCATCGGCGCGGCCGTCCCGCGGATGGACGTCACCCGGCCAGGCACCCTGACAGCGATCGCGCTCGCCGAAGCGGCCGCGGCGGTCGGGGGCACCCTCGTCTTCGCCTCGCCGGCCGCGCTGCGTAACGTGGTCGCCACCGCGAGTCAGCTGACCGCCAGCCAACGCGTACCACTCCAACGAATCCGACTGGTCCTTTCGGCGGGAGCGCCCGTGGCCGTGCCTCTACTGCGCGACCTACAGCGACTTCTTCCCGCGGCTGAGATCCACACCCCGTACGGCATGACTGAGGTCTTGCCGGTGACTGACATCGCGCTGCCGGAGCTGGAGCAGGCTGGCCTGGGCAACGGGGTCTGTGTCGGCCATGTCCTCCCCGGCATTCGCCTTGGGATCAGCCGGCTCGACGCCCTCGGTCGCGCCCCGGGCGCGCCGCTGCACAACATCGATGTCACCGGGGAGATCTGCGTATCGGCTGGACACGTCAAGGACCGCTACGACCGGCTGTGGGCGACGGAGCAGGCTAGCTCGCGCGACCCCGGCTGGCATCGCACCGGCGATGTCGGCCACCTGGACGCCGCCGGCAGACTGTGGGTTGAGGGCCGGCTGGCTCACGTGATCACCGCCGCTGACGGACCGATCACCCCAGTCGGAGCAGAACAACGAATCGAGGCCCGAGCACCGGTGACAGGGGCCGCGCTAGTCGGCGTCGGCCCGCAGGGCACCCAGCAGTCGGTGGCTGTCGTCATGACTGCAGCACCCGCGCGAGCGGGCCTCGCGGACGAGGACCTCGCCCGTGCGGTACGGGCCGCCGCGGAGCTCCCGCTCGCGGCCGTGTTGACGGTGCGGTCCCTCCCCGTCGACATCCGGCACGCTTCGAAGATCGACCGGTCTCGCCTCGCCCGATGGGCCGGAGGAATACTCTCCGGCGCCCGGGTGGGCCATCCGTAAAAGATTCCAGCGTGCGGGTACTGGTTACCGGAACTACCGGGATGCTGGGGCGAGGCGTCGCGCTCGCCCTGGCCGCACGAGGCGACGGCGTGACAGTCCTGCAGCGGCGCCCCGCCAATCTCGGGCTGCCGGAGGTGCTGACCGATGTCTCCGACGCGGACGCTGTCCGGGCCGCTGTGACCGGACACGATGCCGTCATCCATCTCGCCGCGAAGGTCAACGTCGTGGGACCCGAGGACGAGTACCTACGGATCAACGTCCGAGGGACCCGAGCGGTCGTCGATGCTTGTCTGGCTGCCGGGGTGGAACGTCTGGTGCATGTCTCCTCGCCCTCGGTGGCCCATCCAGGCCGCTCGCTCGTGGGCCGCGGCGCCGACCCTGCGGATCCGCTGACCGCGCGCGGACCGTACGCCCGCAGTAAGGCCCACGCGGAGCGGGTCGCGCTCGGCGCCGACGGTAGGGAACTCGCCGTCCTTGCGATCCGACCGCACCTGGTGTGGGGTCCGGGGGACACGCAGCTGATCGCGCGGGTCGTTGAGCGTGCCCGCCGCGGCCGGCTGCCGCTGGTCGGCTCGGGTGCGGCGCTGATCGATACGACCTACGTGAGCAATGCGGTGGATGCGCTGCTCGCGGCTTTGGATCACTGCCTAGAGGCGCGCGGCCGCGCGTTGGTCGTGACCAACGGCGAACCTCGTCCGGTTGCCGAGATCCTGGCCGCCGTGTGCCGGGCGGCGGGCGTCCGGGCCCCGACCCGGCATGTGCCTGTCCGGCTGGCTCACCTGGGTGGAGCGGCTGTCGAATCTTTGTGGGCGCTGCAGGACCGTTTCACGCCCGCCGGATCGCGGGACGATCCGCCGCTGACCCGATTCCTGGTTGAGCAGTTGTCTACGGCGCACTGGTTTGACCAGCGGCTCACCCGCGAGATCCTTCGCTGGCGGCCGCGGGTCTCCCTCGACGACGGTTTTGCCGAGCTCGAGCGATGGTATGCAGCACGGCCGCTGACACAAAACTTGACGTAGGACGCGAAGAAGCGCCGGCCGAATGACCGACGCTTCTTTCACAGGGTGGAGCCGCGCCTACAGAGCGCGGACCTTGTCCGCTTGGGGACCCTTGGGACCTTGGGTGGTGTCGAACTCGACACGCTGTCCTTCTTCGAGGGAGCGGTAGCCAGCCGATTCGATCGCGCTGTAGTGCACGAATACATCCGCGCCGCCGCCGTCGACCTCGATAAAGCCGAAGCCCTTTTCACCGTTGAACCATTTGACGGTTCCTTGTGCCATGGCACATCTCCTAGCAATCTCGACAGTCGCACTGTGCGATTGTCGGGGTGCTGTCGGACGCCAGACCTAAACCCACGCCCACGCAAAACCTCAGGGGCGTAGCACTGACCACGGCTCAAGAATTGCAACAGCCCGTCTAGTGTGCCAGATGTTCGGTAATAACGGTTACAAGGCGCGACGTTGCGCCACCAGCGGGCAGAGGAAGGGGTCTCGCCCGCGCAGCCCGACGGTGTTCAGGTAGCGGATGACCACGCGATAGGACTGCCACAGCGTCGTCTGGGTATATGGCACCCCTTCGGCCGCGCAGTACGCAGCGACCAGGGGTTGCACCTTACGCAGGCTTGGGCGGGCCATCGAGGGGAACAGATGGTGTTCGACCTGGTAGTTGAGACCGCCCATCAGGATCGACATGAAGCGTCCGCCGCTGATGTTGCGACTCATCAGGACCTGGCGGCGCAGGAAGTCCAACTTCAATCGTGGAGAGACCAGCGGCATACCGATGTGGTTTGGCGCAAACGACGAGCCGAGGTAGAAGCCGAATACGGCCAGCTCAACGGCGATGAAGGCGACGGCCTTGCCCGGCGACAACACCAGGAACGTGAGAGTGACGAAGCCGCCAAGGCGAACCATCAGAAGCGTGAACTCGACCCAGCGGTGCTCGATGGGGCCGCGCTTCACCACGCGGCGTAACCCTTCTGAGCGGAGTGAAAGGCCTTCGAGCAGCAGGATGGGAAAGAAGTACCAGCCTTGGTGGGACACCAGCCATTTCATCAGTCGGCTACGGGGCCGGCTTGCCTGCTCAGGGGTCATAGCGATGGCGCCCAAGGCAACATCAGGATCCGAGCCGACCTTGTTCGGGTTGGCGTGGTGTTTGTTGTGCTTGTTTCGCCACCAGCCGTAGCTGATGCCGACGAGCAGATTCGCGATGATCATGCTGGCCCAGTCGTTCCACCGGCCGGACTTGAAGATTTGACGGTGGGCAGCGTCGTGGCCCAGGAAGCCTAGCTGGGTCATGATGATCGCGAGTACACCCGCGTTGATCAGTTGCCACCAGCTATCGCCGATCCAGATGAAGGCGAGCACCCAAGCGGCCAGAATGACCAGGGCACCGACCAGTTTGGTCCAGTAGTAGCCGTACCTGCGGCGCATGAGATCCAGTTCGTGGACACGGCGGGTCAGTGCCGTGAAGGAACTGCCGGCTCGGGCGTTCGTGGCTGAGTCAGCGCCCGTCCCCGACGAGGGTGGCGTGAGGACAGAAGTCATGGGAGGGAGCCGTTCAGTAGCGGACTTCCCGGCAAGAGTCTGGGCGACAGCGGGGGTGCTTCGGGAGCCGCGGCGAGTGTATACGGCGTCTCCAGCCCCAGACCGACTGCGAAATACAGTGATGCCAATCTACCCGGTGGACGCAAAGTCAATCCGCCACGTGAGTGCCGGCGTCAATAAGCGAGGAGCGTTCGCTCCGCGGTAACAGAATCGCGGGACCGCGATAGGCTTTGACTGATAGCGGTCAGATCAATGCCGACCGCAACCGTGAGCATGCGAAGAGGACCATGGACTTCGACGACAATGACGAGATCGGACCGTCGGGCCACGACATTGAGGCCGAGGATGAGGATCTCCGCGAGAGTCTCGCTGGTCTGTCTCGGTTGGCGTCGGACCGGCTTCCGCTGGAGGAGTTGCTGACCCAGGTCGCCACCTACGCCGTACAAGCCATTCCCGGCGCCGACGGTGCCGGGCTGACGTTGCTCGAGCAGGACAGGGCGGACACCATCGTGGCGACAGCGCCGTTTGTCACTGAAGTCGACGACATTCAGTATGCGATGAACCAGGGCCCCTGCATCAGTGCCGCCCGTGAGGGTCACACTGTCCTGTCAGGCTCTCTCGGCGGAGATCCGCGGTGGCCGCGGTTCGGCGGCCGAGTCGCCCGGCTGGGTGTACATAGCGTGGTGTCGTTGCCGTTGATCACACCCGACGGGGTCGTCGGCGCGATGAATGTCTACGCCCACGACAAGAACGTCTTTGACGACCGGGCCGCCGAACTCGGCCAGATCTTCGCCGTGCCGGCCGCAATCGCCGTACAGAACGCCCATGTCCTCGCACAGACCCGCCGCCTGGCCAACCAGCTGCAATCGGCCCTGGAAATTCGCGGCGTCATTGACCGGGCTGTCGGGATTTTGATGAGTCGAACTGGCAGCACCGAACATGAGGCCATCGAGCGGCTGCGCTCGCTGAGCCAGAATGAACATCGCAAGCTCGCGGACGTAGCCAGTCAGATCGTGGACGAGGCCGTCGCTCGGGCGCGAGCCCGAAACCGACAAAGTCGAGAATCGTCGTAATTGGCCGCCCTCGGCAGGCAAGCGTAGAGTCGAAGTCGACGCGGCTATCTTGACGGCCCGGTCCGCGCAGCCGCCGCCAGTGGTTTTGGCGATTTGCTGAGCCAGTTCATGCAGACACGATCAGCGGGCGGATCCGCTTCCTCGGAGCACGAGTGTGGATCTCCCAGCCGCCCTGCTTGCGCACCTTCACGATCTCACGGTCAGCATCGGCGAAGATGATCAGGATCTCGACGACACTCTTCTGGCATTGACCACGGCGCTGCACTCGACGGCCACTTCCTACTGCGGCTTCCAGCTCACGATTGTCGAGCACGAGTGGTCGGTTACGCTCACTACCTTCACTGACGGCCACGAGGTACCGCTCGGCACATCGCTGCGTCTCCCCCTCGGGCTGGTGTCATCGACGGTCGACGGGGAGAGCCGAGTCGTCTTCTACGCCGGAACGCCCGGCGCGTTTACCGATCTAGCCGCCGACCTCAGCCACGCCCTCGGGGGCATCCCCGTTGATCAACGATCCTCCGCAGCGGACAACGCTGATCCTCCTGAACCACGCGTCGACGGTCACCGAAGAGTGATCGTGCTCGATGCTGATCTTTCACTGCTCTCCCGCGCTTCCGGACTGACCGGCCTCGCCGAATTGACCGTGCTCAATCGTGCCGTCGGGATGCTTGTTGATCAAGGTCACGACATTGAGCAAGCTCATCAACTGTTGCGCCGCGATGCCGCTGCCGCGGGGGTCGAGCCGCAGATCTACGCTGCGCGGATCGTTCGACAGTGAATGTCGAGGTATGTCACGGGCGTCGTATATCGCTTCCCGCGCCCGTACGCCGACCGCATCGTCTCCGGCGTCAAACTCATCGATGCCAATGTGCGGTCGGCTGACCTTCACCTGCTCTCAGGCGTCATGTCCTGACCCATATAGATCACGTTCTCGACCCTGTCATAGATGTACCGCTCACCTGTCTTCAGAGCGACAGCGTGCGCCTCGCAGACCACGGCCTCGACGAGACCCCAGTCAGCGTCATCGATCACGAAGTTTCGTGTCGCCAGCTCCTGACAGCGGAGAACTTGGCACTGCAGCACCTGAAACTCACAAACCGCGGACCCCGTCGGCTTGGGGGCCTTTGGATTTGACGGTTCCTTGTGCCATGGCACATCTCCTAGCAATCTCGATGTCGCACCGTACGACGGTCGGAGTGTACGGCTTGGTCTTATGCGGAGGCGTAGCGGAGGTAGACGATGTCGCCGAACGTCCTGCTCTCAAGCAATCGGAGCTTTGCAAGCTCGAATCCGTCAGGGAACAGCCGTCGGCCACGACCTTGCACAACGGGGTAGACGAAAAGTCGATACTCGTTGACCAATCCAGCATCGATCAAGGTGTGGCACAGCGAAATGCTGCCGGTGATCACGATGTCTTGACCCTGCTGCTCTTTCAACGCTCGTACCTGCTGGACCGGGTCCCCGGACAGCACCGTGGTGTTCTGCCACTGCGGATCGTTGATCTTTGAAGACACCACGTATTTGCGCACATCATTCAGATACGCCGTGACGCCGGTCGGATCCTCGGTCTGCCGAGGCCAGTAGCTGCGCATCGCCTCGAACGTGTGCCGGCCGGTAAGGAACGCGTCGCTGTGACTATCCTGCCGATGCACCTCCTCGATAAGGTCCGTCTGATCGGCTTGTCCTTGCGGGTCGAACCAGTCTCCAAGCATTTCGATCGAGCCGTCTACCGTCATGTTTTGGGTAACGACGAGCTTTCTCATCTCTCCTCCAAGGCTGCTTTATGGTCCCTTCGCCCTATCAGACCCGAGCTGCTCGGCGAACTCATCGACCCTCGGCTTATTCTTAGAAGCCCCGAAATCGAGCCCTCGGTGAGCCCAGAGATCCTCCCGACTCGGTTTGCAAGTAGCAAGGCCGGTTCGCTACTTGACACGACCACTAGGAGCGACTAGAGGTTTCGGCAGAAGGAAGGATCCCATAAGCCGAATCGGCGCTAACTAGAGGAGGGTTATATGCCGCCCGACGAACGCCTCGCACTTACTGGAACCGTGGGTGAGGGACACGTTTTCACGACTGTTTCAGCCCAACGTGGCGAGGTGATGGCCATCGACTTGAAGCCAATTTTCATTTCGCTGGGTCTGCCGCGCAGCGCATTCAGTGCGGATGTTCAGGATGCAGGACGCGGGAACATCTTCGATGCCGCGGTCGGCGGAGGGACGACCTTTCCCGGGGTGGTTTGGATCTTCATGGGCGAGGATTACGTACGCCTCAACTTGCGGACCAATGAGTTGAGTGGGCCGCAGACGATCGCTGCCAATTGGGGTAGTGGGCGATGGCCATCGACATTCGCGAGCGGTGTCGACGCGGCCGTCTCATTTACAAATGAGCCGACGCTTGTCTGGTTCTTCAAGGGATCTCAATATGTCCGATACAACCTCGCCTCGGACGTCGTCGAGGGCGGTCCTGTTGATATTGCGCCAAACTGGCCGGGCTGGCCCGCCTCGTTCAGCTCTGGTGTGGACGCCGCAGTCCCGGGCCGCGGAGCACAGTACGAAGGAATGGCATGGTTGTTCAAAGGCTCGGAGTACATCCGCTATAACAACAACAGCGGCGTTGGGCAGGTCGATGTCGGTCCAACACCGATCGCAGCGGCGTGGCGCGGATGGCCGGAGAGTTTTGCTGGTGTCGACTGCGCGATATCTGGCGTCGGCGCCGACTCCGATGTCATCTATTTCCTCTACGGCGAAGAGTTCATCAGTTACGACCTCGGAGACGACAAAGTCGTCACATCGCCTAAGCCGATCAGCTCAAAGTGGCCGACGCTCAGCCCGTTCATACGCCGGCCGCAGCTCTTCTTGGTCGAGTCGATTCAGCTCAAGACGTACTTTGGCAACATCTTGGCGGGGCAGATGCAGGGTGACACTATCCGTCTGGTACGAGATAGCGAACAGACCTATACGGTCATCGTGCGGCGTACTGTGACGTCCGAGATTACCGAGACATCGACGGTGCTGGAGAGCCAGGATCAAGAGCTGGTTGACGACGTCAATTCGTCGATGAGGGAGGACGAGGCGTCGGGTCAATCCAGCGAGAAATACGACTACAAATTTGATTCGAGCTTTGAGGGCGATCTCGATTACACGGGGCTTGGCGGTTCCGTCGATGCGTCGCTTAACTTCGAGGGCAGCTCCACCGACGTGCGCGGCTCCGCATCTAAAGCGGCGATGAACGCCGTCCAGAAGCAAGTCAGCAGGACCGAGAGGACTCGAAGACAATCGACCCGCGTCGTCACTGGCACCGAAGCCACGCAAGATCAGTTCGAAAGCAGCTTCACGCAAACCGTACGCAACTCGACTGATCACTCAATAACGATCGCGCTCTTCCAACTCGTGCAGGAATACGTTGCGTTAACCGTCCTGACAGACGTCAGGCTAGCGTTCTCCGACGGCGGCCAGGTGGACATGGTTCCACTCGAGCGGCTCGACCGATTGCTCGCACGCTGTGTGGTCGACGCGGCTCAGGCCGAGTTCATCAAAAAGGCGGTTGTGGCAGAGCTGCGGGACATGGTGGACTACGATCGCCGCCCGGTGGCCGTCGTCAAGGAGGTAGATGCCACACGCGTCGCGTTCGATGCCGAAGTGACCTCGGCGTACACCCTGGTCAACACCGACGGCAGCCCGTCCCGTGACATCGAGGTCAACGGCGTGATCCTGGGAGCGCAGAAATTCAACCAGCTGACCCAGTCAATGCTGATCAAGGAACTCGAGGTGGGCTGAACCGTCGGGTGCTGGCGACGTCACGCGCCAGTTCTGCCTCAAAGCGCTTCAGCTGACCGCGCAGTGATGATCAAGCATTGACTGACTAGACATTACTGATTCAGGAAGGCCATCTATGCCCCTGCGATCCGCACGACTAACCGGTGATCCTTTCCTGGAGAGTTGTCTGAACGGCACCGACCGGATCTTCAGCGGCCGCGACGGTCTCACGGTCATGCGGCTGCAGTCCGCGCTCTTGGACGTGGGCCTGTCTGTCGGTCCGGCGGGCACGGACGGGATCTTCGGATCCGACACGGGCGCGGCAGTTACGACGTTCAAGACCGGCCATGGTCTCGTGCCGAACGACCCGGTGGTGGGACCGGGCACAACCCAAGCCCTGGATGACGACCTGTTTTTCGACCCGGCCAGTCTCGACCCAGTATTCGGGGAGTTCAGTCCGGCGGTGGTTGATCATCGGCTGGAGCAATTCGTCGCTCGCGAGTTGGTGTTTTTGTTGTCGGCCCCGCTGGATTCGTGGCGTCACATGCTCGGGCGCTTTGCGGCAGACGCGTTCGCCTCGGGGCAGATGCTGGGCATTACCGCGAACAGCCGCGCCATCGACCTGCGGGAACCATTCTTGGCGGTTGCCGATCCCGTGCAGGACGGCAATCCGGTCGACCAGTTCATCGACGACGCGATCATCGCCGAACGCGCCCACGGCGTAACAGTGGAGTTCACCGTGAACGGGGAACCGCGATCGTTCATCTTGATCAATGACGAAGTGATACTCGGTCGGGCCGCCACCAACCTCGCGGGCAGTGCCTTGAGGGCACCGGAGACGCTGCTCGGAACAGTGGTCCACGAGTTGACCCATGCACGCAATCTCGTGCAGTCGGATGAGCTCCGGAGTACGCCTGACGCCGATACGGAGGCCTTTGTCGACACCGCACTGGCACAGACACGAACTACTCTCAGCGGCATCCGAACGGCCCTGGGCCTCCTGTCGTTCGTTGAGGAAGTCGTTGCCCGGCATGTGCATTGGGTTGTGCTGCAGGAACTCGCGGGTACGCCGGGCTCCATCGCCGTCCTGCAACTTGGCGCCGGCAACCTTGCAGCGGCCGCCCATTTCTACTTCTTCGATCGACGAGGAACCTGGGACGTCAATGACTACGGGCAACAGCTGTTCGCGCAGGGGGATGCAGTCAAGTTCGCCCAACTTGCCGCGTTCCTACGCCGGTGTGCCGCGCAGTCTTTCAGCACCGACTTCGACGCGGACAATGCGTCGACCCAGGCATTTCAGGCCGCGGCCCAGTTCTGCGACGACCAAGCCAGCAATCCCACCGGGCTGCCTCCTTCCGACGGCTGCTTCCCACTGCTGCAAGATTTCGTCTAGAGAGGCGGGACCCAGCTAGAACGAGGCCTCATCCTCGCCGATCATGGTCGCGCCGGTGTCGGGTGTGTCGCCGAGCACCAGGATGTCACCGTCCTCCATCCGGATCTGGCCGTGCTCGAAGTTTTGGAAGAACCGGGTCGGAATCCCATCGATGAGCTGGTCGAAGATCGGAAAGCCCAGTGGGCCCGTCTCTGATCCGCGCCTTTCGTACTCCTCAAATATCGGTCCAAAGACCCTCGATGCGGTGCCGAGGCCTCTGCGGAACCAGAGCCCGCTCAAGATGCCGGGTACGCCGCCTTCGGTTCGGATTCGCATCGCGCCGAAGGTATTCAAGATCGGGATCGTAGGCCCGTCATGACGTACTCCGGTCGCTGCGGCGACCTCGGCGGCCTTGGCGGCCAGAGCGGCGTCGCACTCGTCGAACAACACGCACTGCTCGTCGAGCAGGTCTATGGTCCGCGGACCGACGAAGTGGTCGATGAAGCCGGTCGGGGCGTCCGGCGGGAAGTGAATGTCGTAGTGCTGCTTGTACGCCAGCGCTGTCTTGGTGGTGATCGGACCGAAGACGCCGATCACGAACTGCGATGGGTCGGACACCGGCGTGTCGATGCGCTGAGTCCACATCAGATCGAAGAGCGCCTGCTGCACCTTCTTGATGCTCTCTGCCTCGGGGCTCCCTGGTCCAAGCTTCTTGGTGCCGGTATCGGGGTCCCTGAGGATCTCCTCGAGAACCGGGTCGCCACTGAACCGTGGAGAGCGAAATTCCGTGGGCATTCAGACCACCAGAGCCGGGCCGACACCGGGAATTGCCTGTTGTTGAGCCCTCTGAAGCACCGCCTGCGCGGCGGCTGCAGCGGAACCGCTTTGCGGGATCTGGCTTGCGATCAGCCCGGCAACCAACGGCGCGGAGAACGATGTGCCAGACCAGCGTGCGAGCCCGCTGAAGATCTCCTTTGCCGGAGCTTTCGGTTCCTCGTGGTAGGTGTACTCGCCGTGAGCGTAGGCGTTGATCAGCCCTTCGCCCAACGCGAAAATGTCCACCCAGTTGCCGTAGTTGCTGAACCAGGCTCGGTTTACCTGATCAGTCGCCAAGGCACCAACCCCGATCGCCCACGGATACGCCGCGGGGTAAAACGCTTTGTTGGTGTGATCGTTGCCAGCAGAAGCGACCAAGGTGAGGTTCGGATGCTTTTGGTGGAGTTGGTTGAAGGGTAGCGACGGCCAGTTGTTGCGGGCATACAGACCGGCGGGAAGGCAGACAAGGTCAGGTGACTGTGCGGTGATCAGCTCGTCGAGCTTCCGGATGATCACATCTTCCGCTTCACCTTCGGACTCAGTGAAGTGATCATTGACATATACCGCAGCGTTGGGTGCCGTGCATTTGGCGGCACCGGCTGCGAAGGTCCCGTGGCCGGCGTAGGGCCGGATGCGCTGCTGGCCATTCGGCAGTGTCCGACCCGGTCGTTCTGGATCTCCAGTGACGTTGGTCATCCACGAATACTGGCTGAGGTTCGGCTGCAAGCCTGTGTCGGAAATGCCGATCTTCACGCCGTTACCTCCGCCTGCCGGGTTGGGAGGTGGCCACGGCCCAGTCGCCCCACCCGGCACGTCCGGTTCCCCGGCTGGGGTGATCTTGGTGATGTACACGATGTGAACTGGCGTCAGCAGTGGCTCCGCCCGTCCTGCTCGCGGGCTGTTCTCGAGCCGCTCGTCCATCAGGTCCAACAACTCAGGAACTGTCAACGCACCAGATTCTGCCTGATCGATGGAGAACTGATCGGTTGCTAGCCGGACGAGACCGTCTACCTGTGGCTGTTCGTCCGCGTCGGCGCGGCGCAGTCCCGGCATTGCCCCAAGCAGCTGCTCGACGTTCTCGCCACGGGCGAGCAGACGGTCAACGACGTAGATGTAATCGATGTCGCCGGCTGGCGTATACGTGGCGTCGATGTTGACACCCTTGCGAGCGAATGAGTCCTTGAGGATGAGGTACTGCGCGGCGGTTACCGGATCCATCTGATGCTCCCTTCGAGCGTTGGGTCGCTCAATAGGTCGGACCCACCTTGACTGAATCTGATACACCCACCGACCCCAGCAGGAACAGATCCCATCCCGAATACCGATTAGTCCGATATGCCAATTGACTTGCCTGTTCGGCTCGTCGTGGCCAAGTATGTAGCAATATGGCGGCTCTTCCCGAGCGGGAAAATGACGAGCCGCTGGATCTCGTTTCGCTGGCGGTGTCCCGCCCGAATGAGGCGCTGCAGCGTGCTCGCACGATACTTGCGGGCGATCCAGGGCCCCTCGCCGCGTCGGTGGCGCGGCAGGCTATCGGGCTCGTGCTCCGAGAGTATGGGGACATCGACGCGGCGGTCGGTGAGCTGCGGACCGCGAGGCGGCTGGCCCACCGGGCTGGTTCGGCCAGCCGTGAGGCGGACGTGCTTGGGACGTTGGGAGTTGCTCTCATCTTCGCCGGCCGGAGCGTGTCGGGGCGCAACGCCCTCGACGCAGCGGTCCTGCAATCAACGGGGCATTTGCGCTACAGGATGCTTTTCCGCCGTGGCGCGGCGCTACTGATCATCGGCCAGAATCGCGAGGCACTTGAGGATCTGAACACCGCCATCGCGGGCATGCGAGCGGCTGACGATCAAGCCTGGGAAGCGCGGGCATTGCAGGAACGGGCGGTCAGTTCCCTCGTATCCGGTTTTGCGCGCCGCGCTATTGCCGATCTCCGGCGAGCCGAGGTCCTCTTCGACGCGAGCGGCCAGGAGCTCGAAGCAGGCGAAGCCATCATGAATCGGGGTGTGGTCGCTCTCCGGCTCGGCGACCTGCCAGATGCGCTGAGCTGCTTCGACGAGGCGGCGGAGCGCTTCCAATATCTCGGCGCCACTGAACCTGATCTAAGCATCCATCGGTGCGCCGCGTTGACTGCGGCGGGGCTGTTCAGGGATGCGATGCGTGAGGCAGAGGCCGCCATCGCGCAGTTGGATCAAATCCATGGTCGGCCCACGAAGCGGGCCGAACTACTGCTCATCGCAGCGAGGTCCGCGCTAGCGGCCCGCGAACCTACGACTGCCCTCGCGTGGGCCACCGAGGCGCGTCAGCTGTTTGATCGGCAGGGCCGGAGGTGGTGGCGGGCGCATGCCGACCTGGTGCGGGTGGGCGCCGGGATCGAGGCCGGTTCCGCGACCACCACGCTGCTCCGGGCCGCTCAGCGCTGCGTCCGAGAGCTATCCGACATGTCCTCGCCGGATCTGCCGCTAGCGCGGCTGGCTAGCTGGCCGGGTCGCATTGGCACTCGGTCGGATGCCGATCGCCAACGAGCACCTCGTTGCGGCCGCCGCGGGTCGGGGGCATGGGCCGCCGCTATCCCGAGCGGTGGCCTGGCTGGCTGAGGCACTACGTGCAGAAGCGGTAGGCGACTCGAAACGCCTCATGTACGCCTGCCGCCGAGGCCTGGACGTCATCGACGAGTACCGCAGCATGCTTGGATCCTCCGAGCTGCGTGCGCAGACCACGGCCCACGGCGCCGAGTTGGCAAACCTCGGCCAGCGGCATGCGTTGCGGCTCGGGCGGCCCAAGCTGATGCTGGCCTGGAGCGAGCGGTGGCGCGCTGTCGCACTGGCCGTGCCTTCGGTACGTCCTCCCGCCGACGAGGAACTGCAAGCCGAACTTGTAGCCATCCGCAACATCAGCGCCAGGCTCTCCCGTGGCATGGATCTGGGTGTGCAAACCGGTCCGCTCCGCCAGGAGCGACAACGGCTGGAACGTGCCGTACGGGCCAGGGCACTGCGTACCCTGGGCGCCGGCCGACGTGACGCGCTGCACCTCGGCACCAAAGGTTTCGTCGTCTCGGCCCTCCTGGATGAACTTGGCAACGACCGGCTGCTTGAGCTGGTCGACATCGACGGGCGACTGTACGTTCTCGCGTGCGGCGAAGGCCGGGTGCGCCTGTTCACGGCCGGTTCGACAGAGCAAGCCGCTCGCGAGGTCACATTCGCCCGTTTCATGCTGAGACGCTTGGCGTTCGGACCGGCAGTGCCAGCTCTGGCGGATGTCCACCACCGGTTGAGCAGAATGGGCGAGACGCTGGAACAGGTGCTTCTCGGCGAAGCCGGCAATCTGGGGGATGGGAAGGTGATCGTCGTACCCCCGGGCAAGCTGCACGCTGTGCCATGGGGGCTACTGCCGCAGTTGCGCTCTCGGGCAGTGAGCGTCGTACCCTCGGCATCGTCTTGGCTTCGCGCCCACCGAGCGGCCGCTAGTGACGGTCAGAATGCGACCGCCGGCTCGGTGGTGCTGGTCCGAGGCCCAGGCTTGGCCTCGCAGGGCGCAGAAATCCCGCAACTGGCCGCTGACTATTCCAACGAGATCGACACTGTTGTACTTGGCGACGGCACCGCGACGACAGCTCAAGTCCTGAGTGCGATCGACGGTGCACGGCTGGTCCACATTGCTGCTCACGGAACCTTTCGCGCTGATAGTCCGCTGTTCTCCGCGCTGCGCCTGGACGACGGCCCGCTGACGGTCTACGACCTGGAGCGATTACGTCGCGGCCCGCGCCAGCTGGTGCTGTCGAGCTGCGACTCCGGGGTTGTCGCGCCGGTCGGCGCCGACGAGGTGCTCGGGTTGGCTAGCTCACTGATTCCGCTAGGTACTGCTGCGATCCTGGCGAGTGTTGT
This sequence comes from uncultured Actinomycetota bacterium, assembly GCA_963815975.1. Taxonomy (GTDB): domain Bacteria; phylum Actinomycetota; class Actinomycetes; order Propionibacteriales; family Propionibacteriaceae; genus Microlunatus. The sequence goes on from CAWFJC010000010.1 coordinate 554,984, forward strand.
GCCCGTGAATGACGCCGCTGTGGTGCCGTTGATGATCGCCGTTCACCGGGAGTTACGCCGTGGCGCAAGCCTCGCGGAAGCTCTGCGTGACGCCCGCCGCGAATGCGAATCAGACCCGGTTGGCGCGGCCACCGGCTGGTCCTTCATCTGCCTTGGCGCGGGCTGACGTGGGAGATGTTCTCTTCACGGGCGCGCCTGCTCACAAATTGATCCATCCGGTCATCACATCGGCGCCGTCCGGGGTACGGCAGCGCAGCCGGAACGAGCCATCCGGCTTGGGATCCACGGTGAAAAAGCCGATCTCGTCCACCGTCGTCGCCGTCGTTCCCGACGTGGTATGGATTTCGAGGCTTCCTGTCCGCGGCGGGATGATCTGGCCGAGCAAGCTGTTTGCCGTGACCTCCAGTTCCATCGACAGATGGGCCGAGGTGAAGGTGAGGGCACGGAGCGACGCCGTCTCAGACCGCGTGGCCGCAACCATCCGCTCGTCGATGTCAGAGTCGTAGGTGAGCTGAGCGAGTTCGGCATCAATGTTTCGCCAGGCGTAGGCGTTCTTTCCGGTCTCCACGAACCTCACAGGGACGTTGTCGCGCGCTGTTATCGCTTCACGCAGAGCGGCAAGGAGCGCATCGTCGTCGCTCAAATCAACCAGGAAATCCTCATCATCCGCGTCGTCAGGCATCTGGTTTACCACCCCCGATCTTGGCCGCGATTTCGCCCTCGTCTAGGGCGACAAACGCATCGGACCGGCGCAACCGGTTCAAGCAACGAGCGCGTTGTGGGCCGATGCTGCCGATCGGGATTCCCAGCGTTTCGTGGATCCTGGCGTACGAATAGGGCGGGTCGCTGATGAGCATGGATAGCAGCTGCTGGCAGTGTGCCGGAAGTTCTGCGAAGAGCGCGCGCAGGCTTGTGTTGCGCTCAGCCATCAGGATCTCCTCATCTATCGCCTTGTCGTCTACGAACTGCAGCGAGTCGTCCAGGCCGGTACTTCGCCGGTCTGACCACCTGCTGGCTGCCCTCACCACGCGCAGGCATTCGTGCGCGGTGGTCGTCGCCAGCCAGCCCGGCAACGCTGCCGGCTCACGCAGCTTGCCGAGGTGCTCGACAAGCAGCAGCCACACCGTTTGCCCAACGTCTTCGATGTCATGACTCGCCAGCCGGTACCTCGTGCAGATCGCATAGACCAAAGGGGCATACCGCTCGACGATGTCGTCCCACGCACGTTGATCTCCTTCGGTGGCACGGGTAACCAGCGCGAGAACGACCGGATCGTCACGCATGGCTGAGCCCGGTTCCGGCCGACTTGATCCCAGTCATGATCAGCACCGCACCTCGGATGATCAGCACCTTCGTTTTGGTGATAGTCATCCTTCACCACATCGGAGGAAAGCGGAACGCTACTGATACACCTGCTGTCGCCATCATGTTCGGCGATCAAATGTCTCGCCCCGGCCCACGTTGCCGCATTCTTGTGTCTGGTGAAATTCTGAGTCTCGGATTGCCGAATTCATGGAGCTTCCAACAATGGCTTCACTTGCGGTATGTCTCGGCTTTCCAGGACGTGCAATCGGAACCAAAAATGTCGCTATAGCAAGCCTGCACCTTGAACGTATAGGGCGTGTTCTCCCATGCGTTGCCCAGCGCCCACCAACTTCCATGCGAACCGCTCCCGCGCACCCTGAGCTGGCTTTCGGTTCGGCCCGGGCGCGACCAGCGCAGTTGATAGAAGTCGTAGTCCTGGTTGCCGGAGTATTTAACGACGATACGACCGTCTGTGGCGGTATACACATTCATGTAGACACAATCACCCGAATCAGTATCGATGCCATGACCATTAGTCGTGGTGCCGATGCATGCCTCAGTGGCGCTTGCCGGCGTCGGCGCCGTGAGAGCCATCGTGGCCGTCAGCGCGGACATTGCGACGATCAGTCGCGCGGTGTGTTTTGCACTCAAGCTCATGTCATCGTTCTCCTCAATCTTGGGCCTCGCGCGCGGCGTAGACCGCACTAATGATCTTGCGTAGCTGTGCTGCGTCATGATCTTTTCCAATCGTTTCTTGATCATGGCCCAAACAGTCCAGCTTCGGAGCCGCCACATTCTCAATTCCTTTCGCGACTCGTCTTATCGGAGGAGGTCGACTCGTACGTGATACGCAAGGGGTCGACAAGAAGGCTGCCTGTGCTCGTGTCGGCGGCATTTCGGCCCGTGAGCCCACACATCTGGTCGTCGTCATCCATGGGTAGGGTGATGGGCTGTCGCGCGCACCGCAGCGCAGAGACAAAGCAACCAACAAAGATCAAAACCAACAAAGTCAGAGGTGGACGATGCTTGGAGCGCATCCGATTTACCCGGTACTACTCGCGACCGACCTCGGCGCAACAAAAGAGTTCTACCATGATCGGCTTGGCCTGGAAATCCTGAACGAGAATGACGATGCGCTCACGTTCCGCTGCGGTGCAGGGACCCAGTTCAGCGTGACCAAGAGCACCGTCGGGACCGCCGACAGCCAAACGCAGGTGTCGTGGGAAGTCTCCGACGTACGCGCTGAGGTGACCGAGCTCCGATCGCGCGGGGTCAAGGTCGAAGATTACGACCTGCCTGGCCTCAAGACCGAGGATGGCATTGCAGATATCGGGTTCGCGTGGGCAGCCTGGATCATCGATCCGGGCAAGAACGCTCTGGGCATCCTCCAGCTCAAGGATTGACGTACTCCGCGACATCTAGCGCTAGACGGGGCGTACCACATCGCGCCTCTGAAGCACCGCTACGAAGATCCAATTGCAGCCTGCTCGTAGCTGCGCCCGGCAATGTGTTTTCGGGCGTGTCTCCCGCGTACGGCGTACTGGCGCGCTCGGTAGCTCGACAGGGCAAGCAACACCATGATGCTGAGGCCGACCGTCGGCAGGCTCGTCGCCAAAGTGACTGCCTCCGATCCGTTGGCGTTACCCATGAAGGCGCCGATCGTCGTCACCACGCACGACAGCATCAGCAAGATACGGGCCCAGTTGCGACCCGCGAAAGACGGCAAGTGCCAGCCCGATGTCAATCAAGGCGATAAAAGCCACGACGCACCCGGCGATGATCAAGGCCGGCCGGCCGCCCTCGACAGCTACGAGGAGATCGAGCGATTCGGCGTCTGTTATGGGGAGCACGAATAAGCACCAGCGCGATGGCCAAGAAGCCCAGACCGCGGAAAAATGCTACCCCCGCTCCGAAAGACGTCTGCACAGGCCGCTTGTCCCGGCTGTCGGTGTGTTCGATTGCTTGGAGATCTCGGGAACATTGATCTGACGCACGTCGATGATCGGCAGGTCGCCGTCGGTGATGATCAAATCGCCACCACCGTTTCGTGAGTGGTAGCCGGTGGAGAAGTTCTCGATCACGTCGACGTCGACCTCCGGCGAGCCGGTCACGACCGTCTCGACGATGTAGTCGCGCTCGATGTCGGTGTCTTCTTCGATCTTGTGGGTCACCTGCAGAGTGAAGAGGGAGAGCCCGACGCTCTTGTCGTAGGTTCCGGCCGCGAGCCAATCCACCGAGTAACCGCCCGGAAGCATCCAGTCCTCAGGACAACGCCAAAACCGTACGTGATGTCGCTTGGAGGGACTGCCAGCGACTTCTTGCTGGTAGGCGAAGTCTTGTTGGCGGTCGAACAGATGAAGTGGACTGACTGGCGCTTCGTGATAGCTACGCCGGCGCAGCGTCGAGCGCGAAGATCCGGAACCCGGTCCGCAAGCTGAGGTCGTCGGCCCGGGTCCAACCGGCCCGTGCCATCGCGATGTGTATCTGCGCCTCGTGGCCGCGCAACGCCAGGTTGACCGGATCACCGAGCAGGCCGTCACTGGTTCGGGCGCGACCAATGAAGTAACCAGGAACGTACAGGCCGGGTCAGGATGCGATGCAGCCGCGGCAGTAACAGATAGGTCAGCAGCACCCAGAACACGACGAGCAGCAGTAATCGGCCAGCCGGGCCGGATGCTCTCCTTGACGACAAGATACGCAAGCCAGATCGTCGCCAATCCGGCGAAGGCGAACAGCAGTCCGTCCAGCACATCCATTACCGAGGGTCGCCGCTCCCGGCTCCGCCGGATCGCCATGAATACATTGTGATCGATGAGCCGGATTCGCGACATAGACGCAGACCAACCACGCGCGGGGTGGACGTAGCACGCGCAAGCGAGCACGCTGTGATCCAGAGGACAACCCAGGAGGGGGCTTAGGGCCATGGGGTTGGAGACGACGTATCGCCGCAGCGTGGAATTTTGGAAGTTCACAGTGCAGGAGGTTTCCGGCGACTGGGCTGTGCCGACGCCCTGTACCGACTGGAACGTACGCGCGTTGGTCAACCATGTCGTCGGAGAAGATCGCTGGACCAAGCCTCTCGTCGATGGCAGGACGATTGCCGATGTCGGCGACGCTTTTGATGGTGATCTGCTGGGCGAAGATCCCAAGCCCTTGGCGATGGCAGCCGCCGACGAGGCGATCACAGCAGTCGCCGAAAGGCTTCCCGCGGGCGGCAAGGTGCACCTCTCCTATGGCGAGGAGGACATCGAGGAATACATCAGCCAGCTGGTCGCCGATCATCTCATTCACGGCTGGGACCTGGCTGTGGCAACTGGTCAGAAGCGCGACCTGGACCCGGAGCTGGTGGCCGAGGTCGCGGCATGGTTCCGCAATCGCGAGGACATCTACCGCTCGTCCGGCGCGATAGCGGCTAGGCCCGAGTCGAGTTCAGATGGCGATCCACAATCGGACCTGCTTATTGCGTTCGGACGCGATCCCAACTGGTCGTTTCGATAATTCCTCGCCATCAGACTCAGGCGTACGCGCTGATTCCGAGTAGCTGGTCGACCGTCGTAAAGCGGTAACCCCGATCGGTCAGGCGTTCGATCAACGGGCCGATGGCCGCCACACTCTGATCTCGCGGACCGCCACGTGCCTCACGGCCGTCGTGGAAGATCAAGATCGTGCCAGGTCGGGTGAGCCGGGCAGCAGAATCGGTCAGTTTGGTAGCCGCAGGCTGGAAGATCTCCAGTGGATGAGCAAATGTCCCTGAGACCACTTGAAGGCCATGCTGCCGCAACGTGCTCATCACCCAGGGCCAGTGGCACAGCCACGGCGGACGATAGAGCGCGGGCGTGACACCAGTGAGCGAATAGAAGACCTCCTGAGAACGGATGATCTCGACCTCTTGCCGCGGCTGGTTGGCATAGCGGGTGAACGAGTGACTGTAGCTGTGGTTGCCCAGCACATGGCCGCTCTGGACGACTCGCCGGGTTGCAGACGGAAAACGTTGCGCGCAGCGCCCGACCTGAAAGAAGGTCGCCTTCACCTCGTGGGCATCCAAGGTATCGAGCAGCCGTGACGTATAGGGCTCGTTCGGTCCGTCGTCGAAGCTCAGCGCAACGACCTTCTCGTCGGTCTCAGCCTCGTACGGAAATGAGCCGAAGAGCTGCGAGCGAGGCCGAAAGCCGGCCCAGTACGCCGCCGCGCCAAGCGCCGAGATGCCGACCCCGGCGGCCCGCACGGCGGTTCCAACTCGACTCACGGACCGTGCCAGAAATTGGCCAGGCTGTCCATCGCCGCATCGCCCGCCCCGGTGGCGAAACCGAGAGAGGTCAATCCGACGAGCAAGATCCCGAGCACGACCCGGCGCCGATCCCAGACCGGGGCAAGGGGTCGCAGCCGCTCTTGCCGAAAGGCGGGCGCCATCCCGAGTGCTTGTCGTGGCGAGAGGCGATTCAGCCAATACGCGAGCACGTAGTAGACGAGGAAGGACATGAAGAAGCTGTAGAGCAATCCGCGCTGCAGCCGGCGCGCCGAGGTCATCACCACGTTCTGCCGCTCCCAGCTCACCAATCCGCGGCGTCGCACCCGGCGTAACAAGTCAAGCTCATCACCGCCTTGGGTGAGCTTTAAGTTGTAGCCCGGGAATGCGCTGCGCCGCACGGCGATGTTGGTGGCGCTGACATAGAAAACGAATCCGGTCAGTGCGTGGACCAGAGCAACGAAGCCGAAGAGCAGCGTCGGGTATGCCTTCGCCCACCATGACGGATTCTGGTAGCGGCATGGACCGGCAACAGCGACGATCCGCTCCGAGGCAGCGAACCGGGCGTCGATGGTACGCAGCCAGTCGCGCGGCTGGGTGGTGTCAGCATCGGTGGAGATGATGATCTCGCCCCTGGCGCTGTCAGCACCTCGCTGCCGGGCCGCGCACACCCCCTGCTGAGCCTCCTTCACCAACCGCACCCCGTAGCGGGCCGCGATGGCCGCTGTGTTGTCCGTGCTGTTGTTGTCTACGACGATGATCTCGTACGTCCCGTCGTAGTCCTGGTGCTGCAACGAGTCCAGCGCGCGACCGAGATAGGCCGCTTCGTTGTACGCCGGAACTACGACCGAGAACCGGATCTGGTCCTGCGGCTGTTCCACTCCTACTCCTTCACCCATCGCCCCGCGAAACCCGGTGGCGAGTCGACCCCAATGGTGCGAAGCCAGCACAACACTCTAGGGGAAAGCAGCACCTCGCCGCCGGAGGTCTGCTGAGAACGCCGAAGATCTTCGGAAGCGGGTGGCGATGATCATGATCATGGTCCAGGACGGCTCAGATCAAATCCAGCTTCTGAACCACATCCGCGACAGCCACTTGGGGTAGGGCAGCAGCTCATCGGTGAGGATTGGATAGATATAGGCAAAGTTGGCTGCGACCAGGGCAACGAAAGCTCCGATGACGATCGCTGCGATCATGCGCCGATCTCCGGCACGCGCGTCTCCGAGGATCCATCCGGCACACAACGCTACGGCCATCACCGAGAATGGGATGATCGCGATCGCGTAGAAGAAGAACAGCGGACGCGAGTCGAAGGCAAACCAGGGCAGCCAGCTGCTCAGTACGCCGACGACCGGAATACCGAAACGCCAATCGCGGCCCCCGACCCACAAAATGGCTGCTGCCACCAGCGCGAAGATCGCAATCCACCACAGCGCCGGCGTGCCGATGCCGCTGATCACCCGGATGCAATTGTCCGGCCCGATGCAGCCGTCGGTTCCCGGCTTGATGCCATTGACGGCGTCGATCCCGATAGGGCGAGCAATGATCAGCCAGCCGGCAGGGTCGGCGCGGTAGGTGTGCTGGGCCTGGTTGATGAAGTCACCGGTATGGAAGTTCCAGATGTCGTGCTGGTAGTGCAACCAAGAGGCGAGTGGCCTACCGAGCAGCTGCACGGTGCTGCTCTCCGGGTGCTCGGCGCCCCACTGACGGTCGTACCCGCCGGACGTCGCAAACCAACTGGCCCAGGTGCCCGCGTACACCACCAGGCTGAGCACGACAAGAGAGAAGAAGGCCGGAATGCCATCGCGGAGGATGGCCAGCTTGGTCCGTGATCCGGCACCGGCAAGGCGGCGTGCTCCGATGTCCCACGCCAGCGATAGCAGCGCGAATGCGGCTAACGGGAACAAGGCGTTCCACTTCGTACCGAGCGCCAGGCCGAAGCTGATCCCGGAGGCTATCCGCCACGGACGCAGGACCAGAGCTGGTCCGAACCGGCCGCCTAGGTCAGCTATCTCGCGGCGCTCGAGATAGCCAGCCAGGCGGTTTCGGAACCACTCCCGGTCAGCGACCAGGCATGCGACGGCCGTTACCAGGAAGAAGGCCATGAAGACGTCGAGCAGGGCGGTCCGCGACATCACGAATTCGAGACCGTCAAAGGTCAGCAGGATGCCGGCGAGGCCGCCGATCAACGTCGACTTGGAGACCCGGCGTACCAGTCTGATCGTGACCATGATCAGCAGAACCCCGAAGATCAAGGACGCGAACCGCCAGCCGAAGGAGTTCATTCCGAACAGCTGCTCGCCCGCTGCGATCAACCACTTGCCGAGCGGGGGGTGCACGACGAAGGAAGCGGTGTCGTTCATCACGTTGACATCGCCAGTGATGATCTTGGCATTGGCGTTGCTCGGCCAGTCGCGTTCGTATCCGAACTTCAGCAACGAGTAAGCGTCTTTGGCGTAGTAGGTCTCGTCGAAGACAAGCTTGTTGGGGTAGCCGAGGTTGACGAATCGGATCACGAATGCGATCGCGCCGATGATCAACGTCACGATCCAGCCGTTCACGCGATCCGTGGGCATCGCAACCCGCAGCCGTTCGATGGTGTTCGGCGGGCTAGGCGGCCAGTCCAGAGCACGTGGCGGCAGGAACCCTCGAGCGTCGGCGTTGGCCCACTGAGCCATCCCCGTCTCAGGCTCGAGGACTTGGCGCGTCACTCGCCCATCGTAGGTGGATCCAGTCGAGGCAACGCGCTGGTGCCCAGGCCCCGACCACCTCGATCGCCCCGATGCGAAACCTGCGACAAGATGTGGGCGAGGGGAGGCGCGTGTGGTAGCCCAGGTGAGCTCGGCTGGCGTCGTGGTGCTTGCGGCGACCCCAATCGGCGAAGCTGCGGACGCTTCCCCGCGACTGGTGGCTGAGCTAGCCAATGCGGACGTGATCGCGGCCGAAGACACCCGCCGATTGCGCCGACTGCTGGACCGGCTGGACATCGAGACTAGGGCGCGAATCCTGTCCTACTTCGAGGGCAACGAGGCCAGGCGCGCCGACGAATTGGTACGGCTCCTCGAGGATGGGGCTCGAGTCGTCGTCGTCAGCGACGCAGGGATGCCGTCGGTGTCAGATCCCGGGTACCGCCTTGTCGCCGCGGCAATTGCAGGCGGCTTTCGAGTCACCGCAGTGCCTGGTCCCTCGGCGGTCCTTGTTGCATTGGCGGTCTCCGGCCTCCCCGTTGACCGGTTTTGCTTCGAGGGGTTCCTACCGCGCAAGGCCTCCGAGCGGATGCGACGGCTGACCGAGCTGGCGACTGAGCCTCGCACCATGGTGTTCTTCGAAGCCCCGCATCGGACGGCGGCCACGCTGTCAGCCATGGCGCAAGCGTTCGGTGCCGATCGTCCAGCCGCGATATGCCGCGAGCTCACCAAGACGTACGAGGAGATTCGTCGCGGGCCGCTGCGGGAACTCGCAGACTGGGCGAATTCGGAGGTTAGAGGTGAGGTGACCCTCGTTGTTGGCGGCGGGTCGACGGGCACCACCGATCTAGAGGCAGCAGCTGAAGAAGCGATCAGCCTGGCTAGCGATGGCATGAAACTGCGGGCGGCAGCCGGACACGCGGCGCAACGACATGGCGTTGCAAAGAACGATGTCTACGAGCTCGCCCTGAAAACGCATCACTCACGGCGTTCCTCGGGCTCCCAGAGGCGAGAAATGCCCCGATCGTGATGCAAATTCAGGGGATGGGAGGGTTGGCGCGTGGAGCTGCCGGCCCTCCCTGATCCGCTGCCGATGCCAGTCGTGGACTCACACTGCCATCTCGATTCGACGCAGGCACACTCTGGCCTCGAGCCCGACGAGGCCATCCGGCTGGCCGCCGAGGTCGGCGTCACCAGAATCGTGCAGATCGGCTGCGACCCCGATGGTTGCCGCTGGGCGGTAGCGGCCGCGGAGCGCTGGCCTTCGGTGATCGCGGGAGTGGCGATACACCCAAATGACGCAGCACGAATGGGTCCTGAGCTGGTCCCTGGGCTGGAGCTGGTGGAAGGTCTGGCGCAGCACCGGCGAGTCAGAGCCGTGGGGGAGACGGGCTTGGACTATTACCGGACCCGCGATGCCGCTGGGCAGGCGATCCAAAGAGAGGCCTTTGCGGCCCATATCGCCATCGCCAAGGCCTACGACAAGACTCTGGTCATCCACGATCGCGACGCCCATGACGACATTGTCAAGGTGATCGACTCTGAAGGTCCGCCGAACCGGATGGTGATGCATTGCTTTTCGGGGGATGATCATTTCGCCAAAGCGTGCCTCGACCGCGGCGGCTACCTGTCCTTTGCCGGCACGATCACCTTCAAGAACAATGATCACTTGCGCGATGCCCTGATCGCTGCCCCCCTTGATCGAATACTGGTCGAGACCGACGCGCCCTACCTCACCCCGATGCCGCTGCGCGGCAGGCCAAATGCGTCTTATCTCATTCCGCATACCGCCCGCTTCCTGGCCGCGACACTCAAGATCGATCTGGAGCACATGTGTCAGGTGCTCAACGACAATGCCGACGCAGCGTTCGGCGGGAGCTGGTAGGCCGATGGAGTTCGGGCAGGTGTTGCGCCGGCGCCGGATGATTCGTTCCTACGACGAAGCTCGGCCCGTCCCGTCCCAGGCCATTGACGCTGTGCTGGCGGCGGCATTACGCGCTCCCACGGCCGGGTTCACCCAGGGAGTCTCCTTGCTGGTGCTGACCGGGGAGACAGATCGCGAAGCCTTCTGGCGACTGACCGCGGAGGCAGACGGGGCCTGGCTGCGCGGCATGCGGAGCGCGCCGGTCCTGATCTTGGTCTGGACCAGCGAGGAGGCCTATCTTGATCGGTACGCCGAGCCTGACAAAGGCTGGATAGATCGCGATCCGGCGCGATGGTCGGCACCGTACTGGTTTGTGGACGCCGGTATGGCGAGCATGGCAGCCCTGCTGTCGGCGGTCGACCAGGAGCTCGGTGCATGCTTCTTCGGCATTCCGGTTGACCGGATCGGTGCCGTACGCGAGGCGTACGAGGTACCGGCGAGCCAGCTGAGCGTCGGTGTCATCAGCCTCGGATACCCGGGGTCCTCGGGTATCACCGGCTCACCGACACATCGGCCCCGGAAGGCCATCTCGGAGGTCATTCACCGCGGGAGCTGGTAATCCAGACCACGCGTCGCAGGCTCGATTTTGGCGTTCGGGCCGATGACCTCCGTTATAATTTCGTGACACATACCGGGCTTGTGCCCGGCCTGTGAAAGAGATCGAGGTCCAGATCACCGACGGACCAACTCGGGGGAAATGCTGTGCGCAAGATCATCCCGGTGGTTGCTGCTGGCGCGACCGCGCTCGCTCTGGCTGGCACAACCTTCGGCTACGCCAATCTCAACAAAGATGTGACGCTCTCGATTGACGGGCAGACGACCGACGTAAGAACGACCGCAAACACTGTGGGCGCATTGCTCGAGAACAGAGGCATCGAGGTCGACAGCCACGACGTAGTGGCGCCGAGCATGACGACCAAAGTCCAAGACGGCACGCGGATTGCTGTCAAGTTCGGCCGCCAGGTCACCTTCACGATTGACGGCGCAGCGCAGACAGTTTGGACCACTGCGACCACTGTTGACGATGCGCTCAACGCACTCAGCATGGATCTTGCCGGTGCTGAGCTCTCCACCAGTCGCGGCTCCACCATTGGCCGGCAAGGCCTGGCTATCGCCATCGCCACTCAAAAGAAAGTCATCATCGTCGATGCTGGCAAGAAGCGAACCATTACGACTACCGGGCAGACGCTCGCGGACGCGCTTGCGGCGGCCAAGATCAAGGTTGACGAAGACGACAAGCTGAGCGCGAGTCCCGATACACGCCTGGTCGACGGCAAGAAATTCACCTTCACCCAGGTCGATGTCAGCTCCAAGACGAAAAAGATCAAGGTCGACTTCGACACCGTGCGCAAGAAGTCCAGCAAGCTGAAGAAAGGTGTGACCAAGATCGATACCGCGGGAGTCCGCGGAGTCCGCGCGGTCACCTACGAGATCGTTCGGCACAACGGCGAGGTCGTCAAGCGCGTCAAGATCAAGTCCAGATTGCTCAGCAAGCCGAAGACCAAGGTCATTCTGGTCGGCACCAAGAAGACGACGACCGCGCACAAGAGCTCTGGTTCCAACACGCCATCAGGCAGCGTCTGGGACAAGCTCGCCAAATGCGAATCCGGCGGCAACTGGTCGATCAATACCGGTAACGGCTATTACGGGGGCCTGCAATTCAGCCTCAGCACCTGGCGCGCGTACGGCGGCTCGGGCTTGCCCAGCAACGCCAGCCGCGAGCGGCAGATCGCGATTGCCAAGAAACTCCAGGCCGACGCGGGCTGGGGTGCCTGGCCAGCGTGCTCTCGGAAGATTGGGCTGCGCTAGCACGTGGCCGGGGGCCTGCTCGATCCAACCGCAATACGTGAGCTGGCGAGCCAGCTGGGCTTGCGGCCGAGCAAGCAACGTGGCCAAAACTTCGTCACCGACGCAAACACGGTGCGAAGAATCGTTGCCGCCTCAGGCGTGGCCGGGGACGACGTTGTCCTCGAGGTCGGGCCCGGGCTCGGGTCGCTGACCCTAGGCCTGTTGCAGGTTGTCCACCGGGTGATCGCGATTGAGATCGACGATCTGCTGGCGACGCAGTTGCCGCTGACTGTCGGGGCGCGACTACCTGGGCGTGCGGCCGGGCTCACCGTGATCAACGCCGACGCGCTCCGCATCGACGCACTGCCAGCGCAGCCGACAGCCGTCGTCGCCAACCTCCCGTACAACGTCGCGGTGCCGGTGCTGCTGCATCTGCTCGCCACTTACCAGAGCTGGAACCGCGGCTTGGTCATGGTCCAGGCCGAGGTGGCCGACCGATTGGCCGCACAACCTGGGTCGAAGATCTACGGCATACCGTCGGTGAAGGTGGCCTGGTACGCGGCCGCCACGCGGGCCGGCACAGTGTCACCGACGGTCTTTTGGCCCGTGCCGAACGTCGAGTCCGGCCTGGTCGCTATCAAGCGCCGTCCACCGCCAGAGACCACGGCGACCCGCGAGCAGGTGTTCGCCGTCGTCGATGCGGCGTTCGGGCAGCGACGCAAGATGCTGCGCTCGGCGCTGGCCGGGCTGGCAGGCTCGTCGTCGGCGGCGAGTGCAGACATTGCCGCAGCTGGGGTGGATCCCGAATCGCGTGGCGAGATGCTCGAGGTCGCTGACTTCGCTCGTATCGCGGAGCAAATCTTCCGAGCGTAGTGTCGAGCATCCGAAGTCCTGCCAAGGGACTTTGAATGCGCGGCACTGGATAACCTCGCACTCATGGCCTCAGCTGCGCCGCCGACTACTGCGCTGGTACGCGTACAAGTGCCGGCAAAGATCAACCTCGCGTTGAAGGTCGGCGCGCCGCGCCCTGACGGTTACCATCCGCTCGCCACCGTGTATCAGGCGGTATCTCTTTACGACCAGGTGCAGGCTGAATGGGCCGAACCTGACCAGTTCGAGGTCGTGGTGAGCGGAGAGGGAGCCGACCAGGTGCCTCTCGATGACTCGAATCTCGCGGTACGCGCCGCGCGGCTGCTCGCGCAGCGGCACGGGCCGCACGACTCGCTCGGCGCCAGCTTGTCGATCACGAAGTCGATTCCGGTAGCCGGTGGGCTGGCCGGTGGCTCCGCCAATGGTGCTGCCGCACTGCTGGCCTGCGCAGCCTTGTGGGATCTCGACGTCGGGCCTGAGGACTTGCGCGGGCTGGCAGCTGAGCTCGGCAGCGACGTGCCGTTTGCCTTGATCGGCGGCACTGCGGTCGGGAGCGGTCGAGGTGAGGATGTCGCCCCGGCGCTGGCCCGCGGAACCTACCAGTGGGTGCTGGCGTTCGGCTACCACGGACTGTCCACAGCCGCGGTCTATCGCCGCTTCGATGACCTCAGCCCAGACGCCGCGCGACCTGAGGTGCCCGCAGAGTTGATGAATGCGCTTCGGAGCGGCGATCCACGGTTGCTCGGTGCTGCGCTGAGCAACGATCTGCAGCCGGCTGCACTGGATCTGCAACCCCGACTGCGGACCGTGCTGGAAACGGGCCTCGAGTATGGCGCCCTCGGCGCCCTCGTGTCGGGATCGGGTCCGACGTGCGCGTTCCTGGTGGAGAGTGAGTCGGCTGCGGTCGATCTCTCAGTGTCGCTTAGTGCCGAAGGGCTGTGCCGAGCGGTCCGGCGTGCCACGGCTCCGGTGGTAGGAGCCAGAATCATCAATTGAGCTGCTCGTCCGAAGCAGCCTCATCGCTGGCGGACCGAGCGAGCAGCAGTCTCAGCGTTCGGGTAAGTTGATCATGGTCCGCGACATCGAGAGCGCCCATTATCTGGCGTTCCGCGGCCATCAGCTCTGCCAGCGCCGCATCGACCACATCCTTGCCGGAATCGGTCAGCTGAACCAGAACACCGCGCCGGTCCTTGGGATGATCGTGGCGGGTGACAAAGCCGCGGTCGGTGAGCCGGTCGACGCGATTGGTCATTGTTCCTGACGTAACGAGCGTCTCGTGAAGCAGTTGACCGGGCGAAAGCCGGTACGGCGATCCGGCGCGGCGCAGCGCGGCCAGCACGTCGAACTCCCAATACTCCAGATCATGGGCGCTGAACGCATTCGCGCGGAGGCGGTCCAAGCGCCGAGCCAGCCGGCTGATCCGAGAGAGCACCTCCATCGGCGCGACATCGAGATCCGGACGTTCCCGTCGCCAAGCCTCGACGATGGTGTCGACCTCATCCCGCGGCTGGCCCGTCACAACCGGAGTCTAAATGGCTGCGAGCGTCGGAAATCGCGCGCCGCTGCACCGAGATTTCACCGAACGACCGTTGCAAAAGCCGTTGACCGGTGATCGTTGGCGGTTGGTCACGATGGATACGGGCCACTTGTCGACGTTCTCCCAGCCGAGCGAATTGGCGCAGATACTCCTCGACGCCGCTCGCTAGCGCTGGCTCAGACCCGCGTCGGTGCGCGGCATGGTCGACGCCAGGGCGATGATGCCGGCACACAGCAACGCCGGCACGGCCATGGCGTGATGGATTCCGACGTGGTTGACCAGGAATCCCATGAAAGCCGGGCCAAGCAGAAACGCGGCGTAGCCGAAGGTGACCACGACCGCAAGCACTCGGCCGCCGCCGATATGGCCAGCCACTGCATAGACCTGCGGCGCGATCATGCCCACGCCGAAGCCAACCAATGCCCAGCCGACGATCAGCATCGGCAGACTGCTCACCAGCGTGACCGTCAGATATCCGATGGCCGCAAACAGTGCGCCGAAGCGTACGACCGTACGCCTACCGAAGCGGGTGACCAGCCGGTCGCCCAGCAATCGAATGACGACCATGAAGGCGCTGACCGTAACCAGGCCGAGCGCGCCGGTGGTTGGATCGACGCCGGCGACATCGGTGACATGCAGGGACGACCAGTCCGTCGCGGTGCCTTCCGAGAGACCGAACGCCAGGGCCATCACACCCAGAATCCAGGCGGCCTTGGGAATCGGAGTCTTCACCCCATCGATCGTGTGGTGCACCACAGCAGCCTTGGGTGTGATCTTGAACAGGATGCCGAGTCCGACGAGCGCCAGCACAGCGATCAAGATCGACAGTGGGGTGACAATCGCGCCACCCTGTAAGCCAAGCAGGATAGCGAGCAGCAACACGGTACCGGCGCCGACGAATTGACCAATCGACCAGAAGGCATGGAAGAAGCTCATGATCGGCCGCTGCCGTGCGGCCTCGACCTGGACACCGATGGCATTCATCGCAACATCCATCGCCCCGTTCCCAAGCCCGATCAAAATGCCGCCAACGATGGCGACTCCGAAGACCGGAGCCAGTCCAATGGTGATCATCCCCGCGATCAGGAACGGAACAGCAGCCAACGTGATCTCACGTGCGCCGATGGCGTCGGCGAGTCGTCCGCCGATCTGCATGGCGAGGATGGCTGCCGCGCCCCCGCAGAAGAGCATGATCGCTATCTGCGTTGCGTCGAGGCCGAGCTTGTCACGAAGCGAAGGGAGTGAGCCGCCAAAACCGCCGATCACAGCGCCGTTGACGACAAACATCAGCGTCACCGCAATAGCCGCGATGCGGCTCGTGAGCTGGTTGGTGAGGGTTGCTGAGGCTGTCATCCGGACTTTCTGTATCGATTTAGTAAGGAGCACCACTTTACGCGTCATGGATTCTCATCGCAAAGCGGACTAGTTGTGTCAGGAACGCACGTGCACGTCCGTTCCTTTCACGCTGCACACGTTGCAACATGTGTATCGCGCAGGCAGCGCACGTGCACGTGCGTTTCAGCGGGCTCGGACACCCGCGGCTACGAGGTGTGAGGTGAGAACGCGGGCCGACCAGGTGATGCGTACGCTGGGCTCTGGCCGATCCACGGGTTGGCCAGCTGTGGGGCGAGGACATCTCGATTCGAAACCAACGGCCCGCGGGCGGGCTAGGTGATGGGAGGATTGGCCGGGCCACACATTCCCCGGTTGGTCTGCCGGCAGGGCCCGCCTGACTTTGAATCAGGATTAGCGACGTAGGTTCGACTCCTACCCGGGGAGCGGAGCGTCACTCAGCTAGTAAGGAGCCAGCTGTTGTCCGTCTACTCCGACCCAACTCCCAGCCCGGTCGCAGCTGTCGTCATCTTGGCGGCCGGCGAGGGCAAGCGGATGAAGTCCTCGCGTTCCAAATTGCTCCACGAGATTGCCGGCCACTCGATGCTCAGTTACGCGGTGACGGCCGCGACAGCGGTGCAGCCGGAGCACATTGTCGTCGTGGTAGGTCATCGTCGTGATCAGGTCGAGGCCCATCTCGCAGAGATTGCACCGCATGTGTTGATAGCGGTCCAAGAGGAGCAGCTCGGCACCGGCCACGCTGTGCAAGCCGCGCTGGGCCAGCTTGCCGATCTCAACGGCGACGTGATCGTGACGTTGGGTGATGTTCCGATGCTCACCGGCGAGACCTTGGTCGCGTTGCTCAATGAGCATCGCGCACAGCAAGCTGCTGTCACCGTGCTCACGGCGCAGGTCCCCGACCCGACCGGATACGGACGAATTCTGCGCGACGCCGACGGCTTGGTGAGCGGCATCGTCGAGCACCGCGACGCCGATGATGCTCAGCGGCAGATCTCCGAGATCAACTCGGGGACCTACGTCTTCGACGCCACAATCTTGCGGGCCGCGCTGACCGAGATCGCGCCGACCAATGATCAAGGTGAGCTGTACCTGACGGACGCGCTGGCTGTGGTACGCCAAGCTGGCGAACCGGTGGGTGCACTGTTGATCGATGACCGCTGGCAGACCGAAGGTATCAACGACCGGATCCAGCTCTCCCGGATGAATGCTGAGCTGAACCACCGAATCCTGCAGCACTGGATGCGCGAAGGTGTGTCGGTCGTGGATCCCTCGACCACCTGGGTACATGCCTCAGTTGATCTTGCGCCGGACGTCGTCTTGCTGCCCGGCACGTCCCTGGAGGGCGCGACCTCCGTTGCGGCGGGAGCTCGGATCGGCCCGGACACTACGTTGATCGATGTCGAGGTCGGGGAGAACGCGGTGGTCACCCGTACCCAGGGCTCACTGAGTGTGATCGGTCCGGGCGCCAACGTCGGCCCGTTCGCTTACCTTCGACCCGGTACGACGCTGGGCGCGGGCGGCAAGATCGGCACCTTCGTGGAGGCCAAGAACGCTCACATCGGAGCCGGAGCCAAGGCGCCGCACCTCAGCTACCTGGGCGACGCGGTGATCGGTGAGGGCGCCAACATCGGAGCCGGCGTGATCTTCGCGAACTACGACGGCGTACGCAAGTCGACAACCACGGTTGGGGCGTACGACTTCGTCGGCAGCAACTCGGTACTGGTCGCGCCGGTCGAGCTAGCCGACGGTGCCTACATTGCCGCTGGCTCGACGATCACCGGAAACGTCGGACCCGGTGAACTTGCCGTGAGCCGTAGCCGGCAGCGCAATGTGACCGGCTGGGTGGCGCGAAAGCGGCCCGGAACCAAGACCGCGCGTGCCGCCGAGGCGGCGTTGGAACAGAAGGATCAGTCATGAGCGGCCTCAAACGCCCGAACGAGAAGCACCTCATGCTCTTCACTGGGCGAGCTCACCCCGAGCTTGCTAACGAGATCGCCGCGCTCATGAACGTCGAGCTCGTGCCGACTCGCGCGATCACCTACGCCAACTCCGAGATCTATGTGCGGTTCGAGGAATCGGTACGCGGCTGCGACGCCTTTGTGATTCAGAGCCATGCGGCTCCGGTCAACGAGTGGACGATGGAACAGTTGATCATGGTCGATGCGTTGAAGCGGGCCTCTGCCAAGCGGATCACCGTTGTCGCACCTTTTTATCCCTATGCACGCCAGGACAAGAAGCATCGCGGCCGCGAGCCCATCTCCGCCCGCCTCATCGCGGACCTGTTCCGCACAGCTGGTGCCAACCGGCTGATGTCGGTCGACCTGCACGCCGCGCAGATCCAGGGATTCTTCGATGGGCCGGTTGATCATCTCTGGGCGCTGCCAGTGCTGTCGAACTATCTGTCCACCAAGTACGACACCTCGGAGATGACCGTGGTCTCCCCGGACGCCGGTCGAGTGCGGCTCGCTGACATGTGGACCGACAGGCTGAACAGCTCTCTGGCCATCATTCACAAACGGCGGGATCCGGACGTGGCGAACACGGTCGCCATCCATGAGGTCGTTGGCGAGGTGGAAGACCGGGTGTGCCTGCTGGTCGACGACATGATCGATACCGCCGGGACGATCTGCCAGGCGGCGGAGGCGCTGAAGTCGCGCGGTGCACGGGCGGTGATCGCGGCCGCGACCCATCCGGTCTTGTCCGGACCGGCCACGGATCGGCTCAAGGCCGCCGACTTCGAGGAGGTGATCGTCACGAATACCCTGCCGATCCCCGAAGAACGGCGGTTCGACTCCCTCACCGTGCTGTCGATCGCACCCCTGATCGCCCGGGCCATTCGCGAGGTATTCGAGGACGGCTCAGTGACCAGTCTCTTCAATGGACAGGCGTAACTATCTAGGCCTGTATGCTCGCGCAGATTTGTCGACGCTCGCAGGCTAGCGATTATCTCTGGTTACAGGATCAGTTGGCGACTATTGGGCCTTGTCGGCTAAGGTTGAGCGGTTGCCTCGGCGAGGGTCGCGGACCGTGATCGACTAGGTCGAACGAACTGCGTCCCCCGGCTGAGTCTTGATAGTGATCAACGACGTTAGTTTGAGGAGTTCGTTCGTGCCCGAGGTAAAGCTCATCGCCGAACTGCGTACCGAGTTCGGCAAGGGCGCTGCCCGCCGGATCCGTCGCGCAGACAAGGTGCCAGCCGTGTTGTACGGTCACGGCACCGACCCGATCCATATTGCGCTGCCTGGTCACGAGACCCTGCTCGCGCTGCGTACCGCAAACGCGCTGCTGTCCATCGAGGTGGACGGCAGTTCCCAGCTCGCGCTCCCCAAACAGGTGCAGCGTGACCCGCTGAGGCACACCATCGAGCACGTTGACCTGGTCATCGTCAGGCGTGGCGAGAAAGTGACCGTCGACGTGGCCATCCACCTGGTGGGGGAGGCCGGTCCCGACACGCTCGTGGTCGTTGATCACAACACTGTTCCGGTGGAGGCTGAGGCCACTCAGATCCCTGAGCAGATCGTGGTCTCGGTTGAAGAGCTGCCGCCTGGTACTCAGATCCTTGCTCGTGATCTTCAGCTTCCCGACGGTTCGTCAATCGATCTTGACCCGGAGACCTTGATCGTCAACATTACGAACGCGCCGACCGCGGAGGCCCTCGAGGCCGAGCTGGCAGAGGCAGAGGCGGAAGCTGGCATCGAGCCGACCATGGCACCGGCGGCCGAGCCGACTGCGGACGAGGCGCTGGCCGAGTCCGAGAGCGCCTAGCTAGCCAGCTGCATACGCCATGACCTCATGGCTGGTCGTCGGCCTTGGCAATCCCGGCCCGGCGTTCGCAGCACAACGTCACAACATCGGCTACCGGGTCGCCGAGGAGCTGGCGTGCCGGATGGGCGTGCGATTTCGGGCAGTACGCGGCATACGGGCCGAGGTTGCTGACGGCCGCGTTGGACAGCCAGGGGGAGACGCTGCACGGCTGATCGTGGCCAAATCGCGGACCTTCATGAACGAGACCGGTTGGGCAGTCACCCGGCTGCTCGCGTATCACAAGCTGCAGCCGGCCCAGATGATCGCCGTACATGATGAGCTGGACATCGACCCCGGGCAGCTCCGGGTGAAGTTTGGTGGCGGCGACAACGGCCACAATGGCCTGCGGTCGATCCGTGCCTCGCTCGGCACCGGCGACTTCTATCGGGTGCGCGTCGGGGTCGGGCGTCCGCCAGGGCGCCAGGAGCCGGCCGACTTCTTGCTCAGCAACTTCCCTGCCAGTACTCGCGAGGATGTTGAGGTGGAGATCAGTCGCGCTGCGGATGCAGTCGAGTCACTGGCCTTGCTCGGGCTGGACAGGACCCAGAACGCCTTCAATAGCTGACGCCGAGATGGCAGGCGTGCCCAGGTTCTAAACTTCTCGGACATTCCGGTCCGTGCGTTCGCGCGACTGCCGTGAGCGCTGTCCGAGCCTGCCGGTAGCCTCTCTGGGTGACCCTCACGGGACTCGTCGATCTTTTCTGCACCGAACCCACCATCGTCCAGACCATCGGTGACGCACGCGCGCAACGACCGTCCGTGCTGGACGTGACCGCGCCTGCTCCGATGCGGCCGCTCATCGCCGCGGCGGTGAGCGCGTCAACCGAGCGTGGTGGGGGCAATCGTCCGGTGCTGTTGGTCAGCTCCACATTTCGCGAAGCAGAGGAGCTGACAGCCGCGCTGCAGTCCCTGATCGGCGAGGAAGCAGTGGCCTACTACCCGGCGTGGGAGACCTTGCCGCATGAGCGACTGAGTCCACGGTCCGATACGGTCGGCCGCCGGCTCGAGCTGCTGCGGCGATTGGCCGGTAACAGCTCCGCTGCGCCGCCGCGGATCGTCGTCGCTCCGGTACGCAGCATCCTTCAGCCCCAGGTGAAAGGGCTTGGCCGGCTGAAGCCGATTCGCCTCGCGGTTGGCTCCGACATCGATCTCACCGACCTTGCGGCGGCCCTGGTCGGGGCCGCGTACACACGTGTTGATCTCGTCGAGCGGCGCGGTGAGTTCGCGGTGCGTGGGGGCATCGTCGACGTCTTTCCGCCGACCGAGGAGCATCCCGTACGCGTTGACTTCTTCGGCGACACCGTGGAGGAGATTCGGTATTTCTCTGTCGCTGATCAGCGATCGACGGATATCACGCTGACTGAGATCACGGCATCGCCGTGTCGGGAACTGCTACTAACCGATGACGTACGCAGCCGAGCAGCCGCGCTCGCTGAGCAACATCCTGAGCTGATCGAGATGCTGGACAAGATCGCTCAGGGACATCCGGTCGACGGCATGGAAGCACTGTCACCAGCGCTGGTCGACGGCATGGAACTGCTGATCGATCTGCTGCCGACCGACACCCACGTCCTGATCTGCGACCCGGAGCTGGTGCGTGGCCGGGCGATTGAGCTGGTCAAGACCAGCGAGGAGTTCCTGCACGCGTCGTGGGCCGCCGCGGCGGGTGGCGGCCAGGCGCCGATCGATCTGGGTGCCTCGGCCTATCAGCCGCTCGCCGAGGTGCGCGCCGCTGCCCTGGGCCGTGGGATGGCTTGGTGGACCCTGTCACCGTTCAGCGCCGGTCCAATGGACGGCTTTGCCGCCGGAGATGACGGATTCCAGCCCATCCGGACCGAGGACGGTGAGATCATCGATCTTTCCGACAGGGTCAGCGGGCCGAGCGTGGAATCTCGTATCGTGCTCGGACAGGTCGGTGAGACCTATCGCGGCGACACCGAGGCGGCGGTAAACGAGATCACGAAGCGCATTCGTGACATGTGGCGAGTCGTCGTCATGGCCGAGGGTCGAGGTACTGCTGACCGGATCGCCGAGGTGCTCACCGAACATGAGTTGCCGGTCCGCGTCCTGCCCTCGGTCGACGAGGCACCTTCGGCTGGTCTCGCCACCGTCGTCACCGGCCAGCTGAGCCATGGATTCCTGGCAGAGGAGATTCGGCTCGCGGTTTTCACTGCATCTGATCTGTCCGGCCAGCGGGTTACCGACCGGGCAAGTCGAAAGATGCCGGCCCGCCGCAAGAATCAGATCAACCCGCTCGAGCTGATCTCTGGGGATGCGGTCGTGCACAGCCAGCATGGGGTAGGTCGTTATGTCGAGATGACGCAACGCACGGTGGCCGGCGCAACGCGGGAGTACCTGGTGATCGAGTACGCGCCGTCCAGACGCGGCCAGCCGGGCGACAGGCTCTATGTTCCGATGGACTCCCTTGATCAAGTAACGAGGTACGTCGGCGGAGAGAGTCCGTCGTTGGACAAGCTGGGTGGCGCGGACTGGGCCAAGCGCAAGGGACGAGCCCGCCGGGCGGTTCGTGAGATCGCGGCCGAATTGATCAAGCTGTACGCCGCACGGCAGGCGACCCGGGGCCATGCATTCTCAGCCGACACCACCTGGCAGCGCGAGCTGGAGGACGCGTTCGCCTTCGTCGAGACACCGGACCAGCTGGGCGCGATCGAGGACGTCAAGCGCGACATGGAGCAGATCGTGCCGATGGATCGGCTGATCTGTGGCGATGTCGGCTACGGCAAGACTGAGATTGCGGTGCGCGCCGCGTTCAAGGCCGTCCAGGACGGCAAGCAGGTGGCGATCTTGGTGCCGACCACCCTGCTGGTGCAGCAGCATTACGCCACCTTCTCCGATCGCTACGCCGGCTTCCCGGTCAACGTTGCGCCGCTCAGCCGGTTCGCCTCCGAGGGTGAGGCGAGAACAACCATCGAAGGCCTCGCCGACGGAAGGGTCGACGTCGTCGTGGGCACTCACCGACTGCTGTCCGATGAAGTGAAGTTCAAAGACCTAGGCCTTGTCGTGATCGATGAGGAGCAGCGCTTCGGCGTCGAGCACAAGGAACAACTCAAGCGGCTGCGTACGGCCGTCGACGTGCTTGCCATGTCGGCCACGCCGATCCCACGAACCTTGGAGATGGCCGTTACCGGCATTCGCGAGATGAGCACGATCATGACTCCGCCGGAGGAACGTCACCCGGTGCTCACGTTCGCCGGACCGTACGAGGATGCCCAGGTGACCGCGGCGATCCGTCGCGAGCTGCTTCGTGAGGGCCAGGTGTTCTATGTGCACAACAGAGTTCAGAGCATCGACAAGGCCGCGCGGCGGATTGCTGACCTGGTGCCCGAGGCGCGCGTTGTCACCGCACACGGCCAGATGAGCGAGCATCGTCTGGAGCAGGTCATGATCGACTTCTGGGAACGCCGAGCTGATGTGCTGGTGTGCACCACGATCGTCGAGGCAGGCCTGGACATCTCGACCGCAAACACATTGCTGATCGAACGTTCCGACCTGCTGGGCCTCTCCCAGCTACACCAGCTGCGCGGTCGGGTCGGTCGCGGTCGGGAGCGTGGCTACGCCTACTTCCTCTATCCGCCCGAAAAGCCCCTGACCGAGACCGCCTACGACCGGATCAGCACCATCGCTGCGCACAGCGACCTGGGTTCAGGAATGGCCATCGCCATGAAGGACCTGGAGATTCGTGGCGCAGGCAACCTGCTGGGTGGCCAGCAGTCAGGTCACATCGCCGATGTCGGCTTCGACCTGTACATCCAGCTCGTCGGGGAGGCGGTTGCGGAGTACCGCGGGCAGGACGTCGAGCCGGAGCCCGAGGTGCGGATCGAACTGCCGGTCGATGCGCACCTGCCTGCGGACTACGTCGAGTCGGAGCGGCTCCGGCTGGAGATGTACAAGCGGCTCGCCGAGGTCCGTGCCGAGGCCGATGTCAAGGCAGTCGAGGCCGAGCTTCACGACCGCTACGGGGCGCCGCCGCCGGAGGTGCTCAACTTGATCGAGGTGGCGAGGTTCCGACTTCTCGCACGCTCGACGGGGCTGCACGAGATCGTCGGGCAAGGTCGATTCCTGCGCTTCGCGCCCGCTCACCTGCCCGAGTCACGCGCGTTGCGGCTGCAGCGGCTCTACCCAGGCAGCGTGATCAAGAACACGGCTGGATCGGTGCTCGTGCCGCGGCCGGGAAGCGGCATCGGCGGTCAGCAGCTGAAAGACACTGACCTGCTGCACTGGGCGTCTGGACTGATCAGAGACATCTTCGCGAAACCCTGAAGGTACGTTTCGCGTCACAGCCGTTAGAACGATCCGACCCGGCCGCCCCGCAGGGTGCGTTTCGCGTCCCAGCCGTCAAAACGATCCACTCGGGTTCTGGCCCAGGTCCCAAAATCCCGACCGGCCAGCAGACTTAGCTCGCTGTCGTAGGATCACCTGCGTGCTCATGAGGTTTCTCGCTCGTCGCCGGCGCCGCGCGACACACATCGTCACGCTGATCGGCGCAGTGATGGCCAGCTTGCTGATCGCTGGCTGCGCCAAGGCCGACCCGAGCGTTGTGGCGTACGTCGACGGCTCGACCATCACCCAGCGCCAGTTGGACGACGCCCTCGATGGCGTATCCAGCATCTTGCAAGAAGGCCAGTCGGTGTCCAGTCCGGCGGTCGTCAACGTCATGATCCATGGCATCATTGCGGACAAGCTCGCGGCGGCCAACAAGATCACGATCACCGATGGCGATCGCGATGCACTGATCAAGAACAGTAATCTTGCCGGTCTGCTCAACGTGCCCAAGGGCCGAGCGATCGCCTACGACGTTGCCGATCAGCAAATCGTGGCGGGCAAGCTGGGGAGCGAGGCTTATCTTGCGGCGGCCGCCAAGGAGCCGGTAACCCTCAATCCCCGATTCGGTGTGTTGGATCCGAACCAGAAAACGATCATCAACGACAAGTCGGCGTCTCTGGCCAAACCGGTGGCCACCCCGACGCCATAGTCCTCGTGGCGCGGCTACCCGAGCTGGAGCGACTGGTCGACGTGATGGCGCGGCTGCGCCACGAATGTCCCTGGGACGCCCAGCAGACTCATCGGTCGCTGGTGCAGTACCTGGTGGAGGAGGCCGCCGAAACCATCGAGGCCATCGAGGTCGGCGACCAAGATCATCTTCGCGAGGAGCTGGGTGATCTGCTGCTACAGGTGATTTTTCATGCGGAGATCGCCAGTGAGCAAGCCGAGGGCTTCACGGTGGAGGACGTGGCGCAGGGTATCGCCGACAAGCTGATTTCCAGACATCCCTATGTGTTCGCGACCGCGGCTGTGCCCGCCGACCTGCACTACACCTGGGAGCAGCGCAAAGCTGTCGAGAAGGGTCGTACGTCAGCGCTGCAGGGCATCCCGGATCAGCTCTCCGCGCTAGCCCGAGCGAACAAGATCATTAGCAGGGCACGATCACGCCGCGTCGCCCTAGCTCTACCTGACGACCCGACGACGGCCGAGGAGGTGGGCATCCAGATCTTGGCGTTGGCCGCCCGAGCTCAGGCGTCCGGAATCGATCCGGAGCAGGCGCTTCGTGATGCCGTACGCGGCCTGGAGTCGCGCATCCACACCGCAGAGGCGGCCGCCAACGAATCAGGGATCTAGGTCTCAGGCGCACTATCCTGTCCACATGTCCGAGCCACCGACCCAACGGCCGGCCCCGCAATCAAGTCCGCGGCAAACACAACCGCCGCAGAATTACCCACCCCAGAACTATCCGCCGCAGAACTATCCGCCACAGAATTACCCACCGCGGAATTACCCGCCCCAGAACTATCCGCAGCAGCCTCCGCCGCGGAGTATCCCGCCCCAGAATCTTCAGCCGTACCAGATGAATCCGACGGCCCCGTACCCGGTGCCACCGCACTACCGGCCCATTCCGCGGGAGCCGAGCGAAGAATTGCAACGCGATACCGAGGCCGCTTTCGCAGCGCGAATGGAACTCGGGCCCGAATACGCCGAATCGGTCGCCGCCAACCTCGCTGAGCGGGTCGAGGATCTTGCGGAGGCTCGAACCGCAGAGCTCATGCGGCAGGCCCAGGAGGCCAACCGGGCGCAGGCCTCCGAGCAAAGCGGCCGGGCACGCCAATTGGCGCTGGCGATCGTGTCCATCGTGATGGGTATCCCGATTACGGCGATCACCGCGACCAACGTCGACCCGAACATCCTCGGGGTAGCCGTATCCTGGGCCGGCATTGTTGGCGTGAACTGGGTCCACGCCCGCGCCATCCGTAAGCGTAAGTAGGCCTGCGGCGCGAGTGCCGGTGCGCGTTCGAGAATCTCTCATTCCCGCGTGCGGCGCCGCAGCCTGATGCATACCCGCCGATAGGCTGAGCCCACAATCGGTTTCCCCTGCCCAGGTGCTGCAGATCGGCGACTCGGGGCAGCAATGGAAAGGCGGCACCCGTGGCGAGCATTGAATTCATCGGCGCGCGAGAAATCCTGGATTCCCGCGGCAATCCGACCGTCGAGGTCGAAGTCATTCTTGATGACGGCTCCGAGGGCCGAGCGGCTGTCCCGTCGGGTGCTTCGACCGGAGCCTTCGAGGCGGTCGAGCTGCGTGACGGTGAGGCTCGCTACGGAGGCAAGGGCGTGAGCAAGGCCGTGCTTGGGGTCATTGATCAACTCGGCCCGGAACTCATCGGATACGAGGCCAGCGAGCAGCGACTGGTGGACCAGGCAATGCTGGATTTGGACGGCACTGACAACAAGTCCAAGATCGGCGCCAACGCCATCCTGGGTGTCTCGCTCGCGGTTGCGCACGCGGCTGCTCACTCTGCCGACCTGCCGCTGTATCGATACGTCGGTGGTCCCAACGCCCACGTGTTGCCAGTGCCGATGATGAACATCGTCAACGGCGGTGCACATGCCGACTCCGATGTCGACGTTCAGGAGTTCATGATCGCGCCGATTGGAGCTGCGACCTTCCGTGACGCCCTCGAGATGGGTGCCACCGTTTATCACTCGCTCAAGTCGGTGCTCAAGAAGCAGGGCCTGTCGACCGGCCTCGGTGATGAGGGCGGTTTCGCGCCGAACCTGCCGGCCAACGTTGCCGCTCTCGAGCTCATCTCGACCGCTATCGAGAGCGCTGGGCTGACTGTCGGCAGCGATATCGCCATGGCCCTTGACGTGGCCAGCACCGAGTTCTTCGACGACGGCATCTACCGCTTCGAGGGCCGTGAGCTGACCAGCGAGGAGATGACCGACATCTACACCCAGTGGATCGACGCCTTCCCGATCGTGTCCATCGAAGACCCGCTGGCCGAAGACGACTGGGCAGGCTGGAGTGCGCTCGTTGCGCGGATCGGCGACCAGATTCAGGTGGTAGGTGACGACCTGTTCGTGACCAACGTGTCCCGCCTGCAACGCGGCATTGTCGAGCAGGCCGCCAGTGCCCTGCTGGTCAAGGTCAACCAGATCGGATCACTTACCGAGACCCTCGATGCGGTCGATCTCGCTCATCGTGCCGGCTTCCGCTGCATGATGAGTCACCGGTCGGGCGAAACCGAGGACACCACGATTGCCGACCTCGCCGTGGCGACCAACTGTGGGCAGATCAAGTCGGGGGCACCGGCGCGTACCGACCGAGTAGCCAAATACAACCAGCTATTGCGGATCGAAGAAGATCTCGACGACGCGGCCCGCTACGCCGGTGCCTCAGCGTTCCCGCGGTTCAAGGCTGGATAGTGCCATCCGGTCGACGGCCCACTTCCCGGCCGGGCGCACCGCCCGGGCGGGGTAAGCCGCGCACGCGCACCCAGGCACCCAAGTCGTCCCCGCCTACGTCCACGGCCGAGAACGCGGGCAGTGCCGACGCCAGCATTGCACCGCGTCGTCGTTCCTACATCCTGACTGCCCGCGCCATCGCGTTGTCAGTGGTGTTGTTGATCTTGACCATCTCGTACGCGACGTCGTTGCGGATCTACTTCTCGCAGGCCCATGAGATCTCTGCGACCAAGGCCGAAATCGCCGAGCGGCAGCAACGCATCCTTCAGCTTCAAGGTGAACTCGCGCGATGGGATGACGAGGGGTACGTAAGAAGTCAAGCCCGCGAACGACTGGGGTGGGTAGTGCCGGGGGAGACCGGCTTCACGGTCGTCGACGCGGAGGGCAGACCGCTGGGCGGAGGAGCCGAGATCAAGGCAGAGAGTGCGTCGGACGAACCGGCACAGGACTCGTGGTGGTCGAAGCTGTGGGGCTCGGTTGAGGCTGCGGACCGGCCAGCGCCCGTGCCGGACCCGGCTCGGGAGAAGCCGATCACCGAGAAAACCAAGCCCAACCGCTAAATCCGAGTTGTCAGCCTGTGGTCGCCGGCGACCACCGACGCTGACAAGCGTCGTTCTGCGAGGAAGGAATCGATCGCCGCAGCCGTCGGCAGACTAGGGCTAGCTCCGCGCACCGTGACGGCCAGGGCACCAGCGGCAAGGCCTCGCTGCACCGCCTCGGGCAGTGAGGCGCCACGAGCCAGACACGCACCGAGCGCGCCGGTGAAGGCGTCACCGGCGGCAGTGGTGTCTACCGGCGTTGCCGGAAAAGCTGGATAATCCTCGACACCCGCAGGCCCGATGACTACGGCACCCCGATCGCCCCGGGTGATCATCGCGGTAGCAGCACCAGCGTTGCGAAACCATTGGGCTGCCAGCTCGGCAGACTTGAGATCGGTGACGGCAATGCCGGTCAGCACTTCCGCCTCCAGCTCATTCGGCTTCACCATCCAGACGCCGCGCCACAACGCGGGTGGCAGGGGTTGGGCCGGCGCTGGGTCCAACACGAGACGCAACCCCCAGTGCTCGGCAGATCTCAGCAACGCGCTGCACGACCGACAGTGGAATCTCAAGCTGCACCAAGACGACTGAAACGCGATCACCCAGCTTGGTCAGCGAGGCCTCCACGTCGTCCGGATTCAGCCGGTGGTTCGCGTTCGGAATGATCATGATGTCGTTCTGAGCCGATGCGGTGTCGACCCGGATGTGGGCGATTCCCGTTGCACCGTCGGTAATTCGTACGCCGCTGACGTCAATGCCTTCAGCAGCCAGCGTCGTCAGGGTGAGCTCGTGGAACATGTCCTCGCCTACCGCGCCGATCATGTACGTGGGTGCCCCGGCCCTTACGGCAGCGATCGCTTGATTTGCTCCCTTTCCGCCGAGCACCAAGGAAAAGTCGCTGCCAATGACCGTCTCGCCGGGCCGCGGCAGCGGAGAACCGAAGGCGGCCAAGTCCACATTGATGCTGCCCACCACTGCCACACCGTTGCGGTCATCCATTCGGGGAGCCTATCGATGGCCCTCTTGTGAGCTGCTCGCGCAATCGCGCGCGGAGTCCGCCTACTTCGTCGTCGCTTACAGACGATAAAGCGTGTCTGCTCGCTTCTCCTCACCACGGCGGGCGCGATTTCCCGACGCTCGCAGCTGAGAGGATGTCCCTGTGCTTGAGCCTTTGACCGCAGCTGATGAGGCCGCGATCACCGCGCAGCTGGAGCGACCGCCACGCGGTGCGGCGGGGATCGCGTACCGGTGTCCATGCGGCAAGCCCGCGGTGATGACGACTCGACCTCGCTTGCCCGACGGGTCACCTTTCCCGACGATGTATTACCTCACATGTCCACGTGCAGTGGCAGCCTGCTCCTCGCTAGAGGCTCAGGGTCTGATGGCTGAGATGAACCGACGGCTGAGTCATGATCGTGATCTTGCCGCGGCGTACCGGCATGCTCATGAGCAATACCTCACCGACCGAGAACGGCTCGAGCCGGTGCCAGAGATCGCGGGTGTCAGCGCGGGCGGGATGCCTAGTCGGGTGAAGTGCCTGCATGCCCTCGTGGCCCACTCGCTTGCTGCTGGCGAGGGTGTCAATCCGCTCGGTGACGAGGCCGTGCGTGTGCTCGGCACCTTTTGGATCAGGCCGTGCTTGGAGGAGGTCTCGTGAGACGAGTCGCCGCTATCGACTGCGGGACCAACTCGATCCGGCTGCTGATCGCCGAACGAGATGGCGCATCAGGTCTGCGAGATCTGGAGCGG
The DNA here is from genome assembly GCA_963815975.1 of uncultured Actinomycetota bacterium. Lineage (GTDB taxonomy): Bacteria > Actinomycetota > Actinomycetes > Propionibacteriales > Propionibacteriaceae > Microlunatus. The sequence goes on from CAWFJC010000010.1 coordinate 584,544, forward strand.
CGCCTGGAGATCGTACGACTTGGCCAGGGAGTGGACGCGACGGGTGAGTTCCACCCGGACGCTTTGCGGCGTACGTTCGCCGCTGTCGAGGAGTACGCGGAGTTGATCAAGAAAGCCGACGTGTCTGTGGAGAGAGTGCACTTCGTGGCAACCTCTGCCGCCCGGGACGCCAAGAACCGTGACAGGTTCTTTGCCGGAATCAAGGAGCGGCTGGGCGTGGAGCCGGATGTGATCAGTGGGAAGTCGGAGGCCCAGCTGTCCTTCATCGGCGCCCTCAGCCGAGTGACCCCGGATGGCGAGCCCGTTCTCGTGATGGACATCGGGGGCGGTTCTACCGAATTGATCATCGGCGATGCTGCCGGCGAGATGCGGAGCGCAATCTCACTCGACATCGGATCCGTACGGATCACCGAACGGTTCTTCCAGCAGAATCCCGTCGCTACTGATGATCTTGAGCGGGCCGCGGCCCGCGTGGATTCCCTCCTGGCGGGTAGCGAGGTGGACTTTGCCTCCGTCGCCTGCTGGATAGGGGTTGGCGGCACCGCGACCACGCTGGCTGGGGTCTATCTGGAGCTTGAGCGGTATGACCGAGAGCGGGTGCACGGAGCCAGAATCCCGACGCCAGCCATCGCGGAGCTGCTGCAACGATTGGCCGGCCTGACGGTCGACGAGATTCGAGCCCTTCCATCGATGCATCCCGGGCGAGCTGACGTGATCACCGGCGGAGCGCTCGTAGCAACGCGTATCGCGGCGCGACTGCGGGTGGACGATCTGATCGTCAGCGAGTCGGACATTCTCGATGGGATTGCACTGCAGTTGCTTGACCGGTGACACAATGCCGCGATGACCTCTCTCGCCATCACGGTTGTCGGTCATGACCGACCCGGGATAATCGCGCAGGCCGCTGAGGTGCTGTCGCACTGCGGCATGAACCTCGAGGACTCCTCGATGACGCTCCTGCGCGGACACTTCGCGATGACCTTGATCTGTGCTGGTGATGCCGACTCGGCCGAGGTCGAGGCCGCGCTAGAGCCACTGGTAAACGGCTCGCTGGATGTCACCGTACGAGAGGTGCCTGAGGAACCCGACCTGCTGCCGCTCGGGTCTAGCTATTTGGTGACTGTTCATGGCGCGGACCGGCTCGGGATTGTCGCCCGATTGGCCGGCGTGATCGCGGAGGCTGGCGGCAACATCACCGATCTCTCGACCCGCCTCTCGGGAACGCTCTATGTGCTGGTGGCTGAGGTCGACCTACCGCGATCGGCCGAGGTCGCGGCGCTGCAGGCGCGGCTTGCGGAGGTGTCCGCCGATCTTGGTGTCGACACCACAATGCGACTGCTCGAAAACGATCAGCTGTGAACCTGGCATTGCCGACTCTGCCTCAGGGGCGCGTCATGGATGTGGTCCGTGCGCCAAGCCAGATTTTGTCGATGTCCGCTTCACTCGTGGATCCCGCACACCCGGCGGTCGTGCAACTCTGCGCCGATCTCATTGCGACGATGCGCGTGTCACCGGGCTGCGTGGGTCTCGCCGGGCCCCAGGTGGGGGTAGCCGCCCAGGCGTTCTGTGTGGACGTTTCGACGCATCCGAAGACCCGAACTAGCCACGGTCTGATCGTGCTGCTGAACGCCGAGATTGTGGAGGCAAGTCGTAACGAGAAGGGTCGCGAGGGTTGTATGTCGGTCCCAGACCTCACCGGCGACGTGAAGCGGGCGTCCAAGATCATCGTGGCTGGGCAGCTACCGCTGAGCGGCGAACGCGTACTGATCACCACTGATGCCTTCGAGGCTCGGGCCCTGCAGCATGAGATCGATCACTGCAAGGGAATGCTTTTTCTGGACCGGGTAATCGGCGCACACGCGCTCTACGCCCGGAAGGTTTATCTGGCGCCCCGTGGCACTGCCGATTCTTGAGCTGCGCCGCCCTGCTGGATGGACCTCGCGGACCTATAGGACTGGGTGAGGCGCAGGTAAGGTCGGGCAGCGATGAATCGTCCAGCCGACAGCGGCCAGCACCGAACCCTGGCGAGCGTGGTTGCGCGCCACGCCGCGCAGGTGCGCTCCCGAAGTGCCCTGCTGAAGGGCCTGGGAAAAGCATTGTTGCTGACTATGCTTGCCGCCCTGGCTGCCGCACCACTCGCTGCAGTCTGGGCGATCAGTCATGCTCAGGTCGAGGACTATCTCGGGCCCCATCGCGTGACCTTCGCCAGCAACTTCAACGGTGAGGTTGAGCTCAACCTCGGACCGATCGGCAATGCCTACCTGGCCAGCCCGGCACGCCCGATCGGACTCACGATCACGGTGGGCGGCCTCGGCACGGCGGCAGAGAGTATCAGCTCGCTCTTCTCGGAGCAGACACTGACCGCGTACACGAGCCTCTACACCGAGCCACGTGAGGCGATCTCCGGAATTGTCGAGCGGTTGGTTCAGGATGCTGTCCGGAAGGGTCTTGAGGCTGAGGCCATCTTGCTGCTCGGGGTGGCGATCTGGCGGCTGCGGCGCTATCTCGTGCCACCGTGGATCCTGACCCGGGTGACGCCGCTCCGCGCCGCCGCGGTCTATCTGACGGTGGTCGCGCTCATGGTCGGATCCATTCTGGTGCCCCAGAAACCCGAGGGTCCGCGTTATCCCGTAGCTATCGCAGACGGCAGCCGTTTTGCCTCGCTCACGGTGGATAGCGTGCTGCTGGCTGATGTCTTGGACCGCGGGATCGAGGGCATCAGGCTGCTCAGCTCCCGCCAGCAACAAGCGGTGAAGACCTATATCGACGCCGCCGCGCTGAGCCTGTCGGACCAGCTTGACTCGCTGCCGAGACCGAGTTCCGATGAATCGATGATCTTGGGTTTTAGCGACCTGCACTGCAACCAGGCCATGACGGAACTAATCGGTCGGCTCGTTCGGGTAACCGGGCCCTCCGTGATATTGAGCTCGGGCGACGACACGGTCAACGGCACGGCAGCCGAGCGTGGTTGTATCCGTCGCGAGGCCAGGATCTCAAACGGGATGCCTTTCCTGGTGGCGACCGGAAACCATGACTCCGATGTCACCGAGGCTCAGATGCGGAGTAGCGGCATGACCGTACTCGATGGCCAAGTTGTCGAGTCGGCAGAACTGGCCGTGTTAGGCGACGACGACCCGGAGCACAACATTCCCTTCAGCGTCGAGCGCACCAAGGATCGGCCAGAGAGCGAAGAAGCGATGGCGGCACGGCTTGTCGCGGTCGCCGACAACAAGCGAAGCGATGTGCTGCTCGTTCACCAGCCCGCCGCCGCCCGGGTGATCATGGACACACCGAATCTCCCGGTTCGGCTGGTGCTGTGGGGGCATTACCACGCCGAGTCCGGTCCACAGGTGATCATGCATGACGATGGGTCGTGGACAGTCGGGATGCAGGAAGGCACGGCCGGCGGCGTGAGGCAGCCGACGTTCTCATCCTTCAGTACGCCGTTCTCACCTCCATTGATCAGCGCAGATGTCTACTTCTACTTTCGCGACGATGCCACCGGCCTGATCACCGCAGTGCAGCCGGTGCACTTTCGACCCAACGGAAAGGTGGTCGTCGAGGACCGCATTCCAACCGGCGACCTGAGCAGATTGCCAGCCGAAACCCGAGGGAAGCTGGGCGGCGCCTCAGCAACGCCAACTGTCGAGGCGTCGCGATGAGGGCGTCATCGCCTGGTCGTCATGGACGGGGTGGGCCTGCGCGTCACCTGAGGTGCGACGACGGCATTAGGATCACAGCGGCCGTCGGATGGCTGGCCCCCGTAGCCCAAATGGCAGAGGCAGGCGGCTTAAACCCGCTCCAGCATGGGTTCGAATCCCATCGGGGGCACGCGTTGATTGCTTCGCTCGCCAAGCTCGCTCGGCACGGATCGCGCCCTGCAGCCGCCTACTTCGTCGTCACTCGCCGACGAAAAGCATGTCGGCTCCTTCCTCCTCAGCACGGCGGCGCGCGATCCGGGTTTGATTGCCTTACTCGCTGCGCTCGCTCCTCCTGCAGATCGGCGGCGCGAACATCGCGGGCGCGGATCGCGCTTGGCAGCCACCGTCGTCGTTGTCGCTGCGTCGAGGAAAGAACGCCTCCGCTCGCTCCGCCTCCGAAGGGCGGCGCGCGATCCGGGTTGGATGCCTCGCTCTCGCATGGCGCGGTAGTGCTATCTCAAGCCACAGCGAAACCATGAACATCACAGCTTCCTCAAAGCTTGGAAGAAAGGGTCGGCGCCCTGCGTTCATCTAAACTGTTTGGAGTGCGCCACCCGAGGCGCCTGACCAGGAGGACACATACATGTTGCGCAGTTCGAACCCGATCCTCTCCAAGAAGGACGCGTTCACACCCGCAGCACCCCAGTACGACCAGAATCCTTACGGCCAGTCGGCCGGCTACGCACAGTACCCGGCTGCTGGCTCCCCGCAGGCTCCAGTGCAGTCACTCGAAGGTCGGATGACCTTTGACGATGTTGTTACCAAGACCGCTCTGACGATGGGCGTGCTGATCATTTCAGCCGCGCTCGCGTGGATGTTCGTACCCGACGCCCTCTACTTCCCGGCGCTGATCGGCTCTGGGTTGATCGGCTTCGTCGTCGTCATGTTCGTCGCGTTCCGCCGCAAGGTGTCGCCAAGTCTCGTGCTGCTCTATGCCGCGATCGAGGGCGTCTTCATCGGCATGATCAGCAAGATCTTCGAGTCCCTGTACGACGGCATCGTCGTTCAAGCGGTGATCGGAACCTTCGCAGCTGCTGCTGTGACGTTGGCGGCGTACAAGTTCTTCAATATCCGAGTCACACCGAAGTTCAGGAAAGTCGTGATCATCGCGACGATCGCCTTTGCGGTGGCCTTGCTGATCAACTTCTTGCTGTCATTGGCAGGCGTCAACCTCGGCTTGCGGGACTCCGGTACCGGTGCATTGAGCTTCTTGGCCATCGCCTTCTCACTGCTCGGTGCCGGGCTTGCGGTGCTGAACCTGGTGCTGGACTTTGACTACATCGAGCAAGGTGTCGAGATGGGTGCCCCGGCCAGCGAGTCGTGGCGTGGTGCGTTCGGCCTGACCGTAACGATGGTCTGGTTGTACATCGAGATTCTGCGATTGCTGTCCTACATCCGCAGGTAGTCAAACAACGGATCGACAGCGATCTCATCCGTTAAACGAGGGCCGCGCTTCCAAGCAGGAAGTCGCGGCCCTCACGGCTTTCCTGAGCCGTAGAGTCGGAGGCGTGGAGTACGTCAACTCGCTGATCGATCTTGTCGGTCATACACCGCTGCTCAGGTTGGCCCGGGTTACCGGTGGAGCGCAGCCGCTGATCTTGGCCAAGATCGAATACCTCAATCCGGGCGGCTCGGTCAAAGATCGAATTGCACGCAAGATGATCGAGGCAGCGGAGCGGGAGGGAAAGCTCCAGCCGGGTGGCACGATCGTCGAGCCGACCAGTGGAAACACCGGCGTGGGCCTGGCCATGGTTGCCCAGGCCAAGGGTTACGCCTGCGTTTTTGTCTGCCCCGACAAGGTGAGCGAGGACAAGCGCAATGTGCTGGCCGCGTATGGCGCACGCGTGGTGGTGTGCCCGACCGCTGTCGAGCCGGAACACCCCGATTCCTACTACTCGACGTCAGATCGGCTGGTGCGGGAGATCGAGGGGGCATGGAAGCCGGACCAGTACAGCAACCCGAACAACCCCGCCAGCCATTACGAGACAACAGGTCCAGAGATCTGGGAACAAACGGACGGCAAGATCACCCATTTCGTTGCAGGCGTCGGCACCGGAGGCACGATCAGCGGAGCCGGCCGCTACCTCAAGGAGGTGTCCGCGGGGCAGGTCAAGATCATCGGTGCCGATCCGTCCGGTTCGGTGTACTCCGGCGGTAGCGGGCGGCCCTATCTGGTTGAGGGAGTCGGTGAAGACTTCTGGCCGGTCAATTACGACCGCACTGTCGCCGACCGTGTGATCGAGATCTCAGATGCGGACTCCTTTACGATGGCCCGTCGGCTGGCGCGCGAGGAGGCGCTGCTCGTGGGCGGATCCTCAGGCATGGCGGCGGCAGCCGCAATCCGGCTGGCTCACGAGCTGGACGATCCCGAGGCGGTGATCGTGGTGCTGCTGCCCGATTCGGGGCGCGGCTATCTCACCAAGGTGTTCAGCGACGCCTGGCTGACCCGGTACGGCTTCGCACCCAGACCCGATCAGGTCGTCCGCGTGGTCGGCGACGTGCTCCGGGAGAAGTCGGGTGACCTTCCGTCGCTGGTGCACACCCACCCCAACGAAACGATCGCCGAGGCGGTCGCCATCATGCGGGAATACGGCGTCAGCCAGATGCCGGTGGTGCGTGCCGAGCCGCCCGTAATGGCCGCGGAGATCGTCGGATCGGTGAGTGAGCGTGGCCTTCTCGGTGAGCTGTTCAGTTATCAGGTACGGCCAGCCGACGCGGTGGCCCGTGTGATGGAGGAGCCGCTGCCGATGCTCGGGGTGACCGAGCCTGTTGCCAAGGCGGTCGAGGTGTTGAGCAACTCTGACGCGTTGCTGGTACTCGACGACGGCAAGCCGGTCGGCGTGCTCACGCGGCAGGATCTGCTCAGCGACATCAACATCTACTAGCCGTACGTCTAGCCGGCTGCGGATTCATTGAGCAGCTCGGCGAGCAGCAGCTGCCAGTTTTGAGTCCAGTGCACCGAACGCCACGACTCCAGTGGCACCCACTGCGCCGACTCCGTGGTCCCACCTTGATCGAGCACGATGGGTTCGGTGGGGCGAGGGCAGCTGGCGCGATAGATCAGCCGTACGGCGTGGAAATCCTCGATGCTGCCGTACGGGCTGCGCCCGACCCAGTGCGAGGTCTGGACCTTGATCAACTCACCAAGGATGATCTCTTGGGACGTCTCTTCGTGAACCTCTCGGAGTACTGCTGAGGTCGGTGGCTCATGATCATCAAGACCACCGCCAGGCATCCCCCATCGGCCGGTGACGGCCGTCCTTCCCGAGTATTCAGTGGCCAGCAGGCCTTGGCTTGAGGTCACCACCGCGTACGCCGCGAATCTCTGCCGGACCGCGGGTCGGATGTCGTCACCCAGTACCAGACCGGCGTCCCGAGCTTGTCGGCGTTCCTGGGGACGTGGCTCGTCGATGACCGGACGCACCAGCAGCCGGAGGATCAACTCGCCAGAGCTGCTGCGATTCGCGTCGACGGGTGTGACCACAACGTAGCCGCAATCGAATGCGAGCACGTCGGGATCGGCGCCGTGGCGGAGGACTACCTCGAACGCTTGCTCACCCTGCTCTGTAATGCCGACGACCAGCACCTGGTCATCATTCCGCAATGTCGCCTCAGATGTGGCCGTCAAGGTACCTCTGGACAGTGGGCCCCACCTCGAGGACCAAGTCCTCGCTGCGCCGGCTCACCAACAGAGGCAACTGCAGCACATATCGCCCAATCACCAGCCCGAGAACTTGTGATGCCGCCAGGCCGGCCCGCCTGTTTGCCTCCTCCGGCGGCAGGTCGTCCCGGCGCAGCACATGGCCAATGATTTCGAGGGCGAGGAATTCACCGACGGACCGGGTGAGCGCCGGATCTGTCAGCGTGGTGCGGATCGCCGCGATCAAGGACGGCTGAAGATCGGAATCCCAGACACCGAGGACGGTGCGTACCAGGCGCTCGCCGATCCCATCGAGGCCTCCGGCCGCGACCGCCTCGAGCTTCTGCGGCATTTCCAGCGGGAGTGCCACCGTGGCAAGGAAGAGTTGCTCCTTGTTCTCGAAGTAGTGGTGGATCAACGCCGCATCTACTCCGGCTTCGGCCGCAATCCCACGCATGGACGCTCCGGCGAAACCCTTGGCTGCAAAGGCTTGCCGCGCAGCGGTGATGATCTGGCCGCGGGTGTCCTGATTGCCGGGGCGGCGGCCAACTCTCGGCTCTCGCTGGTTGGCCACTGTTCCTCCTTGACGCGGGCCGATGACAGCAGCTCCGCGGGTTCCAAGTCTGGCAGCTCATCGACAATCTTCTCCGGTAGCGTTGGGCGGCGTGCAGAGCAGGCGGGTGCATCGATGATCGACGCGCTGGCGTACGCCGTGATCGCTCTTGCTGGCGTAGCGGCGATCTGGGGCCTGGTAAGCGCGATAGCCAACAAGCCTCCGGGCAAAGCACAGTTGCTGTACGCCGCGGGGCTTGAGGTCTTAACGGTGATCCAGTCGATCATTGCGGCTGCGAAGATGATTGGCGGCTTTCGTCCAGCCGAGCTGGCCACCACGATCGGCTACTTGATCATCATTGTGATCTTGATTCCGATCGGCTGGCTGTGGGCCAATGTCGAACGAAATCGCTTCTCCGGGGTCGTGCTGGCCGTGGCAGCCTTCGCGGTGCTCGCCATGACGCTGCGTTTGCTTGTGCTCTGGACGCCTGCCGGATGACCGATCCCTCACCTCAACAACCCAATTCAGAAGTTCGCCGCACCAATAGTGGCGCCGGCCGCGTCCTTGTGGCGGTCTATGGAATCTTTGCCCTTGCCGCAACCGCGCGCGCGGGTGTCCAGCTCCTGACCAAGTTCGATCAAGCGCCCCTGGCTTACCTTCTGTCAGCGCTTGCGGGTGTGATCTACATCGTCGCGACGATCACGCTCGCGCGTGGCACTCGCACATCCCGCCGGGTGGCACTGGTCGCAATCATCATCGAGCTGGTAGGCGTCATCTCGATCGGTACCCTCAGCATCGTGGACCCGGAAGCTTTTCCGCGGGCCACGGTGTGGTCGTGGTACGGGATCGGCTACGGCTTCGTTCCCTTGGTGCTTCCCATCTTCGGGCTGGCCTGGCTCTGGCATACCCGACCCATTGCGGCGGCGCCTGAGCATGTCGAACGGCACTCCTAATCCTCGAGAACAAGATCATCGGGTGCGAAGACACGAAGCTCGGCGTCGTTCGCGAAATGCACCGGCCACATCGCCACACCGTGCTGTCGCGCCGCCGAGGTGAGACCGTTGCCCCAGCTGCGGTCAGCATCATCCATCGGATTGCGCCCGGGCCTGGTCAGCAGGAAAGCCACGGATGCCGCCGCCGTGGCCGACGATGTGTCCGCACATCTCCAGCAGCGCACCACATAACTGAGGATCGGCCCAGCCGGGAATGTCCTCGATTTGGGTAAGTTGAGCGCTCATCATCGCACTCGGCTCCAGGAAGGCGATCCAGAGCCGAGGTTGGCCGAAGCCCAGCGGCCCCATCAGCGCTCGCCAGCGCTGGTAGAGGTCCTCGGAGCTGCGGACGCGAGGCATTTCAGATGGTTGCCGAAGGGCGGGAGTATCAGTCATGAGCCAAATCTGGCGGGACTCCGGTCGATGCAGCGCGACAGACGCCGCGTTATCCCCCGAATCTGTGGATGTTCAGGTTCGATCTCGTGCCGATCGCTATCCAGCGGCACGAATGAGGTCGTCGTACTCGGAATGCCGTTTCAACCAGCCGCGGATGAACGGGCAGAGCGGACGAACGTAGAGGCCTCGCGCCCGCGCGTCGTCGAGCGCATATCGTGCGATCTCCGAGCCCACCCCCTGACCCTCATACCGCTCGGCTACTTGGGTGTGAAGAAAAATGATCGTGTCGGACGTGAGCTCGTACTCAGATACACCGGCGAGCGTGCCGTCAACCCTGGCCTCGAAGCGGGAGTCTGTCGGATTGTCGACGACCGTCACACCCATGTCGCCCACTGTGCCAGAGGGCGGGCCGTTTGGCGGCCAGAGGCCGGGTCGTACGCGGTCAGGCGCGAGGCGTCGAGGTGCCGCCTGATGCGTCGTGCCATCACTAGTCCACCGCACTGTCGCCGTACCGGACACCAGATCGGCGGAGAGCTCAGCAATCTCCTCGGCCAGGAGCAGCGTCCAGGTCGTGACCAGCTGTGTCCCGCCGCCGGAGAGACTGAACTCGCCGTCGAAAGCCGGGTGATTGTTGCGAGAATCGGATGAGTCGGAAGAGGCCGCTTGCGACGGCCGGTCTCGTGAACGGCCTCGGCTATTTCTTCGCTGGTGTAGTAGTTCCGACTGATATCGTGGCCGACCCGGCTGCGTTCCAGCAGTTCCACATCGTTGCGACCGGCCAGCGGTCCGACGCCGAGACATGGTTGATGATGACGTCCACCATCACGTCGAATTCCTCCGCCAGCGCCGCGACGTCATTCCAGCTGCCCAGGCGTGAGTCGACTTCGGTGTGATCAGCCGGGTCGAAGCCGGCGTCGGCGCCGTCGCAGGTGCGGAAGAACGGCAGAATGTGCAGCCCGCCGAACAGACCTTGCAGTGGACCGTCCAAAATGGCTTTCAGGCCCGCGAGATCGCCGCCAAGGCGGTCGGCGTAGGCGATCAGTTCGACTTTGTCGGGCATGGTCACTTCCCGCGAGTGAGATCAGGATTAGATTTCGCTGCAGGCAGCGGCGGGGTTGCGTTGCCCAGAGGGAACGCAACCCCGCATCAGGTCGACTTGCCGTGGTTACGTCGGCGTTTTGGCGCCGCTCCTGCTTGCCCTGCACGATGAGGACGTCGCATTGGGCGTCCCTCGGGAACCGCGGGCAGGCGCCGCGGAGCGCTACGAGCTCGGCTCCGTCCCATCTGAGGTCGTGCACAGAGCCACCTGCGACGTGCTGATCGTCCAGGTCCCAGCCGACGCCGAGAGTGAATTCACCTAATGTCGCTTGCGCGCCTTCAAGGGTGGGCTCCGGAGGAATGGAGCCTTGAACCGCGCAGAACGCGGGCTTGCCAGCTGAGACGACCTGCCGGCTAAGCCTCGCGACCTTTGGCGTACATCGGGCGCTGAGTGTCACCGGACGCCGATGCTCGGTCAGCGTATGACGACCACCGGACAAGCCGCGTGGGCGACGAGGTGCTGGCTCACCGAGCCCAGGAGCATGCCTGCGAAGCCCCCGTGCCCGCGGGACCCGACGACTAGCAGGTCGGCCCCCCCGGACAACTCGATCAGCACCTTGGCGGGGTTTCCTTGCGGCATCGAGCTCCGCCGTCCACCGCTGGCTTCCGGGCGTCAAGATCCGCTGTGAGCTGCTCGATCACGTTCGCAGGCGATCGGGTGGGTCGTAGCCTCGGGGCAGCGAGCCGTCGGCGGACTCATCGGCAGTACCGGCGCGTGAGACCATGACGGCGGTGAGGGATGCGCTGGTGTGCAGCCCGCGTGCTTGACGGTGGTCATCAGGGCCAGCTCGGCAGCATCCTCGCCGATCGGACTTGGAGCCCGAGGTGGGGGAGGCCAGCCTCCGAAAAAATCGCGAAAGATCGCAAGAAGCGATACTTCGTCTCCACGCTGAATACATGGCTGCTGCGACGAACTCCACCAAGCGATAGCTTGCGGTTCTAGGTGTGGGCCGCCGCGGCTATGCTGCCGATCAGGGCGGGCACGCCGGTTGCTCGCGGGCGGAGTGGCGTGAAGTACAACGAAGGAGCCCAACTCGATCCGTCGCAGATGGGTGGCGGCGGTCGTGGAAATGGCGGCAAGATCGCCGTCGGCGGAGGCGCCGGATTGATCGTCTTGCTGCTCGCACTGCTGTTCGGTCTGAATCCGGGCGACATCCTCGGCGGCGCGCCACAGGCCGGGCCGGAGCCGTCGGGCAACGCCAGCCCGTTCGCCCAGTGCACTCGCGGTTCGGACATCAACCAAAATCGGGACTGCCGGTTCGTCGCGTACACGAACTCGATTCAGAACTATTGGAACGACACTCTGCAGGGTTATCAGAAGATTCAGGTCAAGACCTTTTCCGGCAGCATCAACACGGCGTGCGGAAATGCGACCTCCGCGGTCGGGCCCTTCTACTGCCCAGCCGATACCACCGTGTACCTCGATCTCGGATTCTTTGATCAGCTGACCGGCCAGCTGGGCGCGCAAGGCGGTGACGCTGCCGAGGCGTACGTGCTGGCCCACGAGTTCGGTCATCACATCCAGAATCAGCTTGGCACCATGCAGCGTGTCCAGAGCAGTGGGCAGGGGACTGGGCCTACCTCACCGGGGGTGCGGCTTGAACTACAAGCCGACTGTTATGCGGGCGTGTGGTTCCGGCATGCGACGGAGGATCCCGAAAGTCCGATCAGCGAGGTCACCAAAGAAGATCTCAACCGCGCAGTGGACGCCGCGCAGGCCGTCGGTGACGACCGGATCCAGTCGAAGATGCAGGGCCAGGTCAGGCCGGAAACCTGGACGCACGGTTCCGCAGCAATGCGGCGGCAATGGCTTGCCCAAGGCTTCAACACCGGCGACCCGAACAAGTGCGACACCTTCGCCCGAAACGCCCTCAACTGAGCCTTGTCACACCCAAAACGAGAAGGAGAATGACGCGTGGCGCAGCGAGCTGTCGTCGTCACGGGCGCTTCGACCGGAATCGGCCGTGCCACCGTCGTCGAGTTGGTCAGCGCTGGATTTCAGGTCTTCGCGACCATACGCCGAGAGGCTGATGCGGAGAGCTTGCGCCAACAGTTCCCAGAGCTCGTCACGCCGGTGATCATGGATCTGCTGGATGAAGACTCCGTGCGTGCCGCCGGCGAGGTGATCAATTCCGCTGGACCGCTGTTTGGTCTGGTCAACAACGCGGGCGCCGCCTTGCCAGGGCCACTGGAAACGATCCCGATCGAGGTCTTCCGCCGTCAGATCGAAATCAATTTGACCGCGCAGCTGCTCGTTACCCAAGTGATGTTGCCCGCCCTGCACCGCTCCGCCGAGCAGCTCGGCGACGCACGGATCATCATGATCGGTTCCATTGGCGGTCGGCTCTCCGGCCCGATACTTGGCGGCTACGGTGCAGCCAAGCATGGGCTGGTCGGACTCAGCTCCTCGCTGCGCGCCGAACTTGCGCCGTTCAACATCAAAGTTTTGCTGATCGAGCCGGGTGCGATCGCAACGCCGATCTGGGACCGCGGCCGGGCTGCAGGGAATGAACTGCAATCGGGCGACTCCGAGACCATCGCCCGCTATGCCGATCAGATCGAAGCAGCAACGAAGATGGCCAGACGGCTGGCGGCGAGTCCGGACTCGATCCTTCCGTGCCGGCCAAGATCATCCTCGATGCGCTGCAGAACAAGAACCCGCCACCGCGCCAGGTGGTCGGCCGCGAGGCCAAGGTGATAGCCGCGATGGTCCGGGTGCTGCCATTCCGCACCCTTTATAGGCTCACCGCGGCGCGGCGCCGCTGAGCACTGCTCAGTTGCAGGTCACTCCCGTGGCGTGCACCGGGCAGTAGCCGAAGGGGTTCTTGTCCAGGTACTGCTGGTGATAGTCCTCGGCGTAGTAAAAGTCGCCGGCTGGGGCGATCTCGGTGGTGATCCGTCCATAACCTGCCCGATTGAACTCGGCCTGGAACTGATCCCGTACCCGCTGGGCGATTTCCACCTGCTCAGGCGAGGTCGTGAGAATCGCCGATCGGTACTGCGTGCCGACGTCGTTGCCTTGCCGCATCCCTTGGGTAGGGTCATGGTTCTCAAAAAAGATCTTGAGCAGCTTCTCGTAGCTGATCTTGGCCGGGTCGTAGCTCACCTTCACGATCTCGGTGTGCCCGGTACGAGCGCTGCAGACCTCCTGGTACGTGGGGTTCGGGGTGAAGCCGCCCGCATAGCCGACGGCGGTGTTGGTGACTCCCGGCGTGTTCCAGAACAGCTTTTCGGCTCCCCAGAAGCAACCGAGTGCGAAGTAGGCAACCTCAGATCCCTCCGGCACCTTCTGCACCGGAATGCCAAAGATGTCGTGGAAGGTGGGGTTGACCAGGACAGCGGTGCTTCGGCCGCGGAGTGCCTGATCGGGCTCGACAAGCTTGGTCTTCGTCCGTGAGAACAACATGTGATTCAGTCTGCCTTTCTGCGACACCGTTCCGAACGGTGTCTGCACTTACGCAACGCTGACTCAGCCCTCGACATGTTCCAGCTCCTGAGCTGCCCCTTGGCCGAGCTCGGCGCCCGACGCGACGATGCTCGGTTGCGATCGGCGCACTGTGTGCGCTGACGCGACGGTGGCCGCGCAGCCCGGCGCGTACGCTGGCCTGTTGTGACAGTCACCCAAGGCTTCTCGACCCGCGCCATCCACGCCGGACAGGATCCGGATTCTGCCGTCGGCTCGGTGGTCCCACCGATCTACGCCACCTCGACCTTCATCCAGGACAAGGTCGGCGAAGCGCGCGGCGGCTACGAGTACTCGCGTTCCTCAAATCCGACACGTACGGCGCTCGAAGAGTGCATGGCGGCTCTCGAGGGAGGCAAGCACGGGTTGGCGTTTGCCAGCGGCTTGGCAGCGGAGGACACCTTGCTGCGCACGATTGCTTCACCCGGGAGTCATTTCGTGGTCCCCGACGACGCGTACGGGGGCACCTATCGGCTGTTTGCCCGAGTTCATCAGCGCTGGGGAGTTGCGGCCGATCCGGCCCATCTTTCCAACCTCGACTCGGTTGCCTCGGCGATTACGCCAGGGGAGACCACGGCGGTCTGGATCGAGACGCCCACCAATCCGCTGCTCAACATCGCTGACATCGCCGCCATCGTCGATCTGGCGCATGCCGCAGACGCACTCGTGATCGTCGACAACACGTTTGCCACGCCGTATCTTCAGCAGCCGCTGGAGCTAGGTGCAGACGTCGTCGTGCACTCCACCACGAAGTACTGCGGCGGGCACTCTGACATCGTCGGCGGGGCGCTGGTGGTCAATGACGACGAGTTGGCCGAGCAGTTGAGGTTCCATCAGAATGCGATCGGTGGTGTGGCCAGCCCATTTGACTGCTGGCTCGTGCTGCGCGGCTTACGGACGTTGGCCGTGCGGATGGATCGGCATTGCGACAACGCCGAGCAGATGGCGGCCTTTCTGAATGATCATGCGCGGGTCGCGGAGGTGTACTTTCCAGGCCTGGACGCGCATCAGGGTCATGATCTGGCCAAGCGACAGATGCGTCGCTATGGCGGCATGATCAGTTTCCGCGTTGCGGGTGGTGAGCCGGCGGCGTTGCAGGTCTGTGAAGGCACGTCAGTGATCATCTTGGGGGAGTCGCTCGGCGGCGTGGAGTCTTTGATCGAGCATCCGCACACGATGACGCACGCATCCGTAGCAGGCACTCAGCTTGAAGTTCCTGGCGATCTCATTCGGCTGAGTGTCGGCATCGAAGACATCGATGATCTGATCGCCGACCTCGATCGCGCACTCGCCTGACCTAAAGGATCGAGGAGGGCGTTAGGAGACGGCGCGGCGAGGCTTCGCAGTCGAGGTCCGCGGTGCGATCTTGCCGGATCGTCGTAACACCAGGTAGGTCCCGGCGGCGCCGATCACGTACGCAACGAGGACGGCCGGCCAGATCCACAGGCCCGCACCGGATAGCACGCAGATGACGACCGTGACTAGCCCGAAGGTCGAAGCGACCGCATTGATCGTCGATCCCAGGTAGTCCACCATCGTCGCCTCCACTTACTGATAGGCCCGGATCTCGCGGAACGGCTTAGTCAGTCGGGTGCCCGTCGCCGTGAACACTCGGCCGCCAGTGCGGCCGGCAAGCTGGCCGAGCGCCTTAGCGTCGGCCGGCCCCACCTTCACCGCGAACGTCGGCACCGTCTGGGTGGCCTCCGGAAGCTTGCGGTAGAACGCACTGAACTCACCGAACTTGATGCCCCGGTTGGTCTCACCGTCGGTCATGAGCACTACCGACGTCAATGCTCCCGGGTTCGAGGCGATCTGCCGATCCGCGAGCCGGTACGCCTCGCGCAGGGCCGAGAAGGTTGCCGTGTTGCCGTTGTCGGTGTCGAGTTTGCCGGCCGCCGCGCGGATCTGAGCCAAGTCCTTATCCGGGTTCTTGGCCGAGATCGTGAACACCTTCGGTGAACGGACCCGGCTGGAGTAGCCGATGATGGTGACTCGCTCGCGCTGGCGGAAGACCGCGTACCCACTGGAGCTGATCGACCGGGTACCACCGGCCAACGAGATCAATGCTCGCCGCAGCGCCTGAATGCGCTCTCCCTTCATCGAGCCGGACAGGTCGAGCACGTAGATCGACTGGGTGGCCCGCCGGATCGAGTTGAGGTAGGACGTCAACAACCGGTCGAGTACAGCCCGCTGACCGGGGAACGGCAGCTCGACGAGCACCCGATCGCCAAATTTCGGGTCGGGCTTCACTCCCGGAGCGGCCGGCCTCCGGTTCGTCTTGTCCATGATCATCTGTTGACCGGCCGGCGAGCGCAACCAGTCGAGCAACACCGCGTACGCCGACTTGATGTCAGGATTCGCCCCGTTGAGCAGGGCGAATGGGAAGTCAGCTGAGATCACCCCGTCGGCCGGGATGACGACGGTCAACGGCTTGGCGAGTTTGCCCGAGTCATTGAGTGCGATCAACTTGGATTCGTAGTTGACGATCCCGTCCGGATTGCCCGGCTTCCCGGCTTGGGCTAGGAACTTGTCGGCAAGATCACTTGCCGATTCCGCGGTCATCTTTTGAGCAGCGAAGAAGCGGCGCAGCTGTGGAGCGACCGCGTCGACCTCGGAGGTCTTCAGGACCTCACCACCCCCCGAGAGGGCGGCAGCGATGTTGGCCAGCGAACTGAAGGCGGCGTTGGAGACGCTGGGGTCGCTCATCCCGAAGGTGAACTTTTTTGCACTGGCCGCGCGGGCGATCTCTGCCCAGGTGGGCGACTTGTGGTCCCAACCGAGGCTCTTCGCGACGTCGCTGTCCAGCCCGAAGGAGACTGGTGAGGTCATGATCTTGGTCGAGGTCGCCACTTTGTCGATCGCACCCGGCTGGAGCGGCAAGTACGCGTTGGAGGCAAACCACAACGCGTCGAATTTGCCGTCGGTCTGGCCGGCGGCGACCATCTGCGCTCCGACCGGCGACCCGACGTAGCTGATCTCGACCTTGACGTTGGTCGCGCGTGAGGCCTCGGCCACCACCTCTTCCATGTCCTTCAGGTCATTGCTGCCGAGGATCCGCAGCGTGACCGTTTTGTCGAGGGGCTGTACAGGCGGTGCTGCCGCCCGCGGACTGGTCGTGGTGGGCGATGGACTGTGCGAGCCCCGATCCTGCTGACCGGACCCGGCCGAGCAGGCAACAGCAGCGGACGCAACAAGGGTCAGGCCGAGGGCGACCGCTAGGGGCCGCCATGGCTCAACAGACTTCAAATTCTCGTAACTCCTCAGTAGAGCTTCGCCAGATGGTTGATCATGGATTCGAGGATTTCGTACCGTGGTGGATCGATCACCTGCGACAACAGCACAGGCGGTGTGGGGCCAGACCCGCTGGTGACCTCGGTGAACACAGCGGGATTGATTGTGCGGAAGCCGTGCTTGGCGGCAAGCCGCTGCAATTCGGGGTCGTTCTGCAGCGCCTCACCAAGCCGCGCCCCACCCGGAGTCAGATTGATCACGATGTGCTTGGACTGCACTTCGGGCACCGGATACATCAAGACCATGTCTGGCCCAAGGGAGCCGTCTCTGCGCAGCTGATACTCCAGGAACTGCGACTCATAGGTCAGCAACATCGGAGTCTTGCCAATGCCGAGCGCGAGATAATCCTCGAACGATGACTCGCTCCAAGACTCGGAATAGCCCTGCCCGAGGAACAGCTGGCCGATAGCCGGCATCACCTTGTTGATCTCCGCCTCATTGCTGACCGGCTTGTTGCCGTTGGCGACATAGCTGCCGATCGCGAGATACATCGCCGCGGCGTTCGAGCTGCGCACATCGTTCGTGGAGACAAGTACGGCTTTCTTCGCGGGATAGCTGGCGTTGCGCGGCAGTTGGTCCCACCGCGTGCCCTTCTTCGTCAGCTCCAGGTAGGCGCTGACATCGAAGGACTGATAACCGCCGACATTCGGCTTGGTGACGTTGACCAAGCTCAACACCTGCACTATCGGTTGGAAGGTGGCGATCGCGATCGGTGAGTAGAACGGCGCGTTGGTAGAGATCGGCTTGTTGGCGCGAAGAATCTTGTCAGCGACCGGCGCGGACGACGGGAACGCGAAGTCGTAGTCCTTGAGATTCTTGGCAGCCGCCATCTGGCGCGACCCCGCAGTATCGATATTGACGGTCAGACCGAGGGCGGCCAGCCGCTGCTTGACCGCGGGATCTGCGAAATATGCTCCCTTTTCGGTGCCGACGATGCCACTGATCGTGATTGGGTTCGCTGCAAGGTCGGTCGACGGGTTGGCCGCGACTCCTCGGCTGACCACCTGCATGGCGCCGACTGCGATCAGGCTTGCCGCGAGAACTGATGACAGCGCAACGCCGATCATGCGGTTCACGAGCCCGAGTCCCCCAAGCGATGGTCCACGCCGATCCGCAATAAGGCTGTCGGCGCGGATCTCAGACGATGTTGGCGACTATAGAGGCCTCGGCGGTCTAATCGTGCGGCTCCCGCCTAAAAACCTGTCGCGATTTGGACTATGAAGGCTGCGACTCAAGCGCCCAGTCGACTGGCTCACCGCCCGCTCGGATCAAGAGATCGTTGGCGCGGCTGAAGGGACGTGATCCGAAGAAACCGGCAGAGGCCGACAGCGGCGAGGGATGAGCGCTCGCCACGTGGGCGACTGGCCCGAGCATGGGAATGAGTGACTGCGCGTCGCGCCCCCACAAGATGGCGACCAGCGGTCCGCCGCGACTGACAAGAGCCTCGATGGCCCGCTGGGTGACCTGCTCCCAGCCCTTGCCCCGATGTGATCCCGAACGTCCCGGTTGTACGGTCAACACGCGATTGAGCAGCAGGACACCTTGGGCGAACCACGGCGTCAGATCGCCGCTGGCAGCCGGCTTGATGCCAAGATCTGCGTGCAGTTCGGTATAGATGTTCTGCAGGGAGCGCGGGATGGGGCGCACGTGCGATGCGACAGAGAATGACAGGCCTACCGGGTGGCCGGGTGTCGGGTAGGGATCTTGCCCGACGATCAAGATCTTCACCTGGCTGAGCGGCCGGCTGAAAGCTCGCAGCACATTCTCCCCAGCGGGCAGATACTGCCGGCCTGCCGCCAGCTCGGCGCGCAAAAACGCACCCATTGCTGTGATCGTCGCAGCGACTGGCTGCAACGCCTCTGCCCAGTCTGGGCTGACCAGCTCAGTCAGTGGCCGTGGACTCATGCATCTCCCCCTTCGATGGACCGCCTCGAGACCGCCCGCTTTTCGGCGACAGCCGCTGATCTCGAGGCATTCGCCACGACAGTGCGGCTGCGACGAGCATCAGAACCGCTCCGGCACCGAACGCGGCCGCGTAGGACAACGTGTCTGCGAGCAGACCCGCCACGAGCGGTCCGATGATCGCTCCGATATCAGAGCACATCGAAAAGATCGCGACTGCGGTGCCACTTCGACTTCCCGCCACATCGCCGACGGCTGCAGCAGGCGCGGTGCCCAAGAAAGCCGACGCGACGCCGTACAGGCAGAGCACCACGATCAGCAACCAGATGTTCGGTGCGAACGGGACCGCCATGATTGATACCGCCGCGACGGTGCCACCGAGAATCATGGCAGGGCGGCGGCCCACCGTGTCGGTAAATCGACCAGCTGGTCCGACCGCGATGGTCTGCACGACGGCGGCGCACGCGAACGCGATGCCGGTCCATGAGGCTGGCCGGTGCAACAGCTCCACGACGAGTACGGGCACCAGGGAGGACCGAACGCCAAATGACGTCCAACCCTGGGCGAGGTTGGTGACGCAGGCAGCCTGATACCGGGCATCGCCTACGACGGCGCGAAACGAGACGACAGACTCGGCGTTCTCCGCTGGCTCTGCGCTGCGGCGACGCAGCAGCACCAGACCGACCGTCCCGGCAACCACCAGCGTTCCTGCGTAGAAGAAGAACGGTGCTGTCAGCGAGATCGCCGCTAACACTCCGCCTACGGCAGGCCCCGTGATTCCCCCGATCAGGAAGCCGGCTTGGAAGAACCCGGCCGCCCGACCGCGTACGCCGGCCTCCACCGAGGTCAGCAACAGGGTGAACGCGGATACGGTAAACATCGCAGAGCCGATGCCGCCGACTCCGCGGAGGGCGAGCAGCTGCAGATAGCTGCGGGAGATCCCGGCCAAGCCACTCGAGATGGCCACAATGAAAATGCCCGTAGCCATGATGATCCGCTCACTGAAGATCTTGATCAGCCAACCGCAGAAGGGGCTGGAGATCAGGCGCATGAGTGCGAATGCCGAGATGACGGCTCCAACTTCGGTATTTCCGACCCCGAAGCTTCGGGCGAAAACCGGCAGCACCGGGACGAGGACCCCGAAGCCCACAGCGACGCAGAACGCCACCAGGCCGAGCACGTAAACCTCACGCGGGAGCGAACTTCGCGCGCCAATCCAGGTCCGCGCAGCCCCCAGCCTGCCCACCGGCACAGTCTGCCAGGACGACTAGGGTTAAGGGCCTTGAGAGCAAACGCGGGAGGCGCCCAATGGCATCATCGGCTCGGAACGGGTCACGGCACTCCGCCAGTGGAACCCGCCGCACCATCCCGGTGCTCCCAGCCACGTCAACTATTGATGATCACGACTGACTCGCGAGCTACCGAGGAGGCGCCGCCAGCCGATCCGGCCATCGCGGCCAACAACGCAGCCGAGGTGAACGCCGTCGTGCCTCGCGGCCTGCAGGTTGCCGCCGCGTGGTCTTGGCGAGCGATCTTGGTGGCTGCTCTGCTATGGGGCATCGTCTGGTTGGCGCGGTACCTCTCCGAGGTATTGATTCCGGTGGCGGTCGCCATCTTGCTGACTGCACTGATGTTCCCGGTGGCCAGAATGCTCCGGAAATGGGGTTTGCCGAAAGCCCTGGCGACGGCCATTACCGTACTGGGTGCAGTCGCCTCAATTGTCGGCGTTCTGATTGTGATCGGCGGACAGATCGCCGGTCAGGGCCCAGAGCTGTCGACAAATGTGGTGAGTGGCTTCAACAAGCTGAGCGACTGGCTCAGCAATGGCCCACTGACCAACTGGCTGCGCAATGGCCCACTCCATATAAACGCGACCTGGCTCGATTCTTCGACGTGGGTAACCAAAGTCACGGATTTCTTGAAAGCAAGCGGCAGCACGATAGCGACTTATGCGGCCGAATTCGGGGCCGGAGTCGGGCACTTTTTCGCCGGTCTCGCCCTCGCTCTCTTCTCGCTTTTCTATTTCATCTACGATGGCCGCGGCATTTTCAGTTTCCTGCTGAACTTCATTCCGCGGGCTTCACGGGATCGCGTGGATCAAGCGGCGCTGCGGGGCTGGCGGTCACTCGCGTCGTATGTCCGGGCGACAATTCTGGTGGCGCTGACCGACAGCCTTGGCGTGCTCATCGTCGCGCTCATCCTCGGCGTACCGGTTGCCCCCGCACTGGCCGCACTGGTCTTTCTCGGTGCCTTCGTCCCCATCGTCGGTGCGCTTGTCTCGGGCTCAGTTGCCGTCCTGGTTGCACTGGTCGCTCTCGGCTGGCCCCAAGCGTTGATCATGCTTGGCGGCGTGATCTTGGTGATGCAGATCGAGGGACACGTGCTGCAGCCCTTCCTGCTGGGACGCGCCGTGAAGTTGCACCCGCTGGCCGTATTGCTCGCCATCGCGATCGGCATCATTACCGCAGGGATTGTGGGAGCGCTGTTGGCCGTACCGCTGCTCGCCTTCACCAAGTCGTTCGTTGTGTCACTGGCAGGTGGGTCGGAGCCACCGTTGGGAAGAACGCACCCGCCAGCGCTGCCCTTGCATCGGCCGCACCTTTCGCGGACTGCCCGAGCCAGCAACTCCTAGAGCGCGGAGCCCTTCTTGTACGTGGCGTACGACAGGTTCCAGTCGCCGTAACCGTTGCCGGGCTCCATGCCGCGGCTGCTGCCAGTGGTGATCACCGGATCGCCGATCAAGACTCGGTTGAACAACCAGGCTGCGTTCCCCGTGCTCATCCCGGTGCACCCGTGACTGGCGTTGCGACGCCCGAAGTTCCCGGCATTCCACGGTGCGGCATGGAGGAACTCACCCGACGAGGTAATCCGCATCGCGTATCGCACCCTCAGGCTGTAGTGCTCGCGAGCGCCGATCATCGTATTGGTCATCCGGTGGACGTAGTTCTTATCCATGATCAGCTTGACGCCACTGCGGGTCTGCCAACCAGGCTTGCCACCGCTGACATAGATGGTGCGGACGAGCTTGCCGTTGCGATACACCCTCGCTACGTCGGAGGACAAATTGATCTTGGTGACCAGCGACCGACCGACAGTGAAATTCGTCTTGGTCGAGTTCTGCCCGTAGATGCCGTTGCCGGCGTTGACGCCGTTGAGGTTGGCGGTCACGGCGACCTTGGTGCCCGGCTTCCAGTACTTCTTGGGCCGGTAGCGGACCTCTTTGCTGGAGTACCAATGCCACGTGCCCAGTTGAGCTGGTGAGGACTTGACGTGCAGGTTTTTCTCGAACGCCTTCTTGTTCTTGACCGGAACATCGAAAGTCAGGACCACTGGCATGCCGACGCCGACATGGCTGCCTTTGAGCGGATAGATCTGCGGATAGGTCTGCCGAGACAAGGCCAGGTTCTGGGTGCGGAAGCTGGTCGCGACACTTTCAGCTTGGTTGACGGTGTTCTTGCCGGCAGAGGTCAGTTTGTACGCCGTCGCAGGATCAAGTCGCGCGTTCGCGGTCCACTTCGTACGGTCCTTGCTCATCGTCCCGGAGACCACGCCGTGCTGCGTACGACCGTTCCGGTCTTTATTGGTGTAGCTCAGCTTCACCTTGGTCAAGGTCCCTGCGCTGGCCGCGACGGTGACCAAGGTGTCGACCTTGACAGCGGTCGCGCCGTTCTTGACGTTGGGCTTGAATGTGACGGGGTCTGGCGTCGGGGTTGGTGCCGGCGAGGTCTCGTTAGAAGCGGACGCGACGGGCGGCTGTGGGCCAGTCCCGCCTGGAGCAGTCGGAGTGCCTCCGCATGCGGCCAGGGTGGTTGCCAGCAAGACCGCCCCAGCGGCCAAGGACAGCCTGTGCATACTCCTGGTTGGCATCAACATCCCTATGTCCGAGGTGAACACGGTTGGCGCATCGCCTGTGTAACAAATGTGCCATCCGCGGGTGAGGTTCTCATAATCGGCCTCAACGTGCCATTGAGGCGAGTTCAGAGTCCTGCGACGCGCCGGCCGTTGCAGAATCGGAATGCTGAGTGCGGCCTTTGAGCGGCTTTTCGCGCATGGTAACGGCAATGACAAGGCCCACGACCATGAACGGCACTGCCACGAGGAACACATCGTCCATGGCTCGGGTGAATGCCTCGAGCACCCAACTCTTGATCGGCTCTGGCAGAGCTCTGATAGCCGTCACATCGTTGGTCTCGATGGGTCCGGCCGGTCCATGACCCTGCGCCGCGCCGACGATGTCGTTGAGGTGATGAGTGAGCCGAATGTTCAAGATGGAACCGAGCAACGCCGTACCGATAGCGCCGCCCATGGAGCGGAAGAAGGTCACAGAAGCGGTCGCTACGCCCATGTGCCGCCGATCGACGCTGTTTTGCACTGCCGTCACGACAACCTGCATGGTGAAACCCAAGCCCGAGCCGAACGCGTACATGATCAAGGCGATGACGTAGTACGGCGTATCTACCTCGAGTCTGGAGAACGCGAGGAGCGCCGCGCCCACGACGGCTGCGCCGGTGATGGGCATCCATTTGTAGCGCCCGGTGCGCGCCATGATCTGACCGCCGCCAATCGAGGTCGTAAAGATGCCGACGACCAGGGGCAACATGGCGAGACCCGAATGAGTCGCGCTGAAACCCCTCACTGCCTGCAGGTAGATCGGCAGGAAGATCAGGCCGCCGAACATGCCGATGCCCATGATCATCGCGAAGATGATGTTCGAGGTGAAGGTCCAATGCTTGAAGAGTTCCGGCGGAAGGATCGGCTCCTTGGCTTTGAACTCGACAAGAACAAACAGTGCGCTGAGTACCACCGTGGCGACGAGTAGTCCAATGCCTGTCGTGGAGACCCAGCCCTCGGTCGGACCCGCCCAGCTGAGATAGAGAATCAGGCTGGTCACCGCGCCGACGATGGTTGCTGCGCCTAGGTAGTCGACCGTGGCTGGGCGGCGCACGTGATGCAGCTTGAGTGCCAGGGAGGTGACGATCAGCGCGGCAACTCCGATCGGGATGTTGATGAAGAAAATCCATTCCCAGCCGAGGTGGTCGGTGAACCAGCCGCCCAGCAGCGGGCCGGCTACCGAGGAGACACCGAAGACGGCGGCGAACATTCCCTGGTACTTGCCTCGCTCACGGGGCGGGATCACGTCACCGATGACGGCCAGAGCAAGAGACATCAGGCCGCCACCACCGAGGCCCTGAACGGCACGGCCGGCAATCATCACATTGATTCCCGAGACGTTGAGGAAGTCGGCGATCTCAGGGGAGAAGCCGCAGATCAACGAGCCGATGAGAAAGACAACGATGGCTGCCTGGAACATGGGTCGCCGCCCACGTATGTCGGAGATCTTGCCCCAGAGCGGCGTGGAGGCAGTCGAGGTCAGCAGGTACGCCGTGACGACCCAGGACAGCTTGTCGAGGCCGCCCAACTCGGAGGTGATGCGCGGCAGAGCGACACCGACGATGCTCTGGTCCAATGCGGCAAGGAACATGCCGGCCATCAACCCGCCCAGTACCACCAGAATCTGGCGATGACTCAGATAGTCACCGCTAGGGCCGGGTGCGATGCTCGATGAGTCCGGACGTTGACGTCACCGGCGACCGCGGCTGCCGTCACCTCGCTGGGCGCGATCCAGTCGTGGACTCGTCCTCGAGTAGGGCGCGACGCGGGTAGGGCCCTGGTCATGCTTTCTCCATGTTCTGGTTGAGAGCCTCGATGTCGGCGGCGAAGCGGGTCAGTAGCCGGTCAAGTTCCTCGAGATCGCGGGCCTCCCATGACTCGAGGCACTTCTCGAGGAGGGCTCGCCGAGAGCGCAGCGCTGCTTCGATTTTTTGGGCTCCTGGAGGGCTCAACTTCACGCGCTGGGCGCGACCGTCCACCGGATCTGGCGTCCGCTCGATCAGGCCAGCGCTATCCAGCTGAGCAACATGGCGGGAAACGGTCGAAGCATCCAGGTTGGCGCAGGCAGCCAGATCGGTGACGCGTAGCGGTCCGGACGTGGCAAGGGCCTTCAGTAGCCAAAACGACCCGGTATCGAGCGTCTCGCCTTGACCTCGCTGTCGCATGAGCCGGGAGATGCCTAACAATGCGTGCATCAGCGACTCAACAGATGTCGTTCGCGTCACAGGTGGCGCCTCCGTCGAAATTTGCATTCGACAACTATATAACTAGTTGTATGCTGCATGCAGATTTGGTTGAGAACAGGTGTACTCGAGGACCACTCTCGCGATCAGGGATGAGCCCCAGCCAGCCCTGAGAATAGAAAGCAAAACTTCGCTTCTGTAAAGATTCGGTTTACATTCGCTGGTATGACCACTCCAGACATGACCCCGATTCTTGAAGATCTTGCTGCAGGGCGCATTGACGCCGCTGAAGCGGCCCGCCGCATTGATGCCTTGAAGGCGTCACAGGCGACATCAGAAGACTCGCCCTCTGAACCAACCAATGAGCAGCTATCGGGCGCGACAGCAGACTCAGATCCCTGGGCCGCCGTCACCGATCAGCCCGAGGCCGGCTACACCGCCGGATCGCCAAAGCAAGAGTCGGCCGACGAGGAGCCAGTTCGGGCGAAGCCAATCAACACCGGCGGCGTGGAACGCATCTCTGTCCGGGCGATCGGTCGCAGAGTGCGCATCATCGGCGAGACGTCGGTAGCGACACTGTCGGCCGACGGGCCGCATGTGCTGCGGCGGAACGGATCCGTACTCGAGGTTTCCAGTGATGGTGAGATAGGCGCCTCAATCGATGGGTTCAGCATCTTGCGGGGTGCTACGCGCAGCCTCGATGACTTCCGCTCACTGGGCCTGGGCAAGGAGCTGTTCCTCCGCGTCAACCCCAACGTGATTGTCGACGTCGAAGTCACCGCAGGCAGTTTGAACACCGAACGGGTGCCGCATCTCGGCAAGGTCCGAGTAACGGCGGGAGCGGCCAAGCTGCTCGACGTCACCGAGATCAACGATGTTCTCGTGCAAGCCGGGCAGGCAACGATCAAAGGCACGATCGCAACTGGTCGTAACCGGGTCCGAGCCGAGTCCGGAAGTTTGTCCATCTCATTGAGCGATGATTCCAACGTCACCGTGACGGGTGAATCTCAGCTGGGCAAGATCAGCTGGGTGGGCGGCCACAACGGCGCCGGCGACGAGGTTGTCATGGGCAACGGCAGCGCAAAGCTCGAAATCGAGGTCGTGATGGCTCATGCGCAGGTTCGGGTTGGCTCCGACTTGACCAGCGAGGCCGGTGTCGTATGACGGAGCGGTCTCACCGGCCGCAGGATCAAATTGAGCACCGCGCACCGAGCGACTGCCCGGTGTGCGGTGCTCAGCTCGCCATCATTCGGCTGGGGTGTGCGTCCTGCGGAACCGAACTTGCTGGAGTGTTTCGCCCATGTGAGTTCTGCGCGCTCAACGACAAGGAAACAGAGATGCTCCGCGTCTTTCTCTCCTCACGAGGCAATCTCCGTGAGGTTGAGAAGCATCTTGGCGTCTCGTATCCGACCGCTCGGCTGCGTTTTGCTGACTTACTGGAGAAGCTGGGCCTCGGCGAGGCGGCCGAGCCGGAGTCGGCCTTGAGCCGCGAGCAGATTCTTTCCGAGGTCGCTTCAGGGGCGCTGAGTCCGGCAGAGGCGAAGGAGTTGATCAGCCGGCTTTGAACCGGACGATTGTGGATCGGGATGTGATCAGGTCCGGAAGGCCTCGACCTTCATGACGGTGACGTTGATCGAGTTGCCGTTCGGCGCGACGTAGGACACCGCGTCGCCCGTCTTCTTGCCAAGAATTGCTGAGCCCAAGGGCGACTGCGGGCTGTAGACATTGGTGACGTCGACGCTGTTGTCGAGCCCGAGCAATTCTCGCGACCCGAGCAAGAACGTATCCGTATCCGATTCGTCTCCGTCAAAGGCGATCGTCACCCGGGTTCCGGGGGCAACCTCGTCGGCGTTCGCCGGAGCTTCACCCACCTCTGCCCGGTTCAACATGTCGGTGAGCTGACGAATCCGGGCCTCTTGATGAGCCTGCTCCTCACGCGCGGCGTGGTAGCCCCCGTTCTCGCTGAGGTCACCTTCATCACGCGCTGCCGCGATCTTCGCAGACACCGCGGCACGCCCTGGCCCAGAGAGGTGATTGAGCTCGAGCTTGAGCTTGTCGTACGCCTCCTGGGTCAGCCAGATTATCTGGGCGGAGTTTTCAGACATCCCACAAGGCTATCAAGCGCGGACCAATTCGAAGCTCATGCGACATTGCACCCTTTGACGACGACCGCAGTCGCTCGTCGCAGGGTGGTGAACGCGGCAGTCACCTCCACGACACGGTCGGAAGCGGCCGGTACCGGCACCTGCTGCTCGCCGACCGGCTGGAAATCTAACGCTTGCGCCAACACCCGGCAGGTCACCGGTACAGACGGATCGCGACGCTCAACAGCGATTGTGACCGTAACGGAGCTGTCAGATGTGATCTCAAACGACTGGATATGACCTGCTGCGATCGGCCGCGAGTGCAGCAACGCCGTCCAGACCAGCCAGGTCAACCCGATGACGACGCCGACGCTGATCAACCCCACCATCAGCGGACGCGGCACCCGCGGCTTGGGGTAGCGGCGGCGCAACCGTTCGGCGGCATCTGTCACGGGAACACTTTATTTGGGCTTGCTGCTCGCGCATCGCGCGCTTTGGATCCGCCTACTTCGTCGTCGCTGGCAGGGGAAAGAACGCCTCTGCTCCCTCCTCCTCAGTACGGCGGGCGCGTGATTCCCGACGCTCGCAGCATCTCGAGCAGATCTTGTAAACATCTCGGCAACCGGGCGGCGGGCGGCGCAATCAAGGCACGAAGTGGCAGCATGACGATCATGCTTCATCCCGCGCTTCGTGTCGACGCCAAGGGCGAGCGCTTGAGGCTGCTGGAAGTGCATGCACATCCCGACGACGAGTCGAGTAGGGGCGCTGCGACGACGGCCAAGTACGTAGCAGAAGGCGTCGACGTCATCGTCGCCACCTGCACCGGCGGCGAGCGCGGTTCGATCCTCAACCCAGCAATGGACCGACCCGACATCTTGGCCAACATCGCCGACATTCGGCGACAGGAGATGGATCGCGCTCGGGAAATCCTTGGGGTGCGACAGGTCTGGCTCGGCTTTGTCGACTCCGGCCTACCCGAAGGGGAGAATCCACCTCCGCTGCCCGAAGGTAGTTTCGCGCGCACCGAGCTCTCCGTGGCCGTCGCGCCCTTGGTCAAAGTGATTCGGTCATTCCAGCCGCATGTGATGACCACCTACAACGAAAGCGATGGGGGCTACCGGCACCCCGACCACGTCATGTGCCACAAGATCAGCGTCGCGGCCTTCGAACGGGCCGCCGACCCTGACGCGTACCCCGAACTAGGTGCCGTGTGGCAGCCGCTGAAGTTGTATTACTCCTTCACCTTTCACCGCGAGCGGACTGCGGCTCTCGATCGAGCGATGGTTGCCCGCGGTCTCGAGTCGCCGTACACAGAGCGGCTTCGGCAGTGGCCCGAAGACCCCAAGCATGCGGCGCGAATTACGACCCGGATTGCTTGTGCCGAGTATTTCTCTGTACGCGACCGGGCGCTACTGGCCCACTCCACGCAGGTCGATCCGGACGGACCATGGTTCGCCGTACCGCTCGAGGTGCACAAGTCCGCATGGCCGACCGAGGAGTGGGAGCTGGCGCGGAGCTTGGTCGAAACCAGTGTCCCCGAGGACGATCTGTTCGCAGGAATCGCCGAATCGGCGGCGAGTAGAGTTCCAGCATGATCCTCCTCGACGTAGACCCCAACTGGGTTAGGCCGGGTTGGACGCCGTTGTTCGTCACACTGCTGCTGGCTGCAGCCATGGTGTTTCTGTATTTCAGCATGCGGAAGCAATTTCGAAAGATCCGTGCCTCAGACGACATTGCGAGGGAGGCGGAGGACGCCGCACTCGACGGCAACGACTCTGCCCCCTCGGCAGAGGAGTCGGCGTCAGAGCGCCCGCCCGGTAGCTCCGGCTGAGTCCGCATAGCGGATGACTGAATGACTGGCCGCAACCGCCTCGCTTCGGCGACCAGCCCGTACCTGCTCCAGCACGCTGAGAACCCGGTGCACTGGTGGCCGTGGTCGGATGACGCTTTTGACGAGGCAACCGAACGTCAAGTGCCGGTGTTCCTTTCCGTCGGGTACGCGGCGTGCCATTGGTGCCACGTGATGGCGCATGAGTCCTTCGAAGATCAGCAAATCGCGTCCATGATCAACGATCATTTCGTGCCGATCAAGGTGGACCGCGAGGAACGTCCCGATGTCGATGCCGTCTACATGCAAGCCACCCAGGCGCTGACCGGGCAAGGCGGTTGGCCGATGAGCGTTTTCCTCACCCCGGACCAGAAGCCCTTTTACGCCGGGACCTACTTCCCGCCTACCCCGCGACACGGGCTGCCATCGTTCCCGCAGGTATTGCAGGCCATCAGCGAGGCTTGGCGAGATCGGCGATCAGAGCTGCTGGTGAGCGCATCCGAGATCGTTAGCCAGCTGTCGATGCAGCCGACGCTGGCTGGTTCGGAGAATTTAACCGCGGAGGACTGTGACAAGGCTCTTTTCACGCTCCGACAGGAGTTCGACCCGACGTACGGCGGCTTCGGGCGGGCGCCCAAGTTTCCACCATCGATGGTGCTCGAAGCGTTGCTTCGCGACGGCGGCGAGCCGGCCACGCTGATGGCTGGCCAGACCCTCGAGGCGATGGCGCGAGGCGGGATATATGACCAGATCGGTGGCGGGTTCGCCCGCTACAGCGTTGACGCCGGCTGGGTCGTGCCGCACTTCGAGAAGATGTTGTACGACAATGCCTTGCTGCTCGGGGCATACACGCACTGGTGGCGCCGTAGCCGCAACCCGCTGGCCGAGCGTGTGGTCACCGAGATCGTGGCCTGGCTGTTGGACGAGATGCGCACCGAGCAGGGAGCTTTCGCCGCCAGCCTTGATGCGGACTCGAAAGATGATCATGGTGAGCTGCACGAGGGCGCCTACTACGTGTGGGACCGTGATCAACTCCGGGCCGCACTCGGGGAGCACGATGCAACATGGGCGGCCGAGATCTTTGCGGTAACCGCGGCGGGCACGTTCGAGCATGGCGCCTCGACCTTGCAGCTGCAGGCCGACCATGATCAGGTTCGGTTTGCCGATGTTCGAGAGCGGCTCCGGGTAGCGCGTAGCCGACGCTCTCGTCCGGTACGAGACGACAAGGTCGTCGCCGCCTGGAACGGATGGCTGGTTGATGCGCTCGCGCAGGCAGCCATGGTCTTCAGCCGTCCGGATTGGCTGGCGGTGGCGACCGAGGCAGCCGAGTATCTCTGGCAGATCCACTGGCGAGAGGGCCGACTGCGGCGCACTTCTCGCGATGGCCTGGTAGGCGCCGCTACCGGCATTTTGGAGGACTATGCGGCATTCGCCCTGGCAGCGGTACGGCTTGCCGCGGTGCACGCGGCTCCGACCTGGCTTTCTCGTGCCGCGCAGCTGGTCGAGGTGATCATGGAGCAGTTCGATGACGCCGGCCGCGGCTTCTTCGACACCGCCGCTGATGCCGAGCAGCTATACGCCCGGCCGCAGGATCCGACTGACAACGCCACCCCATCCGGGCTGAGCACCACAGTCCATGCCTTGCGAGCCATGGCGGAGCTGACAGGAGAGGACCGCTACTCGGCCCGGGCCGACCGGGCGGGTGCCAGCATGGCCGAGCTGGTTCGCCGGGCGCCACGGTTTGCCGGCTGGCTGCTCGCCGACGCGATCAGCCAGACGCCCACGCCGAGTCCGGTCCAGGTAGCCGTTGTCGGGCGGGACGATCCGGCCCGGGCAGAGCTTGCGCTCGTTGCTCACCAGCTCGCGCCAGCGGGATCGGTTGTCGTGGCCGGCGAGCCGGACCAGCCTGGAATAGCGCTGCTCGCTGACCGGCCGTTGATCAACGACCAGCCGACGGCTTACGTCTGTCGACAGTTCGTCTGCAAGCTCCCGGTCACGTCGGTTCAAGACCTGGCCAGCGAGCTCACGGGCGCGTAACTAATCATCGAGATGGCCACGTAGTGGCACACGAAGCCGCCGATGGTCCCGATGTGAAAGATCTCATGGAAGCCGAACCAGGCGGGCGCTGGATTGGGACGCTTTCGGGCATAGACCACTGCGCCAAGGGTGTAGCAGACGCCGCCGGCTACGAGCAAGATCAGCACCGCCAGGCCAGCCGTGTGGTAGAAGACTCGGAGCCATCCAACGGCTGCCCAGCCCATCACAAGGTAGAGCACGGTGTAGAGCCACCGCGGCGCTGACAGCCAGACGAGGCGAAAGAGCAAACCACCTATCGCGGCGGACCAGATGAGCACGAGCAAGATCACTTGCGAAGTTCCGTCGAGCAAGATCAGCGCCAGCGGCGTATAGGTTGCCGCGATAAAGAGATAGATGTTGGAGTGATCCATCCTGCGCAGGATCGCCTGGCCGCGTACGCCCCAGGTTCCCCGGTGATACACGCCGCTGGTGCCAAACAGGAGGACGGACGCAACCAAGAAGATCGCCCCTCCGACGACGCCGGCAGGGGTGGCGGCCAGACAGATGAGCACGATGCCCCCGGCCAGAGCGAGGGGAGCCATCCCGGCGTGCAACCAACCACGAAGCCGCGGCTTGACCGCTTCCGCGACCTCCGCCAGCCCGGTGTCGACACCGGCTTTACCGGTCGATGCCGCGGACCGGTCTTCGCCGAGATGAATTGCTGGCATGGCGCACCCTTCAGACGGCAATGGCCGCAACCCGGCTCGCCGAAGGTTACGACTCAGTAGCTTCAGCGTACGGACCGAGATCGTGTTGACCAATCACTGTGCGGCCGGCGATGAGGAGATCGCATCGGGATACGCTGCCAGTTGTGGCACGTCTCGATCGGCTGCGCGAGTTCGTGGATCGACTGCACCCTTCGGGGCTGCTGTACGCGACCTATGAGCATCGGCTGATCGCCGAGCTCGATACCGAAAGGCTGCCACGTCACGTCGCAGTACTCGCCGATGGAAACCGCCGCTGGGCGCGCACCAACGCGCCCGAGCAACCTCTCGTTGCGGGTTACCAGGCAGGCGCCGACAAACTGAAGGAGTTCGTCGGGTGGTGCGACGAGCTCGGGATTCCGGTTGTCACCCTGTGGGTGCTGTCGACGGACAACTTGTCCCGCAGTAATCGTGAGGAGATCGAACCGCTACTCCGCGTGATCGAGCGGATGGTGAGTGATCTGGCGGCAACCCGGCGTTGGCAAGTTCATCCGGTCGGAGCGCTGGACCTGCTACCGGATCAATCCGCGAAGCGGCTCAAGATGGCCTCTCGGGACACAGCGGACATCGACGGCATGCTGGTCAATATCGCGGTCTCCTATGGCGGCCGGTATGAGCTGCGTGACGCCGTACGGTCGCTGCTTGCCGAGCATGCCAAGAACGGCACCTCGATCGATGAACTAGCCCAGAGCCTCGACATCGAACACATTGCCGAACACCTCTACACGAAGGGCCAACCCGACCCGGACTTGATCATCAGGACATCTGGTGAACAGCGCTTGTCCGGCTTCTTGATGTGGCAGTCAGCCCACAGCGAGTTCTATTTCTGCGAAGCGCTGTGGCCTGACTTCCGGAAGGTGGACTTCATTCGCGCGCTGCGCTCCTACGGACAGCGGGAGCGTCGCTTCGGTCGCTGATCCCGACCTTGGCGGAATCTCCGGGATCCATAGCTCTCCAGACTCTGACCCAGCGGCGAGTACGTGCCGCGCTGAGGTCTGAAGGACCGGATTGTTCGTGCTCACCGCGGCCTTCCCTGCCGACCGGGGCAACTGTTCCGACCAGGGCTGCCGGCTCTGCCCGTACCTCAGCTGACCGGCGGGTTGCCGGACGCCCCGTAGCCGCCCCCGCCCGGCGTAGTGATCGTGACAACGTCATCGGCGGCCAACGACAGGCTCACCTTGGCCGGCAACGGCTCGCCGTTGAGCTGGTTGTGCCCGCATGCGCCGGGGCCGCCGCCGCCGCGACCGGCCGGTGGGTGTCGCCGCCGGTCGGTCAGCAGGGACAGGCTGGCCGGTTCCAGGACCCGGATCGCCCGTACTATCCCGTCCCCGCCGGGGAAGCGGCCCGCGCCGCCGCTGCCATAGGCCAGCTCGAAGCGCTCGACTCGCATCGGGTACTCCTGCTCGAACGCCTCCACGGGGGTGTTGAGCGTGTTCGACATCCCAACGTGCACCCCGGACGAACCCGGGTGCCCGTCGCCGGCGCCCTGGCCGCCGCCGATGGTCTCGTAGTACGTCCAGCCCCGACCACCGATGTTGACATTGTTCATGGTGCCCTGCCCGGCGGCCGGCACGTCGGTCATCTGGGCGAACGCGTCGAGCACCGTGTCGGCGAGACGCTGGCTGGTCTCTACGTTGCCCGCTACCACCGCCGAGGGGCGGCGGGCGTTCACCAGGCTGCCCTCCGGGGCGATAATCTCCAGCGGCGCGTACGTCCCGGAGTTGGCCGGGATGTCGTCGGGCAAAAGCACCCGCAGCGCGAAGAAGCATGCCGAACGGGTCACTGACATCGGGCAGTTGACATTGCCGTCGACGGCGCCGGCAGTGCCGCCGAAGTCCACAACCATCCGGTCCCCGGCCACCCGCACGGTGACCCGGATCGGAATGTCCTCGTCGGTCACCCCGTCGCCCTCGATCTGGCTGGAGGCCACGTACTCGCCGTCGGGCAGCGCACGCACCACCTCCCGGGTGCGCCGCTCGGTGTACGCCAGAACCTCGTCGAACGCTGCGAAGATGGTGGCCTCGCCCCACCGGGCCATCAGGTCGGCCAGCCGGTCCTGGGCCAGCCGGTTCGCCGCGATCTGGGCCCGGAAGTCGCCGCGCCGCAGCCGCGGCGTGCGCGTGTTGGCCAGGATCAGCTCCAGCACGTCCGGGACGTAGTCGCCGGCACGCACGAGCCGTACCGGCGGGATAACCAGACCCTCCGACCAGATGTCGCGCGAGCCGGCCGGCATCGACCCCGGCTGCATCCCTCCGACGTCCGAGTGGTGCGCCCGGGTGACCGCGTACCCCCAGATCTGCTTGTCGATGCCCAGCCGGGACACCATCGTGATGTCCGGCAGGTGGTTGCCGCCGGAGAATGGGTCGTTGAGCACGTACACATCGCGGGGCCCGGGATCGCGCTCCATCACCGCGGCCACCGCCTCGGGCATCGCACCGAGATGCACCGGAATGTGCTCGGCCTGGGCCACCATCCGACCACGCGCATCGAACAGCGCGGCCGAACAGTCTCGGCGCTCCTTGATGTTCGAGGAGTACGCGCTGCGCACCAGCGCCGTGCCCATCTCCTCGGCGACGCCGGACAGCGCGCTGGTCAGCACGGAGAGCGTGATCGGGTCAAGGCGCCTCCCTCCGGCGCTGGCGCGGCCCGCCGGCCGCGCCGCGGTCAGGGCCGGCTCCCCTCATACCGGGTGAGCAACAGCGTGCCGACACCGTCGACGGTGCCGATCCAGCCGGGGCGCAGCACGCATGTGGATTCGGCGAACTCCACCACCGCGGGTCCGCGCACCGTACTGCCCGCACCGAGGGAGTCCCGCTGGTACACCGCCACCTCCCGCCACTCGCCGTCGAAGCTGGCCTGGCGGGTAGCGGGATCGGCCGCCGCTGCGGCTGGATCCTCCCGTAGCACCGGCCGGGACCCGGGCCGGGTGGCCACCAGACGCAGGTTCACCAGCTCCACCGGCTCGTCGTCCATCCGGTAGCCGTACCGGCGTTCGTGCTCGCGGTGGAAGCGTCGGGCCAGCGCCGCCAGGTCCGGCGCGGCGCTGCCGGGCGTACGTGACCCACCGACCGGCTCGCCGCCGGCATCGGTGCCGTGTTGGTCGTCCAGACGGGGCATGTCGACGGCGACGGTCAGCTCGAACGACTGGCCGTGATAACGAAGGTCGGCTAGCCGCGTGGCCTCCGGCGCGGCCGCCCCGGGGCCGAGCTGGGCGGACGCCTGCCGGGCCAGCTCGGCGTAGCCCCGCGCCAGAACCGCCGGATCGGCCGTCGACAGGTCGGCAAGGAACGGCACCACCTCGTCGCGCCGAGCGTCTGAGATGGCTAGGCCGAGCGCGCTGAGGACGCCGCCGGCCCGCGGGACCAGGACCCGCTGCATGCCCAGCTCCTCGGCGAGTGCACAGGCGTGCATGCCGCCCGCTCCGCCGAAGGCCACCAGGGTGAACTCCCGCGGGTCCAGGCCGCGCTGGACGCTGATCACCCGCAGGGCGCGGGTCATCTCCGCCTCGGCCACCCGGATCACCCCGAGCGCGGTGCGGTGCGCGTCGAGCCCGATGCGGTCACCGACCCGCAAGAGAGATGCCCTCGCGCCCGCGCGGTCCAGCCGTACCTCGCCGCCCAGCTCCACTCCGTCAGCCAGATACCCCAGGTACAGATCGGCGTCAGTGACGGTGGGCTGGTCACCGCCTCGGCCGTACGCGGCGGGTCCGGGGTCGGCGCCGGCGGAGTGCGGTCCCACCCGCAGGGCTCCGCCCGAGTCGACCCAGGCGATCGAGCCGCCGCCTGCGCTGACGGTGTGTACGTCCACCATCGGCAGCTTCACCGGTACCCCGGCAACCACGGACTCGGTGGTGGTCTGCACGTGCCCGCCGCGGACCGGGGCGACGTCGGTGGACGTCCCGCCCATGTCGAAGGTGAGCAGATCGGCCTCGCCGGACAGGCCTGCCACCCAGGCGGCGCCAACAACTCCGCCGGCCGGTCCGGACAGCAGGCAGCCGGCGGCGTGCGAGGCGGCGAACCCGATCTCGGCGACGCCGCCGGAAGACTGCATGACCACCGGTGCCGGTAGCCCGTGCCCCGCCACCTGGGTGCTGAGGCTGTGCAGGTACCGCGACAGCCGCGGGGTCAGGTACGCGTCGCAAACCGTCGTCGAGCACCGCTCGTACTCGCGGAACTCGGGCAGCACCTCGCAGGAGAGCGACACGTGCACCCCGGGCAGGGCCGCCCGCAGCGCGTCCCCGACCCGCCGCTCGTGGTCGGGGTAGAGGAAACCGAAGATCAGGCACACCGCCACCGCCTCGACACCGGTCTCCCGGCAGCGGCGTACGGCGGCGTGCACCGATTCCTCGTCCAACGGCGTGATGACGCCGTGCGGGCCCGTCCGTTCTCGTACGGTGAACCGCAGGTCCCGAGGGACCAGCGCGGCCGGGCGATCGCGAGTCAGGTCGTACAGTGCCGGCCGGTTCTGGCGGCCGATCTCGATCACGTCCCGGAAGCCCTCCGTGGTCACCAGGGCGGTGCGGGCGCCGCGTCGTTCCAGCAGCGCGTTAGTGGCCACGGTGGAGCCGTGCGCGAAAACGCCGACGCTGTCAGCGGCCAGGTCGGCGGCGGTGACGGCCCGGAGCACGCCCCGGGCCTGGTCGGCGGGGGTCGACGGGGTCTTCGCGGTCACCAGGGCGCCGTCGACCAGCGCGACGAGGTCGGTGAACGTCCCCCCAACGTCCACGCCCAGCCTGGCCCGCTCCATGATCCACCTCCCGCTCGCCGAGAGGTATTCCACCACGGCCGCAGATCAAGAGGGAGATCGCGCCGCACAATCAGTCCCCGGCCAGCAGATTCGGCGTCCTTGCTGAATGAATGCTCAGAAGTAGGTTGCCATCACGTGAAATTCGCGGCGTGGCTCTCGCCTTCGACCCATCTGCAGTCGTACCGTCGAGATGCGGGACGCAGTAAGGCGGTCCCGCCTGGGAGGCGATGCATGCACCGTCACTCGACGGGCAACGAACTGCAGAAGCTCGCTGCCGGTCAGCTCTCCCGGCCGACCACGTAATAGTGGGCGCCGGGCGCGGATCGCGTACGGCCCCCAAGAAGGGCAGTCCTGTGTCTTCTTCATCAAGCCGTCGCACCTACGTGATCGACACCTCCGTGCTACTCAGCGATCCGCACGCGATGCGGCGCTTCGACGAGCACGATGTGGTGCTTCCTGTTGTCGTGATCACTGAGCTTGAGGGGAAGCGTCACCACAACGAGTTGGGGTACTTCGCTCGTACGGCGCTTCGTCACCTTGACGAGCTGCGGATCATCCACGGCCGTCTTGACGCCCCCGTCCCCGTCAACAACGTAGGTGGAACTATCCGGGTCGAACTGAATCACACTGATCCAGCAGCCCTGCCGGACGGTTTTCGCCTTGGTGACAACGACTCGCGGATTCTGGCTGTCGCGCTGAATCTCGCCGCGGAGGGTTGCGCGGTCACCTTGGTTTCCAAGGATCTGCCGATGCGCGTGAAGGCCTCAGCCGTCGGGCTCAAAGCCGAGGAGTACCGCGCCGAGCTGGCGGTCGAAACCGAGTGGACGGGAATGAGTGAGATCGACGTCGATGGGAGAGATATCGACCGTCTCTATGAACAGGGGTCGCTGGAGCTGGATGAGGCTCGTGACCTGCCCTGCCATACCGGTGTCGTGTTGCTGAGTGGCAGCGCATCCGCGCTAGGTCGAGTGATGCCCAGCAAGGACGTGAAGTTGATCAAGGCGGACCGGGATGTATTCGGCATCCATGGCCGCTCGGCCGAGCAGCGGGTCGCTCTGGAGCTGCTGCAAGATCCCTCGATCGGCATCATCTCCCTCGGCGGCCGAGCCGGTACGGGGAAATCGGCGCTGGCGTTGTGCGCGGGACTCGAAGCTGTCTTGGAAAGACAGCAGCACTCCAAGGTCGTGGTGTTCCGTCCGCTCTACGCAGTCGGTGGCCAGGAACTCGGCTACCTGCCGGGGACCGAGGGGGAGAAGATGGCGCCCTGGGCCCAGGCTGTCTTCGACACGTTGGGCGCGCTCACGACAAAGGCGGTCATTGAGGAAGTGCTTGCCCGGGGCCTGCTCGAGGTGTTGCCGCTGACGCATATTCGGGGCCGGTCACTGCACGACGCATTCGTTGTCGTCGACGAGGCGCAGTCGTTGGAACGCAATGTGCTGCTCACCGTGCTGTCCCGGATCGGTCAGGACTCCCGCGTGGTTTTGACACACGATGTCGCTCAACGGGATAACCTGCGGGTTGGTCGGCACGACGGCGTGGTCGCTGTTGTGGAGAAGCTCAAGGGTCATCCGCTCTTCGCTCACATCACGCTGAGTCGCTCGGAACGGTCGCCGATAGCCGCTCTCGTGACCGAGATGTTAGAAGATGTGGCCGTCTGAGTCCTTTTCGATGAAATTAAGCATCGAAAAGATCTCGGGATGATTTCATTTGGATAACGGCATGTGGCATTGTAGCCTCCGTGCGTCGACTCGCTCAGCATGCCATAGTCGGGGTTGGCTTCTCAGCGTTAGTCGCAACGGTGGCAGTCGCGGGGCTAGCTAGCCCCAGTGGCGAGACCTCCGCGATCGCAGTGCCAGCCCCAGTAAGTGCGATCTCAGCTCCTGCGTCTGCAGCTGCCGTTGACCAGCTTGCCGCTGAACGCGCGGCGGCCAAGGTGCGCGCGAATCGTGCGGTTGCCCGAGCCCAGCTGGTTGCTGCCAAGCAGGCGATGAAGCGCGCGAAGTCACTGGGATTGGAAACCAAGGCGATCGCCCAGCAACAGGCCAAGATCAAGGCCGAGCTGGCGGCAGCTGCGAAGAAGGCTGCCGAGGAGAAGGCTGCCTTGAAGCGAGCGCTCAAGAACCGCGGTTACGAGCCGGGTGTGACCGATCCCAAGGAAATAGCTCGGCAGATCTTGAAGAACAAGTACGGCTACGGCTCGAGTCAGTTCAGCTGCTTCAACAACATCATCATGCGCGAAAGCATGTGGAAGATTAACGCGACCAATCCAAGCTCTGGGGCGTACGGCATCCCGCAGGCACTGCCTGGCTCGAAGATGGCGACGATCGCCAGCGACTGGCGGACCAACCCGGCGACTCAGATCATCTGGGGTATCGAGTACATGAAGGATCGCTACGGCAGTCCGTGCGGAGCCTGGGGATTCAAGTCATCACACGGCTGGTACTGACACGTAGCGAGTAGTCAGAATCTCAGCACCACATAGGGGCAGAGATTCTGACAACTCGGAGACAGAAGCCGCTCAAACGGGCCGGCGAGTCATAGCGAGAACGTCGAGAGCCGCATCGAGTTGCTCTTCGGTCAGCGCGCCGTTGGCGACATACCCGTTCTCAATCACGACCTCGCGGATGGTCTTTTCCTCTTTGAGCGCCTGCTTGGCAACCGCTGCAGCATTCTCGTAGCCGATGTAGCGGTTCAGCGGCGTGACGATGGAGGGTGACGACTCGGCGAGCGTTCTGCAATGCTCGACGTTCGCCTTGATTCCCGCTACGCAGCGGTCTGCGAGCAGCCGAGTGACGCTGGCGAGAAGCTGAATGGACTCCAGCAGGTTGCGCGCCATGGCAGGAAGCATCACGTTCAGCTCGAAGTGACCGGTCGTGCCAGCGAAGGCGACGGCAGCGTCATTGCCAATCACCTGAACACAAACCATCAAGGTCGCTTCACAGACCACCGGATTGACCTTGCCCGGCATGATCGAGGAGCCCGGCTGGAGGTCTGGTAGCGAGATCTCCCCGAGGCCGGCGCGCGGGCCTGAACCCATCCAGCGAATGTCGTTAGCGATCTTGTAGAGGCTCACGGCGATTGTTCGCATGACGCCCGAGGCTTCCACGAGCCCGTCCCGCGAGCCCTGCGCCTCGAAATGATCACGTGCCTCGGTCAGAGGCAAACCTGTCCGCTCCGCGACGATGGCGATCACAGACTCGGCGAAACCGGCCGGGGTATTGATACCGGTGCCAACCGCGGTCCCGCCAAGCGGCAGCTCAGCCACTCGCGGAAGTGCTGCGGTTATCCGCTCGATGCCGTAACGAATCTGCGCGGCATAGCCGCCAAACTCTTGACCGAGGGTAACGGGCGTGGCGTCCATCAGGTGGGTACGGCCACACTTGACGACCTCGGCGAACTCTGCGGCCTTGAGGCTCAGCGTCTCCGCCAAATGGCGCAGTGCCGGTATCAGGGATTCCACCAAGCTCTGTGTCGCAGCGATGTGGATGGCGCTCGGGAAGACGTCGTTGCTGGATTGTGACGCATTGACGTGATCGTTGGGATGCACCGCTTTGCCCAGCTCGGCCGTGGCGAGCGAGGCGATCACCTCATTGGCGTTCATGTTGCTCGAGGTGCCTGACCCGGTCTGGAAAACGTCGAGTGGAAACTCGGCGTCATGACGGTTCGCTGCGACCTCGCTCGCGGCCTTGACGATCACGTCGGCGTACTCCTGGCCGAAGACGCCGAGCTCGGCGTTTGTCCTGGCCGCCGCCTCCTTGATCAGTCCGAGGGCAGCGATCAACTCAGGGTTGATCGGGATGCCAGAGATCGGGAAGTTGTCAATGGCACGCTGCGTCTGGGCCTTCCAGAGAGCGCCCGCTGGCACTCTCACCTCGCCCATCGTGTCGTGCTCTATGCGATAGTCGCCCACATCAGTTGCATACGTCA
Source organism: uncultured Actinomycetota bacterium (assembly GCA_963815975.1). Taxonomy (GTDB): domain Bacteria; phylum Actinomycetota; class Actinomycetes; order Propionibacteriales; family Propionibacteriaceae; genus Microlunatus. The sequence goes on from CAWFJC010000010.1 coordinate 625,019, forward strand.
TAGGCCCATTCTGGCCTAGCTCTCCTGCTGAGGTTTCAGCCCTCGGGAAACCGTATAGATCGCGTAGCCAAAGCTGCGCTCGCCACGAGAAACGTCGATGATGTGCTCCTCCACCGATGACGCAATGTGTTCCAGCACGACTCGCAGTGCTGGCGCTTGACCTTGGCACCAGATCGCCAACGTTCCGCCAGGAGCGAGCTGAGCGTACGCCGCGCGGAGGCTGTCCTCGGTGTATAGGGCGCGATTGTGCGGATGGATCAAGAAGTCCGGCCCGTTGTCCACGTCAAGCACGATGGCATCCCAGGGACCGACCAGCTCCTCGATCACGCCTTCGAGAACGAACCGGATATCACCGGCATGCAGCTGGACCAGGGGATCCGAAGCAGCTGCCGCAATCGATGGGGCAATTCCTTGATAGGCCCAATCGATCAAGCACTGCTCGATCTCGACGACATCGATCGCGTCGACCTCAAGGGCAGATAGCGCTGCGACCGTGTAGCCCAAGCCCAAGCCGCCGACCAGCACGCGGTGCGCGCGACCGCTCGGCAGCGCGAGTTCGGCCAGCAGGCGTTCAGTGTCGGTTTCGCTGCTGTCAATGGCGAATGCACCATTGATGATCAACTCTTCGACATCGCCGCCGACGCGCAGCCGGCGGCGCAGCACGACCTCGCCTCGCGGCCCGTGGTGACGGGCGATGGTCTCAATCATCTCCATTGACCAACAGTGTCGCCGATCGCCAGCCGCTAGGACTTGGTGCGGTCTGTGAAGATAAGTGACGTGGCGCGTACCAAGAGGCAGGCGACAGCGGGCGACATGATTCGCTCGCTTGCCTTGATTTTGATCCCTCTGGCGGTGATCACGATCATCTTCACGAACACACCGAATGACCACCCGGTCAAGGAAGTCGACTGGAAACCCGTGCTGGCCAAGGCACGTGAGGAGGCTCCATTCGAGGTTCTCGCGCCCGAGAACCTGCCGAGTGGCTGGCGAGCGACCCGGGTCAACTGGGTGCCGCAGGGAAAGCCATACCTCAATGGCGAGGCTTCCCCGCGCAATCTTTGGCAGATCGGATTCCTGACTCCCGATGATGCCTTCGTTGATCTCAATCAGGGCGACGTACGCCCGCAGGAGATGGTTGATCAGCAGTCCCGGGACGGTACCGCCGATGGGAGCAGTGTGGTCGCGGGCAAGACCTGGCAACGGTTGATCAGCCCTGATGGCCGAACCAGATCGTTGGTGCTCACCAGCCCGAATTCCACCGTCGTTGTGACGGCCGATCTGTCGTATGAGGCATTGGAGGCGTACGCCTCGACCTTGTCCAGCGGCGCGTAGTTAGTGTCGTGTCTCCCAGGTTTCTTCACGTTTCGCGCCGCCCAGGCACGCACCTCGCGGCGTTCTCCTCGGTCGGCATACGACCCGGTATGCCTCCCTCGTCGGCCTTGCGATGCACGCACCTGAACGACGCCAAACGCAAAGGAACCTGGGAGACGCGACACTCAGGTCTCCTCGGCTGTCGCCTTGTCCTTCGTTCGAGCAGCGTCGATCTTGGCCTTCGCACCATCTAGCCAGGCCTGGCACACGGCAGCGAGTTGCTCACCGCGCTCCCACAGAGCCAGCGACTCTTCCAGCGGGACGCCACCCGACTCGAGCCGTTGCACAATGACGATCAGCTCTTCGCGCGCCTGCTCATAGCTGAGCGCCTCCGGGCTCGCCGTTCGATCCGTCATGCCTCTCCTCGTGCTCTCAGCTCGAGCACCTCGACCAGCAGCTGCCCATCCGCCAGCCGTGCCGAAAGATCATCTCCGGACGCGACCTGGTCGACCGATCGGATTGCGGTGCCCTCCCCGTCGAGCAGGATCGAGTAGCCGCGTTCCAGGGTTGCCTGGGGCGACATGGCCCTTACCCGTGCCAGTTGGTGGCCGACCAGGGCAGACTCCCGGTCGATCGTCGAACCAATGGCCCGATGGGCGCGATACCTGAGGTCGGCCAATTGCTCGTATCGTCGACCGAATGAGGCTGCCGGATCCAGCAGCACCGGGCGAGTTCGCAGTGAGTTGAGGAACTCCTGCTGGCGTCCGACAAGGCCCGATACCGCCCGGATCATCCGATGCCGTGCTTGAGCCACCCGGGCCGCCTCGTCAGCCACGTCAGGGACGATGCGCTTCGCCGCGTCGGTCGGTGTCGAGGCTCGGTAGTCGGCAACCAGGTCAAGGATGGGACTGTCTGATTCATGTCCGATTGCGCTGACTACGGGCGTACGGCAGGCGGCAACGGCTCGAATCAGGCCTTCGTCTGAGAAGGGGAGGAGATCCTCCACCGAACCGCCCCCTCGGGCAATGACGATGACATCCACCTCCGGATGCCGGTCGAGTTGCTCCACGGCGGCCATGACCTGCTCGCAGGCCTGTGGTCCTTGGACAAGTGCATATCGAGCCACGATCCGGACCGCGGGCCAGCGCCGCCGCGCGTTCTCCACAACGTCGCGCTCGGCGGCGCTGCCGGCTCCGGTGATCAGACCAACCGCCCTCGGCAGGAACGGCAACGACTTTTTCAGTGCCGGATCGAAGAGTCCCTCTGCCTGCAGCAGACGCTTCGTCTGTTCCAATCGGGCGAGTAGGCGACCTTCGCCGATCGGTGTGATGGCATCGCAAGAAAAGATGAAGCGGCCCGAACTTTCGAAGAACGTTGGTTTGAGCCGGGCCACCACAGTCGCGCCCTCGGCAAGGGGTCCAGCCGAATCTAGAGTGATTGGCGAGACGGTCGCCGAGACGGAGACCTCGGCGAGCTTGTCGCGCAGCGTCAGGAAGATCGTTCGGGTGCCCGAGCGGCGGTTGATCTCGATCAGCTGCGCTTCAACCCAGACCGCTCCGAGGCGTTCCACCCAGCCCCGAACCGCATGTGCGATCACCCGCAAAGGTTGCGGGTGCTCAGGCGAGGATTCCAAGGCCACCCCGCGAGCGTAGTACCGCACTATCGTCTATTGCTCGCTCCGCTCGCTGAGGCTGCCGCCTGTTAGCCGCTGCCTTCCTCACTCACTCGCGACGGAAAAGCGTGTCTGCTCGTTCGCTCGTCCAGGACAGCGGCGCGGCAGCCTGGGCTGCTGGCTGGTCAGGCGGGACGCCGGTCTGCAGCACCTACACTGACCGGGTGACTGAGAGCGGCCAGGCGATAGCCCCCAGCCCGTCGAGGCAAAGTCGCCCAAGGCAGGTCGTGCTAGCTGCACCCCGTGGCTACTGTGCCGGTGTTGATCGTGCGGTGATCACCGTCGAGAAGGCGTTGGAGCGCTACGGACCTCCGGTCTACGTGCGCAAGCAGATCGTGCACAACCGGCATGTCGTCGAAGAGTTGCAGGAGCGGGGCGCCATCTTCGTCGCAGAGCTGGACGAGGTGCCGGAGGGCTCCACTGTGGTCTTCTCGGCACATGGCGTGTCGCCAGCCGTCCAGCAGGAGGCGAAGGACCGTGGCCTCAAGGCGATTGATGCGACCTGCCCATTGGTCACGAAGGTTCACCATGAGGCCCGCCGGTTCGCGCGCAATGACCTTGAGATCTTGTTGATCGGTCACGCGGGGCACGAGGAGGTCGAGGGGACCAGCGGCGAGGCCCCCGAGCACATCACCCTCGTGCAGTCACCCGATGATGTGGATCGCCTCGAGGTTCGCGATCCATCACGACTAGCCTGGCTGAGCCAGACCACGCTGAGCGTCGACGAGACGTTGCAGACCGTCAACCGGCTGAGGGAGAAGTTCCCGCTGCTGCAGGATCCGCCGAGCGATGACATCTGCTATGCCACGCAGAACCGTCAGCTGGCGATCAAACAGATCGCTGCGGAGAGCGATCTGGTCATTGTGGTCGGGTCGGCAAACTCGTCCAACTCGGTGCGGCTGGTCGAGGTTGCGCTCGAAGCCGGTGCCAAGGCGTCGTACCGAATCGACAATGCCAGCGAGATCGATCCGGCCTGGCTGACCGGCATTGACGCGATCGGTGTCACCAGTGGAGCATCTGTGCCGGATGATCTTGTTCGGGGCGTACTCGACTATTTAGTTGATCATGGCTTTCCTCAGGCGCGTGAAGAGCGGCTTACTGAGGAATCGCTGGTCTTTGCTCTGCCTCCGGAGCTTCGGAAAGACCTTCGTCCAGGGGCCATCAACGATTGATCAAGCTCGGATCCCTGAAAACGCATCGCCAGTAAGCCGCAGCGGCCCTGAAATGGTCGAACTCAGCTCGCTGGCGTTGCAGATTCAGGGATTAGGCCCGATCAGCAGGACTGCGCAGTCTCATCAGGTTCCTCAAACGAGCTTTCCTCGATCAACTCCGAGAGATCTGGGTCCGCCCTGTACAACTCAGCCGCCTCGGGGATGGCCGCAGGACGGTGTCGGCTGCCACGACCGACCATCGGTTCCACTTGGACCGCGTCCTCAACCAGCTCGGCGGCCTGGATCTGGCGTACGGGCTCGTCGATCTGGGTCAGTCCCCGCAGGTCTTTCTCGCTGACCTTCAGGTCACGGAACTTGCGCGCGCGTACCAGCACGGTGCCCTCGACCGTGGCGATCGTCTCGTTGTAGGCATTTACCGAGCCGCGCAGCATCCGGCCCAGTTTGTCGAAGCGGTTGCCCAACAGGCCCAACTTCTCATGCAGCTCGCGACCCAGGCGGAACACCTCATTCGCGCTCTCCGCGAGGGCAGCCTGACGCCACCCGTACGCCACCGCCCGCAGCATCCCGATCAGCGTGGTCGGTGTCGCAATCACGACATCGCGGATCGCCGCGTAGTCGTAGAGATCGGGAATCTGATCAAGAGCGGTGGCGAAGAACATCTCGTTCGGCAAGAAGAGCACCACGAATTCAGGGGTTTCCGCTGCCTTCCAATACTGCTTCGCGGACAGCTGGTCGATGTGCGTGCGGACGTTGCGTGCGTACCGCACCAGCGCGTCGGCCTTGAGCTGCGGGTCTTCGGTCTCAGCCGCCTCGAGGAATGCGTTGAGCGGGACCTTGGCGTCGACGAATACATGCTTGCCCTGTGCCAGGTTGACACGCATATCAGGCCGCAACACGCGGTCGCCGTCCTTGGTCGTGAACTGCAGATCAAAATCGCAGCGCTCGATCATGCCGGCCAGCTCTGCAACCCTTTTGAGCTGTGTCTCTCCCCAGGAGCCGCGGATCTGAGGCTTACGCAAGGCGTTGACAAGGGCCGCTGTCTCGCGACGCAGTGTTTCGCCTGTTTGCTGAACGTAGCTGACTTGGGAACGCAGCTCCGCCGACATGGCTGCCCGCTCTTTCTCGACTTCGGTGAGGCGCAGGTTGAACCTTTCCAGACTTTCTCGGACCGGAGACATGAGTTGCTCGGTTGCCTTGAGCCTTACGTCGGCCTGGGCGTCGGCGGCCTGACCGTGCCGATCAAGCGTCTCGGCCGAAAGTACCCGGAACTGGTTGATCATGGATTCCCGGTCAGCGGCGATCTCCTTTACTCGATCGAGTGCGGCGTCCCGCTGGGCGATGGCGCTGGCCACGGCTGCCGAAACCTCGGCGGCTGCGGCTTGGGCTGCTAGTGCTTCGTTGCGCGCCTCGGCTACGTGGCTGCGCGCTTGGGCAGCTTCCGATCGTGCCTGTGCGGCTTCGGCGCGGGCGTTGGCTGCCTCTCCATGCGATTGCGCGATCAACAACTGAGCGTCCGCGGAGTCAGCGTGCCGTCGGGCGCGCGCTATGGCCCAGCCAGCGAGGGTCCCAAGCGGGATTCCCACCAGCAGGCCACAGGTCAGCGCAATGACCGTCACACCATCCATGGACAAGATCTTGCCCGGGCGCAGCGACAAAACCTTGGAGGCCGCTCCCATTTCTTGGAAGCTGCTTGCGCATCGCGCGATCAGGCCCGCCGCCGTCGTCGTCGCTCGCAGCGGAAGAGCGCCCCCCGCTCGCTTCTCCTCGGTACGTCGGCGCGCGATTCCCGACGCTCGCAGCTTGGAGTCTAGGTTGGAGGCATGCCTGCCGTGCTTGATCATGTTGCCGATCTTGCGGCGTTCGTGGAAGCGTCACCGTCCTCCCATCATGCGGCGGCCGAAGGTGCCCGCCGGCTAGCCGCGGCGGGTTTTGTTGAGCAAGAAGAATCTGCGGAGTGGAGCTCGGAGCCAGGGGGCCATTACGTGCTTCGCGACGGTGCCCTCGTTGCCTGGCGGATCCCGGATACAGCAAGATCATTTATGCCGTTCCGAATCCTCGGTTCACACACGGATTCGCCTGGTTTCACACTTAAGCCAAGAGCGGACACCGGCGGCTACGGCTGGCAACAACTGGGTGTCGAGATCTACGGTGCTCCGTTGCTCAACTCGTGGCTGGATCGCGAGCTTGGTCTGGCAGGTCGCCTGGTGCTCAGTGACGGTCGCACCGTACTGGTGCGTACAGAAGCGATCATGCGCATTCCCCAGCTGGCCATCCATCTTGATCGCAGCGTGAACGATGACGGACTACGGCTCGACAAACAAGTGCACACTGCGCCGGTGTGGAGTGTCAGTCATCCCGGCATTCATGTTCTTGATCATGTGGCGCAGGCCGCTGGCAGCTCGGCAGCCGATATCGATGGATACGACCTTCGGGTGTACGACACCGCGGCCCCGGCGATCTTCGGGCCGCATCAGGAGTTCTTCGCCTCGGGACGGCTGGACAACCTCAGCAGCATGCACGCAAGCATCGTCGCCATGATCAACGCCGATGATGGTGCCGCAATCCAGATGATCGCCGCTTTCGATCATGAAGAGCTAGGCAGTGCCTCACGCAGCGGGGCCTCTGGTCCGCTGCTGGCCGATGTGCTGAACCGCATCTCTGCCGGTCTCGGCGCGACGCTCGACGAGCAGCATCGCTCGCTGGCGCAGTCGGTGTGTCTCTCGGCGGACACCGGTCACGCCATCCATCCGAACTATCCCGGCCGGCACGATCCGATGAACCAGCCGCTGCTGAACTCCGGCCCGCTTCTCAAGGTCAATGCGAATCAGCGCTACGCGACTGACGCCACAGGTGCTGCGCTGTGGCGGCGAATCTGTCGCGCAGCTGGCATCCCCACCCAGGAGTTCGTGTCCAACAATGCGATGCCCTGCGGCTCGACCATCGGGCCGTTGACGGCGACCCGACTTGGGATTGCCACCATCGACGTCGGCATCCCGCTGCTTTCCATGCACTCGGCACGCGAGCTGGCCGGAACCGAGGACCCCATCAACCTGACCAGAGCCATGGAGACCTTCCTCACCAGCTGTTGAGGGGTCTCGGGGGAGCCCTCACGTCGCTGGTGGGATCCCAAGTCCTACGGGCCTAGGCTTGTCGCCCGTGGCACTCACGATTGGCATTGTCGGGCTTCCTAACGCGGGTAAGTCAACGCTGTTCAACGCGCTAACGCGGAACAACGTGTTGGCCGCCAGCTACCCGTTCGCCACCATCGATCCGAACATCGGGGTTGTTGGCGTTCCCGACCCCCGGTTGGCCGTCCTCGCGGAGCTGTTCCAATCCGACCGTACGGTGCCGGCAACCGTAAGCTTCGTCGATATCGCCGGCATCGTTCGGGGCGCGAGCAAGGGCGAGGGGATGGGTAATGCATTCCTGTCGCACATCCGGGAAGCCGATGCGATCTGTCAGGTGACGAGAGTCTTCGATGACCCGGATGTCACCCACGTCGACGGTGCCGTGAACCCGGCGAGCGACATCGAGACCATTGAGACAGAGTTGATCTTGGCAGATCTGCAGACAATTGAAAAGGCGCTGCCGCGGCTCGAGAAGGAAGCCAAGATCAACAAAGACAGGTTGGGCGCGCTGGCGGCCGTCAAGCAGGCGCAGCAGGTGCTCGATGGCGGACGGACGATCTTCGCGGCCGATCTGGATCGTGCACCGTTGCGCGATCTCTTCCTGCTCACAGCCAAGCCATTCCTCTACGTCTTCAACTGCGACTCCGACGAGCTGACCAACGAACCGCTGAAGCAACGGCTGCGCGCACTTGTGGCGCCTGCTGAGGCGATCTTCCTTGATGCCAAGATCGAGTCCGAACTGGTCGAGATGGATGCTGACGAAGCGCGGGAGTTCCTTGTCGAGATGGGCATCGCTGAGCCTGGTCTGGAGGTTTTGGCTCGCGTTGGCTTCGACACGCTCGGCCTGCAGACGTTCCTGACCGCCGGACCGAAGGAGTCCCGGGCTTGGACGATCCGCAAGGGCGCGATGGCGCCCGAGGCGGCCGGTGTCATCCACAGCGACTTCCAGAAGGGCTTCATTAGGGCCGAAGTGGTCTCTTTTGATGATCTTGTCGCAGCCGGGTCGCTGCAGAACGCCCGTGCCAAAGGCAAAGTGCGGCTGGAAGGTAAGGACTATGTCATGACCGATGGTGACGTGGTCGAGTTCCGCTTCAATGTTTAGGTGAAGGCCGCTCGATGACTACTGTTGCATCGCTCGTGATGCAGATATGATGCAAAGATGCGAACTACAGTCGACTTGCCCCCTGCCGTTCACCGTCGTGCCACCGAATTAGCGAAACGGCGCGGACAATCTCTCTCGGCTGTGATTGCTGAGCTGGCTACCTACGGGCTGAGCCGCCTGGACGAGCCGGTGGTCGTCAGCATCGATCCTCGGTCCGGCTTCCCCGTTGTCAGTCTTGGCCGTCGCATCACTTCGCAAGAGGTAGCCGTCGCCTTGGACGAGGAGTGACCTTCCTGCTCGATGCGAACGTGCTAATTGCGCTCACCGTTCAGGAGCACGAGCATCACGATAGGGCTACGACGTGGGCGTCGACTCTGAGCAATTTCTCAGTCTGCCCGATCGTCGAAGGAGCGCTGGTTCGCTTTCTTGTCCGCTCCGGTGAGTCGTCGACCACTGTCGCGACTCTCATTCAGCGAATTCGCGACCTTCCGTCTTGCGAATTCTGGCCTGATTCGATCTCATATGCCGACGTCGACTTCGGTCATGTCACTGGCCACCGACAGGTTACCGACGCTTACTTGGTGAGCCTTGCTCGCGACCATGGTGCCGCCCTCGCAACGTTGGACGAAGGGCTTGCAATCTCGCTCCCTAATGACACACTGCTGGTGCCTCAGTCCGCAGCTGAGAGCTCCAGTCGCATCGCCAGCTTTGGTGGCAGTGACCCGCAGGCATCATCGGCTCCCCGCCCACCGGCGCTGTTAAGGCAGGGAGATTGAGCAAGATCATCTCCATTTCCGATAAGTTGATCAGATCTTCGTCCAGGCTTCCGTGAGCACGTAGCGCAGGATTTGCTCCATCTCGTCGAACTCGGCCTGGCCACAGATCAGCGGGGGAGCGACCTGCACGACGGGTTCGCCGCGGTCGTCGGTGCGACAGTAGAGGCCGTTCTCGAACAAGGCGCCTGAGACGTAGCCGCGCAGCACCCTCTCAACTTCGTCGGCGTCCAAGGTCTGTTTGGTGGCTTTGTCCTTCACCAACTCGATCGCGTAGAAATAGCCGTCACCGCGAACATCACCAACGATCGGCAGGTCATAGAGCCGCTCCAGGGTCTGCCGGAAGTTGTTTTCCTGGCGGAGCACATTCCCCAGCAGGTCCTCGCGCTCGAAAATGTCCAGGTTGGCCAGGGCAACGGCGCAGGACACCGGGTGGCCGCCGAAGGTATAGCCGTGCGGGAAGGCGGTCTTACCGTGACCGAAGGGCTCGAAGACGCGGTCGGAGATGATCGCCGCGCCCAGCGGCGAGTAACCCGAGGTCAACCCCTTGGCGGTGGTGATGATGTCCGGCTGGTAGCCGTACTTCTGCGCGCCGAACATCGTGCCCAGCCGCCCGTACGCGCAGATCACCTCATCCGAGACGAGCAGCAGCTCGTACGCGTCGCAGATCTCCCGCAACCGCTCGAAATACCCGGGCGGAGCCGGAATGCAGCCACCAGCGTTCTGCACCGGCTCGATGAAGACGGCCGCTACGCTGTCCGGCCCTTCCCGGATGACGGCCTCCTCGACCCGGTTCGCCGCCCACAGCCCGAACTGCTTCTCATCCCCGGCAACCTCATCCGGCGCTCGGTAGAAGTTGGTGTTCGGCACCCAGGCGCCGCCCGGTACCAGCGGCTCGAAGGGCAACCGAAAGCCCGGCACCCCAGTGATCGACAGCGCACCGTGAGGCGTCCCGTGGTAGGCGACAGCTCGCGAGATCACCTTGGTCTTGGACGGCTTGCCGATGAGCTTGAAGTACTGCTTAGCCACTTTCCAGGCGGTTTCGACGGATTCTCCGCCGCCACAGGAGAAGAACACCTTGTTGAGGTCGCCGGGTGCTTCAGCCGCCAGCCGATCAGCCAGCTCGATTGCCGTTGGATGCGCATAGGACCAGATGGGGAAGTAGGCAAGTTTTCTCGCCTGGGCCGCGGCAACCTCGACGAGTTCGGCCCTGCCGTGGCCCGCCTGCACCACGAAGAGGGCCGCGAGAGCATCGAGGTACCTCTTTCCATTGGTGTCCCAGATGTATGCGCCCTCGCCACGCTCAATGATCGGCGGCGCCTTGGTGGCGTAATTACCCATCCGAGTGAAGTGCATCCAGAGGTGCCGAGCTGGGTTGGCTTGATCATCTGACAGGTCCGCGTTGCTGTCGCTGATCATGTTGTGTGTGCTCATCCGATGCCCCATTCCATTGGTCGACGAAACGGCTCGGTCGTCGTCAGGGAAGATCAGGATCTGCCGAGGATCGCGGAGTCCGTGCCAGCTGCCATCGGCCTCGCCGGGGACCCCAGCGCCGACGGGCTAAGACTAGCCGTGGTGTTTCCACGGGCTCTCTATGCATCGCCTTATACCCCGAAGGCGCAGGTATGGCGGCTCAAGAAAGACACATCACAATCATGTTGCGTGTCGCACCCTGATAGACGACAAGTCTTGTGGGTATGGGTTTAATGACCTAGAACTGTTTCGTTCCAATGGAGGACTCCTTAGGCTTCCTCCAGGTCAGGAGCGCCAACTGTGGCGCACATTGGAGGAGGACATCGAATGCGTGGAAGAACTGGCGGGATGGCTCTTGCAGCCATTACGTCGATCGTTCTCGTTGCGTCGGCGTGTGGCGGTGGCGGTACGGAGCCCCAGCCGGGTACCAGTCAGGCCGGCGCGCAAGGCGGCGGGAGGTCACGATTCGACGGCTGTACGCCGCAGAACCCGCTCGTTCCCGGTGAACACCAACGAGGTGTGTGGCGGCGACATCGTGGATGCCATCGACTGCGAAGCTGGTCCGCTACAACGCCGACAACGGCTGCCCCCGAGTAACGACATCGCCGAGTCCATCGAGACTAAGGACAACAAGACTCTTCACGGTCAAGCTCAAGCCGCTACAAGTTCCACGACGGCACCGAGGTCAAGGCCAAGAACTTCGTCGATGCCTGGAACTACACCGCGTACGGCCCGAACGGGCAGGCCAACGCTACTTCTTCGCACCGATCGCGGGCTACGCCGATTCATGTGGCCCAATGCCCCGACGCGGACTGCAGAGCAAGACGCCGAAGGCCAAGAGATGACGCGGTCTGAAGGTGGTCGACGACAAGACCTTCACGATCCAGACCACCGAGCAGGTCTCGAACCTGCCGGTGCGGCTGGGCTACACCGCCTTCGCGCCACTGCCGGACTCGTTCTTCTCCGATCCCAAGGCCTATCGAGACGAAGCCGATCGGGGCCGGTCCGTTCAAGCTGGACAGCAAGACCAACACCGAGATCGTGCTCTCGAAGTTCGCCGACTACTCGGGCGAATCACCAAGCCCAACGTGGACAAGGTGACCTTCCGGATCTACCAGGATCCGGCGCCGCCTACGCCGACGTCGTGGCCAACAACCTCGACTTACACTCGACGAGCCATTCCGCCGGACCAGCTCGTTGGCGAGCCTGTCAAGGAGCGACCTGCCCGACCGTAATGGCTCAGCGCGAGTCCGGGCCGCATCGCTGACGATCACGTTCTCGCCGTACGATCCGCAGCTGAAGAACGCTCGAGCTGCGCAAGGCTCTCTCGATGGCCATCGATCGCGATCTGATCACCAAGCAGATCTTCAACGGCACAGGACCCCCGCCACCGGCTGGGTCTCCCCGGTCGTCGACGGCTACAAGGCTGGCGCCTGCGGCGACTCCTGCACGTTCGACGCGGCCGAGGCCAAGGAAGCCTACGACGCGGCCGGCGGCTACAAGGGCACGCTGACCATGACCTAGAACGCCGACAGCGCCACAACAAGGCGTGGTCGGAGGCGGTCTGCAACTCGATCAAGAACACCCTCGGCATTGACTGCGTGGCGGTGCCGACCGCGACTTCACGACGTTCCGAAGAATCGATCGCGAAGGAGATGAAGGGCATGTTCCGCCGGGGTGGCAGATGGACTACCCGTCGATCGAGAACTTCCTGCCCCGTCTATACCAAGGGAGCGTGGCGCCGGTTCGAACTATGGCGAGTACAGCAATCCGAAGTTCGAGCAAGCTTGACCAGGCGGCCGCTGCGGCGCCGAGTCGGACGAGGCCAACAAGCTGTACCAGGAGGCCGAGGCATGCTGGGCAAGGACCTCCCTACCGCCCCGCTGTGGTACTACAAGACCACCGTCTGGCTGGTCCGACAAGGTGACCGACGTGAAGGTCACGCCGTTCGGCACCATCGACTTGGTCGCGATCAAGGTGAAGTGAAGCAACTCTGTGGAAACAGACGGCTGAGTACGTGGCGGGCCGCCGTTGAGCACACTGCCGGCGGGCCGACAAGGCCTGTTCTCGGCGTCCAAGACGCTCGTCCGGACCTTGAGAGCGAGAGGAGTCGCGCGTGGGCAAGTACATCATCCGGCGACTGCTGCAGATGATCCCGGTCATCATCGGGGTCACCTTCTTCATCTACGCCTCGGTGTTCGCGCTGCGGCGATCCGACGCTCGGACGATGCGGTGAGCGACCTGCCCGCCCGGCTACATCGCCAAGTTCCGTGCCGACTACAACCTCGACAAGCCGCTGATCGTCCAGTACCTGCTCTACATGGGCAATCTGCTCCAGGGTGATCTGGGCAAGACGTTCTACGGCAACAAGGTGATCGACGAACTGGCGACTCGCGTTGCCCGACCACGCTCAAGCTGGCCGTCATGGCGATCGTCATCGAGACCGTGATCGGAATCGCGCGCGGGGATGCTCGCCGGCATCCGGCGGGGAAAGTTCATCGACAACCTGGTCACCGTGAGCACGCTTGTTCTTGATCTCCATCCCGATCTTCGTCATCGGCAGCGTCGCCCAGCTGGTCTTCGGGGTGCGGCTGGGCTGGTTCCCGGTCACCGCCACCGCAGGGCACCACCTACCAGCTCATCATGCCGGCCTTCGTGCTGGCCTCGGCTATCGCTGGCCTACATCGCCCGGCTGATGCGGACCAACCTGGTCGGAGAACCTGCGCGCCGACTACGTCCGAACGGCCAAGGCCAAGGGACTAAGCAACGCGCGGACTGTCGGCGTGCACACGCTACGCAACTCGCTGATCCCGGTGATCACCTACATCGGCATCGACATCGGCGCGCTGATGGGCGGCGCCATCGTCACCGAGCGGATCTTCAACATCAACGGCGATCGGCAACTTCCTCTACCGAAGCATCATCCAGAAGGACGGCGCGTCCGTGGTCGGCACGATCACCGTGCCTCGTGTTGATCTACCTGTTCGTCAACCTGATCGTCGACATCTCGTACGGCTTCCTGGATCCGAGGATCTCTCATGACTGACACGACTCGCGACTCGGGCCTGGACACTACGTCGGTCGTCCCGGTCACCATCGACCCGACCGGAGGGCCTGAGTCCACGCTGAGCGCCCCGGCGAAGGCGTGAAAGGGCCAGGTCGCTCGGTAGCGACGCCTGGGCGCGAGCTTCGCCACCGGCCGATGTTCTGGATCTCTGCGGCGTTGATCGTGTTCTTCGTCCTGATGGCGATGCGTTCCCGCAGCTGTTCACCAGCACGGACCCGACACTTCGCTGACCTGTCCAAGGCCCGCGAGGCGCCGTCCGCCGACGCCTGGTTCGGCCGGGACAGCCAGGGCTACGACGTCTACGCCCGCACCGTCTACGGCGCCCGAGCCTCGATCCTGGTCGGCATTCTCGCCACGCTGTTCACCCTGATCTTCGGTTCCGTCGGTCGGCATCATCTGCCGGCTACCGCGGCGGCTGGCTCGATTCGGTGCTCCAGCCGGATCGGCGAGATTTTCCTCGGCATCCCGCTGCTGCTGGGCGGCATCCTGTTCCTCTACACCTTCCCGAACCCCGTCGACGACCCCATTCGTGGTCTCCGTAGGCAAGGTCGCCTTCGTGCTTGGCATCCTGGGCTGGCCGTCGATCACGCGGCTGATGCGCTCCAGCGTGCTGCAGGTCAAACCGAACGACTACGTCCAGGCGGCCCGGGCGCTCGGCGCGACTCCGTCCCGGATCATCAGCTCCCACATCCTGCCCAACTCGTTCGCCTCCGGTGATCGTGGTCTCCACCATCAACCTCGGCGTCTTCATCTCGGTGGAGGCCACCCTGTCCTTCCTGGGTGTCGGCCTGCAGCCGCCCGCCATCTCCTGGGGCATTCAGATCTCGGAGGCCTCAGGCATCGGACTGATCCGCGCTGCGCCGCACATGCTGCTGTTTCCGAGCGTCTTCCTGTCGCTCACGGTGCTGTCCTTCATCATGCTGGGCGACGCGGTGCGCGACGCCCTCGATCCGAAGCTGCGCTGAGGAGGCGCGCATGTCATCAGACATCATCGTCGGTCGAGGTGCTGGACACTGGCACCCGCTGGCAGCCGCAGGACGGCCTGCTGCTCGAGGTCGAGGACCTGCAGGTCGAGTTCCGCACCCGCGACGGGGTCGCCAAGGCCATCAACGGCGTGTCCTTCGATCTTCGCCAGGGCGAGACCCTGGCCATCCTCGGTGAGTCCGGCTCCGGCAAGTCGGTCACCGCTCAGGCCATCATGGGCATCCTCGACTCCCCGCCCGGCTTCATCACCGGCGGCGAGATCCGCTATTGCGGGCAGCAACATCCTCGCTCATGCCCGAGGAGCAGCGACGGCGAGATCCGCGGCCCGGAGATCTCGATGGTCTTCCAGGACGCGCTGTCCGCGCTCAACCCGGTGTTCCCGGTCGGCTGGCAGATCGCCGAGATGTTCCGCAAGCACCGCGGAATGAACAGGTCGCGACTCCGCTCGAACGGGCCGTGCGGCTGATGGAGCGGGTGCAGATCCCGGCCGCCAGCGCAGCGGGTCAAGGCCTATCCGCACCAGTTCTCCGGCGGCATGCGGCAGCGCATCATGATCGCCATGGCGATCGCACTGGATCCCGCGGTGCTGATCGCCGACGAGCCGACCACCGCGCTGGACGTCACCGTGCAGGCCCAGATCATGCAGCTGCTCGCACGAACTGCAGGAGGAGCGCAAGATGGGGCTGATCCTGATCACCCACGACCTCGGTGTGGTGGCCGACGTGGCCGACCGGATCGCGGTGATGTACGCCGGCCGGATCGTGGAGCAGGCCGACGTCTTCGACCTGTACGCGCAGCCCGCCCATCCGTACACCAAGGGCCTGCTCGACTCGATCCCTCGACTGGACCAGAAGGGCGAGACGCTCGACGCGATCGGCGGGCTGCCGCCCAACCTGATGAACATCCCGCCCGGATGCCCGTTCAATCCGCGCTGCCATTACGCCCAGGACATCTGCCGGGTCGACCCACCGCCGCCGCTGCGGGAGGTTGCTCGGCACCGGCTTGTCCGCGTGCCACTTCTCCGAGCTCCTGCTGAGCTCAGAGCCCAGAGCTTGCGGTGACCCAGACCACGGAGGAGGTGGAGGCGCATCTGGAGTTCGGACTGGAGTATCCGGTCACCGCAGGAGAGTTGGATCACGAGCAAGATGTTGAGCGAGGAGGCGAGCCTCAGTGAGCCGCGAGGTGATGCTCAAGGCCGAGAACCTGGTCAAGTACTACCCGATCAAGGCCGGAGTGTTGCGGCGCACGGTCGGGCAGGTCAAGGCGGTCGACGGCGTCTCCTTCGAGCTGCTACAAGGGCGAGACACTCGGCATCGTCGGCGAATCCGGCTGCGGGAAGTCAACACTCGGCCGGATGCTGATGCGGCTGGAGGAGCCGACCGCGGGCAAGCTCACCTTCGACGGGGTGGACGTCTACTCCCAGAAGGGCGCGGAGATGCGCCGGCTCCGGCGGGACATCCAGATCGTCTTCCAGGATCCCTACACTTCGCTCAATCCGCGCAAGACGGTCGGAGACATCGTCGGCGAGCCGTTCGAGATCCACACCGACGTCGTGCCCAAGGGCGGCCGACGCCAGCGGGTGCAGGAACTGCTCGATCTGGTCGGGCTCAACCCCGAGCACATCAACCGCTACCCGCACCAGTTCTCCGGTGGCCAGCGGCAGCGGATCGGCATCGCCCGCGGCGTGGCGCTCAATCCGAAGGTGATCATCTGCGACGAGCCGGTGTCGGCGCTGGACGTCTCGGTGCAGGCCCAGGTGGTCAACCTGCTCGAGGAGCTGCAGGACGAGCTCGGGCCTGGCGTACATCTTCATCGCGCACGACCTGTCGGTGGTCCGGCACATCTCGGACCGGGTCGGCGTGATGTACCTCGGGCAAGATGGTCGAGATCGGCGACGAGGATCAGATCTACGCCCGGCCGACCCACCCGTACACGCAGGCGCTGCTGTCGGCCGTGCCGGTGCCCGATCCGACGCTGCGCACGTGCGCGAGCAGATCGTGCTGACCGGCGACGTGCCGAGCCCGGCCAACCCGCCGTCGGGCTGCCGGTTCCATACCCGGTGCTGGAAGGCACAGGAGATCTGCAGTGTCGACGAACCCTTGCTGATCGAGCGTCCTGACGGCGAGTCGGCGCACCTTTCGGCATGTCACTTCGCCGAGCCTCGGGTGATCGTCGCGTGAGCTGATCGTCTCCCTGGTGACGAAGCATCCACGATCGAGCGTGCCAGCGCGACATAAGGTGGGGGCCGTGAGTTCTGCTGTGAGTCCCGAATCTGAGCCCGAACGGCGCCTGATGTTGGTCCATGCGCATCCCGATGACGAGACGATCAACAACGGGGCGACGATGGCGAAGTATGTGTCGGAAGGTGCGGCCGTGTGTTTGGTCACCTGCACCCTCGGCGAGGAGGGTGAGGTGCTCGTGGAGGATCTCGCCCATCTGGCCCCGGACCAGAACGACGACCTCGGCGATCACCGGCTGGGCGAACTCAAGCTGGCGATGGAGACCCTCGGCGTTACGGACTACATCCGGCTTGGTGGTGACGGCCGCTTTCGCGACTCCGGCATGGCGTACGACGCGCAGGGGCGCGCCATTGCTCGGGATGTCCTCCGCGACGGAACCTTCTGGACCACCGATCTGCTCGAGGCCGCCAACGAGCTGGTGCCGGTGATCCGCGATCGGCGACCACAGGTCATGGTGACGTACAACGAGATCGGAAACTACGGTCACCCGGATCACATTCAGGCGCATCGGGTGGCCATGTACGCCACCCAGCTGGCGGGAGTGCCGTCCTACCGCCGGGACCTCGGGCAGCCGTGGACCGTGTCTCGAGTGTTCTGGATCGCGATGAGCAGGAGCCGCATGCTGGCCAGCCTCGAGGCGTTACGCGCTGCCGGTGACCAGGCGACCTGGCAGGGCTTCGATCCAGATGGTCCGATGGCGCGCATGCTTTCTGATGACGCCGACATAGACGTGGCGATTGACGGAACCCCCTGGGTGGCACAAAAGATCACGGCCATGCGGGCCCACGCCACCCAAATCACGCCTGACGGCCCATTCTTTGCAGGTGCCGAGGTGCTCGGCGACTCCCGTTGGGCGCGCGAGTACTACCGATTCGCAAGCGGCGTTCCACTTCCGCCGGGCGAAGGCTGGGCCGACGACCTGTTCGCCGGGCTGAGCTAGCGCGTGACGAGCGCGAGCCGGCCGGAGGCGTACCCGGAAAGCGCACCGGCACCCACCTTTGGTGTTCCGGGCTCACCGGATGCGCTGCGCCACGTGATGGGACATTTCGCCTCCGGCGTCACCATCGCCACGGCCCTTCATCGCGGGATCAAACATGCGATGACAGCCACCGCGGTGTGCGCGGTCTCCCTAGACCCCCCGCTGGTTTTGGTGTGCGTCAGCAAGTCGAGCCGTTTCCATCGCGCGATTACCGAAACCGACAACTGGTGCCTGTCGCTGCTGACCGTCGACCAGGAGCAGATGGCCTGGCACTTCTCAAATCGCGGCCGAGATTTGCTCAGCCAGTTTGACGACGTCCCGCACACGCCCAGCCCACTCAGCGGGACGCCGCTGATCGATGACGCGCTGGCCTGGGCGGAATGCACGACGTACGGGATGCACGATGGCGGCGATCACACGATTGTGGTGGGTGAGATTGTGCGCGCCAGCGGTCTGCCTTCTGATGACGACCCAAACGCGCGGCCTCCCTTGACGTACTATCGGGGGGCCTATTCCTAGGGGCGTGAGCGTATCGGGGAGGAGAACGTACGCCCAGGGCGACGGCATCCGTTGGTGAAGGCACTGCGCGTACGCCCGACCACATCAATGAAGTCCAACCTGAGGTAGCAGTTTGTGACCACCCAGACGCCAAGATGGGACGTTGGGCCCGATGAGACGGCGATCGAGGACTCAGCCCGTTCAGGCAGTGAGCCAACCCCAGAGGAGCGATCCGCCCTCAAACACGTGGACTGGCGCCTTGTCGCCGCCATTGTCGGCGGAGTAGTGGTCATACTCGGGATTCTCTACGTCGTCGGCTATTTCGTGGCCGGTGACAAGCTCCCGAAGAAAGCTCAGATCTCTGGCGTCGCTGTTGGCGGCTTGCACCCGTCCGAAGCCATCGACAAGCTGACGACCGAGCTTGGTCCGACGGCAGCCGAACCGTTGAATCTCACGGTGAGAGACGAACGGACACAGCTGAAACCGGCAGATGCCGGCCTGGCAGTCGACTATCCGAAGAGTGTCGAGGCCGCCGGGGGAGGGAAGAGCCTGAATCCGCTGCGGATCGTCAAGGTGTTGACGGGCGGATCGGCCGTTGACGCCGTGGTCGTCGTCGATGAGCCCAAGCTGCAAGCCGCGGTTGGCGGGTTGACCAAGACCTTCAACCACGCACCCGTCGACGCTGCGGTGGCGTACAAGGGCGTGAAAATCAAGCAGCAGAAGGCCCGCGAGGGAACGACCCTGCAGCAGGATGCCGCGACTGCAGTACTCAGGAGCACCTTCTTGACCGGGTCAGGTCCCGTTGAACTGCCGGCGGATGTTGCTCAGCCCGCGGTCACCGATGAAGAGGCCGACCAGGTGGTCGCTGACTTCGCCAAGCCTGCGATCGCCGCGCCGGTCAAGGTCAAAGTCGCGAACGCGAGATCGTTCGAGGTGAGCCCGCGGATGCTGGCGTCCTCGATTGAGTTCCTGCCTCAGAACGGAACTCTGGTCCCCGTGCTCGACGCAAAGAAACTGCGGCGCAGCGCCCGGCCCGCGATCAAGAACGTTGAGCTTGTAGAACCCAGGGACGCCACGGTGCGCCTGGTCAAGGGGAAGCCGAAGGTCATCCCGGCCGTCAACGGGACCACCGTTGCAGCGGACGACCTGAAGAGGGCCGTCGAGCCGGTGTTGATCAAGCCGGCGGCAGAGCGAACGGTGAGTGCCCAGCTCACCGGCGCCAAGGCGACGTTCTCGACCGCCGACGCGAAGAAGCTGGGCATCAAGCGGGTGACGGGCAAGTTCACTACCTACTTTCCCTACCTCCCGTATCGCAACATCAACATCGGCCGGGCGGCGGCCTTGATCAACGGCACGGTGCTCAAGCCAGGTGACGTTTTCTCTCTCAACAAGATCGTTGGGGAGCGAACCGTAGCCAACGGTTTCACCAAGGGGTTCATCATCAAGGGCGGCAGATTCAAGAAGGAACTTGGCGGCGGCGTCTCACAGAGTGCCACAACCACGTACAACGCCATGTTCTTTGCCGGACTCAAGGACGTCTTCCACAAGCCGCACGGCTTGTTCATCGACCGCTACCCGGCCGGTCGCGAGGCAACGGTCGCATGGCCTGGTGTCGACCTCAGGTTCCAAAACGACACCAAGTACGGCGTATTGGTGCAGGCCTACATCGTGAAAGGGACACCCGCCAGGAAGGGCTCCATCACCGTCAAGATGTGGTCAACCAAGACTTACGACAAGGTCGTCGCGACTGCTCCGGTCAAGTCCAACTTCAGGAACGGGCGCGAGGTCACCGACGATTCGCCGAAATGCGAACCGAGTAGTCCGGTGCCGGGCTTCGATGTCCGCTACCAGCGTCTGTTCTACAAGGACGGCTCGGTTGTCCGTCGAGAGAACTTCAAGTGGACCTATGCACCGACTGACAAGGTCACCTGCAAGAAACCCTAGAGCGGCTGACCTCACTGCCGGGGAGCGAGATAGCGGTATCGGTGATGAAGGACGAACCCCAGCGTGGTGTACGCGCCAGTGGCCAGCTCATTGACGGTCGCGACCTGCACGTAGGCGTATCGCGCGCCTTGCCGAGCCGCCCAATGCCCGAGCGCGGCCATCATCGCTGCTGCCAGGCCGCGCCGACGATGATCAGGACGCGTCCAGATCGACGAGAACCCCAGCCAATCCGCGCTGCGGTGGCCGCGGGCAATGGCCACCAGCTCGGAATGATCAGATACTTGATCATCGGCAACAGCGGCAAAGGCCCGGGGCGGGCTGCCATCCAAGATCATCCGGACGATCCTCGGATCAGCCGAGTTCGGCCGGCTGCGCTGAAAAGCCTCTTCCCACTCCGGCTCCAGCCTCTCCATCAGCTGCATCGTCGGTTGAGCAGGACGGTCATGGAGGAAATCGGCCAAACGGCAGACGAGCACGGCTGCTGGCTGGTGGGTGGCGACCCAGCCGACATCCTCTAACGCGTGTTCCTCCGGCGAATCCTCGATCACTTGGGCCATCGGACGGATGCCGTGAGCGGCCGCGTACGCGATGATCCGCTCAACAGCCTGCCGTGTCGACACCCCTGGATCACCGACGGCGTGGCACGAGTTGGCGCGCCCCGTGAAGCCGCCGCCCGCACGCAGGGTCCACTCACCGAGGGGCTCGTGCCAGGCCAACCAACTTGGCAGCGCATGCCGTTGCAGATCGTCAGCGGAGATCCGCCGAGGATCTCCGCCACCGGGCGCCGCGGGTGCCCGGCGCGCAGCGATGATCATGGATCTGTCGATGATCTGCGCGGTCGCATCATTGGTTGTGAGCCGGACCGTCACCGGATCAAGAGCCTCGATCCAGCCGATGACATCAGTCGCCGAGCCGCCAGGTAACCAATATCGCACCACCCAGCGCTCGTCGAGCAGCGCGCCAGCGAGCGGATCGCGTCTTCGAGCGGCCACCAGACTCGCCTTTCGTACCTGGACCTTAGTAAGCAATGCTTCCGAAAGGCGTGATACTAGGCGATGAGTATGGGGTTGCTCGTGCGACGACCTACCAGCAAAAATCGAGGAGCGAATCCGTGACGTACGTCATTGCGCTGCCATGTGTGGACCTCAAGGACCGGGCCTGCGTCGAGGAATGCCCGGTCGACTGCATTTATGAAGGCAACCGGATGCTCTATATCCACCCTGACGAATGTGTCGACTGCGGCGCGTGCGAGCCGGTCTGCCCAGTGGAGGCGATCTTCTATGAGGATGACACGCCGGAAGAGTGGAAGGAGTATTACAACGCCAATGTCGACTTCTTCTCCGATCTCGGTTCACCGGGTGGCGCCGCCAAGCTCGGTGTGATCGACAAAGATCATCCGTTGATCGAGAGCTTGCCCCCGCAAGAGCACGACGAGTGACCCCCGTCGAGTGATCACGGGCCGTGTTGGCCGAGGTTCCACCACGACGCTGGCGGCGGCCCTCCCTGACTTTCCCTGGGACACGATCGCGGCTGCCAGGGCGACAGCCGCCGCGCATCCCGACGGAATTGTTGATCTTTCCGTCGGAACACCGGTCGATCCCACTCCAGAGCTCGGGATGCGGGCATTGTCCCGCGCGGCAAACAGCCCGGGATATCCCCTCACGTCGGGCACCGCCGAACTGCGGGACGCGATTGTTTCCTACCTGACGCGACGCTGGGGCGCCACTGAACTGGATCCAGCTGCGACGTTGCCGGTCATCGGTACGAAGGAACTGGTGGCCTGGTTACCCACCTTGCTGGGCTTGGGTCGCGATGATCTTGTGGTCTACCCGACCATGGCGTACCCGACCTACCTGGTGGGCGCCAAGATCGCCGGCTGTCGGGCAGTTGCCTGCGACGACCTCGACCAGCTTGGGAACGCGAGGCCGGCGCTGATCTGGATCAATTCACCATCGAACCCAACCGGCCAGATTCTCGATCCCGAGGCGCTGAAGCATCGCGTGAGCTGGGCCCGCGAACATGGCGCGCTGGTTGCCTCCGACGAGTGTTACGGGGAATTCGGTTGGGACGCTGAGCCGATCTCGGTGCTGCATCCGGAGATCAACGAAGGTCACCACGACGGGTTGCTTGCCTTGCACTCCCTCTCCAAGCGCTCGAACGTTGCCGGCTACCGGGCGGGGTTCGTGGCGGGGGATCGAGATGTGGTGGCCGACCTGCTGTTGATTCGCAAGCACGCGGGAATGCTGGTACCTCGTCCCGGTACAAGAGGTGATGATCGACTTACTTGGCGATGATGATCATGTCGCACAGCAGCGGGGGCGATATCTCAAGCGCCGCGCCATGCTGCGATCGGCGCTGGAAGCGGCTGGCTTCCGGATCGAGCACTCCGAGGGAGCGATCTACCTCTGGGCCACCCGCAACGAGAGCTGCCATGCGTCGGTGGATTTCCTCGCGCACCTGGGCATCTTGGTCGCGCCGGGTGACTTCTACGGACCTGCCGCCAGGCTGCACGTACGCGTCGCCTTGACCGCGACAGATGAACGGGTAGCCGCCGCAGCAGCCCGTTTGCTCGACGCTGCCATCAGCGAACCGTGATCTCCACGCGCTGACTCTTCAGCGTTGGAGAGCTTTCCTGCCAATCGGGGAGATTGAAGTCCTGAGTTTGCCAGGAGCGGTTTCCGATCTTCACCGTCGTCACACCGTACGAGGCGGCATTGGCAACGGCATAGTGCGCGTACGCCCAGGCTCGGCGCTCGCTCCGGGCACGAATGGTGATCACCGAGCCGTCCGCGGAGTCGTCGATCGCGCCGTACGTCCGCTGCATGGCAGCGCGCAACCCCTTGACGTTTCCCTTCGTACCGCTCCGGTCCAGGCAGCTGAATCCAGCCGTTGACTGACCGGTCAGGGCGCTGGCGAGCACCCGGCCATCCTGTTCATGATCGCGATACGCCTCCGGATGCCCACTACGTTGCACCTTTTGGGCGACGTCGTTGATGTCGTCGCTCTCCCAGTTCTTGATCTTGACAAGGGCGTCGTAGAACTTCCCGGTGGAATAGTACGGATCCATCAGCTGCTGCTTGGTGCCCCAGCCCTGCGAGGGGCGTTGCTGGAACAGGCCAACGGAGTCGCTATCGCCGTAGTCAAGGTTGCGGATGCCTGTTTCCTGATAGGCCGTCGCAAGGGCGATGGAAGCAGCGCGGGCCGGCAGCCCACGGCGTACCGATACGCCCGCGATGATCGACGCGAAGTGGGCCTGGTCGAGGTCCACCACGGTGGATTTGTTGTTGGCCGTCGCAACACATCGTTGTTGGCCCAGGACAGGCTCAGTCAGATTCCGGGAACGGAGCCACCAGAAGGCCCCGACGCCGCCAGCGATCAAGAGGACGAACGCTACGACGAGGCAGCCAAGAGCGCCGGCTGTTCGGGATTGCACATGCACTCAGTTCGCGTGCAGCTCGGCGTTCAATTCAACTCCACCGCGCTGCCGACGACGCATCTCGACGGCACCCGTCACCGAGTTGCGAATGAACAGCAAGCCGCTCTCACCGGACAAGGTTCGTGCCTTGACCACGTCTCCGCTCGGCAGTGTCACTTTGGTGCCCGCCGTGAGATAAAGGCCGGCCTCGACAACGCAGTCGTCGCCCAAGGCGATCCCGATGCCTGCGTTGGCGCCGAGCAGGCAACGCTCACCGATCGAGATCACTTCGGTGCCCCCGCCGGACAGCGTGCCCATGATCGAGGCGCCACCGCCGACGTCGGAATCACGGCCAACTACCACCCCAGCTGAGATGCGGCCCTCGACCATGGACGTGCCGATGGTGCCCGCGTTGAAGTTGACGAAGCCCTCGTGCATGACGGTCGTGCCCTCGGCCAAATGGGCGCCAAGCCGGACCCGGTCAGCATCGGCGATGCGTACGCCGGTGGGCAGCACGTAGTCGACCATTCGCGGGAACTTGTCCACGCCAAAGACGGTGAGATGCTCCCCGCGGGCGCGCATTCGGATGCGGACCTCTTCGAAGCCTTCGAGGGCGCACGGACCGGCCGACGTCCACACGACGTTCGGTAGCGAGCTGAAGATGCCGGTCATGTTGAGGTCACGTGGCCTGACCAGCCGATGGCTGAGCAGGTGCAGTCTCAGGTAGGCGTCCGACGTGTCGGAGGGTGGCGCGGCCAGATCGATCTCTACCAGGACAACCTCGGTGCGGACGCCGCGAGTCTCGTCGTCGACCACCGCCGAGATGAGCGCCGGAGGTGCCGCATTGTCGCCCGCGACGCCCAGCCGAGGCGCGGGGAAGTAGGTGTCCAGCACCTGACCCGAGGCGTGAATCGAGGCGAGGCCCCACCCCCAGGCAGGCCGACGCGGGGCCGCAGCGACGTCAGTCATGGGCCGAGCCTACCGACGCTGTAAGGTGCCGCTCGTGTCTGCGCCTCTTGACCTGGCCGGTGATGTTGTCGATCTGTTACGGGCATTGATCGACATCGAGTCGGTCAGTGGCAACGAAGCAGAGATCGCCGATCGGGTGGAGGAGGCGCTCCGGCCGTACGACCACTTGACTGTGTTGCGCGACGGAAATGTGGTCATCGCTCGCACCGAACTCAACCGGTCTGAGCGCGTGGTGGTCGCCGGCCATCTCGACACGGTGCCCGTGGCCGGCAACTTGCCGTCGTGGACGACGCATGACGGCAACGGCCGGGAGATCATTTGGGGTCGCGGGGCCTGTGACATGAAGGCTGGCGTCGCAGTCCAGTTGTCGGTCGCCGCGGCGCTAGCACGGCCGGAGCGCGATATCACCTGGGTGTTCTACGACAACGAGGAGGTCGAGGCGTATCGCAACGGTCTGGGGCGGATAGCCGGGGAGCATCCCGAGTTACTGCACGGCAGCTTTGCGGTGTTGTGTGAACCAACCAGCGCCCGAATCGAGGGCGGGTGCCAGGGGACCATGCTGTTGCAGGTGGAGCTGACCGGAGTAGCCGCCCATTCGGCGCGGGCCTGGATGGGTCACAACGCGATCCATGATGCCGGCGGCGTACTCCAGCGCCTGGCCTCATACCAGCCCGAACAGATCGAGGTCGACGGGCTGACCTACCACGAAGGGCTGAACGCAGTCGGGATCACCGGCGGAATCGCCGGCAATATCATCCCGGACCGCTGCATTATCGAGGTCAACTACCGATTCGCCCCCGACAAGTCCGCGGCTCAGGCCGAGGCCTACGTACGAGAAATCCTCGCCGGCTATTCCGTCAAGGTCGTTGATGTCGCCGCCGGTGCCCGACCAGGCCTCGACCAGCCTGCTGCCGCTGAATTTCTCAGCGCGGTCGGCGGTGACGCTAGCGCGAAGCTGGGATGGACCGATGTCGCACGCTTCAGCTCGATGGGTATCCCTGCCGTCAATTTCGGACCGGGCGATGCCACCAAGGCCCACGCCGACGACGAGTTCTGCCCAGCTGAGGACGTCATTGCCTGCCGCACGGCCCTGCTGCGTTGGCTGGGCTAATTGCCTCGCTTGCCAAGCTCGTGTGTCTGATGCTCGCTGCGCGCGGATCGCGCTTCGCGGCGCGATCCGTAGCGGCCCGGTGAGTGAGAAGGTGGCCTGATGGAGGAACCCGAACACTGGCATGTGGAGGGCGCCGTGGTCCGCGGCGAGCGGACCGCAACGCACGCCACAGATGACCAGCGGCTCCTGGAGAGTCGCGGTGCCACCGGGTGGGTGCACACCGATCCGTGGCGGGTACTGCGCATCCAGTCCGAATTCATCGACGGGTTTGGCACCCTCGCAGAGTTGGGCCCGGCAGTCAGTGTCTTCGGATCTGCCCGTACGCCGCGTGATCATCCGCTCTATGCCACCGCCGAGCTGCTCGGTGCTCAGCTCGTACGCGCCGGCCTCGCCGTTATCACCGGAGGCGGCCCAGGCATCATGGAGGCCGCCAACAAAGGTGCGGCGGAGGCCGGCGGAGTTTCGGTGGGCCTGGGCATCGAGCTGCCGTTCGAGTCTGGCCTCAACCCCTACGTCAACCTCGGCATCAACTTCCGCTACTTCTTCGCGCGCAAAACCATGTTCGTCAAGTACGCCCAAGGCTTTGTGGTGCTGCCAGGCGGCTTCGGCACCTTGGATGAGCTGTTCGAGGCGCTGACCTTGGTACAGACCCACAAGGTCACTCAGTTCCCTGTGGTGTTGCTTGACAGCGAGTACTGGACAGGGCTCGTTGAATGGTTGCGAAGTGTCGCGCTCGGTCGGGGAACCATCTCGGCCACCGATCTCGACGCCTTCACGATCACCGATGATGTGGACGAAGCGGTCAACCTGATGCTGGGGGATCGCTCGTCATTCCCGCCACCGCGCCGCCCCGAGTAATCGTGTTTGATTGCTGGCGAGCGGAACAATCAACACCGGATCGCGCGCCGCCGTGCTGAGAAGGTGTGAGTGAAGGCGCTCTTTCCTCTGCGAACGACGACGAAGTAGGGGGCCACAGGGCGCGATCCGCGTGGAGCGAGCTTGGCGAGCGGAACAATCAACACCGGCGCGCCCGCCGCACGGAGAAGGAGCGAGCAGAGGCGTTCTTTCCTCTGCGAGCGACGACCACGGCGGTGGATCCAAGCGCGCGATGCGCGAGCAGCTCGAAAAATAAAGCGTGTGACAGCATTCACCCATGGAGTGGTTGATCGCTGTCGTCGCCGTCGCCGCACTGGGCGTCGCGGCAATGGCCGCCGCTGGAGGGATGGGACAGATGAGCAGGGACCCCGTGTACGACACCTACCGGCAGGACCTGCCAACAGGTGGAGCCCTCACGGCGGAAGAGCTGAAAAGCATTCGATTCGGGGTGACCTTGCGCGGCTATGCGATGGCTCAGGTCGATGATCTGCTCGATCGGCTCGCCCTCGAGATTGCCGAACGTGACGCATTGATCGCAGAGCTGGCCGAAGGTGCAACCGTCTCGCAACGACGCTTGGAGTCAACCACCTCAGCGCGGGCGGCAGAGCACACGATTCTTCCCGTTGATTCCGCCGAGTCAGGCGGTGGCTTCGCGCCGCCGGAGCTCCCGCCAGACAGCGGCGGACGACGGCCAGCAACCTCGGTGGCGGGACAGCTAGGTGAGTCTCCGGCTCGAGGTGTCAGCCGTGGTGGAGGCTTCGGTGGACGCGGCCTGGGAGGTGCTCATCGACTGGGCTGGGCAGTCTCGATGGATTCCGCTCACGACGGTGAAAGTGACCAATGACCGAAGCGTTGGGCTTGGCGCGCGCGTTGAGGCGCTGTCTGGTGTCTGGGTCGGCCGGATTCCGGTGGGTTTGCTGGACCGCTTCATTGTGACCGGTTGGTCGCCACCCGCGGACGGTACAGCCGAGCTGGAGATCTTGCACCTCGGCCCCTATTTCACCGGAGAGGGCGTATTTCGGCTGACCGGACACAACGGCAAGACCACGGTCTCGTGCACCGAGGTATTTTCGTTGCCCGGCGGGAGGGCTGTCGAGTGGCTGGCACGGCTCGCGCTGCCGGTCATGCGGGCTGGTTTTGCCAGCTCTCTGCGCGCGTTTGGAGCGATAGCCGAGGCGCGATGATCACTGCCGCCGCACCGGGCCCCGACGGATTGTTGCGCTGTCCCTGGGCACTGTCGGCCCCGGAATATCTCGCCTATCACGACGACGAGTGGGGTAAGCCGGTCAGCAGCGTGCAGGGCCTTTATGAGCGCATGACCCTGGAGGCATTCCAGTCCGGCTTGTCCTGGATCACCATCCTCCGCAAGCGGGAGAACTTCCGGCGAGCCTTTGCGGACTTTCAGCCAGAGCTGGTCGCCGCCTTCGACGAGGACGACCTCGTACGACTGCTGAGCGACCCGGGCATCGTCCGTAACCGTTCCAAGATCACCGCAACCATCGACAACGCTCGCTTGGTTGTCGATCTTGGTCCGAGGTACGCCGATCTCATTCTCGGCTATCGCGTGATCGGCCGTCCACGACCTGGTGCTGGCGAGTGGCGCGCGACCTCCCCGGAGTCAGTTGCGCTCGCGAAGGAGCTCAAGGCCCTGGGTTTCCGCTTCTTCGGCCCGACAACGGCGTACGCGATGATGCAGGCCGTCGGCCTGATCGACGACCATGTGGCCGGGTGCTTCGCGCCACCGCCAGCTTGGCCCGACTGAATCCCGCTGAAGGATCGGTCTTCAGCCAGCACCCGAGGATGGTAGGACTAGGTGATACGGAATAATTGACTCGGCACGTTTGCCAGATCACTACAGGATGAGGATGCGCGATGGCAGCAATGAAACCGCGGACGGGTGACGGCCCTATGGAAGTGACCAAAGAGGGACGTGGGATCGTCATGCGGGTTCCGCTCGAGGGTGGCGGTCGGCTCGTCGTGGAACTCAACGCCGATGAGGCGGCCGAGCTTGCGGGCGCACTGAAGGAAGTCGTTGGATAGATCAACAGCTAATAGCGCACAAGGACCTGGTCGCGATGACTAGGTCCTTTTGCTTGTCTCGTGGCGACCAGCTGCATGTCGCGGAAGGAGAACGACCACCATGCACCCGAACTGTGAGGCCGTCAACGACATCCTGCAAGCCGCGGGGCTGCCGGGTCGTGTTCAGATGCTCGACGAGGCAGTCAGCACCGCGCGCGCCGCGGCGGCATATCTCGGATGCCCCGTAGGCGCCATCGCCAACTCGTTGATCTTCGCGACCGATGGCGGGGCAGCGCATGT
Organism: uncultured Actinomycetota bacterium; assembly: GCA_963815975.1. Lineage (GTDB taxonomy): Bacteria > Actinomycetota > Actinomycetes > Propionibacteriales > Propionibacteriaceae > Microlunatus. The sequence goes on from CAWFJC010000010.1 coordinate 654,052, forward strand.
TGATCATGACCAGTGGTGCGCATCGGGTCGACATGATCAAAGTCGGCGAGCAGCTCGGGGTCGAGCTGCGCCGTGCTTCAGCTGAGTTCGTACGCGAACACGCCGGCCAGCCGATCGGCGGGGTGGCTCCCGTTGGTCATCCGCAACCATTCCCACCATCATCGATCGCGCGTTGGCTGACTTCGACCAGCTCTGGGCCGCAGGCGGCATTCCGCACGCGGTCTTCCCGTTGACCTACCGCGAACTCCTTCTGTTGACCGGCGGTAGGGAGCTCAACGTCAGCTGAGTCGGAGCGTGGGCTCACGAGGAGAATTGATTAAGGATCATGACGACTTCCTCGTCACTGAGCTGCCGGAAGTCCTGGTACGCGGCGCCGACCGCGATGAATGGTTCAGGAGCGGAGAGGCAGACGACCAGATCTGCGACCGCCCGCAAAGCCCGCACCGCCTGTCGTGCGCCCACGGGAACGGCGACGACAACGGCGGCCGGCCGGAGCACCCGGACAGCCGAGACTGCCGCCAGCATGGTCGAGCCGGTTGCCAGGCCGTCGTCGACAACAATGACGGTCGAATCCGCGACACGGAGATCGCGGTACGGAAAGAGGCCAGCGCGACGCTCGAGCTCGACCCGTTCGCGGTTGCGGGCAGCGTCGAACGCCTGGCTCGAGATACCTAGCCCATCGACGATCTCATCGTTGCGGAATTCGGAGAGCTGACCATGGATCATCGCCAGGGCTCCCATCGCAAGCTCACTGCGGCCTGGGACGCCGATCTTACGTACCAAGATCAGACCGAGCGGAGCGTGCAGCTGGGCCGCCACTTCGGCTGCGACCGGTACACCGCCCCGCGGCAGCGCTAGAACGACCGGCCTCTCAAGCGCGGCCTCGGCAACCAGCGCCTCCGCGAGCAGCCGGCCTGCGACGCTGCGATCGGCGTAGCGGGCCGCTAACCTGCGCCGCCGCACCATCGCTTCAACCTCAGCTTTGGTGAACCTCACGTGCGCGGCGGTAGACCTCAACGGTCTCGGCGGCGATCTTGGACCAGTCGAACTCATCAATGCAGCGTTGTCGCCCGGCGAGCCCGAAGGCCCTCGCTTTGTCGGGGTCTCTGGTCACGGCATTGATCTTGGCTGCGAAGTCTTCCTCGAAGGCCGCAACCGCCGCCGGATCGTCGGCCTGCGCGGGGTCGTACGGCACCAAATAGCCGGTCACGCCGTCTACCACGACCTCAGGGATGCCGCCCACCGCGCTAGCGACAACTGCGGTCTCAGAGGCCATTGCTTCGAGATTGACGATGCCTAACGGCTCGTACACGGACGGGCAGGCGAACACAGTTGCGTGCGAGAGCACCTGGCGTACCTGTTGGCGCGGCAGCATTTCCTCGATCCACAAGACGTTTCCGCGAGTGGATTGGAGATGGCCGAAAGCATCACCGATCTGCTGCGCGATCTCTGGCGTATCCGGTGCACCGGCGAGTAGCACGACCTGGGTGTCGGGATCGAACTTCTCGGCTGCTCGCACCAGATGAATCAGACCCTTCTGCCGAGTGATCCTGCCGACGAAGACGACGGACGGTTTGTCAAGATCAATACCCAGCCCGGTGACGACGTCGGTGCCTGCATCAGGCTTGAATTCCTCGGTATCAATGCCGTTCTTGACCACGTGCACCTTGTCTGGATCAAGATCGTTATAGGAGTCCAATGTGTCATTACGCATTCCGGCACTGACGGCGATCACTGCATCCGCCCCTTCGAAGGCGGTCTTCTCGGCCCACGACGAGAGCCGGTAGCCGCCACCGAGCTGCTCGGCCTTCCAGGGACGGTGCGGTTCCAGTGAGTGTGCTGAAACGACGTGCGGAATGTCGTGGAATAGACCGGCAAGGTGGCCGGCCAGGTTGGCGTACCAGGTGTGCGAATGAACCAGGTCCACCTGAGGAATCGCCGCCACCATCGAGAGGTCGGCGCCAAACACCCGGAGTGCAGCGTTGGCGCCTTCCGGATAGTTCTCGGGGTGCGCTGTGGCGCCCTCGCGCGGTTCGCCCATACATTGCACATCGACATCGATGAGCTTGCGCAACTGCGGCACGAGCTGGGCGACATGCACGCCAGCGCCACCGTAGATCGATGGTGGATACTCCCGGGTCAGCAACGAGATGGACAGTCGATCAGTGTCTGCCAGGGCCATAGTTCGCATCGTTCCATAGCCCAGGAGTTGTGACCACATGATGGCCGAGAACAGTGCCTCCCAGGGCAGGTATGGGCTAGGTTCAACTCATGCGTGCGCGTCCACGGGTTTTGGCGATCGTTCTGGCTGGTGGCGAAGGCAAGCGGCTGATGCCGTTGACGATGGATCGAGCGAAGCCGGCAGTCCCGTTTGGTGGCACATACCGCTTGATCGACTTCGTCTTGTCGAATTTGGCAAACGCGGGGATGCGACAGATCGCCGTCTTGACGCAGTACAAGTCGCATTCGCTGGACAAGCACATCTCCTTGAGCTGGCGCATGTCGACCATGCTCGGGAACTACGTCACTCCGGTGCCAGCGCAGCAGCGCCTCGGGCCGCGGTGGTACCAGGGCAGCGCTGACGCGATCTATCAGTCGATGAATCTCATCGGCGATGAGGAACCGGACTACGTCGTCGTCTTCGGCGCGGACAACATCTATCGGATGGACGTATCCCAGATGCTCGACGCGCACATCGATGGCGGCCTCGGCTGCACGGTGGCTGGCATCCGGGTGCCGCGTAACCAGGCGAGCGCCTTCGGGGTGATCGACGCCGGGGTCGACAACAAGATCAAAGACTTCCTCGAAAAGCCGGCTGAGCCACCAGGCCTGCCAGACGATCCAGAGGCTTCATTCGCCTCGATGGGCAATTACATCTTTTCCACCGACGCGCTGATCGAGGCGCTTACCGCAGACGCAGAAAATGACGGCTCTCGTCACGACATGGGCGGCGACATCATCCCAAATTTCGTGAGTCGCGGCGAGGGGCTGGTGTACGACTTCACCGCCAACGAGGTCCCGGGCTCGACTGAGCGCGACAAGGCCTACTGGCGCGACGTTGGCACGCTCGATGCCTACCACGAAGCGCACATGGATTTGGTGTCGGTTGACCCAGTGTTCAACCTCTACAACTTGGATTGGCCGATCTGGACCTACCCGGTGCAGATGCCTGGCGCGAAGTTCACTCTCAAGGGCGTCGCGCTGGACTCGATCGTGAGTCCAGGTTGCGTCGTGTCAGGCGGCTCGATCGAGAGTTCGGTGCTCTCGCCCAACGTGGCAGTTCACGACGGCGCCAAAGTCGACAATTCAGTGATCTTGTCACACGTGATCATCGGACATAACGCCGTGGTCCATCGCGCGATCTTGGACAAGAACGTCGTCGTGCCAGATGGCGCAAAGGTGGGGGTTGACCCCGAAGCTGATGAAGCCCGCGGCTTCTCCGTCTCCGAAGGCGGTATCACGGTGGTCGGCAAGGGCGTCACGGTCTCGCCGACATGAACCCGCCTGCCTCGGCGGCGGGGGGCCAGGAGGCAGGCAAACCTGAGGGTGCAACATTCGGGGTCGACGCTCCCATGGTTCCTCTCGCACTGGGCGGAACTGCCCTCCTCCTGGTGATCATCGGGATTGTGCTGATGATCACCAATGGCCTGGTGGCCGGTCTAGTTGCGGTGATCTTCGGTTTATTCTTCGGACTCTGTGTGCTCAGCTACCTGTATACGACCTTGTACGGCAAGTTTGTCTGGTGGTCCGACCTGCTCGACGATGCGGGGCTGAAGGGCGACGAATGCGCAGTTGATCTTGGCTGCGGTCGTGGCGCAGTCTTGGTCAGCCTTGCCAAACGGCTGACCAGAGGCCGGGTCTCAGGCATCGACCTGTGGCGTAGCCGTGACCAGTCCGGCAACGACATAGAGGCCACCAAACATAATGCGCGAGCCTGCGGCGTGGCGGATCGCGTCGAACTCAACACCGGCAACATCACGACATTGCCTTACGACGATGGACAATTCGATCTTGTCGTCTCCAGTCTTGCCATCCACAACCTCAAGGCTCGCGACGATCGACGGCAAGCGATCACCGAAGCAGTTCGAGTACTCGAACCGGGTGGCAAGATCATCATCGCTGATATCAGCCACGCCGAGGATTACGCGGACTGGCTCACCGAGGCTGGCATGGAGTCGGTAACGCTGCAGGACCTGGGCGTACGAGGCTGGTGGGGCGGGCCATGGATGCCGACCAGCGCAGTTACCGCCATTCGCCCAGGACGATCAAGCGCACGAAGCTAGACACTAACTTAGGTTCGGACTGCGCGCTGCGACAGGCTCGGCGCGCAGACTGGTGATTATCGCTTGACAGCGACTAGTAGCCCATCGCCAACCGGGAGGAGCGAGGCCACGAGGTCCTCGTTGTCCTTTACGGCGTCGAGGGCGTTACGGATTGCCTCAGTCTCGGCATCGATGTTGCTGCCGTCCGCCGTACGGTCGTGCCACAGTGCGTTGTCGACTGCGAGTACGCCGCCGCGTCGGAGCAGCCGCAGACTCTCCTCGATGTATTCGGCGTACTCCGCCTTGTCCGCGTCAACGAACACCATGTCGTAGGCGCCGTCACTGAGCCGCGGCAGCACGCTGAGCGCGGGACCGGAGATCAACCGAAAGCGCTGCGTCGGTATGCCGACAGCCAAGAATGCCTGACGGGCAGCCTGTTGATGCTCAGGCTCAATGTCGACACTGGTCAACACACCGTCCGGCTGCATCCCCGCGAACAGAGCCAGACCCGATACCCCTGATCCGGTGCCGACCTCAACGACGGTCTTCGCTTGCACCACTTTGGCGAGGAACGTCAGTGCGGTAGCCGATCCTCGGCCAATTGGCGCCACTCCGAGTTGCTCCGCTTTGTCGCGAGCCTGCGCCGCCTGTTCCGACTCACCGACGTAATTCTCAGCAAACGCCCACGATCCGGGCTTGGGCGCGGCTTTGGGTGAGGTCTTGCCACCGAAGAAATTCACGAATCCGAGCCTATCGATACTCCACTATGACGACGGACCGCTTCGCCGACTGCAGGAGCTCGCGGTTGACTGAGCGGTGTCGAACGTCTGGCTGCCGGGTACGCGAGCGACGAAGGAGGCGAATCTGGCGGGCTGCCTGTCAGAGTGCAATCGAAACCGCCCTGCTGCGAACCCTACGATGGCGGCATGAGCCATACCGTCGTCGCCGAACTCGTCGCGGCCGTGATGAAGGTCGAGGTGCAGGTGGGCCAGACGGTGGCGGCCGACGACCCTGTGGTGATCTTGGAGTCGATGAAGATGGAGATTCCGGTCCTCGCCGACGTTGCTGGCTCGGTCTCGGAGATCGTTGTCGCTGCGGGCGATGTGGTCAATGACGGTGACCCGCTGGTGGTGATCAAGGTCAACAACCGCTAGCGCGTCCCTTGGCGTTTTGCGGCAGAGAAGGGTTGAGGGTGCCTCGCTAAGATGACGGGCATGTCCATGTCACCCTCTGGACCACCTTTTGGCCGGCTGCTGACGGCGATGGTGACCCCGTTCGATGTGGACGGATCCCTGGACCTCGACGCAGCGGCCGGACTCGCAAGCTATCTCGTCGATGAGCTTGGCAATGACGGACTGGTGATCAGCGGTACCACCGGAGAAGGCCCGACGACCTCAGACGCCGAGAAGGCGGATCTGTTACGCGTCGTGCTTGATGCGGTCGGTGATCGGGCGAGGATCGTTGCCGGAGTCGGCACGTTCAATACCGAGCACACCCTGGAGCTGGCCGCGACCGCAGCCAAGGTCGGTGCACACGGCCTGCTCGTCGTGACGCCGTACTACTCCAAACCGCCGCAGGCTGGCATCGCGGAGCATTTCCGGCGGATCGCAGATGCCACCGAGGTGCCGGTCATGCTGTATGACATTCCGGGTCGCTCGGCGGTCGCTATTGCCACTGACACCATGCTGCGACTGGCCGAACATCCGCGGATTGTGGCTGTCAAGGATGCCAAAGGCGATCTGCCGGCGTCCGCGCGCGTCATCGCCCAGACTGACCTCGCCTACTACTCGGGCGACGATGCGATGACCTTGCCACTGCTGTCTGTTGGCGCCGTAGGCGTGGTCGGCACCTCGACCCACTTCAGTGCCGTCGGTACCAAGCAGCTGATCGAGGCCTATCTGGACGGTGAGGTTGCTACGGCACTTCGTTTGCACCAGCAGCTGCTGCCTATCTATACGGGCGTCTTTGCCACACAGGGCTGCATCCTGGTCAAGGCTGGGCTCAAGTTGCAAGGCCGCGACGTAGGAGGTTTGAGGTCGCCATTGATCGAGGCCACCCCGGCTGAGGTCGAGGGCCTTCGCTCCGCTCTGGCCGCTGCTGGCCTGCCGACGGGCGAAGTGGTCTCGACTGACTAAGCACTTCTGGATGCATGTGATGCGGCGCGATACTGGAACGTGGCCTGGCCTCGCAGCGTTGGCACAGTGTGAGGAAGGACACGGTCGTGCACAGCCTATTGACAGGATTCATTCAGGGCATTGCCAGGATGGCAGGCAACAATGAGGCGTTCAGGCTGAACCTGCTTGGTCGTGCCGAACACCATAGGGAGGTCGAACTCATGGCGGAGTGGCCCGCCCCTGATCCCCAGGCCTGGCAGCCCCCTGCTCCTGCGACTTCCCAGCCTGATCTTGCCGCGTGGACGCCACCAACGTGGGAAGAGCTGGTTCGTGATCATGGCGCGCGGGTTTACCGCCTGGCCTATCGGCTCACCGGCAACCCTCATGACGCCGAGGATCTCACCCAGGACGTCTTCGTCCGGGTGTTCCGCTCGCTGCACCGCTTCCAGCCGGGGACGTTTGAAGGCTGGCTGCATCGGATTACGACCAACCTGTTCCTCGATGGCGCGCGGCGTCGGCAGAAGATCCGTTTCGACGGTCTGGCCGATGGTTCGGCCGAACGCCTGCCGAGTTCTTGGCCGAATCCATCCGACCAGCTGGCCGATGCCGATCTCGACCACGATGTCGCTGCTGCTCTCTCCGCATTGCCACCTGAATTTCGTGCCGCCGTCGTGCTCTGCGACATAGAGGGCCTGAGCTATGAGGAGATCAGCCAGGTTCTTGACATCAAGATCGGAACCGTACGGAGCCGGATACACCGCGGCCGGGCTCAACTGCGCAATGCGCTCGCGCATCGCCGACCGACCGGGGAACGGCTGCGATATTTGGGGGTTGAGGTCGAGGCCGGCAAGATATCCGGCAGTACGACCTCCACGTTGACACGTCTGGAGCCTGTGAGGTCGGCGTGAGGAAGGCGCCGTGCGCTGAGCTCGCCGAATTGCGATCAGCGTTCGTGGACGGGGCCCTGAGCAACAGCGATCGCGATCGTCTCCTTCGCCACCTTGTCGACTGCACCGATTGTCGACGCGATATCGAGGATCTCCGCGGGGTACGCCAGCTCCTCAACCAGACCAAGACTGAGCCGGGCGCGACGCCGACCGATCTCTCTCTGCGCCTGGTCTCGATAGCCGGTACGGAATCGGTTGCTCCGTTGTGGACCAGGCCCTTCCGGCGTACCCCTGCAATGCGCACGTCACTTACCGACGGCTTGCCGAGCCGCCGCCGTACGGTCAAATTGCGCGCCACCGCTGCCGGAGTGGCCGTCGGAGCGACTGTCACCGCCATGGGAGTTGTCGGGTACGCCGCCGCGCCTAGCCTGGCGACAATCGCTGATCCGACGAGCGAGGCGCAGGCAGCGTTCTCCTCCTCGTTGGGACAGTTTCCGCTCGGAAGCGATGCATTCAATGCAGTGCTGTTGGCTGACTCGAGCGGGTTGACGACCAGCTCGTCGCCGCCGCTGCAGGGTCCCGCCCCCCCGACCGGGCCGATGCTGACCGCGGCGGAGGCGCAGGCGGCGATGCAGCGAGCCGCTCAGGCCGCTCATTCCGTCAGCTACTCGGGCAGCCAGTCGTTTTTGGCGTATCGGAACTCCCGTGTCATCGTCGCGCAGATTCAGGTGGACGCGCGAGCCGGGCAGGGTAGTCAGGTCATGGTCGAGAGTAAGACTGGTCAGCAGCTGCTGAAGAGATTCATCCCCGCGCTGATTTCCTCGCAGAGTCGTCGACGAGGAGCTGCTCGGTCTACTTGAACGCAACTACCAGCTCAGCGGCACGAGTGGTGCGAGTGTGGCGGGTCGCAACGCGACTCTGGTGACCGCGACCCGTGACGGCAGCTATCCTGCAGCAGCCCGCTGGTGGGTCGACGATGCAACGGGCATTGTGCTCTGGCAGGAGACCTACGACGAGAATGGATCAGTCGACCTGTCGTTCGGATTTTCCTCCGTCACCGTCAGTCGCCGAGACAGCATCCTGGCGCATCTGCCGCCTCGATTGGCGGTGCCACGAACCAATACCTCGCTCACCATCTCATCGGCTGCAGAACTCGGTGCCTCAGGATGGTCGTCTCCCCGCAAGCTGGCCGGCCTCTCGCTGGTCAAGCTGCGCAGCGACCGAGCCGACAACCCCGACGCCCTGCATCTGATCTATAGCGACGGCCTGACCACCGTCAGCGTGTTCGAACAGCGCGGTCAACTGACCATCGCGCCGCAAGGTTCACAGTGGGACGCTTCTATGGCGGCCCACGTACGGCAGGGCGCCTCCGATGTCGCGACATGGCAGTCTGGTGATCTTGTTTTCACGGTCGTCACAGACGGCACTGAAGGAGCGATCGCCGACGTCGTCGGGTCACTGCCTCATGACGAGGGGGCAATGCCGACTACGCTTGGCCGCATCAAGACTGGATGGGCGAGGATTCTCTCCGATGTGAAGGGTTAAGTCGTGGTGGATGAGAACCGTCCCACGGGTGAAGCTGCAGGCGAACCCTCGGACTCTCGCTACTTAGGTCCCTTTAGCGAGCCACCGCGAACAGCCTTGAGCTCCGAGGCCTTCTACGATCCCATTCCAACCTTTGGCTCAGTGAGATGGCCGCCGCCAAGCGGCGAGCCGGTGCGAGCAGCGGGCCCACCTGGCAGCGCCCCCTTTTCGGCGACGACGGCGATCCTGCCCTCGGGGCGTACGGGTCGCCGTCCACGTTCGGGGTCAGTGATCGCGGTAGCTGCTGCTACGGCACTCGTGATCGGCGCGGCTGCCGGTTTTGGAGGTTCTGCTCTCGCTCGCCAGGCCGTCCCCTCCGCTGCTACTACAGCCAATCCTTCGGCACCAACCCTGCCAGGCGTAACCCGTGGGCCGGTGCCACCACCGCCAACGAGTGCCAACACTGTTGAGATTGCCAAGCGGGTGCTGCCGGCGACAGTGATGATCGAGGTCGGGCGTGGCACCGGATCCGGCTTCCTGATCGATCGGGAGGGCCGCATCGTGACCAACAATCACGTGGTTGCCGGTGCGGCCGACGGGTCGAGGATCCGAGTCGTCTATTCCGATGGCCGCCGAGTCAACGCCGTGCTGGTCGGTCGGAGCCCTTCCTACGACATCGCGGTGATCAAGGCGAGTGGGGCGGCCTCGGTGCAGCCCATCGACCTCGGTGATTCAGACCAGGTTCAGGTTGGCGAGCCAGTGATCGCGGTAGGCTCCCCCCTCGGTCTGGCAGGCACGGTCACAGAGGGCATCGTCTCCGCACGGAATCGTCCGGTGGTGGTAAGCGAAAGCAGCGACGCGGACGCGCCCACCGCGTACATCAATGCCATTCAAACCGATGCTCCGATCAATCCTGGTAGTTCGGGCGGTCCGCTCGTCGATGCGGGCGCCCGAGTGATCGGGGTGAACTCGGCGATCTTGACCTTCGGAGCCAGCCCCAACATCGGACTTGGCTTCGCGATCCCGATCAACCAGGTCGCAACCATTGCCAACCTGTTGATCAAGAACGGCAAGGCGACCTATCCGGTGATCGGCGCCAGCGTGCAAGATGGTGCCGTGGGTGTCGAGTTGAGTGCTGTCGACCCGGGAGGCCCGGCCAGTAAGGCTGGTTTGCGCGTCAAGGACTTGATCACCAGTGTCGATGGCCATCATGTCGACACCATGCAAGAGCTGATTGTCGATATCCGTACCCGACGACCGGGCGACGTGGTGGTGCTGGATTACGCTCGCGGCTCGACGCGTAGTCAGGCCCGCATCACCCTGGGTGGCAGGGAGGGCTGAGCATGACTCCGCTACTCCTGGACATCAACGCGCCCGAGTTCGTGCTGCTGCTGGTTATCGCGATCATCTTGTTCGGGCCGGAACGCTTGCCCGATCTTGCCCGCAAGGCAGCTCGGCTGTTGCGATACCTGAGGGCAGTGGCCGGCAACGCCCAGCAGCAGCTGAGCAAGGAACTGGGCCCGGAGTTCGAGAACGTCGATTTTCGCGACCTGAACCCCAAGGCCTTCGTGCAGAAACACTTGCTCGACGACGTCGAACCGATCATCGCTGATGTGAAGTCTCAGGTGGCCGACGTCGGCAAAACGATCAACAGCTCCTCGGGAGAGGTCGCCGAAGCGATCAATTCCAACAAAGATCACAGTCCTGGTGGTCCGCAGGACGTTATTGATGGGGCCAGCAGCCGGTCCCGAACCCTGACGCCTTTTGATCTTGAAGCGACCTGATTTGGTCTTGGTCGCTCGCGCATCGCGCGCGTGAATCCGCCTACTTCGTCGTCGTTCGCAGAGGAAAAGCATCTCCGCTCACTCCTCCTCAGCACGGCGGGCGCGCGATTCCCGACGCTCGCGACCTAACGACTGGCGGGTGTGACACTGAGTTGCTTGCCGAGTAGTCCACGGCCGCGTTTGGCGAGGGTTTCAGCCAATTCGCCAAGGGCACGGCCGGCTGGCTGGTCCGGGCCGGTCTCGACCAGCGGCACGCCAGCGTCACCGGCAGCACGCAGCTGCGGGTCGAGTGGTATCTGGGCGAGCAGCGGCACCGCGTAACCAAGCCGGGTACTCAGCGTTTGCGCGACGTCGTCGCCGCCACCAGTACCGAAGACGTCGTAGCTATGTTCCTGGCCGCAGTGCGGGCAGGTGACGGCCAGGTAGGACATGTTCTCGACGACACCAAGGACGTGTTGATTCATCATTGAGGCCATCGTGCCGGCGCGCTCAGCCACCTCCGAGGCAGCGGCCTGCGGTGTCGTGACGACCAGTACTTCAGCGTTGGGCAACTTCTGGCCGAGCGAGATGGCTACATCGCCAGTGCCTGGTGGCAGATCAATGAGGAGGTAGTCCAGGTCGCCCCAATAGACGTCAGCCAGCATCTGGGTGAGGGCCCGATCCAGAATTGGACCACGCCACGCAACAACCTGGTCGCGGCGCGGCTTGAGCATGCCGATCGAGATCACCTTGAGGCCGCGAGCCGGGACCGGCATGATCATGTCCTCGACAGCGGTGGGCCGCGAGTCGGCGATGCCGAGCATGGCGGGCACGGAGTGACCATAAATATCTGCATCAAGGACGCCGACTTTGCGCCCGGCGGCCGCGAGCGCTCTCGCAAGATTCACCGTAACCGATGACTTTCCGACGCCGCCCTTGCCGGAGGCCACGGCGATGACCTCAGTAAGGGAATCTGCCCTCGCGAACGGAATCTCTCGGTCCGCCTGTCCACCTTTGAGCACATCTCGCAACCCCGCGCGCTGCTCGTCGGACATCACGCCCAGGTCGACCTCCACCGCCGTCACTCCGGGCACCGCACCGACCGCGGCGGTTACGTCGCGGCGCAGCGTGTCTCGTAGCGGGCACCCGGCAACAGTGAGCAGGACTCGTACGCGGGAGCGGCCCTCGGCGTCCACTGCGATGTCGTCGACCATGCCGAGGTCCGTGATCGGCCGTCGAATTTCTGGGTCCTCAACACGATGCAGCGCCTGACGGATCTGCGGTAGCAAGGGATGTTCAGCGTTCGTCATTGCCGAGGCGGGGCTGGGCTGGTGGTCGGGCACCTACCCAGCCTAGGTGGAGCCGAGCAGCTCCAAAAACTAGGCGACCTCTTCGCTGTCCAGCTCGGCGAGAATGGCACGTAGCTCGTTCCTGAGCTCGGAGCGCAAGTAGTCACGGGTGGCCAACTCACCGACCGACATCCGCACGCTCGCAATCTCTCGTGCCAGAAAGTCCATGTCCGCGCGGCTCTGTGCCGCCTGCGCGCGGTCCCGTTCTGCGATAACCCGGTCACGGGCCTCCTGCCGATTCTGGGCGAGCAAGATCAGTGGTGCGGCGTAGGAGGCCTGCAAGGACAAGATCAAGGTCAAGAAAATGAAGGGGTATTGATCGAAGCGAGGGCGCGGTGGACCGTACGGCAGATTCCACAGGATCCAGAACACGATGACGACTGTCATCCCGAACAGGAACCGTGCTGTTCCCATGAATCGGGCAAAGCCCTCAGCGAACTTGCCAAAGGCCTCCCGATCGACTCTGATGGAAGGGATGCTTGATCGCCGGCGGCGACCCGGTGTGTTCAGTCGCTCCGCGTCCCGCGCGGCTCTAGCCATGGTTGATCACTCCAGCGTCCGGCTTCGTCGACACCCCATCGAGCTCGGTGCCACGCCAGTCATCGGGCAACATGTGATCAAGGACGTCATCGACGGTGATCGCGCCGATCAAACGATGATCAGCATCGACCACCGGAGCGTTCACGAGGTTGTACGTCGCGAAGTATCGGCTGACTTCATGCACGTTCGCCTGGTCGGTGAGGGTCTCCAGCTCGGTGTCGATCAAGGCGGAGACGAGTGTCGAGGGGGGCTCGCGAAGCAGCCGCTGGAAATGCACCGCGCCGACGAAACGTCCGGTTGGAGTGTCCAGTGGTGAGCGGCAGACGTAGACCATGCAGGCCAGGGCGGGTGTCAGCTCCGCATCCCTGATCAGAGCGAGCGCGTCGGCGACAGTTGCATCGGGCGGCAAGATCACCGGCTCCGGGGTCATCATGCCGCCGGCCGTGGACTCGGCATAGCGGAGCAGTCGCCGTACGTCTTTGGCGTCCTCCGGCTCCATGCGTGCCAACAGCACCTCAGCCATCTCTGGGGCCAGCTCGGCGATCAAGTCGGCGGCGTCGTCAGGATCCATCTCCTCCAAGATGTCTGCGGCGCGCTCGGTATCGAGCTCAGAGATCAACTGCACCTGCTCGTCTTCAGGCAACTCCTCCAAAGCGTCTGCCAGTTTGTGATCATCAAGCGCAGAGGCCACTTCGGCTCGACGCTCGCGGGACATCTCGTGAAGTTCCCGGGCGATGTCGGCAGCCTTCATGTCCTCCATCGCGGCCAGCAGCTGGTCGGTGCCCTGGCCGCGGTCGAACGCCAAGATCTTGATCGCGGACCAGTCAACGATGGTGACGTGGCCGCGCCGCCCAAATCGCCGACGGCTTCCCGCCTCCCGCAGCGCCACCTGCGACAACTCCCAGTCATAGGAGCGTACGGGCCGCATTGCTACGTCGAAGATGACTGAGGACCCTGGGTGGTCGGTACGCTCCACATTCAGGTCGAAGAGGTCGTCGATCACCAGCATCTCCGACTCGCGGCGCTCGAAGCGACGGGTGTTGACGACGCCGCTGATGACAACCTGAAAGCCGTCGACGCTGCGTACCCGGGCCATAGGAATGAAGATTCGGTGACGTGCGAACAGCTCGACGACCAAGCCCTTGATTCGTGGTGGTCGCCCGGCAGCCCGTCGTTGCACGACGACGTCGCGCTCCTTCCCTACCTGATCCCCGGCGCTGTCGAGGACTGGCAGGCCCCGGATGCGTGAGATGAAAACCGAGGGTGCACTCGCTGCCACGCTTCGATTATCACAGTCTGTCGGCCAGTCACATCGCAAGATCAGGTCAGCTAGTGTCGAAACATGGCAGCAGCCGAGATGATCAGCTTTAAGGATCTCTGCATCGATGCCACCGATCCGGAGGTCCAAGCGAGGTTCTGGGCTGCGGCGCTCGGACTTCACGCGGAGCTGGCGGGTAGCGGTTTCCGGCTGGTGGACGAGGTGCCCGAGCACACGCTGTGGGTGAACAAGGTGCCCGAGCCGCGGAGCGTGAAACAGCGCGTACACCTCGACGTGCACGTCGCGGCAGTCTATGACCTCACCAAGCTTGGCGCGGTCATCATCGACGATGCCCGACCGTGGACGGTGCTGGCCGACCCCGAGGGTGGGGAGCTGTGCGCCTTCGTACGCGAGCCCGATGCGCTGCCTCATTACCGAATCTACGAGGTGGTCGTCGACGCCGCCGATCCGGTCACTATTGCGTCGTGGTGGGCCGAACGCTACGCCGCGGATGTCTGTCATGATCAAGATCAGGGCTTCTCCTGGATCGACGGGGTCTCCGGCATGCCCTGGCCGATGGTCTTTACATCGGTTCCTGAGCCCAAGACGGTGAAGAATCGGATTCACTGGGATGTCTGGGGTGAGACCGCAACATTCCTCGCAGCCGGTGCCACGCTGCTCCGAGGCCGTGATGACGAAATTGGCTGGGATGTGCTGGCTGACCCGGAGGGTAACGAATTCTGCGTATTCAGCAGGCACGAGACCTGACAACGCACTGGAAGCTGCTCGCGTCACACAGCGATACCTACTGTGCTGGCCTGCGCGTCATGACAGCAACGCACGTGCACGTGCGCTCCTGCTGCGATACACATGTTGCAACCTGTGCATCGTGACAGGAACGGACGTGCACGTGCGTTCCTCAAGCCGGTGCCAGGAGATCAACGAGTAAATTGGGAGGGCGAACCTTCAGGAGGACACCATGGCTATTCCGCCGCGGCAGTTCGGCTCGCTCTTCGAGCTGCAGTTCCCCCAGTCTGTCGGGATCTACAGCAGCTACGAGGACGCCCAGAAAGCGGTCGACTTCCTGGCGGACTCCAAGTTTGAAGTGCAGAACCTGGCGATCGTGGGCACCGATCTCAAGTCAGTCGAGCGGGTTCTCGGCCGACGCAATTGGGGCACGGTGATTACTCAGGGCTTGCAGTCCGGCATCTCTACCGGGCTTCTCGTCGGGTTAGTGATGTTGATCTTCACTCGACCCGCGAGCGTCTTGCTGTTGTTGCTGGTCTCACTGGCGATTGGCATCGCCCTGGGGATTGGATTCAATGCCGCGGCATACGCGATGAGCCGCGGGCGGCGGGACTTCACGTCGGTGACCCAGACGATCGCCACAAAGTATGAGGTGCTCTGCGAGCACAAGGTCGCTGCTCAGGCCCGGGAAATGTTGCAAGGCATGCCTGGCGCCCGCGCAGCGGCGTTCGAGTAGTCATCCGCTCGTTTCGCTACGGGACAGTCGGACGCGGCGACCCGCGCGAACCCTACAACCAATGGTTGCGTTTGAAGCCAAAGTAGAGCGTGATCATGATCAACAACATCACCCCGAGCAGCGCGAAGTAGCCGTAATGCCAACGCAGCTCGGGCATGTTGTCAAAGTTCATGCCGTAGATACCGGCCACCATCGTCGGCACGGCAACGATCGCCACCCACGCCGAGATCTTGCGCATGTCTTCGTTGTCGGCCACCGACGCTCGGGCCAGGCCGGCCTGCAAGATCGAGGAAAGCACCTCGTCGAATGACGCCACGGCTTCCCGAGCCTCTGTGTGGTGATCAGCCAGCTCACGAAAGTACGCCTTGGCCTCGGGTGGAATGACCGGGAGCTCACGCGTGGCGAGCCGCAGCAGCGGCGCACCGAGCGGCATGACGCAGCGCTTGAATTCGATCAACTCCCGCTTGAGCTGATACACCCGCTCGACTTCCCGCTGGCCGCCGCGTGCGAAGACCCGGCTCTCGATCTCGTCGACATCCTTCTCAAACTCCGCAACGACCTCGAGGTAGTCGTCAATGATCTTGTCGGCGATCGCGTACAACACCTCGGAGGGCCCGCGTGCCAACCGCGCCGGATCGGCTTCCATGGTGCGGCGCAGCGCACTCAACTGGGCATGCTCGCCGCGCCGCACGGTGATCACGAAATGATCACCGAGGAAGATCATCACCTGACCAGTTGCCACGACCTCCGACGTATCGGTCAGTTCCTCGTGCTCCACGTAGGAGACGGTGGAAATGACCATGAAGAGGTCATCGCCGAACATCTCCAACTTGGAGCGCGTATGGCCGTGCACCGCATCTTCGACGGCTAACGGGTGCAGATCAAACTCCGATGCCAGCGCCATCAGATCCCCATCCTGGGGGTCTTTGAGACCCAGCCAGACGAAGCCTTCTCCGGCGTTGGCGAGATGTGCCGCCACGCTGAGGTTTTCGGCCGGCTTGCGTACGCCGTCGACGTACCAGGCCCACGCAATGATCGAGCTCGGTGTCGATGGTGACGGCGCTATCCCGTCGGTTTCTGAGCGCCGGTTCAGCGAGGAGATGGGTTGCAGGTCGCGACGATGTGATGCTGTCGTCATTGCCAACCTCCTCGGTGCTATTCGATGGGGCTATTCGATGACAGACTCCGGCGTCGTCCAGATGCTTGACATCCAGGCCTCGACATCGGCGCTACGTCGGGGAAGCGCCGCGGTCAGATTCTCATTGCCTGTCGAAGTAATCAAGATGTCGTCTTCTATCCGCACTCCGATACCGCGCAGCGCTGGCGGAATCAACTCGTCGTCCGGCTTGAAATACAGCCCCGGCTCGACGGTGATGATCATGCCTGGTTGCAACACCCCTTCGCGGTAGTTTTCCACCCGGGCCTGCGCGCAGTCGTGGACGTCGATGCCAAGGTGATGTGAGGTGCCGTGCACCATCCAGCGCCGATACTGGCCGCCGTGCTCGCCGAGGGCCTCCGCGACGCTGACCGGCAGCAGCCCCCAGTCGCCAAGATGCTGAGCGATCACTGCTATTGCCGCCCGGTGGACCTCAGCGAAGCGGGCACCTGGCCGCGCGGCGGCAATGCCCGCCTGCTGCGCTTCGTAGACAGCGTCATAGACCATCCGCTGCTCGTCGCTGAAGGTGCCGTTGATCGGCACCGTACGCGTGATGTCGGCCGTATAGAGAGAATCGAGCTCGATGCCGGCGTCCAGCAGCAGCAGCTCGCCCTCACGAAGATCACCATCGTTGCGGATCCAGTGCAACGTACAAGCGTGATCACCAGCAGCTGCGATGGTGTCATAGCCGACGGCGTTGCCGAGATGCCGAGCATGCAAGCCGATGATGCCTTCGATCCAGCGTTCGCCTCGTCCCCGCCGAACCGCGTCTGGGATGCTTGCGGCGACTGCCTCGAATGCCATTGCCGTTTGCCGGCAGGCTTCCCGCATTTCATTGATCTCGTACTCGTCCTTGATCAACCGGAGCTCACTGAGCACCATGGCGAGTTCGCGATCTGATTCCGCCGTTGCCGCTCGCTGTTGATCATCGTCCGTGGTACCGCGGATCTCTGAGATCAGTTGTCGGATTTCGGTATCGAGGTCGGTTGGGAGCACCCGGAGCGGCATAGTGTCGGCATTCTTCCGCAGCTGATCTCCCAGGTCGGAGATCGAGGCGCAGGGGATGCCGCAGAGCGCACTCATCTCCTCGAGCGATGCTCGGCGCCCCACCCACAGCTCGCCAAAGCGGCTGTCGGCGTAGAACTCTTCAGAATCTCGAGGGGCTCGCGGCTTGAAGTAGAGCGCGGCGTCATGGCCTGCGTCGGTCGGCTCCAGCACCAGTACGGCGTCAGGCTCGCGGTCGGTGCCGAGACCGGTGAGGTGAGCGAAGGCCGAGTGCGGGCGGAAGCGGTAGTCGGTGTCATTGGCGCGTACCTTGAGTCCGCCCGCGGGAATGACCAGCCGCTCACCAGGGAACCGCCCACTGAGCCAGCTGACGACGAGCACGGGCGGGAACAGCCGCCGGAAGGCGATTGGGAAGGTCTTTCTCCTCGGATGCCCAGCCTTGGACGATGAAGGCCTTGAAGGCCTCGGAAAACGGAATCTGGCGGTTCGGCAAACCGGGCCGACGATCGCTCATGTGCGCCATTCTTCCAGCGTCTGCTGTGCTCGTGTTCCTATGCTCTCCCGACGCTGACCGATACCGTGAGCCGCATGCCCACGAGTCTGTTTCTGGTCCGGCATGGCGAGACTGAATGGAGTCTGTCTGGCCAGCACACCTCAATCACCGACTTGCCGCTTACCGAGCATGGCGAGCAGCAGGCGCGGGCGCTTCATGGCCGTTTGGCGCCGCAAGATTTCCGGCTGATTCTCAGCAGTCCGCGCGGCAGGGCTCGCATGACTGCCGAGCTTGCTGGGTTTGTCGGCGAGTACGAGCCGCAGGTCGATCCCGACCTCGCCGAGTGGTTCTACGGAAACTACGAGGGCAGGACCAGCGTGGAGATCTGGCAGACGGACCCGGGGTGGACGATCTGGAGCGGCAATGTGCCCGGAGGAGAATCGGCTGCCCAGGTTGGCGTCCGGCTCGATCGGGTGATTGCACGGGTACGTGGCTCAGGAGTCGAGCGGGCCATCTGCTTCGGGCACGGCCACGCGCTGCGAGCACTGACGATGCGTTGGCTAGGGCTCGACCTGCACCTGGGCGTGCACTTTCCGCTGGATACGAGCACCGTCTCGGTGTTGGGGGAGGATCGAGGCGAGGCCGCCCTCGATCGGTGGAATGTCCAGCCCTAGACGGCGCGAATGAGGGCAATTCGGTGATCTCAGCAGGTATCTGACGGCTGGCCGGCCGACTCCGCAATTGGGAACGTAGTGCCGAGCATCCGAAGTCGCTTGACGTATGCGCCGCCCAGGCGGCGCCCCGCTGCGTTCTCGTCGTCGCCCATAGAACACCGCTATGGGACTCCTCCTCGGCCTTGCGTGTCGACGCCGCGCGTCGCCTTGCGACGACAGGCATCCACCTGAACGACGCCTACTGTCAAGGGACTTCGAATGCACGACACTCTGAAGTCGGCGAAAGGAAACTCGATGGGCTTCGTTGAAGACACACTGGCAGCGCCCCGCCCAGATGAGCTCGCGAGCGTTGACCTGCCGCGCAGACTGCACTACCACCCCTCACCTGACTCCTGGCAGGACGAAGTCGTCTACTTCCTGCTCGTCGACCGGTTCAGCGACGGTGCCGAGAGCACCAGGCCGCTACTCGATCGGACGCGGCTGGCGGACGCCCGTCCCGATCAGGCCAACGGAGAGCCCTGGCGTTGGGACAGCTGGGCGTCGTCCGGAAGCGATCGCTACCAGGGCGGAACCCTGTCCGGGGTGGCCAGCAAGCTCGACTACCTCCAGGGCCTGGGCGTAACGACGGTATGGCTGAGTCCAGTCTTTCGGCAGCGCGGGCATCTGGACACCTACCACGGGTACGGGGTTCAGGACTTCCTCGACGTCGATCCACGATTCGGCACTCGCGAGGACCTGGTTGAGCTCGTCGCCCAGGCACACCAGCGAGGGCTGCGGGTGTTGCTCGATGTGATCTTCAACCACTCCGGCGCGAACTGGCTCTACCCGGGCGGGGAGCTCAAGCCGGCGTACACCAGCGGCCAATACGCGTTTGGAGACTGGCGTGGGGATGAGGGCCAGCCCATACCAGCGATCGTCGGCCGGGAGGACGGCGCGTGGCCGGGCGAATTCTCCGATCCAGACCGTTACACCCGCGCTGGCACGGGAAGCCTCGACGCGAGCAAGTTCCCCGACGTCGATGATGCGGAGTTCCGCCGCACCGATTTCGAAGATTTGCGCGACTTCGCGCTCGGCGCCCCAGGAACCTTGAGTCTGCTCGCCCGCGCGTACATGTACTGGATCGCACTCACCGATTGCGACGGCTTCCGGATCGACACGGTCAAGCATGTGAGCTATGAGCAAGCGCGGAATTTCTGTGGGGCGATCAAGGAATTCGCCACCAATCTCGGCAAGCGAGATTTCTTCCTGGTGGCCGAAGTCCCCGACGATGACTTCGCCAACCGCTATCTCAATGCGGTCGGCCGGAACCTGAATGCAGCGCTAGACATCAGTGCCGGTCGGCTGGCGCTTCGTGATCTCTCCCGAGGGCGTTCCGACCCGGCCCGCTACTTCAGCAGCTTCGACGTGGGCTCGGCACCGCTGGGCTCCCACCGAAATCTCGGTGACAAGCTGATGTCGGTCCTCGACGATCATGATCATGTCTACGGGGAGAAGCTGCGCTTTGCGGCTGGTGCCACAAATGATCATGAGGCGAACGCCGCTACGGCCGTCCAGTTGTTGACCCTCGGGATCCCGTGCCTCTACTACGGAACCGAACAGGGCTTTGCCGGTCCAGAAGAGGCGGAGCGGCGCTGGCTGCCGGGTTGGGGTGGCCATGATCGTTATCTGCGCGAGGCGATGTTTGGGCCTCGCTTCCCGCGGGCACCAGGTCGGGCCGGAGTTCCAGGCCTGGGCGCCGCCAACGGCCTTGATCATCAGCTGCCGGGGTTCGGACCGTTTGGCACCGCGGGCGCTCACTGCTTCGACGCTGACCACCCCCTTGTACCGTCGCATCGCTGCTCTCACGGCCGCCCGCGGCGACTTCCCGGTACTGCGCTCGGGTCGTCAGTATCTGCGGCTGGTGTCGATCTTCGGCGAGAACTTCGGCCCAGCGCGCTCCGGCGAGTTGTGCGGCTGGTCCCGCATCCTCGTCGACGAGGAGGCGCTCTGTGTCGTCAACCCGAATGGATCGGCTTCTCGCGGGGCCGATGTGCTGGTTGACGCGCAGCTCAACCCACCAAGCTCGGCGTTCACCGTGATCATGAACAGTGCGGAGGCAGCCGGGGTAGCGGGTGCCAATCACCCGGTCGGCAGCCGGCTACCGGTACGCCGTGCGGCGTCGGGCGCCGCATACCTGGAGATCCGGGATGTGGCTCCGAGCGAGGCGGTGGTGCTGGTCAACCGGCCCTGATCGGCGAATGGGCGATCACCTAAGGTGGTGCCCGCGGGCGTAGCAACGCTCGGTTTTTTTCGAGGAGGATGAGGGCGATTAGGGCCGACAAAGGTGCGCAGTTGCGCCTGCTGGATTTGCAGACCGTCGACACGACACTCGCCCAACTCGGCCATCGGCGCAAGACGCTGCCCGAGCATGGTGTGATTGCCAAATTGCAAACCCGGCGTTCGGCGCTGGCCTCGGATTTGATCGCCGCCGAGACCACGATCTCCGATCTCGAGCTAGAGCAGGCCAAGGCTGAAACCGACCTGGACCCGGTGCGCGAGCGGCTCAGCCGAAATCAGGTGCGGATTGCCAACGGCACCGTGGCCGACCCGAAAGCGCTGTCCTCGATGGTCGAAGAGGTCAGCCATCTCAAGAAACGGATCAGCGATCTCGAAGACGCCGAGCTCGATGTGATGGAGCAATTGGAGGCCGCCGTCACTGACCGGGAGACGCTGCGCGGTCGAGTGGCGCAGGTCGACAATGACCTCGTGGAGACCATTGCCGAGCGCGACCGGCAGCTCGCGGCTCTCGATGACGAGATGGGTGGATTACGCGCAGAGCGAGCCGGTCTTGCGCCGCTGATACCGCCGGATCTGCTCACCCTCTACGGCAGGATCGGCACCAGCCACGGCGGAGTCGGCGCCGCCGAGCTGCGGCAGCGGCGCTGCACCGGCTGCCAGCTGGAGATCAACGCAGCCGACTTGCGGGCGTTTTCCGCCGCACCGGAGGACGAGGTGCTGCGCTGTGAGGAGTGCGGCCGCATCCTGATCCGCACCCCCCAGTCGGGATTGTGATGGCAGCACGACGACCGACCAACACTCAAGCCGGGCCGGGCTTCTTCGATGAGCCTGCAGGAGCTCCTGCACTGACGTCGGGTCGTCTGCTGATCGTCGAGGCGGACGGCGGATCTCGCGGCAACCCCGGACCAGCGGCGTACGGTGCCCTGGTCCGCGACGCACAGACCTCGAAAGTCCTGGCGGCCGAAGGTCTGCCCATCGGGCGGGCGACCAACAATGTTGCCGAGTACCGCGGCCTGATTGCCGGACTTGAAATGGCGCGCGAACTAGATCCCAGGGCCGCACTCGAGGTGCGGATGGACTCCAAGTTGGTGATCGAGCAGATGGCTGGCCGGTGGAAGATCAAGCATCCCGACATGAAGCCGCTGGCGCTGGAGGCGGCGCGGCTGCGGCCGGCTTCGGTGACTTGGACGTGGGTGCCGCGGGAAGACAACAAGGCAGCCGACACCCTGGTGAACCGCGCATTGGATGGGGATCCGGTCGCCGCGGCAGTACCCGGTCGACCGGCCCGGCTGAGTGCCCCTTCAGCGCGATCCGCGCCCGCGATGTTCGCGCCGCCGATCTGCAGGAGAAGCCGACGAAACGCCTCGAAAACCTGCTGATTCTGCGACATGGTCGTTTCGTCGGATGCGACGAAGACGGCGGATTCCGGCGAAAATCGCAGCGAGCGGAGCGAGCCATTAGACAGCGCGAGCCTGGCGAGCGAGGCAATTGAGCACAGTTAAGCTGCGGTCATGCCTGCCCGCCAGGTCGGACTGCCGCCGGCCGTACCTGAGGAGTTGGCCAAGGGTCTAGCGGCTATCCGGGAAGCTGCGGAGGTGCCAAACGCCTTTCCCGTCGATGTCCAGATTGCCGCCGAGAGGGCCGCCGCCGAACCACAGCTTCCTGATCTTGATCGCACCGATCTGGAGTTGATCACCATCGATCCGGCCGGTTCTCGTGATCTTGATCAAGCGTTACACATCGCTCGCGGGCCAAGTGGTGACTTCGTCGTCTCCTACGCGATCGCCGATGTCGCAGCCTTCGTTCGATCAGGCGATCCGATCGATCGGGAGGCGCATCGGCGTGGAACCACGCTCTATGCGCCGGATTGTCGCACTCCGCTGCATCCGCAGGTGCTCAGTGAGGGTGCGGCCAGCCTGTTGCCGAATGAGATCCGACCCGCACTGCTGTGGACGATCACGCTGAACCATCGCGGTCAGACGATGTCGGCAGAGGTGGCGCGGGCCAAGGTGCGCAGTCGGGCGCAGCTGAGCTATCGAGAAGCCCAGGCAGAGATCGACAGCGGTAGGCCCCGCGAGACTCTCATGCTGTTGAAGCTGGTCGGTCAGTGGCGTGAGATCCGGGAACATGATCGCGGCGGAGTGAGCCTGAAGATCCCGCAGCAGGAGATCCGGCCCAAGGGAGATGGCTGGACTCTCGGGTTTCGTGCCCCCGAGCCAATCGAAGGGTGGAACGCGCAGATCTCGCTGCTCGCCGGCATGGCGGCCGCACACATCATGCTGTACGGCCAGGTTGGCATTCTGCGGACCATGCCGCCAGCGGATGCCTACTCATTGAGCCGGCTCCGTCAGATCGCCAAGGCACTGCGGATCGTATGGCCGCCGGAGATGGACTATCCCGACTTTGTGCGTACTCTCAGCCCGAGTCGGCCCGACCAGGCGGCAATGCTCAATGCCGCCACCAGGCTGTTCAGGGGCGCCGGCTATCGAAGCTTCAGCGGCGGCATTCCCGAAAACGCCGACCACGCAGCACTTGCCAGCGAATATGCCCATACCACGGCGCCCTTGCGTCGGCTCGTTGATCGCTACTCCGGTGAGATCTGCGTCGCTCTGTGTTCCGACCAGCCAGTTCCGGAGTGGGTCTTGCGCGATCTTGACGCCCTGCCCGAACAGATGATGGCGGCTGAACGGCGAGCCAAGAAGTACGAGAAAGCAATCATCGATCTGCTCGAGGTCTATTTGCTTGCCGATCGGGTGGGCCAGACATTCATGGGCACCGTGATCGATGTCGACCGCGATAAGAACCGCGGCAGACTGATGATCACCGAACCGGCCATCGAAGCCCAACTGATGGGAGATCGGCTACGCCTCGGCCAGGAAGTGCTCGCCCGCCTGACATCCGCTGACTACGCAGGAGGTGCGCTGGTCTTTGAGGTCGTGCGAGATGATCAGCGGCCCATCTGATGCTTTGCTGCCGCTACCACCGCCTCGGGCGTAAAGCCGAACTTGGATTGCAGCGCCTTGAGCGGCGCCGAAGCACCGAAGGTGCTCATGGCGATGATTGCGCCGTTGTGGCCGGCCCAGCGATGCCACCCGAACGAGGAGGCTTGCTCGATCACCACGCGCGCATTCACATCAGGGGGCAGCACGCTGTCGCGATACTCCTCGCTCTGCCGATCGAACAGCTCCCACGACGGCATGCTGACCACCCGTGCCTTGATCCCCTCAGCCACCAGCTGCTCGTACGCGGAGACTGCCAGCGAGACCTCACTGCCACTGGCTATCAAGATCACCTCCGGCATCTCGTCCGGATCGCCGGCCAGCACGTACGCGCCGTTGGCTACGCCGCTCGCCGAGGCGTACTTGCTGCGGTCCAAGGTAGGTAGCGCCTGCCGGGACAAGAGCATCGCCACCGGGTCGTGCCGCAGCGGCATGATCACCCGCCACGCTGCTACGACCTCATTGGCGTCGGCCGGGCGCATGTCGATCATGCCCGGCATGGCGCGCAGCGACGCCAACTGCTCGACCGGCTGGTGCGTCGGACCATCCTCGCCGACCCCGATCGAGTCGTGGGTGAAGATATGGATGACCGGTAGTTCCATCAGCGCCGAGAGCCGCAGGGCGCCGCGCTGGAAGTCGGAGAAGATCAAGAAGCCGGCCTGGTAGGGCCTGATCTTGCTCAGCGCCAAGCCGTTGCTGATCGCACCCGCAGCATGCTCCCGGATCCCGAAGTGCAGGTTGCGGCCCGCGCGGTTGTCCGGCTGGAAATCTCCCGCTCCCTCGAAGGTCATCCGCGACTTGTTGGACGGCGCAAGATCGGAGGAGCCGCCGATCAGCCAGGGCACGCGCTCGGCGATGATATTCAGCACTTTCTGACTGCTGTCCCGGCCCGCGGCACCCTTGGCGTCCGCTGGATACTCGGGCAGGTCGGCATCCCAGCCCTCCGGCAGCTGGCGTGTCTGCATCTTGTCGAGCTGGTCGGCAAGCTCGGGAAACTCCTCGCCGTACTTGGCAAACAGCTCATCCCACGTCGCCCGCAGCTCGGCACCCCGCTTGCCGAGATCGGCGAAGTGGCTGCGTACCTTCTCCGGAACGAGGAAGCTTTCGTCCTCTGGCCAGCCGTAGTTCCGCTTCGCGCCACGGACTTCCTCCACGCCCAAGGGCTCACCGTGTGCGGAGTGGCTGCCCTGCTTGGTGGGTGCGCCGTAGCCGATGATGCTCTTGACGACGATCAGGGTCGGCCGATCTTGCTCAGCCTCGAACGCATCGAGCGCTCGCGCTAGCGCGTCAAGATCATTGGCGTCGTCGACGTGCTGCACGGCCCAGCCGTAGCCCTCGAACCGCATCGCGACATCTTCGGTGAAGGCCAGATCGGTGCTGCCCTCGATGGTGATCTTGTTGCTGTCGTAGAGCCAGCACAGATTGGAGAGCTTCTGATGTCCGGCCAGCGAGGCTGCCTCCGACGCGATGCCTTCCATCATGCAGCCGTCACCAGCAATCGCGTAGACGTTGTAGCTGAACAAGTCATAGCCGGGTCGGTTGAACGTCGCCGCCTGCCACAGGCCAGCTATCGCCATGCCGACGCTGGTTGCGATTCCGGTGCCGAGTGGACCGGTGGTGCACTCAATGCCGGCAGTCCAGCGGTATTCCGGATGTCCGGGACACTTGGAATCGAGCTGACGGAACTTCTTCAGATCCTCCAGTGGAACGGCTAGCTCGCCGAGCACCTCGTACTGGGGATTGACCGACTTGACGCCTGCCAAGTGCAGGGTCGAATACAACAAGGTCGAGGCATGGCCAGCGGACAGCACAAATCGATCGCGATCGCTCCAGATGGGACGGTCGGGATCGAAGCGCAGTCTTTTCCAGACTGAGTACATGACCGGTGCAAGTGCCATTGGCGTACCTGGATGGCCCGAATTGGCCGCCTGGACGGCATCGATGCACAAAGTACGGATGGTGTCGATGGCGAGCTTCTCGATGGGATCGCTGTCCAGAGCAGGGAACTCGGTGCTCGCGGTCTGGGTCATGGTCAACCTTCCTCGGTACGCGACCTGCGTCGAAGGTCGCGGTCAATAGTTCTGCAAGGTGGCGGTGGTCGTCGGCGGACACGCATGCCTGAGTGCACGCTATCGCCCACGACTCTTTGCGGGAAGAATCGGTGGTACATCAGGAGCCGAGGCAGGGCTTCATCAGATGCTGCCGGTCTTCTCAGCCCTTGATCTGGTCCAAAATTCGTTGCGCCGAGTCCTTGCTGATGGCATGGCCGGGATCACTGAGAATGATCATCGTGATCCGCCGGCCATTCCGTTCAGCGATCTCGGTCCACATGCTGTCGGGATAGGTACGGCGGTCCACCAACCCGCTGAGGCCCGAAAGGATCCTGGTTCGTACGGGTTCATTTCTTGTAGTACAGGACTGGACCTGTCGACGGTAGAGCTCGAAGTAATGAGTCGCGGCCAGTTCGTCGTCAAATTCCAGTACCAGGCCGATCCCGCGGTCGCCCGATCGATTGTGATAGTTGCCCTCGAGGGCTGCGTCAGGGTCGGTGTAGTCGTCGCGAGTGACGGTGGCACAACCGAGGGTGATGACGTCTTGTGCCGCGTAGCGGGGATCACGCGCGTGCACCCAGGTGCCGTTGCCCTCAAAGCCTTCCTCGTCGCTCCCCTCGAGCACCGCCGTCTCCCATCCCGCCGGGATGGGCAGCGACGTGGCCGTCAGGCTTCCGGCCGTCTTCGGCGCCGGCCCACTCGGAGGTGGCGGGGGAGGCAGCGTATTGGTGGTCGTCGGCTCGCCGGTCGCAGGGGCGCTGGGTGACGATACGGCCGCCGACGTCGCTGAGATTTGTGGCGCCGACGTGGTGGCGGGCGAAGGCGCCGGCAACGAAGGCGAGCAGGAGGCGAGGACAAGGCCGCCTAAACCCGCCAGAGAGGATCCGAGCAACCGGGCGCGGATCGTGGCGTCGGTCATCCGCGATATTCGAAGTGTTGGTAATCCTTTCCTGGTGACCAGAGACCACCCCAGAAGAAGTCGTACGCGCGCAACTTTTGGGTCAAGTACGAGTTCTTGTTCAGCATGCCTGACCGCAGTGGTGTGCGGTCGATGTACGGCTTGCCGTTGTCGGGCCACCACTTGCCGTTCACGTCGCGGTAGGGGTTCTGCACCGGATTGACGTCGATCGATGTCCCGTACGAGTGGGGGGACTGCTTGTAGGGGTTGCCCACCACCTTGCGGCAGTTGAAGGCGCTTGTGTTGTTCGCCTCCATCTGCACTGGATCGTTGCCGTCGTAGACATTCGGATTGTTCATCTTCGCGATCCGGAAGCGATGTTGGAGGCTGGTGTCGAAGCTGCGGATCACCTCGGTGGTGAGGTCGGACCGGACGATCAGGAGACCCCTGTGCATCTGTTTGTCCAGGCCGTAGAAGTTCATCGTGACCGTGCGGAGCTTCGACGGGCCGACGGGGCAGCCCTCGTGGTAGGTCTTCGCCACCTCTTCGGAGGTTGTCTGGGTGATGACTGCATTGATCACCGCTATCCGGCTGAAGGTCTTGCTGCTGCTCACCTCCCAGCGGTCGCGATTCGGGGCCTTGTAGCTGCCACGGATCCGGTAAGTCGCGAGCGAGCCCTTGCCATAACTCAGCGAGGTTGAGAATCGGCCCGACGAATCGGTCGTCGTTTTTTCCGCCGTTTGGTACGTGCCAGAACGCTTGACGTCGATCTGTATCTCGACGCCACTCCGTGCGGGAACGATCGTGCCGCTTATTGTCGGGTTCTTCAGCGAGTCGATCTTGGCCACGGGCTGATCGAGGGCGATCTTCGAGTCCTCAACGGTGATCACGACCTCGTTGCTCGCAATCTCGTCGCCGCTGCCCGGCGCGCCGCCCGTGGTGGAGACGAATGTGAAAGTGCCTCGCTCGCGTACTGGCAGGGTGGCGGAGTAGCTCTCAGCAGTCAGCTGGGTGCTTGCCTGCAGCGTCCAGTCTGAGCTCGCGGTGCGTCGGTAGATCTCAATCGCTGTACCGTCGTCCAGGTCGGCGGCCGCGCCCGTTAAGGCGTAGGAACCGATGTCTTGGAAGAAGCGGCCGGCGACCGGACCGCCTGTCGATTTGATGGACAGGCTGAGCGAGCCGGCAGCCGCCGCAGCAATATGGGCCGTGCTGTCGGCGGACGGCGTGGCTGAAGTACTTGCGGTCGCCGTGTCGTTGGGAGCCGGCGTCGTTGGTTCCGGGGCAGGTGAGGGCGTCTCGGCAGATGCCTGTCCGGCCATCATGATCACGACGATGAGCGATGCCGCGATCGCCAGGCCGCCACCGGTGGCGGCACGACAGCGAGAAAATCGGCGCAGGCTCACAAGGACCCCCAAGGTGACTCCCGAACGTGTGCGTGCCCGGAGTAGCGGCATCACCACCGGCTCCGGGCACGGTCTTCGGGCATCGTAGCGATGAACCGCTTGTCTGGTGAGAAAAGTGCCGTTGAGTGACCGAAAAGCGTTAGGGACTTCGGTCGATCAGCGATGGGCGGACGAGTCGGTCGGTAAGCCGGATATCGGCTGCGGTCGGTTCGTGACTAGGGGAGATACCCACTAAACCCACTCTGACTAGGACTCTCACCTGTCATCACTGACGGTTGTTATCCGTCTCTTATCAATGTCCTGCGGACTTTTTGCGGACTAACCGCGGACCAAATCAAAAGATCAACACCAACTACACACACAAGTGGCCCGCCAGGAGCGGCAACTCCCAACGGGCCTGAGGATCCATCATCACGGCCAGCTCAAACACCCACCTCATGCCGGGGCTTCCTCAGCCGCCTGATCGCGCTCGACGTACACGGCACAGCCTGGGCACAAGCTGGTCGCGTACCTGCGATCAGGGAGGCTTTCCGATAGCCGAAGGTCGCCATCGACTGGGTCAGCACATTGCGGGCGTTGGCCACGGTGAGCGGTCATAGGTTTCTCCCTTCACTTCCTCGAGGATCTTGATCTTGGTTGGAGGCTAGACCTTTCTTCCCATCTTTTGATCTTGAGCCTTTCTTCCCTTCTCTTGAGCCTGAGCGGAGTTCCTGAAGGATGGCCAGGATGGCTTCGCCGACGCCGATGGTTGCGTTGACCTGAGCAGCGGTGATCACGTTGATGTCAAACGGGATGGCACCGACCTTGGCTCGCGAGTAGATACGACCGGCAGCATCGAGGAATTCCTTTGCAGCTCGTTCGTGATCGTATGGTGCCTCTAGGTCTCTCTCGGGCCAGGGCACGTCGCCGAAGTTTGGGGGCGGCGTAGTGGTCATTCGGTCCACCTCCACGTGATGGCCGTGATGGCTTCCCAGTTGATCAAGCCCATGCTGTCGCGGCACTGGTGGTCATCGATCCAGCGCCTGCGACCCGCGTCGTCAAGTCCTGGTCGATCTTGGCCTCGGTCCACGATGCGAGGTGGAGCAGCGCGTTAGGAAGGACGACCCGGACTCTGTAATGGGGCTTCAAGCCCTGCTCGCTGATCGGCTTGGTCATGATGTGGTCCTTTCAGTTTGTTGATCTTGCTTCTCTGCCCGAGAACCTTGACGAGTGCGGCTTGGCAAGTCTTGTGGCTTTCACTCGGGGCCATCAGGACTCTCAACCTGAAGTTGACGGCTCAGCGGCTACCGCTCGACCGTGGAGACCGGTGCTGATCTTGATGGTCATATCGGTCTCTTCCTTGCAGTGGCTTACTTGCTGGTGTCGATCCGTGCAACGCGAGACCAGACCGGGCTGGTCGCACGGTTCACCGCAGTCGGAGCACACCTCAGCCCACAATGGCTGGACTGCGGACCATCGCGGACCGGGCTGGAAGTGGCCGGTGTAGTGGTGCTGGTCCGCACTGGCCCGCGTCCCGAGCCATTGCGGGCTGTAGGCAGCTTGACCCCTTGGAGATGGGCACGCGGCTGTCGTCGTCGGCGCGAGGTCTGGTGACTTTAAGCGTTGGGATCACTGCTCGCAGATCACGTCCGAAGGTCTGGACCGACCCCGGCTTGTGTCCGTTGTCCTCGCACCACAAGCGCCAATCGCCGAAAGGTCCGCAATCGGGATCTCGTGACCAATGCCGAGCTGCAGCGGTCGCGTACGAACGCAGCAACCGGGGAGACGAAATCCTGCAACGCCAAGATGGGAGTCGGTGGCGACTTCAGCTCAGTGAACTTCCCCTGACCGGTCAGCCGGTCCAACCCGTCCAACGACCAGGAGAGAATCCCGGCCAGCTCGGCGGTCAGCTCCTCAGTCAGTGACGCGTTCTCTCGGCCAAGGACTCCACGGAAGCCCAACTCATCCGATTGAGGCGCGAATTCATACCGGCTCGCCGCCATCGGAGGATCACTGGTGCGCCCACGTGCTGGCATGACCATTGTGCCGACGCTCACCACCGGGCACGCCCTCATGGCCGGCGCCCGTGGCCGGGTCAGTCACGCGTCTTGCTCGACACCCAGGGAACCTCGTTCGCCGCCTCGAGCGATCGCACGGTCGACATAGGACGTGCCTCCCTGGTCGAGCATCTCCTCGACTGTCTCGAGTCCGGCACCGTCCCTGTCACGAGCGGGGATCGGGCCCGGCACGTTCTGGAGATCATGCTGGCCGCACGCGAAGCTCGCGTCGTCGCGCTGACGACCACATTTGCGCCATAACCCCCTCCTCATCCGCCACGCTGCCCAGCCGCCCGGCTGACCCGGGCAAGGTCGATAGCGAATGAGCCGGACGGACGCCTCAGCCCATTCACGCTTACATCGACGGTGAACTGGTTGCGGAGGCCGTGGATAACAACACCGGCCTGCTGCGGCTCGGCCATCCCGCAGCACCTTCCTCAAGCGCAAGTCAGTGGGATGGTACGAGGCCAGGCGCCCCATCCCGTATGCCGTTCCTATCCGGACAGGCCGAGTGCGGAGAACCAGGCTCGTACTCGCCGCACTCGTTCGATCCACGGACGGTTCGGTGGCATGGCGTCACTGCTGGCTGGTCGGGTTCCGGTTCGCGAGGTGCGCGAAAGGTCGATCGGGTTCAGGTGGCGGCGGCCGCAGCCGGTTAAGGGTGCGGTAGATCGTGGATCGTCCGACGCCGAACAGCTCGGCGAGTTCGGCTTGGTGTAGGTGCCGAACGCGTTCCGATGATCGGTCGGCGTCAGGACGTGAAGAAGCGCCGAACGTCGCGGCGCTTCGTCAGTCTGCTACGCGAACTAGATGGCGCGTACGTTGTCCGCCTGGGGCCCTTTCGGGCCTTGTGTGGTGTTGAACTCCACGCGCTGACCTTCATCGAGCGACCGGAAACCGGTCGACTCGATGGCGCTGTAGTGGACAAACACATCAGCGCCGCCGCCGTCGACTTCAATGAAGCCGAAGCCCTTCTCGCCGTTGAACCACTTGACAGTTCCTTGTGCCATAAAACATCTCCTAGCATCTCAAGGTCACACCTTACGACTCTCGACTGCTGTCGGACGCTAGACAGTGCCAACGCCCGCGCAAAGCTCCCGGGGACGTAGCACTGACCACGGCTGCACGGAGCTGGGTTCGCCGGGCGAATCTCCCTGCTGATCGATGATCGCATTACTCATGCTGGAACGCTTTCCGGCGAGTATGGGTGCTGTCCAAAGCAGAGGCAGACGGAACGCCACCGATACCCACATCCTAGATGTGTTCGCTCGCGCGATTGGGCGATCCGGGCTGCCCGCGGTTGGGGCGCCGAAGTGCGCGGGCCGCGCGGTGCTCTGGCGCTTGCCCGCGGGGTCGCTGACGTGCTGATCAGCGATCTAGGGAGTGAGGAGGTCGATGCCGAAGAGACCGCACGTTTGATCGAGTTTGCGGGCCGGAAGGCCGTTCGGAGATCACCTGCGCCGCACTGCCTCGTAAACGCCTGCCACTTTGTCTGCGATTGCCCTCCAGGAGTACCGGGTCGAACCAAGGCGTGTGCCGCATCCGCTCGCGCCAGGCGCTTAGCCCCTACCAGCGCGGCCATCGCAGGCTTGTCCAGCCTCCCGGATCAGCGGAGGCAGGCTGGCAGTTGTGCGAGCGCGTCGTCGACAGTGAGTAGCCTCGCGGCGGTGATTTCTTGGGCAGGGACCCATTCGGGAAAGGGGATCGCGGTGGTTCGGTGGGCGCCCGAGGCAGTGTGCTCCTCGTCGACGGCAGCCAAGCGTTCCTTGGGGAAGCGGTCCGCGACACGAACGAGAGCTGGCCATAGGCGGCGGTGGATGAGCGTGATCTTTCCGTTGACCAGCCGCGTTGCGATCACGTCGGGCGAGTTGAGAACGCGGCTGAGTACCGCGAAGATTTCGTGGCCGGCCGCGTGTCCCCACCAGCTGCCGCGGATGGGTTCACCGGCGACATATTCGGCAAGATTGGGTACCGGGCCGCGTGCGGACTGCAAGACGATGCCTTGCTCGCGCACCCATTCCAACGGCTCCACGATCATCGATTCAACCACGCGTTCCGCGCGGTTCATCACACGTTGCACTACTGCCCGAGAAGCAGGCAACTGGCTAGCCGGCTGCCGCCGTCTGAATACTGACCACGGTGGGGCACCCGGAACGACGAGGACCCGCCTGGAGGGCGAGCCGTTCTCGTTGAAGGTTCCTATTGCGCAATGTGGGAGAGCTGTCGGCGTTGTCGGCTCACCTTAATTGTCGGCGTCAACGTCGCCCCACCGGCATTTTGTCATCAGGCCTGGTTGGGGAGCAAAGGCAACCGTAGGGCAATCCCTTTTCGCGCGCCCCTGTGACGTTGCCTGCGTCGACAATGGCCCCGCCGCTTGTGTCACTGCGGCAGGCGGGGCCGATCCTTTCGTCAGCGTGGCGTTGGCGACAGCCCGTACGCAATTGGCTGCGATCCGGGCCAGCGAGTTGGAGCTAGTTCGATACGGTGTTGCATGGGCTGCGTGACGAAAATCTCCAACTACCTGCTTGCTCGCCCCTAGTCGGAGACGGCAGCGGCTCCCGGTGCAGCTGTGGGGTCAGCTTCAGCGCCCCTACCGTGTCTTGGGGGCCGCCACCGATAGCTGGAGTCTACAACGTCGGTGCTCGGCGGCGATGACACGATGTGGTCGTGATCGCTTGGCCGCCGGAGCCACCGAGATCGTGTCGACTCCCCGGTTAGTCGGGATCAGGGCCCTGTGTCGGTGGTCTCAACACCGGGCCGCTTCTCTTAGATTGAAACGCCACCCGATCACTCGAAATTTGCCCGGCGCGGGGCCGATTACTTACTCTGAGGCGGCGCGTCCTGCCCCATGTAGATCACATTCTCGACACTGTTATAAACGTACCACTCGCCCGCTTTCAGGGCGGCGGCGTGCGCCTCGCAGACCATTGTCTCGGAGAGGCCCCCCTGACCTTGATCAATCACGAAGTTTCGCCTGGCCCGCTCCTGCCACCGGAGAACTTGGCACTGCAGCACACGTTCAGTATCCCGCCCTATGCAGATGCACCTTTTGGCCTTGGGGATAGTGATGAAGCGTGAAACTCAAGATCGCCAGCTGTTATTTGCGCCAGCTTCGCCGCGCGGGCCGCAGCCAAGATGGTGTGGCAGCCAGCGGTTCTCTCCATAGGTGGCTTAATCGAATATGCATTCGATGCAGTGGGGCATGGACTACCTCTATGAGGCCTTACACGGCACAGCGATCCGATACGCGGCCGAGAAACGCAATCTCGCCGAGTCAATCGCCGAGCTTCGCGAGATCGCCAACGGCCACGACGACATCCTGGCTCGCGGCCGGCATCACGGCCGGCTGGTGGTACGCCACCCCGGCTACCCATGTCGGGCATGAGTTGATCGCTGTCGGTATGTTGATCTTGGCCGGCGACGGGGGGAGGCCGCTTGACTATGTTGAGCTGGAGCGGTGGTCGCGTGTTGGTTTCCAGCGGGGGACCGTGGCACTCCACGGGGAGCGCTAATACCAACCAGCGTTCCTGAATGGGGAACGGCGCTGAGCGGGCCAATTGGTCACGTCAATCCGCCGACCCGGTAGAACCGTTGCCGCTAGGTTCGCACAGTGCGCGTCCTGCGTTTCTTGTCGGCAACTGGTACGCCAGGGCGTACCTCCTGGTTGTCGCCGCCGTGGCCGTCCTGCTCGCGCTGGTGCTCTGGATCGGGGCGCGAGAACGCAAATCTCCCCGGCGTCTGATCTCATGGAAGGCCGCGACGTGCTCGAGAGCCGCTTCTGGCAGGCCGCGGCAAGGGCGGCGGGTCAAATCCGAGCTCAGGCGAGCACGACCGTGTCGCCGCGGCGGATGGTCCCGTCATTGACAACTGAGGCGTAGACGCCGACGTTCACTCCATTGTGCTGAGCGGCCGTCCGTAGGATTCCCGAGTCTTTGGGTAGGTCTCCCTGTGACAGCGTGATCATCACGCAACGCGGGCAGGGTTCGGTGATGACCAGGCGAACAGTGTCGCCAATGACGACCGTGCGGCCGATCCAGTCGTTCTCCACGAAGCCGGGATCCTCGCTGCTGGTCGATACGACGATGTTGGGGCGGAATCGGCGCGCCTCGAAGCGGCCCTGCGGATACAGCTCCCGTAGACGGTCAAATGGTCGAAGTGGTTAGCAGGTGCACGACGGCAATGTCGAAAAACGTCCCGGCCGGCATCTCAAAGTCGGTCACGGTGTCTCTGTGCTCCAGACCGGCTATGTCGGGCCAATACTCCTCTGCGACGCCTGAAGTCATCCCCTCGGTTCGCGCCTCCACGAAGGCAATATCTCGGCCGAACGCGCGAGAAAGAATCTGCTCCAGATCAGCTCGATCGTTGCCCACCACCTCCCCGTCAGGAAGCGTGATCCGAACCGCGGAAATCCGTCCTCCGAGTTTCGGAGCCTCGGCGTAGGTCGCCCGAAAGTCAAAGAAGTTGCCCCACTTCCTCGGATTCTTAGCTCCCCCGACCTTGCCGGTGGCACTGTCCACAACGGCGAACTGCCGGTCCCCGAGCAGCCCACGGTCAGTCACTTCCGAGGAGTTCAACTCCTCTCCCATCATCGACTTCACCGGATACCGCCAAAGCGCCACAACCGAACCAGCCCGGGTCTGCCCTGCCGCGGAAGGCGTCGCATCGGTCTGCATAACCTGCTCCTATGGCAGCTCGATTGTCCAGATTTCAGCATCAGCTCCGGGCGGCTCTGGCGTCAACCTGCTGCGAGCTCATGACCTGGACGATGAAGCCCGAACCGAAGAGGAGCGCATAGGTTTCTCCTTCTGCCTGACCCGCCGACGTGGCCACACCGATCGCCTCGCCTGGTGGATCCCGGAATGGTTCTGGTGCCTGTGGCGCTGTTGGGTGGGTCGCACTGCCGCGACCATGCGACTCACCCGCAACGGATGATCCCGAAGTCGGTGGCCAGGCCAGCGGTGGCCTCCGCCCGGAGCGGTGGCAGGGGCAGGGTCCGGCTCATCAGCCGCTGGTCGGCGGTCGCTGCATCTCGCGGGAAGGCTGATCCTGGTGCTGGCTGACCGCGTCGACCTTCGCGTTCCGGTTGCTTCGTCGGCTGCTTTTGAGGTGACTTGGCGCTCGGTTCGGTCAGATGTCGTGGCGCGCGTACTGTGGGGACTACCAGAGAACATTGCTGCTGACATCCGGTTGGTAGGTCCCTGGCGCTCACTATCTGGCCCATGTAATGGGCCCTCTACGGACTTCGACATGCATAGTGACTCGCCAACCGTCCGTGCAGATGACTTTGCGCCCGACCTCTGCCGCACTTGCGGACATCCGCTCTCAGCGCACGATGCCATCAGCCTGCGGTGGTGCGCTGCCAGCGAGCTCGGCGTTAAGAACCGAGCCTGCATCTGTTCCGGTGTCGTTCAGGCCGCCCGGGTGCTCATCCACTACTGACCTCGCCCGGTTCGGCAGTGCGGCTCAGCGGCTTTCGAGGGCGGCAAGCCGGTCCGTCACAGGCATCGCCGTCCTCGTGCGCACGGCAGATCGCGGGCACATTTCCCGGTTCGGAAACGTCCGCAGGAGCATCCCCGGCCGGGTTAGGTCGTGCGATAACGGGTCTTCCGGCGCTTGCGAGGTTCGCGCCGTGACCTCTCGTCCTCGATTTGGCGGATCAGGTCTCTCCGCACCTCCGCGAGGGCATGATCAAGGTCGCGCTCGTGAGAGGTGGCCACGAGGTGCGCCCGTCCCGCTAGCCAGGCTTGGAGGGTGACCTTTTGGTCTGGGCCCTCGGTGTCTTTCAATGACACCTCGAGGTCGACCTGGTCGTGTTCCCATCCGGACAGGTGCGGCTCGAGTGCGGACAGGGCCCCGAGTATGCGCGGCCGGTCGGCTGCCGCGAAGCCGGCGCCGAGGCGCAGACGCTCATCCAGGGTCCCAGTTTGGTTGTTCTCGGTTCCGCTCATCGGTGCGCCTCTCTCCTGGGTTCAGCCTATGACGTCAGCCTGACCGGCCGTGCCTGTCGGCGGCGGGCGCTGTCGCAAGCGCGCCGCGCACGGCCGCGACCGCGCTGGTCTGGGCAGAGGTCTTCGTGGGGCCCGACACCACAGTGTTCCGCGTCGAGGGCTCCCGGTTGCTGCAGGTGTTCAGCGAGTACCTGGGCATCGACACCACCACCGGCAGCTGCCCGGCGGCCATGTCAGTACAGTCACCGGATCTTTGGTCGCCAGTCGCGATCAGGCGTCGAGTGCGGCGAGTATTGCCGCTGTGCCGGCAGGGGTACCCCGCTGGTCGCTGAACGTGTCGTACGGCGTGACGAGTACCGAACTGGAAACGGCGGCCGCCAGAGCCGAGCGTACCGGCGTCCACGGTGTCGTACCCGATCACGTCGAGGAACCCGGTCACCGCCGCCTTCGCGGCCGGGTCGTGCCCGGCGATCGGCAGGGCGCCACGGTCGGCCGCGCCCGCCGCACCAGCCAGCGAGGCGAGGTCCAGAAGGTGATCTTGCTGAACACCTCGACCACGTGCGCCATACCTAGGTGCCGCTGGAGCACATCGCTGCTGGAGAGCGAGCCACCAAGCCCTGGTATCCGCCTGTCGCGTTGCGGCATGTAGTGGATCGTGTCCAGGACCGCCGGCCAGCGGCTTCTCGGTGCCGGGTAGGCCCGCGGCGGGATGCTCACCACCACCACCACCAGGCCACCCTCTGCCGCGGCGCCGGCCGGCGTGGCCGCCCGCGCGTGCGGCCCCAGCTCCTTGACCAGATCCTTCAGGTTCTGCGGCCCGCGCGAGTTACTCAACACCACGTCGTAGCCGCGCCGCGATGGCCAACCGCGCTACCATGCCGCCGATGCGTCTGCTGCCGATGAAGCCAACCGTCGTCACGCCAATGGTTAATCCTGGGCCGGGCGACCGGCATTCGACGATGCCGCCTCTAACGCTGGGATCATGAAGATGATCAACGCGATCAACACGACCGCGGCGACGCAGATACACCCAGACGGCTCAGACGCGAGAACGTCGAGTCTTCTCCACCGATAGCGGTGCCCGGGTCGGTTCCCCCCGGGTGGGGCAGCCGGGGAGGATGCGTGGTCAATGGTTGGGACTGATCGAAAGGCCGGCCATGTCAGCCTCCTTTGGGAATCCGTGATCGCGCACCTCGGTTTGAGCGTTCGTCCCCGATGGCTCCCGGATACGCGTGATGATCATGATCTTTGCGGTGGGTCGTCCGGACTCATCGCAGCGCTGACAGCTTCAGCATCTTCGCGACTTACCGGGACATCCATCGTCATTAGAACTACCATCTTGTCTCCCCTTATGGCTCCCAGCGTGTCGGCTGATCCTCATCAGTCTGATCCGGTCGAGATGGGATGGCAAAGTTGTGGTGATCTTGCTCTAATCGACCTTGTCCTTGCAATGGGATACGGGCATACTGCGGAGGTAATTGAGGCACTTTTTCGTTGCCGACAACCAAGATCATTCTCCCCGTCAGCCGTGAGCAGCATTTACTGCGCGTTTTTGCCTCGCTGGAGGTCCTCGAGTGTGATCGCGAGCGCACAGGCTTGCTGGTTTACGTCGACGGAGATGAAGCCCTACATGAGGTAGCTGCCAACCTCGTGTACCAGTCAAAGTTCGCCGAACGGCAATGCATCCAAGGCGATCTCCCCGGGCCGCAGCGCGACTTCAGTATCAACACGCGCCGGCGCCGGATCGCCGCTATCCACAACGAGATCCACAAGTTAATCAAGCCCTGTGAGTACGTGTTCTTGATCGAGGACGACGGCGCACTGCCGCCCGATGCGTTGAGCCGGCTCCTGGCGGACTACAAGGCGCACCCATACGCTGGTTTCATCGAGGGGTAGAGCTCGGGAGGTGGGGATCCCCATGATCGGAGCGTGGCGAGCTGACGACGTCTATGAGCCATCGGTGATCGAAACCGTGCTACCTGCACGACCCGAGCTGCTCAATGACGCTGGCCGCGCCATTGGCTGCGTTCCGGAGGAGATCGACGCTGGCGGGCTGTATTGCGAGTTAGCCAAATATGAGCACTATTTGAGGCATGAATGCAGGCCGTTTGACGGCGACGCACTGGGGCCTGATTTCAACTGGGGAATTGAGTTGCGGCGGCAGGGATATAAGAACTATGTCGACTACTCAGTAGCCGTGGAGCATTGCAAGCCCTACGGGACGAGCATTCATCCCCGCTCCACGAATCCAGTTCAAATGCGCTTCGTCCGAGAGGGAAGCTCTTGGAGCGGTAAGGTAATTGAGGGATAGTAAGAAATATAAGGAAAGCAGGTCTGTGAAAAATATAGAGATATTCCAAAGCAACGGTGGCCAATGGTATTTCCACGTCAAGGGTGACAACGGCGAGATCCTCGCACAGTCCGAGGGGTATGCCCGCAAAAGCGATGCGCTACAAGGACTGAAGGCGATGGAGCGGATAATAGCCAAAGGTAATATGGAGCAACCAGCAGATGAGCGAGAAACAGACTGAGACATCCACTGGTGGTCAGGACATGGGTCCATTCAAAGCTGGCGCTCCATTCAAGTTCACTGACGTTCGGTCGTTCCAGCTAGCAATCCAGGCCTATTTCGACTCGTGTGATTGCGCAATTACACCAACCCGGCTCATTACAGCGAGGAAATACCAGAGGATGTATGTCAACAAATAATGGATTCGCTTGGTCAGGCTAAGCGCCGGACAGAGGAATACGCTGAATCTCGGCTATTCGAGGGCAACGCCAACGGTGCCAAGTTCAACCTGACCAACAACCATGGCTGGGTCGAGAAGACAGTGCAGGGAGCACGAAGGCGGGTTCTTCGGCACTGGCGGGCGCCTCGAGGTCGAGATCATAAAGCCGGAGCCAACGCCCGATGCAACCCCAGAAGCTGAAGCTGAGCCAGACCCAGAGCCTGGTGCTGCGCCTACTGCATGACCCGACGGTAGAAGGCCCGCTAGCGTTTCAGCGGCAGGAAATCCAGGGCGGACACGATTCCGCTGGGGCTTCATTGAGCCAATAACAGGAGGTGCCACATCACTGGCGAAGTGATCATCAGACCGATCCGAGTGGACGACCGGGACGCTGGGAACCGCTGTGGCACGGTTATCTCGACTTCTACCGGGCTGTGCTGACGCCGGAAGTGACCGAGCGCACCTGGGCGGCGCTGTGCGACCCGGCCTCGGCGGTGCACGGACTCGTTGCCGAATAGGAGGATCAGCTGGCCGGGCTGGCGCATCTGGTCCTCCATCCCTCTACCTGGTCCACGCACCTGTCCTGCTACCTGGAGGACCTCTACGTCGCCAAGCAGTGGCGCGGCGGCGACGTTGCACACCGGCTCATCGAGGCCGTCTACGCATTCGCCGATGGGTTCGGCCCCGCCAGCGTTTCTTGGCTCACCCAGGAGTACAACGCCCCGGCACACTCCCTATCCGACACCCTCGCTCATCGGACATCGTTCGTCGTGTACCAGCGCTGAGTTTGCCGGAAGATTCCGCGCGGTACTGCCGACGCCGGCGGCTGCCCTGGGCTGATCCGCTGCGCCACGCCGAGGCAGAGATCGCGGTGTTCGCCGGCTTCACCGAGGTCGACAATGCGCCGCCTGACTGGGCACCCGAGCTGGGCGCCCAGGACAGCATCGCAATGCGGCATCTGTAGCGGTCCATGGACTTCCTGACCGCCGGAAAAGCTAACTTCTGTTACTCGGGGCGGACTGAGATCAATCGGTCATTTTGCCTATGGCTTTATGACGGTGATTGCGATTGAGTGGGTATGAACCCCAAATGTCTCTGAAGTCCTATTCCGGTGTGCCGCCTTCGTCATGCGGTTACCGTCGGGCGTGCTTCGAGACTACCGCGGTTGGTTCGATACGAAGATCAATGCCGTGGCCCGTCTTAGGAGGTTGCAGTGAGTGTGTTGCGATTCGACCCGTTCGGTGATCCGTTCCGGCAGATCGATCGGCTGACGAACCAGCTGCTGTCGGGAACTCGAACCCCGATGGGGATGCCGATGGATGTGTGGCAAGCCGATGACGGGTTCCACGTCTCGCTGGACCTGCCCGGCGTGGATCCGTCCAGTGTGGACATCAGCACTGAGCGAAACGTCTTGACGATCACTGCAGAGCGGCGCCCGGAATACCAGCAGGGTCAGAACGTGCTCGTGGCGGAGCGGCCTCAAGGAAGCTTCACGCGGCAGTTGCAACTGGGCGACACGGTGGACTCCGAGAACGTGCAGGCGACGTATGCCGACGGGGTCCTGCATCTGACGCTCCCGATCACTCAGGCTGCCCAGCCGCGCCGGATTCAAGTGCAGACCGGCGGTGGCAGCGAGCGTCAGATCGAGGTCGAGGCCGAGCCGGCGGAAACGGCTAGCCCCTCCGGGGAGTCCACCCAAAGCGATTCGTAGGGAGAAAGTCTCTCTGCTTTGACCAGGCTGTACTCGACACTCGCCGATCTCTGTAGGGTCTCCTCCTCTAACACGACCGGCCTGCGACACGTGCATGGAGAGCAGCGCCGCAACCTCATCAGTGGTGAAGGGAGGTTCCGACTCAGCGCCGGCCGCTTCGCCGGCTTCCGGTATGTCTACCGGAGCGATTTCGGTCGGTGGGCAGTCCGACTTGGGGCAGGACCACCGTGTTGCCATTGCTTTATCCTCCACTTACCGATCGTCGCGGCCTATACCCAGCCAGCGGCAGCGTGACTATCCCCCAACCCCGCGCCGTCCGCCGCATTCGCGGCAGCTGTTCGTGAAATAGACCGGGTCGACACCGCTTCCCCGACAGGCCGTACATGTCATCGAGCCGGGCGGCGGAGGCTTGGGGTCTCGAGAGCAACTTCCGGAAGCCCCAACGCGATGAGACCCCTAACCGCGAAGAGCGAAGCTGCTGATCAGCTCGTTCATGGCGACTTCTGGTAACGATGCAGGCCAAGAACCTGGGCCCCGGCCACCAGGTCGTCATTGGCGGCTGCGGCCGGCAGACGCCTCCGCCGCCCGTTTCCTCGCCCGTCCCGGTCCGGAACCTGGCCCTCCTCCTCGAGTAATGCTCCCGCCGCCAGAACCTAGGCGTGGCTGACGCGACCGCACCGGACTACACCATTTGATTACCCCTTCGACCTGCCGATGGGTGCTGCCATGACCTGACACTAGGGCGAATCAGCGCTCGGGCATTAGGGAGGCAGCGGACAGGAACCAGTCCCGCTGGACGTTCCGCTTCCGGGCGCCCGTAGGCCGCGGCTTCGGGGACGACGTCCTGGCCGCTCAAGACCGCTGCCGGCTGTCGATCATGAACCGCCTTGTTTCACAGGACCTTCGCCGATGATCAACGCATTCACCGACTCAATAACGACGCCGATGATCAAGACCTCCCATCACGATGGCTCGAAACCGCCGCGGCCAAATCAATCAGCTTTCACTTAGTCCGGCTCCTGGACCTACTAGCTTCGAGTAGAGGCGCACAAGCTCCAGCCATTCACCAATATGGCTCTCACAAGGTGGAACACCGACAACCCCTCGCGAATCTGGCGGGTCTCATTCGGACTTCACTGCGCTGCTTGTGCCCCCGGGTGTGCCCCCGGCGGTTCAGACGGTCCAACCCGGTCCGATCCGCAGCGGTTCGCAGATGGTCGAGGTAGAGGCGGGTCAACGCCGGGGGTGAGGCAGCATCTGGTCATGCGTGACCCGCTAGTGATCCACGTCGTGCGCCACGGGCGCACTCGCTCGAACCGTGTGGGGCTGGTGATGGGATGGGCAGACGAGTCGATCGAGCCTGATCAGCACGATGCCGCCGACGCAGTAGCAGCGCGGCTGGCGGCCGCTCATGCACCGGTGCGGGTCGTGTCGAGCCCACTCGCCCGGACCCGTGACACCGCAGCGCCCCTCGCTGCCGCCCTCACCGTGGATCTGGAGACCGATGCCCGTCTCGGTGAGCTGTATCAGGGTCCTTGGCAGGGGCTCGCGGAGTCCGAAGTGGCTCGCCGATGGCCGCTCGAGTGGTCGGTGTGGCGTTCGGCGCCCGAGACGCTCGATCTCGACGGGCGAGAGACACTCACAGCGCTCTATGCCCGGGTGGCCGACGCGTTCGACGATCTCATGCGTTCATCCGTTGCCGCGACAGTGGTCGTGTTCACCCACGACGCAGTGGTGCGGGCGGCGGTGGCGTGGACGCTGCGCGTCGGCGCGGCCACGTACCGGCACATCGATGTGGCGAACTGCTCGATCACTACGATCCACGTGTCCACTTCTGGCCCGAGGCTGGTTGCCCTC
The DNA here is from genome assembly GCA_963815975.1 of uncultured Actinomycetota bacterium. Lineage (GTDB taxonomy): Bacteria > Actinomycetota > Actinomycetes > Propionibacteriales > Propionibacteriaceae > Microlunatus. Next base: position 696,469 of record CAWFJC010000010.1, read on the forward strand.
AACGACACCAGCCACCTGCCGGGCGGCGAACGATGAGCCTTGTCGAGTCGACGCGACACAGATCCGACGAAGAAGCGCTCCCCGTCGCGCTCCGGCCAGCAGGTCACTGATCGGTCGAGCCCATCCGAGGGGCGATGCGGTGGCGCTGACCGGCCCTGTCACGCAGCTCCGGGTTCACTCGGCGCAGCCGCCGGAACCGTTGCGTCAGCGTGATCCCCGATCCTGGTGGAGACTTGATCGTGGTCGCGCAGCTCGAGCACAGCGCTAGCGGGCGCGGCAGTGTGCGGGCGGCGGGCGTCCAGGTGCGGCACTCCCGGACTATGGGGAAGTGTGACGACACCCAGTCGGCGGCGGGCGGCGACCGCCGTGCTGATCGACCGCAGGTCAGGTGCGTACGCGAACCCCGAGCCCTCGAGGTTCGATGTTCCTGGCCGCAGCACACCTCGGAACCGCATCCCTTTCGAGGCCGCCAGCCGACCATCGCGGCGCGAGTCACCGACGACGAGGCAGCGGTCGGGCGGAAGCCCCGACCAGTCCAGCACGGAATGCACCTGCGCGGCCTTGTCGCGCCCCGGTGACCACCCGTCGACAACTCGGATGTTCTCTCCGAGGCGGTGGCGGTCGATCCACTGGCGGACCAGTTCCCGTCGGGTCGAGCTGCAGATGCACACCTCGACGCCGGCGGCGTGGAGTGCGTCGAGGAACGCCAGCAAGTCCGGGAACGGGTCCACGCCGTCCATCAGGTCCGGCTTGGACACCTCGAACCGGTGTGCGGCACGAGTTTGCGCCGGTCCGCCGGACGGGTCGATCTCCTGTAGCTGCGTCGCGAAGTCCGCTCCCGTCGACGCCAGATACTGCGACCGGGCGTCGTCGACGCCGAGCCCGAGCTCTTCATGGATCACCTTCACCGCAAGCTGGGTCAGCGGGCCCATCGAGTCGGCGATCGTGCCGTCGAAGTCCACGATCACCACGTCGACATCGGCCCATTCGAGACGGCTCGCACGCCACGAGCGGACCATCCGCACAGCGATGATCCACCAGCACAACGCGGCAACCACCCCGAGGGCGACCGGCAACGCCCACGCAGCCACAGCGGAGCCGGCCAGGCCCGCGGTGAGCACGAGCAACCGAAGGTCACGGCCGCGCCCCGACGCCACCAGTCGCCCCTCATAGCGGTGCCCCAGATCGAGCGCAGCACGGCTCGTCGAGTAGCTGACGAGCAAGTGCCCGACGGTTGCGAGCACGCCGAGCATGCCGGCGGCCACCCCACCGCCGACCTGCACCGCCAGGTACAGACCGGCCGCGGAGAACACCAACCCGTCCACGACCCGATCGAGCATCGGGTCGAGAAACGCTCCGAACCGGCTCCCGCGGTGGGCGACCCGGGCGATCTCACCATCGGCGCCGTCGAGAATGCTCGCCAACTGCACCGCCAGCGCAGCGACCAACACCCAGCCCGCCAGGATCGCCGCCGCTGCGCTTAACCCAACAGCGGCGGCGAGCACGGTGACCGTGTCCGGACGCAATCCTGGCGCGACCGACAGCAGCAGCGGTGTGATCACCCGGCCCGACAGGGCCCGGTTGACCTTGGCCACCGCCCCGTCACGCTCCTTGCCGCCACCTGCGAGCAGCCACCGCGACGCCATTCGCAGATCCCTGCGGGTGTCTACGTCCACCCAACGGGCGCCGGTCACGTCACAGCGCTCCAACCGACCCTGATCCGCGAGGCGGTGCATCCCCGCCGAGAACGACGTCTCACCCGCCGCGACTGCGTCACGCAACGCATCGAAGACCCCGCCGGTGCACAAGAACGCGCCAGTGTCGAATGCGTCGAACGAGGAGATCCCCTTGCCGATGTCACGGACGAGCCGACCTTCGGTACGCACTCGGGTCACGTCGTCGAGATCGACACCTCCTGCGGCGCCAACCGAGTAGTCGACCGCAAGTACCGCACCATCCGACGGCATCTCCGAACCCACCAGCGACCCCAGGATCGACAGGTCGAGCAGGTGGTCGGCCATGACCAGTAAGAACGGCTCGCCCCTCAGTGCTTCCTCGGCAGCCAACACCGACAGCCCGTTGCCTTCGTCGAACCGATCATTGCGCATGCATCGCACCGAGACACTGAGCCGCACAGACAACCCAGCGCAAAACCGCTCGATCTCCTCGGCCCGATACCCCACCACCACGACCACCTCATCGACTCCAACGTCGACCAGGTTCCGCACGGCACGCTCCAACAGGGCGACACCGGCCACCGTCACGAGCGGCTTGACCCGCCCCCGCGGCGTCCGCAGACGAGATCCCTTCCCACTGGCGAGCACGAGCCCACGCACGACCTCCCCCTTCCGGACAGGCGGCGGCGGCCACAGAGCCGGTAAGTAGGAATGCAGGACCACCGCTAGCGAGCGGAACACCGAAAACATACCGGAGGCGAACACCAGATGGACAACGCCTGAACGACACCGGAATTTCGTCCGTGCGCCGGTAGGCGCTCGCCGATACTCTTGCCCTCGTGATCGAGATGGCGATCCTCGGGGTCCTCAAGGAGCATGAGGCGCACGGCTATGAACTGAAGAAGCGGATTCCGAGCTCGCCGGCGGGTCCGGCGGTCCGGCCGCCGCGACGAGAAGCGTAACCGCAAGGTGTACGGCATCACCGACAAGGGCGAGACCGCCTGCGCGAGCTCCTCGTCAACGCCGACCCGTCCGACGACCGCGCCTTCCACGTGCAGGTCGCGTTCTGCCGCTTCCTCGAACCCGTCGCCCGGCTCGGCCTCTTCGAGCGGCGGCGGGCCCACCTGACCACCGAGCTGGCCAAGCGCCGTCGGCCCTCGGACACTCCGACCACCGACCCCTACCTCCGCTCTCTCAAGGAGCGCGACATCACCACCCTGACCGACGACCTCGGCTGGCTCGATGAGCTCACGCGCATCACGCAAGAGCAACTCGTCCCGGCCGTCCCCAAACCGGTCGTCACCGCCACAGGAGGCACCCACCCATGAGCAAGATCCGCTTGGCAATCGCCGGCGTCGGCAACTGCGCCAACTCTCTCGTCCAAGGGCTCGAGTACTACAAGGACGCCGACCCGTCTGACGAAGTGCCCGGCCTCATGCACGTGGTGCTCGGCGGCTACCACATCCGCGACATCGAGCTCATGGCCGCGTTCGACGTCGACGCCGAGAAGGTCGGCCTCGACGCCGGCAAGGCCATCTGGGCCAGCGAGAACAACACGGTGAAGTTCGCGGAGGTTGGCGAGCTCGGCGTGACCGTCATGCGCGGCCCGACGCTCGACGGCTTCGGCGAGTACTACCGCGAGATCTGCGAGGAGTCGCCGGCGGCGCCGGTCGACGTCGCGCAGATACTCCGCGACACCCGCACCGACGTTCTCGTGTCCTACCTCCCGGTCGGCTCCGAGGAGGCGCAGCGCTTCTACGCGCAGGCGTGCCTCGACTCGAAGACCGCGTTCGTCAACGCCATCCCGGTGTTCATCGCGAGCGAGCCCGAGTGGGCTGCGAAGTTCGAGGAGGCTGGCGTGCCGATCGTCGGCGACGACATCAAGAGCCAGGTGGGTGCGACCATCACGCACCGCATGCTCGCCCGCCTGTTCGAGGATCGCGGCGTCGCCATCGACCGCACGTACCAGCTGAACTTCGGCGGCAACATGGACTTCAAGAACATGCTCGAGCGGAAGCGCCTGAAGTCCAAGAAGATCTCGAAGACGCAATCGGTCACCAGCCAGATCGACCAGGGCATCTCCGACGACGACGTCCACATCGGCCCCAGCGACCATGTGCCGTGGCTCGACGACCGCAAGTGGGCCTACATCCGTGTCGAGGGTCGCAACTTCGGCGACGTACCCCTCAACGTCGAGCTCAAGCTCGAGGTGTGGGACTCCCCCAACTCGGCCGGCGTGATCATCGACGCCCTCCGCTGCTGCAAGGTCGCCCAGGACCGCGGCATCGGCGGCCCGTTGCTCGGCCCGTCCGCGTACTTCATGAAGAGCCCGCCCATCCAGTACCGCGACGAGGAAGCGCGCGAGCTGGTCGACGAGTTCGCCCGGTGATGTAGACAGGGGCGATGCGCTTCGCCCTCTGGCCCAACCTGACCCAAGCCGTGGGCCGACGCTCTGGCGCTCCACCACTCAACACGACGATGCCCGCCATCTGCGAGCCGCGGATGCACCGGCTGCCCACGCCGGCCGCTCCCGATCCCGCCCCTTCTCCGCCACGTTCCCGCCGAGGCGACCCTGCCGCACCACATCGTGAACTACGGGCCCGACATCCCGAACGTACCGCCTGCTCGACAATGTCGCCTCGCTCTAGCTCGGGACCTGCAACTCCTCGAGCGCCAAAGTGCTGGGCGCAAGGTTCGAGTAAAGACGATAACCTCTGCCAAATTAGAAACTTTCTTCTATTAAGCCAAAAGGACGCGGAAGCAGTTCAGAACTGTCAATGCGTCTTTTTGCACTTATCGGTTCTCTTAGCCAAAAGCGGGTTCGAGCCTTCCAGCGTCACCTGTTGCCCATCTTTTATACAACCTCAACACCGTCGGACTACGCGGCAAGGACCCCTTCCTGATGTTGGGCTCATCAGGACCTGGCGACGCAGGAAGTCCAGTTTCAATTTGGGCGAGACCAGCGGCATGCCGATGTGGTTGGGCGTGAATGACGAGCCCATGTCGTGCACCGACTTCAAAGTACGTGTGCAATAGAGCGATACGAAAGGAGAATTGACCGAGATGGCGCCGCCTTGCAGCGCTTCGCTACCGACACCACGTGTAACGACACCGTCGAATTGTGCTTGGCTGGTCGGATGGAATCTGACACCGTTCGGCTGACATATCGGGGAGGCGTGCGGGGCGTCAGCATGCTGGCGCAAATGCTGGAAGAGCAGGGCGTATCTGTTCGGTACGCGCCGCCGCGGGAGATCCGGGATTTGACTGAGGCAGCCGCAATTGTCGTGGTGGTTCTATCAGCGACCGGAAACATTCACGACATAGCAGCGGCTGTGGAGATGTTCACGCAGAAGTTCGGCTCGCGTGCTCAAATCGAAGGTCTGCCCGAGCCAAAGCAGTCCGTGGAGGAGCGACTTGCGGCTCTCGATCAGCTGCTCGCCGATGGGAAGATCACGCCAGAAGAGCACGCGCAGCAGAGAACCCGAATCCTGAACGAGCTTTAGGCGAGCGGCGCAACCGTCGAGGACACTCCCGGGCGGTTGCATTTCCGCCGGTTTGCGCTCCTGCAACCAGTCCGCAACAGGGAGAGATCGACCTTGAAGCGTACTCCACGGTTTAACGTTGAGGCGTGAGCGTGTCCGAGACGATGGTTGGGTCAGCGGGACTGACCGTGTCGGCGTTGGCCAGGCGGGTTGGTGTTGGGCGCAGATACGGTGCGCTGTTACGAGCGAGCGGAGTTCTTCAGGTCGGCGCGTACTGTTCGACGATCGCGTGGCCGCTATGGTCTTGTCTGCGGCACGAGCACCGGTCGCTCCGTTTGGGGTTCCGCCTCATGAGCTCACGGCAGCTATCGACCTCGCGCTTTTCAACGCCCGGTGGCACGCGAATTTGCCTGTCTTCAACAGCTTCGAATAGACAGCCCTACGCCCCTGGGTGGGCGATGGGCCGGTGTGGCCGCGTCCAGACGCGGATGGCTTCGAGACCAGTTTCTGGCCCAGCCTGCTGATTTCCTGGGTGACCTCAGCGTGCCGATGTGTTGGCACGCGGATCGTTCGTCCCCGAAACCCTCCAGTGGCCGATAGGTCGTTGGAGGGTGCGGAGGTGAGCACTATCGATGCGACGCCTCGTGGCCGATGAAGGCGAACCGGGTGAAGATCACTCCGAGTGCACCGGCAATCAGCGACTGCAGCCAGGAGTTGTCGAGGAGGATCAACCCGGTCACCGCATCACCCAACGCGGTCAGCAAACCAGCGAAGAGGAATAGAACCCACGCGCGCGGGCCCCTGCAGCCCGGGCTTCGGACGGCCTGCCAACGCCAAGCAGGTGTGTGGGGTCACTCGGTTGCTCTGGGTGCGTGCCGCCGTCGGTCCGGCGCCGACCGAACGACCGGAGCTCGGGCCGGCTGTCGCCGCCCGCCTGGCCAAGTCGGCAGGGTTCCGGTCCACGCTGGAGCGTGGGATTCGTTCCGCCGTCATCATCCCGATGCGACAACAGCCCGGCCCGATGTTGATCTTCCGACTCACTGAGGATCGTCGCGGCCGACTTGACGTTGGACGGCATGGCGGCAATCCGCATAGGGTGCCGGGCGCCCCGGTCATCCCACTCAGGCGGCACCACGAGCAGCTTAAGAACGCGTGCGCGGTTGCTGCCCCGACCGTGGGAGCCGGCGACTTGCCGTGCTCCGCAGCTGCGGCAGCAGTTGTGGTTGTGGTTGGAAGCGGTTGTCGCGTGGTTGGTCACCGAGTACGTCTGGGAGGCCACCGACACCATTCCCGCCTGCTGGCCGCAGCATCCACACTTGGTGCACGAGATCGCGGTTCTGGCCGATCAACGCCGCCGTGCCGGTCACGCCTTCACCGGTGACGGGGATGGCACCGCTACAGCCTGCCCGCGTTCACCGAACGGATGAAGTCGCGGCTGCGGAGTCACTGTGAGGACGGCCACCAGGCCTGGCCGGCGAAAGGCCGCCACACCCGGCACACAGCGGAGGCAAGCCGCCGCAGCAGGGAGGACCGATTCGCGGCGGACGTCGCTGCTGTGAGACCAACCGAGGAGAGGCGTCGGCGTCGTCCACGGCTGGGGCTCGTTGATCTTGACACGGGCGAGATCAACGACCTTTAGAACGGGCGGCTCCCCGCAAGACGCGGCCAGAGGCCGGCGTCACGGCCCGACCACACAAGAAACCGGCTGCGAGCTGGCCTGGCCACACCATTGCCCTATAGCACGCTGCGGGGCAGCCGATCATGAATGCCTGCCACAGGGCAGCCCAGCTGATCATCGTTGTGGCGATCCGCGGAGCGCGCCAAGCTTCACGCGCCCCAATCCACTGCGAGGCTGAATATCCGACGGAGCTCACAGCCGACGAAGGCGATCAGCCCGCCACCTGCGGCCCGCCCCCCAGCAGAACCAGATTGCACGTCAGGACGTCCGTGATCATCACGGTGATCAGCAGCCACCAAAGCAGCGAGAAAATGATCTTCTCCGGTGGTCGCTGCAGGTCGAGGTCGACCGCCGCGAGTCACGGTCCAGCTAGGGCGAGCGGGCCGAGAACGACTGTCGCCACCACTGCCGGGGCATCAGTCCGCCGGTCAGCAGGCAGGCTGCGCGCGAAGCGGTGGGCACGCGGGAAGCTGGCGATCCGGTTCCTGCAGGTCCTGTTCGCCTCCGCGCTGCTGGCTCAGGGTGGTTAGGTGCCGCGGGATGATCTCAGCGACAGCAGTACCACGAGCGGCGGGGGAGCACCATCAGCAGCGACTGCGGCACGGGCGAACCTTTCCTCGTTGCGTTGATCATCTTCGTGGTGACGACGGCAGTTGCTGGCGGTGACAAGACGCGTTTGGTCAACGTGGGGGCGTCCGCGTCGTCGCCAGGACGGATGCGGCAGCTTCCCGGTGTGGTCTCGGTTGTGTCGTGGTCTTGGCCGTCGAGGTGTGGACTGGGGGCTGTTGCAGGTCGTCGCCGAGGTCGAGGTGGGCGGCGAGCCGGTACCGCAGATCCTGGGCGGGGAGGTCGTTCAGCGGTGTCGTGGTCATGGCTCGTGTGAGCGCGGCGACATCGTGTCCTTGATCATCGATTCTCTGCATGAGCTGCGCCAGTGCTGGCCAGTCGCCCTGTCGGAGGAGTCGCTGGTCGAGCTGGTTGGCCAGGGCTGCCCACCGTTGCTCCGGTCGGATCTCGGCCGCTTCGGTCAGCCGTGTTCTTGACCTCGTTGACGCCCTGCAGGGGATTGGCGGCGGCCCGTCGAGGGTCGAGGTTCCAGTCCTTGACGTGGGCGAGCAGGGTCTGCCGAACCGCAGGCAGGGGAAGGTTGAGGCGGGAGCTGATGGTGTTGCTGCCCTGGTCCCAACATCCCGGGGGGCGGGCGGCGACGACCCGCGCCGCCTCAAGTTGGGCCTGATCGGGTGGCAGGCTGGTGAGCCGTTCCTCGACAAGCCGTTCGCCGAGCGGCCGCGCCTGGTCCAGCACGGTAGTGAGCGCTGCTGGGCCGTGGAGGGCCAGCAGGTCGGCCGGGTCGCTGCCCTCAGGGAGCAGGGCGTATCGGGGGTCGAGGCGGTAGGCGGTGAGGATCCAGAAGTCGCGTTCGGCGGCGACCCGGCCGGCGATGTCGGCGTCGGTGGCCACGATCGGGTTCTTGCCGAGGCGGGCGAGCTGGCCGGCCTGCTCATCGGTCAGGGAGGTACCGAGTGGTGCGACACCGATGTAGCGGCCGCCGCTGGCGATGGTGACGGCGATGGCGTCCATCGGTCCTTCGACGATCACCGGTACGCCGCCGGCGGCGAGGTGCTACCTCGACGGCGCCGAAGAGTTGGGCGCCCTTGTGGAACAGCGGAGTGTCGGCGGTGTTGAGGTACTTCGGTCCGCCGCGGTCGGTGTCGGTGAGATCGGGGTGTCGGCGGCCGACGAACCCGAGGATCTCGCCGTTGTGGATGATCGGGAAGCATGACGCGGTCGCGGAACCGGTCGATGAGACGGCCGGTGCTGGCGACGGTGGCCACGCCGGCGGCGATCATCTCCTCGTCGGTGACTCCGCGGCTGCGGAGGTGGTTGACCAGTCCGGTCCAGCCGGCCGGGGCTTGGCCGGGCCGGAAGCGCGGGTCATCGGTCAGGTCCTGACCGAACCGGTCGGTGAGGTAGGCCTGTCCCCACGACGACGGGAACTGGCTGCGGAAGTAGCTCAAGCGCCATCTGGTTGATCTCGATCATCCGGTCGCGGCTGACGGGCATTCCTGCCAGGCCATCGCCCGGGTGAACATGCGGTCGACGTCCGCGTCGCTCTGCTCCGGAGGCCCGGCGACGCCGCGGACCAGGGCTGCGACCGCCAGGTCCGGCTCCACCCAGTCCCGATCCGCCCGGCCGCCGAACACCGCGTCGGCGCGTGCTTGGCGGGTCTGGTGGTGATGTCGTCCCGGGCGCCGAAGACGATCTCCGCGGACGGCGGCTCGGTCGTTGGCCAGCGGGTCGGGCGGCGCGGCGCTCAAAGTGCGGCTCGCCCGGGTCGTCGGTCGGGCACCGGGTCGGCGAGCAGCGAGATGCGCCACAGCAGCGCCTGGCCTTGCATCGACAGACCCGTCACCTGGGATGCCGGCGGCTCTGAGGAGGTCGTCGAGCTGCCAGCCGCGCTGCAGGGCGTGGTCGACTGCCGTAACCAGCGGTGGCCACCACGGGCTGGACTGCAAGGCTGTCGGCCCGGTCGTCGCCGACGAGTTCGGCCAGCCGCGAGGTCCAGGCCGTGGTGAGGGTGTGGTCGTGAGTCGGCCTGGGCGGCGACCGTCGGGGTGAGGTGCCGGCTGATCCGCCACCACAGCGCGGCGGCGGCATGGTCATCGGGCAGCGGCCCTCCGGTGGTGATGGCCGAACGGAGCAGCTGCGGCGCGTCGACGCCGGCGCGGGAGATCGCCGCGAGCCGGTCGGCGAGCATTGGGGTGAACGGATCCTGGGTCAGGTTGGGGCTGAGCTGGTCGAGCAGCCAGCCCCATTCCTGCAGGGCCGGTGACCGGTCGCCGGCCACTTGGCGGTCGAGGTGCCGCTGCCAGGTCCGGGCGGCTTTCTGCAGCTGCACGGGGCCGGTGGGACGCCGGTCCTCCGGGCTGACCTGCGTCGCGGCCCGCCACACCGACACGTCCCCGACGACGCTGCTCGGCAGCACGACTGCCGCACTGGGTGACCCATGCGGGCGGATCGGTGTCGGCGACGGTGGCTCTGACCTGGTCGGCCAGCGTGCGGACCAGGTCGGATCGGGCGGCCAGATAGTCCGCCCCACACCGGATGGTCGCGCAGCCCTTGGGGATGCCGGGGAGCCACGGCAGCGGGCCCGGGCCGGCGTTGCGGAGGCCGGTGTCGTCGAGCCGCCAGTCGAGGACGGCGGCCCGGTCGTCGGCGGAGTCGAGTTCGCGGCTGCCGGCGGCTGCCGCGAGCTGGGCGACCGGGTCGGTGCCGTGCGCGGCGAGCAGCAGCAGATGGGCGCGCAGGGTGGGCCAGGCCGGCTCGTCGGTCAGGCCGGGCACAATCTGCTCGGCCGCGACGTCCAACGCCTCGACGAGCTCATGTCCTGCCAGGTCTTCGGCGGCCACCTGGAGGGCGTCGACGTAGCGGGCGGCGGCGTCGCCGAGCCGGACGGCCGGGTCGTGCTGCTCGCGTTGCAGGGTGGTGGCGGACCGGGCCGCGTCGTCGCGGGCCAGGATCCGCTCGAGCAGGTCGGTCGCGGTGGACGGATGGACCGTCTCGGGCCGGATGAGGCTGTGCGGGTCGCCGTCCCCGACGACCTGCAGGTAGAGATGGTTGGCGATCCGGCCCCGGGTCAGCATGGTGTACAGCTGCTGCCGGGACTCCTCGCCGGTGACCAGGCCGTGCATGGTGTCGGCGGTGACCCCTTGCGCGGTGTGCACGGTGGTGGCGTAGCCCAGCTCAACCGACTCCCGCACGTAGCTGGCGGGCAGCCGGACGGTGCGGCCGTTGCGGTGGTGCCGCACCGTCAGGTCGCCGCCGCGGGTGACCTTGAGGACGGTCCACCGGTCGCCGTTCTTCACCCAGTCGGTGGCGCGTCATGCGCAGGGTCCGGTTGTTGGTTCGGGTGATCACCTGTTCGCCGACACTGGCCGGGTTGCCGTCGGCCAGCATCGCCAGCCGCGAGGCTTCGCGCTGGTTGCTGTCCGGTTCGGCGGCGAGCCGGTGGGCGCGGGCGCGCTGGTTGAGCTGGCTGACCAGTTCGCGGGTGGGGGCGAGCATGATCGCATCCAGGCCGCTGCTCCGGTCGGTTTGCCAGGCCGAGAACACGTCCTCGGTCATGGCGGTGAGGTCGCCGACATGGACCCGCCGCTGGTCGAGGTAGAAGCCGAGCGCTTCGGGCCGGCCGTCGCGGAGGGCGAGGGAGGCGGCGCCTTCGGCGGGGTCGGTGAACCGGTGCAGCTCGGTGAGCCGGACCGCTCCGTGGGTGTGGGCGATGTCGCGGAGCACGCCGCCGGCGCCGATCGCGGCGAGCTGCTGGTCGTCGCCGATCAGCCGGACACTGCCGCCGCGTCCGACGATGAACTCGACGGCGGCGTCAAGGGTAAGCGGTGTCGGCCATCCCGGCCTCGTCGATCACCACCAGGGTCGACGGCCCAATCCTGCCGGGCCCACTCGGGCAGGTCGTGCTGGTCGGCGGACCAGGTGAGTTTGGCGAGGGTGTCGGTGTGGGTGTCGATCTGGTCGCGCAGCTGGGCGGCGGCGGCCGCGGACGGCGCGAGCCCGATCACAGTGCCGCCGGCTTCGGTCCAGGCGGCGGCGAGGGTCTGCATCGCGGTGGTTTTGCCGGCGCCGGCGGGCGCGATCGCCAGCTGCAGCCGTGCCCCCGAGGTGGCCATCTGGCGGACCAGCGCGACCTGCCCGGCGTTCAGGGTGACCCCGTTGGCGCTCGCCTGCAGCAGCGCCACATCGACCGCCGCTGGCGATATTGTGTGGCCGTCGTAGCGGCCGGCGGTGGCGACGAGCCGCTGCTCGGCGTCCAGGATGCGGGTCGAGGTGAACAGCTCGGACCCGGCGACGGTGTAGACCGAGGCGCCGTCGGATCGCCGCAGCGCCGCCGGTTCGGTGATGCCGTCGTCAGGCCGGGCCAGCGACACCGACAGGTTTCCAAGCACGTCGCCGACCAGCAGGTCGACCAGCCGCTCGCTCTGATCCGGCTGGAGCTGGAGCGGCTCTTACCTGCCGCTGCGCCTCGGCCTGGACATGCCAGATCTGCCAGGTCGAGCGGCGTTCCTCCATCGCCGCCACGATCCGGCCGGCCGCGCCCTCGACCCACTGGGCGCTCACCGGTGTTCCGGCGACTGGGTTCGGGTGCAGCGCGGTGCGCACCATATGCTGCACCGCCTGCGGGCCGCCGAGGACCTGGCTTGCTTGGGCCAGCCAGGCTTGCCTTTGCTCGGCGAGGCTGCGCGGTTCGTGTTTGGCGTCGCGGGTTTCCAGGGTGGCCTGCTGGGCCAGCTTCAGCGACTCGACCGGCGTGGGCGGACGGCCGTGGACACGTTGGAAGTCGGCGGCGAGCTCGCCGCGGCGGATCTGAATGCGCGGCCCGACGGGTCGACCAGCGCGCGTTCAAAGCGGGGTCGACGCCGACGATCTCTCGGACCGGCCGCAACCGCGGGTCCGGGTTGGGCCGTTCGGCGAACCGGACCCCGAGACTGGCCCGGAGGTGGTTCTCCAGGGCGGTGTTGTAGGTTTCCGACGCCGCCACGGTGGCCTTGAACAGGATCCGTCCGTCGATGGACAGCCAGCGCCCGTCAAGGGTCTGCACCTTGTTGGCGACCGCGACATGGGTGTGCAGATCGGGGTCGCCGGCGCGGCTGTCCCGGTGGGTGAACGCGGCCGCCACCAAGCCCCGCACGTCGACCTGGCGGACCCCGTTGGTGCCTGATCCGGGTGTAGAGCGCGTGTTGTTCGATGAACCGCAACGCGTCCGCGACGGCGGCCCGGTGGGCCCGTTCGATCGCCGCCGCCGTGGCCAGGTCGGCGACCGCCCACAGCGCCGACACGCTCTTCACCGGGGAGAAGGTCAGGTCATAGCCGGCGACCGCCTGCGTCCGCGGCCGGGAGTGCTTGGCGATCGTGGCGGCCAGCTCCCGGGCATCCTCCGGTGGCCGTCCGTGCTCGGCAACGAAGAACTCCCGCGCCACCTCGGTGCGGATCCGCGCCCGATCCGCCACCGGCACCGCGCTAGTCGCCGGGCAGCCCGGCGGCCTGGTTGAAGGCGGCGATCCGTTTCGCCACCTCGACCCGGAACGGCGACACGTCAGGCTGGTAGATCTTGAACGGCGCCCCCAGCCGGGTCACCGCCTGGTAGTCCCGTGCGGTCAGCTCCGGCCCCTGCAGCTGCCGTTGTCGTTGCTCGGCCAGGGGATGTAGCCCGGCCCCGAACAGGGCCCGCATCTGCTCCGCGGTCACCACGTCACCGGGGTTGAGGCCGTCGATACCGGCCATCCCGGAGCCCACCCAGACCCCGGGGGTTTCGCCGCGTTCGGTGTAGTAGGACGGCAATCCGAGATGGCCCTTCTCGGTGGCGTCCAGCGCGGCGACCTGCCGGGTCAGGTAGTCATACCCCGACCCGGCGGTGAGCTTGTGGATGCTCATCGTCATAAACCCCTGAAGCCGTTCCATGTCGTTGCGGCGGTCAGGTCGGAGGCATGGTGTCCGTCAATGCAGAGAGGTGTGTGGCACAGCGGATCTTGAAATTGGGAGGGAGGTACGCAAAACAGGGCAGAGGGATCGGCGATGACCGCTCAACCCGTTGGTGCTGGCTTAGGGCCTGGTGAAGGAGCTATGGCGAGGAGGGATCCGGTGATGAGTCAGCAATCGGTGAGGCAGGCGGTGCGACGGTCAGCGTTGGACGCTCAGGCAGTACGGCGTAAGGAACGTGCCGAACGCGAACGCCGGCTCGAGGTTTGGCGGTCGAGGTGATGACCGCACTTGGTGAACGCGACGCTGCAGACGATGACCGATGAGGAGGGCCTGTCCGTGCGCGAGACAGCCGAGTGGTGTGGCAGTGGCGTCACAGTGCATGAGATAACCCGCCTGCGGCGACTGGACGACAGTCAGCAGGACAGCGGTCGATGAAGACTCGTCGGAGAGCGAATTCAAGGTCGTGCAGTGGCTCGTCGGGTTTACCATTAGTCCTCCTGCGGGAATGTTTTGTAGAAACAACACCAGCAGTGAGTCGGTGTTGACGAACCATTACCGCTATGCCACGCTTGCGCATATGTCGAGGCGATTTTCTGGGCAGGTTGAGATCGTGCCGGGGGTCGTCGGGCCTGAGGGGATCATCGACCCGAGGCACGTCATCCCGAGCCCGGATGGTGGAATCGACATCGAGTTAGATATCCGATTCGACCCGCGGCAACGCCGCTATGTGTGCCATGAGGTGCGGGCGGCCAGCAGCACCTGGGGCGCTGTGACCACGGAAGCCCTGAGACATCTACAGATCGCTGAGTGGATCGTTCTCGCCTTGCTTATGGATAGCGATGAGGGGCCGGTCATCCGTGAGCTTGAGAATCCAGACGGCAGGGAGCCGTGGGGGAAGACCGCTCCCGATGATGTGGCCGAGCACGGGCCGACAGATCGGGCGCTGCGGTGGACGGCGCATTTCTACCGCTACGGCTATGCGGTGTCATATAACCCGACAAAGGACGTTGAGGAGATGTTGAAGCTGCCACGGTCAACTGCGGGTAGGTGGATCGCAGCAGCGCGCGAGGCGGGCTACCTGGGGCCTTCTGAGGGTATGGGGAAGGCAGGCGGGTAGTGGCCAGCATCGCGAAGCGTCCCGACGGGCGGTGGCGGGCACGGTACCGCGACGCGGCCGGCAAGGAGCACTCGAAGCACTTCGATCGCAAGACCGATGCGCAGCGCTGGCTCGATGAGGTGACCGCCGCAATCGTCACCGGTCAATATGTCGACCCGCGCTCGGGCCGCATCACCTTTCGCGAATACGCCGAGCGGTGGCGCGCAACCCAGGTGCATCGCCTGACCACCCAGGACTACATCGAGGGCAACCTGCGCCGCAACGCCTACCCGGTGCTCGGCGATAAGCCGCTGTCATCGATCAGGCCGAGTGAGGTCCAGGGGTGGGTCAAGGGCATGACCGATCGGTTGGCACCATCGACCGTCGGCGTCGTCCATGGTGTTGTGTCGGGCATCTTTCGCGCGGCCGTGCGTGACCGGTTGATCGTGGCGAACCCGTGCGACGGGACACGTCTCCCGAAAGCCACGCCGTCACGGGTCGAGCCGCTGCCCGTCGAGACTGTGCACGCGCTAGCTGACGCAGTGCCCGCCCGATATCGGGCGCTTGTGATCTTGGCTGCTGGCTCGGGCATGCGTCAGGGCGAATGCCTGGGGCTCACTGTGGACAGGCTCGACTTCCTGCGCCGTGTGGTGCATGTGGATAGACAGCTCGTAACCGTGACTGGCCGTCCGTCGTTCCTGACCGCGCCCAAGACGGCGGCGAGCGTGCGCACCATCCCGCTGCCTCAAGTCGTGCTCGATGCCCTCGCCGCGCACCTGGGCGCCTTCCCGCCGCTCGGCGATGGGTTCGTGTTCGTCACAGACGCCGGCAATCCCATCCGTCGCACCGCGTTCGGGGATGTGTGGCGGGCTGCCGTCAAGGCGGCGGGCGCGCCAGCTGGGACAGGCTTTCATGAGTTGCGGCATTTTTATGCCAGCTTGTTGATCAGGCACGGCGAGAGCGTCAAGACCGTGCAAGCGCGACTCGGTCATGCCTCGGCGTCAGAGACGCTCGATACCTACTCCCACTTGTGGCCGGACAGTGATGATCGGACCCGCACGGCGGTCGATTCTGTCCTTTCTGCGGACTATGTGCGGACTGGGGAGGTGGTTGATGGACATAATCCCTAGTCAAATGCCGGTTGGCGGACGAGTCGGTCGGTAAGCCGGATTCTGTCTCGGCCGTTGCCGGCCGGGGCGATCATCCATCTGCGACCGCTGTTACCAGCGGCCTGGTGCGATCTACCCGGAGGCTCGGGCGAGCAGCCCTCAAGCGCCTCCGCAGACGCGCGGACGCGTCCTTTTGATCTTGCTCCAGGTGGGGTTTACCGAGCCATCCCAGTCACCTGGGATGCTGGTGGTCTCTTACACCGCCGTTTCACCCTTACCTCCGTGCGATGAGATGGCAGGCACCTCACCGACTGAGTCGGAGGCGGTCTGTTCTCTGTGGCACTGTCCCGCGGGTCACCCCGGGTGGGCGTTACCCACCACCATGCTCTGTGGAGTCCGGACTTTCCTCGACGATGCAGGTGCATCGCCGCGATCGCCTGACCGACTCGTCCATCGTTCAGCCTAGTCAACGACGCTACGGATGCGTGAGGACTTCCGCACCGTTCTCGGTAACCACCATGGTGTGTTCGAACTGCGCGCATCGACTGCCGTCAGCGGTGAGCACGGTCCAGCCATCGTCCCACATGTACCAACCGCCAGCGCCTAGGGTGATCATGGGCTCGATGGTGAAGGTCATCCCCGGTTTGATCACCGTGTCGTAGCCGGGCTCGTCGTAATGCGGGATGACCAAGCCGGAATGAAAGGCGGTGTGTACGCCGTGGCCGGTGTACTCGCGGACCACGCCGTACCCGAAGCGTTTGACATAGCTTTCGATCACCCGTCCGATGACGTTCACCTGCCGGCCCGGCTTGACGGCCTTGATCGCGCGAACCAACGCCTCGCGGGTCCGCTCGGTCAGCAATCGGTTGGCCTCATCGACCTCGCCGCAGAAGAACGTTGCGCAGTTATCGCCGTGTACCCCGCCGATGTAGGCGGTGACGTCGATCTTGACGATGTCGCCGTCCTCCAGGGGGCGGGTATCCGGGATGCCGTGGCAGATGACCTCGTTGACCGATGTGCAGCACGACTTGGGAAACCCGCGATAGCCGAGCGTTGAGGGGTATGCGTGGTGCTCGATCAGATATTCGTGGACCACTTGATCAAGATCATCAGTGGATACCCCGGGCTGGATGGCGGCCGCCGCGGCATGCATAGCCTGCGCAGCGAGCCGGCCTGCGATCCGCATCTTCTCGATGATCTCTGGAGATTGGACGTCGTCGCCGGTGTAGGGATCAGGCGCGAGTCGCCCCACGTAATGCGGCCGAGGAATGCTGGCTGGCACCTCACGCAGGGGTGATACGGTCGCGGGCTGGATGGTCACCTGGCGATCTTACGATCGGAGAAAGTGGTCGCCAACAACATCAAACTCGGCCAGGACTCGTGTGGTTGATGACCGCTTTCAGAGGGAGTGGGCGGAGGAGTACCGTCGAGATGCGAGCGTGAGGCGTAGCCCGAAGGAGGGTGAGATGGCTGAGGGCGATTGGTGGTTCGATCTCGAGACCCATCAGGTGGTACCTGACAACAACGACACCAAGGTCACTGACCGACTCGGTCCCTACAAGACTCGCGAAGAGGCCGAGCGCGCGCTCGAACGGGTGGAGGAGCGCAACGACGAGTACGACAACGACCCGCGCTGGAACGACGACCTCTAGCTGAACGTGGGTTGCGGCACCAACTCCTGAGAACTGACACGTGCCGGCACAAGTGTCGTGATCCGGACCTGAGTGGCGTGTGCCTGACGATGTGAGACCTCCGAGTCGACCGACGACCCTGGGTCACGAGGGGATTAGCCAGGCGGTAGTGCGGGTACGGACTGGCTAGGATTGCGCGGCAGTAGCGCCGTGCAGACTCGGCTGATGGGCGAGGGGAGAGCTTCGTGCTGGTTCAGAACAGGGTGGGCTGGTCGCGGTGACCCGGCGCCTCACGATCGGTTGCGAGTTCGTGCATCAGGCCGACATCGACACTCCCGCCGTGTTTCAGGTCGAGCCGCTGAGTGATCAAAAAGTTGACGTGATCGATGCGCGTTGGTCGCTGCAACCCGACGTTTCGACTCGCACGTATACAGACCTCTACGGCAATCCCTGCCGTCGCCTGATCATCGCTGCCGGGCGTTCGGTGATCAACTACAGCGCCAGTGTCGTGGTGCCTGACGCGGTCGAGGACGTCGATGAGGAAGCTCCCGAGCTGACTCCCGATCAGCTCCCCGACGAAACGTTGATCTTTACGCTGCCTAGCCGCTTCTGTCTGCCAGACGTACTGGGCACTGAGGCGTGGAACCGTTTCGGCAGCACGCCGCCTGGCTATCGTCGGGTTCAGGCGATCTGTGATTACGTACACGATCACCTGCGCTTTCAGTACGGCGCAAGTAACCCGTGGACCACCGCCGCCGATGCTCACAACACGGGCTACGGGGTCTGCCGTGACTTCACCCACCTCGCCGTGTCGTTCTGTCGTGCGCTCAACATTCCCGCACGCTATGTCTTCGGTTATCTGCCGGAGATCGATGCTCCGCTCGCTCGAGCTGCCGATGGACTTCGCCGCTTGGATGGAGGTCTACCTCGGCGATCGGTGGTGGACCTTTGACCCGCGCAACAACGAGCCACGCAAGGGTCGGGTGCTTATCGGGCGCGGTCGCGATGCTGGCGATGTCGCTATGGCGACCACATTCGGCGCTCCGCTGCTTGAGTCCATGATCGTGGTCGCAGAGGAGATCGCCGAAGGTTAGCGGCGGTCAGCTTGCCCGCAGACCGCGGATGGTCGCGGCCAGCACGGCGTCCAGCCGCGCATTGCCGATGGGTACCGCGCCGAAGAAAAAGCCCCAGTCCTTGCCGTCGTGTACCACGAGGAAGATCACGTGATCTCCTTTTACCTGAAGATCAGGACGGTCGACGGTGATCTCGCTGTCGATCAACCAGCCGGTGCGACCGTCGATGCTCAGGCTTTCGCTGCGGATGTCGGTTCGGGTGGGAAGGTACGGGCGGTACATTTTCCCGGTGATCACGCACTGCACCAGGCTCTCGACTGTGTTGCGTGGATCGTTGACGAAGCCGTCTTTGGCGCGCAGCTGCCCGACTGCGAGCTGTGCGATCCACGGCGGATTCTGGCTGACCAGCACTTGCTGCTGCAGTACGTCGTAGGCGAAGGTGAAGCGTTGCTCGATCGCTGCCAGCTCGAAGGTCGGCTGCTGGTCGAACGAAAGATTGCCGCCATAGACGCGGCCGTCGATGGGATGGGGTGCCCGCAGAGTTGGGTCACCCTTTGGGCAGCGGACCAGCGCTTTGGGAGTCGGAGACGTCGAGGGGGACTTCGTGGGGGTCGCTGTCGGCGTAGGCGAGGATTCGTCCAGACTCGGAGTGGGCGTCGCCGGCGTAGCGTCGATGATCTGCCGCAGGCCATTGCCGAAGACGACTGCCGCGACAACCGTAGTCAGTGCAACCGCGAGTACACCGATGATCACAGCGAGACGACGTTTCCGCGACCCTTTGCCGGCCGATCCGCCTTCCGCGGGCGGTGTCGAGACGACTTGAGTCGGCTCGGCGGGCGGGAGCTGGCGGGGGTCGCCAGTGGTAGTGGTCGACCAGTGTGAGCCATCCCAGTACCGGAAGCGTCCAGGGGTACCCGCGGGGTCCGGGTACCAACCAGGCAAGGCATCTGACATATCCAGCTACTTAGTGCCGTGCATCCGAAGTCGCTTGACGTATGCGCCGCCCAGGCGGCGCCCCGCTGCGTTCTCGTCGTCGCCCATAGAACACCGCTATGGGACTCCTCCTCGGCCTTGCGTGTGACGCCGCGTCGCCTTGCGACGACAGGCATCCACCTGAACGACGCCTACTGTCAAGGGACTTCAAATGCACGACACTGGGCAGCGGACTCGACCGTACAGACATCCGGCCGCGGAACGCGGTCACATCAGCGACCTTCACGCCAGCCGTTGGTGATCGGCAACCGCCGATCGCGACCAAAAGCCTTGAAACTGATCTTGGTGCCCGGCGGATACTGCCGGCGCTTGTACTCTGCGCGATCGACCATCCGGATCACTCGATCCGCAAGCTCGGGATCGAAGCCCATGGCCACGATCTCTTCGTGACCAGCGTCGCCTTCCACGTAGTCGTCCAGGACATCGTCAAGTAGCTCGTAGGGCGGCAGCGAGTCGGTGTCTCTTTGACCAGGTCGTAGCTCGGCGCTGGGTTCCTTGGTGATCGAGTTCTCCGGAATCGGTGGTGTCTCGCCCCGCTGCGCTGCCTGCTCGTTTCGCCACCGGGCCAGCTTCCAGACCCAGGTCTTCGGTACGTCTTTGATCGGTGCGTAGCCGCCGACCGCGTCGCCGTAAATGGTGCTGTAGCCGACGGCCAGCTCGCTCTTGTTGCCGCAGGCCAACACGATCGAGGGCGGATGCTGGTTGGACTCCGCCATCCAGATCACGGCTCGAATCCTGGCCTGCAGGTTTTCCGCCGCGACCCCGTCGAGATCAAGCATCTGGTGGAATGCGTCGACCGCTGGGGCGATTGGCACCGTCATGAAGTGCAGGCCGGTCCGTGCGGCAAGATCAGCGGCGTCGCTCTTGGAGTGCTCGGAGGAGTAGGCACTGGGATTGGAAATGCCATAGACATGATCAGCGCCCAGCGCGTCGCACGCCAATGTCGCAACCAGCGTTGAGTCGATACCGCCGGACAGTCCGAGATAGACCCGTTCGATCCCGTTCTTGTGGCAGTAATCCCGCAGACCCATCACCAGGGCGAGATAGATCTCAGCCATTGCGTCTAGTGGCTTTGCGACAGCGGGCGTGATCAACTCGGCGGGTTCGGCTCCGGCCTCGGAGATGTGGTGGCGGTGAATGATCATGCCGCTCTGGCCGGGCTCAGCGGGAACGGTCCCGTCGACGAGCTCGCTCTGCAGCTCCGCAGTGCCGGGAGCAAGATCAAGATCAGCAACCACCAGATCCTCGACGAACTGAAGTGCGCGTACGAAGATCGTGCCCGCTTCATCGGCGATCATGGTGTCGCCGTCGAAGACCAGCTCATCTTGGCCGCCGACCAAATTGACATAGGCGAGCGGGCAGCCCGCCTCCTGGGCGCGGCGCCTGACCAGGCCGCCGCGTACGTCGTCCTTGTCCCGTTCGTACGGACTGGCGTTGATCACCGCAAGCAGGCCGGCGGCCGCCTCGGCCGTCGCTGCGACCGGTCCGCCGTCCTGCCACAAGTCCTCGCAGATGGCAATGGCCACATCGACGCCGCGGATGCGCAGCACGTGAAGTTCGTTGCCGGGCTTGAAATAACGGAACTCGTCGAACACTCCGTAGTTGGGGAGGTGGTGCTTGGCGTACGAGCACACCACCTCGCCCTGGTAGAGCACCGCGGCAGCGTTTTGTGGATGACCACCTTTGAGATGGTCGGGCTCGTTGGTGCGGTCCAGGTATCCCACCACGACAACAAGATCACCAAGTCCGGCGCCGAGCAGCCGATCGGCGAGGCGATTGATCGAGGTCCGAGATGCTTCGACGAAGCTACGACGCAGCGCGAGATCCTCGACCGGGTAGCCGGTGAGCATCATTTCGGGAAACAGCACCAGGTGGGCGCCGGCGTCGGCGGCCTGCTTCGACCAGTCCATCACAAGATCGGCGTTGGCCGAGATGTCACCGACGGTGGCATTGACCTGGGCCATGGCGATCCGTAGATGAGGCACGCCTCGAGACTACGACGCGAGTAGCAGGTGGGCATATCGGCCGCCAGTCGAAGGGCTCCACACCCCGTAACTCTGCTGTTACATCCTGAACGGCAGACTTGGCCGGGTGGACAAGCAGACCGAGTTTGTATTGCGGGCGATTGAAGAGCGCGATGTGCGGTTCGTCCGTATGTGGTTCACCGATGTTCTTGGCTTCCTGAAGTCGGTGGCGGTCGCGCCTGCCGAGCTCGAAGGAGCGTTCGCCGAAGGCATGGGCTTCGATGGTTCGGCGATCGAAGGCTTCGCCCGGGTTTACGAGTCCGACATGCTTGCCCATCCTGACCCGGCGACTTTCCAAGTGTTGCCGTGGCGCGACACCGGCCCAGCCACCGCGCGGATGTTCTGCGATATCAGCCATGCCGGACGGATCACCCTCCTACGCCGATCCTCGATACGTACTCAAGCGCGCGCTCAAGAAGGCCGCTGATCTTGGATTCACCTTCTATACCCATCCCGAGGTGGAGTTCTTCCTCTTCAAGGATCCGATCGAGCCAGGCAAGCCGCCAACGCCGGTCGACCAGTCCGGCTACTTTGACCACACCCCGCAGAGCCTGGGCACTGATTTCCGCCGCCGGGCCATCACCATGCTGGAGCAAATGGGAATCTCGGTGGAGTACTCCCATCACGAGGGGGCTCCGGGGCAGCAGGAGATTGATCTTCGTTACGCCGATGCGCTTTCCACCGCCGACAATCTGATGACCTTCCGGGTGGTGGTCAAGGAAGTTGCCCTGTCTCAAGGCATCCACGCCTCGTTCATGCCGAAGCCTTTCACCGAGCATCCCGGATCTGGCATGCACACTCACATGTCGCTCTTCGAGGGCGACACGAACGCCTTCTATGACGCGAGCGCAGAACATCACCTGTCCAAGGTCGGGCGGTATTTCATTGCCGGGCTGCTCCGGCACGCGGCCGAGATCACCGCGGTAACCAACCAATGGACCAACTCCTACAAGCGATTAGCCGGCGGCGGTGAGGCGCCCAGCTACATCTGCTGGGGACGCAACAATCGCTCCGCGCTGGTGCGGGTGCCGATGTACAAGCCCAACAAGGGATCCTCAGCTCGGGTCGAGTTGCGCTCCATCGATTCCGCCGCCAACCCGTATTTGACCTTTGCACTGATGCTGGCGGCGGGGTTGGCCGGGATCGAGGGTGCGTACGACCTGCCCGAGGGCGCCGAAGACGACGTCTGGTCGCTGACGGAAAGGGAGCGTCAGGCGCTGGGGATCTCGCCGTTGCCGCGCAACCTCGACGAGGCCATCCACAAGATGGAGCAGTCCGATCTGGTCGCCGAGACGCTCGGTGAGCACGTCTTCGACTTCTTCCTTCGTAACAAGCGTGCGGAGTTCGAGGAGTATCGGCGGCAGGTGACGCCGCTAGAGCTGACCCGGCTGCTCCCCGTCCTCTAGCTGACAACTCGGGGTTAGAGATAGGCCTGGCGCGCAGGGAACGGTCTCCACAGGGACCACGACTGCTCCGGGATGTTCCGGTCGATCAGGTTCCGCAAAAGTTGGGCGTTAGGAGAGTAGAGGAAGTACGGGAGCGAGATTGGCTCGCAAGCCCGAGGCGTGCACGGCTCCTGCAGCGACCGCATCGGTCCAGGGGGTACGGCCGGTCGCCAGCCGCAAGAAAGTCAGCGGGTTCGTCTCCACCACGTTCGGCGGGGTGCCGCGGGTATGAGTCGGCCCGGGATCGCCGATCCCGCACTGCACCGCGGCGTACGGCGGCACTCTCACTTCGACGGAGCGCCCGGGGTGCTGTCCTGCGAGGATCGCGGCGAGGGTACGCGTACAGCGAGCGAGAGCGCTGCGATGCAACGGCGCCGGCGGCGTGTCCGGAACTGATCGATTGAGATCGTCGGTGTGTACCACCAGCTCGACGATTCGTGTTGCGATGTAGTCCTCGATCGTGGTGGGACCACGTCGCGTCATGATCACCTGGGCGAGCCGGACTCCTGCCTCGAGCCGACTTGCAAGATCATCAATAGCTGATTCCAGCTGCGCCACGACCTCCGGGCCCGTCAGCCCCGCTGAAGCCTCGAGCGTCCCAGCCATGATCATCTCGACGTCCCGCCGATAGCGGGTCACAAACTCATGGATCGGGAGCGCAGTCTCTATGGTCGGCTGATCTAGCGATGCCAGGAAGCCGGCATGTACATGGACCAGATGCCCGATGAGCTGCCGTACAGTCCAGGCCGGCAAGACCGTGCGGCGCTCGAAAGTTTCCGCCGGCAACCCCTGCAACCATCCCAGAACCGTTCGGGACTGCTCCAGGAAGGCCTCCTGGGGCCGAGTACGTGCCGTCGCCACCACTAAAAGACCTCCGCCGTGACGCTACCAGAGCAGTCACGGCGGGTTTGATTGTTCCGCTCGCTGCGCCCGCCCCACGCGGATCGCGCCTGTGGGGCCCGCCTACTTCGTCCTCCTCGCAGACGATAATGCGTGTCTGCTCGCTCGTCCTCAGTACGGCGCGTGGCGCGATCCGGGTGGTGCTAGACGCCTAACAGGTCAGGCTGATCATTCCTAGAGGTCGACTGGCCTCAACACGCGGTTGATGCCGTGGCCGATCTGCCTGTTGCCCTTGTTCAGATTCGGCTGAACAACGATCGGGTTGCGAGCGTTGGGGTCATTGTCCTTGAGGATGACGACCCAACACCTGACCTTGACCTTGATCGTCGCACCCTCTAGTGCGGTCTGCAGGACAGCACCATTGGCCTTCAGAGCCTGCCGATACGTGATCGTTGCGCCGGGAACGACGTGGTAGAGCAAGACGCTCTCGATGGTGTCGACGCCAACCGTCTCAGCCAGCTTGGTGAACACCTTCTTTTCGCTGTGGTACCACTTACCGGTCAGCGAGTGCGCCAGGCGCCGGAAGGCGCGGTCGGTTGGCAGAAACGCGGTGAGTGGGACATTGCCATCGGCGAGTACCGCGACCGGACTGTTCGGCTTGGCGGCCAGGACGGCCCCGACGGCGTTGTCGAGGATGTCGTAGTCGGACCAGTTCTTGTCGAAGCCGCTGCCGTCCTTGGCCAGCAGCGCGGCTAGCGACCGAGTGCCGGTCGGAGGCGTGCCCGTATGGGCACTGGCTGGCAGGGCCGTGGCGAGCACGGTAGCCAGCATGGTGACGAGCGCAACGGCGAGCGCGCAGGCCACCTTGACGATGCGTTGGATCATAAATGATTCCTCTCTCCGGCCAGAGAGTTTTGCTTCCCCCGATGCCGGATGTTGTCGAGCCTCGGCATTCTTGAGTGACCGAGGCCCAGGGCAATGGACCTAACGGAGCTTGACCCCAACGTGATTCTGGGTGGGTTGCTCCACCCTCCCCTTCTGCACGTTGCGCAAATTGGATGCGCTTCTTTCGAAGATGTCCAAGCCTTGGGACGGATCATGTCGGGAGTGCTCAGTAGCATCGAGCACGATGATTCGGATTGAGACGACACAAGGCACGCTGGCTCGGCGGGGATTCGTCGACGCCGAAGCGGCGGAACGCGTCATCGATCACTGGGACGACGAGCACGAGCCGTTGTTGGACGTGCTCGCTCAATGTGCGGATCCAGATCATGCGCTGGCGAGTTTGGACCGGCTCTGCGAGCGTGTGCCAGACCTGCTGTCGAGGTTGATCGCCACACCTGTGCTGGCTCGCCAGTTGATCATGGTCTTGGGCGCCAGCAACAAGCTGACGGTGCACCTGCTCGCCTATCCGGAACACATCGAGCTGCTCACCGACCGGCTGGTCAAGATGCCCGCCGAAGCGTTGCGGCGGGAGCTCTTGGAGGCGACCGGCGCTGACCCCGAATCCGCAACGCCGATTGCAACCGATCCCACCGGCGATCAGCTGCGCATCGCCTATCGGGGGGCGCTGCTGCGTATCGCTGCGCGCGACATGTGTGCACCTGAGCCGCTCGAAGTATTCGCCGATGTTGCCGATGAGCTCTCCGATCTGGCCGACGCGACCCTCGAGGCGGCGCTGTCAATCAGTCGTTTGAAACTCGGCGAGAACGCCCTGAAGACGCGGCTGGCGGTAGTCGGGCTCGGCAAGTGTGGCGCTCAGGAGTTGAACTACGTCAGCGATGTCGACGTGCTCTTCGTCGCCGAGCCGGTGGTGGACTCCGATGGCACACCACTGATCACCAATGACCAAGCCGTGCAAATTGCTACCCGGATGGCAGCTGAGATGACCCGGATCTGCTCGGCGCACACCGCCGCGGGAACCATCTGGGAGGTGGATGCGGCACTGCGACCCGAGGGTAAGGCCGGACAGCTGGTCCGCACTCTCGCCAGCCACCGCATTTACTACGAAAAGTGGGCGAAGACGTGGGAGTTCCAGGCGATGCTCAAGGCCCGGCCAGCTGCCGGCGACCTAGAACTCGGGCAGGCCTTCGTTGATCTTGTGGCGCCGATGGTATGGAGCGCGGCCGAGCGGGAGAACTTCGTCGCGGATACCCAAGCGATGCGCAAACGCGTCGTGGCTCACATTCCGGCGCGCGACCAAGGCCGCGAGCTCAAGCTCGGCGAGGGTGGGTTGCGTGATGTCGAGTTCTCTGTCCAGCTACTCCAACTGGTGCATGGCCGAGTGGACGAGCGGCTCAGGACGCGCGCCACTCTGCCGGCGCTCAAGATCTTGATCGACAACGGTTACGTGGGACGAGAGGACGGCAAGGGCTTCGCCCTGGCGTACCGGTTCCTCCGCACGCTGGAACATCGCATCCAGCTCTACCAGCTGCGGCGTACCCATCTGCTGCCCGACAATGATCATGATCTACGCCGGCTCGGTCGCTCGCTCGGCTACAAGGACCCGGTGAAGGAGCTGCTGAGCACCTGGCGCCACACCTCACAGCGGGTACGCCGGCTGCATGAGCGGCTGTTCTACTCGCCGCTGCTGGACACGGTGGCCCGGATCCCCTCCAACGATCTGCGGCTGACGCCCGACGCAGCCGTCGACCGGCTCAAGGCGCTTGGCTACGCCGACCCGACGGCCGCACTGCGCCACATCGCGGCTCTCAGTCAGGGCGTCACCAGGCAGGCCGAGATCCAGCGCCAGCTGTTGCCGGCCATGCTCGGCTGGTTCGCGGGAGCCCCCAATCCTGATCATGGTCTGCTCGCCTTCCGACAGGTGTCCGAGGCGCTGGGCACCACCCCGTGGTACCTGCGGGCGCTCCGCGACGAGGGCGCGATGGCCGAGCGGCTGGCCCGCATCCTCGCGTCCAGCCGGTACGCGGTCGAGCTGCTCAAGCGAGCGCCCCAGACCGTGCAGATGCTCGCCGACGATCAAGAGCTGCGGCCTCGATCACTGGCCGAGCTCAAGGCAGAGATGCGCGCCGCTGCCGGCCGGCAGAGCAGCAGCGTTGCAGCGGTCGAAGCGATTCGCGCGATCCGTAGCGCGCGAGCTGTTCCGGGTCGCCGCCGGTGATCTGCTCGGCGAGAACGACGTGGTCCAGGTCGGCGCAGCCCTGACCGACCTGGCCTCAGCCACCGTCGACGCCACGCTGAGGAGTTGCCCGGGATGCCTCGGGTGCATCAGTTCCTCGGATCGCCGTCATTGCAATGGGGCGGTGGGGCGGTCGCGAGATGTCGTACTCCTCGGATGCCGACGCCATGTTCGTCATGGAGGATGCCACCAAGCCGACGGTGACCCCACCAAGGTCGCGACTGCGCTGATCAATGAGATGCGGACCTTGCTGACTCGGCCGAGCGCAGATCCGCCGCTCAGCATCGATGCCGACCTCAGGCCGGAGGGCAAGGGTGGTGCGCTGATTCGCTCGCTCACCGCCTACCGCAATTACTACAGCCGCTGGTCGTCTACCTGGGAGCTTCAGGCGCTGGTTCGCGCTGACCCGCTTGCAGGTGATGAGCAGCTTGGCGAGGCGCTGATGGCTGAGATCGACGCGCATCGCTGGCCGGAGGGCGGCCTGAGCTCGTCGCAGCTGCTCGAGATTCGCAAACTGAAGGCTCGAGTCGAGGCCGAACGCTTGCCCCGTGGCGCCGACCCGGCCAAGCACACCAAACTCGGTCCAGGTGGCATCGCCGACGTGGAGTGGACCGTTCAGCTGCTCCAGCTGCAACATGCCTATCGGCTTCCCGCGTTGCGCTCGACCCAGACGGTCGCGGCTCTCCGGGCCGCACACGAAGCTGGACTCATCGATGGGATGGACGCCGGTCACCTGGAAGCGGCCTGGACGTTTGCCAGTCGGATTCGCAACCAGATCATGCTGATGCGCGGTCGTGGCTCAGATTCGTTACCTAGCGACAACCGGGAGCTAGCGAGCCTGGCTGAGCTGCTCGGTTACGGGGCGGGGGAGTCCTCTCACCTGCTGGCGGACTATCGGCGCGTGACGCGGCGAGCCAGGAATGTTGTGGATCGCGTCTTCTGGGGCTTCACCTAGCCTGATCCCGCGTAGCCCCTTCCTGGCCTGGGTAAGACAAATTTCAGAGCCTGTGGCCGACTTTCAACAGGGAGGGCGTAGATGTCTTCGGCGGTCCAGTTAGGGACAATCACCACCGATATTCCGGCGCGCCTGGACTGACTGCCGTGGGCCAGGTTCCACTGGCTGGTGGTAGTGGGACTCGGCACGGTGTGGATCCTCGACGGGCTTGAGGTCACGATCGTCGGTTCGATGTCCGAGGCGCTGAAGCCGGCCGATACAGGTCTGGGCTTGTCGAACTTCGACATCGGGCTTGCCGGTGCAATGTATGTGGCAGGCGGCTGCGTGGGCGCGCTGATCTTCGGTCAGCTCACCGACCTCTTCGGCCGCAAGAAGCTGTTCTTGATCACCCTCGGTGTCTATGCCGTCGCGACAGTACTGACGGCGTTCGCACCCAATCCGGCGTGGTATTTCGCATGCCGGTTCTTGACTGGCGCCGGGATCGGCGGTGAGTACGCAGCCATCAACTCCGCGATCGACGAGCTGATCCCCGCGCACTACAGGGGTCGAGTGGACATTGTGATCAACGGCTCGTTCTGGGTAGGCGCCGTCGGCGGAGCATTGCTCACCATCCCGCTGCTGGATCCGACGCTTGTCAATCCCGCGATCGGTTGGAGGCTGGCGTTCGGTCTTGGTGCCGTCCTTGCCGTAGCCGTGCTGCTCGTCCGCCGCAATGTGCCGGAGAGCCCGCGCTGGCTGTTCATCCATGGTCGAGAACGTGAAGGCGACCGCATTGTTACAGAGATCGAGGAGCAGGTACGCGCCGAGGATGGGGACCTACCCGAGCCGTCGGGGAAGATCACCATACGGCAGCGGCGCTCGATCAGTATGGCGCTGATCGCGCGCACGGTGTTTACGCTCTATCCGCGGCGCACCGTGCTGTGCTTCGCGCTGTTCATCGGCCAGGCGTTCTTGTACAACGCCTTCTTCTTCACCTACGGCGACACGCTGACAACATTCCTCGGGGTCAAGCAGACAGGCTGGTATATCGCCATTTTCGCGGCCAGCAACTTCCTCGGTGCAGTGTTACTCAGCAGGCTCTTCGACACAGTCGGGCGGGTCCGGATGATCGCCGGGACGTACCTGGTCTCCGGCATCCTGCTTGCCATCACGGGCGTGATCTTGGGCTCGCTCACCGCGGTGACGCTGACCTTGTGCGGCGCGATCGTCTTCTTCTTCGCCTCGGCGGGCGCCAGCTCGGCCTATCTCACGGTGAGCGAGATCTTCCCGCTGGAGACCCGCGCGCTCTGCATCGCCTTCTTCTACGCCATCGGTACAGCGGCGGGCGGCATCGCCGGGCCGCTGCTCTTCGGCTCCTTGATCCAGAATGCATCCGATTCAGGCGACATCACCAAGATCGCCCTCGGCTACTTCATCGGTGCCGCACTGATGATCATCGGCGGTGTGGTGGAGGTCATCTTCGGCGTCAAGGCTGAGAGGCAGCCGCTGGAGGATCTCGCGAAACCGCTGACTGCTGAGGACGCGGAGGGCGAGGAGACTCCGGCGGTCTCCTCCAAGGCCTAGCTGGAAGGTCGCCGGCTAGACCGCCGCAAGCACAGCTTTGTGGTAGGCCTGCAGCGTGGCGGCCGCTGTGTTGTCCCAGCTGAAGGTTGCCGCATGGGCCGCTGCGTTGGTGCCCATTCTGATCATCTCGCCGCGATCACCAAGGATCGTGGCAAGCGCGTCAGCCCACTCACGCTGATCATGACCCTTGACCAACAGGCCGCTGTAGTGATCACGTACTGTGTGTCGGAGCCCCCCGACGTCGGTCGCGACGACCGGGCGACCGCACGCCTGCGCTTCAAGCGCGACCAATCCAAAGGATTCGTTGTAGGAAGGCACCGCCACGACGTCCGATACGCAGTACCACCGGAATAGCTCCGAGCGTGCTGAGTGCGGCCGGAAGTCCACCATGTCCTTGATGCCATGATCAATTGCCAACGGTCCGAGTGTCTGCGACCATTCCGGATTTGAGCCGCTGGGACCCCCGATCATGATCAACTGCAGTCGATCACGAAGTGCGGGATCGCGCTGCACCAGCTCGGCAACGGCCTTGATCAACACGTCCGGTGCTTTGAGTGGCTGGATACGGCCCACGAACAAGATCACCTGAGCGTCCTGAGCTACCCCGAACTGGGCCCGTGACTTGGGCTGGTTGCAGGGATGGAAAGTGCGCAAGTCGACTCCGGGCGGCACGATCATGATCTGGTCTGATCGCGCGCCGTAGTGGCCGCGCAGATCTGCCGCCTCGTCGGTCGTGCTAGCGGTGAGCACGTCGGATCCGCGTGCGATGGCCGCCTCGCCGCATTGCCGTACGTCGGGCTCTGCTGATTGGCCTACTCCTAGGTTGGAGTTCTTGACCCGAGCCATGGTGTGCATGGTGTGCACCAGCGGTAGACCGTGCCGACGCTTGATCTGCAAACCGACCTCACCGGAGAGCCAGTAATGAGAGTGGATCAGATCATGATCGTCCAGCCGTGCCTCCAGCTGCGCAGAGAACTCATCGATCAGCGCAGGGAGTGCTTCCTTGGCGACGTGCTCCGCGGGTCCTGCCTTGAGGTTGATCACTCTGGTGTGCTCGTGCACGTCGACAATGTCCGGCACATCAGGTGCATTCCGGCGGGTGAAAACATCCACCTTGAGGCCGCGCTCGCCAAGCCGTCGGGCTAGCTCGGCGACATAGACATTGAGACCTCCGGCATCGCCTACGCCAGGTGTCGCCAATGGCGACGTGTGCATGCTGATCATCGCGACCCGATCGGGATACTCCACGCCTGCGTGCACATCTACCTCCGCTGAGAGGTTACAGGCGAGACCCGCACGCGGTGTGCAGAGTGATCGATTACCTGCTGACGAGCACCAGTGCTGCAACTGCGAAGCTCAGTCCGGCCACCTGAATGCCACGCAGCCGTTCGTGCTCGATGATCAGGGCCAAGATCACTGTGGTCACCGGATAGAGCGCGGCGATCGGCGCGACGACGCTGAGATCGCCGCCGCGGGTGGCCAGTAGGTAGAGCGCGTTCGCTGTCATGTCGCAGGGTCCGGCCACCATGGCCCAGCGCAGCGTTGCGTCACGCGGCCACGGCCCAGGTCGAGACATGAGGAGGAGCAAGGCGAGGATGATGAGCGCGCTGATCTGCGAACCTGCGATTGGCCACATCCCGACGGCGCCGCCTGCCGCCTTGCCTGCTACCGCGAGTAGGACGAAGAACAGCGCAAACCCGGTGCCGGCGCCCAACGCGGCGATCACGAGCCTTCGGGTGACCACCTGGCGCTGTCCGGCTGGATGCGGTGCGAGGCTGACCAACGCGATGGCCAAGAGGGCGCAGCCGACGCCCAGCAACCGGATGAGAGAGGGACGCTCGCCGGCGACGAGTCCGACAACGACCGGAATTGCGGCTGAGGTGACGCCGGTGACCGGTGCGACAACCGTCATCGCGCCCCCCGCGAGTGCGCGGTAGAACAACACCAAGCCAACGACGCCGGCGACACCGGCCAAACCGCCCCACGCCAGGCCGGTGGCCGTCACCGGCACGTACGTCGCGATCAGATAGATCACAAGTAGCGGCAGGCTCACGAGCTTTGAGATCCACACAACCGGGAGCACGGCGGCCCGCTGAGTCGCCTTACCGCCCGAGAAATCGCCGACGCCCCAGATCAGTCCCGACAGGGCGGCGAGCGCGACAGACAGCACCCAGGCACCCTAATTCCCATGCCGAGAGTTGCCTAGGCGGGAGCTCGGGCGGGGGACGTGGGAGATACCGCCAGCAATCAGTGCCTGACGGGGACGTTGGACACATTCAGCTTCGGCTCATCGTAGAACCCCTGCTGACCGTTCGGCCCAAAGGTCACGCCAAGGAAAGATTCGGTCGGTGTAGGTGTGTGCACGATCCGCAGGGCTATTCCGTCCGGGTCGAGGAACTCGATCCATGTGCCGTCGGCGTGTGTCCCCGTAGTCGACGAAACGCCGAGTCGAGTGGCCTGTTCGCGTACTCTTTCGGCTGCTTCCGGATTCTCGGCCTCGATGATCACGGGGTGCTCGCCGCGCAGATCCGCCCCACCTCCCGCCAGCCGGTCGCGTCGCCGCAGCGCGATGAAGTAGCGCGCGTCGAAGTCGGCCAGCGCGCAGCCGGTAACCGTCGTGCCATCGCCGAACTCGCGGACGTACCGCAGTCCGAGCAGATCGGCGTAGAACCGTGCGCTGCGAGCCAAGTCGGAGACGGGAATTGTGGCCTGGACGATGCCCCGAAGGCCGGTATGGGTCATTGGACGCATGGCGCAAACTCCTTTGATGTGAGGTTGACTACCCGTTGGACGTTACGAACTCGTCGAGGCATCCTCCATATGTGAGCGTCCGTGGTTCTTCCTCATCCGTCCAGGACGGCCGCAACTCTCACACTGACCTGCTGAGCCAGGTGCTGCGCGAGCTGAGGCTCGACAGTGCGAGCTTCCGGTCGCTGCTGCTGCGGGGTGAATGGCGGCTGCGATTCGACGGTCCGCTGCGCGGGGTCCATATCGTCGTCTCCGGCCATCCGCACCTTGCTCTGGACGACGGCACAACACGCATGCTCGGGCCGGGGGACCTGGTCGTGCTTCCCAGGGCTGACGCGCACACGATGAGCTCCTCGGCGGATGCCCGGGGGCCCTCGTACTCATCGCTCAAGCTCGCGGAGAGCTCTGCCGAGGTGGAAACGATCTTCGGTGAGGGCGGTCCGGCCACCAGGATCGTCTGCGGGGTGTTCTTCTTTGCCGATGAGGACCATCCGGCGGTCGTTGGGTTTCCGTCCTGCATTCATGTGCCCGCAGATGCGCACCAGGCACCGTGGCTTGCCGGGCTCACCCAGGCCGTGGTGGCTGAGGCGATGGAGCGGGGACCTGGCAGCGATGTGGTGCTGGCGAGACTCTCCGACGCGCTGGTTACCCGGGCTCTGCGCTACCACCTAGAGACGACCGACGAGCCAGGCTGGCTGCATGGGTTACGCGACCCCGCCATCTCCCGAGCGCTTTCGGCGTTGCACAGCGACCTGAGGTACCCGTGGACGGTCGCCGGCCTGGCGCGAGCTGCCGGCTTGTCTCGAGCCGGCTTCGCCGCTCGGTTCAGCGCGTTGGTCGGTCAGAGCCCGATGACCTATGTCTTCGGCTGCCGAATGCGACGCGCCGAAACGTTGCTCCGCACTGACCATCTCACCGTGGCTGCGATCGCCTCGCAGGTCGGCTACGGGTCGGAATCAGCGCTGTCGGCGGCATTCCTTCGCTACTCCGGCACGACCCCGGGGGTGTACCGCAAGCTGTCCGCCACAGGAGCCGCGAGGCTAGCGGCGACGCCATGATCGAACTCGTCGGTACAACCTACCCAACTTCATGAACTCGGATCTGGCGGACCGCGAAGACCAGCCATCCGAGCGGGTGGCAGGTCTTCTTATTGCGGGACAGTTCCTTGTCCGGCTGAGCCGGAACTGGCAGCTCACGGAGCTGAACACCTCGCCTGACTCGGTAGCGTGCAGCGCATGCCCATCAAGCTCGAGAACGTCGGCATCGCCGTCCGCGACCTCGAAGCGACGATCGCCTTCTTCACCGACCTCGGGCTGACCGTCCTCGGCCGTGACACGGTCAGTGGAGAGTGGACCGACACCGCCGTCGGCCTCGACGGCAACCACGCCAACATCGCGATGCTCCAGACGCCAGACGGCAACGGTCGCCTCGAGCTCTTCGAGTACATCCACCCCGACGCGATCGAGACGGAGCCCACCCGGCCCAACGAGATCGGCATGCACCGCGTCGCCTTCTCGGTCGACGACATCGACGAGGCCCTCGAGATCGCCGCGAGGCACGGCTGCCACCCGCTGCGCGGCGTGGCGACCTACGAGGACGTCTACAAGCTCACCTACGTCCGCGGCCCCAGCGGCATCATCGTGATGCTCGCCGAGGAGCTGAAGAAGAGCTGACCGCACACCGGCGGCGGGATCCCCTTTACGGCACCCGTACCGGTCGGCGGTCCGGGACCGCCTCAGCCGAACCCTGGGTTCCGCGCGGCAAGCGGATCCTCGATTGAATGGCTGGGGGTACTTCTGAGGGGGTGCGCCTATCTCAGCAGTCGACGCAGCCAGGCTGGTCGCACCTGGGACGGACATCGAGCTTGTTGTAGGGAACCGTACGGTGGGCCTCCCAGACACGGTCGAAGTCCACCTCGGCCAATGACTTCTTCATCGCACGCACGGCATTGTCGGAGTATCGGAGGTGCTTGGACTTGCCGAAGACGAAGGCATGCGAGAAGTGATCGTCAGCAGCGTCCAGCCCAAGGTGCCGCCTGAGAGCAACGGCCTTACCTCTTGGAACATCAGCCGCGTCCGCCAACTCGTAGTGACCGAGGTGGAACTTCTTCTCCAGGTCGATCATGCGGATGGCTGAGGCGTCCACATCGGGATCATCGGTATAAGTCATGGGAAGGCCGCCCTTCTTCACCAGTCGGACTTCCACGGTCAGACCCTCCCCCTGCATATCCGAGGTCAGACCGGACAGTTTGGGGAACACTTGATCACGTGTTTTCCCGTCCCGGATGCCCCGAGCGACCCTTCGTACGTCGGCCTCGCTGAC
Organism: uncultured Actinomycetota bacterium; assembly: GCA_963815975.1. Lineage (GTDB taxonomy): Bacteria > Actinomycetota > Actinomycetes > Propionibacteriales > Propionibacteriaceae > Microlunatus. Next base: position 730,735 of record CAWFJC010000010.1, read on the forward strand.
CACTGCGGCGTCTGGATCGGCAAAGGCCTCAGTGGCTAGCAGCGAACGAATGCGTGCCATGCCCTCCCCGGCGGCCCTACGCCCGGGCTTCAGCAGCTCGGCAATGCGCTCGTACTCCCGGTCAACAAGCAGATCGAGGCTCTGTGGCGGTTCCGCGCTGATCGGCAGGGCTCGTGCTGGCAGGTGCTCTGCTAGTCGTTGACCAAACACTCGGTCTAGGAGGTCATCCAAAAGGGTGACCGCCGCCCGGATGTTGAGGTACAGAAGCCCTTCGTCCACGATCAGATGCCAGTGCTGTTCCGCGTCGCGTAGGCCATCGAGTGCTCGGATCGTGCCCGACTCCTCCTCGGTGAGCTTGACACCCTGCAACTGCTGGCAGCGCCTGATGGCTCCTTCCAACGAGATCGACTGCTGAGTCTTTTTGTCAAAGATTGTCTTGTCCTTCTTCGCCGCAAGGACGGCCTTCAACAGCATCTCGAACGCGTGCTGGACACTCAGGAGTACGACGGTCTGTCGACCGTCGTCGTCCAAGCCGTTGAACGCAGTAACGCCGGTGCGTAAGGACGCGACAGCTTTCGAGCGGAGCGCACGAACGTCGTACGACTCCCGGGGCATGTACTCAGGCTAAGGCCCGAACAGAACCACCAGTTCGGGCCTTGACTCAATCGGCGTCCGAAGCTAATGGCGTCGCGAATGTTTGTTCATACGAGGATCGGCTTGCGACACGCGTATGCAAGCTTTCGAATCATCCAGCAGTAGGCCGCGCATCATGGCCGCCGTGCAAGTGACGCCGATCACGACGGGCGGACTGTCGACCGGTTCAAACGATCGCCCCCCGGCCAGCGGCCTCGTCGACGATTCTGATTGACTTGCCGCCGATATGGATGCCGCAGAAGCGCTCGCGTTCGCCCGTAAGAACCCACATGCCGTTCTTGCAACCATGAAACGTGACGGCACTCCTCAGTTGTCACCGGTACTCGTCGGCGTCGACTCGCAAGATCGTCTAGTTGTCAGTACCCGCGAATCCGCAATGAAGACCTTGAACGTCCGCCGCGACCCCCGAGCCTGGTTGTGTGTGCTGAATGACAGGTTCTTCGGCGACTGGGCGCAGCTCAGTGGGGACGTCGAAGTCGTCAGCCTGCCCGCTGCGATGGAACCGTTGGTCGAGTACTACCGCTCCATCTCCGGGGAGCATCCGGACTGGGACGACTACCGCGCGGCCATGATCAAACAGCGTCGCTGCTTGATCCGGGTCACGCCGACGAAAGCCGGTCCGAGCGTCATCGGCTGACAGCTTTGTCGACCGGGCGGGTCAAGAATCGCGTTTCCAACGTGAAGACAGCCGCCCGGTCGCCAGGCGGATCGCTGAGCGGCTCGACGATTTCACCAAGCTGTTTCGGCCGTGGTGAGATGCCGTTGCAGGGTCGGCTTACGAAGCTGCTCTTCTGGGCTATGACCCGCGATCCGACGCATCAAGTGTGCGCCCGAGGGCCTCAAGGACTAGCTGAGCGACAACCTCTGGGTGGCGGAAGATGATGAAGTGGTCGGTATCGATTACCCGAACATCATCAAGATGCTCTTCGGCCCACTTGCGATCGGCCTCGGACACCAGATTGTCTCTGTCTCCGATGAGCACGCTTGTGGGTGTGGTCTCCCAGGCCGCTTCCGGTCGGGCTTCAAGCGTGGCTCGGGTGACGGGGCGCCGTGGATGGTCACGGAAGTGTCTGCGGATCTCATCTGGGAAAGTCGTTCCGTCGCCTTCATTCAACCAGTACTCGTTGTCGGGCACGAATCTTCCGTCGGTGAGGACGAGCACGTGCGGGTCGGCGTCGATCCAGCCAAGATGTTCGGCAGGAAAGCCGGCGGGTCGCGGTATGTCGTTGACGTAGATCAACCGAGACACCGACGCGTCCCCGGTTGCCGCCACGCCAATGACACTGCCGCCGTATGACCAGCCCACCGCAGCAACTGGTGGCGCGCAGGCTCGTATGGCGTCGCGAACTTCGGCAGCATCCTCGACAAGTCCGGCCATCGGAGTGCGGTGGGAGGGCAAATCTGGCGTGATTACCTGTGCCCGTGCGTCTTCCAGCGCCAGCCGCACCCAGCGCCAGTCGTCTGGATTTCCCCACAGGCCGTGGACTAGTACGGCACCGCCATGGAACCGGCCGGACCCGGGAGGCACCTGATGACGGTACCGCCCGCGATGGCGACAAGTCGACGGTTCGCCCAGCCCAGCTGGATCCGGTAGCCAGTGGAAGGGCAACTTGATCTTGGTTCGTACAACCGTTCAGCCGCAGTCGCCACAGTGTTTACGACGGAGGACAGCCCGAACGCGGACGCTGTTCGGGTCAGACTTAGTGAATTTGTCTGGTGCGCGCCAGCTCTGCCACCTCTTGACGCTGGGGCCTCGTGCATAAGTTCGACTTAGGGCCCGATGCGAGCGCCCGTAGGACGGTCGCTGTTCGGGCGCTGCTCGTGGACTGTTCGACGGGACGCCTGCGTATCGTCGGAAGGCGGGCCGGCTCGGGGCAGTGGCCGCGTAAGACCTGGATCGTCCGTGCGGTCGGCCCGCACGGCGCCACTATCAGTCGGCACATTGGCTTCAGTAGCATCGGCCTTAGCACCGCCCCGGCCGGCGTCGGTTCCGGGATGACTCAACCCATCTCAGCTCAGGCGATCGGACCCCCGGCCCAACTCATCTGGAGGTTGTCATGCGGATGTTGCTTAAAGCTGTCCTCGACACTCAAGCCGCTAACGAAGTCTTCCGCAGCGGCGCGGCAGCAGAGGCACTCGATCGGATCCAAGAAGCCCTCCAACCGGAAGCCCTCTACGGCTTCGTTGAGGACGGACAGCGCGCGTTCTTTGCGGTCTTCGACTTGGCGGACCCGTCGGAAATTCCGGTGATTAGTGAGCCCCTCTTTCAGCGCGCGAACGTCAAGCTCACGCTGACTCCATGCATGACCCTTGAGGACGTGAAGAAGGGTATTGAGGAAGCGGCCCGCCGGATGGCTGCTATGCAAGGCTAGTCAGTTTTGCAAAAGGCCGCCATCCAACGAGTCAGCATCGCCGTTGAGCCCGGATCTGGGCATAGCGGGTGCTGGCGTACGCCAAGATCTTCATGGCTTCGGCGGCCACCGCATTGAACCGGCCGGGTGTGGTGGTGGTTCCACGAGTGCAACTCACCGAGGCGGTCTGAGCGCCGCCCGTCATCCCGCAGACCGTTCGCCGCAAACCACTTGCAGCGAGCCGGGAGTCGGTACATCAATTATGGTTGCCGAATGATCATCGGTCCGGAGGAATATGTCGACCTTGAGACGCCCTACGGCCCGATGCGCACCTATGTCCTCAGTCCGGCGGCCGCGGGGCGCTACCCCGGGCTCGTGCTGTTCTCCGAGATCTTCCAGGTGACCGGTCCCATCCGCCGGACCGCCGCCTTTCTCGCCGGCCATGGCTATACGGTTGCCGTGCCGGAAATCTTCCACGAGCTGGAGGAGGGTCCTGGTGTGGTCCTCGCCTACGACACGGCGGGCGCCGACCGGGGCAATTCCCACAAGATCACGAAAGAGCTTGCTTCCTACGATGCGGACGCTCGTGTCGTGCTGGACTTTCTCGCCGACCACCCCTCCTGCACCGGCAAGCTCGGGTCGATCGGGATCTGTATCGGCGGTCATCTTTCCTTCCGTGCCGCCTTCAATCCCGATGTCCGGGCCGCGGCCTGTTTCTACGCCACCGATATCCACAAGCGCGGCCTTGGCCAGGGTATGAATGATGACTCGTTGGACCGGGTCGGGGAGATCCGCGGCGAGTTGTTGATGATCTGGGGCCGCCAAGATCCGCACATCCCGCGTGAGGGCCGTGAGCGCATCCACGCCGCGCTCGAAGACGCCGGAACCCGCTTCTCGTGGGTGGAGGTGAACGGCCAGCATGCGTTCGGCCGCGACGAGGGCCCTCGCTACGACCCCGAGCTCGCGCGCCAGTGCCTCGGGCACGTGCTGGATCTGTTCCACCGCCGGCTTGGGCAGGGCGAGGAGGAAACGGCCGCTGACAGCGGGCCTGTCGAGACCCGTCACTGAGCGGCAAACAAAGACGCGCGTTCGCAGTTAGTGAGTGGTCGCCCACCGATCCTGGCCACCACAAACCGATCTTGTCCACCGCCCACGCTTCGCGGATGGCCCCACGGCCGCTGGTAAGGGATGAAAGAAAGCCGGACCCAACCGTAGAAGGTATGCCGCTGACGGTTCCACATGTGGAGAGCGGCCTACGCGACATCACGCCGATTCGGCCGGTCACCACCCTCACCGCTTCTTGTAACTCCGGCCAATGAATTCAGCCGCGTCGTCGATCCCACCAAAGCGCATCTCCGAGCCGCTGCTGTTGAGAACGGTCCTCCCATCGGGGTCGATCACGGCGCAGGTGCCGTCAGGCAGTAGCTGAATGGTGCCGAGCAAGATCCGGTCGTAGCCGTCATCGAATTTCACCACCTCAAACTGGTCGTCCCGTCCGCTCTCTGACCTGGCGACATACGGCTCGTCCTTACCCTCTTGTTGCTCAGCGGCCTCGAACGCCTGCCTTCGAAGGATGCCCTCAGCTTGCTTGCGACGCTGGCCGGGCGGGAGGGCGAGGATCTCGGCGAGTCCTTCGCGGAGGGAGTCGGCGCGCAAAGACCAGTGGCCTGCAGCGTCGGCGACGGCGGCCAGCTCGGCCAGCTCCCTGCGCTCAGGCTTGTTGCTCGGCCGCCAATACCCGTCGCGTGTCAGCTCGAGGCCGAGGAAGTGGAGGATGGCGGGCACGTCCTCCTCCCGGATCCTCAGGAGGGTCGCGGCCTGCTGCGTGTTCCTTGCGACTTTGAAGAGGCTCGCGTAGTGATTCAGGTCCCCGCCGGTGTCGTCCCAGCGAGATCGGACCGCCTGGATCGCAGCTCTCGCTGCCAACACGATGCCGCCGAGCTCGACCCACGGAGCCGCGACGTCGGCGGCGGCCTTGGCGTACTCCTGAACATGGGCCAGGGCGCGTATGAGCTCGAACCAGTAATCGAGGCCGTTCCCAACGCCCTCGGGGGGTTCATCGACGACCACGTACAGTCGGTGAGGGTTCCCGAGGAAGACGTCGGCCTCCCTAGCCGCGAGGACGTCGCCCACGGTCACCACGTCGGGGCTGTACCACCACTGGGCGGAGCCGTCGCTGTTCAGGATGGCATCGAGCTCCACGACCTCGCCGGCCTCGCCTCCGCCGTCGAAGTACAGACCGTAGCTTGCCTGAGACGGCCTCGTGTTGCGCTCCCAGGATCCCGACTCCCGGACCCTCAGCCCGAGCCCCTCCGCACCCTTGTCAAGCGCGCGCATCAGCTTCGTGCCTCGCCTGACCTGCACCGTCGTCATCGGGCGATCCGCCCAGCGGAGTTCCCGGTCAAGCCCTCTCATCACTTCTGGCGCCCCGATGAACAGCGGCTCAGTGCCCGGCTTCAGCTGGACTGCCGCGACCTTGATCTTCACGAGGCCACCGTAGCGAGGGACGAAGGGCGCAGCAGGCCCGAACACACTGGTGCTCAAAGTCGTCCCAGCTCTGAGCGCGGGGGTAAGAGGATTACAGCGCCTGGATGGCAGGTCGGCGATTTGGTCGTCGAAGCGACTCTAGGGTTAGCCGAGCAAGCCACGCGGTATCTCCCTACATCGCTGTGGTATCGGCAGCGGCGTCTCCCTTGGACCGCTGAGCCACCCCTCGGTCGCGCGATCACTGGATCAAGATCGATTAAAGGGTCGCCGTCGGATCCGTTGCCCAGCACGTGTTTCGGCGATGGTCCTCTCCCGCGCGCCGCCGTCCTGCACGGCCGGCGTCCCGGGCGGGCTCGCGGCCCCGGCGGTCGGACCGACCAGGGCGAGTGGCGTGGCGCACAGGCGGCCGGCGCGGCCGCCCACTTCAGCGGGATCGGGCCGACCGCGCGCGGCGCGAAGGGCGCCCTCGCCGCGCCGTGCCGGTACCGCCGAGCCTCCGAAATGGGCTGTGTTGGGTATACGGCCGAGTTATTGATGACATCCTCCAGCACGATCGGGTGATGTTGGCGGCACGCGGGGTAATCGCCCCGCGTTCGTCCACACGCGACACCCGTGCCGGGGCTGTCAGGCCACGATGCGCTGGGCCCCGTTGGGGGTGTCGATGCGCTGGGTGTCGGCCGGGCGTTTCATCACGAACGCGTGCCGGGCCGCGGCGAAGCCCAGCCGGTCGTCGAAAATGTCGCGGCTCATCGCGGCGAGCTCCTCGGTGCGGTAGACGTCCAGCGGCCGGCGCCGCTCCTCGGCCGCGCGCTCGGCCCGCTTGCGCTCCAGCAGCCGGTAGTAGTCGTCGTGGCCGGCCAGCCGACGCGCATTGGCGAGCACCATTTCCTCGAACGACGGGCGTGGGCCGGGCAGGACTTGGTCGGCCAGGCCGATCCGCAGCGCCTCGGCCGAGTTCACCGGCTCGCACCGCGAGGTCAGCACCCCGGCCTGGTACATGCCGACCCGGCGGGGCAGCACATAGGTCCAGTACTCCGAGCCGAACAGGCCCATCGTGCGGTAGTGCGGGTTGAGAACCACGCCCGCGCGCATCAGCACCTCGTCGCCGCCGAGGGCGAGCATCACGCCGCCGGCCCCGGCGTTGCCGCCGACCGAGGTCACGACCAGCTGACCGGTGCAGCAGATGATCTCGCGGCAGACGTCGTCGATGGCCTTAATGTTGTGCCACGCCTCGATACCGGGGGAGGGCGCGGCCTCGATCACGTTGAGGTGGATCCCGTTGGAGAAGACCTCGCCGCCCCGCACGACCAGCACCCGGGTGTCCTGGGTAGTGGCGTGCCGGAGTGCGGCGGCCAGCCGCTCGCACTGGCCGGTCGACATCGCCCCGTTGTAGAAGTCGAAGGTGAGCACGCCGACCGGACCGGTCCGGAAGTAGCTGATCTCCCGGTAGCCGGGTGGATCGGCGACCTCGGGTACCTGGCCGAGCAGGTGGCCCAGTGCCAGGTTGGTCGGCAGCTTCGGCTGGTCCCGGTCCCGCAGCTTGGCATGCCCGATCCACACCGAGCCGTCGCCGGTGCGCACCAGCACCGCGCCCCGGCTGCGTTGCAGCACGGTGCCCGGCCGCCCGGGGAACCGCGGGCCGGGACGGGCGTCATAGACCGAGACCTCGGCCCCGGCGATCGTGGTGCGTACACCTGGCGAGCTGTCCGCGGCCCGGATCCGGCGCACGATGTCGGCCGTCGGGTCGGACCAGGAGAACGCGCGGTCGGCCTGGCGCATCAGCGGACGCAGCCGGCCGCGCACGTCCGGGGCACCGTAGACCAGCTCGCGCGGCCGGAACGAGCGGTCGGCGACCTTGGCCAGCACCTCGTGCACCAGCTCGATCGCGGCCTGGGTGACCGCGCCGTTGTAGAGGCTGCTCTTGCGCGGCGGGTCAGCGGGCAGCGCGAAGGTCCGGTAGCCCCAGATCGGGCCGGCGTCCATCTCCTCGACCGCCTGCAGCGCGGTGACGCCCCAGCTCGGCTCCGCGGTGCTGATCGCCCAGTCCAGCGAGGACGGACCGCGGTCCCCGGGCGGACCGGGATGGATGATGATCGTCCGGTAGCGCTGCCAGATCTCGGCCGGCACCCGTTCCTTGATGAACGGACAGAGAATCACGTCCGGTTCCAGTGCGGCCGCGGCGCCGATGGCCGCCTCGGGATCGTCCGCCAGCTGCACGCGCACGTCGTGCCCGGCGCCGCGGAGCTCGCTCCAGGTGCGCTGGCTCAGGCCGTTGAACGAGGAGCAGAGCAGCAAAACCTTCACATGATTCTCCCGAGGGTGCATCTGTCTGCCAGCTCCGTCACGAGGATGCGGTTTTGCTCGTTGGATAGTACGGACTTATCGTCCTGGCTCATCGCAACCTCCTTGTGCGCCCCCGCCAACGCGGCTGGACCGTCCAAAACGGCCACTGACAATCGATAAAACGGATGCGTTACCGATGGTGAAAAATACGTAGACATAGGACATTTCGGGGGTTCGTCCATCTGCGAGAAGGCCGAGCTTCGGCCGCAAGACCGGCCGAGAATTCAAGGGCCTTCTCGTGTCGGTCTCACACGGCGAGCCGCATGCACTGATACCGAACTCCGGTACTTCAGTTCGATCTCTGCCGCGGTGCTGTGGCTGCGTCTCTCGTGATCGCGGCTATTGCGGCTTATGCCCGGTAACACCGTCGGCTAACGCCGAAGAGGGATGCGGTTCCTTCGCTATCGGTACCCGCTCCCGCTCGGCTCCGTCGCCGAGCAAGTGGCCCGAGTCGGCCGGCTGCCGCTGGTCGACGCGCTTGAGGTGAGCGGAGCGCCGCCGAGGGCCGAGGCGGCCTCAGCGGTCCGGGCACGGGACCTGCTGGCCGTACCAGTGTGCACGACCGAGTGAGCTTCGACGGGCCGGTGCTGCTGGTGGACGACACGGTACGGACGCGGTGGACGGTCACGGTTGCGTCGGCACTGCTGACCGAAGTCGGTGCAAGCCATGTGATGCCGCTCGCCGTCCACCTGCTCCCCTGAGCGCAATTCGGGTATAGGAGGGCGATCCATCGGTCCAGGTCGTCGGACCCGGCCACGCCGGGCAGGCTGCGTACATTCTGCGAAACCGCGGGTGGCCAGCTCCGCTAGCGCGCAGCATGCGCTCGCGACGGCAGCTAGCGGCGTATTTTAGGTAGTTCGTTCATCTCTTGCGTGACCCGCCCAGCGGCAATTGTCAAGCCCAGCCTGAGGCGTCCGCAGGAGGGTCGCTCTGCGGATCAGTCGGGCAGGTAGCCGGTCTTGGGGTCGATGTCGGCCAGAAAGTGGTGGATCTCCTCTGTCAGCTCGGCCCGGCCAGGCCTCCATTCGAAGTTCGCGCCGATAGTGAACCCGTACGACGCAGGGTGAGAGATCCAGTCGAAGTCGTAGGTGCCGGGTGAATCGGCTCGGCGGGTGACTACGAAGCTCTCCCCGTCGACGACCAACTCGACGGGATCGAGCCCGGGCGCGGCGGCGGGCGCCAGGCCCGGCATCGCGTTCTCGTCCGGTTCGGCGGGCCGGCTTGGGTTGTCGTCTGCGTACGCGCTCCACACGATCGACAGGTTGGACCATCCGGACGTCAACACCAAACGATTTTCGAAGGAACCGCGGATCTCACATCGGCGAGCAGGTCGGGAAAGCTGACTGCGAGTGCAGGCCCACGGCTTCTGTGTTTGAGGTGGCAGGGTCGTGCTGACCGTTGGCTGATCCCCGAACGCGGGTCATGCGGCTGACCTGCTTGCCGGGTTCCTGGCGGAGGAGATCGACACCGGTTGCGCCCGCCGGGACTCACCATTCATGCGCGTACAGATTGAACGACAGCGTCTCGGCGGTGTCGGTATTGCCGGCGCCGGCAGCGGCGACGAGACTATTTCGCGGGCGACATTGGCATACAAGAGAGGAGATCCAGGATGGCTGTCGATCAGAGTCTGGAGACGTTCGCAAATAGCGTACGCGGCGCTGTGCTCCGGCCAGCTGACCAGGGCTACGAGAGCGCCCGGCGTATCTGGAACGCGATGATCGACCGCTCCCCTGCGGTGATTGTCCGCTGTGCCGACCCCGCCGATGTGGTCGCCGCGGTCAACTTCGCGCGCGACCAGCAGCAGGTGGTGGCTGTCCACAGCGGCGGCCATAGCGCCGCGGGCAGCAGCGTGTGCGACGGCGGATTCATGATCGACTTGTCGCCCATGAAGGGCATTCGCGTGGATCCGGCCCGAGCAACGGTGCGCGCCGAAGCCGGCCTGACCGGGGCCGAGTTCGACGCGGAAACCCAGGCGTTTGGGCTGGCGACGACCAGCGGCGTCGTGTCGACCACCGGCATCGCCGGCCTCACGCTAGGCGGCGGCATCGGCTGGCTAGGGCGAACGTACGGCCTCAGCTGCGACAACCTGCTCTCGGTCGACATCGTCACCGCCGACGGTCAACTGCGTACCGCCAGCGCCGACGAGAACGCGGACCTCTTTTGGGCCGTCCGCGGCGGCGGCGGAAACTTCGGTGTGGTGACGTCGTTCGAGTACCGCCTGCACCGCGTCGGACCCACCGTCCTGGCCGGCCTGCTGGTCTGGCCACGTCCGATGGCGCTCGACGTCCTGCGCGCGTTCCGCGCGTTCACTGAGGGCGCGCCCGAGAATGCCAGCGCGTATGCGGGCCTGGGCACCTCACCTGACGGCGTACCCATCGTCGTCGGCATCCTCTTCCACCACGGGCCGACCGAAGAAGGCGAGGCGCTGTTCCGGCCGCTGCGCTCGTTCGGACCGCCCGTCGCGGACATGGTCCAACCGATGCCGTACACCTCCGCCCAGCAGATGCTCGACGCGCTCAACCCGCCGGGCAATCGCGTGTACTGGAAATCGGCGATCCTGCGCGGCATCGACGACGATGTGCTCGAGGCGATCATCGCCGGCGCCGCCACCTGCCCCTCGCCGCTGTCAGCAGCGCTGATCGAGTTCTATGGCGGCGCGACCAATCGCGTCGGCGTGCAAGACACCGCGTACCCGCTGCGCGACGCGACGTACGCGCTCAACGCCATTTCGGCATGGACCGATCCGGCCCAGGATCAGGCCAATATCGCCTGGTCGCAAGGCCTGTGGGAGGCCATGCAGCCATTCTCACCTGGCAGCGTTTATGTCAACTTCCTGGGCATCGGGGATGAGGGCGACGATCGCGTCAAGGCCGCCTACGGACCGAACTACGCGCGCCTGGCGCAGATCAAAGCCACCTACGATCCGCAGAACCTATTCCGCCTGAACCACAACATCCGCCCCGCTCGGTGATGGGTGCAGCGTCGGAAACGCGTACGGGGTACCGAGCTGCACCGCGTCGCCACCGCCAGCTGCCCTTAACTTCGATGGTCAGCAGCGACAAGTAGTCGTCGACGGACGCGGCTAGTATCGGCCGAACGCGTCCTTCTGTCTCTGTCTGCTGCGGCGTTATCGAGGGTGGAAAGAATGTCGGTCGAACGCAGTCCGACTAGGTCGGATGGGCTAGATCATGGTCAGGCTGCCGAACTCTGTCTCGGGAACACGGCCGAGCTCGGCGTAACCGAGCGCGGTGTAGAAGGCGAGCGACTGTTCCAGATTGGAGACCCGGAGCTCGAGGTGCAGCATGCGCATGTTCGGCAGACTAGGCCGACCCCCCGGAGGTCGACGCACCCGCAAGCCAGTTCTCTTGCGGGTCACCCTCCCTGACGCAGATGGAGCCCGATACGGCCCTCGAACCGCGAATCGGGCGGACTGAGGCTCTTGTAGTCAAAGGTGGGTGGTGAAGCTACGCCGGTGCGGCTTGTTGCCTTGACTCGCCGCCGATCACGCAGACGACTTTCCTTGGGGTATGGGGTGGCGGTCCATAAAGGCGGCCAGGCTCGAGGCGATCGCACCGGGGTGGCTTATCGCGAGTGAGTGATCGGCTCCGCCGATGACCACATCCTCCGCTTGCGGCAGCCAGCTCAACAACAGCTCCCTGACTTCTGCGAACCAACGACCGCTGTCACTGCCGCCGACGTAGAGCACCGGGGCTGCGATGAGGGCGGCATCGGCTGCGGTGTAGGTCCACGTGAATAGGGCGGGTATGTCAATGTCGAAGAACGTGGCTGCGTCGCGCTCCATCTGGGTGACCGAGCCTGGCAGGTTGCGTTGCATCTCGGATCGCCAGTGCTGGCCCATCAGAAGCGTCATGAACTCATCGAGCGCCGCCGCGACACCGGCACTGCGGCGACTCTCCTGCAGACGTGCATTCGCCGCCCTGAACTCCGCCGCACTCGGCACGTGCACCGGAGGTGGTTCGATCAAGATGAGGCTGTGCACGCGGTCGGGAACAGCCGATGCCAGCTGCAAGGCGATTGCACCGCTGAAGGAGAGCCCGACAACGTGAGCTTGCTCGATTCCCAAAGCCTCGAGCAACGCGGCAGCGTCCTTGGCGTCTCGGACGATCGACCCGGGAGCGCTCGACGAGCTACTGCCGGCGTAGCCGCGGCGGTGATAGAGGATCGTCTGGTAACGGTCCACGAGCACCGGCTGCTGGGCAATGGGCAGCAACTCATCAGCAGTCAGCGCCGTCTGCACGAAAAAGACGGGTTCGCCGACGCCGCGCACATCGACCTCGAGGTCCGCCCGCTGGACCAGCCGACGGCCTGTCACGACGCAATTATCGGTCCAACACCTGTCATTCCAGCCCAGATCATGCAGCTCGACGAGGCGCTTGGCTTGATTGGCTTCAGCTTCGGCTGCTTGCCGCGCAGGCGCCCCTTGGCTTTCGCCACCTTCATCCATCCCCTTGAGTGCGCATCCGGATCAGATCAGCCTCGAACTCCGCCACCATCGCCAGCACGTTGAAAAGCAGCCAGCCGACCGGGTCGGTCGGATCGTGGATCGACCCGCCAGGACTGAGCTTCACGTTCCGCCTGGTCGGCTCGTCCCGCGCAACAACATCGAGCCGACAAGGCCGTCGGGCTGCGGACCTTTGGTCAGCGCCGATACCCCATTGAGCAGTTCATGTTCCCGCATGAGTCCGGTTGCCCCCGTACCGTGGGTTGCGTGCGCTTCGAGGCAACCATCGACGTCGCCGCTCCCGCGCAGCTCCTCTTCGCGGTCTACACCGACGTCGAACGTTGGCCCGAGTGGACCGCCAGCGTGACCAGCGTTGAACGGCTGGATCAAGGACCGCTGAGCGTGGGATCACGTGCTCGGATTAAACAGCCACGCCTTCCGGCGGCCGTGTGGGAGGTGACTGAGGTGGTGGCTGGCCACTCCTTTACCTGGATGGCTCGGGGTCCGGGGATTATCACTACAGGCAGTCACGTCGTCACCGCGCCAGCGGGTGGGGGCCCGGTCAGAGTCGCCGCATCACTGGAACAGGCCGGGCTGCTCGGTCCGTTGCTCGGTTTCCTGACTAAACAGTTGACCAATCGCTACCTGCAGATCGAGCTCCGGCGTCTGAAAGCTCACTGCGAGGGGTGAAGCGGTCGGAGACCGGGGTGGCCGTAAGGGGGCGCTTGGTGCTCACAGTCATCCACAGTTCCGCCGTGCCTAGGTGGTTCCGCAGCTGACACGTCATTGAGTGGCGATTCGGAGTGTTAGCGAGCCGTGGTGTTGGCTCGCTGTACTCGACACTAGCCCGCGGGGCGGGACCGGCCGGCGAGCGCTGCGTTCACGCCCTAGGATTCGAGAGATGTGCGAATGGCCGCTCCGGTTCTGGTGGTTTGGGTCGGATCCGCTCGATGGTCCGGTAGATAGTGGATCGGCCGACGCCGAAGAGTTCGGCCAGTTCGGCTTGGGTGTAATTTCCTGAGTCGTGCAACTCCAGCAGGTGCTTGGCCTGGTTCGGCTTCAGCTTGGGCTGCTTGCCGCGCAGCCTGCCCTTGGCCTTGGCTACCTTCATCCCTTCCCGGGTGCGGAGTCTGATCAGGTCGGATTCGAACTCCGCCACCATCGCCAACACGTTGAACAGCAGCCGTCCAACGGGGTCGGCCGGATCGTGGGTTGAGCCGCCGAGGCTGAGTTTCACCTCGCGTTTGGTCAGCTCGTCCAAAATGTCTCGAGCGTCGGGCAGCGACCGAGCCAGCCGGTCCAGCTTGGTCACAACCAGCGTGTCACCAGCGCGGCAGGCGGCCAGGGCTAGTCGCAGACCAGGTCGGTCCCGGTTGGTGCCGGTTAGGCCGTGGTCGACGTAGATGCGATCATCACCGACACCAAGCGCGTGCAGACCGTTGCGCTGGGCGGTGAGATCTTGTTGTTCTGTTGATACGCGTGCGTATCCCACCAGTAGTTCGTTCATCCACCAGCGATGGGACTCACGGCCATGCCGGTCAAGTTCTCATCGCGAATGCCCGCAAGCGGGTCCGCTTACGGCCAGGCAGTCCGTGCCGCAGACGACGCCTTGCGGCGCAAGTTGAATGCGGAGAACGAGGAGCTAGCTCAGCGGTAGTCGGCCCACACCGCGTGGCTCGCGCCGTCCACTGTGACCTCGCCGCCGTACGGGAGGATCCACTGCGGCCGTGTGTGCCCAAACGGTATGCCGACGCATACCACGGCCTGAGGGTTGTAACGCGCAATTGTTTCGACCGCGACGTCACGTTGGGCGGCACGATGGGCCGCTCGGTCGTCGAGCGAGGGTCGGGGCCGGTCGAGGTTGGAGGCAGGCGGCCGAGCGACAAGCACGGCATCCACCGCGGCGAGCATCCCTCGTTCACCGAGAGACCGCAGGATCCAACCGAACTCACGGGCCGGAATGAGTTCCTCGCTGGACTCGACGAGCAGCACCCCACCGGCCAGCACGGCCGGATCGGCGTCGAAGCGACCGGCGGTCAGAATCCACTGGATGACCTCGATGCAGCCTCCCCACGTTGGCCCGGTCACAACCCGTGGCGGCCCGGCCCAGGTCCATGGTTCGGTCGGTTCACGGTTGCCGAACTCGGTCAGCGCCGCCGGGTCTGTCCATTCTCGGCCGTAGTCCTCCGCATAGCCCGGCTCGGTGATTTCCAGTCGTCCTCCGGTGATCAGTGCGGCCCGCAGAGCGGCGAGATGGATCGGGTCGACGACCGGGCCGGCGCCCAAGTGCACCTGGGTCGAACCGCCGTAGAATCCGGCCACGCCGGCGGTCCATAGCCAGTTCAGCAGGTTGGTGTTGTCGCTGTAGCCGAGGAACGGCTTCGGGTCAGCCTTGACCACTTCGGGATCCAGTAGGGGCACCACGGTGATCTGATCTTCGCCGCCGATCGTGGCCAGCACCGCCCGGATCGACGGATCGGCGAACGCCGCGTTCAGGTCGGCCGCCCGGTCCTGTGCGGTCGCGTCGAGTCGGCGCGTGGTCGGATATTCGACCGGGATGAGCCCGGTGAGTTCGGTCAACCGGCGTAAACCCTGATCGTGGATCGCCGGGGCGACAGCCGGCGCGGCGAAAGACGGTGACACGACCGCAACCCTGTCACCGGGACGGGCTTTCACGGGGTGGGTGCGAGGGATTGGCACCCCACCATCACGCCAGCCACCGCCCCGTCGGTCAACCGGATTTGTTCAACCTACGTCGCTACACATCGGTGACAGCCAGGAAGTAGCCGACCCCTAACGGTCCCGTTTGGGGCACCTTGAGCGCCGTTCATCGCTCATTCAGACAGCCGCGCCTCAGGTCCGCATACCGGTACTGTCCGGGATGGATGAATCACCGGGCAGGCCCAGAGGCGCACCTGCCATGTCTGTTGCGCGGGCGGTGTCTATTAGCCGATGGGCGGTGGTCGGGTTCAGGGTGAGCGTCACATCCGGGACCTCAGCACGTCGAATTCGGCTCCTGGCGAGGACGGGTCGAAGCCGTGCTCGATCAGCCAGCGGGCCGCCCCCAGGCTTCGCCACGACCACCACGCGCGGATCACATCGAGATCGACGTCGGTGCCGTAGCCGGCGACGACGTCACCAAGGTGCTCCTCGTGTCCCAGCGTCAAGGTCGCGAGGTCATACAGGGCATCACCTTGTCCTGCCTCGGACCAATCAATCACGCCAGTGATCTCGTCACCGTCGACGAACACGTGAGTGATCTGCAGGTCGCCGTGCGTGAACACGGGTGTCCATGGCCGGAGTGCAGCCTCGGCAATCCGGCGGTTGCGGGCAACCAGATCGGTGGGAAGGACGCCGTTCGTGACAAGCCACTCGCATTCGCCGTCGAGTTTCGATGCGACCTCGTCGAGGCTACGACCCGGCCATGGCGGCAGGTGCGCGTCGTGCAGCATCCGTAGAGCGGCACCCGCTGCGGCCCACGCCGCCGGGGACGCGGTCGACGGCTCGCCGAGGCGGCCGAGTGCCGTCCCTGGGAGGGCGGCGAGTGCGAGTACGGGCGGCTTCCGCCACAGGACCTCCGGGGTCGGGATCGGCGCCATCGCCATTGCCTCGACCTCGACGTCGGCGCGCGTCTGATCAGCGTCGATCTTCAGGAACACTTCGCCGACGCGCAGGGTCGCGCGCTCGTTATGGGCCACGACGACCTCGACGTCTTCCACGGGTGCCATTGTCGCGACCTGCCCATCGACGTCTCCAGCGGTTTATCGCGTGCGACGGTTGAGGTCATGAAGATTGGCCAGCAAGTTCGCCCGCCGGACTCCCAAGCTGTCAGTTGCAAACCGCCTTTGATGTTGACGGTCATCTCTTGACCACTAGCGAACGGGAAACCGGGAGCCTAGATCCGGCGTCCGCAAGCCGGTCCGCTATCGGCGACGGCAGTGCCGAATTGAGTCCGCCGCGAGCAAGTCTTGAGGACTTTGTGGCCAGCAGGTTCTGGAGTGGCCACCGCCTCCTGGCCGGGCCGGTCTTAGCCCTGGTGGGAACCATTGCAGACATAGGTCGTGTCTCAAAGTCGGCTTCCCTTCTGCATGCCAACGGCCTTGCCCGGCTGCTCGGACAGGGTCGGCCCTGAAATCATTCGCCCGTGCTCGCCTCGTCCGGTACGGCCGCGGGATTGTTCTCACTGCTGGGAGCCAAGGAGGTTCGCGTGTGGCGCCCGGCAGTTCGCAGGCTGAGAGCAGGTTTCGTTCTGGCATGTCGTATCAGTGAGCTCGTGCTCGGTTGCCGCGACCCTGAGGTGTTGGCGCGGTTCTGGTGCGAGGTCCTGGACGTCGTCGTGCTCGATCGCGAGGACGACGGCTCGGTGGAGATCGGGCCGCGCGAAGGGTTCGGTGGTCCGCAGCCGACGATAATCCTCAGTCGCAGGGATGAGCCGGAGAGGGGGAAGTCCCGGCTGCACATCGACGTGAACGCCACCGACCTCGATCAGGACGCCGAGCTCGAACGCCCTCTGGAGCTTGGTGCGCGCCCGGCCGACATCGGCCAGACGAGCAGTGGCATGTCCTGACCGACCCCGAAGGCAATGAGTTGTGTCTGCTTAAGGCTCGCCTCGACCCAATCTGATGCTCATCGGTCGCGCCTCGGCAACGTGCATCAGCGCATGCAGTCGGCGGCTGTGTCTTCAGCGGCAGTGTGGCTGCCGGGCGCAAAGCAGGAGTGGACGCGAAGCTGGTCAAGGCGTTCAGCTATCCCGTTCCCCGAGCAGGGACTGTTTAACTCCAGGAACCTGGCCGCCCCGGTTGCAGAACAGCTACCCGAGCGGCCGCCTGCTGGCGAGGGACCGGCGGAGATGTTCAGGTTCAGTTCGATCGGCCGAGTTCTCTCACGGCCGCGCGGAAGACGGTAGGGAGCGCTGCGGCGGCGGGAACGATGGCCTGCCGGGCCCACGCTGGGCGTGTTGCCTGCACAAGGGCGTGGGTCATCGCGGCGTATCGCCAGCTGGCCTGGCGCCAGGCACGCTCGTAGGCGTGCGGCCGATCGGCTGCGACCGCCGACACTGCCGCCTGTGCCTGCGCCATCCCGAGCGATATCCCTTCGCCGGTAAGCGCATCGACGTAGCCCCCGGCATCGCCGACCAGAAGCACCCTGCCAGCGACTCGGCGGACGACTCGCTGCCGGAGTGGGCCGGCCCCGCGCACTCGTGTGGCGGCGGAGGCGTTAGCCAGCCGCTCTCGCAGCTGCGGGAACTCGTTGAGCTGCTCCTCGAACGGCACCCGGCGTGCGCTTAGGACCGCAACCCCGACGAGATCTGCCCCGACGGGAGTGACATACGCCTCGCCATAGCTGCCCCAATGCACCTCCACATGGCTGCTCCACGGCCGTAAGCGGTAGTGCCGGCGTTGACCGAAGCGCTGTGGTCCGCGGGTGCACATCTCCAAACCGAGCGCGCGACGCGTCGGCGAATGCAGGCCATCAGCTGCCAGCAGGTAGCGGCCATAGATGTCAGGTCCAGGCGTCTGGCCGGGTCCCTGGGTTCGGACGCGCACCTCCTCGGACGACTGCACCACCTCGCACGCCGCCAAGGGGAAGACTTTCACGCCAGCGGCTGCTGCGGCGGATCGCAGCGCCGTGTGGAGCTCGGTGCGGCGGACGCCTCGGCCCCGCCCTCCGCTGAAGTCAGCCTCCGCCTGCCGCCCGCCGCAGACGTAGCGGATGCCGACCAGATCCCAGCCAACGGGGTGGACCCCAAGGGCAGCCAGCGCACGTACGCCGCCGGGCATGAGACCTTCACCGCACGCCTTGTCGACCGCGCCCTGTCGGGGCTCGAGCACGACAACCGATAAGCCACTTCCCGCCGCATAGAGGGCAGCCGCGAGACCAACCGGGCCGCCGCCCACCACTACCAGGTCGCTGACCCGCCGCCTCATCGCAACGCCGCTCCCGTCCCAGCGACAGTGGCCAGCGCCCGCTCCTCGACCTGGATCCGCCTGGCGAGCAGGGCTGCGTTGAGGAGGGTGAATCCGGCAGCCGTAACCCAAGCAGAGTGCACGAGCGGTAGGGCCGCGCCCTCGAGCACTACAGCCAGATAGTTGGGATGACGCAGCAGGCGATACGGGCCGCGGCTGACCAGTGGCAGCCCCGGCACGACGATGACCCGGGTGTTCCACTGCCGTCCCAGCGTGGCGATGCACCACCAGCGCAGGCTCTGCGAGGCAGTGACTACGGCCAGCGCTGCCCAGCCGAGAATCGGCAGGAAGGGCCGCTCCAGCATCCACACCTCGGCCAGCGCACCCACCAGCAGAGCAGTGTGAAGCACCACCATCGCGGGGAAGTGGCCGCGGCCGAACTCCTCACCACCGTGTGAGAACGCCCACGCCGCATGCCGTTTTGACACGGCCAGCTCCACGAGCCGTTCGACGCCGACGGCTAAAACCAAAGCCGTGAATAAGAGTTGAGACGTCACGCCTCAACCGCCCTGGCGACGGCCAATCCACGCGGCCCTGTCCCCGCTACGAGCATGGTTGTTACCTGGCCTCACCGAAGTGCCGGAGTGCGGAGGATCGCTCAGAGGGCTGGAGCACGGGCAGGTACGAGCGGCACGCCAGGGGGTTCACCCCCGCCACCCTAGGCACAAATCCCGGCTTCCGCGGCTATCCGGTCCACGACAGCCTTAGGCTCGGCCAGTGGCCATACCGTTTACCCTGCCGGCTCTGCTTCGTGCCAGTCATCCCGGGCCCACGGTCGCGGTCACCGCGCTCACCGCGCTCTTGGCCGTGGCAGCCGGCCATGGGTTGCGAACAGGCTTGGTCGTGACGGCGGCCGTTGCGGCCGGGCAGCTCACCATCGGCTGGTCCAACGACGTGATCGACGCCGGCCGTGACCAGCAGGTGGGGCGCGCCGATAAACCGGTCGCTCGGGGCGAGGTCTCCGAGGCCCTGGTCCGGCGGATGATCGCGGCGGCCGGGGCCGCATGCATTGTGCTGTCTTTGGCGTGCGGCCTCGCATCTGCGGCCGTGCACCTGCTGTTGGTGGTGGGATCCGGCTGGGCCTACAACCTTGGTCTCAAGGGAGTCGTCTGGTCAGGCCTGCCGTACGCGGTCGCGTTCGGTGCGCTGCCCGCCGTGGTCACCCTTGCCCTTCCTGACCCGCAATGGCCCCCGGTGTGGATGGTGGCCGCCGGTGCCTTGCTCGGTGTGGGGGCCCACCTGCTGAACGCACTACCCGACCTTGCCGACGACGCCCAGACCGGCGTACGTGGTTTGCCCCACCGCCTGGGAGCAGGCAAACTGCGCTGGCTGGCGCCGCTGGTGCTCCTGGTCGCTTCCGCGGTGGCAGCGTTCGGTCCGTTGACGAGAACAGCGTGGGTGTGGGCTGCCTTCGGGCTCTGCGTGGTCCTTGCGGTCGTCGCTATGCGCGGCCGCGGCCGGGTGCCGTTCGCCGCCGCCGTCGGCATCGCAGCGGTCGACGTAGTCAGTCTGGTTGTGCATGGGTCGGCGTAGGCGGGGTTACCTCCGCTAGCGGGACTGGATGCTCACGCCGCACCTTGGAGAAGTGCGCCGGTGACCGTTAGGCCTGGGCCGAAAGCGATAGCCAGCACATAGTCTCCAACGGGAACAGGGCACATCGACGCGAGGGTCAGCAAGATGGTCGCCGAAGAGCAGTTCCCGTAGCGGGACAGAATGTCGCGGGATCGCTTGATCTGAACGTCGGCCAGGGAAAAGACCTCCTGCACCTTGTCGATGATTCGCGGACCGCCAGGGTGAATCGCCCAGTGCCGGATGTCATCGGGTGTAAGCCCGCGGTCAGTCAGCAGACGGTCGACGAGCGTAGGGACGTTACGGGCCACAAGCGCTGGAACCCGCGCGGAGAGGGACATGCGAAACCCGTGGTCGGTGATGTCCCATGTCATGTCCGCCGTCGAGCCGACGTCGGTAAGCGTTTCCACGGCGATGACGTCAAGCCCCTCGCCAACGATCTGCGGGGGAGCTAGCACGACGGCGGCGCAGGCGTCGGCGAACAGTGCGTGCGCAACGGCTTGCTGGGTGTCGTGCGGGGGCGGCTGCACATGCAGGGATGGCAGCTCCGTACAGACCAGCACAGCCGGTCGGCGCTGCGCGATGACAAAGTCGGTGGCCGCCGCCAGCCCAGGGATGGCGGCATAGCAGCCCATGTGCCCGACAGCTAGTCGTCGTACGCCCGGACTCATGCCTAGATCCTTGGCGAGATGGACGTCTAGGCCTGGATTCGCGTAGCCGGTGCAGGAGACCGCGGTCAGCAGGCCGACCTCTTCGGGGATGAGGGGGGCCGCTACCAACGCGCTACCTACCGCCTCCTTGGCCAGGGGCAGCGCGTCGTCGAGGAATCGTCGCATCCGCTGGGCGGTACTCCAGCGACATACATCCTCGTGCACCGGGCTGGCCGTCAAATGGCGAGTGCGCACCTCGCTGCGGCGCCACACGCGCTCCGCCACGCCGTCATGACCGACGTGGTCCGCGTAGTAATCCCTCCACAGCTTGATCTGATCGTATGCCGGGGGCGTGGACTGGCCGAACGCGACGATGCGCGCGCGCCCGGTCAACGGGGCCAACGCAGGCTCGCACGGACACCCAGAACGCTCCGACGAGAGCTCAAAGGGGCCCGGCTGAGCTGCTGATGAACGGCGGCATGCAGCCTTCGTTTCGCTCTGCTCTCCATCGCGGCCTCCATCGATTGGTAGAAACCACCAGCCGGGCCTGGCGTTACCCCAGCTCTGCAGAGCGCAACACTAGTCTCTGTCGCCGCTGGATTCAGCGCGCGTTGGCGGAAGGTGAGCGCCCGCACATTCCTGCCTTCCACACGTCGACAGCGCTTCCCCGTCGGACGCGGAGCCAGGGAACCATCGCCGCGAGCTGCTCGTCTCCGTTCCGACCGCCGAGTCACACGTGCTACTCGGCAACGGTAGGTCCCGATCCACCCGCCATCCCAGCCGCCAGGACAGTTCCTCATTGACACGCCAGTGGAGGCCACCGGCCCGAAACCGGTCCCCTACGTCACTCGGTGGACCCAGCAAGTGACGTAGGGCTTGGGTGAGGTCCATCCCGAGGGGTGGCGCTGGTTGGCTCGCCAGCGGTGGGCTCGACGGAGCAGTAGCTTGGCCTATGGCCGTCCGGCGATTTGTGTGGCGAGCCTGTTATGAGGCCTTGGCGAAATGTGTGTCGACGCCGGATTGGGCGTTCATGAACTATGGCTATGCTCCCGCGACGGCTGATGTCGATGTCGCGCCGTTGCAGTGGTCTGATGAACGGGATCGGCTGTGCATCCAGTTGTATCTCCATGCGATCGACAATTCTGATTTGCAAGACAGGGATGTCTTGGAGGTGGGCTCCGGACGGGGCGGCGGCGCGTTGTTCATAGGCCGTTACCTGCGGCCACGTTCGATGACGGGGTTGGATTTCTCCCAGGAAGCGGTGGATTTGTGCAACCGGTACCGGTTTGCGCCCGGCTTGACATTCGTGTGTGGCGATGCCCAATCAATGCCGTTCCCGGCCTCCTCTTTCGACGCGGTGGTCAACATCGAGTCCTCACACTGTTATGAGTCCATGGACACTTTTCTCTCCGAGGTCTGCCGGGTGCTGCGACCGGGTGGCTGGTTTTTCTTCGCCGATCTCCGCAGCGTGGATGGCGTCGACAGCCTCCGGGAACAGTTCAACGCTTGCGGCCTGACGGTGGAGAAGGAGACCGACATCACAGCCAACGTCCTAGCTGCTCTGCGGCTGGACAGTGCCCGGAAGCTGGAGCTTATCGACGCTTGGATCCCGCGAGTGTTTCATCGGCCGTTGCGTGTGTTCGCCGGCATCGCAGGAACCAGGAACTACGCCGGGCTTGAGAGCGGGAGGATCCGCTACCTCAGCGCACAGCTGACAAAGAGCAATCCGGCACACGCCTAATTGGTTATGACCAAGATCCCGCGCCCGCAGGAGGGTGACAACGGGCCGAAAGGTCTGGCAGAACTAGCCCGGCGTGCTCGAGCTGCTCGTGGTCGCGCAGGCGAAGGAGGTGGCGGTCGCCTGGCTGGACGACGCGGCCGGCCAGCTGGGGTTCTGCGCCGCCAGCTGAACACCGGGCCGGCGCGCGGAGATCCCCGGCACAAGGGCGTCGTTCCCCTACCCTTTCGGCATGACCTCGACCGGCCGGCATCCGCACGATGTACTCGCGTCCGGCTGGCAGCGCGCGCGCCGACCGACGAGCACTGACCTCGTGCTTGAGGTCGGGCTGGTGTTGGAGGATGCTACGTCGGGATTTTGCGGGGCGGTGCTGCGCTGGGAGCGCGGTCTGGTGGTCTTGGAGGATCGGCACGGGAAGCGGCGGAGCTTCCCCCTCGGCGCGGGGTTCTGGTACGAGGGAAGTCCGGTGGTGCTCAAGGCTCCGCCGCGAGCACGGTTGCTGCCCACTCGGACTGTCTCAGGTTCGGTCGTCGGTCCGGCCGGTCGGGCCAAGACCGCGCTGGCCAGCAGGATCTATGTCGAGGGTCGCCACGACGCCGAGCTGGTGGAGAAGATCTGGGGCGACGACCTGCGCCACGTTGGGATGGTCGTCGAGTACCTCGGCGGCATCGACGACCTCCCTGGCATTGTGGCCGACTTCGCCCCGGGAGAAGGGCGGCGTCTCGGGGTCCTCGTCGATCACCTGGTGCCTGGGAGCAAGGAGTCGCGTATTGCGGACCGGGTCCGGAGCGGGGCTGGCCGGGGTCACGTGCTAGTGCTGGGTCATCCGTACGTGGACATTTGGCAGGCGGTGAAGCCGGCCAGGCTAGGACTGTCCGGCTGGCCGGAGGTGCCGCGGACCGTCGAATGGAAGCATGGGATCTGCGGCGCCCTGGGGCTGCCGCACAGGGATCAGGCCGACCTGGCCGCGGCTTGGAGGATGATCTTGGACCAGGTTCGCTCCTGGGATGACCTGGAACGCCCGTTGCTTACCGTGGTCGAGCAGCTGATCGACTTTGTCACCGAAGCTGATCACTGAGGGGGCGGTCAGCTCAGTCCAGCAAGTCGCGCACGACACCGTCGGCCAGCAGCCCGTGATGAAGTCGCGCAAGGGCCCGGCAACGTCTACGATCGGCACCTCCGGATCGACTCTGTGCTGGCACAGGAAGTCGATGCGGTCAGTCCGGAGGCGCTGCAACATCTGCTCGACGATCTAGCGGATGTGGTCGGGCCGGCTGTTCCGCCTTCGGTGCGGGAACTCGAAGCCGAACTTCGTCGCGAGGACTACCTCGTCACGAATTGGCTCGAGCGCTTCGCCCACGCCCATCTCGTTCACGTAAGGCTCGTGCGACTCAGGCTGCACGTTCAGAGGCAGGCTTCCCGCGTCAGACGTACAGGCATTGCGCGAGCGAAGAGCGAGCTGATCCGCAAATCTGAGCCAGTCGTGTCACACCGTCAGGGGGGAGTGTGATAGCGCCATAGCTGACCTGACTGGGGGATACGTGACAGTCGTGCGGTGACCCCGCGCGCGCGACACCACTGGACCAACCACGAAGAAGGGGGAGGATAGTTGATCAAGGGGACCGGCAGGAGCAGCACACGGGGGACTGATCAACGCGGTGGCTCCCGCTCGCGGGCAAGATCGAAACTGGACGGACTAGGCCGCCACCGGGGTACTAGGACCTGTGGGCTAAAAGGGATCCTGTCGCACATGGAAGCCGGGAGCCTGACAATCGCAGAGTTGATCAAGGTGGCAGAGACGTAGGCGCTGCTGGCTGTAGCTGAGGCACTGCAATCCGGCCTTGTGTCAGGATTGGCCGCGGGGCCCGCCGCGGTCTCAGGTGCCACCTTGCTCGATCGGTCGGCCAACGGTCAGTACCTTGCGCAGCGACTCATCCAGGTTTGCGTACGCGGAATCTGGCACCGCCCCCGTCGCCTCCAACACCGAGCTGAAGAAGCAGCGCGCTGCCGCCGCAAGCACGACGTCGAGGATGTCGACATCTGAGAGCCCGAGGTCACGCAGCGGCTTCAGGTCAGCTTCCGTGATGCCAGCTGGCGAGGCCGCGACCTTGCGGGCCAACTCGCCGATGGCTGCATGCAGGGGATCTGTCGACTCGTCACTCGCGATCTTGATCGCGGTCTCGACACCAACCTGTCGGGCGAGTTCGGAGCCATGCGCAAGTGAGCAGTAGCTTGATCGCAGCTCCCGGGCTGCAGCCACCGTGGCGACCTCATAGCGCACCGGATCCATGGTCGCCTTGACCGCGCCATTCAGCTCCTTCCACGCGCGGTAAACCTGTGGGCGGCGGGCGAAGACTTTGCTGTAGTTCGCGACATAACCCAACGAGGCCCGGTCGGCGTCATAAAGGGTGTCGGCCTCGTCTGACCGAGGAGGCTCAGCGAGATAGCTCATGACTGCAGACTAGGGCGACTAATACCCAATGCCGTTCGGCTGTGTCGCCGAAATGTCACGGTGGCATCACCTGTTCCTCAGGACGTTGGCTTTCCGCGTAACTGCGCGCCGCAGGCCGCCACGTATCGCTGACCGTTGGTTTGCTGATTCGCTCACTCTCATTAGGCGTGCATGCCACCCGCGGCGAAGGTGATCATGTACGTCCGGGGCGAATGGGGAACGACGTGGGTGGAGACGGGTTGCCAGCTCAGCTGGATTGGTCGACGTCGTGGAGGAAACGCAGGAGGCCCTCGAAGTAAGTCTGTTGATCGTCGATGTGGGCGAGGTGGCTGCCGTTTGGGCAGTGGTGGTAACGACCATTGGGCAGCTGATGGGCCATCGCTTCCAGGTGGACCGGGTCCATGGTGTCGTGTGCGGCACCCATGACCAGGGTTGGGACGTGGACCCGTGGCAGGTCGGCGCTGCGGTCCCAGTCCTGCAGCTTGCCGCTGGCGCCGAGCTCGCTGGGCCCTTGCATCGGCAGGTAGATCGATCGGTTGAGATGCGACATGCTGCGAGTGACCGGTTCCGGCCATTCGTCGGGCGGCATCCGCAGCAGGTGGTGCCGGTAATAGTGCTCCATTAGTAGTTCCTCATAGCGTGGGTTCTCGGTCTGGCCGGTGGCCTCCAGCCGCTTGATTTCGGCGAGCGCGTCCTGGTTCATCTGTGGCATCAGGACCCTCGCCGCGTAGTCGTTGTAGGCCGGGACGCTGGCCATCATGTTGGAGATGATCAAGCCCTTCAGCTTGTCCTGGTGCGCGAGCGCATACTCCAGGGCAAGCAGACCGCCCCATGACTGGCCGTACAAGAAGAAGTTGCTGGGGTCTAGGCCGAGCGCGGCGCGAACCTGCTCCACCTCGTCCACGAAACGGTCGATCTCCCACAGGGCAGGGTCGTCGGGCTGGTCGCTGTAATGCGAGCCGAGCTGGTCATAGCAGTTGTCCCGGTGATCGGTCCGCTTGCGTGGCAAGCGCTGGGCACGCTCGAGGTCGGCGATGGGCCACCGTGGCGTAGGCCATGTCGCAGATCGTTCCTCCTGCGGCGCAGGTGCGATCTGATGGTGACACGACCTTCCTTGCAGGATCGGTCATCAAGGGGCTATTGGGTGACGGTCGGCTCGTATAGGCAAGGGCCGAGCCGGGATGGGCAGGCGAGACCTCTATAGATCTTCTTCGCGTACCACGTCAAGGTTGCGGAACGTCAAGGGCTCCTCAGAGAGTTCGGCGAGGTCGACGGCGAATTCTGACGTCTCGGGGCGGTTGGAGTTCTCCATGCCTGTGTCGTAGGAGGCGAATTCCACCATTAGCAGGTATCGATTGTCAGTGTCTCGGTCCCGGCTGAGGACTGCGTGATGCGGGATGCGGTTGCCTTGGGTCCTGGTTATCCAGGCGTCGAGGTTGGCGTTGAAATCGTCAATCCGACTGGTTTTAAACTCAATGATCTGTGCAAACTTCATGACGCTGCTGCTTCCAGCACGATGTTGAATGGTGTTTCGGCGACGCGGCGAAGTGTCGTGAACCCTCCACCGGTGACGATTTCACGCAGTCGGGCCTCGCCCGCCTGTGCACCCAGCGCCGCACCCACCTCCTGAGACAATGAACTCGGCGTGCAGAGCAGGGTCGAGAAGCCGTAGTAGGCGGCTCCAACTGGGTTGAGGTTGTCGCTCAGCTCGTCGTTGGCGAACGGTTCGATCAACATCAGCGTGCCGCCGGGCGCAAGATGATCGTGGACATGGGCGCATGCACCGATCGGGTCACCCATGTCGTGCAGGCAGTCGAAGAAGCAGACCAGGTCGTAGTCACCATCGAACGTCGTCGCGGCGGCGGTCTCGAAGCGGACCCGTTCGGTAAGGCCGGCGTCGGCGGCTCGCTTACGCGCGGCGTCGATCGAGCCCTGGTGGGCGTCGAAGCCGACGACGCTGGAGGCAGGGTAGGCCTGGGCGAGCAGCAGTGTCGATGCGCCGTGGCCGCAGCCGATGTCGGCGACGCGGGCGCCGGCCGTGAGCTTGGCCTCGACGCCATCCAGCGCTGGGATCCATGCGCTGGTGAGGTTGTTGAGGTAGCCGGGCCGGAAGAAGCGCTCGCATCCGCCCAGGACATGCGCATCATGGGCGCCCCAGGGGAACCCGGTTCCGGTGCGGAATCGCTCGGCGATCGTGTCCGTGGCGTAAACCGAGCCGACGGCGATTTCGAAAGCACCGATTACGCAGGCCGGGCTGGTTTCGTCGGTGAGCGGGATGGCGTGCTCGTCGGGCAGCGAGAATCGTCCGGCACCGTGGTAGGTCAGGTAGCCGCGGGCGGCCTGGGCGCTTGACCACTCCCGTACGTATCGTTCGGCCGTGCCGGTGCGGCCGGCCAGTTCCGCTGGGGTTAGTGGTCCGGCGCCTGCCATTGCGCGATACAGCCCGAGCTTGTCGCCGATGACCACCATCGCACCGCCGAGCAGCGCTCCAACGTCTTCGACTGCTTTCTCCACGAACTCCGTCTGTTTCGTTTCGTCCATTGCCGTATTCCTTTCAGAGTCGCTTTAAGAGGTGGAAGGATTGGTGGTCATCTTGATTTCCATCTCATCGCCGCGACGATGACCTGGACTGGACAAATGAGGCCGTCGCGTGGCTGACAAAAGCCCGAGTTTGGAGACGCGCAAGGGAGTCACATACGTCAACGCAGCCTTGATCCAGACCGCCGTGGTTGCGCGGCCCTCCACGATGATCCCGAGTTGATTCATAGCGAAAAACACGGTGCCGACCATCAATGCAATAAGAGACAGTCCGCTTGATGTGCCGCGGCGCGAGGATTATCTGAACCATTTCTCGCGACGTCGACCACGTTGATGTTGTCCCGTCCATCTCGATCTCCCAACCAAGGGGTTGTCGATGAACTTAAGAGCGATCGAAGAGAGATACCTCCGTAGTGATACGGAAACTTGATAGATGCAATTTGGCTAGATGCCCAGCTCCGAAGCCCTCCGGATCAGCTCCGTCTTCGAACCGATCCCGAGCTTCCGGTAGATGTTGACCAAATGGCTCTCCACAGTGCGCTTGCTGACAAACAGGTGGCCGGCAATCTCGGTTGCCGTCAGGCCTCGCGAAGCCAGCAGCGCCACCTCGCGCTCACGCCGACTCAACGCATCCACGCCAATCGTGGTGTGGCGCCGAGGCCGGCTACGGTGGCCGGTCATAAAGACCTCGACCGCATCAACGATCGCGTCAACATCGCCCAGCCACGGCCGGTGATCAGATCCTGGGAGCTCGACGTAGCTCGCCGAGGGAATGCGTTCGGCGAGATAGCGGGCATGAGCGACGTCAATCCAAGTGTCGCCCGTCCGATGCAAAATCAGCGTCGGCTGCACGATCGTCGGCAACAGATTCCGGATGTCCATCCCCATGTTCATGCGAATGACGTTCCGCGCCATGGCTGGGCTCGCCGCCGTCCGCAGATAACGCGCCCACCAGGCACGGTGCCGCACGTCATCGGCCGGACTGGGCCGACCTCCGTCCCACCATTCGCCGGTAGCCCAGGCCCGGTCCATGCCGGCAATTACGTCCTCAAGCTGACCAGCCGAGGGGCCGTACGGGTAATCGGGGCCAGCGACGCGGCGGGCCCAGGATCCGTACAAGATCAGCGCCTCGGCCCGCTCCGGGTGATCATGAGCGAACAGCGCGGCGAGAGTGCCTCCCTCCGATATTCCGAACAACGCGCTGCGCTTTACGCCGACGGCGTCCATCACAGCTCGAATATCGTCCATCCGTTGACCCATGGATGGAGGGCTCTCGACCGGGTCGGACATGCCCGTACCGCGCTTATCGAACAGGACCAGACGCGAGAAAGCGGCCAGCCTGCCCAAAAAGTGGGCCAGTCGCGGTTCTTCCCAGGCAAGCTCAACATGCGAGACGAAGCCCGGTATCAAAATCAGATCCGTGGGTCCGTCACCAACAACTTGATACGCGATGCTGACCCGCCCGCTCTTCGCGTACTGCGTCGCCCGCTGCATCACTCTGCGCTCCAGCCGCGATCCGATCAGCCCGCGACCCGATAACTGTAGAACCGCAAACACCAAAGTCATCTGATGGCATGGAGGGCGGACTGGACCCCAGCCCGACCTACCGCACCGCTCGAGCGATGCCCGAGCCGGATTTCAGTTGCCGTTCCCCTTACGACGCAGCATCGAAGCTGGCTTGAGTAGTCGCAGAGGCGGCAGTCGAGCGTCGGTCCTGTTGCGCATCGGCTGAATCGCGACGTAGCCGTAGGGAGTGGAAGGGGGACGACACTCATCGTCCGCGCATCGGCGGAGATGACAGGCGGCGCGTTTTCCGTCTTCGAGGGGAGCGCGCCGTTGCTGGACACTTCGCGGCAGGTGCACCTTAATGAGGACGAGATGTACTACGTGGTCGAAGGCGAGCACATCTACCAATGTGGCGACGAGGAGTTCCAGGTTGGGCCGGGTGGCGTGGTCTTTCTGCCGCGCGGCGTGCCGCATGCCCATCGCAGAGTCGTGCCGCAGGCCGGCCGGCTGATCTTCATGACGTCCCCGGGCGGACTGGAAGGGTTCTTCCGCATCCTCGCCGAAGCGAGCCGAGCTGGAGACCTCGGCGAGGCCGCATACGCCCGGGCCTCGCATGCGTACGGCATCACCTGGGTCGACTAGCCGCAACGCTCTCCGCGATGTGGGCCTGGGCTCCCGAACGAGTGTTCCGGTTGCCGGTCCGGCTTCCGGACAGCCCGGGCTCAGCCGCCGCACCGGGCCGTAGGCTATGCGCCTTTTGGCGTTGTACACAGAATTCTGCACAGGCCGGAAAGTTGAAGTTTCGGAAGCTCCGCGGCCATGTTTTAGTCGTTGGGCCTCGCCCCGGCCGGTCATCCTTAACGTCCCCAACACAGCGAAATGCTGGCGGAGCCTCCTGAGGTTCTGCCCTCTACCTCTGCTTAGTGCCAGGAGACCGTGGAGTTCAGCTCCGAGGTCGCTCGATTACGGGCACATGTGGCGATCTAGGGCAGCTGCGCGCTCAAGAGCCGGGGTGATGCAGGCTCAACCACTTTTCTGCGGTGTCTATACGTGGCAAGTGAAAGTAGATTTGTTGGTCACGTTCGCTATTCCGAAGGACGGCACGCATGAGTGACCAAACGACTGGCGGGGGCCTGAGTGATTACGACGTAGTTGGCGGCGGACCTGCCGTAAGCGCTGTCGTGAACGATTTCTATGAGCGGGTTCTGCGTGATCCCCAGCTTGCCGAATACTTCGAAGGGGTCGACCTTGCGCGACTCAAGCGCCACCAAGTGCTGTTGATCTCACAAGTGCTCGGCGGCCCGGCAGACTACGACGGACGCCCGCTTGACCAGGCCCACGCCGGCCTCGGAATTAGCCATGATGACCTCGCCGCCGTCGCCAGCCATCTAGTGGCCGCCATGCGGGAGGCCAGAGTCCCCGAAGACATCCTCTTGAGGGCGATTGCGGTGGTCGCCTCCACGGAGCCTGACATCGTCGAATCTCGGTCGCCCTGAGCGTGATGGACACCGTCGCGCTGAGGGACAGTTGGGGGAAGACAGTTGGGGGAAGGTCGTCGCCGCCGGCGACGATACCCGCGGTACTTCTATTCGCACCTGTTTCTGGCGCGGTTTTCTGATCCAGATGTCGGAGCAGTGCGACAAGCTGGTGGCCGCCTTAAGGCTGACGTGTCGGACCTCGACGAGCTCGACAACGTCGTGTCCTCCTCAAAACAACCGGGTCGTGACCACCGTCGCTTCTTGTTGTGAATGAGTGCACACAGCGGTTGGGCCAAGCCTGCTTGCCCCGGGAGAACGTCCTCGGCGCCTGACGGACTCCCGATCTGGCTGACACTTGCGCGAGGTGTATGGGCTAGTCGCCAAGGTCGGGTCGCCGCCGCTGAGCAGCGCTCGGCGCCGGAGCCGGCATCGCAATCGACAAGATCAAGGTGCGCTTCCCGACGCTGGGCGGAACAGCCGCCCGAGCGAGCCACCATCCGGGAAGCGCCGTCTCCGGCATGCTCAGCATCGTCGGGCAGAAATGACTGCAGGCACGAATCGGGCTCAGGTTGCTAGCCCGGTGGGTTGTTGCTCGTTAGTTTCACATTGACAACGACGGACGCCGAGGACACCCGCAAGCCGGTCCGCCATCGGGCAACGGGCTGGATCAGGAGTCACTGCCGTGTCCTGTGGTCAGGTGGGAAGCTCCCTTGACCTGGCACCTCGCGGGGCGGCCGTTACCGGGCGTCACCGGGCGTCACCGGGCGGCGAGGCAAGCCATGACGCGGAGTCATCCGAACTGATAAACATCCGATCGAAGAACCGTATAGCGTCTCGGTCTTCGCCACAGGACCGACCGCGTAGCAGGGCTTCCCCAACCCGAACGCGATCCCGGGCCTCAATGTGAGCAGCGTTGCCAGCTGGCATCACCATGACGAACCGACGCGGCCCGCTGCGCCGCCATGTCCTCCGGATGTTCTTTCCGCGCGGCGGATCCCGTTCATGCCCAGCTGCCGCCTGGGGTCATCCGCCCGGGGCGTCCTCGGCCTCCCAGCGCAGCACGTCGCCCGGCTGGCACTCGAGCACCTCGCACAGCGCGGCGAGCGTCGTAAAGCGCACCGCCTTGGCGCGGCCGTTCTTGAGCACCGCCAGATTGGCGGGCGTGATCCCTACGCGGTCCGCGAGCTCGCCCACGGACATCTTCCGCCTGGCCAGCATCACGTCGATGTCGACGGCGATCGGCATCAGATCACCTCGTCCAACTCGGCCTGCATCTGCGCCGCTTCGACGTCGCGCGCGACGGCCTGGGCAAGCAGCATCCGCAGCACGAGCACGAGGAGAGCGACCCCCAGAATGGCCACGCCAACCCCGCCCATGATGACGGTGACGCCCGGGTCGGCCCGCTGGCCCGGCGCATTAAGGACCGTGACCGCGAACCACACGAGGGCAGCCGCCACGATCGCGCCGATCACGACGTCCACGTACCGGAAGGCGGCGTGGGAGAACACGGTTCCGCGTCGCACCATCGTCACCAGCCGCCATACGCAGACCAGGACGACCTGGACCGACACCATGCCCAGGATCGTGATCACCCGCAGCGGGGTCAGAGGGAGCGACCCGTCCTCTGGGTCCGTGGCCAACGCCCACACCATCAATGCCTGAACGAACACGGTCCCGGCGAGCACCACCACGAGCACGGCGCGCAGCGCACCCACTGTCAGTTTCCCCATGGCCCATCCTTCCGTCGAATTGCGATGGGAATCTATCGAATTTCGACAGGTGAAGCAAGCGTTGGTACGGCGGGTGGGCGGCGAGCTTCGAGCCGTGGCCGGACGCCGCCGCCCCTCCCATGGCGTGGCGTTCGCACGAACTTGTCAACAGCGGCTGAGAATTGACCGCCCGTAAGAGGTTCGGGGGCTATCGGGCCAGTCCGACGGGACCTAGTGCGTGATTGCTACCCGGTCCGGCCGGGCTCGTGGCCCGCGGCTGGCGGGCCGAGCACCTCCCGGGCGACCCGCTGCGGCACGACCATCCGC
This sequence comes from uncultured Actinomycetota bacterium, assembly GCA_963815975.1. Lineage (GTDB taxonomy): Bacteria > Actinomycetota > Actinomycetes > Propionibacteriales > Propionibacteriaceae > Microlunatus. Next base: position 762,965 of record CAWFJC010000010.1, read on the forward strand.
CATGCGTCGAGCACCAACTCGCGCATCTCGTCCGCGACGAGCGCATCGAGCCGCGCCTCGACCCAGTGGAAGCGCAGCTCCGACTCGCGTGGAAGGAAGAACACGTCGGGCCGTGCGGCCACCAGGGCGGCGCGTTCCTCCTTCGGGAAGGCGAAGCCGATCTCGGTCTCGTCCTGGCTGAACGCGACGTACACGATCTGACCGACACGGAACTTCACACGATCGCGCACCAGCACCTCGCTGCTGCGCGGCAACCCCGCGAGCACCCCTCGGACGTCGTCGACCGTGACCATGCATCCATATTGGCCTCTGGCAGCGGCCGTGCTGCACCAGCCCCCAACAGCAAACCGCGGGACCTTTTCGCACTGTCCCGATGAGTGGTGGCTCAGTGATTTTATTTGTGGCGAGCGGCAACGATGGCGGGTAGCCGCTCTCATCTCGATCTTGCGCTCGGTCACGCTTATCGATGTTCTGGAGCGAAGAGTGGAGTGAGCGAAAATGGCTGATGAGCAGGGCAGAGGCACCGGCGCACTGAACTTTGAGCGGATCTATAGCACCACCGTCCCGGCGGAGGAAGTCGCCCGGGCATTGGCAGACCACTTCCGTATGCAGGAGTTCGAGGCACAGGTCTACCGCAGCAACGAGAACCGCACGGTGATGCAGGCTCGCAAGGAGAGTCTGTGGCGCCAGCTGCTGGGGGTCACCTACGCGCTGACCGTGGTCATCACGCCCGGAGATGGCCAGCTGAGCATCAGCCTGGGGGGTCATGAGTAGGTCGATGCCGCGGTGAGCGGGGCGAGCGGGCTGGTGGCGGTGCCGCCGATGCTGCTAGGGACCGCGTACGGCATCTGGAAAGAGAACCGGCTGGACCAGGAGGTCTGCCAGGTGATCGACAAGGCGGTCAGCGCCAGCGAGCCTGAGAGGATGCCGGCGTCGGAGTCTCAGTAAGGACGCCGTTCCGTCGCGACGTAAACCCCGCTGCCATGCCCACAGCAGACATTGGTCTGCGAGCCTCGATCGGTTTGAGGTCCCGCCTCCTTGATGTTTGTGCGACCACCAGAGCCCACAGTGGATTGCGGGCGAGGTATGAGGGCGGACCGAGGGCGGATCTCACGGCGCGCCCACGACGACCTTCCCTCTGGCGTGGCCTCGTTCGAGGTAGGTGATTGCTGCGGGGATTTCTGCGAACGGATAGCGCCGGTCGATGCGGGGGCGCACTTTGCCGGCCTCAATCAGGTTCGAAAGGAATTCCAGATCGGTGGTGGCTACGTGCGCCGACACTTGGGCGATGTCCCTGCCGCCACGCAGCGAAACGCTGATCAGCTTCGCCACACTGGTGAACCCGACGACGGCGGCCTTGCCGCCCTCGGTAAGAGCACCTCTGAGATCGCCCACCGATACGTTCCCGACGGTGTCGAGGATGAGGTCGTAGCGCTGCCCGCTAGCGAAGAAGTCTGTCGTGGTGTAGTCGATGACGTGATCAGCGCCGAGCGAACCGACCAGGTCGATGTTCCGGGTGCTGGTCACCCCGGTCACCTCCGAACCGTACGATTTGGCAATCTGGACCGCAAAGGTGCCGATGCCGCCGGAAGCACCATTGATCAGCACCCGCTGCCCGGCCTGGATTTCTCCGTAGTGGCGAAGGCCGTGGAGTGCAGTTACCGCTGCCATCGGAACGGCCGCCGCTTCCTCGAATGACAGGTTTCCCGGCTTCAAGGCCATAACCTCAACTGGCACCGAAACGTATTCTGCGAAGCCGCCGTTGCCGTGGTCTAAGAGATTGGCATAGACCTCGTCGCCGGGCTTGAACTGGGTGACGCCGCTGCCCACCGCCTCGACTTGCCCGGCAATGTCGCCGCCGAGGATCCGATGTTTTGGCCGCAGCAACCCAAGAGTGGCGCGAGAAAAGAAGGGCTTGGCACGCATGGAACGCCAGTCCGCCGGATTGACCGATACTGCCAGCACCCTCACCAGCGCTTCATCGGCGGCCGGGGCGGGCTCCTCCACCTCCGCCATCTGAAGCACCTCAGGCGGCCCGTACTTCTCCAATATGAATGCCTTCATCGCTGGCGCTCCCAGTTTCTGTTCGTCTCGTCCACTCTGACACCAACGTCGTGACGGGTGCATGCGAGTTGATCGGGCGCAATGTCGAAGGTGGAGCGGCGTCTCGAACCTATGTAGTAACCATGCCGTCGTCATGTCTGGACTGCTGTCCGGTGGAACGTCATCGCTACTACCAGGGGGTAGCGATGACGCATTGCACGGACCGCCGACCGATGCGGGCGCCAATGAACACCACTGACAGTCGTACCGCTAGCCGGTCCTTTTGCGGCGACCCCGCTCTCGGATGGCCGACGGCTTACGGGCAGCATTCGTTCCGCTGATAAGTGCCTCCTGTGGTGTGATCATCCTCATGATCACTCCGGCTCACGGTGGCGTGTACGTCTTGAGGGCGAGCCGCCCGATCTTGCCCTGCTCAACCGAAATTCTTGGGACGGCGATGTTGTCGTCGGCTCGGATGCGCAGGGTGCGTTTCTACAGGCGTTGAATTTGAGCGCTATTCGACGGCTGATGAGGTGCGGCCCGTGGCGGAGGGATTGATCACTCGACTGAATGGGACTGGAGCTCTAGAGGGCGGATATCGACCTGTGCGCTTCGCCGGGCGTATTGAGCGCGACGAGTCGAGGTGGGTGTATGTCTCCAACTCAATTCGAGTCGTCGATGTCGCGATCACCGCTGATGGCGCCGTTCCCGGTGACGGCCGCGATGTGTCGACGCGGCGCTTCCGCGTCCCGGCTGCAGCTGACGGGACGTCGGTGCTGACGGGTTGGCCGAGGAGATCGGGTCCGGAGTTGACGAACCCACTTTGGACCGGCCCTAGAACCGTGTTTCTCCGCTCAGGCGCGGTGGCCAGCGGCGTAACGTGGCATGTGGCCGCGAAGATGGCTTGAGGGGGCATATGCGCACGCGTGTCTCACGTGTCGGGTTCTACCTTCTCTGCGCGCTGATGTCTCCGGTGATCCTGGTCGGCTACCTCGTGTGGGTGGGCAAGTTGTTTGCCGCAGGACGCTCGGGTGTGTCCGCGACGGCGCAGGGCCCGCTGTCTGCCCGGTTCTCCGAGCACAATTTCGGGACACGGCAGGACGAGGCAGCGGATCGGCTGATCCGGGCCCTGCCCGGTGTGCCGCGCCTGGGGTTGCGTCTGACGACTGGTCCGGTGCTGCTGGCGCACCGGGTCACCGGGTACGTGCCGCGCGCTTTCCGATACCCCTTCGAGGGCGATGTGCCCCCTCAGTACGAGGCCTCGGCGCGCATCTGGTTTTTCGACGCCGCGGTCGACCGGTACCTGCCCGACGTCGCGCAGTTTGTCATCCTCGGTGCGGGTTTCGACACCCGCGCCTACCGGCTGCCGAGCGATACCCGGGTGCGGGTGTTCGAGGTTGATTCTCCACAAACGCAGATGGTCAAGCGCGAGACGCTCCAGAAGGTTGGCATAGATTCCAGCGCGGTGACATTCGTTGCGGCGGACTTCGAGAAGGACGACTGGTTGGCCTGCCTTTCCGCGGCGGGATTTGCCCCTGGCGAGCGAACGCTGTTCCTATGGGAAGGCGTGACCATGTACCTCACCCGGGAGGCCGTCGAGGATTCCCTGCGGAAAATCGCTTCGACGGTGAAGGGCAGCGTGGTCGCGTTTGACTACTTCACCACCGAAGCCCTCGAGTCACGGGCCCTCTATTGGCGCTACGGGAGGGCCGCCACAAAATCCACGGGAGAAACGCTGAAGTTCGGCGTCGACAGCACTCCGCCCTCCCGCGAACGGCTGGCCGAACTGCTCCGATCCTGTGGGCTGTCACTTGCCGATCAGCGCACCCTTGGCGACGACACGCCGACTCGGCGTGCCTGGGGCGGGTTCGCGACCGCGACAGTGGAAGAGCCTCGGCCTACCTCCGAGCTACCTCATGATTGATGACCGATTCGCTGACGAACTCGAACGCATCGGCCTCGATGGACGCGCCAGCATCTTGGCCGAGTTCGCAGCCTCGAGCCGTGTCGCGTCCTGACCTGAACGACCCGCGGATTCTGCTGCTCGAATTGACCCCGGCATGCTGGTCGATACTGAGACCACATCGACTGCCCGTACCGCTACTGGCCTGTCGCCCAGCTGCCCGCTATACGGTCGACTTGCGACACAGTCTCGTGAGGCGCACTGACCTGACGCGTGTTGCGGCCGCGGAGGTGATCGCGAGGACGGTTGAACCGGAATGCGCTCGGCGGATCGACAAGCAACGCGTCAGCCGGAAAGCAGTTGCGCCGTGAAGACACGGTCGATGAGATTCAGCGCCAGGTTCTCGAGAGGTCGTTCGATGGGACACAGTCACTCCGACATCCTGGTCGGCAGGCCGACGCGGAATCGGCCTCCGGAGCCTCGCGATGCAGTACTGACCAGCCGAGGTAATCACTGGAGGCTCTTGTCTGCGCTCTCCCTATGAGACGTCGCATTTATGCAGTGGGTAATGCGGCATGAAACCAGGCTATTCAGTGTCGGGTCTGACAGCCATGATGAGGCAATCGAGGAGGCATGAGCTCAGGTGTCTGACCGCATCCAAGAAATCGCCGAACGCGCAAACGTACCCGAGGCCTTTGTGCGACAGCTGGTTGCGGCCGGCGCGCTGCCGCGTGCGGAGGCGAAGTTGGGATCCCGCGGGGCGATCCGGCGTGCCCGGCTGCTGTGGTCCTGGACGGCAGCGGGACTCTCGGTCGAGACGGTCCTAGCGCTGATCAATGAGGGCACCCTGTCGCTGGCATTCCTCGACGCGCCGGTGATGGATTTGCCTGAACGCCTCGACCGCTCCTACGAGCAGCTCGCCGCCGAGCGCGGAGTGCCGATGAGCCTCGTGCAGGCGCTGCACCAATCGCTCGGCTTCGCGCCTCCAGAACCGGGCGACAGGGCTGGCGAGGATGACGAGGCTATGTTGGAGGTGGCGAGGTTGTTCCGCGGCGCGGGAGCAGGCGACGACGCAACGCTGCGGCTGCTAGCCGTATACGCCGACAGCCTGCGCCGCATCGCCAAGGCCGAGGCAGATTACTACGAGTCCAACATCGAGCGCCGCTTCCGCGCCAGCGGACTGGACGAGCGCCAATTAATCGAGCTTGGCACCCAGTTCGGCGACCGGGTCATCGGGTTACTGGAGCGAGTGCTCCTGATGATCTACCGGCGCCATCGCGAGCACCTCTGGACCGAGCACGCCATCAACCACGTAGAGCAGGCACTTGAGAGCTCCGGTCTCCAGACACGGGTGCCGCAGCCACCAGCCATCTGCTTTGTCGACCTGACCGGCTACACCCAGCTAACCGAGGAGCGCGGCGACGAAGACGCTGCACAGGTCGCCCGGCAGCTGGCCACGCTGGTGAATGACATCTCGCGGCGTCGAGGCGGCCGGCCCGTCAGGTGGCTCGGGGACGGCGGGATGTTCTACTTCCGGGAGCCCGGGACAGCCGTAGTTGCTGGCCTCGACCTGGTCGAGCGCGGCCCCGCGGTCGACCTACCACCAGCCCACGTGGGCATCCACACCGGCCCCGTCATCTCACAGGACGGAGACGTCTACGGAAGGACCGTCAACCTGGCCGCTCGGATCGCTTCTTATGCACACGCCGGACAAGTGGTGGTGAGCCAGGAAACGGCGCAACGCTCCGGCGACCGCCAGGTGCGGTTCGACCCGCTGGGCGCGGTCGAGCTCAAAGGCGTCGCCAAGCCCCTGCCGCTCTACAAGGCCTACCGCCGGTCTTAGGCGCTCTAAGCGCAGCTACCAGCATCGAGCCTTGGAGAGATCCCTTCTTTGCGCGTGCGATCTCATACCGCGGGTACCTACGACCGTGCTAACCCGTCGCCATGCTCTGCGGCCCCTAAAGGATCGATCTGTGCTGCCACCAAAGGGATCCGCTATCAACCGTTCGATGGCGACCGATGACCGGTCGTCTTACGGCTACGCGTGCGCGGTCACGTGTGGCTGGCCCACCTGCTCCTGGACAGGCGGCGGGGTTCGGTTGTTCGCGTTATCCGATGTCAGGCAGGATGCCGAGCTGCGTGAGCATTCCCAGCCGATCGGCGGTGCCTCGGATCTCGGTCACTTTGGCGTCGGCGATGCGCAAGATCACGATGGCTTCGCTTCTGAAGTGCTGCTGGGTTGGGGCGGGCAGGCCCCGGTACTCGCCGGTGTTTGTGCCCGACATGGTCAGCCTGGCCACCACCTGGTCGCCCTCGGCAACTAGCTCCTCGACGTTGATGCGGAGGTCGGGGAAGCCTTGTCTGAGCAAGCGAATTCCTTCCTTGGCTGCTCCTGGGCCTTCGGGTTGCATGAAGATGACGGCGTTGTGGTCTACGACGTCCTCGTCGACCAAGTCGCGAAGCTGGTCAAGCTCGCCGTTGTTGATCACCTCGAACAGGCGCCGAACCACCGTCTTGTTCTGCTGCAGGTCCATTGACTCCCTTTCCTACTTACTGCGATCCGGTAGACCTCTTCGGCCACTGCCGTTCCTTCTCAGTTGATCATGCCCGTGCGAGTGTTGTGCTAACTGCCGGAACACTTGCTCGACCATTGAGCCAACCCGGTTTTCCAGAGTTTCGAGCCAATCTTCAAAGCTTCGAATGCCCAGATCCAACAACATGACCGTGAGCCATTCGCGAGCGAGCCGATCGAGGTCGTCGTCACCGGCCGTCCGCGTGGAACTCTCCGGAAGCATCGACTCGGGTGGATTTGTCTCGGCGTCCCGCTCGAAGGGGATGTCAACCACTTGCGGAATCTTGTAGTGCTCCGCTTGGCGCGGTTTCTGATCCAGATGTCGGAGCAGCGCGACAAGCCGGTGGCCGCCTTAAGGCTGACGTGTCGAACCTCGACGAGCTCGACAACGTCGTGCCTTCCTCAAAACAACCGGGTCGTGAACACCGTCGCTTCTCGTTGTGAATGAGTGCACACAGCGGTTGGGCCAAGCCTGCTTGCCCCGAGAGAACGTCCTCGGCACCTGACGGACTCCCGATCTGGCTGACACTTGCGCGAGGTGTATGGGCTAGTCGCCAAGGTCGGGTCGCCGCCGCTGAGCAGCATAAGGAGATTGCGCCGGCTCTTGGGAGGCGGATATGGCGCGGGTCGAACGACTCTCGGTGGTCGAGGTCGCTGTGTTGGAGGTAGCGCCCGGGAGCCGGTTCCAAAGTGACCCAGCGTCATGGTGCCGTAGGAGGGTCCCCCGGTCGGCTTGCGGGACGTTTTGTCACGCCCCTTTGGTGTACAAACCATGCCGCGTCGAATGACCATGAGAATCTGCACGGCAGCGGTGACCATATCGCTCCACGGACGGAACGATCTAGGGGAAGCGCTAGTCAATCCGCCCGGTTCAGGGCGGTGCCAAGCCAGTCGTAGGCGGCGTCCCAGAAGACGGTCGGCGCCATACCTTCGCAGTGTCCTTCGGCGCCTTCGGCCTTAGTGAATAGGCGGAACTGTTTCGTACAGGTGAGGTGGTCGTACAGCATCTTGCCCTGGCCGGTGGATACGACGTCTGCCTCGTTGTCGGTGACAAAGGTGGGGCAGGTGATCTGGTCGGCGGTGTCAGCGTTGGTGTACCGCAGCATGTCCTCGCAGTAGGCCCGGACGGTGGTCAGACCATGAGTGGTCATGCGTGGCGCGAGCAGCGCCTTCATGCCGGGGCGATCGAGCAACTGTTGAAAGGCAGGGTCGGCTGTGGGGTCGTGCACGTGATCCGCGAGCGGGCCGAGTCGAGCGAGCAGCGGCGGACCCATATCGAATTGGCCCGGGTCGACAATCAACGCGGCGAGGCGGTGCTCGCCGGCGGCGCCGCGCGGTGCGATCACGCCGCCGAAGGAGCGACCGACCAGCACGATCCGCTCCGTATCGACCTCGGGTTCGGCGGCGAGGCTGTCGAACATCGAGGGCACGACGTTCTCCCAGTCCGATCGCATGGGCACGCGCTGGTCGTAAAGCATCGCTCCCTGGCCAGGGCCGTCGACAGCGGCGAACGCGTACCCGCGGTCGAGCGCCGGAGCCACGGACGCATACAACTCCTCGGCGGTTCCGTCGTAGCCGCCGATGTGCAGAACCGTGGGATGCGGGCCGGCGCTCGCCGGTGTGAACAGGTAACCCGACAACGCGCCCGTCAACGCGCGGCCGGGGTGATCAAGCAGCTCGAGCGCGGACTGGAACGCCGCGACGCTCGCTGCGTAAGCCTCGCGCAGCTTGATCGCGTCGAGATCTTCTCGGTGGAAGAAGAACGCCTGACGGAAGTACTCGGCAGCCCGCAGGTATGCGTTGCGGGCGCTGACGCTGTTGCCAGCTGCGCGGGCCTTGTCGCCTCGTGCGACCAGACTGCCCGCGAAGTCCGACCATGCCTGGTACCAGCTGTCCCGATCCTGTTGCGTGATCTGGTCGCCGATGGCTAGGCATTCACCGACGTTAGCCATCCCGCTGTCGGATTTCCCAACGCTCCGCTGCAGTTGGCCATCAAACGCTTCGTCGTCGAAGTACAGCTTCATGACTTCACCTAACACTTTGTCGAGCGCCAGCTCGACAAGTCCGGCACCACCGCCCGGCAATGAGCGAGATGAGACACCGCGCTTGCCCCCTCGATCTACTCGCCAGCGTTGCCCAACCCAGGTAGCAGGCGGGCCGGCCCTACCTTGCGATCATCGACCAACTGTCTCGGTCGATGGTCGGCTACCTCGCCGGGCCGGAGATGTCTGCTGTCACGGTGCTGTCATGGATGCTCATCTTGACAACGCCCGACCGCGGCGATGCAGCCGCCTACCACCGGTCCCAGTGGACAACCTCGTCAAAAGGCCGCCGGTCCGGCCGGTGGAGGGGACGTAGCCGGCGGTCGGCCGGGTAGCCCAGACCGATCAGGTACGCGCAGAAGTAGCCATCGGGAAACCCGAGCACGCGCCGCGCTTGCTCCTGGTCGGACACCCCGGCGTGACCCGAACCGATGCCGAGGTCGGTGGCGGCCAGCATCATGTTCGCCGTTGCTTGCCCGAGGTCGTACATGAGCAGGTCTTCGCGGCGAGTGTCCTCCGGCTGCCGGACGACCAAGGCGACGGTCGCCGCGGACCGGGCAACGTGCCGCGCCCCCTGCCAGACCTTCGCCAGCTCGACCAGCTGTGGGCGATCCGTGACGACAACAAAGTTCCACGGCTGCCAGTTGCTCGCGGACGCCGCCCTCCGCCCGGCGTCAAGGATGCGCTCAAGGTCCGCCCGGCCAATCGGCTGATCGGTGTACTGGCGCACGTTGCGACGTGCCCGGATCGTGTCCCAGGTCTCCATGTCTTAGTTGTACGCCTGCACGCCAGCCAGGGCAGAAGCCAGTACTGCCGGAGTGCGCGCAAAATCGCGGCTGTCCGTGGCTTTAGAGACACCGTTTCTAACGGTCAGCGTTCTGGATCAGCTGCGCAGTCCGATCGCACAGACCTCCTGCTGACACAGACGCTATTTCTGGGCCGGATGGTAGGCACACCTTGCGAATGATGCCGAACATGACAGAGCAGCCCGGTGCTGGTGCAGTTGGTCACCACCCAGACGGCATGGAGATGTCTCAGTGCACCTCCGAGAGCCGTCGCGGGCACGAACGGCACTAGTGTCAGCCGCGTGCAGCGGAGGAACGATGGGTAGGTATGTCGAGATCGGCGAGCTGAAGACTTGGTACGACGAGCAAGGTGCCGGCGAGCCGCTTGTGCTTCTCCATGGAGGCATTTCGACGAACGAGACCTGGGGTGCGCAGATGCCGGACTTCGGTGCGCGCTTCCGAGTCACCGCCCCTGAACGGCGCGGGCACGGGCACACGCCCGATCTCGAGGGACCCATGTCCTATGACGTTATGGCGAACGACACGATCGGATTCCTCGAGGCGGTGGTCGGCAACCCAGCGCATCTCATAGGTTGGAGCGACGGTGGCATCGTTGGATTGCTCATCGCGATGGCCCGCCCGGACCTAGTGCGAAAGCTCGTCGTGATCGGTGCGAATTTTGACCCCTCGGGCATCGTCCCTCAGGCCATGCAGGGATTGACGTCGATGACCGCGGGAAGCGACGATCTCGCCGTGTACCGCACGCCGTACGAGGCGGCCTCGCCGGACGGTCCTGAGCATTGGCCGGTCGTGTTCGCCAAGTTCCAAAAGATGGTCTCAACACAACCGAACATCACCCACGAGCAGCTCGGTCGGATCAGTGCACCCACACTTGTGCTCGCCGGCGACGACGACATGATCAGCCTCGAGCACACGTCGGCGCTCTACAACGCGATCCCGAACTCCGAACTCGCGGTCGTCCCGGGGACATCGCATGCCCTCCTGATGGAAAAGCCCGATCTGGTGAATCAACTCGTTCTCGATTTCCTCGAAAAAGACCCGCCGAAGACATTCATGCCCCTAAGACGACAGTCCGGCGCTGACCATGAGCAAGAGAAGGGGTCTCGTTAGCCGGTGGCTAATGCGCCACCCCACAGGTCTGGTGACCCAACGGGTAGTGGCCAGGCTGAACGACCTGTAGCTGTCGGAAATAGCGGCGGTCCCCGAAGACGATGTCGCGGAGGACGATCAGGCTCCAGCGATCGCCGACGCCTCGACGGCGGCGTTGATCGGGCACTCCGACCGCGGCTCATACGCTTCGCCCATTCTGCTTGCAATCTGCTGCTGCCCGGTACTACGGTCCCGCCAAGCGGTTGCAAGCAACAAGCGGAAGGAGCCACGTGCTGAGGCAGGTCGCGGAGGGTGTGCTGATCCACGAGAGCGAGTTCATGCAGAGCAACGCCGTTGTCGTGCAAGGCCGGGCTGGCGTGTTGCTCATCGACCCTGGGGTGACCGGCGACGAAATCGCCTGCCTCGCGAACGACCTTCGCGAGTTGGACCAGCCCGTTGTGGCAGGCTTCTCGACGCATCCGCATTGGGATCACCTGCTCTGGCACGTCGAGCTCGGCGCGGCGCCTCGTTACGGCACGGCGCGCTGTGCGGCCACTGTCCGAGATCGGCTGTCGGACGCGGGTGCGAAGGCCCGCGTCGCCGCGCTGATACCGCCGGACATAGCCGAGCAGGTACCGCTGGACATGCTCGGCCTCATTACCGGCCTGCCCGCCGAGACGGCACAGATTCCGTGGGAGGGCCCTCAAGTCCGGATCATGGAGCATCAAGCGCATGCCCCGGGCCACGCAGCGTTGTTGATCGAGGAGTGCGGGGTTCTCGTCGCCGGCGACATGCTTTCTGATGTCCTGATTCCGATGCTCGACCTGAACAACACCGCTGACCCGATCGAGGACTACCTTGCCGCGCTGGCGCTGCTCGAGGGCGCGGTGGGCGACGTCCATGTCCTCGTGCCCGGCCACGGGTCCATCGGCGGAGCTGATCAGGTACATGCACGGATCGACCAGGATCGGGCGTACGTGCACGCCTTGCGTGACGGCCGTGTTCCCAGCGACCCCCGGGTCGGCCCATCGGCCACATTCGGCAAGGATTGGCTGCCTGGTGTCCATGAATGGCAACGAGAGCGCCTCGCCCGATAAGCGAGTGCGATGAGACGCCCGGACAAGATGGTCAACTGGTTGGCCGAGAGTTGGTAGCAGCGAGTAGGCCGCGTCGAGCTCGATGGTGGCGCCGATGCGGCACGCCTACCGCGGCTCATACGCCTCCTCATAATGCTTGCAAGCTGAACTCGGCCTCCAACCACGCTGTGAGCCAGATCGGATCATCGAACCATGCGGCGACCTCCCACCCGGGAGGCTTGATCTCGTCCCCGGTCGGCTGAAGCTTGGCGTACTCGCTTGCGCGAATGGGGGCGGACGACGACAACCGTCCCCGTATCGAGCAATCTCTACAGGTCGTGATCAGTCAGGCCGGTGCCAATGAATCTGCCGCAAGCTCGGCTTTGAGCTGCTCGGGGCATGCGAGTTCGAATTCCCGAAAGGGCACCTCATGACCTGCAACGACTGGCGCCTGGACCTGCGCGCCTAGCTAAGTAAAGAGGTTCTTCGATCTTTAGCGGGGTGTTCCCTTTCATGCTGCTGATCTCTGCGGTCGGGTGACCGCGATGTGGCTGAGGATACGGCGCTGGTAGTTGGCGAGGTTGCGGTATCCGCAGCCGACTCTCTTGGTCTGTTTGATGATCCGGTTGAACCCTTCGGTGCGGGCGTTGGTCACGCCTTCGGTGAGCGCGATGAGGATGGCTGGCCACCAAGTCTGGATGGTCTGTGCGAGTCGGGTGGTCTCTGGCATTGCGGCGTCGATCGCGGCGTCGTAGAAGTCGGCCAGTCGCCACCGGATCTTCGACGGCTCAGGCTCGCCCAGCAGCAGGCGGAGGCGTTCCTTGACGCCCCAGGCGGCGCCGATCTCCTTGGTCGGGTCGTAGCTGTCCAGCATGGCCTGGAGCCGTTCCCATTGCTTGGTGGACAGGTGTTCGGCACCGGTGAGCAGGAGTCGTCGGTTCACCCAGACCGGGTCGGCGACGGTGCCGCGGCGGCCGAGGAGATCACGAGTGACACGCTGCCGCACCTCGGTGATCATCGTGTTGGCGAGGGCAACCAGGTGCCACTTGTCGACCGCGATCCGCGCCTTCGGCAGCGCGGCCCGGATGCCGGCGGCGTACGGCGCTGACGGGTCGATCACCACCAGCTCGACGGTGTCGCGGAACGCTGCTGTCTGCTCGGCGAGCCACTCGCGCACGCAGCCGCCGGTACGGCCCGGTGACAGTCCGAGCAGGTCCCCGGGACCGTCGCGGGAACAGTCGACGAACGAGGTCAGCCACGGATCCGAGCGCTTCCAGGTGAGGCCGTCGAGGATCCAGCGGACCGACCGAAACCGCGTCTCATCGATCCCCAACCGCCTCGTGGGTGTCGGCTCGGGCAGCCACCGAGCGGCGGCCGCAATGAGCGCCCTATGCGCCGTCGGCCACGACACCCCGTACTCGCCGGCGACCTCCGACAAAGACACAGTTCGAGTCCCTCTCGTCAGCCGCGGCCGCAAAGACGTTAGGGCGACTCATCGGTCACTCGACCGCTCGCCCGGTACGACCGAGTCGCTGACCAATAGTCAAACCCCGTCAATTACCCGGATCACCGCCGCAGGTGATCCGAGCGCTCAGCCGACCTGGTGAGCGTCCCGGCTCATCGCACTCGATTTCCATAGCCCCACTTCATGGGCCCTGGCGATGCCGAGAAGAAGATTCGGCGTCAGTAGCGCGCTTCGGTTCTCGCAACTGGCTGTGTCAACTTCAGTTGGCGCAGGATGGCTCGATTCGGCCCCAGTGCGTTGGAAATGTGGCCCTTATTGGCTTGCGCTTGAGCCGGCTTGAGAGGGTAAATTGTCGACCCACATGCGCGCATCATGAGCCCAACGGAGAACGCCCTTGCCTTCCACTGCCCTGTCTCGCCGCATTCACTGTGCCCGTAACAGGCGCGTCCTGGTCAATCTAACCGTGGGCCTCGTTCTCGGACTCGTACTCGCCTTTTCGGCTTGCGGGTCCTCTTCATCGAACTCGAGCGACACTCCCAGCAGCAGCCCAACGACCAGCTCAAAGGACTCCAAACCCAAGGCCGACTGCTCCTCGCAGGCGATCCTGTCGGCCCTGCCGGGCGGTGCGACCATGCAGGAGTTCAGCTGTGCAAAGGTCGGCGACACCGAGTGGGCGGCTGCGCGTGTTAGCCCGGGCGATACTGTCTTTTTCTTGCAGTGGAACGGCACCAGATGGAACGCCGAGGACTCCCAGAGCATCTGCGGCACCGCATCGGCGGGCCTGCCCCAGTCGCTCCTGTCCTACTGCAAGGCGGGCCCGTCCTCGTCAACGTCGCCGGTCACCCAGGCTTGCACGTCCGAGGCGATTCTTGCCGCGCTCCCGGCCGGCGCCACGATGCAGAAGTTCACCTGCGCCGACGTCAGTGGCAAGCTGTGGGCGGCTGCGCGTGTTAACCCGGGCAATACTGTCTTTTTCTTGCAGTGGAACGGCACCAAATGGAAAGCCCAGGACTCCCAGAGCATCTGCGGCACCGCATCGGCGGGCCTGCCCCAGTCACTCCTGTCCTACTGCAAGGCAGCCCCGTCCTCGTCGCCGACGAGGCCGGTCACCCAGGCTTGCACGTCCGAGGCGATTCTTGCCGCGCTCCCGGCCGGCGCCACTATCGATGAGTTCACCTGCGCCGACGTCAGTGGCAAGCTGTGGGCCGCTGCGCGTGTTAACCCGGGTGACACTGTCTTCTTCTTGCAGTGGAACGGCACCAAATGGAACGCCGAGGACTCCCAGAGCATCTGCGGCACCGCATCGGCGGGCCTGCCGCAGTCGCTCCTGTCCTACTGCAGGTAGCGCTGGTGAGCGGATGGTCTTTCGACGACGCCCGATTCGCTAGAGTCCTCGAAGCGCATCAATCGCTCACGTGTTGCGACCACCGTTAGAACCTGCCGACGGTGAAGTCCATCCCGAGGGGTGGCGCTGGTTGGCTCGCCAGCGGTGGGCTCGACGGAGCAGTAGCTTGGCCTATGGCCGTCCGGCGATTTGTGTGGCGAGCCTGTTATGAGGCCTTGGCGAAACGTGTGTCGACGCCGGATTGGGCGTTCATGAACTATGGCTATGCTCCCGCGACGGCTGATGTCGATGTCGCGCCGTTGCAGTGGTCTGATGAACGGGATCGGCTGTGCATCCAGTTGTATCTCCATGCGATCGACAATTCTGATTTGCAAGCCAGGGATGTCTTGGAGGTGGGCTCCGGACGGGGCGGCGGCGCGTTGTTCATAGGCCGTTACCTGCGGCCACGATTCGATGACGGGGTTGGATTTCTCCCAGGAAGCGGTGGATTTGTGCAACCGGTACCGGTTTGCGCCCGGCTTGACATTCGTGTGTGGCGACGCCCAATCAATGCCGTTCCCGGCCTCCTCTTTCGACGCGGTGGTCAACATCGAGTCCTCACACTGTTATGAGTCCATGGACACTTTTCTCTCCGAGGTCTGCCGGGTGCTGCGACCGGGTGGCTGGTTTTTCTTCGCCGATCTCCGCAGCGTGGATGGCGTCAACAGCCTCCGGGAACAGTTCAACGCTTGCGGCCTGACGGTGGAGAAGGAGACCGACATCACAGCCAACGTCCTAGCTGCTCTGCGGCTGGACAGTGCCCGGAAGCTGGAGCTTATCGACGCTTGGATCCCGCGAGTGTTTCATCGGCCGTTGCGTGTGTTCGCCGGCATCGCAGGAACCAGGAACTACGCCGGGCTCGAGAGCGGGAGGATCCGCTACCTCAGCGCACGGCTGACAAAGAGCAATCCGGCACACGCCTAATTGGCTATGAACCAAGATCCCGCCGCCACAGGAGGGTCGGCTTGTGGAACGCCCGCTTAGGGGCTCCAAGCAGGGCGAAACCGCGGCGTCAGTCTGCTTGTCGTCGGCCTGACCGGGACAAGTGTTCTGGGCGGGCATGGCTGCTGGGGGAGTTCATCAACGATGCCGCGATCGCAGCCGGCAGCTATCGCAAACAAGGCTGGTCAGCGTCCCTCGAGCCGGAGGCGCCCGACGCTCCAGAGCTCTTGTGGCACGCCGGCGGCTATGGCTTGATCAGCCCACCGCAGTAATCCAGTGCGTACGCCTCGATACCAGCAACGAGAATTACCTCTCGCCCACGGAAGTGCGAGACGTCGCCCGAGGAATGATCTTGATAGTGCCCGTGCTGGCCAGCCCAGTCAAAGCCGCCCAGAAAGCGCCCCTGTTGATACATCGCCGATAGGGCAGCCTTGATCGTTTCCCCCGCTCGGGCCGCGTCGATCAAGTCTGGCCGGAGGATGTAGCCGTAGTAGTTCTCAGCCCAAACCGGTTCGGATCGAAACCAGACCGTCTCTTGACCAAGGAAATCCGCGCCGCCGAAGTAGCTGTCGCGATAGAGCCATTCATCGCTATGAAACGCGAGGTCGTGTGAGCCGAGCCGGCTTGACTCGGCGGTAAAGCCGTTTCCCACGTACGTCGAGCCCTTCGCGCGTACGACGAAGGCCTCCAGGTCGGCAAGTCTGAGCATGAGCCATTACTACTCGATTGCGAGCGAATGGGTGATCACCGGGGACCGAGGGCAGCCGCCGTGGTGGAAATGATCAGGCGCTTGCCGAACAGCGACAGTAGCGCACCAGCCAGCGTGTGGCGGACGAGAGTGCGGTCGATAACGTCGCCGGTCATTGAGTGCCCCGACACGGATGATCCACGGCGGGCAACGCGTGGCCAGGGCACGGCGTCACATTTTGCCGGCGTTTCCGCCGTTGCCGAGTCCTAGCCGCTGGCGGACGATCTGCCGGGCCAGATTCACGGCTGCGGGGTCGTCATGTAGGACGAAGCTGGTGTCGGCGGCCAGCATGATCCCGTGGAGCTCGAAGGCGAGCCGGTCTGGATCCTCCCAGGCGGGAAGCTCTTGCTGCTCAACAGCGGTGGCCACGAACCCCCGGACCAGGGCCGCGAACCCGGACTCCCAGGCGGCGACCCGTTCCTTGACCGGCCCAGGGCGGGTGCCCATCTCCAGCGCCGCAGCAGCGAAGAAGCAGCCACCGGGGAAGGTGCCACGCTCCAGGTAGTCGAAGAACGCCTCGCACACCGCCACCAGCTGGGCCAGGCCAGGCGGAGCCGCTAGGGCGGGCTGTACGACTACTTCCTGGAAGATCCGGTCTGCCGCCTCCACAGTGGCCAGCTGGAGTTCCTGCTTGGAGCCGAAGTGCGCGTACAGGCCGCTCTTGCTCATGCCGATCGCAGCGGCCAGGTTCCCGATCGACAGGCCCTCCAGCCCGTCGACGGTGGCCAGTGAGGCGGCAGCACGCAGGATCGCGCCGCGGGTGCGTTCCCCGTCCGCGCGGGGCCGTCGCTGCGCACGATCGCGCTGTTGCACGGCGCCGCTCGTCATATTGACAAGATAGCACGGCCGATCGTACTCTCTAACTTAGTGCGAACGATCGTGCTATTTCTAGAAGCGTAGACGAAAGGAAAATCCAGTGACCACCACATCAGCCGATGTCGCCACCATGCCCTACCACGAGCTGGCCGCCGCCGTACGCGGTGATCTGATCGTGCCGGGAGATCCGGGTTACGACGAGGCGCGCGCCGTGTACAACGGCATGATCAACAAGCATCCGGCCGCGATCGCCCGCTGCCGGGACAGCGCCGACGTCATCAGCTGCGTCCGGTTCGCCCGGTCCCATGGCGCCGAGATCGCCGTCCGCGGCGGCGGCCACAGCGGCGCCGGGCTTGGGGTGGCCGACGGCGCCCTCGTCATCGATCTGTCGCTGTTGCGAAGCACGACCGTCGACCCGGCCGGCCGCATCGTCCGCGCCGATGCCGGCTGCACCTGGGCCGACGTGGACCACGCGACCGTGAAATTCGGCATGGCCACCCCGTCCGGCTTCCTCGGGTCCACCGGCGTGGCCGGCCTGACTCTCGGCGGTGGCATCGGCTACCTGTCCCGCCGCTTCGGCCTCACCGTGGATAACCTGCTGTCGGCCGACGTGGTGCTCGCCGACGGCACCTTCGTCACCGCCAGCGAACAATCCCACCCCGACCTGTTCTGGGCGCTGCGCGGTGGCGGCGGGAACTTCGGCATCGTCACCTCGTTCACGTTCCGCTGCCACGACATCGGCGAGCACGGCACGATCATCGGCGGCCCGGTCCTGTACGACTTCGCCGACACCCCCGAGGTGATGCGCTGGTACCGGGAGCTGCTGCCATCACTGCCCGAAGAGCTAAGCGGTTGGATCGGGCTGATCACCATCCCACCCGCGCCGCCGTTCCCCGAGGATCTGTGGGGCCGCAAGGCGTGCGTCATCGTCTGGTGTTACACCGGAGCCCACGAGCGGGCCGACGCAGTGATCGAGCCCGTCAGGACCTACGGCTCGCCGCTGCTGGTGGGCTTGCAGCCCATGCCGTTCGACGTGCTGCAGAGCGCGTTCGACGGCCTTTACCCGGCCGGGCTCCAATGGTCTTGGCGGACCGACTTCTTCAACGAGATCTCCGACGCCGCGATCGACGTGCACGTCAAGTACGGCGCGCAGCTGCCCACCGGCCACTCCGCCATGCACATGTACCCCATCGACGGCGCCGTTCGCCGCGTGCCAGCGGGCGCGACAGCCTTCGCCTACCGAGACGGCGGCTGGGCCGGCATCATCGCCGGCGTCGACCCCGACCCTGCCAACGCCGGCCTCATCTCCCAATGGGCCAGGGATTACTGGCAGGAACTGCACCCCACCTCGGCCGGAGGCGCATACATCAACTTCATGATGAACGAGGGCCAGGACCGGATCAAAGCGTCCTACCGCGGCAACTACGAACGCCTCGCCCAGATCAAACACCGTTACGACCCAGACAACATCTTCCACATCAACCAGAACATCCTGCCCGCCCGCCAGGCCAACCCACAGGCCGAGAAGAACCTGACCTGAAGCTGCACCCCGGCCAGACCTGCAGCTCTGTAGAACCGGCGCGGCCGCGCTGATCCCCATCCGTCGGCTCCGATCCCGGGCGGAGCCGACCGGACCGCGCGGGCCAGGCCGTCCCTCATTCACCGCAACGAGTCAGAGCAGGCGAGATGAACAAGCGACGCAATGACCGGCCCGGCGAGGAATCAGGCGGACACGCGAGACCGCGCGGGGCCATTGGCTGTGGCGTCAAAGAGGGTGCGGGGAACCAGGTTCGCCGCCGCACAGTTGCGGGCAACCGCGATGCAGGCTCCGCTCGTGAGGCAACTCACTGAGACGGTGCCTTGTCAGACTCAGGTCCCGTGAGCCGTTCCCATTGCAGCCGACCACGGCCAGGTTCCCCACCTCCGAACTGTCGACATGATCGGCGGCTATGGTGTCCGCAAGCCGGCCCGCTTGCCACGTGCTTGGCTTGCTGCACGTCGAACTCCAACGGCTTAGCTAACACAACCCCTGTCGGGTGGACGGCTCCCTTGCGTGTGCCGACTCTGTGAACCTCTCACGCGACCTAAGGTGCTCACATGCCCGATCCAGACGCTCGGCCAGATACGGCTGTGGACCCACGCGTTGCAGCGGCAATTGTCGACGTCTTCGTGTATGTAGTCGTGTTGAACCTGTTCGTGGAGTATCTGCCCCAAGTGATCAGCGAGAGCTTCACCCTGTCTCTCCTGACTGCCGCGCTACTCAAGGGCGTTTTGGAGGTCGTCGTTCTAGCCAAGAACTGGGTCAAGGCGCGCTTCCGTCAGGCCTCCACCCCGTTCGGGAAGGCCACCGCCGGGCTCCTGTTATGGGTGGTGCTGTTCGGTAGCAAGTTTCTTGTCCTCGAGGCCGTGGACTTCGTCTTCGGTTCCCGGGTCAGCCTCGGTGGCTTCTTCTCGGTAACTCTGTTGATCTTGGTGCTGTTGCTAGCACGGGGCGCAGTCCGCAGACTCCTTCGACCCGGGCGGGTGCAGGCGACACACGGCTAATCCAACAGGCCGACGGCTTGCGGACGAGGACAGAGCGGACATCCCCAACCAGCATTCAACTTTCACGGTCGTCCGACCCAAAGCACGTCACAATCACCCCATGACTGTCAGAGGGTTCGTAACGGCCGATGTGCGGACTGTCGAGCACGGCCAATTCGGCGGGTTCCCGCCGGCGGGCGACCTCGAGGCCGAGCGGCAACTGGCCGACGTCCTCGTCGGCGCCGCCGCCGAACGGCTGTTCAATGGGGCGCAGGATGTGTCCGACGGCGGGCTCGCGCAGGCGCTCGTGGAGGGCGTGCTGCGGTACGGCACTGGCGCACGGGACGCGCTGCCCTTCGACCCCGGGGTTCCGTACACCGCTATCGGCACGACGGGCGGAGACGCGTTGCACGTCGGTGACCTCTTCGACGTCCGGCTCGACGAGGCGCGCGCCATGCACGAGGCGACGCTCTCGGTCGCGTTCGAGCGATGAGGCCAGCGGTGCGCCGCGCGCTCACCCCGCTCGTGCCGGGGGTTGACCGCTTCGGGCTGGTGCTCGCGCTGCTCGTCCTGAGCTACCTGGTGTTTGCGCTCAGCGGCAGCTCGACGCCGCGAATCCTCGAGGGATCGTTCGCGGTCGTTGCCCTGTGGCTGGCGCTCCAGGCGTCCGCGATGGGTCCGCGGGTGCGGCTCTGGGCGGCGGCGATGCTCGTCGCGGCCTTCCTCGCAGTCGTCATCATCGCCCAATCCGTGGCCGACAGCACGGCCCGCGGGCTGAGCGAGCTGTGGTTCGTTGTCGCCTTCATGTTGACCCTCATCGCCGTGCTCCGTCGCGTGCTGATCCATCAGGAGGTAACGCTCCAGACAATCTGCGGCGCCCTCTCCGCCTACCTCCTCCTCGGCCTGATGTTCAGCGCGGTTTACGGCGCCATGGCCGACCTTGGGGACCAGCAACTGTTCGTGCAAGTCGCCGAGCCCAGCATCCCGGTGCGGCAGTACTTCTCGTTCACCACCCTCACGACCTTGGGGTACGGCGACGTCACCGCGGCCACCGACATCGGCCGGGCGGTCGCGACCCTCGAGGCGATCTGCGGCCAGATCTTCCTCGTGACGCTCATCGCGCGCCTCGTCGCCAACTTCGCTGGTCGCCGCTCGACCCACTAGCGGAGAGCTCGGCACCTGCCGCCCGAAGGCTTCCCCCAGAGCAGCACCTCCTCGACATCGGCCCGCGAAGACCATGACGCCGTGGTCATCTAGAACGCGCAGATCTGCCCGGCGCCCACCTTGAGGACTTGGCCACGGCTCGGCGAGCGTGCCTCGATGGCGCGAACTGCTGGGCGCCTGTGTTGAACGTGCAAACCTCAAAGAAGCCTCTCTTAGCCATACGTCGCTAGCTGGCGCCAACTTGGACAACGCCGATCTGTCGGCGGCCAACCTTTCTCGTGCAAGCTTTGCCACCTCGATGGACCTCCGTCGGGGCAGCTGGGACTGGGTCAAAGTCGAGCCCGCACACCTCTTTGGTACCAAGCTCGCGGACTCCGACCTCAACGAAGCCAACCTCAGGAGCGTAAGCCTGTCAGCGGCGACAGTGGAAGGGAATCGTACAGTTAATTGGGCGCTCGGATTATTACCGGTTACGCCGCAGATATCGACTCTTGCATTGAGGACAAACAGCGTCGAAAAGCTGGTCGATATCGACCTCAGCCTCTTCCCGTGCTCGACGTGCACGAGGGTCCGTCTCTTCCTGGATCTGCCGCACAATATCGACCTGCAGCTCTCGATAACGGCACCAGGTGCGGTGATAGGCATTCCACACCGCATGACCCGCAACCGTGCGACCCTCCTGGCCCTTCCAGGCCTCCTGGAGGTCTTCCAAACGATCCTGGGCCTCCTGAGCGATCTGCTGGAGAACGCGGACCCGATATCGCAACGCTCCATCGCACTCAGCCCGTAGACCCACCAGGATTTCCGCACGCCGCTCAGCGATCTCTCGCTTGTTCTGGAAAGCAAACTGCTGGACGGCGTTCCTTTTGCGACCGTACTTCGCACCGTCTGGGCATAGGTGAGGTCCCTGGCCGCCAGGTCATGAATCATCTCCAAGCAGGTACTGGCGGCGTAGCCGTAGTCCCGGGTCACCCGTGAGTGGTGCTAGTCCGGTATCGGAACCCCGTTCCTGGTCTGAGCACGCTCCCCATCATCCACTGCCGGCTCACGGGTATCCACGGACATTACTAGAGCCCTCACGGACTGATTTAATCGGTGATTCGAAGAATCATCCGGGGCACGCATTGAGTTCCGTGCCTGCGCCAGTGCCTAAGAGCCAGGTGACGCGGATGTTCCAGGTTCCGACGGTATTACCGGTTGAGCCGCGACTTCATCAGGATGGAGGCCCGGTCAACAGCCGCCCGTTGGTCTACAACCGAGGCAGGAT
Source organism: uncultured Actinomycetota bacterium (assembly GCA_963815975.1). Lineage (GTDB taxonomy): Bacteria > Actinomycetota > Actinomycetes > Propionibacteriales > Propionibacteriaceae > Microlunatus. Next base: position 784,805 of record CAWFJC010000010.1, read on the forward strand.
GATCAGGTAGACGAGGGCGTAGACAAGCAGGCAGACCGCCAGTGCATTCGCACTGATCCGGACGGGCCGTTGTCTGAAGCGCTGACCGGCTGCAATCAGGAATAGGACGAGAGCGAACAACACCGTTTGACGTACGTACTTCCCGGCCGTCTCGCCTGCTTCCGTTCCCCCCGTGAACAGCTCTGCGGCCTCTGTGTTGAGTTGTCCGGCCTTCTCCAAGTTTGGATTCTTGTATCCGGGCATATAGGCCGGCCCAGCTGGCGCAGAAGGATTGTTGAGCGGGTCGGTCTTCAGCCACTCATCGAAGGCTTGCCGGTAGTCGGGGGTGAAGCGGCGGACAAACACCATCTCCAGCTCAGTGTTCCCCGCGGCTCTGGCCTCTAACCAGCTGCTGAACATTGCAGAGTCCGCGGCCAGTTCTTGTCCGCCAAGGGTGGAGGCAGCACTGGCCGCGAAACGCTGCGTCGTTGCCTGCCCATACAAGAGGCCCCCGCGGTCATCCCACTGCGATGCCTGGAAGCCGCTCCACGCGGTCGCTATCGCCGCTAGCGCGAGGACAAGCACCTCGATGACCTCAACAACTTCTTCCCAGCGGTGCTTCCGGCGCTCAGCCTCTTCCTCTTTTTCGGTCAGCTTATGAGCGACCTCGACGTTCAAACCCTCGGGCACATCCATGTCTCCTGGGTGTGAGTAAATGAGAACAGCCGCGACAGCACGCTATCGCTGTCGTGGGAACTCGTGGAAGTAACGGGTCCGAAGGGTCAAGATCGTCCCCAGGGTCAGGCTCATAAGCGAGCCGCCCAGCTCCGCTCAGAGGTACTCAAAGCACCCCCTCCTGCAAAGCACTGTGTGGACCGTCCCCGGTCGCCAATCCTTATCGCGTGGTCCGCTCCCTGCCTATGACCAAGAGCGACGCTACTCACGGTTGAACGCGATATCGGTTATGGCTACACGCAATGCACCTCGCTGACTGCGGCTCCTCGTCGGCGTAGCGATCATCCTCGACACGGCCCCAGATCGATGAGGTCTCATTACCGCACCAAGACATGGATCACCGCAGCCTCAATCCGTGGACCACCTGATACAAGGTCAGATGGTGGGCCTGTGACTAGACAGCCCCGCAGCTTAACCGCTTCCGGTCGTGGGATGTCTAGTCAGAGCCATGTGCTAGCTACACGTCGTAGTAGAGCTCGAACTCGTGCGGATGCGGGCGGAGCCTCACAGCATCGATGTCGTCGCGCTTCAACTCGATCCAGGTTTCGATCAGATCGGGCGTGAACACGTCTCCGGCTAGCAGGTAGTCGTGGTCGACCTCCAGGTTGTCAAGCACTCCATCCAAGCTGTCGGGCACGGTGTTCACAGAGGCGTGCTCTTCCGGTGGCAGCTCGTACAGGTCCTTGTCGATCGGTGCCGCTGGTTCGGTCTTGTTCAAGATCCCATCGACGCCTGCAAGCAGGATCGCGGCGAAGGCCAGGTACGGGTTTGAGGAGGGATCAGGGCAGCGGAACTCGACTCGCTTGGCCTTCGGGTTGGAACCCGTAATCGGGATGCGCATGGCGGCCGAGCGGTTGCGAGAGCTGTAAACCAGATTGACCGGCGCCTCGAAGCCAGGGACCAGCCGGTGGTAGGAGTTTGTCGTCGGGTTGGTGAAGGCCAGCAGCGACGGAGCGTGCTCGAGGATTCCACCGATGTACCAGCGCGCGACGTCGGACAGGCCGCCGTATCCGGCCTCGTCGTAGAACAGCGGCTCGCCCTCGTTCCAGATCGAGGAGTGGACGTGCATACCCGAGCCGTTGTCGCCGAAAATCGGCTTGGGCATGAAGGTCGCGGTCTTGCCGGCTGCCCAGACCGTGTTCTTGACGATGTACTTGTACTTCTGGAGGTCATCGCCCGCCTTGAGCATCGTGTCGAAGCGATAGTTGATCTCGGCCTGACCGGCAGTGCCGACCTCGTGGTGCGCCCGCTCCACGCTTAGGCCTGAGGCCTCGAGGTTCTTCACGATGGCGTCACGTAGGTCGGCGAAGTGGTCGACCGGCGGCACCGGGAAGTAGCCACCCTTGTAGCGCACCTTGTAGCCGCGGTTGCCACCATCCTCGATCCGGCCGGTATTCCAGGCGCCAGCGACGGAGTCGATCGCGTAGTAGCCGGTCTGTTGCTTGGTCTCGAACCGTATGTCGTCGAACATGTAGAACTCCGCCTCCGGGGCGAAGTACGCAGTGTCACCAATCCCGGTCGAGGCGAGAAAGCTCTCCGCCTTACGGGCAATGTTGCGCGGATCGCGGCTGTACGGCTCTTTAGTCAACGGGTCGTGTACGAAGAAATTGATGCAGAGGGTCTTCGCAACGCGGAACGGGTCCAGGTAGGCCGTCGCGGGGTCTGGAAACAGGGCCATGTCCGACTCGTGAATCTTCTGGAAGCCGCGGATCGACGAACCGTCGAAGTTGACTCCATCCTCGAAGTACTCGGGGCCGAACGTGCCCACCGGGACGGTGAAGTGCTGCATGATGCCGGGCAAGTCGCAGAAGCGGATGTCGATGAACTCGACGCCCTCATCCTTGACGTAGGCCAACAGGTCGTCGGCTCCTTGGAACATCTGTCCTCCGGTGAGATCGGTCGTGCCACGAGGCACGTTCTATGGTTGCGCGCCCTTGGCGCGCAGATGGACATCTTGCTCAGCCTTGAGCACCGGCGTACTCGACACTGAGCGGAAGCTGGACGAAAGCGGATCATGTGCTCCGCCGTCGGTTGCTCGGAAGCCTAATGGAGTCGCGATTTCCATCCAGTTGCACAAATGTTTCACACATGTAACACGGCGCCAGGCAGTCTCATGATCCACCTGACGGGGCCAATCGTTGGAGCTGCTCGTGCATATCGCGCGCTCGCAGCTGCAGGTAGCCTCGGCCACGTGGCGAACAATGCGCCCGACACCACCTCTGCCGGCGAAGCTTATCCCGGCCAGAGTCTCGGCCTGCCCCCTGAGGGTCGTGGGTCGCTGGCGAGCTGGCGCGCGCGGATCGGCGCGTTGATCATCGACTGGGCCGCGTGCATGATCATCGCGATTGGCTTCTTCGGCACCGGAGTGCTCACCGGCGGCGGCTGGCGCGCTTGGATGATCTTGGCAACGTTCTTCGTGGAATCAATGGTGCTGTCCTGGCTGGTCGGTGGCAGCTTCGGGCAGCTAGTGAGTCGAATCGCCGTCGTCCGGCTCGACGTGCAGCCACTCGGCCTGCCACGAGCACTGCTGCGGGCCTTTCTGGTGTCCCTGGCGTTGCCGCCCTTGATCATTTCCGCTGAACGCCGCGGTCTGCAAGATCTTGCGGCGGGCACAGTGGTCATCAATCGTCGGTGATTCGGCGCTGATCATTTACCAGCCGATTGGCTCGCCGTCCCGAAAGAGCCCGCCGCGCGGTCCGTCGTCGGGAAGGGTTGCCGCCCAGAGCACCGAGGCAGCGCCATCAATCACCGGTCGGGCACCTGTTTCGGCTGGATTGACGGCCAGGCCAAGCCGCTCGAGGCCACCCGACCGCAGCGGCTGCTCACGCCGCGTAGGCCGAAGAGCAAATGGTCGGGACCGAACAAAGCGCGGATCACCGAATTGACCGCGGCTGGTCTGATGCATCCCGCGGGGCAGGCCATGGTCGACCTTGCCAAGCGGACGGGTACCTGGACAGCGCTGGACGGCGTCGAGGCCTTGGTCGAGCCCGATGAGCTGCGAGCCGCGCTCGATGCGAACCTAGACGCCGCCGGTACTGGGATGCATTTCCGCCATCGACACGACGGGCGATTCTCGAGTGGATCGGATCGGCCAAACGGCCCGAGACTCACCAGAAGCGGATCGTGGAGACGGTGGAGCAGGCGGCGCTGAACGTCCGGGCCAACCAGTGGCCGCGTGCCTAATGCCCTTACGGGGCACTAGAAGATGGCCCCGGGATTGAGGATGCCGAGCGGGTCCAGGGCGTTCTTGATCGTCAATGACAGAGTCATCACCTCCGGCCCGAGCTGAGCCGGGAGGGCGCCTTTCTTCGCTCGCCCAACGCCGTGCTCGCCGGTGATCGTGCCGCCAAGTCCGATGGCGAGCTGCATGATTTCATCGAAGGCGCGATACGCGCGGTTCCGCGCATCCGGATCGACGCGGTCATACACGACGATCGGGTGCGTGTTGCCATCTCCGGCGTGTGCGACCACCGGGATCTCGACCGAATACCGGTCCGCAACGGCGGCAATGCCGGCAAAGAGCTCCGGCAACCGAGGCACCGGCGCACCAACGTCCTCCAGCAGAATGGAGCCGCGTGCCTCGATCGCAGGAAATGCGGCGCGGCGGGCGGCAACGAACAGCTCGCCCTCCTCGGGATCGTGGGTGACGAAGACCTCCTTGGCGCCAGCGGTGGTACATGCGGCCTCCATGAAGTCGATCTCTTCGGCACACGCCGCGCCGGGCGCATCGGACTGCGCAAGAAGCAAGGCGCCGGCCGATCGATCTAGCCCCATCGAGCGATAGTCCTCGACCGCATTGATCGAGGCGTTGTCCATCAGCTCCATCATGGACGCTCGAAGCGTCCCGCCAATCGTCACGACGGTGTCGGCCGCTGCCTGCACGGTAGGAAAGTAGGCGACCAGAGTTGACCGTGGTCCCTGTGCTGGTACTAGGCGGAGGATGGCGCGGGTGATGATGCCGAGGGTTCCCCCGCTGCCGACGAAGAGCTTGAGTAACGACAGCCCAGCGACGTCCTTGATCCGCTTGCCACCCAAGGTGATCAAGGTGCCGTCGGCCAGCACGACATCGAGCCCGAGGACATAGTCGGTGGTCACGCCGTACTTGACGCAGCACAATCCACCCGCATTCGTTGCGATGTTGCCACCGATGGAGCAGATCTCGTACGAGGACGGGTCTGGGGGATACCACAGGCCGTACTGAGCCGCCGCCGCCTTGACTTCGGCATTGAAGGCACCGGGCTCCACCACGGCGACCCGAGCAGCGACATCGATTTCAATCGAGCGCATCCGCTCCAGGCTCAGCACGATCCCTCCGGAAACCGCCGACGATCCACCGGACAGGCCGCTGCCGGCGCCGCGCGGAACTACTGGTACGCGGTGCTCGGCTGCCCATCGGATCGCAGTACCTACCTCCGAGGAGTTGCTGGGCCGAACCACAGCTATCGGGATTCCTGCGGTCGGGTCGCGGGACCAGTCGAAGCGGTAGTTCTCGCAGCTGACGGGGTCAGTGCGGACGGCGTCACCGAGGAGCGCGACGAGCTGTTCCAACGCAGTCTCCATACGACCAAGTTAGTGCCGAGCCACTAGCCCTAGCCCGCGACCTCGGCCGCCTCGAGCCACGCGTGCTCCAGCTCGTCTCTGCTGGCCGTGATCAGTTCGATCTCGCGCTGCAGCTCAGCGAGCTGTTGATAGTCGCTGGCCGCGGCCGTCATTTGCTCGTGCAGCGCGGTGATCTGCTGATCGAGGCGGGCGATCTGTTGTTCGAGACGCGCGAGGTCTTTCCTCGCTTGGCGTGTTGCGGCGCTGGAGGTAGCGGAGTCACGCTGCAACGAGGTTGGCGAGGGCGAGATCTCTGGCGATCTGTCGCTGCGCATCCGCAGGTATTGATCAACACCGCCGGGCAGCAGTACACACGAACCGTCGCCCAGCAATGCGTAGCTCACATCGCAAACCCGCTCCAGAAAATATCGATCATGCGACACCACGAGCAGGGTGCCCGGCCAGCTGTCGAGGTAGTCCTCAAAGACGGTCAATGTGTCAATGTCGAGGTCATTGGTGGGCTCATCGAGCAGCAGGACGTTCGGCTCGTCAAGCAGTATGCGGAGCATCTGAAGTCGCCGCCGTTCGCCACCTGACAGGTCGTCGAGTCGGGTCGTCAGTTTGTCGCCGGTAAACCCGAAGTCCTCCAGCAGCGAGCCGGCACTGGCTTCTGCGCCCGAAGCGAGCCTCGCCTGCCGCCGTAGCTGATCGACCGATTCCAGGACTCGTTCGGTGCCGCGAAGCTCGGTCACGTCCTGACTCAAGTAGCCGATACGCAGCGTCTTGCCCCGTTTGATGCGTCCCGAGTCGGGGGCGAGATCTCCGTGCAGCAGCCGTAGCACGGTGGTCTTGCCGGAGCCGTTCACCCCGACGATGCCAATCCGCATGCCCGGGCCGATTGACCAGGAGAGGTTATCCAGCAGCGTCCGGCCACCCAGCCTCACACTCACCCGATCAAGATCGAAGACGTCCTTGCCCAGGCGGGCGATCGCAAATCGTTGCAATTGAAGTCGATCACGCGGCTCGGGCTCATCGGCGATCAGCGCCGCGGCTGCGTCTAGCCGGAACTTCGGCTTCGAGGTACGGGCTGGTGCGCCGCGGCGTAGCCAAGCCAGTTCCTTGCGCAGCAGATTGCTGCGCCGTGAAGTGATCATGGCGGCCTGGCGGGCGCGTTCTGCCCGCGCCAGCACGTACGCCGCGTAGCCCCCGACGTAGGCCTGAACTCTGCCGCCATGTACTTCCCACATTCGAGTACAGACGGCGTCGAGGAACCAGCGGTCGTGGCTGACGATCAGCATCGCAATCTCGGCTGCCTGCCGATCATTCAGATGCTTGGCCAACCAGTCGACCGCCTCCACATCGAGATGGTTGGTCGGCTCGTCCAGAATCAGCAGATCATGATCAGCAAGCAGCAGTTTCACTAGTGCGGCCCGGCGACGCTCGCCACCACTCAGGCTGTCCAGTGCGGTGTCAAGATCGACATCCGCCAGCAGATGTTCGACGATCTCTCGCGTACCAAGATTGGCTGCCCACACGTGGTCTGGCGCTCCGGCGACGATGAGATCTCGGACAGAGACGTTGGACGGCGTGTGGTCGATCTGATCCAAGAAACCAATCGACAGCTGGGCAGTATGTGTGACGCGACCGCTGTCCGCTGTCAAAGTCCCTGCGAGGACGCGCAACAGGGTGGTCTTTCCCGCACCGTTGCGGCCCACGACGCCCACCACGTCGCCGCGGCCCAGGCCAAGGCTGAGGTCATCGAGCAGCGTACGGGTGCCGTAGCTCATGGTGACGCGTTCGGCGTTGATCAGGTTGCTCATCGATCAGTTAGGCGGCTGTGGCGCCCAGCTATGGCACGCGATGCTGGGTGCTGAATCAGCGACCGCGCATGGCCTGCCGGGCACCCTTGACCTGTCGGGGGCTGGTCGGCATCGGTCCCTTGGGCATCGGCACGGGTGGACGGAGCGCGTCAAGCGCGCGCAACCGCTGCTTGAGGTCGGTGATCTGGTGCGGTTGCAGCGCCTTGGGCAGTTTGCGGATGTGGTCGGCCAGCTTGTTCAGCGGCACTTGACCTTCCTTGTCGCCCATGATCACCGTCGTGACGGTAATTCCGTACGCCACCCGCTCGTGCTTCTTCACCTCGCTCGCGAGGAGTTGCCGCACTCGGCCCGTCTCGCCTTCGCCGATCAGCACCAGGCCGCCGGGGCCGATGGTGCGATGCACGACATCCTTGTTGCGATTGGCCGCGATGATCGGCGTCGAGATCCACTTCTTGGGCAGCATTCCGAGGGCTACCTCGGCTGAGCCCGTCGTTCCTGCGTAACGCTTGAAGGTCGCTGCCTTGGCGCGGCGTACGAGCATGAACATCGTGGCCAGGATGCCGATCATGACGCCGGCGAAGATCACGTTGAACGCGTAGCCCCAGGTCAGGCCGATCACGATGCTGAGCGCAGTCGGCAGTAAGAAGGCGCCAATCAGGAGGTACGGCAGCGCCTTGTCGTACTCATGGGTGACCTGGTACGCGCGAATGATCTGTCGAATCCGGCCCATGTCGGCCGGATTGTCGCTTGCCTTCTTCCGGGCCTTCTCCGCCTTCTTTGCCTCTTTGGCCCGGACCTTGGCTTCCTTCGCCGCCGCCTTCGGATCCTGGGCCGCAGGCTTCGCCGCCTTGGTGCCGCTCTTGGCGCTCCGGGACGCCGCGTCAGCCATTGCCACTCACTTTCAGCTCTCGATTCTCTGCTCGGTGTGCTTGCTAGACCGCCGACGCGCGGACTGTCAGGGCTTCCCGGGTGTGGACTGCCTGACGATACAGCCGGCCGGCGCGATAGGAGGAGCGTACGAGTGGTCCGCTCATCACGCCAGCGAAACCGATGGCGGTTGCCTCGTCGGCCAGCTCCACGAACTCCTCCGGCTTGACCCACCGATCGACCGGATGATGCCGTGGCGAGGGCCGCAGGTATTGAGTGATCGTGACAATCTCGGCACCGGCGTCGTACAGGTCCCGCAGCGCCTCACTGATCTCGGATCGAGTTTCACCCATGCCGAGAATCAGGTTCGACTTGGTGACCAGGCCGGCGGATCGTGACGCTCGCAGCACATCCAGGGAGCGCTCGTAGCGGAAACCTGGCCGGATACGCCGAAAGATTCGCGGGACGGTCTCCACGTTGTGCGCAAAGACCTCCGGTTCGGTCTCGAAAATCTGGCCCAGGTAGTCGGGATTGCCCGAGAAGTCGGGTGCGAGCATCTCGACGCCTGTGTCGGGATTGAGCTGGTGAATCTTGCGAATCGTCTCGGCGTACAGCCAGGCGCCCTCATCGGGAAGATCATCACGGCACACCCCGGTGACCGTCGCATAGCGAAGACCCATCGCCTGCACCGACTCGGCAACCCGGAGTGGCTCGCTGGCGTCGAAACTGGCCGGCTTCCCGGTGTCGATCTGGCAGAAATCGCAGCGTCGGGTGCAGACGTCGCCGCCGATCAGGAACGTGGCCTCGCGGTCCTCCCAGCACTCGAAGATGTTCGGACAGCCCGCTTCCTGGCAGACCGTGTGCAACCCCTGGCTCTTCACCAATTGCTGAAGCTCGCGATACTCCGGACCCATCCGCGCCGTGGTCTTGATCCACGACGGCTTCTTCTCCACAGGAGTGCTCGCGTTGCGAACTTCCAGGCGGAGCATCCTGCGGCCTTCGGGAGCGATGGTCACCTTGTCACTTTACTGTGTCGCGTTTGATTGCCTCGGCTCGCTCGGCACGGATCGCGCCTCGTGGCCACCTACTTCGTCGTCGCTCGCAGAGGAAAGAACGCCTCCGCTCGCTCCTCCTCAGGCACGGCGGCGCGCGATCCGGGTTTGATTGCTCGGCTCGCTGCCGTGCGGATCACGGGCGTAGCCGCTCACACCACGTCGCGGCGGCGGAATATCAACAGGGAGCCGATGATCACGAGCGTGATCAGGATTGACCAGTAGATGGCGCCGTGTGTGAGGCTCACGGTCTGCTCGACCCATTCGATGGTCGCCCCCTCCGGCGTCACCTTCTCGATCGGCACGGAGTACGCGTAGCCGTGCTCCACGATTGCTGCGAGACTCGCCTCGGGAGTCCACGGTGTCAGCCGCTGCGCCCACACCAGCGAGCCCAACGGCCCACTGCGGACGAACCAGAGAACGGCATACCCAAGCAAGACGCCAATCGCGCCAGCGGTATGCCGAGTCACCAGAGCGGCAGAGAAGCCGAGCACCGTGAGCCCAATTACTGCCAACACACCGCGCCCTCCCATCGCGCCAAGCTCGGCAAACGACTCGATGGGGGAGCCGTAGAGCCGTGCCAACACTGCCGCGGCAAAGAGTACGAGCGCAGCAGCGAACGCGCCGAGCAGTGCTGCAAACCCGATCACGGTGAGCAGCTTCGACCAGAAAACCCGGCCGCGCCGCGGGACAAAGGTCAGCCAGTTGGCAATCGAACCGGAGCTGTACTCAGCGCCGATGAAGCTGGCGGCGATCATGAAGGCGGCGAGCGCGACAAAGACTGTGGACACCTCGAGTGCCGTTCTGGCCACCTCCTTGAATGGCGTCTGACCCGCACTGAAATCGGCCAGAGTCGGCTCCGGGATAGTGCACTCCTCTGGCGTACCGCCCGTGTCCTGGCACTGCCCCTCGTACGTCTCATGGTTGTCCACCCAGTCTTTGTGCGATTGCTCGTACGCGCGCTGGGCAGCGGCGAGTTGTTCGCCGGTTGCCGGCGAGAGGGAGTCGTTGACGACCAGCTGATATGCGCCAAGCCCGAGCAACAACACGATCAGGGCGATGCCGGTGAACCGTCGGCTGAGCAGTCTGGCGATCTCGGCCGCGACCAGCCGGGTCATACCCGCCCGCTCCAATCCGGCCGCTCCGGCCGGCGCTGTCGCTGAGCTTGCGGTTTGCGCTGGGCTGGCGGGCGCTGTTGTTCAACCATGCGACGCTGCTGCGGTTTGCGGCCGCGCTGCTGTTGGGCGGCTAAATGATCACCGGCGGTGAGATTGAGGAATACCGATTCGAGATCAGGCTGGACGAGGTGTGAGCTCGGAGACGTACAGGCCCTGATCCGCCAGCAGCCGCGTGATGACCGCAAGATCCAACCGCTGGTTGCTCAGACTGACCTTGAGTAGCCGGCCGGCCAGCGGTTCGACCGTAAAGCCGGATCTCGTGAGGACCTCGGCGGCTCGCAGATGATCGGAGACCCCGACCCGAGCGGACAGCTGTCCATCGGCGGAGAGAATCTGGCTGACATTGCCCTCGGCGAGCAGCCGGCCGCGGCCGATGATCGTGACCGTATCGGCGATCTGCTGCACCTCGCTGAGAATGTGGCTGGAGACAAGCACCGTCTTACCCCGCCGGGCGAGGTTCCGCATCATGCTGCGGATCTCGTGAATGCCAGCTGGATCAAGTCCGTTGGTGGGTTCGTCAAAAATCAGTAAATCCGGGTCTTTGAGCAGCGTCGCCGCGATCGCCAGGCGCTGTTTCATGCCGAGCGAATATTTGCGGAACTTGTCGCTGCCGCGCCGTGCGAGCCCAACTTCGTCCAGCACGGCCGCAACCCGCCGTTGTGGCGCGCCAATTGCGCGGGACAGCAGTCGCAGGTTCTTCTCCCCAGAGAACGCCGGGAAGAACTTCGGCTGCTCAACGATGGCGCCGACCCGGTCGATGATCCGATCGAGAGCCAGCGGCACCTCATGATCAAAAATCCGAATGTGGCCCCCGTCAGCGGCGATCAGTCCCAGCAGCATCCTGATCGTCGTTGTCTTACCCGATCCGTTGGGACCCAGGAACCCGTGGACGCCGCCGACGGGCACCCTGAGGTCCAGGCCATCGACGGCCGCTTGTTTGCCGCTGCGGGTCCGATACACCTTCTCCAGGCTGTACGCCTCGATGGCGTAGTCGACTGCAGGCGGCCCGACAACGGTCCGCCGGCGCGCTGCAACATTCGACGTAGGTGGATCAGGCGGCGCCAACTGCAAGCCTGGGGTGAGCGGTCTCGGGCGCGGATCCCACATCGGGTGATTGGGTGTATTCCTCAAAGGCCAAGTAGTGCTGCAACTGGACGCGGAGCACCTGCGCCGCCTCACTGACGGTGACGTGTCGGCCCAGCTCTGCGGTCATCGACGTCACCCCGACTCCGGTCAATCCACACGGGATGATCCGGTCGAACGAACGAAGATCAGGATCGACATTGAGCGCAAAGCCGTGCATCGTCGTCCCTGCCGCGACCCGCACCCCGATCGCGGCGATCTTGCGCTCCAGCCGCTGATCATCCCCGGCCAGCCAGACGCCGGAGCGGCCGCGGATTCGGCCCGTCTTAAGGCCGTAGGAGGCCAGCATGGTGATCAAAGCCTCTTCGAGCCGGCGTACGTAATCGACCACGAGCACCGACTCCGGCAACCGCACAATCGGGTAACCCACGAGCTGTCCCGGACCGTGCCACGTGATCTTGCCGCCGCGGTCCACATCGATCACTGGTGTGCCATCGACGGGGCGCTCATGGGGTTCGGTTCGCTTGCCTGCCGTGTAGACGCTGGCGTGTTCGAGGAGCAGCACGGTGTCTGGCCGGACGCCATCGGAGACCTCGGCGTGTACGGCACGCTGCAAGTCCCACGTCGCCTGATAGTCGACGTGTTCGCTGCCCAACCCGAGATCGCGGAACTCCATAGCACTATGACGGGCTGCCCGCTTCGCCGACTGCAGGAGCTCGCACATGGGTTCGGTAGCAGGCCGGCGCCTGTTCGCGAGCGACGAAGGAGGCGAATCGGGCGGGCAGCCTGTCAGAGTGCAGATCACGCAGTTCCATGGCGCCGAGTCTAATGTCGCGAGGTCAGCCACGAGCACAGCCGGGCGGGCTGCCCCGTAGCGTGCAATCAATCCCGTAGGGCGGATGCGACGAGGTCCGCCACGGTGGGATCCCTGAAGACAAAGCCATCACCGGTCAGTCGCTCGGGAATCGCATACACGTCGCCGACCAGCTGCCCCGCCAACTCACCGAGGGCGGTGCGGATGATCGGAGTCGGCATGCGAAGGAACCGCGGCCGATGCAACGCAGCTGCGAGGGCGTCGCTGAACTCCGCGTTGGTGGTGGGCTGCGGCAAGGTCAGGTTGTACGGCCCGGAAGCCTGCTCAGTCGTTGCGGCCCACTGCACGACGCCGAGGTAGTCCCGAAGGCTGATCATGGGCATCCGTTGAGTGCCGTCGCCAAGCGTCGCACCGAGACCGATCGACCAGGCCAGCTTGAGCGGAACGAGCGTCCCGCCGCTGGAGTGCATCACCGGGCTGGTGCGGAGGACGACGACGCGCACTCCGGCATCGGCGGCAGGCTGAGCCGCAGCCTCCCATTTCGTGGTGACCTGAGCCAGGTAGTCGGCTGCCGCCGGCGAGTCCTCGGTGTAGGGCTCGGCTCCGGAGGTCGTGCCGTACCGAGCGATGCCGCTCATCTGGATCATGGTGCGCGGCCGACCGTCTGTTTGAGCCGCCAGTCCGCGCGCCATGGTGCTGGTGGTATTGACCCGCGATGAGAGGATCTGCTCTCGGCGGGACTCAGTCCAGGGCAGGGGAGCGACGGGCACTCCGGCGAGGTTGACCGCAACGTCAACCCCATCGAACGCGGCCGCGTCCACTGTGCCTGAGTCGGGATCCCACTGAAACTCGCTGGAGGTTGCTGGCTCGCGGCGCACTAGGCGGAAGACCTCTTGACCCTCGCCGGCCAGTCGCACCCTGAGTGCGGTGCCGAGAAAGCCCGATGCGCCCGCCAATAACCACTTCATGTGATCACTTCGCGCGAACCAGGGGGATCAGACGCCGAACTCAGCGCCAAAGTCACCTTCCTCTAGGCGCGCTTTAAGAGTGCTGAGGAACCTGGCTGCCACGGCGCCGTCGACCAGACGATGGTCATAGGACACGGACAGATACATCATGTCGCGGATCGCAATGACCTGGCCCAGCCGCGGATCGGAGATCACCACTGGCCGTTTCACGAGCGCACCGGTACCGAGGATCGCCACCTGCGGCTGGTTGATGATCGGCGTGTCCATCAAGGTGCCGGCCGAACCATAGTTCGTAATCGTGAACGTGCCGCCGGTCAGCTCGTCGGGCGTCACCTTGTTCTGCCGGGTACGCGCAGCCAAGTCGGCGATCCGCTTCGCAAGTCCAGCGATGCTCAGATCACCGGCGTCCTTGATCACCGGAACCAGCAGACCCTTCTCGGTGTCCACGGCAATGCCGAGATGCTCGGCATCCGGGTAGGTAATGGTGCGTTCCTCGGTGTCGATCGTCGCGTTCAGCTTGGGGTACGCCTTGAGTGCCTCGATGGAAGCCTTCGCGATAAACGGGAGGTAGGACAGTGAAGCACCCTCGCGCTTCTTGAAGTCGTCCTTGACCTTGGCGCGGATCTGCGAGATGGCCGTCAGATCGACCTCGACCGTGGCGGTCAGCTGTGCGGCCACCTGGAGGGACTCCACCATCCGTTTGGCGATGGTCTGGCGGAGCCGGGACATCTTCTCGGTGGTGCCACGCAAGGTGCTGACCTCAGGTGCTGCCGCTCTCGCTGCCGGAGCGGCGGCCGCTGGCTGCTCGGCTGGGGCTTGCGGAGCTGGCGCGGCGGCAGCCTGCTTGGCAGCCTCGGCGGCGGCCAGGACGTCCTGCTTGCGGATCCGGCCACCAACGCCCGTTCCGTTCAGCGAGCCGAGTTCCACGCCATGTTCCTTGGCCAGCTTGCGTACCAGTGGTGTCACATAGCTGGCATCAGAGTCGCTGACGACCGGCGTCGGGCGAGGTGGAGCGGCGGCGGCTGGGCCGTGTTGCTCCGGCTGGGCGTCTACTTTGGGCGTGGGCGCCGCAGCCTTCGGCTCGGCTTGCTGGGTAGGCGCTGGCTCCTGCGCAGGTTGCTGGGTCGGCTGAGGCTCGGGCGCTGGCAGCCTTCGGCGCCGCTGGGCGAGGCGCTTCTTGTGCCGGCGGGGCGGCACCTGCCTCGCCGATGAGGGCAAGTACCGCTCCAACCTCGACGGTCTCGTCCTCCTGCACCCGGATTTCGAGCAACGTGCCGGCTGTCGGCGACGGGATTTCGGTGTCGACCTTGTCGGTCGACACTTCCAGCAGCGGCTCATCGGTCTTGACAGACTCACCGACCTGTTTCAGCCAGCGACTCACGGTGCCCTCGGTGACGCTCTCTCCCAGTTCAGGCAGGGTTACCTCGGTGGCGCCGTCTGAACCCTGCGCACCTCCACTGGGTGCCTCGGCGTCCGGCGCGGGTTCGGCGGTGTCGGCCGGACTGTCGGGCTCCTGCGTCGCCGGCTCTTCGTCAGGGCTCCTCCGCAGGACCCGACTCTGCGGCAGGCGCAGCCTCTTCGGCTGTATCTTCGCGGGAGGCGTCCTCGGCGCTGGGCGTCTCTGGTGCGGACTCGGCACCGTCAGGTTGGGGTGCGGACTCGGCACCGTCAGGTTGGGGTGCGGACTCTGCACTGCCAGCCTCGCTTGCTTCACCGATCACCGCGAGAACGGCGCCCACCTCGACCGTCTCGTCCTCCTGCGCCTTGATCTCCAACAGCACGCCCGAGGCGGGAGAGGGGATCTCGGTGTCGACCTTGTCCGTCGACACCTCGAGCAAAGGCTCGTCGGCCTCGACGGTGTCACCCACCTGCTTGAGCCACCGGCTGACCGTTCCTTCGGTGACGCTCTCACCGAGTGCTGGGAGGGTTACAGAGGTCGACATGGCTACTGAGGACTCCTTTTATCGTGCTGGTGCTCGGTTGGTCCTGGTGTCGCGTGATGGCACGGGGCGGACTCGATCGGGCCTCTTAGGTGCCGGTGGGCCACAGCCTAGCCTCAGCAGGTCGCCACGGCGCGAGGGCGTTGCTGGGTTCTGACTTTCGACTTCGGGCCAGCACCTTCGCGCCTGATCCTGCTGCCTAGCTGTGAGCGTGCAGGGGCTTGCCCGCAAGGGCGAGGTGTGCCTCGCCGAGTGCTTCGCTCTGCGTGGGGTGGGGGTGGATCAGGGCTGCGACCTCTTCAGGAAACGCGTCCCAGTTGGTGATCAGTTGCGCCTCTGACGCGAGCTCGCTTACCCGCGCACCGATCATGTGAACTCCGACGACCGGACCACGTGGCTGTCGTACGAGCTTGACAAAACCCCGAGTCTTGAGGATGCGCGATTTGCCGTTTCCAGCGAGGTCGTAGCTGAACGTTTCGACCTCGCCAAAGCGGGTGCGCGCTTGATCTTCCGTCAGTCCAACTGATGCGATTTCTGGGTCACAGTAGGTCACCCGCGGTATCTGCGAGTCGGCAATGGTGATCGGCGCTCGGTCCAGGACGCCGGTCCGATACGCAATCTCCTCGGCGACGAAGATGCCCTGCGCGAAACCGCGGTGCGCCAGTTGCAGGCCACGCACGACGTCGCCCAACGCGTACACGCCGGGAATGGAGGTCTCCAGGCGCTCGCTGACGCGTACGAAGCCGTCGTCGAGATCAATGCCCGCTTCTTGATAGCCGAGGTCAGCGGTCAGTGGCCCACGTCCGACCGCGACGAGCATGAGCTCGGCTTCCAGCACCTGACCGTCCGCGAGTTCTGCGCGTACGCCCGACTCGTTGGCCTGGCAGGCTGCCAATGCGGCGCCCGTCGAGGACCTTGATCTTGCGTCTGGCAAAGGCCCGTTCCAGTGCGGTGGAGATGCTCGGATCCTCTCCGGACACAAGCCGAGGGAGGGCTTCCAGCACCGTGACGTCCACGCCGAATGACCGCCATATCGATGCGAATTCGACGCCGATCACTCCGCCGCCCAGCACGATCGCCGACGCTGGCAGCCGGTCCAGCCGGAGAGCGTGCTCGCTGCTCAGGATCTTCACGCCGTCCACCTCGACACCCGGCAGCGAGCGTGGGTACGAGCCGGTAGCCAGCACGAGATGGGATGCGGGATGGGTTTCATCACCGACCCTGACGGCGGGGCGTCCGTCAGCCTCGGTCAGCCGGCCCGCGCCCTGCAGAACGGTGATGCCACCAGAGTTGATCAGCTCCGAAAGTCCCTTGTAGACGCGCGTGACCACGCTGTCTGCGTACGACACCACCCCGACAAGATCGATCTTGTCAATGGCGGCATGAATGCCGAATTCGCTGCCATTGCGCACTGAGTCCGCCACTTCTGCGGCATGCAACATCGCCTTGGTGGGAATGCAACCCCGATGCAGGCAGGTACCTCCGACCTTGTCCCGTTCCACGAGCCCGACGGTCAAATCCAATTGGGCCGCGCGCAGCGCACAGGCATAGCCGCCGCTGCCAGCACCGAGGACGACGAGATCGAATGCATCCGTGCTCCGAGCGTCGGTTGTGTGAGCAGTGCCATCGAGAGAACGGGCCATGGCGCCATCCTCTCAGTCGCCGAAGGCCCGCGATTGTGCAACATAGCGGCCATAATTGGCGCATGAGTTGGTTCCGGCGGACAGCGAGCCGGGTGAAGAAAAGCCGCGGCTATGCCTCGCAGAGTCGCTCCGTCGACGACGCCGTCACGTCGCACCTGACGCAGTTCGCGCGCAGTCGTCGCGGCGTCGAGGCATTCGTTGAGCCCAAGACCGCGGTAACTCAGACGACCCTCTTACTGGTTGCGTTTGACGGCGAGTGGACCCGACGCGTGGTGCCCTCGCCCGAATGGGCGCATGCATTCGCGGAGCACCTGCAAATCCCTGGCTACGACGCAGCCGTGGTGGGCTATCCGCAGCGGATGCGCGACTACAACACTCGCAACAAGAAGCATCCGGACCTGCGCTGACGCTGGAGCGACGTTGGAGAGTTCTGTCGCCCCAGCGTTCGTTTCGCTCGCCAAGCTCGCTCTGTCTAATGGCTCGCTCCGCTCGCTGCGATGTTCACCGGGGAGCCGCCGTCTTCGTCGAATCCGACGAAACGACACCGTGTCGGAGCATCAGCTCTGTTCTCGACGCGTTTCGTCGGCTTCTCCTGCAGATCGGCGGCGCGAACATCGCGGGCGCGGATCGCGCTTTGCAGCCGCCTACTTCGTCGTCGCTCGGAGACGAAGAGCGTGTCTCCTCTCTCCTCTGTCCATTGCTCGCTCCGCTCGCTGAGGCTGGCGCCAGTCAGCCGCTGCCTTCCTCACTCCCTCGCAGACGAAGAACGTGTCTGCTCGCTCGACTCGTCCAGGACAGCGGCGCGCCAGCCTGGCTCAGTACGACGGCGCGCGATCCGGGCTCGCACCGACCAATCCTCATCCGCAGTGTCTCCGAACCCCGAATGTGTGAAACGTCTGCGGAGGTGGGACTTACCTGACCGTCTCGAACCGGCGCTTGGGGGGCGGCGTTTTGCACGTCCAGCCGTGCTGGCAGGGGTGCGGAGTCGGTGGGATGGATGACTCGGTGCCGGGGCAGCTGTCAGCGCGGCTGGTCCCCAGTCTTGTCGTGTCTTGTGGCGATCAGGCAGAGGCGAGGGAGCGGGCCAGGGCGATGAGCGTTCGTACGCCTGCCCCAGTGCCTCCTGGCGCGACGTACCCGTACGGCTTGCCGTCGTAGAACGCCGGGCCGGCAATGTCGAGGTGCGCCCATGGGGTCCCCTCGGCGACGAACTCCCGTAGAAAGGCGCCAGCGACCAAGGCGCCAGCCCAACGATCGGCTGCGACTGAACGTAGGTCGGCGACTTTGGAATCGAGCTTGGTCCGGACCTCGCGAGGGATCGGGAGTTGCCAGACATCCTCACCGGCCGACGCTGCGGCATCGAGGACCAGCTCAGCCGTGGCGTCGTCGGTGGCCATCAGACCTGCCGTCCGGTCCCCGAGGGCAACCACACAGGCGCCGGTCAAGGTCGCGACGTCAACCACCATGTCCGGATTGTCCTCATTGGCCCGTGCGATGGCATCGGCCATCACCAGTCGACCTTCGGCGTCGGAGTTACCGTTCTCAACGGTCTTGCCGCCATAGATCGACAACACGTCGGACGGGCGGTATGCGCTACCTGACGGCAGATTCTCCGCCAGCGCACCGTACGCCGTAACTTTGATCTTGAGACCAAGTTGGGCGATCGCATGCACCGCAGCCAGGACTGCGGCAGCACCGGCCATGTCACATTTCATGGTGTACATGCCCTCGGCGGGCTTCAGGTTGAGTCCGCCGCTGTCGAAGGTGATGCCCTTGCCGACCAGTGCGAGATGGAACGTCGCGCCGCGCGGGCTATAGCTCAGCCGCACCAGTCGTGGTGGTCTGGCCGAGCCGCCACCGACCGCCATCAGACCGCCGTACCCGTCGCGGCTCAATGCCTTCTCATCCAGTACGTCGATCGCGATCTTCCTGCCACGCACCAAATTGCGTACCTCGTTGGCAAATGACTCGGGATAGAGGAGGTTCGCTGGGATGTTCACCCAGTCGCGTACGGTCACGACCGCCCGGGCCACGATCTCGGCTGCAGAGGCGATCGAGTCGTCCCGCACCTCACCTGAGTGGACGACAGTGATGGCGTTGATCTTGCCGCTGTTTGCCGGAGCAGCACTGATCGGCTCGTACTGATAGCTGCCGAGCAGCGCACCTTCGGCGACGGCTGCGAGCTGATCGGTATCGCTACTTCCTAGCGAAACAGCCACCGACAACGCATCGCTGCCGGCCAGCGAGGCTGCATGCCGTACGCCGGTTCCAGCGGCGCGCCGCAGGTCCTCCGCACTCGGCTGCTCCGACTCCAAGCCGACCACGACAATGCGTGGTCCAGCATCGACCGCAGGCAGAGTCCGTTTCGAATCGGCGCTCGCCTTCGCCCCTAGCGACGTTGCCATGTCAAGAACGGACATGCCGAAGCGTTTCGTGAACCCGCCATCGATTGTCTTGGGTAGCTGCCGGGCGCCTGAGGTGGTCAAGCCCACCACGAGTACGTCGACGTGGCGCGGGAGTGCATTGGTGATGGCAAGCGAGGGCAGGGTGCGACTGGGCACGATGGCCACATCCTTCGGTGAGCTAGGCGTGATCCAATGAGGGCTTGAACAGGTTAGCCCGAAGCTGGCGGATGAAATGGGGTGAGGCGTGGCGGAGAATGCCGAGGCTGACGCGTTACTGACATCGCCGCTGCACGAACGGCATGTCGTGGCCGGCGCAAGGTTTGCAGCCTTCAGCGGATGGTCGATGCCATTGGAGTACGCCGGCGCCGGGGTCCTGGCCGAGCACGCGGCGGTCCGTAACGCGGTCGGCATTTTCGACGTCAGTCATCTTGGCAAAGCGACAGTGACTGGGCCCGGCGCGGCTGACTTCGTCAACCGGTGCTTGACGGCGGACCTTCGCAAGATCGGCCCGGGTCAGGCTCAGTACACCTTGATCTGCAACTCCGATGGCGGCGTGGTCGACGACATGATCGTCTATCTCAAGTCGGCCGAAGAGGTCTTCATGATCCCGAACGCGGCGAATTGCGCGCAGGTGGTGGCGCTGCTGGCTGAGGCTGCGCCGCGCGGTGTCACGGTGATCAACCAGCATCGGGATTACGCCGTGCTGGCGGTGCAGGGCACTCTCTCCGACGAGGTGGTGACGGCCGCCGGTCTCCCGGCGGGCCACGACTACATGAGCTTTGTCGGCGTGCGTCACGACGGCGCTCCGGTCACCGTGTGCCGGACCGGCTATACGGGGGAGCGAGGCTACGAGCTCGTGGTTCCGGTGGATGGCGCCGTGGCGATTTGGGACGCGGTGCTCGCCGCTGGGGAGCCATACGGATTGCAGCCTGCTGGACTGGGGGCCCGGGACACGCTGCGGACCGAAATGGGCTATGCACTGCATGGTCAAGACATTTCACCGGCCATCACTCCGGTCCAGGCCCGGCTCGGCTGGGCAGTGGGATGGAAAAAGGAATCCTTCTTCGGGGCCGACGCGCTGCGCGCCGAGAAGCTTCTCGGTCCCGCGCGCCTGTTGCGAGGACTGCGTGCCACCCGCCGCGGCATTCCGCGACCCGGCATGATCGTCCGCGCCCCCGACGGCCGCCAGGTCGGCACGGTCACGTCGGGCACGTTCTCGCCGACTCTCAAGATCGGCATCGCTCTTGCGCTGATCGAGTCCGGGCTTGGTGACGATGATGTGGTGTCAGTGGACATTCGCGGCCGCGAGGAGCCCTTCATGATCACCAAACCGCCATTTGTGACGCCGGCGTCCGCGAAGCCTGAGAACTGCCGTGCAATAGCTAAACGTCGAAGACGCAGCCGTCGCGATTCTCTAGCGCGCAATGAATCCGGCGTCGCTGGATCTCACCAAGATCCTCAGGCAGCTCGTGCGCGGCAAACCAGGCGACCTCGAGTGACTCTTCATCGCCCACCTCGGCCTCGCCGGAGACGTACTGGCAACGGAAACACATCGCGACAAATTGGCATCTGTCACCGTTCGGATAGACCACGTCTGGATCTGTGGTCAGCAATGCGAGCCGCTCGACCTGAGCGATGACCCGGGTTTCCTCGTACAACTCCCGCAGCATCGTCGCGGCCGGCTGTTCGAATGGCTCGACGATCCCCGATGGCAGGCTCCAACGCCCTGTGTCGCTGCGCCGGGTGAGCAAGAGATGGAGGTTGCCGGGTACCAAATCCGTTCGAATCACGACGGCGGATACGCCTGGCAGCAGCAACCTGCCCTGCCCGTACGCGCGACGAATTGCGGCGATGTAGTCAGGGGTCGGCACCCGTCGACACTAGCGGGCCGGTACGCGCCAAGATCTAGACGTCGGGCTCCAGCGACATGGGACCGTAGACCAACCGGTCGGCCTCATAGAGACTGACCGCGCGTACGCCGGCGCGCAGCAGGCTCGGATAGAACTCACCCAACCAGGTTTCCGCCTCACCTTGAGTCGGGAAGCTGCGGTTGATCGATGGTGAGTCGGGAGTGGAGCGGCTCGAGCTGGGCTTGTGGTCGGGCACCCAGCGCCAGCTCACCCGATCACCTCGCGGCTATCGCACAACGTCAGGTCGGCGAGGTCACCCGTCATAGCACCATCACCGCTCAGTAAGTCTCGCCGCGCTTGATTCGCGGAGCAGGTGATCGGAACCGCCTGATCTGGGTGCTGCGGGTCATTCCGTACAGCAGCAAACCCTTCGGTGAGGCTTTGGGCAGACGTTTGGCCAACACCTTCTTGAAGCCGCGCCACATCAAATAGCCGTCAACGAACACCCCGATGATGAACAAGTACATCACCATCGTCGCGATCAAGGTCACTGCTGGCCAGTAGCTGCCGAGCAGAGTGACAGCCAAGATCACCACAACGGAGGGCAGCAAGAACTCGCCCAAGTTGAACCGAGCGTCAATGTAGTCACGCATCAGCACCTTTTCGGGGACGGCCTCGCGCGCGCTGATCGTCTTCATCCGCTCGGACCGAGACTGCCGACCGGCTGCGGCTCGGGATTGCTTCTTGCTGAGCGTCGTGTTCATGCGTTGACGTCGCGCAGCCTCAGCTTCTTTGCGCGTCGGTGTCGGGCGATCCTTCTTGCCGGTCGGTGCGGACTCGAGAGTGGTCGTCGGCTCCGGTGTGGCGGGCTGACTATTGCGGCGGAAGAGTGCCACGGGTCCTTCTTGTTGGTTTTCGTGCTGCGTGAGCAGGGGTTTAAGGGGTCTGGCCCTGGATTGTCTCAGGGGATCACCCCAAAGACGAAACTACCCTGCTCCCTCGCTGTGTTCGGTTTCCCCACAGAGATACGGTGGAAGCCTGCGAGCGGCCGAGGCCGCGGAACCGGAGTCTGGAAGGACTAGCTGACATCTCATGAGCGGCATTTTTCAGCGGATCTCGATGATCTTTCGTGCCAAGACCGACAAGGCCCTGGACAAGCTTGAAGATCCGCGCCAAACCCTCGACTACTCCTACCAGCGCCAGCTCGAGCTGCTACAGAAAGTCCGCCGCGGAGTTGCCGATGTGGCGACCAGTCGTAAGCGGATCGAGCTTCAGGCCAACCAACTGAACACCCAAGCCGACAAGCTCACTAATCAGGCTCAGAAGGCCCTTGAGGTCGGCCGTGAAGATCTGGCCCGTGAAGCCCTGACGCGGCGGTCCGGAATACAGCAACAGCTCAGCGACCTTCAGGTTCAACACGCCCAACTGCAGGGCGAAGAGGAGAAGCTCACCCGCGCCAGCCAGCGGCTACAGGCCAAGGTGGACGCGTTCCGTACCAAGAAGGAGACAATCAAAGCCACCTACTCGGCTGCTGAGGCCCAGACCAGGATCAATGAAGCGTTCTCCGGCATCAGCGAGGAGATGGGTGATGTCGGCCTGGCCATCCAGCGGGCCGAGGACAAGACGGCGCAGATGCAGGCCCGCGCCGGCGCGATCGATGAGCTGCTCGCCAGCGGTGCATTGGACGATCCCACTGGCACGGCCAAGGACGACATCACGCTCGAACTGGAGCAGCTAGCCTCAACGTCGGATGTCGAAAGCGAGTTGGCGCGAATGAAGGCTTCGCTAGCGGCTGGGCCGTCTGCGGCCCCTCAGGCGATCGAGGGCCAGCAAGTCCCAAGTCAACAGCCTCCGACTCAAGCCGCCCCGCCGCCCAGCCTGGATGCCCAGGCGCCGCCGGAGTTCCAAGCTCCTCCGAGCCAGGGTCAAGAGGCGCCCCCGGCTCAGCCGCAAGGTGACTTGCGATGATCGTTCGGATCCTCAATGAAGGCCAGTGGCAGCTGAGCGATGACGCCGTACGCGGGCTGAACTCCTTCGATGATGCGGTTGAGCAGGCCGTCACCGCCGGTGATCAAGCTCAGCTGACGAGTGCGCTGCATAGGCTATTGGACCGTATTCGGCTCAGCGGAACTCGGGTACCGGACGAGGAACTCGAAGACTCCGATCTGATCTTGCCCGCTGCCGATTCGACGATCGAAGAGGTGCGGCAGCTGCTGAGCGAGTCCGAAGAGGGTCTGATTCCCGGCTGAGGTGGTGCTACCCGGGCCAGCCGGCATGAGGGACTGAAACCTCGGCGGTCAGGATGCGACCCGTACGCGAGCCAGGCGTCATCGCGTCCGGCCACGCGGCCGCTGTGACGAAGAGAGTGGTGCCTTCGGCACCACCCAAAATGCAGGCAAAGCAGCCCAGTTCTGACGTGATCGTTTGTAGCACCTCGCCACCCTCGCGTACCCGAACGCAGCGGCGCCCCGGCACCTCCGCGAACCAGACCGCACCTTCGGCGTCTATGCAGATGCCGTCCGGTGCCGCGCCGTCCAGATCGGCCCAAACTCGACGCCCGGTGAGACTGCCGTCTGCAGCAATGTCGTACGCGGTAAGCGCTCCGCCGTAGGACTCGGCCACGATCAACGTCGAATTGTCGGGTGTCACGACCATGCCGTTGGGAAAAGCCAGGCCTTCGGCAACGAGATGAACTGACCCGTCTGGACGGACAAGAGCAATCAGGCCCGGGACGAACTCCTCGTCTCCGAAGTCAAAGCCGATGTTGTTCACATAGGTATTGCCGCGGCCGTCGGTCACGATGTCGTTCCACGGCTTCGTAGAGATTCCACTCAGGTCGGCATAGCTTCGTACGGCTCCGTCGTGTGCCCGGATCAGCACCTGATCACCGGCCGTGATCAACAAGCGCCCGTCGGGAAGCCGATCCAGGCAGAACGGCATCGCATCGATCTGGGTGATCACCTCGTGCTGGCCATTGTGATCAACAGCGATGATCTCCCCGGCACCCCAGTCGGAGAAAACCAACCGATCGTCGTGCCAACGGGGAGACTCAACAAGGGCAAGATCTTTGAGCACGCTCGCGAACTCAGACATGTCTAGAGGGACCTTTCCCGAGTGCAAAACTCATCGGTCTGTCGGGCTCTGCGCATTGCTACGAGCGTCGCAAAATCGCGCGCCGACGTGCTGAGCCTAAGCGAGCGGAGCGAGCAATCTACAGGGAGCGAGGGGACACGTCTTTTCGTGCCTGAGTGACGACGAAGTAGTCGGCTGTTATGCGCGATCCGCGCCCGCGATGTTCGCGCCGCCGATCTGCAGGAGAAGCCGACGAAACGCGTCGAGAACAGAGCTGATTCTCCGACACGGTGTCGTTTCGTCGGATTCGACGAAGACGGTGGCTCCCCGGCGAACATCGCAATCAGACAGAGCGAGCTCGGCGAGCGGAACAATCAACACGGTTGGGCGAGCAGCTCCAACTAGTCGCGGGCGGTTTCTCCTGGCAGATCGAGCATTCGTTGCAGCGCGGCCCTGGCGTAGTGCTCAGTCTCTGAGTCGACAGTGATCTGGTTGACCACGTGGTCTTGGGCCAGGTTCTCCAACGCCCAGACCAGGTGCGGCAGGTCGATCCGGTTCATGGTGGCGCAGTAGCAGACATGCTGCTCCAGAAAGACCACTTCCTTGTCCGGATGATCATGAGCAAGGCGCTTGACCAGATTGAGCTCTGTGCCGACGGCCCACTTTGACCCAGGTTCGGCCTGCTGAATGGTCTTGATGATGAACTCAGTGGAGCCGATGAAGTCGGACTTCAGTACGACCTCATGCTGGCACTCGGGATGAACCAGGACATTGACGCCGGGTATCCGGGCGCGTACGTCGTCGACGGCCTGTTCGGTGAACCTTCCGTGCACCGAACAATGACCCTTCCACAAGATCATGGTGGCTGCTTGCAGTTGCTCCGCCGTCAGGCCGCCGTTGTATTGGTGAGGGTCGTAGACCACGCAGTCGTCCAGGCTCATCCCCATCTGCAGTACTGCGGTATTCCGGCCCAGATGCTGGTCGGGCAGGAAGAGCACCTTGTCGCCTCGCTTGAGCGCCCACTCCAGCACCGACTTGGCATTCGACGAGGTGCAGACCACGCCGTCGTGCTTGCCGCAGAAGGCTTTGATATCGGCTGAGGAGTTCATATAGGTCACGGGCACGGTGCGGTCAGCAACGCCGGCGTCGGCGAGCACATCCCAGGCGTCCTCAACCTGCGCGAGCCGAGCCATATCGGCCATAGAGCATCCCGCCGCCAGATCGGGCAAGATCACCTTCTGCTCCGGCGCCGTGAGAATGTCGGCTGACTCGGCCATGAAGTGGACACCACAGAACACGATGAACTCCGCGTCGGGTCGGGCCGCGGCCTCTCGGGCGAGCTTGAAGGAATCGCCGGTCACATCGGCGAACTGGATGACCTCGTCGCGCTGATAGTGATGTCCGAGGATGAAGAGCCGATCGCCCAGAGCGGCCTTGGCCCGCCTCGCTCGCTCAACAAGAGAAGGATCGGAGGCTGGCGGCAGATCGCCGGGACACTCCACGCCCCGCTCGGATCGCGGGTCGGACTGCCGCCCGAGAACGAAGAGCGACAGCGGCGTTCCGGACCCGAGTGCCGATGTGGGAGTTGTAGTCACCCAACAAATGTACTCAGCGCGGCTGCCTGACCGCTCATCTCTACGATGGCACCCGCACCCCGACCAGAAGGAGACACGCGAGGATGCGGATGCTGGTGGCAACCGATGCCATGGGCGCGCTGTCTTCGCGTCAGGCAGGTGAACTCATCGCTTCCGGATGGCGACCGACCGCAGATGTTTCGGTCCTGCCCGTGGGGGAGGCCGGAGGCGCCTTTGCTGCCGCGTACGCCGACCTGGCTGGCATGAGGATCTCAACCGAGCTGGTCGACGGGCTCATCGTGACGTTTGGCGTGGGGTCAAGCACCGGTCTGGTTCAAGTCCTCGGCTCCGATCGAGGTACGGGAATCCCGCTCGGACAGACGTCCCGGCCGATCGGGGAGGCCATCGCCGCGTTAGTCGGCACGGAAGCGCCGGCGCAACTCGTCGTAGACCTGGCCGGCCTGTGGGTCCATGACGCCGGAGCCGGTCTGTTGGCTGCGCTCGGCGCAGTCGGCGATCGACCGCTCGATGAAGGAGTCGACGGTCTCGTTGGGCTAAGCCAGCTGGATCTCGCGCAGGCCCGAGCGCGGCTGGGTGAGACCCAGTTGGTCGGCGTGGTGCCAGCCGCGGAGCGGGACCAGCTGTTGTTGGGTTTGCGCGGCATCACCGCTCGAGCTGGTCGCGAGGCCGGAGTAGAGCCCGACCTAATGCTTCGCACCGATGCAACGCTCGAAGCCTTTGCCAGGCTCGCTGCCGGTTCACAGGCAACTGTTGGTGGCGCCGGAGCCTGCGGTGGCCTTGGGTTTGGGGTGCTTGCCCTCGGCGGGCGATTGAGTACCGGACCGGCTCTCGCGCTGTCCTCGCCCATCGGGCGAGCGGCGCTGCGCGGCCTGGACCTCATCGTGACGGGCTGTTCGGCGTTCGACTTTGCCACCCGCGGTGGTGGAGTCGTCACAGCAATGGCCGAAGTTGCGTCGCACTCGCTGAGTCCGTGCATCGTGATCGCCGGCGACGTGCTCATCGGATCTCGTGAAATGCGCGCCATGGGTATCGAGGCGGCGTACCCGGTGCGCGAGTCCACACTCGACCAGCCGAACGGTGATGTGAGCGAGCAGGAACTAGCAACAACGGCTCGTCGGGTTGCCCGTTCGTGGAGTTGGTGACGCGGCACACGCTGGAAGCAGCTTGGACAGGCCAGCGGAGCCCCTTAGACTGACATGCATGACGGCAACCGAAGAGACCTTCGACACTTCTGTCGTAGCAGACGGCATCCTCTTGACCGATGGGGCTGCGGCCAAGGTCAAGGCCCTCCTGGAAGGCGAAGGTCGCGATGATCTTGCCCTCCGTGTGGCTGTGCAGCCAGGCGGTTGTTCGGGCCTGCGTTACCAGCTGTTCTTTGACGATCGCACTTTTGAAGGCGACATCGTCAAGGTGTTTGGCAGTGTGGATGTTGTTACCGACCGGATGAGCGCCCCGTACCTGATGGGCGCCACCATCGACTTCGTCGACACCATCGAGAAGCAGGGCTTCACCATCGACAACCCGAACGCCACGGGCTCGTGCGCCTGCGGCGACAGTTTCCACTGATCTGACCCACTGATCTGACGGTGATCTGAAACAGCAAGAATCCCCGCCGGTCCGGCGGGGATTCTTGCTGTTTCAGGACTCGCGCCGTACCAGAAAGCGTGGCGGATCGGCCGTGACGAGGGTTTGCCCGCGCATCCGGCACCACGCGGCAAGATCGGGGCCCGCGGCCGGGTCGTCGGCAAGTAACTCCACGACGGCGCCGACACCTACCTCGCCGATGCGACGCGCAATTTCTATGATCGGCCGCGGGCATTTCATCCCGCGACAGTCCAGTGACAATCCTTCGAAGGGCGTTGCGACCTCGCTCATGAAGCGCCCACTGTTGCTCGGATCCCGGCCACGATCGGCGGCAGCACGGCCAGGAACCGATCGATCTCGGCGTCTGTGGTCGTCCAGGTGAGCCCGATCCGTACGTTGCCGTGAGTTAGTGCGCCCATAGCCGCCAGTACATGGGATGGATGTTCGCTGCTGGCACTGCATGCCGAACCGCTGGCGACCGCAATACCCGCCTTGTCCAATTCCAGGGTGAGCGTCTCGCCGTCCACGTAGAGCGCTGAAAACGTCAGCAGGTGCGGCACTCGCCGTACTGGATCACCTGCCACGTCTACATCCGGCACTTGCTGCACGATTCCGGCACGGAGTTGGTCGATGAGCTGATGCTGGTGCTTCCCGATCGTGGGGCTCGCCCGTAGCCAGCAGTCGAGGGCGACCGCCCCTGCGTAGATCGCCGGAACGTCAGGCACGCCTGGCCAACGGCCTCCCTGGTAGTCGTCGGTGGGGTAGGGGGCTCGCCAGCGGGCATTTTTCTTGATCACGAGGATTCCGACCGATGCCGGACCGCCGAATGCTCCGGCCCAGCCGGTCAGCACGGACCAGCGGCCCGCCTTGGCCAACTCGATCCGTCCCAAGGCGGCCGTCGCATCCAGCACCAGCGGCACGTCGGCTCGTTGACAAATCTCTGCTGCCTCCATGAAGGGCTGCAGCGTGCCGACCTCATGGTTGGCGACCTGGATGCATGCTGCGGCCGTGCCGGCTGTGTCCACCGCGGCGGTCCACCGTTCCAGGTCGACGTGGCCTTCGGGATCGACTTCCACCGCTGTATGAGATCCGGCTTCGCCTGCCGCTGCCAGCACCGACGAGTGGTCGATGGCGGTCGTTACGACGTGGGAGCCGACGCGGCGCCGGCCCAATGCGATCCCGGCGATGGCGGCGTGGTTGGAGTGTGCGGCTGACGCGGTGAAAACAACCTCATCGGGTCGCGCTCCCACCGCCACCGCAACCACTTCTCGCGCCTGGTCCAACGCCTGTGCGGCGAGCCGACCAGGACGGTGCAGCCGAGCCGGATCACCCCAGCCAGCCTGTTGCGCATCAAGCCAGGCTTGGCGCGCATCCGGGAGCATTGGCTCACCCGAAGAACTGTCCAAGAAGACCTCGAAAACAGGATCGGCCACGCCTCGAAACTAGCGCGTTGTGGGTGGCACGCGAACTGCCAAAAACGCAACCCGCACACCAGTGATCGGAGCGTCTACCTACGTTAGGGTGAACAGCAATGACGAGGGTGGTTGCTCGAGGATAGGGCAAGCACCGCTGCTCGGTGTGTACCGATCCGACGAAAGGCGCAACGTGGGTGGCAGGGCTGAACGGTCCGCTGTGGACGATATGAAAATGCTCACGGGGCGCCAGCGGGCAATGAGGCGTCTGCGCCCTCTCGTACTGAGCCTTTCGTTGTTCGGCCTGCTGTTCCTGACTGGTTGCTCTGCAGAACTCACGGCTCAAATCAAGCGCCTGGGCTTTCCGCCACCTGCCAGCGATCGGTCTCCCTATATCTTAAATCTCTGGATCGGCACCTGGATCGCTGCCTTTGCAGTCGGCATTTTGGTCTGGGCGCTGATCTTGTGGGCAGCGAATCGGTACAAGACCCAGCACGCCAAATTGCCAAAGCAGAATCGCTACAACCTGCCGATGGAGATCTTCTATACGATCGCGCCTTTCATCGTCATCGCGGTGCTCTTCTACTACACGGTTCTGGCTCAGAACGCGGTGCAGAAGAAGGTGGCCGATCCCGAGGTCACGATTGACGTAGTCGGCCAGAAGTGGTCATGGACCTTCAACTACAAAGCAGCTGACAATCCAGCCGTTGGTCAAAACGTCTGGGAGGCGGGAACGATCAACAAAACTCCAGATCTTTACGTTCCCGTCGGCAAGCTGATTCAGTTCAACCTTTCCTCGCCAGATGTGATCCACTCGTTCTGGGTCCCTTCCTTCTACGAGAAGTTGGACGTCATCCCGGGCCGCCATAACAGCTTGCAGATGACCCCGACGGCGGAGGGAGTATTCGCCGGCAAATGTGCCGAGCTGTGCGGTACCTATCACTCGGCGATGCTCTTCAATGTTCATGTAGTGAGCGAAAATGACTACAACTCCTACCTGAAGTCGCTGATCGCCAAGGGACAGGTCGGCGAAGCCAAAGGTCCGGCGCTGGCCAACAGCCCCGTTAAGACAGGTTCCGAGGAGGGCACGCGATGACGACGCTGCAGCGTACGGCCACCGCCGCCGAGATTGCGACGCCAAGACGCCAGCTTGGCCAGATTGTCTGGAAGTGGATGATCACTACCGATCACAAGGTGATCGGAAACCTCTACTTTGTGACGTCGATGGTCTTCTTCCTGTTCGGCGGCGTTCTTGCCCTCGCAATGCGGGCCGAGCTGGCGTGGCCGGGCCTGCAATATCTCTCGTACGAGGTCTACAACCAGTTCTTCACCATGCACGGCACGATCATGTTGCTGCTCTTCGCGACACCGCTGTTTGCTGGTTTCGCCAACGCGATCATGCCGCTGCAGATCGGTGCGCCCGATGTGGCGTTCCCGCGCCTGAACATGCTGGCGTACTGGTTCTATCTTTTCGGTGGGTTGATCGCCTCCGCAGGCTTCCTGTCACCGTCGGGCGCGGCAAGCTTCGGTTGGTTCGCGTACGCCCCGTTGAACAGTGAGGTCAACTCGCCTGGTGTCGGCGGCGATCTATGGATCATGGGCCTTTACATGGCGGGCCTTGGCACCATCCTCGGCGCAGTCAACTTCACCACCACGATCCTGACGATGCGGGCGCCCGGCATGACGATGTTCCGGATGCCGATCTTCACCTGGAATATCTTGGTGACGTCGTTCTTGGTGTTGGTCGTCTTTCCGATTCTGGCCGCGGCACTGCTGGTACTCGAGGCTGATCGGGTCCTCGGAGCGCACATTTTCGACGCGGCCAATGGCGGGCCCATCCTCTGGCAACACCTCTTCTGGTTCTTCGGCCATCCCGAGGTCTACATCATCGCCTTGCCGTTCTTCGGCATTATCACCGAGGTCTTGCCGGTCTTCAGCCGAAAGCCGATCTTCGGCTACGTTGGCCTGGTTCTGGCGACGATGTTGATCGGCGCCTTGTCAGTCGCCGTGTGGGCACACCACATGTTCGTCACCGGCGCGGTCAACCTACCGTTCTTCTCCTTCATGACGTTCTTGATTGCCATACCGACGGGGGTGAAGTTCTTCAACTGGATTGGCACGATGTGGGGCGGCAATATCGCCATGCGTACACCGATGCTTTGGGCTGTCGGCTTCTTGACGACGTTCCTGTTCGGTGGCCTTACCGGCATCGTGCTAGCCAGCCCGCCGCTGGACTTTGCGGTTTCTGACTCGTATTTCGTTGTGGCGCACTTCCATTACGTCGTGTTTGGCACCGTCGTCTTTGCGATGTTCGCCGGCTATTACTACTGGTGGCCTAAGCTGACCGGCCGAATGCTGGACGAGACGCTCGGCAAGATTCATTTCTGGCTGCTGTTCATCGGGTTCCACGCAACGTTTCTCATCCAGCACTGGCTGGGCGTCGAGGGCATGCCGCGTCGCTACGCGGACTACCTGCCGAGCGACGGTTTCACTCTCGGCAACCAGATCTCCTCGGCAGGGGCGTTCCTGCTCGGCGGCTCGACTCTGGTTTTCTTCTACAACGTCTGGAAGAGCCGGAACAACCCCAAAGTGACTGAGGACGATCCGTGGGGCTGGGGCCGATCGCTTGAGTGGGCGACCACCTGCCCACCGCCACGCCACAACTTCACCCAGCTGCCCCGGATCCGCTCCGAGTCACCGGCGTTCGATCTCCATCACCCCGAGGTTGCGCTCAAGGAGTACGGCGACGACGAGGAACAGGAAGAGTTCGACGATGGAACGATAGACGCCCCCAACGACACCGGTCGGAAAGCAGAGCTGCGGCATCGGGTAACTGGAGATACCAGCGACTTGGCCGCGCAGTGGGAACACGGCCACCACGGCCGATCACCTGAGCCCGAGGAGGATCAGAAGTGAAGGTCGAGGCCTGGATCTTCGGTTCTCTGACAATTTTCATGGTCATTGTCACGCCGGTCTACTGGCTGATCACCGCGAATGGCACCGGTGTGCCGGAGATCACCGGTACCGTCGCGTTGATCTTGACCACTTTCCTGGTGCTGATGATCTTCGTCTATCTGCTCTTGGTCGCGCGGCGCATGGAGCCGAGGCCTGAGGACAAGAAGACCGGCGAGATTGCCGAAGGTGCAGGGGAGTTGGGCTTCTTCCCGCCGCACAGCAAGTGGCCGCTCTTCCTCTCCCTCACCTTCGTGCCTGTGGTGCTGGGTCCTGTCTTCGGTTGGTGGTTGATGATCATCGGCTTCGGTTTCGGCTTCATCACGTTGACCGGCTTGCTGTATGAGTTCTACCGCGGAGATCACGCCCACTGAGTGGGCTCGTCTTGTTACTCGTTCGGTAGGGCTGACCGGACCGGAGTCTCACGCGGCCATATGCGTGCTGAGCCTGTCGAAGCGCGTCATCGGATACGTCGGACCATCTGCGCCCTGAGCTGTCGATAAGTGCGTCAGTGGCGTCGGGCAGAATGGTTGGATGTGTCGAAACATTAGACCCTTGAATAACTTTGAGCCGGCGGCGACCAGTGCTGAGGTGCATGACGCGGCATTGCAGTATGTCCGGAAGATAGCGGGGGTGTCGAAGCCCTCGAAGGCCAATGAGGCGGTGTTCAATCGGGCCGTCGAAGAGATCGCACACGCCACGCGGCACCTGCTGGAAGAGCTGGTCTCTACCGCGCCGCCCAAGAATCGTGAGATGGAGGCGGCGAAGGCTCGGGCTCGGTCGGCCAATCGCTTTGCCACTGTGGCACAGTGACCGCCGAAACTATCTGTGCTATGGCGACGTTCGCTGAGCATTCGATGGACAAGGTGGGAATCCGGCGGGGTGGTCTTGACTACGACTCGGGGACTCGATGCCGCCTGATGCAAGCCATGAGCTGCTAAAGTCTGCCGGTTGGCCCGCAGTCGACGACTGACCCTGCACCGCCGTGGCTCGAGCTGCCGCCGGCGGTCTACCAGCTCAGATGGCGCGGCCGGCCCTCCTCATAGCCAGAGCTGGACTGCACGCCCACGACCGCGAACTCATGAAATTCCTCGAGGTTGGCGGCGCCGGCGTAGGTGCAGCTGCTGCGCAGCCCGGCGACGATGGAGTCGATGAGGTCCTCGACGCTCGGCCGCTCCGGGTCGAGATACATCCGGCCGGTGGAGATTCCCTCCTCGAACAGCCCCGCTCGGGCGCGATCGAAGCCAGAAGAATCTTTGGTACGCATCTTGACAGCACGCGCCGACGCCATCCCGTAGGACTCCTTGTACATCCGGCCCTCTGCGTCGGTCATCAGGTTGCCCGTGCTCTCATACGTCCCCGCAAACCACGAGCCGATCATGACACTGCCCGCTCCAGCGGCCAGGGCAAGTGCGACGTCTCGCGGGTAGCGAACGCCACCGTCCGCCCAGATCGATCGGCCCGCTGACCGAGCGGCGTCCGCGCATTCCAGCACAGCGCTGAACTGCGGCCGGCCGACGCCGGTCATCATTCGGGTGGTACACATGGCACCTGGTCCGACTCCCACCTTGACCACGTCTGCGCCGGCGCCCACCAGGTCGTTGACGCCATCAGTGGACACCACATTGCCCGCGACCAGCGAGACTCGGCGTCCTTGGGTGTCCGCAAGCCGGTCCCGCACTTCTCGTATCGACTTCAGCGACTCCACCATTCGGTCTTGGTGACCATGTGCGGTATCGACGACTAGCACATCGATGCCGGCGTCGAGTAATGCCTCGCTTCGAGCGGCGACATCACCGTTGATCCCGACCGCAGCACCGATCATGAGCCGACCCTCAGGGTCAAGAGCCGGGCGGTACAGCGTGGAGCGCAGGGCATGTTTGCGCGTCATGACTCCGAGCAGCCTTCCGCTGTCGACTAGCAGGGCCACCTCGAGGTGCCGGTGGGTGAGCTCGTCGAAGATCTCGGTCGGCGATGACTGCGGCGTGGTGATGAGCAGGTCGCTAGACATCACCTGATGGACCTGAGCGAACCGGTCGACGCCCGCGGTCTCTGCCTCGCTGACAGTGCCCAACGGCCGACCGTTCTCAATCACGACCGCGAGCCCATGAGCTCGCTTCGGAATCAGCGATAGAGCCTCACCGACCGTGGTGTGCGGCGTCACCGAGACCGGAGTGTCGTAGATCGGATGTGATCGCTTGACCTTGCCGACCACCTCGGCGACGACATCGGTGGGGATGTCTTGCGGCAGGATCGCGAGCCCGCCCCGACGTGCCACTGTCTCGGCCATCCGACGGCCAGAGATCGCGGTCATGTTGGCCACGACGATGGGCAGCGTCGTACCAATTCCGTCCGTGCTGGCCAGATTCACATCTAGCCGCGACGGGACGGCGGAGCGGCGCGGAACCATGAAGACGTCGGAGTAGGTCAGGTCGTACGGCGGTAGCTTCTTGAGAAATCGCACCTGAACATTCTCACTGCCCGCGCCAAGGTTTGCCTAACACCGCCCGGCAATCGACCAGTGCGTCGTGCCTTGAGCTGAGCAGGTAACGGTTCGGCCAAATCCATCCCCAGTGATTCCGGAACTGGGCGATGATGCCGGTGTGCTGTCGAGCGGGGACAACCGGGTACTTGAGCTCGATCACGATCCTGCTGGAAGTCGAGATGATCATGATTCCGCTGATGCTGGTCGCCGCCCTCCGCGCGCTACGGCAACTGCACCCGCACAGGGTCCTGACTTGGTTGCTCGGTGGCGGCTTTGTCGCCGTTCTCGTGGGCTCGGTCTACCTTTGGGTGGCTATGACTGCTGGCCGGCGCATTCAATCAGGCCCCGACGAGCCAGCTCAGGCAGAGAATGCCGTGCTCCTCGAAGACCGAGAGTGATCGATCTAGACGCATACATCTGCCTCGGTGCTGGCTAGCCGCCACTGCTGCTGGGAGTCGAACTCGGCGCATTCGATGCCTCCGGGGTCGGTGCCTCGGTGGTCGCGTCGGTTGTCGCCTCAGGCTGGGAATTCGACGCCTGTGCCCTCGGCTCAGCAGTCGGCTGCTCGCTCGCGGACTCAGTTGCCGTCGGGGTCGGCTTCTTCGTCGGTTCCTTCTTCTTGGTCTCCGACCCCTTGTCGGACGTTCCCTCGCTGACCTGCTGGAACGTGGTCCCTTTACCGCCGGACAACGCCTGTCCCGTAACCAGCTCGAAGGTCGTCAGCGCGACGGCCGCAATGCCGAATGTGACAAGAGCTACGACGAGCACCCGCTTCCAATTCAGCTTGGGACGCTGAGGCTTTTGGTTGGGATCGGGCTCAGGTGCAACCAAGTGACTGCGCTGTCCCGCGATGTGGCCCTCGCTGTCCGGAATGATCTCCATGACAGTCGGCTCCTGGACCTCATTCGGCTCTCCGGTCCAGAACACGGTCTTCACCTTGTCGCGGGTACGACGCAGGGAAGCCGTATACAGCGAGCCGGCGACAGCCGCCACGACACTGGCGAGCGCCGCGCCAACTATTGTGCCCGCTGCACTCAGTTGGGAGCCCAATGCAGCCGCAGTCATGGCAGCCAAGCGCGCCGCCCACGATCTGGGTGACTGAAAACTCGAAGTTGCGCTTCTTGGATGTGTTGTCGCCTGGTTGATTGCCGGTCGGCGAGTCGGTCGTACGATTCGTCAGTCTTTGGTGTGTGCTCATGTCCTCGTTGCGTGTACTCGGGCGCTCAATGACCGTCGGGATGGTCTCGTCCAGACGCGTCAACACCTATTAGTTTCGGATCGTTGCCAGCTGCTACGAAGAGTGAGCAATCACACACCCCGCGCGGACGGTGACACTTGGGCCAGCCGCCGTAGGTCTGCACAGCGTCGTTGCGCTCTGCCTGAGTTGCACAGTGTGCAGACCGTGAGGAACCAACGTATACGCGGGTTGCGGATGTTGGGAAGTCGGGTTCAAACAGTGGAACGAGCAATGAGATAGCAACGCCCCGCAACTCTGGCGAGAGCGGGGCGCAGCTGGTGAATCATACTCACCTGGCCAAGTGGTGCTCTTCCTCCTCGACCTCTTCGATCGCATGATGCTCGCCGTTGCCTTCGAGATGCATGGGATGCAGATGGTGGTGAGCTGCCTCTTCGATCTCCGCCCGGGTAGGCCGGCGCAGCGTGTCCATGAAGTAGAAGCGAGTTGCTCTCCGCCGGCGCTGTTCGGACTTGATCTCTTTCTCCGACATGCCGTCCACCTCGGCCACCGGCAGGAGCGCGGGAAGGTCTTCGTGCTGGGTCAGCGCGAATGCCTCGCCCTCACTGATCGGCCGGTGCCGTTCGGAGTACTTGCCGGAAGGAGCGCGATCAAGGACACCGGATTCGGCGCCGTGCAGCATCCGGTCTGTGTCGGACCGCTGGAGTCCGATGCAGATCCGCTTGGTCACCAAGAACGCAATCACCGGCGCCACGAACACGGCAACACGTAGGAAGTACGTCACCGCATTCAGTGAGACGTGGAACTGAGTGGCGACCAGGTCGTTGCCACCACCGATCCACAGCATTGCGTAGCAGGTCATCGCCGCAACGCCGAACGCCGTACGCGTCGGGTTGTTCCGGGGGCGGTCCAGTACGTGATGCTCACGCTTGTCGCCCGTCACCCAGGCCTCCACGAACGGATAGATGGCCATGATCCCGAAAAACAGCGTCATGACTCCGATGCCGGGCAGGAAGACGTTCCACGACCACGTCGTCGAGCCAATGTGCCATTCCCAGTTCGGCATGATGCGAATCGCGCCCTCGACGAAGCCCATATACCAGTCGGGCTGGGAGCCGGCGGTGATCTCGGCTGGGTTATACGGCCCGAACACCCACACCGGGTTGATCTGCATCGTCGCGCCCATCAAGGTGAGGACGCCGAAGACGATGAGGAAGAAGCCGCCGGCTTTCGCGGCGTACACCGGGAAGACCGGGTAACCGACCACATTGCCATTCGTCCGGCCCGGGCCGGGGTATTGGCTGTGCTTGTGGTAAACGACCAGCGCCAGGTGCGCCGCGATGAGCCCGAGGATCAACGCCGGTAGTAACAAGATGTGGACCATGTACAGCCGGGGAATGATGAGCTCGCCGGGGAACTCGCCGCCGAAGACGAAGAATTCGGCCCAGGTGCCGATCAGCGGGATCGCCCGGATCAGACCGTCGACGAACCGCAGTCCAGTTCCTGATAGCAGGTCATCCGGCAGGGAGTAGCCGGCGAAGCCTTCGACAAGGCCCAGGCCGATCAAGGAGACGCCGATCAGCCAGTTGATTTCGCGCGGCTTCCGGAATGCGCCGGTGAAGAAGATGCGGAGGCTGTGGGTGAGCATGGCGGCAACGAACAGCATGGCCGCCCAGTGGTGCATCTGCCGTAGCAGCAGGCCACCGCGTATGTCGAAGGAGAGGTTGAGGGTCGAGGCGTACGCGTCCGACATGGTGATTCCGCGTAGCAACTCGTAGCTGCCCTGATACTCGACTTCCGACATCGACGGCTTGAACCAGATCGTCAAGAAGACACCGCTCAGCAACAAAACGATGAAGGAGTACAGCGCGATCTCACCGAGGAGGAAGGACCAGTGATCGGGGAAGACCTTACGGAAGAACGGTCTGCCCAATCCAGCCAGGCCGATCCGATCATCGAGCCACTTGGTGGGCCCGGCAGCGACCTTGAAGACCGGGCCTAGCTCCTTCTTTGGGGGTCTCGGCCCTGACCGCGCTGTCGTCGTCGTTAATAGTGGCGGCTGGTTCGGCCATCAGTTATCGCCTCGCTTGAAATCATTGCGCGAGTCCCGCTCGAAGAAGCTTGGGCCGGGCGGGACGAGAAAGTCACGCTGAGCGACAATGTAACCCTCAGCATCAAGTGCAATCGGGAGCTGCGGCAGTGCCCGCTTGGCCGGGCCGAAGACCACAAGTCCGGCATCCCCGAGGTCGAATGTGGACTGGTGACAGGGGCACAGCAGATGGTGCGTCTGCTGCTCCCACAGGCTGATCGGGCAGCCAACGTGGGTGCAGATCTTGGAGTAGCACAAGATGCCACCGATTTGCCAAGTTTCTCGGGAGGGCGGGATGGTGATCGTATTGGGATCCATCCGGACCACGATGACCGCAGCCTTGGCCTTTTCAATCTGGTACTCCGAACCTTCCAGATCTTGGAGGTTCGCCGGCTCGCCATTGACCAGCTGACCGATCTCAATATTCTCGGGCTTGATCGGTTCGAACGTGACATCGTTGACGACTCGGACGCCTGGCGCCCAGATGGTCCGCTCGATGGTCTCGGCGCGCTTCTTCTTCGTCGGCCACGGCCCAAGGTCGGCGAGTCCAACGACCATGGGCAGCAAGATCGTCGCCATTGCGGCAAGCAGGGTACGACCGATGATCTTCCGTCTGGTGAGCTTGGCCTCATTAGCAGCCTTGTCCAGCTCAGTCAGCATGTAGGTCTTGTCGTCGTCACTGGACGAGGCGCCGTGCCGGTAGTCGATCATCTCCTTGTCGTCCATCAGCTTGCGAGCCCATTGCACGGCGCCGACGCCGAGGAAAAGTAAGGCGAGGCCGAAGGTCAAACCAAGGAGGAGGTTCCGGGTGTTGGCGCGCAGCGGCCCGAAGTCGATGTAGGCATCTCCGGGCACGGCGAAGTAGACAACGGCGAATCCGATCGACAGGACTGGCACCAAGCCGAAGAACGTGGCCACCTGGCGAGTGGCCCGATCGGCAGCCTTCTCATCGACGTCGGTAAGCCGCGGCAGGTGTGGTTCCAGACCCGGGTCCGGAACGGGGTAGCGCTCCTCGTCGACTGTCGCAACCTCGGTACCGGGCCGGCCGTCGGTCGTGTCCTCACTCACTTGGCTTTCACCCCCTTGGCTGCGATCCACATAGCAAAGAAAATCAAGCTACCCAGACCGATGATCCAGGCCCAGAGGCCTTCACTCACCGGGCCGAGGCCGCCGAGTCCAAAGCCACCGTCAGTAGGTCGCGCATGGAGGGCCTCCAGATAACCGATGATGGCCCGCTTGTCGTCGGGCGTCAGCACCTCGTCATCGAAGACCGGCATCTGCTGCGGCCCAGTCAGCATCGCCAGATAGATCCGCTCGGGATCCAAGCCGATCAGCGGGGGCGCGTACTTGCCGCCGGGGAGTGCGCCACCGGCACCTTCGAAGTTGTGGCAGGCGGAACAGTTGGTACGGAACAGCTCGCCGCCGCGTGCCAGATCCTCCGCGCTCAAGTTCGCAGTGTCGAATTGTGCGGGCTCCGGGATGGCCGGGCCCGGACCGAGTGAGGCTACGTACGCCGCGAGCGCGGCAATCTCTTCATCCGAATAGAGATTGGGCTTCACCGGGGCCTGCGGTCCGGGCTTGGCCATCGGCATCCGCCCCGTGCTCACCTGGAAGTCCACAGCCGCGGCGCCGACGCCAGCGAGTGGTGGTCCCTGGATCGTGCCATTCACCTGACCCTCGCCATTGAGCCCATGACACGACGCGCAACCTACGGCAAAGAGGGCCTTGCCTTCGGCGATCTGCTGGCTGTTTCCGGTGTCGGCCGACACCTGGGCCGGCGGAGCTATGACCGTATAGAGGGCGCCCATCATGAAAAGCCCGGACACCAGGAGCAAGGCCTTGGCTGCTGGGTGCCGGCGCCGTGAAGACAGGAGTCGCACGCGGGTCCCTCTCGTGTCTTTGATGCACTGTTGTGGGCCAAACATATTCAGTTCATATTCAGTTGTCCGGGCCCGAACGGACGCACAGGCCCTTGGTTTTCTTCCGTCTACCGCAAAATGTAGATGACGCCGAACAGCGCAATCCAGACCACGTCAACGAAGTGCCAGTAATAGGACACGACGACCGCGCTGACCGCCTGCTCGTGAGTGAAAGTCCGGGCCAGGAACGTCCGTCCCATCAAGAGCAGGAAGGCGAACAGACCGCCGGTGACATGAAGTCCGTGGAAGCCGGTGGCCAGGAAGAAGACCGACCCGAACACATTGGACGAGATGGTCAGATTCTCGTGGAACAACTCCGCGTACTCATAGGTCTGGCCGCCGATGAAGAATGCGCCCATCAGGAATGTCAGCGTGTACCACTCGCGCAGTCCCCAGCCGCGCGGGTTGAACAGCGACCCTGTCCGACTGACCTGCGCCCGTTCCGCCGCGAACACACCCATCTGGCAGGTGAACGAGCTCGCGACCAGCACGCTGGTATTGAAGATCGCGAACGGGATGTTGATCAAGTCACCCTGGGATTGCCAGAGCGGCACGGTACCCGTGGCCGCGGCCTGTGAGTTGGTCACGTTTCGGATGGTGAAGTACGAGGCGAACAGCGCTGCAAAGAACATCAGCTCCGAAGCCAGCCAGATGATGGTGCCGACAGCAACCGGCTCAGGGCGATTCTCGCGGCCACGCAGGCGAGACAGCGGGATGGGATGCAGAGAGCCCTCTGGCATCGTCATAGACCCAGAGACTGCGTGCGTGTGCATGGCCACGTGGTCATTATTGCCGGAACCCGTGCAGAGGTCACCCCACGGCACAACTTTGTTATTCGAGTCGTCCGCGGCGCTCCTCGGCCGAAACCGGTGAGCTGCAACCGAGGGACGGCAGCAATCCGGGTTGCGTCTGACCGGTTGCGTAAACGGGTCGGGCCCGCACGCTACGATCCATCCGAGCAGGCCTGGCGACCTCAAACGGCGCCAGCCGCCACGCCGCAAACCCTGGGCATCAGCCGACACGACCTGGAGATGATCAATGGCCGGCGAGCAGGAACCTCGAGACGAAGAGGTTCTGACAATCCTGTCGTATTCCTCAAACCGGGCCACGCGGGAAGACGTCCGGCTCGCGCTGGGGCGCAAGGTGGCGGCCGATCTGCCGCCAGTCCGGGTGCTCGAGGTGGCGACCCAGCCGGCGGTGCTGACAGCGATGGACGCGGGCGGCATCGACCTCGCGATCTTGGACGGCGAGGCGGTGCCCGGTGGAATGGGGTTGTGTCGGCAGCTCAAGGATGAGATTTTGCGCTGCCCACCGATCCTGCTGCTGATCGGGCGTCGGGACGACGCATGGCTGGCGACCTGGGCCCGGGCTGAAGGCGCGGTCTCGCATCCCATCGACCCGGTTCGGCTGCCGGCGGCGGTGGCAGAGCTGCTGCGTCCGCCAGCGTCCACAGAGACGGCGGTGGCGCGTACCACTTCGGTGGCCTGAGAAGATGCCCTCACGATGAACTGGCCAGAACTTCTCAGCAGCCTGGTGAGGGGCGAGGATCAACCGGCCGAGGCAACCGCCTGGGCCATGGAACAGATTCTGAACGGCGACGCGACACCGGTGCAGATGGCGGGGTTCGTCGTTGGATTGCGTAGCAAGGGCGAGACCGTTCAGGAACTGACCGGTCTCGCCGACATGATGATCGAGTTCGCAACGCCGATCGAGATCGGTGGGCCCGCGGTCGACGTGGTCGGCAGCGGTGGCGATCGAAAGAACACCGTCAACATCTCCACGATGGCCGCCATCGTCGCAGCCGCCGCGGGTGCCAGAGTTGTCAAGCATGGCAACCGAGCAGCATCGTCAGCGTGCGGCTCGGCGGATGTTCTGGAGGCGCTGGGTGTCGTGCTCGATGTCGCGCCTGAGCTTCAACCACAAGTAGTGGACCAGGTCGGCATTGGCTTTCTCTTTGCGCCGCAATATCACCCCGCACTGCGGCACGCGTCGGTGACGCGGCGCGAGCTTGGTATCCCCACGATTTTCAACTTCCTAGGTCCCCTGGCCAATCCCGCCCAACCCATCTCACAGGCGGTCGGGGTAGCCGATCCGCGGATGGC
This sequence comes from uncultured Actinomycetota bacterium, assembly GCA_963815975.1. Lineage (GTDB taxonomy): Bacteria > Actinomycetota > Actinomycetes > Propionibacteriales > Propionibacteriaceae > Microlunatus. The sequence continues at coordinate 826,083 of CAWFJC010000010.1, forward strand.
TGAGTTGATGGCCGGAGTCTTTGCATCGCGCGGTAACTACGGACTCGTTGTGCACGGCGGTGACGGGCTCGACGAGCTGACCACGACAACGTCGTCGACGGTGTGGGTATACGCCGATGGGAACGTCGTGCGAAGGGATCTGGATCCGCTGACGCTGGGCGTGCCGAGGGCCACCCTTTCGGACCTGGTTGGCGGAGACGCAGTCGCCAACGCGCAGGTGGTCCGTGACGTGGTCGCTGGCCAGCCCGGTCCGATCCGGGACGTCGTCGTGCTCAACGCCGCTGCAGCCCTGGTCGCGTACGGCAAGCCCGCCGCCGGCAGGCTGGAGAACGACTTCGCCGACGAGCTCCAGCGAGCACAACAGGCGATCGACTCTGGTGCAGCGCAGTCCAAGCTGCAGGAGTGGATCGCGGTCACCCAATCTCTACGGTGACGCTGGTCACTTCAGCCCCCTGAACAGCTACGCACCCCCTCTGCAAGGCGTTAGCCTTCCCAGAGATTGATCATCGCGTGGCCGTGGGCGGCCAGTCGGGCGACCAATATTTCATCGTTTGATGAGTTATTATCGCGGCGCGATAAGGGGGAAAGCATGGCTGCTCGAGGCTGGCGGGTGACGGCGAGTGCCGTTTTCCTGCCGCTGGCCCTCGGCGCATGTACGAGCGGGCGCACATCGGTCGGAAACACCGCTCTCGTCGAGCGCGCGACCATCACCGACCAGGTCAGCTCCAGCGGCGCGGTATCCGCAGCAACGAGCCAAAACCTGGGATTTGCGAAAGGTGGCCGGCTGACTTCACTGCGAGTCAGGGTTGGTGATCATGTGACAGCCGGCGAGGTGCTGGCGAAGATCGACAGCTACGCGGCCCGACAGTTGCTCAAGCAGCAGAAGGCCAATCTCGCCGCGCAGCAGGCGGCGCTGGACCGCATCATTGCCAATCCGGCGGTGCCTAACGCGAAGGCAACCTTGAGCCAGTCGAAGGTAGTTCTGAGTGCAACGCAGCGCCAAGTCAGCGCCATTCAGACCGCCGATGATTCCGCGATCGATCGAGCTCATGCCCAGCTGCGCGCCGCGCGGAGGACGGAGCAGAAGGCAGACAAAGCCCTCGACGCGGCAAAAGACGCCTGCAACGCGGCAGACCCGCGACCCGGTACCACCACCGCTACGGCCCGTACCACCGGCACGACCGGCGCGCTCCGTACTTCTCCTGCAACGACCACCCCACCTGCAACACCAACCCCCTCTACAACACCCACGGCCCGCCCGAGCTCCACGGCCCTTCCGAGCCCTACAGCCCCTCCGAGCCCTACAACTCCTCCGAGCTCCACAGCCCCTCCGGGTTCTACGGCTTCCGCGGCCAACGCGGCCTGCGCTGCGCAGGTTGCCATGGCAAGCTCCGCGCAGGCCTCGGCCGCGCAGGGTGTCGAGGCGGCCAAGACAGCCGTGACAGCGGCAGAGCAGAAGAAGAAGGTCGATGCAGCCGCTGGCCAAGTCTCAGTAGAGACCTCTCGAACGAGTGTGGTGGCCGCACAGAACGCGCTCAATTCGGCGTCCTCCGATCGGCCGCACGCCATCGACCAGCAGCTGGCACTTGTCGATGGCGCTGAAGCGCTGGTTCGCTCCGCTCAGAAGGACGTCGCCGACGGCACGCTCATAGCGCCCGTCGATGGGGTGATCTCGGCGGTCAATGGTGTGGTCGACGAGTACCTCTCTCCAGCCAGCGCAACGACTGCGTTGGCGCCCGGGAGCCGCGCTGCGATCCCCGGATCCGCGTCTGCCGGCGGCGCAACCGGGGGTACGGGGGGTGCTGCGGCACCGACCCGACCAGGCGGTTCTTCGTTTCTTGTGCTGTCGAACGCCGAGAGCTTCCAGGCCGTAGTCCCGTTCGAGGAATCAGACGCGTCCCAGATCGCACCCGACCAACAGGTGTCGGTGACCTTCGACGCCATTCCCGATCTGACCGAGAGCGGTAACGTGGTAGCGGTCGCACCATCGGCGACCGCAATCTCCGGAGTGATCAGCTACTACGTGACGATGAGCCTTGATGAAGTCGACCCTCGGCTGAGGGACGGGCAGACCGCGCGTGCAGCGGTGATCACTGCTGAGAGGCAGAACGTGTTGAGTGTGCCCAATTCCGCTGTACACCGGCAGGGGGACGCGGCGATCGTCACCGTCGTAGACCCGGACGGCCGGCAGCGCGTCGTGACGTTCCAACCTGGGCTTGTCGGGCCCGACCGCACCGAGGTGTTGTCCGGCCTCTCCGAGGGCCAGCGCGTGGTTGTGAATCCGGGCGGCTGATGCCGTGACAGAAAACGCGGTGACCGAGTCAGCGAGCGAGCCTGAGGCGGCAGCTCCCGAGCCCGCGCCGAGCGCACCGGTACGCCGGCGCTCGCTGAAACGCGCGACCAAGATCAGGTTGCTGGTCATCGGAGTACTTGCGGTGCTTGCTGCAGCGGCATTCGTCGTCTACTACATCTTCAACACAAGTAACTACGTCACCACCGACAACGCCCAGATCGACGGGAACCAGATCTCGATCAACGCACCGGCAACGGGCACCCTGATCGATTGGCGCGGGCAGCAGGGCACCGAGCTGCACAAGAACGCCTCGGTCGGGAGGATTCAGATCCAGGGCGGCTATGTCCAGCCGCAGATGGTGATCCGATCGCCTGCGGACGGAACAGTGGCGGTCGACAACGGCGTAGAGGGGTCTTTTGTCACCGCTGGCACGCAGCTGGCCATCGCGTACGACAGCGCCGGCGTCTTCGTTACCGCTCGCGTGAAAGAGACGGATATCGACAAGGTGCAGGTTGGTCGGGCCGTCGACATTTCGGTCGACGCCTTCCCCGGCGAGCAGCTGACCGGCAGGGTGGCCGAGGTCAAGGCTGGCGCGGCTGGGGTCTTCTCGCTGTTTCCGCAGTCCAACACATCGGGCAACTTCCAAAAGGTCACCCAGGTGATCCCGGTCAAGATCACCATCGACGATCTGAAGAATCTGCCGCTGGTGCCGGGTATGAACGTCACCGTCAAAATCCATCGCGACTGACCGTGGCAGCCTCGCTCGGATGCTCTGCGACAGTGGCAGCTGACCGCGGCCTATGCTGATTGTGTTGGGGCCCGCGCAGGTCGCTAAGTAGGTAGGTCGATGAGTACCGATACCGCTCCTGGCGTAACCGCCGTCCGCGACGATGCAGCGCAGCGTCTCGTTGAGCCGCGTCCGTCTGCCCCGCCGACGCCTCAACCGCGCCGGGCCGAGCAGGTGGATCAGCCGTCCACGGGGTGGCGCATTCCCCTCGCGGTCCTCATCGGCGGAATGTTCATGTCCATACTCGACGTGAGCATCGTTAACGTCGCCATCGCGACTATCCAGTCCGATTTCGGCGGTAGCACTGCGGACGTTGCGTGGATCACTACGGCGTACAGCCTGGTCCTCGGTGTGGTCGTGCCGGCGAGCGCCTGGTTAGGGGATCGGTTCGGACTCGATCGCGTCTACATGATCTCGCTGGCGACCTTCGCCCTCGCCTCAGCGCTATGTGGGCTGGCGTGGAGCCTTAACAGCTTGATCGCTTTCCGGGTGATCCAGGCGATTCCCGGCGGGTTGCTACCCGTTGTGACACTGACGATGGTGTATCGGATCGTCCCCCGCCAGAAGATCGGCACCGCAATGGGGATGTACGGCCTGGGCATCGTGTTTGCTCCCGCCATCGGCCCCACGCTTGGTGGTTACCTCGTCGAATACGTGAGTTGGCGTCTGGTCTTCTACATCAATGTCCCCGTGGCAGTTCTGGCACTGCTCGCAGCCGCAGTCGCGCTGCCGAAGTTCACTCGCGCGCCGACCCGGCCATTCGATGTCTGGGGTTTCATTACCGTGGCCATGGGCCTCGTTGCCTTGTTGTTGGCCTTCTCTGAGGGAGCGTCCTGGGGCTGGTCCAGCTACCGTGTGCTGATCTTGATGGTCGGCGGCCTACTGTCGCTGGCTCTGTTCGTCACCATTGAGCTCGAAGTCGATCATCCACTGCTCAACCTCGAGGTCTTTCGCAGCGCTGCGTACACGACATCTTTGATCATCATGGGCGTGATGATGACCGGGATGTTCGCCACGTTGTTCTACATACCTTTATTCCTGCAGGCGGGACAGGGATATCAGGCGCTCGACACCGGGCTGCTCCTCCTGCCCCAGGCGCTGGTTATGGCTGTCTTGATGCCGATAAGCGGCCGTCTTTACGACAAGATCGGCCCGCGGTGGTTGGTCGTGTCCGGACTGCTGGTGGCCGCGTTCGGCAGCTACGGCCTCGCCAGCATCAATCCCGACATGACCCGCGAAGAGGTCGTCATGTGGATGTGCATCCGCGCCGCCGGGGTCGGAATGGCAATGATGTCGATCATGACCGGAGGCCTTGCCTCGCTCAACCCACAGATGACGAACAGCGGGAGCGCCATCAATACCGTTGTGCAGCGGGTCAGTGCGGCGCTCGGACTCGCAGCCTTGACAGCAATGGCGACCGCCCAGCAGGCACAGCTCACCCAAGGCCGGGCGGACCTGCTGGAAGGTACGAGCGGCCATGCGGCGCATATGCCCCTGCTGCAGCTTTTCGGGCTCTACCGGCGCACCCAGGTGTCTGTACTGGCCGACTCGTACGCCAATGTGTTCATGCTGACTGCGGCGGTCACCGCGGTCGCCGCGCTGGGCGCACTGCTCCTTCGCTCGGGTCCTGCTCAGCACACCGACTCAGAGCCGACGAGGATCGCAGCGGAATAGCACTAGCGGATGGTGAGTGTTCGGAGCGCATCGCGGGCCTGGAGGGCGACATCGGCGTTCGCGTCGTTCGGTACCGAGCTGGCAGCGATGATCAAGGATCCATCGTCCAGCTGCACCACGAGTGCCGTGACCGTGTCGTAGCGGCTCGGCAGCCGATCCACCCGGTAATGCACCTGGGCCGAGAAAAGCATCCCAGGTTGGCCATCGACGGGCCGCTCGTCCCAGCTCAGGCCTTTCAATTGCGTCGGATGCTGATCAAAGATTGCGGTGCTCAGCCGGTGTAGTGCGAGCCTGCCCTCTGTTTCCAGATCACCGTGGCTGCTCGACTCGGACACCCGACCGAGCAGTACCCCCGATGACCAATCGTGCTGGCCGTCGTAACGAGAGTGAACCGGGGCGCTCGCCCAGAACAGCACATCGAGCACACCGCGAATGGTCATGGGATCCGGCGACAGCACGTACGGGTCGCTGGGCATCGTGAGTGAAGCCGCGCCGATGGTTGCCGTCCTGGTGCTCTCGTCCAGGTAACCCACGGGCTCGCTGCTGACACCGCCGGCGCTTGGTCGACCGGCAGAGCCACCCGCCACCCGTTGTGCCGAGGTATCGGGCTGATCCCGCCAGATCACGAGGCCAAGGCCGATCGAGGCGGTGATGAACAGCGCGAACCCGAGGGACAGCGCAGTGGCAACGCGCAGCGGAGAGGCCGTGCGCGACGATGCAACGCCCAGGTGTCCCAACTCGGGTTCAACCGGGATGGGCGGCGGTGCGTGGACGGAGTCGCTGGTTACTTCAGCCCAATGGCTGCCGTCCCACCAGCGATAGAGGCCCGTGGCACCGGCTGGGTCCGGGTACCACCCAGGTCTCGGCGCCGCGGTCACGCCCTCGAGCCTATGCGGCACCGTGAAGCGCGGGCTGGATCTCAGCCGACACCTGAGCTGAGCACGATCTATTGGCACTGCTCTTGAGCGGCGCGCCATACTGCACCCGTGATCTCCCGCGATCTTGCCCAGCGGCTGGCCCCGCATCTGGCATGGAAGCCCGCCAACGGCGACATGTTCTTCATCCCGCGGCCAGAGATTGTCGATTCCGTGTTTACGGTCAGTGACATGGTCGTCGAGCTCATTGTGGCTGGAGGCGAATCGCGCTTCCATTTCAACGGCACCGTGGAGTGGGCGCTCGACTCGGTGGAATCCGACGGAGTGGTGTGGCTGCCTCGAGAAGATCAACTACGCGAGATGCTCGGCGAGTACTTCTTATCGCTGGACTCCTCGGCCGGCGGTTTCGTCGTTACGGTCAGCGGCCCCGGCAAGGCGTATCACACCGAAGCCGAGCTTGATCCGGCCAACGCCTACGCCCGGGCGGCGCTCTATGTGCTTGGCGTGGAGCAGCCAAGCATGATCACGTGATTCATGATCATGTGAGTCATGATCAGGTGAGCAGGGCTACGACGCACGCCGCGTAAGCACCAGCCAGCATCGATGGTGCGTACGGGAAGGCACCCCGGCGGCCTCGTGCTAGCCGCGCCAAGCCCACCAGACCACCCGCTATGGTGCCGAGCAGCAGGGTCAACCACAGCAGCGCCCAGGAGTCGGCGGCGGCTGCCGCTCCAAGCAGAGGAGCGAACCGTACGTCCCCGAAACCGAAGCTGCCACGCGAGATCAGCCACACCAGCAGATACAGCCCGCCAGCAATCGCCGCCCCGGCTGCGGCTCTCAGTGCAATCCCGAGGTCGCCGCCGAGAACGACCGCCAGCAACGACGCAACAATCATCGCCAACCAGGCGGCCTGGGTTAGCCGTAGGGGTAACCAGCTCGTGCGTGCGTCGATCGCCGCCAGCAACACCCCCAAGATCGCTAACACAGACCAGGGCGGTTGCGCGTACCGAGGCAGACTCAGCCAGCTGAGAGAAGTTGCAACGCCCGCGAGCACACCGCAACTGACCAGAAACGGGGTGCTGCCAAGTTCGCGGTAGAGCGGCTTGTTGTCTCCGTCAGCCGGCTCGGGGAGTCTTCGCAGCACTGGTCGCACCAATAACGCGGCAGCTATTGCGACCGTGAGGGCGATGGCAATGGTGGCCACGGCCTGCTCGATCACCCGGCGATCCTAGTGACTTCATCAGGCAACCAAGCAGCCCGGCGGCGACAGCGGTCGCTGTCCTCGGTGCGCGCGGCTGCAGTCAATCGAATCGTCAGCAGCAAGGAGCAGGTATCGGCGCCTGCTGCCAGCTCAACCAGCTCGGGAGCGGCGACGCGTACCCGCTCGGCAATCAGAAGATCGTCCCAACCCGCGCAACGCAGGCGCTGTAGCTGCAATCTGGCCGGAGCAGCAGGCACCATGATCCGCCGCAGTGCCCGCACTTGTTGATCGGAAATCTGGATCAGCCGGCGCGCGGTATCCGGACTGATGCGCCGCAACGGCCGGCCGTTCGCGGCCGTGCAGCAGTCGGTCGGCCAACCGGGGCGAGATCCCAGCAACGGCAGCTACGTCATCGACGCTCAGTGAGCCACTGGCCATCAGGTAGCGCAACTGCGCCCGGAAAGGCCGTGCGTCTACCCAGGTGCCGGCAAGCACCTTCGCGTTCGGCAAGCCCCGCCATGCCAACGCCCCCTTCATCGAAGCCTTCTATCTCTAGAAGGCGTCGCGAAGGGGGCGGATGTTACTGAGGCCGCAAACTTTGGTTGATTTTGCCGGCAGAAGATCGACCGACGACAAGAAATCGTGCAAACGGGAGCGGCCGAACTGCTGCCGAGAGTCAGAGCTAGGGCACTAGCGCTGGGCGCGGACGAACCCGGCTTGCTGGGCAGCCTCCTCGCTGTTGAACCAGACCTCGGCGATGGTGCGACCGTACCCGGACGATTCGGGCACGTGGTACTTCATCGACCGCTCGTTCCCCTTGATCGTGAAGCCCTCAGGCGGCTCGTGTCCAACGTAGACACCGTCACCCTGGTACCGCGGGCTCGCCATGGCGGCAGCGAGTGCCTCGGTGGCCTCGGTGGCGGAAACAGCGTCTGGATCCGCCTCGACTGGGACCTCGGCTGCGTCGTTGGCCGTAACAGGCTCGGCAAACTCGGGCTCCGGAACGGCCTCGGTTGGCGTCTCCTCGCCGGCCGAGGTCTCGAAGAGCGCTTCTTCGATCTCAGTGATCGTCTCTGCTGGTGTCTCGACGTCGCCACCCTCAGCCGGCTGATCCGGCACAGCTGCGCCGTCAGCTTCGAGATTGACCAGGTGCGCGGACAGGCCGCCCTGCGGATCATCGCCTGCGTCCGCCCCATCGACGACCGGAGCGGATGCTGTCTGTCGCAGCCGACTCGGCTGAGTGTGACGTCTCAGCTGGCCTAGGTGGCGCGTACGGGGTGGTCGGTCGAGCGGCCTGCCAATCGGCGTCTCGACTCCCGAGGAACCGGCGGATGACGAAGACCGCTGCTCCAGCGATCGCCGCGACGACGGCGATCCGCATCACCCAGCGGCCCTTCTTCTTTTCCTTCGGTAGTTCGAGTTCACCCTTCGCTGCGGCAACCGCAGCCTTACCGCGCTTGGTTGCCTCGACGACAACCGGCGTTCCCGCCGCAGCGCTCAGGACCTCGCTGAGCTTGGGCAATATGTCGTCCGACACCTTGCCGCGCGCGGCCTCAACGGCTGGGCTGACCTTCTCCAGAGCCTCGTCGAGGACCGGGCCGATCTTCTCGAGAGCGTCATGGGCGACTCGTGCGCCTTGTTGCTTGGCTGTGCTTGCCATCGGTCCAATCCGTTCGGCAGCTTGATGCGCGTATGGGGAAACCTTGCTGACCGCCTGCTGTGCGTACGGCGACACCCGGTCAATTGCCTGGTTCGTCAACGGGGCGATGCGATCAGCGGCCGAGTGAGCAAGCGGAGCCAGTCGTTCGGCAGCGTCGTGAGTAATCGGGCCAACCCGGACGGCGGCTGATTGAGCTAACGGTCCCAGCCGATCCGCTGCCGAATGGGCGAGCGGAGATACCTTGTCAGCGGCTGCGCCAAGCCGATCAGCGGCGACTCCAGCGAGCGGCCCGACTCGGTCGGCGGCGGACTGCGCGAGCGGCGCTACTCGATCAGCTGCGGTGTGGACCAGCGGTCCAACACGATCAGCGGCCGAATGCACAAAGTCTTCGGCGGCTGGCACAACTTCCTTTCGGGCGGCTTCTGCGCGGCGGGAACTCTTAGACACGTTTCCTCCGTTATGAAAACCCAGCACTCCCGGATGGAGCATTTCCCACCGTATCGCCCTCTTGTTTGGTCTGACAGGATGGCTGCCGGACCAAGTCCAGCCGATCATCGCGATGGTGATCATGACAGAAAGGTGCCTCGACGTGGCACAGCAAACGGCGACTCTGCATACCAATCACGGCGATATCGCTCTGCTGCTCTTCGGCGATCAAGCTCCCAAGACAGTGGACAACTTCGTGGGCCTCGCCTCCGGCAACAGGGAGTACACCGATCCCAGCACCGGGACATCGACAACAGGCAACTTCTATGACGGGCTCACCTTTCATCGGGTGATCACCGGTTTCATGATTCAGGGAGGTTGTCCACTCGGGACTGGCACCGGAGGTCCGGGTTACAAGTTCGGAGACGAAATCCATCCTGATCTTGTCTTCAACAAGCCCTACCTGCTTGCCATGGCCAACGCGGGGCCTGGCACGAACGGCTCGCAGTTCTTCATTACTGTTGGCCCGCAACCGCACCTCAACCGCAAGCACACGATCTTCGGCGAGGTGGCTGACCAGCCCAGTCGGGATGTCGTCGACGACATCGCCCAGGTACGGACTGGGCGAGGTGATCGCCCGGTGAACCCGGTGATCATCAAGTCCGTGACGATCGATTCGGGTGACGTCTCCGAGTGAGCCAGTCCCCGGGCGCAGGCCCGGACTTCTCCCCACCGGGCTTCGCTCCGTGCTACCGCCATCCGGAGCGGATGACAGGCATCTCCTGCCAGCGCTGCCATAAACCAATCTGCGGCGAATGCATGAACCCGGCATCGGTCGGTTTTCAGTGCCCCTCGTGCGTTGCCTCTGGGCGGGGCGGCGCCCGAGCTCCGCGGACAGCGTTCGGTGCGATCTTGAAGCCAGGCGGCGGAACCGCCACCAAGGTGATGATGGGCGTTCTGGCCGTCGAATGGCTGCTCAGTCTGCTCAGCGGTCGGCTGCTTGATCAACTGCTGGTGATGAGCAATGAGGCCGTATACCTCGGTCAGTTCTGGCGGCTTTTCACAGCGTCGCTGACGTCGGGAACGATCTTGGGTTTGCTGATGAACCTACTGGTGCTCTGGATCGCCGGCCGTGCAATTGAGTCGGAGCTGGGCGCCTGGCGGTTCGTCGCGCTTTACTTGGCGGCCGGTCTGGGTGGCGCCACGATGCTGTTCGTTTTCGGCCCGCCTGGGGCCGGCGGGTACGGTGCTGCAGCCGCGGTCATCGGTCTGCTCGCGGCGAATGCGATCTTCAAGTACAAGATGCGGGAGGATGTTCGGGCCGACATCGGACTGTTCGTCCTGCTCATCCTCTACAGCATCTTGATCGGTTTCCGCAGCTTCGGTTGGCTGATGCTGATCGGCGGGATCGTTGTCGGCGCCCTGGTCGGATTGGTGTTGGCGTACGCGCCCCGGCGCAATCGGAACACGGTTCAGGTCGTCGGGCTACTCGGAGTGCTCACGCTTTGTCTAGTCGGTGTCTTTGCGAAGTTGATGATCGTGTGACTCGGCGTGAGCGAAGGCGTTCTTTCCTCTGCGAGCGACAACGAAGTAGGCGGACGCCAAGCGCGATTGCGCGAGCAGCTCAAAATAGGCGTGCTTGCGATACTGAGGGCACCTGCAGAGGCTGCTCGGGCGGCTGACGAGTGATCACCCATGCCGCAATGGCTGCCCCGGCGAGTGCCAGGAGCATCAGCACTGTTGCGATCATCAACGTGGTGGTGGATACCCGGGCAACGCGCTCACCAGTCGGGGCTTGCTGGTCGCTAACCACCAAGGGAGAACGCCGCCTCAAGATCGTGGGCCGAATAAGCACGGAAGGCGATGTGCGTCTCCGTGCTCATCACACCCGGCACCTTGTTGAGCTTGTCGGCGACGACCTCAGCTATTTGATCATGGTTCGCAACCCTGATCATCGCAATCAGATCGATCGTTCCGGTCACGGAGTAGACCTCGCTGACCCCGCTGAGAGCGGCAATTTGCTCCGCTACTTCTGGGATACGCGCTACCTCGGCGTTCACGAAGACGATCGCAGTGACCATGGCGTCATCCTAATCTTGAGTTGCTCGCTTCCGCTCGCTGCGGATCGCGCTGGGGAGCTGCCTACTTCGTCGTCACTCGCAGACGATAAAGCGTGTCAGCTCGTTCCTCCTCAGCACGGCAGCGCGCGATCCGGTGTTTGTTTGCTCGCTTCCGCTCGCTGCGGGAAGTCGCCTATTTGGTTGTCGCTCTCCGACGAGAAGCGTGTCTGCTCAGTCAGTGTGCATCGCGCGCTCCGCGCTGAGGCTGGCGCTTGTGAGCCTCTGCCTTCCTCACTCTCTCGCAGACGAAAAGCGTGCCTGCTCGCTAATTCGTCCAGGACAGCGGCGCTGGCTCAACCCGGCGCCGCACGATCCGCTGAAGATCCGCCGCCGCTACCCGCAGCCACACCACCCAGCGCATACTGCACCAGCGCTTCATGATCAAGTACTGCATGCAGCGGCCACATCCAGTCGCCGGTGATGTCGATCAATCGGATGCCGGGCTGCTCGAGCCAGTCCGCGATTCGCTCGGTCTCCTCGATGCCGGCCGCCGGCAACGGATCCGGCGGCTTGGAGACGGTTTCGGAGGTGAGGCGTACGGCACGCGCGACCGCTTGTGGGACCTCGCGAGGAGTCGCCAGCCCGGCGCCGGCGAGCCGGCCGTAACGGATCACGTGGATTTCCCAGTCGAGGTCCACCTTCCGTGCGGCGACGATCTCAGCGCAGGCAGCGAGGCTGCGAATGCGGTGGAAGCGGGCAGCCGTACGGGTCAGCGCTTCCAGTCGCCGTCGGATGATTGCCGCTTCCTCGAATCGTTGCTGACTGATCAGCCGCTGTAGCCGGGCCTGGACGCTGAGCACCGCGGGCCGCGCGTCCAGCGACAAGGCGTCGCGTACCGCTTCGACGATCTCGCGGTAACCGTCCCGGGAGATGGTGCCGTCACACGGCGCCGCGCAGCGGCCGATGCCGGCGAGGGCACAGGCAGAGATCAGTGCGGTGCTGCTCAGCCGCGGCGTGCACTGCCGGATCGGGAAGCCGTCATAGATCGCCAGTGTCACGTCCTCGGCCGACTTACGGCGCGTGAACGGCCCGAAATAGGTGGCACCGTCATCGCGGACGACGCGGACCATCGACAACCGGGGGAAAGGCTCGTCAGTGATCTTGATCCACTGGGTGCGTTCGGGGAACTTGGAGCGACGGTTGTAGCGCGGTGCGCTGCTGCCGATCAGCCGCAGCTCGGTAACGTCCGCCTGCAGCTGGGTGATGCAGGGGACGGCCTCCACGCCTGTAGCCAGCCGGACCATCTCGTCGATCCGCGGCCGTTTTTCAGCCGCCGTGAAGTAGTTACGCACCCTAGCCCGAATGTTCTTGGACTTGCCGACATAGAGAATGTGGCGCTGCTCGCCGTGCTCGGCGACGAAGAGATAGATCCCGGGCACTGCCGGCAGGGAGGCAGCCCAGGTGCGCTTGGCCCGCCGCTGCGGTGACACCTTCCGGCTGAACTCGGCCAAATCCTCGATGGTGTGTACGCCAAGATTGCCGACCCGTTCGAGCAGACCATGGAGCACCTCAACTGTTGCCTCGGCATCGGTGAGCGCACGGTGGTTCGGCGTGATGGTTGTGTGAAAGTGTCGAGCCAATGTCGCGAGCCTGCAGTTCGGCACCTCGTCGCGGAGCAGGATCTGTCGGGCCAGGGCAGCGGTGTCGACCACCGGCCAGCGTGGGAACGGATAGTCGCATGCCTCGCAGGCACGTCTCAGGAAACCGACATCGAACGGTGCGTTGTGAGCAACGAGCACGGTTCCGTGCGCAAAAGCCAGGAATGAGGGCAGGACATGGCCCAGTCCGGGGGCGTTGGCCACCATCTGGTTCGTGATGCCGGTCAGCACGGCAATGAGCGGCGGGATGTGAGCTTTCGGATTGACCAGGGTCTGAAACTCACCCAGCACCTCACCGCCGCGTACTTTGACAGCGCCGACCTCGGTGATCATGTCCGTCTCGGCGCCGCCAGTGGTTTCTAGATCGACAACGCAGAACGTCACCTGGGACAGATGCGTCCCAAGATCATCAAAGGAGGCTTGCAGCGCCACGGCAGCGACACTAGAGATCGACTCCGACAGTCTCCGACGCCACGCCGTCGTTCAATGCCGTTAGTTGCACACTAGGTCCGTTCGGACCAAGATCGGTTCGCACGAGCTGATTGGTCCGTCAGCAATGAGGTGCTTTGAACTTGGCAGTTGCCTTCTTGAACTCATCGAGGTTCTTGAACGCCGCCCGGTATTGCTTCAGCCAGGCAGTCTGTGCCTGTGATGGGCTGCCCGCCTGATGATCTTTGTTCGCCTGCATCAGCTTTTGGTGATTCTTCCAGTCCCTCATGCCATCGGCGGTGGCCGCCATAACGGGCTTTTGAGCCTTGCTCCGCTTCTGACACTTTGCCAGTGAGGCTGCCACGACGCTGTCCGCGTCGCTGACCTTCGCGCACGAGCCTTTGATGTCATCGTAGGTCGCTAGAGCGTCGTTGTAGCGCTGGATATCACCGGGGCCCTTGAGCCTGGTCTTCTTGAACTGGCCCCTCATATCCGTGATTGATATCTTGCCGTCGAGGTTGTCGGCTTGAGCTTGGACATGAGCGGCCCAGTGCCGCACGCCGATACTTCCTGCCCTCATCACCTCATCTGCCGCGCTGACCTTCTGCTGGCATGTCTTGAGGGCCTTTTTGGCCGCTGCGCTCGCAGGCTGGGCAGAGCTGGACGCGTCCGCAGACGACGAGGGAGTGGACACTGCTGTGCTTGGAGCTTGCGACTCAGCCGCCGTCGTGCTGGATTGAGCTTGTGGATCCGCAGTTGTCGCTGTGGGCCAGAACTTCCACGCTGCGAATGACCCGCCCACCAGGAGTGCTGCAGCCACTGCCAACGGGATGATGACGCGCGCTGGCCGGACTTTCGCCCGTCGTGCTTGTACCACATTCCCCCCAAGAGAGTCCCCTAGGGCCCCTAACTTACTTGAAGTTGTTCCCTGGAGCGAATGGAGAGTTGCCCCGCGAGACGGTCAGCGGCGGCCCAGTATCTCTCCGTGCAGAACGGCAAACCAGGCGTTGGGCAGCCGTCCCCAATCGAGCCAGCCCTGAGCTATTCGGGCCAATTCCGTGGCGTCGGAGAGCCCGCCTGCCTCGGCCTGTCGACCCAGATCGGACTGGCGCAGCCGCTCGGCCCAGGTCTCCGACCACCAGGCGAGATCTGACGACGTCGCGAAGCACCAGGCGCTGGCCGAGGCCGCGACATCACCGAAACCCGCCGCAGACGCCCAGCTGAGCAGCCGACGGCCGGCGTCCGGTTCGCCCCCGTTACTGGTTGTCACGAGGCGATAGAGCTCGAGCCAGCGAGTCAGTGCCGCACTCGGCGGATACCAGGTCATTGCTGCGTAATCGGCATCTCGTACGGCAACCAAGCCACCCGGCGCGCAGACTCGGCGCATCTCGCGGAGTGCCGCGATCGGATCGCTGAGATGCTGCAGAACTTGATGAGCGTGAATGACGTCGAACGATTTATCTGGAAACTGCATCGCGTAGACATCGCCGAGCGAGACCCGGAGGTTGTCGACCCCGTGCTCAGTCGCCAGCAGCTGCGTCGCCGCGACCGCAGCCGGCGCGGAGTCAATGCCGACCACCGAGCCGTTGGCCAGCCGTTTGGCGAGATCAACTGTGATCGTTCCCGGACCGACGCCGACGTCCAGCACCCTGTCGCCCGGTTTCAGCCAGGGGAGGAGGTACGCCGCGGAATTCTCCGCAGTCCGCCAGCCGTGCGATCGCAGGACTGAGTCGTGGTGACCGTGTGAGTACACCTCGCGAGAAGGGTTTGGCACCAAGAAAGTGTCAGTGCTGCGCGAAAGGCTACGACTACCGGGGTCCGTATGGCGATTCAAACCCCCGGGCACCGCGCCAGCACGAAGCAGTTGGCTCGACAGCAGCAGCACAGCAACAGCACTAAGCAGCACTTAATCAGCACCGAATGCAGGTTGATGCGGAAGGAATCAGGATGGATGTGTTGCACGTAGATTGCGGCACCTGCATCGCCAGAGGAGCAGCCTGCAGCGACTGCGTCGTGACGGTGCTCCTCGGCGCGTCTGGTGGTGTCGTTGATCTGGACCAAGACGAGCAGGCGGCGCTCGAGGCGCTGGCGAATTCCGGGCCTAGTGCCGCCGCTGCGACTTATCCAAGGGGCCCGGCCGGTTCACAGCGTCCAGCCGCGGCTGGACTGGCAGGACTACGCGTAACGACTCGCTCACTCCTATCGTTGACAAAATCTCGTCGACCAAATATCGGCGATCCTAATTGCCAGTGATCTAATCGTGACCTAATGTGTCAACGACTGCTCGGTGAGCACGGCACATCAAAGAGTCACGAACGGGTCATCCACCGCGCAGTAGGCACGTCCATCACAGCTCTCAGCTGTGCTCAGGCCTGGGGAGGCCTGGGTCGGCACCTTCGGGGAGCTGCGCGCAGGATCGGGGAACGCAGGAGTCGGGGAACTGTGAATGTTACTGCGCGCGTGATTTCACGCGCACTGAAAACCAACCGCGCTACATCCATCTTTCGTCAGGCACAGATACTCCGTCGGGCACGCGTCGTCGCGCTCGGGCTGGTCTCGGTGGCTCTGACGGCACTGTTCCTGATTCCCACCAGCGTCCCCGCCGCGGCGACGCCACCAGTCACGGTGGCGGAGGCGAAAGCGTTGGTCGCCCAGTTGCAGACTGACGCCGGTGCGATCGACCAGCAGTACTCAGGCGTTGTTGAGCAAATCAAGCAGGGTCGCGCCCAACTACGCCTCAAGCAGGCCGACGTCCAAACCCAGACCGACAAAGTAGCCCGGATGAGGCTTCAGGTCGGCCAGGTCGCACTCGCTCAGTTTCAAAACCGCAGCCTCGACACCGCCGCCCAGCTCATCGTGACCCCGGACACCGATGGGTTTTTGAGTCAGATCTCGACCGTTCAGAAGGTCAGTGAGAATCAGAACTCAATCCTGCAGGACTACCAACAGGCGCAGGCCAACCTCACAGCACTCGAGCATTCCTCCGAGACGGACCTCGCCACTCTCGCCGAGAAGGAAAAGCAGCTCAAGTCCCTCAAGGACGCCTCGGACAAGAAGATTGCCGAGGCCAGGAAGGTGCTGAACAAGCTCAGCGCGACCCAGCGGCAACGGCTTTCCGATGAGCAGAAGAGAGCGGCTGCGCGGGCCAATGCAGCCGGAGCTGCGGCCTCACGAGACGCCGCCCGCGGCCCAATCAGCGGCAGCAGCAAGGGCGTCAGAGCGCTGGCATTTGCGAAGGCACAGCTCGGAGAGCCGTACGTTCGCAATGCCGACGGGCCCAGCTCCTGGGACTGCTCAGGCTTGACAATGAAAGCTTGGGGCTCCGTCGGGGTTAGCCTGCCTCACTCGTCCGGACAGCAGTACAACAGGGGTAGGTCGGTAGCCAGAGTCCGATCTGCAACTCGGCGATCTGGTCTTCTTCTACAGCGGCATCAGCCATGTGGGCATCTACGCCGGAGGCGGCCGCGTCATCCACGCGCCACATCCCGGCAAGTCCGTGGAGTACATCAAGATGTCCTACATGCCCTACGCAGGAGCACGCCGACCGGGCTGATCCGGAGCTGTCGTTGCGGTTGCGTGGCGATTTCCCGACGTTCCAAGCCGAGCCCGCATACGCTGCCTTCTGTGTCAGCCACCCGCAGCAGGATCGCTGTGCGACGGTTGGCTGCGGTGGCCGTGTTGCTGGCGCTGTTCGGCTGCTCCGCCTCAGCTGTCGAGCCTGTTCCTACGCCACCAGCTGCGGGATCTGCGGCGCCCAATAATTCCCGCCTTGGCCTGACGAGGGCAACCGTTGATGCCCTGGTCAAAACGGCTCGTGCCGGCGACCGCGCTGGCTTCTATCGGCTGGTCAGTGATCAAGATCCGGCCTTTCATGATCGCGCCAGGCTGCTCTACGACAACTTGAGCACCTTGCCCTTGACCAGGCTTCAGATACGTCTGGAACCGACAGAGTTCGCGCTCACCGATGCTCGGCAGAAGGTCCTCGGTCCGGGCGCTTGGGCTCAGCGCGGGCTGGTGACGTGGCGGCTTCCCGGTGATGGCACAGAGGTTGAGCACCTGATCTGGTTGACCTTTCTCGGGGCCGGCGGCGAGGTCAAGCTCGCCGGCACGAACGATGCACCATCCGGCACTGACGGCAACGACCAGCAGCCGAGCTGGTGGCTAGGCCCGCTCTCGGCCCGCGAGCGCGGCGGGGTCACCGTACTGGCTGGCTCGGGCCAGTCCCTTGATCGCTGGACGAACCTCGCCGCGGCTGCGCTCGGCAACGTGCGAGAGCAACTGCCGGCCGGTCTCGGAATCCCGTGGAACGGCAGCGTTGTCATCGAGGTGCCCGCGACACAGCGCGATTTCGAGTCTGTGCTGGGCAAGCCGGCAGGTAATTACACCTCTATTGCCGCCGTGACGCACCACGCGGGCGCCGGGGGCGCGGGGATCCGGATTGTGGCCAACCCGAAGGCGGCACAGCTCACCTCGGGCGCATTGCAGGCGGTGCTGGAGCACGAGATGGTTCATGTGGCCACCCGGTCACTCGACTCGCCTGCGCCGATCTGGGCGGAGGAAGGGCTCGCCGAGTGGGTGGCGTTACGAGCGCATCCGGGCCAGCGAAGCGAGGGTACTGACGCGGTGCTGATCGGAGTGCGCAGCGACGGGGCACCCTCCTCTTTCCCCGCTGACCGAGAATTCCGGGCCGGTGCCCGCAATCTCCACTTGGCTTACGCCGAAGCCTGGCTCGCGTGCCGCTTTATCGCTGACCAGTATTCCGAAGCTCAGCTAGCCCGTTTCTACGCCCAACTCGACGACGGACGGACCCTGGACGACGCGAGCCGAGCCACCCTCGGACTCAGTGGTAGCGCGCTGACCACCCAATGGCGGGAGTATCTCGATCAGCTCGCGCGCTATTGACTTATGCCTTCGACCTTGATCATTACGAATGACTTCCCACCACGAATCGGTGGCATCGAGTCATTCGTGAGCGAGGTTTGCACGCTTCTTGATCATGATGTCGTGGTGTACGCATCGGGGTCTGCCGGGGCGGCGGCCTCAGACCTTGACCGCCCCTTTCGGGTCATCCGCGACGGGCCGTTGCTGCTGCCGACGCCACGTGTCGCGGCTCGAGCCGTTGCCCTGCTCCGGGCCTCCGGTGCGACACGGGTGATCTTCGGTGCCGCGGCGCCCCTTGGTCTGCTGGCTCCGTCACTGCGTCGCGCCGGCGCCCGCCAGATTCTTGGTCTCACGCACGGCCACGAGACCTGGTGGGCAATGCTGCCAGCAGCACGCCAGCTGCTCCACCAGATCGGTGACAGCTGTGATCACCTTACGGTCATCTCGGCCTATACCGAACGTCGCATCGGTGGCGCTCTCAGCCCGGCCGCCCGGCGCCTGCTGTTGCGGCTAGCACCGCCCGTTGACATCGAGCGTTTTAGACCGTCGCAGCGAGCCGACGGTCGAGTGGGTGCTCGCTGCATCAGCGTCGCTCGGCTGATTCCACAGAAGGGGATGACGACACTATTGCGGGCCTGGCGAACCGTGATCGATCGGGCAAGGCGCAGCGGAGCTGCCCGCGAGCTGATCATCGTTGGCGATGGCCCGCTACGGAGCCGGCTCGAGCGCGGCGTACACAAGCTCCGGCTGTCAGGTTCGGTACGGATCGTCGGGGCGGTGCCACGCGCTGAGGTGATCACTCACCTGCAGCGGGCCGACGTCTTTGCCCTTCCAGTGCGCACCCGCCTGGCGGGGCTCAATCCTGAGGGGCTATGCCTTGCTGCACTCGAGGCAGCGGCTTGTGGATTGCCGGTGATCATTGGTGACTCCGGCGGTGCACCCGAGACGATCCGCGATGGCGAAACTGGCTTCCTCGTTCCCTCACATGATCATCGGCTGTTGGCGGCGCGAATCGATCAACTTCTGGACGATCCGGCCCTGGCGCGGGACATGGGCAAGCGGGGCCGCGGTCATGTGTCGCAACATTTCGGCAGCGACGTGGCTCGAGCGACGCTGCGCTTCGCGCTTGAGCTCTGACCTCCCGCCGCGCGCGTACGCTAAGGCTTGTGGCGGATCAGACGAGCGCCAGCATCAACATCGCGGCAAAGCCCGATGAGGTGATGGCGGTCATCGCCGACTTCGATCATTACCCGATATGGGTCGACTCGATGAAGAGCGCTGAGGTGCTCACTTCTGCAGCCGGGAAGCCGAAGACTGTCCGAATGGTCCTTGATCACACCTTGGTCAAGGACGACTATGTCTTGGCCTATGACTGGAAGCCGCGCGCGGTGAGCTGGACTCTCATCGAGGGCAACCTGCTGAAAGCCATGAACGGTTCGTACGTGCTGAAGCCCAACGGCGCCGGGACCATGGTGACCTACACGTTGACCGTCGACATCAATATGCCCATGATCTCGATGTTCAAGCGCAGGGCGGAGAAGACGATCATCGACAGTGCGCTCAAGGGCCTCAAGAATAGGGTCGAAGGCTGACCGCCCAAGGGACGACGACCCGTCGGAGCATGGCCCGGATGACGGCGCCGCCGCCGCTGGCCATCGGTGTCGATATTGGCGGCACCAAGGTGGCGGCAGGCGTAGTCGACGAGGACGGCCGCATCCTCGATCGCTGGCAGGAGCCGACGCCATCACATAGCCCGCAAGCTGCCGAGGATGCAATCGTGCGGGCCGTCCAGCAACTGCGTCAGCGGCATCAGGTCGAGGCGGTAGGCATTGGCGCCGCGGGCTGGGTGGACAACGACCAAGCGGTGGTTCGGTTCTCCCCGCATCTTGCCTGGCGATCCGAACCCCTCAAGGCACGGCTCAGCGGGCGCATCGAGCTGCCACTGATCGTCGACAATGACGCGAACGCCGCCGCCTGGGCGGAATACCGCTATGGGGCAGGTCGTGGCTCTTCGGTGATGGTCTGCATCACGTTGGGTACCGGCATCGGTGGCGGTCTGGTGATTGGTGGCAGGCTTTTTCGCGGGTCGTACGGCATGGCCGGGGAATGGGGCCACATGATCTCGGTGCCGCACGGTCACTGGTGCGAGTGTGGGAACCGCGGCTGCTGGGAGCAATATGCGTCAGGGAATGCCCTGGCTCGCGACGCTCAGGCGCTCGCCCGCACCAATTCACCGACTGCTCAGCGGATCTTGGAGATCGTGGGCGGCGATCCGGACAAGATCACCGGGGAGGATGTGACTGCCGCGGCGATTCACGGCGAGCCCACCTCCGTGGAGCTACTGGCTGATGTCGGGACCTGGCTTGGTCGAGGGATCGCGGATATCGCGGCAGCACTGGATCCAGAAGTTGTCGTGATCGGTGGGGGAGTGAGCGCTGCGGGCGATCTTTTACTGTCGCCTGCCCAGCGGGCTTTCAGCCATACGTTGACCGGCCGCGGCTTTCGCGAGGAGGCCAGGCTGGTGCTCGCCCACTTTCGCAACGACGCGGGATTGATTGGTGCGGCCGATCTCGCACGGCACGCCATGATCGAGCCGCCCGAGTCGGCGCAGTTCGGCTTCTGGCCTCGGCGCCGCAAGCGGCGGACGAGGAAACCACGGCAACGCAGGGCGGAGCTAAAGCACCGCTCCATCACCTGAGCCAGGCGGTCGCTCCCGGGGGAGCCGGGTCATCAAGATGCCAAATCCGCCGACAAAGCTGCCGACGGCGATCCAGCCGGCCCAGACGGGAAAGCGCAAGCCGAAGGTCGCTGCCAGGACGATGATGATCGCGTAGCCAATGCCCAACCAGCCGAGAAGGGCCGGTATGCCAGGCCGCTGGATAGGCGGCAGCGGCTCCGGTACGAAGTGTTCCTCGGTTGGCTCTTCGTTGCGGGACGGCGCAGCGTCCGCCGGCCGATCGGGGAAGCCGAAGAGGGGGTGATCAGCGGCCCACCTCGTTGCGCCGTCGGCGGCATCCGGCGCGGAGGAAGTGAGGCCGTCGGCGAGTGCGGCGGTCTCATCGGAGGTCTCTGTGCCCGGACCGGGCTGATCCGCGGTCAGATGGTAGCCAGCGACCAACTCGGCAAAAGCGCGATCGATCGCGTCCCGGTCATCCTCACTCGGCAGTGCCATCGGCCTCCTTCGTGAGTCGGCGGAAGAACCCGAGGCTTCCCTCGAAGATCTGCTCCGCTTCGTAGTCGAGGGTGGCTACATGGTAACTACGCCGCAACTCGACGTAGGTCTGATCCTCGGATCTCACGCCGGCCTTGATCAAGTTCACCGAGGAGCCATCGACTACATGATCGTGAAGTGACCGATAGATCAGGAGCGGCTGATCCACGCGATTGAGGTTGCGGCGTATGTCGGCCCAGAGGAAGGTCTGAGAGTAGAGCGCCGGCAGCGGCAGTCTGTCGTAGCCGCACTCGTCCTGACCGGGCTTGGCAATGTCATTCACGATGCCTGCCAGTGACGGCACCGCTAGCCTCAAGATCGGCAACACGCGCATCCGCGGATCGCTGATGTTGATCACTGGATTGACCAGCGCCAGGCCGGAGACCAGATGGCCGTGCCGTTCGGCCAGCCGGAGCGCCAGCCCTCCGCCCATCGACAAGCCAGCGATGAACACCTGATCACAGTGGGCGTGGAGAGCCGCGAAGGCGTCATCGACGCAGGCGTACCAATCCATCCACGCCGTCTCATTGAGCTCCTGCCAGCTGGTGCCGTGGCCGGGCAGCCGAGGTAGCAGTACGCGGAGCCCGGCGGCCTCGAGATGCTTTGCCCAACCGATCATCGACTTTGGAGAGCCGGTGAAGCCGTGGCAAAGCAGGACGCCCGTGGGACCATCGCCGCCCGCGTACGGTTGCGCCTCTGGCTGCACGACCGCGGCAACGGGCGGTGAGTGCGTGACACGTTTCAGCCGGCCGCTGGCCGAGCCGGACGGGGGCGCCGCGAGGGAGACCACGACTGAAGCGTGGCACGTTGTCCCAGCACCACGAAAGCTAGTGTCGTGGAATCCAGGTTCCTTTGCGCTTGGCGTCGTTCAGGTGCGTGCATCGCAATGCCGACGAGGGAGGGATACCGGGTCGTATGTCGACTGAGGAGAACGCCGCGAGGTGCGTGCCTGGGTGGCGCGAAGCGTAAAGAGACTTGGGTCCCAGGGCACTAGATCCAGATCCTCTGAGCCGCCGCTAGTGTTATTTCGCCCTACGATGGGGTCGAAGCGGAGGTCGGTCTTGCTCTATTGGGTCTTCAAGTATGTGGCGTTCGCGCCACTGTGCAGGTTGCTCTTCAGACCCTCGGTGAGCGGAGCTGAGAACATTCCGACCTCAGGTGCGGCAATCCTGGTCAGCAACCACATCTCCGCAGGCGACACCTTCCTGTTGCCATCAATGATCAGGCGGCGCGTCACCTTTCCGGCCAAGATCGAACTGTTTCACGGCCGAGGCCTCAAGGGCAGGCTTCTGAGTTGGTTCCTCACCATGGTCGGTCAACGCCCGATGGATCGCTCGGGTGGCCGGGCCAGCGCCAGCGGCATGGAAAACGTGCTCGAGGTCTTGCGTAAAGGGCATCTGCTGGGCATTTATCCCGAAGGCACACGGTCCCCGGACGGCCGCCTGTACAAGGGCAAAACCGGCGTCGCACGGCTCGTATTGCAGGCCGGCGTACCGGTCATTCCGGTTGCCATGATCAACACTCAGCTCGTCCCGTCGCGCTTCTTCAGCATACCCACGATGCGCCGACCCAAGATCAGGATCGGTGCACCGATGGACTTCAGTCCCTACGCACGGGCCGGCAATGACCGCGACGTCTTGCGCTGGATCACCGACGAGATCATGAACGCCGTTATGGAGCTGTCCGGCCAGGAATACGTGGATGTGTATGGCAGCGTGGCGAAGGCTGCTCTTGAGGCGGGCAAGGCTCTCCCGGCAAGCGCCGGTCACCGTCCGGGTGCCGGACGGCCGGTGCCGCCCGTTCCTGTTCCGGTGCCCCGCCTCGAGGTTCCGCCCGTCTCGGAGCAATCCAATACGGACGTGAGCGCGTGAGTAAGGGTCCGGCCGTGGACCGCCCTCCCCAGCGTCAAGCTCTGAGCGATGACCTGGTTTCAGTCGATGCAGACGGAAGGGTCGCGATCGAGTCAGGCTCCGGTGCTGGCCGAGCTGTGTACTGGACCTTGAAGAACGTCTTGCTCGGCCCCGCGATTACCAAGATCTTTCGGCCGATCCACGAGGGCGCAGAGAACGTACCGGACAAAGGTGCGGCGATCATCGCCAGTAACCATCTTTCCTTTGCTGACTGGTTGTTCACGCCGCTTGCGCTGGACCGTCGCATCACCTTCGTCGCAAAGTCGGACTACTTCACTCGGGCCGGCATCAAGGGCTGGGCCCAGAAGCGCTTCTTCGCCGGCACCGGGCAAGTACCGATCGATCGTTCGGGGGGCCGGGCAAGCGAGGGAGCTCTCCGAGCTGGGCTCAAAGTGCTGCAGCGGGGCGAGTTGTTCGGCATCTACCCCGAGGGCACGCGCAGCCACGACGGGCGACTCTACAAAGGACGGACTGGGGTCGCACGGCTGGCGCTGCTGTCTGGGGCGCCGGTCATTCCATCCGCAATCATTGGCACCGACATCATCGCCCCTCCAGGCAAGATCATTACCAAGATCGTCAGTCCCACGGTGAAGTTCGGCCAGGCCTTGGATTTCTCGCGTTATCAGGGTATGAGCGAAGATCGCTTTATCTTGCGGTCGATCACCGACGAGATCATGTACGCGATCATGGAGCTCTCCGGTCAGGAGTACGTGGACCTGTACGCGCCCGCCGCGAAAGAGGCGGCCGCGCGCGAAGCCAAAGCGCAAGAGATCGACGAAGTCTCCCCTCAGGCCTAGTGCATCGAATCCCTGAGGCGACGCGCGGCGTCGACACGCAAGGCCGAGAGGAGTCCATAGCGGTGTTCTATGGGCGACGACGAGAACGCAGCGGGGCGCCGCCTGGGCGGCGCATATGTCAGCGACCTCGAATGCACGACACTAGTAACGTGTCCGCGACGTCGACCTATCCAGACTCGCTCCGCCGCTGGAATGTGGCCTCGTGGATACTGCTCGCCCTCTACGTCTTGAGCCTGGTCGTCTTTGCCGTATCTGTCGTCGATGAAGGAGTTGTCCAGGCGCTCGGCCTCGGTGCGTATGTCGACCCGAGGGCTTGGTGGCCGATCTTGGTCCAAGTCGCACTCGGCACCGCTGCGTTCCTGACCTACTACTGGCCGCGGCGGCGCGACGTCCGCAACTTCTCGGTGCTGGTGACCGGCGTGCTCGCGGCGACCGTGGTCTCGATCGGCCTGGTGGCCTACTGGGGTTGCCCATCGACTGCAGAGGAAAGCAGATTCTGGACGCCTCTCACCTTCGCCCTGAATCTGCTCGTCGGCAACATTCAAGAATGCTCTGTCGGGCCCGAGGCACGTCCTGCTCCGCTCGCGCTGCAACTGCCACGATTGCTCGGACCACTGCTGTTGGTCATTGCCGCGTTCGGGATCGTCGCCTCGATCTTTCGGGCGCAAAGTGACCGAATCCTGGTGCGACTGAGCCGCTCACTTGTGGTGCTGGTCGGGCTGACCAAAGATGCCATGCCGTTGGTTCGCAGGCTCAGCACTGAACGTGAGGCAGACACAACGCTCACCGTTCTGGTGAGCGACCCGGGCAACACCTTGATCAAGAGTGTTCGCAATCTCGGTGCTCGGGTCGCGGTCTGCGACGTAACGAATCTTGGGGCCCTTCGCTCGCTGCTGACTACGCGGGGAAGGTTCAAGGTGCGATCCTGCTACGCAGTCGCACCCGACGTCGCAGAGAACCTGCGCTGGGCTGCTCAGCTGCGGGAGGTCGCCGACTCCAGCAGGCCGGCACGGGTGAATATGGCGCCGCGGATGATCGTCCGGATCGACGATCCGTGGCAGGCCGAGTACTGGCGTCGTACCAACGCCTACCGGACGCCGGGTTCAGAATCCTCGGTCCGTTGGATCAGTGACGCGCTCAGCGTCTACGAGGTCACCGCTGAATTGATCTTGGATCGAATCGTCGATCCCAACCTCGAAAGCAGTTTTGATCGTCTTGTCATTGTGGGAAGTTCTGCGTTGGCCCTTGCCGTCTGTGCGGAACTGGCCCAGCGAGAGCGGGAGGGTGATGCGCTGCTGGCTGCGCCACACCTGGGGCTTGCAGATTTGATCTTGTATGGACCGCAGGCCGAGACGCTTCGAGAGCAGCATCGGCTCCGTCAGGAGCGTTTCGGGAATAGCAGTGATGTAGGCCTGCTCTCGGTGGTCGGATCTCTGCCGACCTCGGAGAACCTGCGGGCAACCTTGCGACGTGATCAACATCCGGTGCTGATCTTGGCCGACGATCCGGCCGTGACCGGTACGCATCAGGCTACCTATCTGGCGGCCCTCAATCCGACATGGACGATCTTCCATTGGAGCGCGACGACGAGCGGCGTCGCGGATCAGCCGATCATGGAGCTGCTCTACCCATTCGGACTCACCTTGGAGGCACCGAGCTCGCTTCCGGTGGACAACTGGGAGCGAGCGGCGCGGGTGGTGCACGAGCAGTACCGGTTGATCACCCGGCAGCACCGGCAGCTGGATCCCAGCAAACCGTCCCATCGGGCATGGGAGCAACTGGATCCATTCCTCAAAGAGAGCAACATCCGCCAGGTCACCACCGCGCTGGCAGCTGCTGAATCGCTGGGGCGCTCCTGGGGCCCAGTCGTCAGTGGCGGGAGGTCTGACGGCCTGGTGACCTCAGCGGAGGTTTCTGCGGCGGAACTGAACACCATGGCCGAGATGGAGCATATGTCGTGGATGAAGCACTTAGAGGACAACGGCTGGCGCTACGGCGCCAAGCGTGATGATCATCGGCGCATCCATCCATCACTGCGTCCTTGGAGCGAGCTCACGCCGGCCGACCAGGACAAGACGCGAGAGGGTGTGGCCAATGCGCTGAGGATCTTGAACCGGCTCGGCTATCGCTCGACAGTGCTGCGCCCATCAGGCGCAGAAGGAGATGCTGGCTCTGCAGGGGGGTGGGTCGAGGTCATCCGGCACGGCGAGGTAGCTGCCGTACGTCGCGACGCTCCGTGGAACTGGACGAACGAGTCGGGCGAGGCCATGCAGGCCGAAGCCGGCGATTGGCAGGTCACCAATGACGCAGGTCGATCATGGTCGGTGGCGCCAGGCATCTTTGTCCGGAGCTACCAGCACGTCGCTGGTGACAGGTGGCGGCGCACCGGTCGCGCGACGGCGCGTCCTGCGGCGGCCGGCGAGGTGATCAACTCACTCGAGGGTCAGCAAACAGCTTCGGAGGGCGATTGGGTCATCCGGGGACCGAGAGGCGAAGAGTGGATTACTACGGCGAAGCACTTCACGGCGAACTATCAGATCAGCGAGTCCAGTTCGCTCGGCAATCCCTAGTGCCCTGGAAGGGAAGTTTCGGCGCCGCGAAGCGCCAAGAGATTTCCCTTCCAGGGCACTAGAGATCGCGTAGCAGCCGGGCGACCAGCGCGTCAGGCTGGCTGAGGGCAAGCAGATGACCGCCAGGGAGCGGTTCGGCTTCCAGGGCGAGCCGCTCTCGAGCTAACCGACGCTGGAATTCGTAGGGGAAGAACCGATCGTCGCGGCCCGCGAGGACAGTAGTTGGGACATCTGGCCAGCGTTCCAACGCGAAACCAGTCTCGAACAAGGAAGCCGCTGGCTCCTCATCGCCGGACGACGTCAGAAGTGCCAGCACCTCAGTCGGCACGTCGTGCAGGAAGTGTGTCTCCGCATCGAAGCCGGCGTCAGGGTCGCGGCCCTCACGCACGTCGTTGCTTCGCATGGCTTCGGCCTGACCGGTATTGGCCCACCACTCGCCTGCGGTCTCACCAGGCTTCGGGATCATTGCATTCAGCAGCACGAGTTCGGAGACTGGCAACCGCTCACAGGCCAGAGGTGCACTGAAGGCACCCATTGACTGGGCGACCACGGTGATGTCTCCGGCCGACTCGGCCGCAGCGACGATAGCGTCAGAGTGATCAGCGAAGGTCGCGCCCGACCAGTTCGGCAGCGACACCGCGACACAGCGGGAGCCCGCATCACGGATGAGTGGCTCAACGAGTTGCCAATATCCGGCATTGCCGCCGGCGCCGGGGACCAGGACGAAGCTGCGCTGCCGCATGAAAGCCATTCTGGAGTGCGAGTCCAGCCGCCGATAACTCAGCTGCCCATCCGAGGGCCAGCGTCTACAGTGTCAGCGTGTCTCTGACGAGTCAGGTTCCTTCTCTCAAAGCGCTGCACGCGCTCAACCCGCTGCAGCAGCCGGACTACCCGTCAGCCACCGATCTTGCTGACGTGGTCGGCAAGCTTCGTACCCTCCCGCCCCTGGTATTTGCCGCCGAGTGCGACAAGCTACGCGCCAAGATGGCCAGCGTGGCGGCCGGTGAGGCATTCATGCTGCAGGGTGGCGACTGCGCGGAGACCTTCGCTGAGGTGACCGCGGCGAACATCCAGGGCAAGCTTCGTACCTTGCTCTCCATGGCGGTCGTCTTGACGTACGCGGCGCAAGTGCCGATCGTCAAGGTCGGCAGGATGGCAGGCCAGTTCGCGAAGCCTCGCAGTTCGGCCATCGAAACCCGCAGCGGCGTCGCACTGCCCGCGTACCGCGGCGACGCGGTGAATGGCTTCGATTTCACAGCTGAAGCCCGTGAGCCCGATCCGCAGCGACTCCTGGAGGTCTACAACGCCTCAGCCGCCACCCTGAATCTGACCCGCGCTTTCGTCACCGGCGGATTCGCTCATCTGCGCAGCGTGCACAGCTGGAACGCCGACTTTGTCAAGAACTCCGCGGCCGGGGTGCAGTACCAGAACATGGCGAACGAGATCGATCGCGCACTGGCGTTCATGGTGGCCTGTGGGATCGATGACGACGTGTTCCGGACGGTCGACTTTTACTCCAGCCACGAGGCGTTGATCTTGGAGTACGAGCACGCGCTAACTCGCATCGACTCACGGACCGGTCAGCCGTACGGCACCTCGGGACACTTCTTGTGGGTGGGCGAGCGGACCCGCCAACTGCATAGTGCGCATGTCGAACTGCTCCGCCATGTCCGTAACCCGCTCGGGGTGAAACTCGGTCCGACCAGCACGGCCGACAACGCGCTGGAACTTGCTGACCGCCTCGATCCTGACCATGAGCCGGGACGGATCACGTTCATTACCCGGATGGGTGCGGCGAAGGTACGGGAGGTGTTGCCGGACGTCGTGGCGAAGGTGACTGCCAGCGGCCGGCAGGTGGCCTGGGTCTGCGATCCGATGCACGGCAACACCTTCGAGGCCCGCAACGGCTACAAGACCAGGGCATTCTCCGACGTTATGGCCGAACTCAATGGCTTCTTCGACGTTCACGAGGAGCTAGGGACCTGGCCTGGCGGGGTGCATGTTGAGCTGACCGGCGATGACGTGACGGAGTGCGTCGGTGGCAGCGACGACCTGGTCGAGGCCGATCTGGTCAGCCGTTATGAGACGCTG
Organism: uncultured Actinomycetota bacterium; assembly: GCA_963815975.1. Taxonomy (GTDB): domain Bacteria; phylum Actinomycetota; class Actinomycetes; order Propionibacteriales; family Propionibacteriaceae; genus Microlunatus. The sequence goes on from CAWFJC010000010.1 coordinate 854,606, forward strand.
TGCGACCCGCGGCTGAACCGCAACCAGTCGCTGGAGTTGGCGTTCTTGGTCGCGGAGCGACTGACCCGGGGTGGCATCAAACGGACGAACCCGGTCCAGGCATACGTGCCGCTCACTTTCTGAGCTCCACTCACCCGATACCCTCCCTGCATGGCACGCCCACCGATAGCGCCGTTCCCCGATGACGCGTTCTCTCGAGTGCTCTGCGCTGTGGCCCACCCCGACGACGTTGAGTACGGTACGTCGTCGGCAGTCGCGGCCTGGACGTCGAAAGGAATCGAGGTCGCCTACCTGCTGTTGACCCGCGGCGAAGCCGGCATCGACACGATGGATCCGAAGGCCACGGCGGAGTTGCGGGTACGCGAGCAGATCAAAGGATCGCACGAGGTCGGCGTCACACGTGTTGAGTTCCTGGAGTATCCGGACGGCGTGCTCGAATACAGCCTGTCGATGCGCCGCGACATCGCGCGGGCGATCCGGTCGTTCCGGCCCGAGGCGCTGGTGGTGAGTTCTTGGGACGTCGAATTCGCCATCGGCTTGAATCAGGCAGATCACCGAGTCGCCGGGTTGGCCGCTGTAGACGCAATGCGGGATGCGGGCAACCGCTGGGTGTTCCCCGAGCTGCTCGCCGAAGGACTCGAGCCGCATTCGACGCGATGGCTGCTGACCAACGGTTTGGAGAATGGCACGTACGGCGTGGACGTCAGTGGTGAACCGCTCGAGCGTGGTATCGCTTCCTTGGAGGCGCATGCGGAATACCTGGCGGCGATTCCTGGCCATCCCGCCCCTCGCACGATCATTTCAGCCTTCACCGCGATGCAGGGTAAGTCGATGGGCGTCGCGAACGCGGTGCTGTTCCGAGCGTGGGACTCCCAGGCTCGTCCAGCCATCCTGGAAGACCTAGAGGTGGCCGAAGAAGAGGCAGCAGCTAAGGCGGGATAGTTTCTTGATCGATCTTCGCTCCGACACCGTGACCAAGCCGACCGAAGGGATGCGGCAGGCGATGCTGGTCGCGCCAGTCGGCGATGACGTGTACGCCGAGGACCCAACGGTGATCGAGCTGGAGCAGCGGGTGGCGCGGCTGCTCGGGCATCAGGCCGGCTTGTTCTGCGTCAGCGGGTCGATGTGCAACATGCTCGGCGTTCGGCTGCTGGTCGAGCCCGGCCAGGAAGTGATCTGCGACGTCCAGGCCCACATCGCTCGTGCCGAGATGGGCGCGCACGCCGCGATCCAGGGCGCCACGATGCGTACCTTTCCGTCCCCTCGTGGCAAGGTACAACTGGCCGAGGTGGCGAAGATCATCTCGCCCTCGGCCGGCCCATACCTGGTTTCCACAGCCGCGGTCGCGGTGGAGAACACCCACAACTTCGGCGGCGGGACGATCCAGCCTTTCGATGAGTTGGCGGCAGTGGGCGACCTGTGTCGCGAGCACGGCATCGGCTATCACCTCGACGGGGCCCGGCTCTGGAATGCGCACATTGCCACCGGCGTGTCATTGGAGGCGTACGGGCGGCTGTTCGACACCGTCAGCGTGTGCTTCTCCAAAGGCCTCGGAGCCCCTGTCGGCTCCGTACTGGTGAGCAGCACCGAACACATTGCGCGCGCCCGGGTGCTGCGCAAGCGGCTTGGTGGTGGCTGGCGCCAGGCCGGCGTACTCGCTGCGGCGTGCCTGTACGCCCTTGATCATCATCTGCAACGGCTGGTCGATGATCATGCCGCAGCACGCCTCTTCGCCGAGGAGGTGGCCAGCCAGGTGCCGACTGCGGTCGAGCCCGACGATGTTGAGACGAATGTCGTCGTGATCAATACCGGCGCGATGCCCGCAGCGCCGATCGCCGCCGCTGCCGCCCAGGGCGGCGTTCAGGTCTCCGCTCTGGGGCCCTTCATGATCAGAGTGGTTACCCATCTCGACGTGACGGCTGAGGACTGCGAGGCGGCCGGCCGTCTGATTGGCAAACTCCTGACCGGTTAGCCTGCCTAGCCCGCACTCAGCCAGTCGACCATCGCCCCATACGGTGGGGAAATGCGGATCACCCACTTGGGCCACTCGGCAGTGCTGGCCGAAACCGACGATGCACGAATTCTGATCGATCCGGGGAACCTCAGCGACGCGTGGCACGGCTTGACCGATCTTGATGCGGTGATGGTGACCCATCAACATCCCGATCACCTTGATCCTGCGAATCTGCCGGCCTTGGTGCAAGCAAACGCAGCAGCCAAAATCCTGGTCGAGCCGTCGATCATGGATCTGATCAGCGCCGGCGACCTGCCGTCGCTTGGTGCTAACGCGGCCGCCTTGCCGCCGGACCATCAGGCGACCATCGGAGATGTCCTCGTCACAGCGGTTGGCGGCCAGCATGCGATCATCTATCGCGACCTGCCACGGATCGGCAACGTCGGCTATCTGCTGAGGTCCGAAGGCCAGCCCACGCTTTTCCATCCTGGCGATGAAATCGACACGATTCCGGACGGCGTCGACATCCTGGCGATTCCGGAGTACGCACCCTGGGCAGCGATGAAAGAGACAGTTGACTTCGTCCGGGCGGTCGGCGCGTTGGAAGGGTTCCCGATCCATGATGAGCTGCTCAGCGATCGAGGGCGCAACCTCATTTTCACCCGGCTCAATGAGTTGACCACGACCCGCGTACTGGACTTGCGTGGCGGCGTCGCACACGAGTTCTGAAGCCCTCGATCACGCTTGTGGCGTCGGTCGGAAGCCGAGCCGGCGCGATAGCTGGGCGGCGGCTGCATTCACCGCATTGACCAAACGCGCTTCGCCCTCTTGATCGACCTCATCGCCAACGTAGGTGACCGCGATAGCGGCCGCGGGGTGGCTCGTATGATCCAGCACCGCCTGTGCTACTGACGAGAAACCGCTGGTCACCGAACCCGCTTCGGTGGCATGTCCCCGATTCCGGACGTCGCTCAGCAGCTGTCGCAGCGCGGTCGGTGTCGCCGGTCCATGATCGGTTTCCACAAAGGCCGCTGCATTCGGAAACACGGCGCGTATCTGGGCCGACGGCAGCCGGGCCAGCATGGCCAGTCCGCTAGCCGTCACCACAGCAGGGAGCCGCACCCCTACATCGGTGATCAACATCGGGCGCCCGGCTGCTCGCTCCTCGATCAGATAGAGCACGTCGCGTCCGTGCAGCACCGCAAGGTGGGCGTTCTGCCTCGTCCGGTCGACCAGCTGCCGCACGATGGGCCGCGCGATGCGCTGCAAGGGCGCTTGACGTGCGTAGGCGGAGCCCAGCTCGTACGCCGCAACACTCAGCCCGTAGCGCCGCTCCTCGGGCAGATAGTGCACGAAGCCGTGGTCGAGGAGCACCGAGAGCAATCGGTAGGTGGTGGAGCGCGGCAGCCGAAGGGATGCTGCGACCATTCCTGCAGATACCGGCTCGGGATGATGCGAGAGCAGCGTAAGCATTCGCAAAACGTGATCAGCTGCCGGTGCTGCCGACACCAGGTTCTCCTCATGTCTCAGATTTGGGACATAGTTTGGCGTACAGCTCTGCCCAACAGGGCGGTGGGTCGATTGCAATGGATGACATGCACGAGCACAGCGTCACGGTCGGCGTCGGCCCGGTCTCCCGTGAAGACGTGATAGCAGTAGCGCGATACGACGCACAGGTCGTCATCGCCGACGAGGCCTGGGCCGAGGTTCGCAAATCTCGCGAGATCATCGAGGCTCTGGCCGATGATCAAGAGCCGCATTATGGGGTGTCCACTGGCTTCGGAGCGCTAGCAACCCGGCACATCCCGGTCGAACTCCGGGCCCAGCTGCAGCGCAGCCTCGTTCGCTCGCATGCCGCCGGATCCGGACCGGAGGTCGAGCGCGAGGTGGTGCGGGCTCTCATGTTGCTGCGGATTTCGACTCTCGCCACCGGCCGTACCGGAATCCATGACGAGACTCTGCGCAGCTATGTCGCCATGCTCAATGCTGGCCTCACGCCGGTGGTCTATGAGTACGGCAGCCTCGGCTGCTCCGGGGACCTAGCTCCACTAGCCCATTGCGCGCTGGCACTGATGGGGGAGGGGATCGTCCGCGATGCAGCTGGCACTATGACCCCGACCCGCGAGGCGTTCGCCGTAGCCGGCATCGCTCCGGTCACGCTGGCCGAGAAGGAAGGCTTGGCGCTGATCAACGGCACCGACGGGATGCTCGGCATGCTGCTGCTGGCGATCACCGATCTGCGGCGGCTGCTCAAGATCTCCGACATCGCGGCTGCGATGAGTGTCGAAGGTCTACTCGGCACTGATGACGTCTTCGCAGATGATCTTCAGGCCCTTCGGCCGCACCCGGGCCAGGCCGCTTCGGCGACAAATCTGCGCATGATCATGGCGGGCAGTGAGATTCGGGAAAGCCACCGGACCGAAGCATGCACCAGAGTTCAGGACGCCTATTCGCTACGCTGCGCGCCGCAGGTGGCCGGCGCCGTACGTGACACCGTTGATCATGCCGAGCGGGTTGCGCTGATCGAGCTGGCGTCTGCCATTGACAATCCGGTTATCACCCATGACGGCCGAGTCGAGTCCAATGGCAACTTTCATGGTGCACCGGTCGGCTATGTCCTGGACTTCCTTGCCATCGCTGTCGCGGACCTGGCGAGCATCTCCGAACGGCGTACCGACCGGTTCCTGGATCGGGCCCGCAATGGCGGTCTCAATGCGTTTCTCGCGGCCGATCCCGGTGTCGACTCCGGCTACATGATCGCGCAATACACCCAGGCTGCGATTGTCTCCGAGCTCAAGCGGCTTGCGGCACCCGCTTCGGTCGACTCGATTCCCAGCTCGGCCATGCAAGAGGACCACGTGTCAATGGGCTGGTCAGCCGCGCGCAAGCTGCGTCGGGCAATCGACGGGCTGACGAGGGTGCTGGCCATCGAGCTGCTGACCGCTGCCCGTGGCATCGAGCTCCGCTCGCCACTGCAACCGGCACCGGCCTCCGCGGCCGCGATCACCGCCCTCCGTCATGCTGGCGCTCCAGCGCCTGACACCGATCGGTGGCTCGCCCCAGAGATCGATATCGCCGTCGACCTGGTCGCCACCGAGGCGGTTGTCGCCGCCGTCGAGTCGGTGACCGGCCCGTCGGTCCCACCTGAGGCAACGAAAGGAAACGACAACATGGAAGGCGCCCGCCCCGTACGCGCACCGCGCGGCACCACGCTGACCGCACGATCCTGGGCCACCGAGGCCCCGCTGCGGATGCTGATGAACAATCTCGATCCCGAAAACGCGGAACGTCCCGATGATCTTGTCGTGTACGGCGGCACGGGACGCGCGGCCCGCGACTGGCGGGCTTTCGATGCGATGGTTCGTACCCTCACCACGCTGGGACCCGACGAGACCATGCTGGTGCAATCCGGCCGCCCGGTTGGGGTGATGCAAACCCACGAATGGGCGCCGCGAGTGATCTTGGCCAACTCCAACCTGGTCCCGGACTGGGCCACCTGGCCGGAGTTCCGCCGCCTAGAGAAGCTCGGGCTCACGATGTACGGCCAGATGACTGCCGGCTCATGGATCTACATCGGCACTCAGGGCATCGTGCAGGGCACGTACGAGACCTTCGCCGCGGTCGCGGAGAAACGATTCGGCGGCACACTGGCCGGAACCTTGACGCTCACCGGCGGTTGCGGAGGGATGGGCGGCGCCCAGCCGCTCGCGGTGACATTGAACGACGGGGTTTGTCTGATCGTTGACGTCGACCGTTCCCGGCTGCAGCGCCGCGTTGATCATCGGTACCTCGACGAGATCGCTGATGATCTTGATCAGGCGGTGGCGCGTGCTGTCGCCGCGAAGGCTGAGCGGCGGGCCACCTCCATTGGTGTGGTCGGTAACTGCGCCGAGATCTTTCCTGAGCTTTTGCGGCGCGGCGTGCCGATCGACATTGTCACCGATCAGACCAGCGCCCACGATCCGCTGTCCTACCTGCCCGAAGGCATCAGCCTCGAGGACTGGGCGACCTACGCAGAGCAGAAGCCTGAGGAGTTCACCGACCGGGCGCGAGCCAGCATGGCGCGTCACGTTCAGGCGATGGTGGAGTTTCAGGACGGCGGCGCCGAGGTCTTCGACTACGGCAACTCGATTCGCGATGAGGCCCGCCAGGGTGGGTATGAGCGTGCCTTCGAGTTTCCCGGTTTCGTGCCGGCCTACATCCGGCCGCTGTTCTGTGAGGGCAAGGGCCCGTTCCGCTGGGTGGCGTTGTCCGGCGATCCAGCCGACATCGAAGCCACCGACCAGGCTGTGATGGATCTCTTCCCAGACAATGATCGGCTGCACAAGTGGATGCGTGGTGCTCGCAACAAGATCAGCTTCCAGGGGCTGCCGGCGCGAATCTGCTGGCTTGGCTATGGCGAGCGGGACAAGGCCGGCCTGGCTTTCAATGACCTGGTCGCATCCGGCAAGATCAGCGCACCGATCGTGATCGGCCGTGATCATCTAGATTGCGGCTCGGTTGCCAGTCCGTATCGGGAGACGGAGGCCATGCTCGACGGCTCGGATGCGATTGCAGACTGGCCGCTGCTCAATGCCATGATCAACACCGCCTCGGGAGCTTCCTGGGTTTCCATTCACCACGGCGGCGGGGTGGGCATTGGTCGCTCCATTCACGCCGGACAGGTCTCGCTTGCCGATGGCACCGAGCTGGCCGCACAGAAGCTGGCACGGGTCTTGACAAATGATCCCGGCATGGGAGTGATCAGGCACGTCGATGCGGGTTACGAGCGGGCCGACGAGATTGCCGCCCAGCGTGATGTCAGGATCCCCATGAAGGAGGGGATCTGAGAAGTGATCATGACCCAGCCCGCGACCTTCGAGCAGCTTTGGTCTGCGATCGCAGACATTGGCCGCGATCCCGTCACCGGGGGATACCGGCGCTTTGCCTGGACTCAGGCGGACTCGAAAATGCGGGAATGGTTCGCCGGCGAATGCGCGAGCCGCGGTCTGGACCTGAGCGAAGATCGGATGGGCAACCAGTGGGCCTGGTGGGGCGATCCCGACAGCTCCGCTGACGGCGGCGTCGTGACCGGCTCTCACCTGGACAGCGTCCCGGACGGCGGCGCCTTCGACGGGCCGCTCGGCGTGGTCAGCGCGTTGCTGGCGATTGATCGACTCAGATCTGATGGCTTCCGGCCGCGGCGCCCGATTGGGGTGGTGAACTTTGTCGACGAGGAGGGGGCCCGGTTCGGCGTCTCCTGCGCTGGCTCGCGAGTGATCACTGGTGTGCTGAGTCCTGATCGGGCGCTTGCGCTGCGTGACGCCGATGGTGTGACCATGGCGGAGGCGATGCGCGCTGCTGGCCGACAGCCGGAACGGCTGGGTCCCGATCCCGAGGCGCTTGCGCGGATCGGGACGTTCATCGAGCTGCACATCGAGCAGGGCCGCGGTCTGATCGACCTGGGCCGGGCCGTAGCCGTTGGGAGCGGGCTCTGGGCACATGGTCGATGGCGAATCGAAATCCCCGGTGAGGCAAATCACGCCGGCACTACCAGGCTGGACGATCGCCGGGACGCGGTGATCGGCTGTGCGCGTGCCGTGCTGGCCGCGCGGGCCGCGGCGGAGGCGCACGAGACTCTCGCGACGGTGGGGAAGATCAGCATCCAGCCCGGCGGGGTGAACGCCATTGCCAGTTCGGCAACTGCCTGGCTCGATGCCCGTGCCGCCGGTGAGCCGGCGTTGCGGGCAACTCTGGCTCAAATCGAGGCTGAGGTCGCCGCGTCGGGCGTCGTTGTGACCGAGGAGTCGTGGACTCCGCAGACCTTCTTCGACGATGCGCTCGTCAGCAGGCTGGCCCGGCTGCTCGACAATGCACCCGTGATGAGCACCGGTGCCGGGCATGATGCCGGGATTCTCGCGAATGCCGGCGTGCCGGCCGTCATGATCTTCGTCCGCAACCCCACCGGGGCGTCTCACACTCCGGCCGAATGGGCCGAGGCTGAGGACTGCCTTGCTGGTATTGACGCGCTGGCAAGGGTGCTGGCTGACCTAGCGGGAGCGGAGCAGTGACCTCATACTGGGCCGCGTACGCCTGGCTGCCGGACGGTTGCCAGGCTGGCGTCAGCTTTGACGTGCAAGACGGGCGCTTCGCGCGGCTGCGGAGCGGTGTCCAGCCCCAGGCCGGCCAGGAGATCTTGAGCGGCGTGACGCTGCCTGGTCTGGCCAATGGGCACAGCCACGCTTTTCATCGCGCCCTGCGCGGTCGAACGCATGCTGGCGGCGGCAGCTTCTGGACCTGGCGTGAGCAGATGTACGCGCTCGCCGAACGACTCGATCCCGATTCCTATCTGGCGCTGGCCCGCGCGGTGTTCGCCGAGATGGCGTCGGCCGGATACACCGTCGTCGGGGAGTTTCACTATCTGCACCATGATCAACGAGGCCGCCCGTACGGCGATCCGAATGCCATGGGCGCGGCCTTGATCCAGGCTGCCGCTGACGCGGGCATCAGGCTCACCCTGCTGGACGTGTGTTACCTCGCGGGCGGACTCGCTGCAACCGGCTATCTGCCACTGGATCCGGTGCAGACTCGATTCAGCGACGGCGATGTTGATCACTGGCAGCAGCGGGTGAGCTCGCTCGTTGATCGTGACCTGGTGCGCATGGGTGCCGCCGTTCATTCCGTACGCGCGGTGCCCGCTGAGGCGCTGAGCACGATCGAGAAGGCGGTACAGCAGCGTCCCCTGCATGTCCATCTGAGCGAGCAACCGGCCGAGAATGCTGCGACTCAGGCCTACTACGGCTGCACCCCTACCGAACTGCTCGATGATCATGGTCTACTTAGTGCCCGCACTACTGCCGTGCATGCCACCCATCTCACCGACAGCGACATCAAGACCCTGGGCGCCAATCAGACCTCGGCATGCTTCTGTCCGACAACCGAACGTGATCTTGCCGACGGCATCGGCCCGGCCCGTCGGCTGGCGGATGCGGGTAGCGCGTTGACCCTGGGCTCGGATCAACACGCCGTCATCGACCCGTTCGAGGAGTTGCGCGGACTCGAGATGCACGAGCGGCTGGCCACGGGTGAACGCGGCCGCTTTACGCCTGGTGATCTGATGATGATCGCCAGCGAAGCGGGCTATCACAGTCTTGGCTGGCCCGGCGGCGGCCGGATCGCCGACGGCGCGGTCGCGGACTTTGTCGTCGTGCGATCTGACTCGGTACGCACCACGGGAGCCCGTCCTGATCAGATTGGGTACGCCGCGACCGCGGCCGACATCGACCAAGTCGTCGTCGCGGGTCAGGTGATCGTCCGTGAAGGCCAGCATCGATTGGGCTCGCCCGCCCGGTTGCTGGCCGCTGCTCTTGATCAACTGGGTAGCGCATGAGCAGCATAGTGATCACCGGAATCGGTGAGCTTGTCACCTGCGACGGCACAGGCCTAGACCAGCTTGGGATCAAACGGGACGCCGCCGTCGTGATCGACGACGACATGATCGCCTGGATCGGAGGATCGTCCGCAGCGCCCACTGCCGACGCCGTGATCGATGTCGGAGGGCGAGCCATCATCCCTGGTTTCGTTGACTCACACAGCCACCTGATCTTCGCAGGCGACCGTGGGCCCGAGTTCGCGGCGCGGATGACCGGCCAGCCGTACGACGGAGGCGGCATCGGCGTGACGGTCGCGGCAACCCGTGCCGCCACCGATGATGAGTTGCGGCGCCTGCTCGCCGCGCGGATCGCTGAGCTGCGGGCTCTCGGCACCACCACTATTGAGATCAAGAGTGGCTATGGGCTGACTGTTCATGATGAGGTTCGGGCTCTCCAGGTCGCTCGCGAGTTCAGCAGCGAGACCACGTTCCTCGGCGCCCACGTTGTGCCGGCCGAGTATGCGCAGGACCGGGCGGGGTATCTCGACCTGCTGGTCGGCCCCATGCTGGAAGCGGCAGCTCCGTACGCGCGCTGGATCGACGTCTTCTGTGAGCCTCATTCGCCGCATGCGTTCGATGCCTACGCGGCTCGCCGCATCCTCAAGGCAGGTGCTGCTGCCGGCCTTGGCCTGCGCGTTCACGGCAACCAGCTGGGCCATGGCCCTGGCGTCCAGTTGGCGGTGGAGTTAGGCGCCGCGAGCGTCGATCACTGCACCTATCTCGATGACGCCGATATCGACGCACTGGCCGCTGCCGCGGACACCACGGTGGCCACGCTGCTGCCGGGAGTCGAGTTCTGCACCCGCTCTCCCTATCCGGATGCTGCCCAACTGCTTGCCGCCGGCGTCTCGATCGCGTTGGCGACCGATTGCAATCCCGGAACTTGCTACTCCAGCTCCATGCCGTGGGTGATCTCCCTCGCCGTGCGCGAGATGGGGCTCAGCCCCGCGCAGGCACTGTTTGCTGCTACTGCCGGCTCGGCACAGTCGTTGCGGCGTACCGACATCGGTCGTCTGCTGGTGGGAAACAGAGCCGATCTCGCGGTACTGGATGCACCGTCATACGTGCACCTGGCCTATCGCCCTGGGGTGCCGATCGCCCGCGCGCTTGACCTCGATCGGGTCGCCCAGCAGGGGAGTTCCTGAACGGCGATGAGTCTTTGCCGTCTGGTTGGTCTGGATTGGCACACCTGGTCACTATGACGGGCAGCCTGCGCCGACTGCAGGAGCTCGCGGCGTGCAAAGCTCGCTTGCGTGCGAAGCTGGCGTCGGATCACGCCAGCCCGCTGACCGCGACCGTGGTGAACCTCAACTGCGGCGAGATTGCCGACTAGCGAGGGCGCCTATCACCGACTCACTGGCCCACGAGCCAATGCTCGACCGTTAGCTCACGCATCGGGAAGTCCTTCGGATTTCCGGTAGCCAATGCGCCGTCATTTACCCAAGCTGTCGCCGCCACGAGGCAGTCGCTCTGATACAGGGTTACCCCTTGAGCAGCGAACGTCCGTCGCCAGGTGCCCGCATGCCATGCGGCTCGGGCGTCGACCGGTAGGACGATAAGCCCGCTGAATAGCCGCCGTGCTGCCTCAGTCTCAGACGCCCGTAGTCCTCCCACGATCTCCTCGACGTTGATCGCCGTCGTTGCCGGTACATCACCGCTCGCGCGCAGCGCCATAACGCGCGCGACAGCCGGTCGTCCTCTGAGGAAATCAATCAGCACAGTGGAATCAAGAACCCGAAGCACATGTCACCCCGCGCGACGCACATCGGCACGCCGCTGCTCCCGCACCCAAGCTCCGGGGTTCAGATCCCAGTCATGATCGTGATCTGCGATAGCGCCGGCGGCGCCCTCGATATCGATCCAGCGGAACTCCTGACGGATTGCACGCTCGATGGCTGAACGCACGAATGCGCTCCGACCTCGGGGGCCGCTCAGCTCATCGATTTGAGCGACGAGTTCATCGTCGAGTTCTATGTGCATTCGCATGTGCAGAACTTAGCACATAGCACCTCTCAAGGCATTTGGCGAAAAGCTGGTGGAGTGATCCGCAGATCCTTCCAGACGAAGGACGGCACGCGACCGAAGAACTCATGGGCAAAGTCCGCACAGAAGCCGATCAGCTTGGTGTCGTGCTTTGTGACGTCGAAGCGCATCACGTCGCTTTCGATCCGAAAGGGGGGCGGATCCGCGGTCGTCAAGAACTCCATCGTGCGTGGGTGGATCACATCGGATGCGAACTTGGCATCGTCGGTGCGCACGGTAAAGCGTTTGTTGAATTCCTCGCTTTCAAAGCGGACCTTCTTGCCACCCCAGCCGCCGCCTACCGAGAGCATGGGAAGTGTGAACGGCATCCGGACGGCGGTCACGATCTCCGAGTGGTCTTCGGTCACTGTGCGGGTCTGGCTGCGGCCCTCCGAGTCGGTATAGGTCTCGGTGCGTTCGGTCTTCCAGCGGTGGATGAACGCCTCGATGGGCAACCCGTCGTTGGGGCCACGAATCACCTTCTCCGTGGTATGCCCGAAGCCCGCCCTGGTGAGGTCGTACCTCGCGATCAGCGTGTCGTCACGTCCGATCAGTTGCCAATCGGGGTGACCGTAGAAGCCAAATCCTGATTGCGGGGGCGTTATCTGGTACGGCGCCAAAGCGTCTTTGTTGAACGCCTCCGCGACCGCGCCCAGCTGCTCGAGATAGGTATGCAGTTCCGCTGGGTTCTTGGGTGCACCGACCGCGACCAGCTGTTGCCCGTCAATGCTGAGATCGACCGCCCGACCAGCCTGACCGAAAGTCGTAATGGCGTCGAGCGCGGCGCCGGAGATAGCCGAACGCCCGTATCCAGGGTCTGCGGCGCGTACCTGAAAGCGAGGATCGAGTTCGACCAGAGGCAGTTGTACGCCCTCACGTGCCTGATCGATAGACACGAACAGATCAGGTAACGGCAGGCCCAGCTGCACGCTCGCCACGCGGTCGTCGAACCCTGGCTCACCATCGTGCTCGTACTCGAACACCCGGAACGGCACGCCGTTCGTCGTGTGACCTGAAATAGCCTCGTCCACCTTGCGCACGAAGCCGAGTCCGAACGGCGGTGCATGATGATCAAGCACAGACTCCAATGCTGGGCGTGACTCGAAGGTCCAGCCGCGTCCGCGCAGCGCACGGACATAACGCTGCCGGCGGATGATCAAGAACGTGATGAGCGCCAGCACCAGGACGGCGACCCCGATCAGGATGATCACGATGCTGCTGTTCATGACGCGTACTCCTTCGCTTCAGCGCGGCGTCTTTGTGGCCGCTCCACCAGATACATGGCGGATATGATCGCGAGGCCGCCGATGATCATGCGCGCCGTGATGCTCTCACCGCCGAGCGCCACCGCGAACGCCGCTGCCCATACCGGCTCCATTGACATGATCACTGCAGCCCGGGACGGCTCGATGTGCGCCTGCGCCCAGGTTTGCAACACCATCGTCAAGGCGCTGGCGATCAACGCGAGGTACAGCACGACAAGCCAGTCGTGCAGGCTCCCTGGCAGCTGGATGCCAGGAGCTGATCCTGGTGTCGGCCAGAGTGCGGCCACGGCTGTCACCAACGTGATCATGGACAGCTGCACCAGGCTGAGGCTCAGTGTGGTTTCGGGAGTGCTGAACCGTCCAAGGGCAACGATGTGGCCGGCGTAGATCACGGCCGCGATGAGTGTCAGCAGCTCGCCGATGCCGATCGAGAACCCGTGCAGTGCCAAAACGCCGAGCCCGATCGTAGCGAGCACCGCCGCCAGCCAGGTCAGCGGCGGAACCCGGCGGCGCAGGACGACAGCCGTCAACAGGGGCGTCGCCACCACGTACAACCCGGTAACGAAGCCCGAAACGCTGGCGGTGGTGTGTGCCAGCCCTGCCGTCTGCAGAATCTGCGCTGCGCCGTACAAGAGCCCGAGCAGGACGCCGTAGCTCAGCACACTCCGTGACAGGTGAAGCCGAGGCGCTGCGATGACACCAAGTGCCACGCTGGCGATGGCGAACCGGATCGCCAGCAGATCGGTCACCGGAATTCGGGTCACCAGATCCTTGATCAGGAAGAACGTCGATCCCCATGCCGCAGTCATCGCCAGCAACGCGAGAAACGCCAGCTTCTCGGTACGGGACCTGGCGGCGGGCATCGCCCCAGCCTAAAGCGATGATCCACCTCGACTGGCAGGTCATCGCCAAGGACTTCGGCAGGCAAGGAGCCTCGGTTGACTGCTCGTGCGCCAGGCGGCACGCTCACAGATATGACTGAGGTTCCCGGCGGTTCCGTGGGCTGCGATGTGTGTGGAGTCCTGCTAGTTGCGGAGAAGGCGTCTCTGCACAATGAGTGGCATCGCATTGAGAATGAACGGCTTGAGGGTCTGGCTCGAACGGTGCGCGAACTGTTCGACATGGTGCAGAAGCACGGCGCTTGAACGCGAGGTGGCCCCCCAAACCGCGCAGGTGGCCGTCAGACCACGTACAAGATGACCGTTGACCCCTGCGGTGCCTCCGTACGGGCCCCCGGGTTGCTGTAGATCACATAACTGACTCCATTGCGGTTAACGCCGACCGGCTGCAGCTTGGTCTTGAAGCCGGCCTGCCGCATCAGCTTCCGTGCTGCCGGCAGTGCCATCCGCTGCACATCGGGCACCGTCGCCACCTCGGATCCGAGTGATCGGGTGAGGGTGATGGTGTCGCCGGGTTCGCCGCGACCAGAGCGTGGGTCCTGACGGAGCACGAGGTCCTTGGCGACCTTCTTGGAGTACGCACTTCGCTCGACGACTCGGAACCCGGCGGCACTGAGGGCGGCGAGTGCTGAGTCGTAGGGAGTTCCCTGGTAGTTGGTGATCACGAGAGGCTTCGGGCCGACTGACACCACCAGATCGATACGGGTGCCCTTCCTCAGACGGGCGCCGGGTGACTCCGAGGCGCGGAGGACCGTACCGGCGGCAACCTTCTCGCTGAATCCATCGACAACCTTGCCAACGGAGAGCTTCGCCTTCTCGATCGCGCCCTCAGCCGCAGAGCGAGTCAGTCCAACGATGACGGGCACGGAATAGCGTTCCGGACCCTGGGACAGGGCAGCCTCGATGGTGCTGCCCCGCTCAACTTTGGACCCAGGTCCGGGAGTCGTGGAGATCACCATGCCGCGGCCGATCGTCTCGCTGTACGCGTCGGAGAAGTCGACCGATAGGCCGGACTTGCTCGCCATCTGTTGGGCTTCAGCTCTGCTGAGCGAGGAAAGGTCCGGGGCGGTCGTGAACCGACCCTCGGTCAGATACCAGCCGGCGAGAGCTGCCGAGGCCGACAGCATGACCACCAGCAAGAAGGCCAGCCAGCCTCTGCGACGCTTGCGGGCTCTGCGTTGGCGCTCCGCAGCTAACCGCTCGGGAGACAGTTCGTGCAACGATCTGGCGACTGCCGGCGGCGGCGCGTGGATCACCGTGCGGGACCCAGCCGAGGGTGGAGACGCTACCCGGCCGTTCACCGTCGGAGCCGGTACCTGCTGGGTCACCTCGTAGTCGGCGCGCTCGCGCGGCTTTGGCCGACCGTCTGCAGGCGGCCGTGGGGTGGTGCGTAGCTCGCGCGTCAGGTCGGGATCGTCAGAAAGACCTCGCTCCAGTGCCAGCCGAGCGCGCCGTACCTGGGACAACAAGACTCGTGCATCGGGCTGGCGCTGATTCGCATCCCGAGCGGTTGCGCGAGTGACCAGAGCATCGACGTATGGCGGAATGCGTCCAGCGGTCGGGCCGCTCGAGGGCGGCGGCACGTCACGGTGCACGTGCGCGTACGCGATCTGGATGGGTGTGTCGCCGGTATGCGGCTTGCGCCCGGTCAGCAGTTCGAACAGCACCACACCTGCGCTGTAGACATCTGATCGCGAGTCTGCCCGACCCGCCATCACCAGCTCTGGAGGGAGGTAGGAGACGGTGCCGATCAGCAGCCCCTGAGTGGCCGTGTTGGTCTGCGACGACACGGCTTTGGCCAGCCCGAAGTCGGCGACCTTGATGCGCCCCCGATCGCTGATCAACACATTTTCAGGCTTCACGTCGCGGTGCACCAGCCCCGCGTCGTGGGCCACGGCAAGGGCAACCAGCACCGGCTCCATGATCTCCAGCGCTCGGCTCGGAGTCATCGGCGCTTCCCGATTGAGGACATCGCGCAGTGTCTGTCCTGGCACGTACTCCATCACGATGTAGGGGCGACTATTCGGCCCTTCGAGGTCCTGACCTTGATCAAAAACCGAGACCACATTCGGGTGGGACAGCCTGGCCGCCGCTCGCGCCTCGCGATCGAACTTCCGGGCGAACTCGGCCTCATCACCGAGCCCGACATGCATCACCTTGACCGCGACGGTACGCGTTAGGCGTGTGTCGACTGCCCGATAGACGGTGGCCATTCCACCACGCGCCAGACGCTGGGTGATCTCGTAGCGACCGTCCAAAACGCGACCCACCAAGGGGTCGCCAACGGTCGTCATTGTCACGTCTGCTCCATACACGGTGGGGAAGGTGGCCGTGCTGGCCTCGGGCCCGAGTTTAGAAGTCGGCTCGTGCTGCCACCGCCAAGGCGCGCCGCGACCCCTCGATTCGTCGTGCATCAAGAGCTAGTCGATTCGTCCGACATGAGTCGAGGATGCCTCAGCGTAGCGGCGAACCGGAATGCGCCCTGCGCCGTGCGCCAGGCGACCGGCTCGGACGGCGTACTTCATCGCCTCGGCCATTCGTATCGGATCCTCGGCACGAGTCACAGCAGATGCCAACAGCACAGCGTCACAACCAAGCTCCATGGCGAGAGCCGCCTCAGAGGCGGTGCCGATGCCAGCATCAAGGACGACGGGCACCGTGGCATGTTCGACGATCAGCTCGATGTTGTGCGGATTGCGGATGCCGAGCCCAGAGCCGATCGGTGAGCCGAGCGGCATCACCGCCGCGCAGCCGGCATTGGCCAGCTTCCGCGCCAAGACCGGATCGTCATTGGTGTAGGGGAGTACGACGAACCCATCGGCGACCAGCCGTTCGGCCGCATCCAGCAACTCGATCGGATCGGGCAGTAGCGTGATCTCATCGGCGATCACCTCGAGCTTGATCCAGTTAGTCTCCAGTGCCTCCCGGGCCAGTTGGGCAGTCAGTACCGCGTCCGCGCTGGTGTAGCAGCCGGCGGTATTGGGCAGCACAGCGATCTGATGCCGATCAAGGATGTCGAGCAGAGACCCGGGAGCGGCAACGTCGATGCGGCGCATCGCAACCGTGGTCAGCTCGGTGCCGGACGCTAGCAGCGCAGCCTCCATCACCTCCAGGCTCGGCGCACCGCCGGTGCCCATGATCAACCGCGAACTGAACTCCTTACCGGCGATGACCAGCCGATCGGCGTCGCTGATCGCCGAGTCGGTCACCGCGCTCAGATCAACCACCTTGCACCGCCGTCACGATCTCCACCGTGGCCCCCTCCGTCAGCTCGATGGCCGGGAACTGGCTCCGCGGGATCACCTCACCGTTCACGGCAACCGCCATGCCGCGCGGAGCAACGGCGCCCTCTGCTAGGTCGAGGATGTCGCTCAGCCGCACCGGCGGATCGACCTCGCGCAGCTGCCCATTGACCCGGATGATCATCGGGTCCGCCCAATCGCTGTAGCGAAACGATCAAGAGTGAATGGCTCAGCGACGCTGTCCAGCTCACCGCTGATGATCAAGGTCGAAATGATCTCGGCGGTAATCGGGGTCAGCAACACACCATTGCGGTAGTGGCCGGTGGCCAACACCAGTCCGTCGATGTCGCAGCGCCCCAAGATCGGCGCATTGTCCGGAGTACCGGGTCGCCAACCGACGGAGGTCTCCGCGAGCGCGTATTCAGCCGTCATCGGCATCACGTTACGGGCATCTCGGAGCAGCTCATAAACGGCGCCTGCGGTGACCCGCCGATCAAACCCGAGCTCCTCGACGGTCGCACCTATAACCACTTCCCGGCCGCCGTCCCGGGGAACTAGATAGATCTCAGCGCCGCGAACGTACGCCCGAATGGTCAGGCTCGGTGCCGGCAGGCGCCCGGGGTCGAGGCGGAGGATCTGACCCTTGACCGGCCGCACTGGAAGATCAGGAAGCCCATCGATCTGCCGTGCCCATGCGCCGTTCGCGACCACTACGCGGTCAGCCGCAACGCTGCTGCCGTCGGCGAGCTGCACCCCAGTGACCCGACCTTCGGACGAGGTCACGCGGTGTACGAATCCGGACACATCTCTGACGCCGATCCGGTGACCGGCTTCGATCACCGCGCGCCACAGCAGCCGGTTGTCGCAGCTCCAATCGCTCTCGACCAGCAGCCCGGTGCGAATGTTGGGCGCGAGGAGCGGCTCATTCCGGCGACATTCCCGACTGGTCAGCCGTTCGCCCGGATGTCCGGCCCGAGCGAGGAAATCCGCGAACTTTGCGAGACGGGCAGCATCATCGGCGTCGTAGGCAAGGGAAAGATTCGGCGTACGACGGAGGCCGGCCGGCAGACCGCTTGCCATCTCCAGCTCGGTAACGAAATCGGGATATCGGCTGAGTGATGCGAGGTTCAGCCGGAGCAGGCGGGGCTCGGTGAAGGTCGTCTCAGTGATCGGGGCCAACATGCCGGCCGCGACCTGCGATGCAGCTGCGGATCGTTCACCGATCACGACGACGACATGGAGGCCTGCCTGGCGGAGTCGCCAGCTGATCGCCGTACCGATCAGACCACCACCGATCACCACAACGTCGGCGGTCGAGGAGGTCCGCGGGGAACTCACCGGGACAGTTTAGTGTCGGGTGAGTCGAGGCAATTTGTGGACAGTGCCCACTGCACTATGGCAGGCAGCCCGCTTCGCCGACTGCAGGAGCTCGCCGCCTAAGTGACGTGGCTGGTGATCTCTGGTTGGCGAGCGACGAAAGAGGCGAATCTGGCGGGCTCCCTGTCAGAGTGAGATCAACCTCTGGAGGTGTCATGGAGCTTGGGCTCACAACATTTGCTGAGATTGCCGATTCCAGCGTCTCGCCCGGTGAGCGGTTGCGGCAGGTCGTCAAGGAGGCCAAGCTCGCCGACGAGCTGGGTCTGGATGTGTATGGCATCGGTGAGCACCACCGTCCAGACATGGCAGCGTCAGCGCCGGAGATTGTTCTCGCTGCCATCGCGGGAAGTACCCAGAAGGTCAAGCTGTCGAGCGCTGTGATCGTGCTCAGCTCGGTTGATCCGGTACGGACGTTCCAGAATTTCGTCACGCTCGACTTGCTGTCGAATGGTCGGGCCGAGCTGATGGCCGGCCGCGGCTCTTTCACGGAGTCCTTTCCGTTGTTCGGCTATTCCCTGTCCGACTACGACGAGCTTTTCGCCGAGAAGCTTGATCTGTTGCTCGCCCTACGCGACGCGCAGCCTGTCACCTGGCACGGCAAATTCCGGCCGGCACTGGACAATGCGACGATCTATCCCCGCCAGGAGGGGCGCCCGCTGCCCATCTGGATCGCAGTCGGGGGTACACCGAATTCGGTTGTCCGGGCCGGCACCCTCGGCCTGCCAATGGCGCTAGCGATCATCGGTGGCCGATTGTCGGCTTTTACTCCGCACGTCGAGCTTTACCGGAAGGCCTTGGAGTACGGAGAGCACGACCCAGGTACGCCACTCGCGGTGCACAGCCATGGCTACGTGTTCAGCGATGAGCGCGCGGCGCGTGCGGAGTTTCTGCCCGCTTACCGCCGTACATTTGCCAGGATCGGACGGGAGCGAGGCTGGCCACCGATGTCGGACGCCGCGGTTGAGGAGCTGATCGCGCCAGATGGCGCACTGTTCTTCGGCCATCCCGAAACCGTGGCTGAGAAGATCATCCGATTGCACGAGCTGATGCACATTGATCGTTTCGAGTTGCATACGGCCCATGTTGATCATGCACTGACGATGCGCTCCATTGAGCTCTTCGGCACTGAGGTCGCTCCGCTGGTCCGTCAGGAGCTGGCTGCTCGATCACCGGGCTGACGCGGCTGGCCCGGCTGTGCGCGACGGCGGGCCGCACGTCACAATAACCACGTGCGCGAAGTGGTGGATGGCGTCCTTGAGATCCCCATCGGATATGTGAATGCCTATGCCGTGGTCGTCGACGACGGAGTCGTGTTGATCGACACTGGGATCCCCGGACGGGCCGACAAAGTGGCGAATGCTGTCGAGACTGCTCGGCATCGTATTGGGGAGGTGCACACTATCTTGCTGACGCACTGGCATCCCGACCACGTCGGCGGTGTCGCCGAGCTGCGTCGTCGATCCGGAGCACGCATCGTTGCCCATTCCGTGGATGCACCCGTGATCTCCGGGGAGCAGAACCCATCGGCCAAGGGCTTCATGCGGATCGTCGGAGCCGTCATGCCGGCGCCGGAGCGGGTTCCCGTGGACGAGACACTGACCGGTGACGGCCCGCTCTCCGTGCCGGATTTCATGGCGTTTCATACCCCGGGCCACACCCGCGGGCACATGTCCTTTCTGCTTGAGCGTGGCGGTGGTGTGCTCTTCGCCGGCGACGCTGCGAGTGGTGGGCGCAACAGCGGCTGCGCCGTTCGCCGCGGATGATCACTGAGGACCGTGCGGCCGAGTCAGCGAGCGTCGCCCGGCTCGCCGAGCTCACTTTCGAGGCGGCAGTTTTCGGGCACGGCAAGTCGATTTCACGCGACGCGGCCTCGAGATTCCGCGAGTTCGCCGCGCGGCTCGCGGCGGAGAGCTAGCTCGCTCTGTCGAGGCGCCCCGAACGTGAGATAACCGCCGCCAGCTGAGGCGGACTGGCAGGATGCATCCGTGGTTGCTTTGCAGATTCACGACGTATCGGAGCCGACCCGTCGCACGCTGTCAGCCGAGGCCAGGGCGCGGGGCGAATCCTTGCAGGAATATCTCCTCGACATTCTTGATCGCGAGGCGCGTGACCTCGGCGAGCGTCAGCTCCTTGTCGAGTGGCACGCTGACACGCAGAAAGCGCGAACTCAGTCGATTGACTTCGTGCGTTTGATCGGCTCCGAAGAGGATCGCCAAGAGCCACAGTTCGCGCGAGGCGGCTGAAACCCGAGCGGCCGGAGCCTCTGGACCGCTCCCTCGGTTGCCGACCTCGGTTGCCCGACGTTTCTCCGCACAAGGCCACATGCGAGGGCCCAGATGGCCCCATTGGCCGACATTCGTGGTGTTGTGCGGAGAAACGCCTGCCCTTGGAAGGTATGCGGGTCAAAGCTTCGGGAGTCCCTGGACGTTGCCCACTATCGTGGCTTCGTGACCGCGCTGATGGGCCTGGAAGCCCGCCTCAGGCTTGCCCGGCTCTACCTGTGCACAGACGCTCGGGAGAAGCAAGGCGATCTTGGTAGTTTCCTCCAGGCCGCGTTCGCCGGTGGCGTCGACATTGTGCAAATCCGGCAGAAAAACATGAAACCTGAGGCAGAACTCGCGGCCCTCGAGATCGCCCGGCAGGCGGCGACGCCGTACCAGGCGATCGTCTGCGTCAACGATTCCGCAGAGATAGCCGGCCGTTTCCAGGCCGACATGTTGCATCTGGGGCAGGCTGACGGCCCGTCAGCGAAGGCTCGCAGGTACCTGCACCCCTGGGCACTGCTCGGCAGGTCCACACATGCGCGTCGGCAGGCGGACAAAGCGATCAAGGACGGAGGCGTCGACTACTTCTGCGTCGGACCCGTATACGCGACCTCCACCAAGCCTGATTACGAACCGGTGGGCCTCGACTTGGTTCGATACGCCGCCAAGAAGGCGCCGGTCGCTGCCATTTCTTCCAAACCATGGTTCGCGATCGGCGGGATCTCGATGGACAACATCGAAGACGTCATTGCGGCCGGCGCCCGGCGCGTCTGTGTGGTGCGGGCGATCACCCAAGCCGCCGATCCGCAGGCAGCGGCGGATCGACTGAGCAGCAGGCTTCGCGCCGCGTGGAAGTCCGACCCGGCGATGGAGCGGTACGTGTTCCAGGCGCTCTCGGCACCTGGGAAACCACGCTGAATTTGAGAGCTGCTCGCGCTGAATCAGGTGACGCTCGCAGCCTGATTTTGAGCTGCTCGCGCAATCGCGCGTGGCATCCGCCTACTTCGTCGTCACTCGCAGAGGAAAGAGCGCCTCCGCTCGTTTCTCCTCAGCACAGCGGCGTGCGATTTCCCGACGCTCGCAGCCTGATTTTGAGCTGCTCGCGCAATCGCGCGTGGCATCCGCCTACTTCGTCGTCACTCGCAGAGGAAAGAGCGCCTCCGCTCGTTTCTCCTCAGCACAGCGGCGTGCGATTTCCCGACGCTCGCAGCTGGTAGTGATCAGAATTCGCGCCGTACTGCCGCTTCGGCCAGCGCGGTCAAGCCGGCGCGGCCGTCGTCGGTCATCTCCGTATCGTGCAAGGCCTTCAGCGCTCGCTCATGGTTGTCATTGATCATCGATTCCACCGCTTCCCGGGCACCCGACTCGGTGATCACCTGCTGCAGCTCACCAATCCCCGTTTCGTCAAGGCCGGGATCGCCGAGGCGCTGCAGCAACAACTTCTGACCCGCGTCGCTGGCGTGAGCGTACGCGTGTGCAACCAGCACCGTGCGCTTGCCCTCACGGAGATCATCTCCGGCGGGCTTGCCCGTGATCTGAGGGTCGCCGAAAACCCCGAGCAGGTCATCGCGGAACTGGAAGGCGCGACCGAGCGGTGAACCGTACGCGCCGAGCGCAAAGTACAGCTCATCGTTGCCACCACCCAGTGCGGCACCGATCTGACACGGCCGCTGCACTGTGTAGCGCGCGGCCTTGTACTCCACCACCCGACTGGCGTCGTCCAAGGCGAGCTCGATAGTCGGCCGCAGCGACCCGATGGCCGGAGCGCGCTGTCGCAGCGGATGAGCTTGCGCCACCATGTCGAGATATTGCCCGCAGGTCACCTCGGTACGCATCGCCTCGACGATCGGCAACGTTCGCTCCAGAGCAGACTGGTCGACGCCGGCGCCGTGCAACATCTGGGCCGACCACATCACCAGCAGGTCGCCGAGCAGGATCGCGCCAGCTTTGCCGAACGCGGCCGAGTCACCAAGCCAGCCGGCGTTGGCATGCAGTGCCTCGAACTGTCGATGGGCTGCCGGACGGCCGCGGCGCAGGTCGGAGGAATCCATCAGGTCGTCATGCACCAGGGCACTAACGTGAAGGACGTCAAGGCTCCCCGCGGCGGCTAGCAGTGGCTTGAGTTCGAAGTCGGTTGGCATACCGGCAGCAGCGACGTAGCCCCATACGCAGAATGCGGGCCGCATCCGCTTGCCGCCGCACAGCATTTGGCTGGCCATCAGATGCACCGGTACCAGCTCGGGCCCCATCGAATCGAGCACCGATGATTGCTCGGTCAGGAAGGCGGTGATCTCTGCCGACACCGCATCCCGGAACGCCTGGCCCAGCGGCGCCTGAGGATCCAGTACGGCGTCAGCGCTGGTTATCAGCGGTTTGTTGACCACATGCTGAGCCTACGAACTCCAGCTGTGAGCGCGTCCTTAGGGTGTTCGCATGCCGGGCCGCGATCGTCTTTGGCGCCCGCGTACGCCGAGCATCGCGGACCTGCTGGAGGCTGGCGATCGACCGCTGTTCTCCTTCGAGTTCTTCCCGCCCAAGGACGAGATCCAACAGCGCCAGCTCTGGCAGACGGTGCGTGAACTGGAGTCACTCGGGCCCGATTTCGTCTCGGTGACCTACGGCGCCAGCGGCTCGACCAGGGATCGCACGATCAAGGCCACGGAGGCAATCGCGCTGCACACCACGCTCAGGTCGATGGCGCATCTCACCTGCGCGAGCCAGAGCCGTGATCAATTGCGCCGGGTGATTGGTTCGTACGCGGCCGCCGGTATCCATCATGTGCTCGCCATCCGCGGCGACATGCCCGGCGGTCCGCGGGTGCCGTGGGAGGCCCATCCAGATGGGCTGAACAACGCGACCGAGCTGGTGGGGATGGTCCATGAGCTGGGGCAGTTCTGCATCGGCGTGGCAGCGTTTCCCGACGCGCATCCGGAGCGGAACGATTTTGATCTTGATGCGCAGGTGCTTGTGGCCAAGGCGCAGGCTGGCGCAAGTTTCGCGATCACTCAGCTGTTCTTCACCGCTGACGACTACTTCGCGTTGGTAGCCCGGGTACGGACACTCGGCTGCGAGATCCCGATCATTCCGGGGATCATGCCGATCACCAACGTGCGCCAGGTGACCAGGTTCGCCGAGCTGTCCGGTGCCGCGCTACCCCCGTCCGTAACAGAGCGGATCAATGAGGTCGCAGACAATGATGATCAAGTCCGGCGGGTCGGGATCAAGATCGGCACTGAGCTGTCCGAAGAGCTGTTGAGCCGGGGCGCGCCCGGACTTCATTTCTTTACCCAGAACCGTTCCAGGGCTACTCGAGAGATTTACGCCAACTTGCATCAGGAGCGGCGTCGAGCGTGACCAGCCGCTGCGTCGGCCGGGTGAGCGCGACATAGAGCGCCCGGACACCGCCCGGTGACTCCGCCACGATGTCATCCGGAGTGATCACGAGCACAGCGTCGTACTCCAAGCCCTTTGACTGCAGTGGTGTGACCACCGCAAGCCGCTCCGTTCCAGCCAATTGGGCCTGCTCGAGCTCGGCGGCGAGCTCAGCTTTGGTGGCCGGGGGACAGATCACGCCAACCGTCCCTTCCACCTCAGCGAGCAGCGAGCGCACGATGTTGATCATGGCCGTGGGAATCGTCGGATCCTGCGGCACGACGTCTGCCGGCACCAAGAGCCGAGGCTGGTGGCCGGTGGAGCGCACCGCTGCAGGCAGATCGGCGTCGGGGAAGTCGTCGACGACGACCTTGGCGGCCAGATCGAAGACCTCCGATGGGCTGCGATAGTTCGTGCTCATCCGGAAGCGCCGTACCGGGGCTGTGCCGACGATCTCCTCGATCGCGCGATCGGCCTCCCTGCTGTCGGTCCAGGAGCTCTGGGCAGGATCGCCGACGATGGTCCAGCTGGCGCTTGCGCCGCGCCGACGCAGCATCCGCCATTGCATGGGGCTGACATCTTGCGCTTCGTCGATGAGCAGGTGCGCGTAGGTCTCATGGGCCAGCTCGAACGGATCGGTTTGCGGTGCCGCCGGGGAGAGCAGGTCGGCGGTGGTGAAAACCTCCGGAATCTCGGAGTCAAGATCAGGGAGGCCGGACAGCACCTGCTCCTCTGCAACGGGCATCGGTCCGAGCAGCTGCACCAGCTCATCCAGCAGTGCACCGTCCGCGGCAGTCCAGTCCGGAGCGTCTCGATAGCTCGCGCTGAGTAGCTCGCACTCCTCGTCCGACAAGATCGACCGCGAGATTCGGCGGAGCAGCTCGACGTCGGCCAGGCGTGCCAGGGCTTCCGGTGCGCTGAGTGTCGGCCACCACGCGTTCAAGAACATCTTGAAGGTGGCAAGGTCGGAAACCCGCTCGTAGAACTCCGCACGCTCATGATCATCATCGGCCGGGTCGACTGTGTCGGACCACCGCGAGTTGCGCCAGAGGGCACTCAGCAGTTCCTTCGCGGCTGCCTCCCGGCCAGTGTTGAGCTTGTGGTGGGCAAGCACCTGAGATCGGATCCGCGCCAACGTGTCGGCGGGGAGAACCACTACGTCCCCCTGGACGGTGATTCGCAGTTCCAGCGGCACCTCTTGCGGCGGCTCATGCACCAGGCGACGCAGCAGCCTGACCATCCGCAGGCTGCCCTTGATGGCGGCTGTCGCTGGGCTATCAGCCCGATCACCAGTGATCCGGACGACATCGGACGCGACCGCGCCGATCGGGCGCAAGGTGACCGAATCCTCACCCAAGGACGGCAGTACCCGGGCGATGTAGTTCATGAAGACACGGCTTGGCCCGACCACCAGCACTCCGCCGGATTCGAAGCGGCGCCGATTGGAGTAGAGGAGGTACGCCGCGCGATGCAGCGCGACGACGGTCTTTCCGGTCCCAGGTCCACCGGAGATCATCGTGAAACCTTGGTACGGCGCGCGGATCGCCTCATCCTGCTCGGCCTGGATGGTGGCGACGATGTCGCGCATGGTGTGATCTCGGGCCCGGCTCAATGCCGCCAGCAGCGACCCTTCGCCGATCACCGGCAGCGCTCCGTCGGCGCTCTCGCCGTCCAGCAGGTCGTCTTCAATGCCGACTACCCGATCGCCGCGGCAGTGCAGCACGCGGCGGCGGATCACCTGCATCGGGTTGCTGGGAGTCGCGCGGTAGAACGGCTCGGCTGCCGGTGCACGCCAGTCGATCACCAGTGGCTCGTACTCGGCATCACGTACGCCGATCCGGCCGACATAGCGGATCTCACCGTCGGTGCGGTCCAGTCGGCCGAAGACCAGACCTTCTTGCTCAGCAGCGAGTACCGCCAACCGCCTGGCAGCCTGGAACGCGAAGACGTCGCGCTCGTAGAGTCCGGTGCCGTCCTCCTCGCGTACGAAGGAGGTGCGGTCCGATTGGTAGAGGGAACGGCCGGCCCGAGCCACCCGCTGGGCGGATCGGGTTGCCTCGGCAAGCCGCGCGTACACGAGATCAACATGTGCCTGCTCGACGGCCAGCTCGCGCTCAATCGTGCTTGCAGCTGGAGGTCTATTTGCCACGCCGTCGGAACCCGTGTCGCTCTGCGCGTGTGTCAAGAAGGATGATCCTTACTCAGGGAACAAACATCTGAGTATACGGAAGTTGTCGGGGTCCCCAAAGTTGTCGCGGCGAATGCCTACCGCTCAAGCAACGATTCGCAGGTAGTCGAGGCAGGCGTACGCCGCGAGAGCCGCGGAGAGCACCACATGGGATGGGCTCGGACCGGCGGGTGAGAAGGGCCCCGCCGCGTAAAGACCTGGAATCTCGGTCGTCACCAGAGGTCGGTGTAACCAGCTGGAGAAGCCGTTCCAGGCCACCCCGTAGGAGGGTCGGGGGAGCGTCTGATTGAAGTCATGGACGCTCCGGATTCCACCGCCGGCGACCTGGCGTCGGTAGCTCACGGTTGGTACGCCAGCCTCATTAAGTGCAATGTTCTCCATGACGGGTGCCGCTGGGGCTGGCGTTTCTTGGTGAGTGATGGTGGGAGCAGCTGCCGGACCTAGCTGCCCTACGCCGCGTCGGGTCGCCCGGGCCGCGGTGGGCGGCAGCAATGCGTTGAACGTTTGCCACGGGTCGCAGGACGCAATCACCGCTGCGGCTTTCCGGTGTCCGTCGCTGCTGGTGACCGCCACGACCCGACCATTCCTGATCGTGACGCCGACGACGGAACAGCTGGGGTGGACATGCACCTTGCGCAGCGTCAAGCGCGCTGCCAGGGCTTCGACGAGAACGGAGGATCGGCCTACCTCGAGTGAGGAATCGAGGTCGAGAGGTTGGATCTGCCACCGCCCGAACGTGCGACTCAGGTAGAGCTCGACGGCTGCGAATGCCGGAGTGCATTCGGGCACCGAGCCGGAACGGTAAGCCACGCTGCGGATCAGGGCTTCGAGATGCGGGTGATCAATCGAGGCGGCGAGGCCGGCGAGCGTCGCTTTCCGCCCAAACAGGGATCCTCTGGTGGCTCGGTCGAGTTGGCGGCGGTCACGCAGCTCGGCCTCCACACCGAGTCCGCGGAGCGTTTGCCATACCTCGCCGAGGCGATCAAGCAGCTGCTGCCAGCGCTCGGCGACCTGGCGACCGTAGGCATCGGCGAGGGTTGTGTATTGCCCACCGCGGTCGGTCGGCAGGGTGAGTTCGGCGCCGTCGGCGAAGATCATGTTCGGCGGCTCGGCAGCTAGCAGGGCGTAACCCATCCTGGCCAGTTCGGCTTCCAACGGCCGCCCGCTCTTGCGAAAGAGGTCGCGCCACGGAGCCGGGAAACCAATGATCGCCGGCGCATCGTCGACGAGGTGGCCGCTCAGTAGCGGATAGGGGGCCCAAGTGCCACCCAGCGTGTCGGATCGTTCATAAAGCTCAACCAGGTGACCGGCCTTGGCGAGGCGGGCAGCGGCGGCGAGACCTGCCAGGCCACCGCCGATCACGATCACCGGATCGGGCATCAGCTCTTAGCCCGACTCGGCAGTTCCATGACAGGAGCGTACGGGCTGCCGACGCTCGCAGGCCCCCTTAAAGGCTGCTCGCGCATCGCGCTGTGGATCCGCCGTCGTCGTCGTCGCTCGCAGAGGAAAGAACGCCTCCGCTCGCTTCTCCTCCGTGCGGCGGCGCGCGATTGCCGACGCTCGCAGCCATAGGCTAAGCCGCATGCCAGATTTGGAACCGGTTGACGAGTCGTGGTCCACCGCACTCTGTGTCGTTGCCCATCCTGATGATCTTGAGTTCGGCACCGCGGCAGCGGTGGCTCGCTGGACTGATCAAGGAAAGACCGTGGTGTACGCGATGGTGACCAGCGGCGAGGCCGGCATCGATGGCATGGACCCGGAGGAGGCGCGCGACGTACGCGAGGCCGAGCAGCTGGAGTCGGCGAGGATCGTCGGCGTCGACACGGTGGACTTTCTCGGGCTAGCCGACGGAGTACTTGAGTACGGAGTCGGACTGCGTCGCGTGATCTGTGCGGCCGTTCGCCGCCATCGGCCGGAGATCGTGATCACCAATAACTTCCGTGACACCTGGGGCGGTCTCAATCTCAACCAGGCCGACCACATCGCGACCGGCAGAGCCACCTTGGACGCCGTACGAGATGCCGCCAACCGGTGGGTGTTCCACGAGCAGATCGCCGAAGGGCTGGAGCGCTGGGACGGCGTACGGGAGGTGTGGGCTGCCTTCTCCCCGGAGGGCAAGCATGCGGCGGAGACGACCCAAACATTCCAGCGCGGCGTCGCTTCGTTGGCCGCCCACAAGGCCTACATCGATGGGCTCGGATGGGATTTCTTCGATCCCGCCGAGTTCTTGGAGAGCGGAGCGCGACAAGCCGGAACCCGCTTTGGAGTTCCGATGGCTGCCACCTTCGAGGTGTTCAACATGGGTTGGGGCAGTTAGTGACAGGCTTTACTGCGAGCATCGAACACGCAATCAAACGCGCGAGGCGAGCCGGTAGCCCATCTGGATGAAGCGGTCGAAGCCGCGGTCGGGCAGGATCGCCTCGGCGAGCAGGATGCCGCGAGCTCCGCCCCCGACGACGTATCGGGTACGCGGCTTGGGGCTCTGCACAGCTTTCGCAACCGCCTCGGCGACCACCTCAGGTCCGGACGCCATCCGCATCTGATCAGCGGCGCGCAGTCCGCCTCCGACCAGTTTGGCCTGTGCGGCGTACGGGGTGTTCGCGGACGTGACTTCTAGCTTGTCGGCTGCGATTCCTGACCACTCGCTGCGGATGCTTCCCGGCTGGATGATCACGACCTTGATGCCGAACTCCGCGACCTCGACCCGCAGGCTATCGCTGAGCCCTTCGACAGCGAACTTGCTCGCGTGGTACCAGCTGCCCAGCGGCTCCCAAATCTTGCCGCCCATCGAGGAGATGTTCACGATATAGCCGTCGCGTTGCGCCCGCATGTGAGGAAGCACGAGCTGAGTGAGACGGGCCAGGCCGAAAACGTTGACCTCGAACTGACGCCGGGCTTCCTCGATCGGCATGTCCTCCAATGCGCCGTACAAGCCGTAGCCGGCGTTGTTGACAAGCACGTCGATGCGTCCGGTGTCGGCGATGATCGTCTTCACCAGCGCCACCATGGATGGGTCGTCGGTGACATCGACTGACGTGGTGCGGATTCCGCGATCAGCCAGATCGGACATCCGCTCGACTCGTCTGGCGGCGCCGTAAACGGTATAGCCGAGTTCGGACAGCTGCAGGGCCGTTGCCTCGCCGATACCTGATGATGCGCCGGTGACGAGTGCAGTCTTGCTGGAGTTCTCGGGCATGTCCCGGATCCTATGGCCCCTAGATCACAGGACATCGAGCGCGCTGGCAACGACCACCGCGGACGCGGCCGACCAAGCCTGGGGTCGGCACGCAGCCGGGTAAGGAACCGGCCGGCCTTCGCCGCTCCACAGTTCTGGCAGCCGTTGCTCGAAGGCAACCGAGGCGCGCAGCAGGCCTTCGATCAGCCCGGTGCCGTAATCAGCCAGACCGGCGCGTACCAGCCCAGCTATGACAATCGCGGTGTCGTGCGGCCACACCGATCCGCAGTGATAGCTCAGCGGTGCATAGCCGGCATCCGTTGCCGCCATGGTGCGCAGTCCAAGGCCGGAATCCAGAGCTGGGCTCGAGACCCGCCGAGCGATCAGCAATTCCTCCTCATCGTTCAACATCCCCGTCCCGAGCAGGTGGCCAATATTGCTGCTGAGGCTGTCGACCTGCTGTTTCGCACCATCGAGGGCGAGGGCTGGATAGCGACTTTCACCCTGCCCACACCAGAAGCGAGCTTGGAACCGAGTGGCCAGAGCCCGAGCCCCAGGACCTGTACCGGTCGGCACCTGGGCGGCCGAATGCTTCGAGCATCGTGGCGCCTGCCGTCGCCGCCTCGTACGCATAGCCCTGCACCTCGCAGAGCGCGACCGGTCCCTCGGCGATACGGCCGTCACGAAATCGGATTCCGTCGGCCGAGTCCTTCCAGCCTTGGTTGACCAGGCCGTGCCCACTCAGGTCCTGATACTCCAAGAAGCCGTCGCCATCGGCGTCGCCGTACTTGATCATCCATTCCAGCGCCTGCTCAAGTGCCGGCAGCAACTCGGTCACCTCAGCGCTCGGAACACCAGCCCGCCAGGCATCGTGCAGCAGGCAGATCCACAGCGGCGTCGCGTCGATCGTGCCGTAGTAGACCGGCGGCAGCGACATCGCACCGAAGCCGTGGGTATCGCGCCGCTGTTCATGCAAGATCTTGCCCGGCTCTTCCGCGGCCTCGACATTTACCCGGTGGCCCTGGCGGCGGGCCAGAGTGCGGAGCGTACGCCTCGCCGGTTCAGTGCTGACTGGGAGCAGCATCCGCGCTGTCCAGATGCTGTCTCGTCCGAAGAGCGCGAAATACCACGGTGCGCCGGCGGCAAAGAAGCCATCCTGAGGTGCATCGCGAGTTGCCATCCACAACGCCCTCAGATCCGCAACGGAGGAGCTGAGCCATGGCCACAACCGATGGTCGACTCGGTTGGACCTGCTGGCCAGGTTCGGAACCGAGATTGGCAATGTCGCCGGCAGGACGAATTCGCGGGTGTCCTGCATGCCAAGCTGCCACCGCACACTCACCTCGCCGTGTGCCGGTACGGCGAGGTGCCACTGCAGGGTGAGTCGGCAGCGATCTTCGGACAGCTTGAGGCCGGCGCCTTCGGCGTCGAGGGAGACGGCGATGTCCTCCTCCACCCAGGCAAGATGATCACCGGATGGTTCGGGAATGGCTCGGGCCCTCGTTGGCTGGCCCATCTTGATCACGTTCAGGCGCGCGAAGTCACAGCTCAGCTCAACGTCGACGGCGACGTCCATCGCACACCCGAGTCGTGAGCTGATCATGAGTGTCTCGGTCAGGTGGCCGGGCTCGATGCGGCGAAATTCGTCGAGCCGCAGCTGTGGATCGGCGGTCAAAGCGTCAACGCCGACAGTGGGCAGCAAGAAGGTGAACTGTGCCCGATTGGCCTCCTGGAGCGTGGTGGCCAGATGTTCTCCAGGCTCCCCGTTCACCCTGACGGCGAGATGACTCAGCACCCGTACGTCGGCGTGGATTACCCCTTGGACGGTCTGCCGATCGGAAGATGTCGTTATCTCGCCAGTGCGTTGGGAGAGCATCTGGGTGGGCGCGGCGAGAGCGATGATCAGGTCGTGCAGGAACGGCTGATTGGGGTGCGGCATGGGGTCCTTTCGGGTTGCTGCAGCTCGAGGAGTCGCGGACTGTCTACGGCTTGAGGGGCGGACCTTCACTTGACGAATTGTCGGTCCTCAGGTGTAGCGTGAAAGGCCTGTTCGAACAGGCGTTCTAAAAAACTTTGGTGGTGAGACGTTGACCGCCCTATGACCCCACTAGAGGACTAACTGTGCCCGAAGGACCGAATGCCATGGCAAGCACTGCTGATCTACGGCGGGCCCGCAGCTCGCTCGCTGAAGCGGAGCTGGCCCAACGCCCCAGCGATCGCTACCTCGCAGCTCACCTGACCGCCTTACGCGTCGTGGCTATCGTGCTCACCCATCGTGCGGCTCCAGCTAGGGCGCGGCCAAGCGGCAAGCCGCGCAATGCCTGGCGAATGCTCGCTGAGGTCGCTCCGGAGCTTGCCGAATGGGCAGCGTTTTTCGCAACCACAGAGGCTAAGCGAGATGCGATTCGTGCGGGTGCCACAGCAATCGTCAGTGCCCGCGAGGCAGACGATCTGGTCAGAGATGTCGAGGCGTTCCTGCGACTGGTCGAGCGGGCAGTCGGATTCAGCGCGATGAGGGAGCGCACTATCGACGCTGCCGCAGCAACTGGGCCATAGTGGCTAGCAGCGTGCCGCGTGACCGTTGGGAGGCTAGCCATGCAGCTGAAGGACCTATTCGTTACCAGAGACGTCACCGCGTTGCTGGAGGAGACTCACAGCCAGGGTGAGGAGCTCAAGAAGTCCATTGGGGCCTTCGGTCTGACCGCGCTGGGCGTTGGGGCGATCATCGGCACCGGGATCTTCGTGGTGATCGGCAAGGGCGCAGCCGTCGCTGGCCCCGCGCTGGTCATCTCCTTCATTCTGGCAGCGGTGACCTGCGCCTTCTCGGCCCTTTCCTATGCGGAACTGTCGTCAAGCGTGCCTGTCTCAGGCAGCGCCTATACCTTCTCCTACGCCACGTTAGGCGAGCTCGTCGCCTTTATCATCGGCTGGGACTTGATCTTGGAGTACGGCGTTTCGGTCGCCGGCGTGGCGGTCGGCTGGGGCGGCAACGTCAACGAGTTCCTGCAAGCAGCTTTCGGCTTCGAGCTACCGCTGGCGATATCCAAGTCGCCGTCTGAGGGCGGTGTGTTCAATATCACCGCGGTGTTCATCGTCGCAGTGATCACCGTGTTGCTGACCCTGGGAACCCGCGAGAGTGCCACGGTCAACGCGGTCATGGTCGTGATCAAGCTGGCGATCTTGATCTTCTTCATCATTGTGGCCTTTACCGCATTCCACAGCGCGAACTTCGTCCCGTTCGCGCCCAAGGGAGTCGCAGGCGTTACAGCTGCAGCCGGGGTGATCTTCTTCGCCTATATCGGCTTCGATGCAGTGTCGACCGGGTCGGAGGAGTCCAAGAACCCGGGTCGTGATCTGCCTATCGCGGTGATCGGCTCGCTGCTGATCTCTACGGTGCTCTATGTCGTTGTGGCCATCGCCGCCGTCGGCGTAGCTCCGATCGACACGCTGACGGGCAGCGACGCCCCGCTCGCCGCCGGGCTTCGGGAGGGCGCAGGCATGGCCTGGGCGGGCGGCGTGCTGGCCCTCGGCGCGCTGATCGCCATCACCAGTGTCGTGCTGGTGATCATGTACGGGCAGACCCGAATCTTCTTCGCCATGTGCCGTGATGGACTCTTCCCGCGGCGGCTGGCGCATGTACACCCGCGGTTCGGCACCCCGGCCAGGCTGACCATCGGCTTCGGCATCCTGATCTCCCTCCTTGCCGCGTTCGTACCACTCGGAGCCATCGTCGAGCTGGTCAATATCGGAACGCTCTTCGCGTTCGTCCTGGTCAACATCGGCGTCATTGTGCTGCGTCGTACGCGGCCGGACATGGAGCGACCCTTCAGGGTGCCGTTCTCGCCGGTCTTTCCGATCATCGGCATCGCCTTCTGCCTTTATCTGATGGCACAGCTGCCCGGAGTGACTTGGCTGCGTTTCTTGATCTGGCTGATCGTCGGGCTGATCATCTACTTCGCGTATTCGCGCCGGCACTCGCGGGCGAGGCTCGAGGCTGCGCAGAGCAAGGCCGCGTTGGAGTCCTCGTGAACGCGATGTCGCCGTTGATCGCGGCGTACAAGGGTCCGGCCGGTCCGGATGTGCTCATGTTTGCGAAGTTGTGGAGTCAGGCAAGTGGGCGGCCGCTGAAAGTCGTTACCGTCTACCCGGGCCCGGCACCGATCGGTATGGGTCGCGTCGATGCGGAATGGGTCGCCTACAACCACGAGGAGGCCAATGAAATCTTGGACGAGGCACGCCGGCTGCTCAACGCGTTCGATGCTGAGTTCGTAGCCGTTCCGTCCGATTCGGCATCCCATGGCCTGCACGATGTGCAGGAGGCAGCGGGGCATGACTCGATCGTGATCCTCGGTTCGCGTAAGACGCGCGGAGTACGGCGTACGGCACCGGGCAATACAGCCGAACGGCTGTTGCATGGTGCGCCGGGCCCGGTCGGCCTGGTGCCCTGGGATTATGAAGCCGCTTCCATCGGACCAATCAAGCGGGTGGCTGTGGCCTACATCGACACCGAGGACGGTCATGCAGCCCTCACTGCTGCGGCGGGTATGGCCTCTGAACTGCATGCCGAACTGCAATTGGTCACGGTGATGCCGGACACCAGAGTCACGCCGGCGATGGGTGAGCCAAGCATCTATCGGGACGAGGAACGAGACTCTTTCGCGGCTGCGCTGGAGGAAGCAAGCCGCAGCTTGCCCGAAGGGTTGACGCCGACCACGCGGTTACTCGGCGGACCGGTGGTCGACGCCTTGGGCGACCTGCGACCAGAAGACGCAGATGTTTTGGTCTGCGGCTCCCGTGGTTACGGCCCGGCGCGTCGGGTACTCCTCGGCGGCGTCTCGTCACGACTCCTCGGGCACGCGCGACTACCGGTGATTGTCGTGCCGCGGAACTGAGGTGTCTCCATATCGGGTCTGGACTCGGCCGGTACGTTCGCGACGTGAGCATGGCCTTCGAGCGGCTGGGGCGCGAGCAGTTCATCTCCTTGACGACCTTCCGGCGTAGCGGTGAGCCGGTCTCCACACCTGTTTGGGTCGCGCCTGACGGCGCTGCGCTGCTCGTCACCACCCAGCTGAGCACCGGCAAGGTCAAGCGGCTGCGGCATACGTCCAGGGTGGAGCTGCGGCCGTGCAGCCGTCTCGGCAAGGTCGCGGCGGGCGCGCAGTCGGTCGCTGGGATCGCTGAGATCCGGGAAGACGAGCGGTCGATTCGGGATTTGAACGACGCCATGGTCATCAAGTACGGGCTGATGTTTCGGCTGGTCCTGTTGGCCGAGCGCGTGATCAGACGACGTGGGCCAGGGCGGATCGTCCTGCGTATCACAGAGCCGACACCCGCGTAGCGCGTCACCGTCCGTCTCAGACGGGACGAATGCTAGGCTCATATCGAACACAGATTCGATAGGAGTTTTCGGGTCATGTCCGCACGCATTGTGATGCACGTTGACATGGACGCCTTCTATGCCTCAGTCGAGTTGCGCCGGCGGCCGGAGCTGCGTGGCACTGCTGTGATCGTCGGCGGCTCGCCTCGGGGTGTGGTGCTTTCGGCGACGTACGAGGCCAGGGCACGCG
This sequence comes from uncultured Actinomycetota bacterium, assembly GCA_963815975.1. Taxonomy (GTDB): domain Bacteria; phylum Actinomycetota; class Actinomycetes; order Propionibacteriales; family Propionibacteriaceae; genus Microlunatus. Next base: position 889,342 of record CAWFJC010000010.1, read on the forward strand.
GCGTACGGTCCGGGATGTCCTCGACCGAGGCGCGGCGTCTCGCGCCCCGTGCGACATTCTTGGCGCCTGATTTCGACAGCTATGCGGCGGTCTCGAAGTCGATCGTTGCGGTGTTTCGGTCGGTCAGCGCGGTAGTCGAATCGGCGTCGATCGACGAGGCCTTTCTCGATCTCACCGGCGCGGTGCGGATGTTCGGCGGCGCTGCGCAGATCGGCGAGTACGTGCGAGCCGTGGTGTCCGACGAACAGCAGATCACCTGTTCGGTGGGTATCGGTCCGACCAAGTTCGTCGCCAAAGTCGCATCGCGAGCTGCGAAGCCGGACGGACTGATCGACGTGCCGCCCGACGGAGTGGTGGCGTTCCTGCACCCCTTGCCTGTGGAGGCGATGTGGGGTGTGGGAAACGCGACTGCCCAGAAGCTGCACCGGCTTGGCGTCTTCACCGTCGGCGACCTTGCCCACACCCCACGATCCGCCTTACGTCCTGCCTTTGGCCCGCATGCGAGCGGGATGCTCAGCGAACTCGCCTGGGGACGGGACAGGCGGCGGGTCACGCCGCTGGAGCCGGAGCACAGTGTCGGTTCCCAGCAGACGTTCGGTCACGACACCGACGATCCCGGCACCGTACGCCGCGAACTGCTCCGAATGGCGGATCGGACCGCTCGCCGGATGCGAAAGCAGCGCATGCTGGGCCGCACGATCACGATCTCGGTACGGTTCGCCGATTTCACCGAGTTGACCCGGTCCATGACCGTGCCGACGCCAACCGATGTCACCGATGAGATCTATGCGCACGCAGTGCAGCTGTACGAAAGGCTCGGCATCGGGCGGGCGCGGATCCGGCGTGTCGGAGTTCGCATGGAACACCTCGTCGATCGGCACCGTGCCTATGTCCAGCCACAGTTGACCGACCCTGAGCGAGGCTGGCGAGAAGCCGATCTTGCCATCGATGCGGCGGTCGGAAAGTTTGGGCCGATGGCGGTCCAGCGCGCCGTGTTGACGCGCCGCTTCTGAGTGACCTATGAGATCGCCAATTGAGACTTTTGGGTGTTTCCCAGATCCCCGACCGCCACCTAAACTGGAGCCACATTGCCCAGCTAGCTATGAGTGCATGACACGCGTCAGGGGGTATTCAGGTATCCAAACCGGATGGAATCTACTCCTTCGGGTGAGAGGCGTATCATGACGGCACGCGTTCGACGAGACCTTTGGGAGGTGGCCAGTGGCCCTCTCAGATGAGGAGCAACGGCTTCTCGAGCAGATGGAAGCCGCTCTTGCGGCCGAGGATCCGAAGCTGGTCAACGCGCTGCGTGGAACCAGCTCGCGGCGAGTTCATCGGCGCCGTGCGGCACTTGCCGGCGTCGGATTCTTTGCCGGCCTGGCCCTCCTCATCGCAGGTATCTCGATCAATCCGTTCTTGAGTGTGCTCGGCTTCGTGATCATGGTTGCGGCAGCCGTTACGGCCATCTACTCCTGGCAGCACGTCGGCGGCAGCGCCGACGCCGGTAACGGCAATGACCGGGCGAAGACCTCACAGGGCTCCCGCGCCCACGATGGGCAAGGTTTCATGGACAAGATGGAAGAGCGCTGGCGGCGCCGCCGCGACGAGGGTCTTTAGGGCTCTTTGAGCCTCCGGCGGAAGAGAGACCGCGGCAGCACGAGCGCAACGAACTTCCGCCGCCAATCCGATGGCGCGGCTACTCCGTGTCTAATCTCAGACGTCATCGTCGGTAGTTCACCCACCGCACCACGATCGGCAAAGCTTCGCGCGTAGCGCGATCGTTCCACCAGCGTGGCAACCCGGCTCATCGACTCGGATTCCCGCTGATCCAACCGCCCCGCGACCTCATGACCAATCGCCCGTGGCGAACCTTCCGGCCAGGAGCCCCCGTAGTCCAACACGGTGTCCCTGATCTCGGCCCACGCAGCCTCCACCTGCTGCTCGGCCGGCCCGCTTCCGTTCAGCCGGTTGCTGCGACGCCGCAGCCGGATGGTTGCGGGCGCAGCCAGAACTAGCAGCAGGACCAGCGAGACGCCAGTCCAGATCAGAGTCCGCTCCCAACCCGCACCGGCCGCCTGCCCGGGTGCATCCGGTTGCACGCTCGGCTCGATCGACGGCTCATCGCCTGGCGCTGCCTGGTTGTCGTTCGACTCCGAGGACGGGTTGGCCGATGGATCATCGCCCGAGGAGCCCGAATCCTGCACCGTCCAGGCCGGCGCAGTCCCGGTCACACTGGCCGGCGTCGGTTCGAAGCGCACCCAGCCGTAATTGGCGAAATACAACTCTGGCCAGGCGTGCATGTCACGGATGGAGACCTTCCAGCCGTCCTCGTCCTGTTCACCCGGCAGGAAACCAACCGACACCCGAGACGGGATGCCGACTACCCGCGCCATCATCGCCATGGCCGATGCGAACTGTTCGCAGTAGCCCTTGTGATCGCGCAGCAGGAAGTTCTGCATGGCCTCATACCCGCTGCCGGGGAGTGGCTCGGTGCTGTAGGTGAACTGGCTGCCGCGAAGGTAGGCCTGAATCGCGGCTGCCTTCTCTGCCGCCGTGTCGGCCTTAGCCGTAACCCGATTGGCCAATTGGACCAGCGAGTCGGGCAGGTCGGGCGGCACCGCTGCCGTCACCGCGGCGTCGGCGGGCGTGCCGGCGACGGCTTTGTTGAGGTCGCTGAGGTCGGGCGTGATATCCACACTCTCGACGGAGTAGCTCATCCGCCGCAGTTCTTGGGCCCGTTGGTCGTCATTAATCACGACTAAAGAGTTGCCGTCGTATCGCCAGTCTCCTTGCGCGTCGAAGGCTCGGGGTGCGTACGGCAGGGGCAAGTATTGCGAGGCGAAGTCCAGCACCCTGATCGTGGTACGACGCTTGTTGTTGGACTCGGTGCTCACGCCTGGGATGGCTGGCAGTGTTTGTCCCCTATTTAACTGGACTGACACGCTGCTCCAGCCGTTCGCGTTGAATTGGGGCAGTGACGCGAGCCGCAGATAGACCCCGCCGGAACCGGTCGTTCGATATTCGATGACGGTGCGATCCTCGGGCTGATTGAGGTTGCGGCGCAGATCAAGAGTCGGATCGGTGAGCTGCAGGGGACCGTTGCCACCGGGACCACTGCCGAAACCGATGCCTGGCAAGGACAAGGTGGGCAAGACAAACCCGAGGACGATGGTCGCAATGATGGCCGGTGCAGCGAGATAGCCGGCGGCGCGCCAGACCACCGGTGTCGCGGTGCCGAAACCTTCCGCCGAGTCCCGAGAAAGCCCACGCGTCCAGCGCGCGGTGCCATTCAGTCCCTCGGCAATCAAGATCGCCAGATAGCCGATTGCGATGAAACAGAAGCTCAGCACTCCGGTGTCAGTGCCCAAGCCGAGTGCCGGCACCAGAAAGAGGGTGGCCGGCGGTGCGATGGCCCAAGCCGGCCGACCGATCCCCGAGACCAGTAGGTCGGTCATGATCATGATCATTCCGATCACGGTCACGAAGATCAACTTCACCCCGTTGTCGGGCTCCATGGGCGAAGCTTGGGTGCGCATGTGATCGATACCCGCCGCCCAGAGGGCGGCATAGCGCTCGAACCTCGACGTACCAATCGCACTCGCGGCGGAGCTGAGAGTGAGCCCGAGACCGAAGGAGTACACCAGCAAGATCACGAGCTGGGCGGCGAGCACTGCGCTGCTGGCCAACCCCGCACGTCGAAGTCCCATGCTGGCGGCGCCAATGGCGATGATCAAGATCCAGCTGAAGGCGATGAAGCTGGAGTCCTGAGTCAGCGGCGTCACGGTCAGACAGGCGAGCATCACCGAGATCATGACGGCGATGCTGCTGCGGTCGGAGGCGCGCACGTCAGACCGCCGTATTGAGCTGTTCGAGGGCCGACCACGCCTCAGCCACACCCATACCACGCGGCACGTCGATGACCCGCCACTGATTGTCACGCAAAATCTGACCAGCCAGCTCGTGCTGCGTTCGCTGCCGTTCGCTGGCAGGTTCGTCGGCGTAACTGTCGACGTCCAGCAGCATCGCCAGGCCTTGCGCGCGATTGCGGCGTACCCGGAGGAGGGAGTTTGCATCTTGCGCGCTCATCCGCCCCATGATCGCGATGGCCAGCTGGCCGGGTCTGTCGACGGCAGCAGACTCGACGGCGTAGTGGATGGTAGTTGTCGGCCGCGCCTTGAGATCGGTCAGCCGGCTGATCACGAGTTCCTGCGACGCCGAGCTGTGCTGGCCCATTGTCCCGCTGATGTGCAACGGCCCATCAGCCTCGTAAATCTCGATCGCGAAGCCATCGTCGAGGAAGTGAATGCCGATCGATGCCGCCGCCGAGATCGCCCATTCCAGGGAGCTCTGCATGCCGCGACCCTCGTGGGCACTTGCTCGCGAATCGAGCACGATGCTCGCGCTGGGGTCCCAGGCCTGCTCCTCGCGACGCACCATGAGATCGCCCCAGCGAGCGGTACTGCGCCAGTGGATCCGCCGTACGTCGTCACCTTGCCGGTACTCCCGGACCAGCGCGTCGTCCTGACCCACGATGCCAACCCGATGTGGTCGAGCGTCGCCGGTGCTGCCGCCGCCACCCGCGGTCCGGATGGTCGGAAGCGGCACAATACGGGGGGTCACCATCACCTCGCTGGTGGCGACGAACTGTCGATCAAGCTGCACAAGACCGAATGGGTCAACCGTTCGAACCGTCAGCGGGCCAGTGGAGAAGCGGCCCCGTACCCGTCCCAGCAGCGGATACTCGATGACCCGCCGCCAGCGCACATCCGCCCGATCCACCAAGAAACGTGGCCGACTGCCCAGCTCACGGGGCACCGAGTCTTCCAACAACAGAATGCCCGCCGCCAGCCTGCCATCTTGGGCGAGGGCGATGTGGCCCTTCATCGGTGAACCTAGCGGCACCTGTGCCGGCTCGATGGAGCGTTCGCACGACATCCGCAGCCGCGCGCGGGAAACCAGAATGGCGGCAATGACCGGCAGGGCGACAATAAACAAGCCCAGTCGCATGACATCGCGCTGGCCGGCGGCCATCGCCACCAGCACCACGACGATGCCGATCACGACGAAGAACCGGCCTCGATGGGTGAGCAGCCGCCACGGACGCGACACGATGTGCTATCTCCGGTCAGGAATGTGCACAGACGAGATGGCCTGGGCGATGACGTCGTTGACCGTACGCCGGGCCAGCTGGGCATCAGTGGATGGCAGCACCCGGTGGGCGAGCACTGATACGCCAAGGGCTGCGACATCGTCGGGTGTGACATAGTCGCGGCCCGTCAGTGCGGCAAAGGCGCGGCTCGCACGCAATAGTTGCAGGGTCGCACGCGGTGAGGCACCGAGCCGCAGATCGCGGGAGTTTCGCGTGGCATTCACCACCTGGACGATGTAGTGCTTGACGGCCGCACTGACATAGACCCTCTTGACCGCGTCGATCAGTCCGCGGATGGTCGCGCCGTCGGTCACGGGCTGTAGCTCCGCGAGCGGATCGGAGGAGCCATGTGAGTCCAACATATCCAGCTCGGAGTTGGGAGTCGGATAACCCATCTGGATGCGGGCCATGAACCGATCCCGCTGCGCTTCCGGCAACGGATAGGTGCCCTCCATCTCAATGGGGTTCTGCGTCGCGACCACCATGAAGGGAGGTTCCAAGAGATAGGTCGTCCCGTCCACACTGACCTGACGTTCTTCCATTGACTCCAGCAGCGCCGATTGCGTCTTGGGTGAGGCGCGGTTGATCTCGTCACCGACCACGATGTTCGCGAAGATGCCGCCCGGCTTGAACTCGAAGTCGCGCGTCTCCTGGTTGAACACCGAGACGCCCGTGATGTCTGAGGGCAACAGGTCCGGCGTGAACTGCACCCGACGTACCGAACAGGCGATCGAGCGGCCCAATGCTTTGGCGAGCATGGTCTTGCCGACCCCTGGAACGTCCTCGACCAGCAAGTGACCCTCGGCCAGCAACACGACGAGTGCGAGGTCGATCGAGCTGCGTTTTCCCTCGATGACGCTTTCCATCGCGTGCCGTACCTGGCCCATGACCTGGACCACGTCACTGAGTGAGTAGACCACTTCGGGACGCTGCGCGACCTCGGCGGCCTTCTCATAGCCCAAGGACATGTCCAAACCCTACGTGTTCTCGACCAGTCCGAACACCACAGCCAACACGCCCGAGATCAACAGACGCGCCATTGTGGTGTGCCATGTGGGGGAAAGTGGAGTACAGTGGCGCAAAGTGGAGCAAGGTGGTCAATAGGTGGGGTAAGGAGGGTGGTCCGTGTTTCTCGGCACCCACACTCCGAAGCTCGACGACAAAGGTCGCCTGATCCTTCCGGCCAAGTTCCGTGACGAACTGGCTGACGGTTTGGTGATCGCGAAATTCCAAGAGCGATGCCTCGCGATCTGGCCGATCAGCTCGTTCGTCGACATGACTAAAACCGTAAGGAGCGCCTCCTCCAGCCAGCAAGGTGTTCGGGACTACCAGCGGATCCTCGCCTCGGGAGCCTCGGACGAGACACCGGATCGGCAGGGCCGGATCACGATCCCGCCTGATCTGAGGTCGTACGCAGGTCTGGACAAGGACTGCGTCGTGGTGGGGGCGATCGATCGGGTGGAGGTCTGGAATCCGGTCGCGTGGGATCAGTACTCCGCTGAGAAGGAACCGGCGTTTGCCGAACTGAACCAAACCCTCTTCCCCGGAGGCTGAGGAGCACAACATCACAAGCAGGACGGCGCGTGTAGAGAGGCTTCAACCCGCAGGTTCGACTCCCTGACACAACTTCCCCGGTGCCAGGTAGGACTCCCCGCGGATCTCGGGTTGAAACCCCTCTGCACGAGTCACGTCACCGAGCTGCGAGCGTCGGGAATCGCGCGCCGCCGCACGGAGGAGGAGCGAGCAGAGGCGCTCTTTCCTCTGCGAGCGACGACGACGGCGGCGGATCCATCGCGCGATGCGCGAGCAGCTCAAAAATAGAGGATCGAGTTGTCGCATGAGTGCCCAGGCCGAGCTGCACGTACCCGTCATGCTGGCGGAAGTCGTCGCATTGCTGACCCCTGCGCTGGAAGCTCCTCTGACCGATCCGGCGGGAACAAACGACTGCGTTCTCCTTGACTGCACACTCGGTCTCGGTGGCCACGCATACGCGTTGCTTGCGGCATCCCCCCAGGCCCGGCTGATCGGGTTGGACCGTGATCAACAGGCGTTGGCTCTCGCGCGACAGCGGCTGGTCGAGTTCTCCAACCGGGTGACGCTCGTCGAGGCCGTGTTCGATCAGCTCCCCGAGGTGCTCGCGCGGCTCGCCCAACCCAAAGTCCAGGGGATCTTGCTTGATCTTGGTGTGTCCTCGCTGCAGATCGACAATCCTGAGCGGGGGTTTGCCTACGCCCAGGACGCGCCACTGGACATGCGAATGGGACCGCAGGAGCTTACGGCGGCGCAGGTGCTCAATACCTATTCCAAGTCCGACCTCGCGCGAATCCTGCGTAGCTACGGCGAGGAGCGGTTTGCCGATCGGATCGCCGGGCGGATCGTCGCCGAGCGTGAGCGCGAGCCTTTCCGCAGCTCGGCACGACTGGTTCGGTTGCTCCACGACGCCGTCCCTGCAGCCTCCCGCAAGTCAGGCGGCCACCCTGCCAAGAGGACCTTTCAGGCGCTGCGGATCGAGGTGAATGGCGAGCTGCGCGCTCTGGAATCCGTGCTGCCAGAAGCCATCGCGGCGCTCGCACTGCACGGCCGGATCGTCGTTCTGGCCTACCACTCGCTCGAAGATCGCTTGGTCAAAAAGATCCTCACCGCCGCCTCGAGAGATCGCGCGCCGCGTGACCTGCCCGTCGTACCGGCCGAGCTGCGGCCGCAATTACAGCTGCTGACCCGTGGAGCGATGCGACCCAGTGCCGCCGAAATCGCCCGCAATCCGCGTGCCTCATCCGCGCGCCTCCGTGCTGCAGAACGCATCGCAGAGCTGCCGGTGGCCGGATGAGCGCACTCTGGGCGCCGATCACGGGCCGGCGTGAGGAGATCGGGACGATCTCTTCGCCGCTGCACGCCGTGGCCAAACCGGCGGTGCGCTTGGCGCGATTCCCGTTCCTGCTGGTGTTGATCGGAATCTTCGGGATCGGTATGGCCGGCTTGCTCATGCTCAACACAACGCTGCAGGGCCAGGCGTTCCAGTCGCGGACCCTGAACCGCCAGGCGAGCGAACTCGCGTACGCCCAGGCTGATCTTGAAAACCAGCTTGACGCGCTGGCCGCTCCCCAGGAGTTGGCGCGCCGAGCATCCGCACTCGGAATGCGCCCCAACCCGTATCCGGCGTTTCTGGTACTGCCAAGCGGCAAGGTGGTCGGCAAGCCCACGCCAGTGCAGGGCGACGAGGTGCCTGCGTTCATTGTCAAAACGCCCGCCGAAGTCGCGGCTGAGCGGGCTGCCAAACGTGCTCGTGTCGAAGCAAGGGCAGCGGCAGAAGCGGCCAAGCTGGAACAGCAGAAAGCGGCGGCAAAGGCAGCCAAGCTCAAGCAGCAGAGGGCGGCGGCAATGTCCGCCAAGCGAGAGCAGCAGAAGGCCAAGAGGCCGTGATCAAAGAGCCGCATGGTCTCCACACGGCTCGTCCGCTGCGCAGCCAGATGCGGCCTGACGGTACGACTGTTACCCCGCGGCCTCGCGTTCGGCAACCTCCACCGATTCGGCCGGTTCGGCGACGGCCACCTTTGCGGCTGCCACTCGCCTCGGCCCACCGCCGGCTGCACACACTGTTGATCATCGTCGCAATGGCGTTGTCACTGTGCGCCGGGCGGTTGTTGCAGCTTCAGGGCTTCGATTCCTCCTCGTACAGCGTCGACGCTCTGACCCGTACGCTGCCGCTGCTGCCCGCGCGTGGACAGATCACCGATCGCAACGGGCTCGTCTTGGCCTCGACTCAGCCGGCGGTGGCCGTAACGGCTGATCCGAAGCTCACCGCCCCGCAAGCGTCGGAGATCGCCGACGTGCTTGTGGCGCACCTGGGCATGTCGGTCGAGGAGCTCATGCCGTTGCTCACCAAGACGGGTACCCGGTTCGTCTACATCAAGAAGAAGGTGCCGGCGCTGACCTACAGCGCACTGGCCACCGACTTGTCGAGCCGCCGACTGCACGGCATCTTCCGAGAGAGCGATCCGATCCGTACCTATCCAAACGGATCTGTCGGTGCCTCCGTCGTCGGGTTTGTCGGCGCAGATGGTGAGGGCCTGGCCGGGCTGGAGCGCACCTTCAACGCGCAGTTGGCCGGGGTGGAAGGCAAGGAGACCTACGAGAGCGCGCCCAACGGCAGCAGGATCCCGCTCGGCAGGAGCTCGATCACCCCAGCGCGGAATGGCCTGAGCTATCAATTGACCCTGGACTCCGAGGTGCAATGGGCGGCCGAGCGGCGACTGGCTGAGCAGGTTGCCAGAACGCGTGCCGACTCGGGCTTCGCCATCGTCTTGGATGTCAAGACTGGTCAGGTCATCGCGCTGGCGAACGCACCGACATATGACTCATCCAGACCACAGGCCGCCAACTCCGCAGACCGGGGTAACCGTGCCATCTCCGCTCCGTACGAGCCCGGCAGCGTGGAGAAAGTCCTGACCGCGGCGGCGTTGATCGACTCGGGTACGGCGACTCCGAATACCCGGGTAGTGATTCCCAGCCGTATTGCGTCGGGTGGTAATTCGATCAAGGACTTCTTCTCCCACGGGGTGCTGCACTACACCATGCGAGGTGTCATCGCGGATTCCTCCAACATCGGAACGGTCTTGCTTACTCGTCAGCTCAACAAACAGACGCTGCACGACTATTTGGTGAGCTTTGGCCTCGGGCACACCACCAGCATTGAACTGCCTGGGGAGTCCGGCGGCATTATGCCCAAGGCGGATATGCCCGATGGCCAGCGCGATCGTGTCGCGTTCGGGCAGGCAATTGCTGTCACAGGCATCCAACAGGCCGCCGCCGTCGCTGGGATCGTTAACGGCGGAATCTACAATCCGCCGACAGTGATCAAGACCGCCACCGACGGCGAGGGTCGGGAGGTGGCGGTGCCGCGTACGCCACCGCGGCGAGTCATCTCGGAGAAGAGCTCGGCGCAGGTACGCGAACTGATGCAAGCGGTCATCGACAGCACTAACGGGCAACGGAATTTGAAGCTCGACCGATACACCAGTGGCGGCAAGACGGGCACCGCACAACGTGCGGATACCAGCTGCGGTTGCTATCGAGGCTACGTAACATCATTCGTGGGCTTTGCGCCTCTCGATGACCCACAGATCCTGACCTATGTCGTGATCAGCAACCCGAGAGCAGGCGATACCGGATCGATCACCGCAGCACCGGCGTACCGCGACATCATGAACATGGCGCTGCCGCGCTACTCGGTGGCACCTGATGCGAAGCCGCACAAACCGCTGCCTACCCAGTGGTAGCGAAGCACTTCATCCAGGGTGTTGGTCCGCACGAGCCGACGACTCGATAACGTCACCAGCGTGTCTACTGCTCTACGGGGGGGCGTGATTCGGCCGCGCACCAGACACCAGATCGGTCTGGCCGAGCTGCTCGGGGTCCGCGCCGCGGTAAGCGATCCGCTTATCAGTGGCATCACCATCGACTCCCGGCTGGTACGTCCCGGCGACTTGTACGTCGCATTGTCTGGTGCACATCATCATGGCGCGGAGTTCGCCCAGCAGGCTGCCGCTGCAGGAGCCGTCGCCATTCTCACCGACACGGCCGGCAGTCAGCTGGCTCAGGAGGTGTTAGTTCCAGTCGTCGTCGTCGACCATCCTCGACAGGCGATGGCCGGCAGTCGCCGCCACCATCTACGGCCGGCCGGCGGATGCGCTCACCATGTGCGCGGTGACCGGCACGAACGGCAAGACAACGACGACCTTTCTCTTGGAGGCCGCGCTGCGCGCCGGAGGCGTGAGCACGGGGCTGGTCGGGACCGTCGGTTTCCGGCTGAACGGTGTGGCATTGGACTGCGTCCCGACCACTGTGACAACGCCCGAGTCGACCGACCTTCAGGGTCTGCTGGCTTTTCTTCTCGAGGAGGGAGCCAAGACCGTCGTCATGGAGGTTTCCTCCCACGCGCTGGTACTTGGTCGTGCGGAAGCGATCAGCTTCGATGTCGCGGCTTTCACCAACCTTGGTCGAGATCATCTGGATTTCCATCGTGACATCGAGTCCTACTTCGAGGCCAAGGCCTCGCTGTTCACCCCGGAGCGGACCAAACATGCGGTGATCAATGTCGACGATCCGCGTGGTCGCGAGTTGGTGCAGCGTATCGGTCGGCACACGGGCATGGAGCTCAGCACGGTGAGCCTCGACGGCGATGCGGCCTGTCGTGCATTGGCGTACGAGGTGCAGCCGGATGGTCGGACCGCAGTGCGCGCCGACCTGCGAGGCCGCATCCTGAACTTCAGCCTCAATCTGCCTGGTGACTTCAACATTCGCAACGCCTTGACGGCCTTGGCCATGGTGGAGGCGATCGGCGGCGATCTGGAGCGCGCGACGGTCGGTTTGGGGCAGGCACATGTCGCGGGCCGGATGCAGCGCGTCGAACTCGGCCCGGGTGCACCGCGGGTCTATGTGGACTTCGCCCATACGCCGCAGGCGATCGCTGCTGCACTGCAGGCGGTGGGCACCCAGCGCCGCATCGTCGTGCTGGGCTGCGGGGGAGATCGTGATCCGCACAAACGCGGACCAATGGGAGAGGCTGCGGCTCGATTCGCCGACGTAGTGATTGCCACCGACGACAATCCGCGCTCCGAAGACCCTGGCGCGATCCGGGCGGAGTTGATCACGGGGGCGCAGCTGGCAGTGCGGAAGCACGGTCTCGCGACCGAGGTGATTGATGGAGGCGACCGGCGCTCTGCGATCCGCCTGGCGCTGCAGATCGCGTCGTCCAGTGATGTGGTCGCGATTCTCGGCAAAGGCCATGAACTCGGTCAGGAGGTGGCTGGCACGGTACTGCCGTTCAGCGATCCGGACGTGGCAGCCGAGGAGTGGACCGTGCTGCATCCGGACCTGGGTCGGCGGTCCGGTCAGCAGGGTACGACGCCGTGATCCCTGCGACGGTCGACGAGATCGCCATGGCACTTGGTGCGCCGCTCGTGGGTCCCGGCGACAAGGCTGCCGTGGTCACCGCGCTGACCGCTGACTCTCGTACGGTGATTCCCGGCGCTCTGTTCGTCGCCTTGCCGGGCGAGCGGGTCGATGGCCATGACTATGTCGCCGCTGCGGCTGCGGCCGGCGCGGCTGCGTCGCTCACCAGGCGTCCCGTTGCGGGGGCGCTCTGTGTTGTCGTGGCAGATCCGCTGGCGGCGCTCGGCCGGCTGTCGCGCTACCTCCTCGACCGGTCGAGCGCTGCTGGTCTCCAGGTCGTCGGCATCACCGGTTCGGTCGGCAAGACGTCGACCAAGGATCTGCTGGCGCAGCTCCTCGAGCGGGCGGGTCCGACAGTCGCGCCCGCAGGCAATCTCAACAATGAACTCGGCGTGCCCCTCACGGTCGGCCGTGTCGATGCGCACACCAGATATCTGGTCGTGGAGATGGGCGCCCGTGGCATTGGCCACATCGCCTATCTCTGTGAGATCGCGCCGCCGCGAGTCGGCCTGGTGCTGAATGTCGGCCAAGCCCATGTCGGGGAGTTCGGCGGGCAGGCAGCAATCGCCCAGGCGAAAGGTGAGTTGGTCGAGTGCCTGCCTGCTGACGGCTCGGCCGTTCTCAACCGCGACGATCCACTCGTCTGGGCAATGCGGCGTCGTACCAGGGCGCGGGTGCTGCCGTGGTCCGCTGGCCAGCAACTCAGCGAAGGGGTGTGGGGTTCCGGATTGAGCGGTGATGCGTACGGGCGATACTCCTTCACCCTCCATCAACGACGAGACGGCGAATCGGAACAGCAAGCTGAAGTGCGGCTGGGACTGACGGGGCGGCACCAGGTCGCGAACGCGGTGGCGGCGGCCGCCGCCGCGCTGGCCCTAGGGCTCGAGCTCGACCAGATCGCGGCCGGACTCGCAACCGCCGCGCCGCGCTCGCGTTGGCGGATGGAGCTCCATGACCGTTCGGATGGCGTGACAGTGATCAACGATTCCTACAACGCCAATCCCGACTCGATGCGCGCCGCGCTGTCGACCCTTGTCGAGCTCGGTCGACGCGGTCGACGCACCTGGGCTGTGCTGGGGGACATGCTCGAGCTCGGCGATACCGCAGCTGAGGAGCATGAGGCGATCGGCCGGTTCGCGGCGCAGCTCGGAGTGGAACACCTGGTAGCCATCGGCGAGCACGCGAACCGCATCACCGAGGCCGCTGTGGATGCTGGTTTACCGCCCACCTCGGCGGTGGCAGTGGCGGACAAGCCCGCAGCACTCGCGGTGCTGACAGCTGGTCTTGGACCTCGCGACGTCGTCCTGGTCAAGGCGTCTCGTGGCTTAGCCTTGGACACCGTGGCCGACGACATCCTTTCCGCCGTCGCCCCACGTCCGCTCGAGGATCCCGGGTGAAGACGATCGTCCTTGCCGGCGGCCTCGCCCTGATCGCGACGTTGCTCGGCACCAAGCTGGCCATCCTGATCCTGGTGAGGAAGGGCTACGGACAGCTCATCCGCGACGACGGCCCGACCTCACACCACGTGAAGCGGGGCACCCCCACCATGGGCGGGCTCGTCATCATCGCCGCGGTGCTGCTGGCGTACTTCGGCAGTCATTTGATCATCTTTTCGGCTCCGTCCGCGTCGGCGCTGCTGGTGCTGTTCCTCTTCACGGGGCTAGGCGTGGTCGGCTTCCTGGACGACTACATCAAGATCAGCAAGCAGCGCTCGCTTGGACTGCGGAGCAAGGCCAAGATCGCCGGCCAGTCGGTCGTCGCCATCGTGTTCGCCGTCGCATCGCTGCAATTCCCCGACGAGCGGGGGATCACGCCTGCTTCACCGGCCATCTCCTTCCTGCGCGACATCGAGTGGCTCCGATTGCCGCTCATTCTGGTGATCATCTGGGTGATGCTGCTGATCGCGGCCGCCAGCAACGGCGTCAACCTCACCGACGGGCTCGACGGACTCGCCTGTGGCGCCTGCGTGATGATCTTCGGCGCGTACACCTTGGTCAACATCTGGCAGTACAACCAGTCCTGCGCCTACACCGCCTCGGCCGGACCGAAGTGTTACGAGGTACGCGATCCGTACGATCTTGCCGTAGTCGCCGTCGCACTCGCCGGCGCGTGCTTCGGCTTTCTGTGGTGGAATGCCGAACCCGCCAAGATCTTCATGGGCGACACCGGGTCACTCTCTCTCGGCGGCGCGCTCGCCGGAATGGCTATCTTCACCCGAACCGAGCTATTGCTCGTGATCTTGGGCGGACTGCTGGTCATCGAGGTCATGTCGGTGATCTTGCAGGTCGGCTTCTTCAAGTTGACCCGCGGCCGACGATTGTTCAAGATGTCGCCCATCCACCACCACTTCGAGCTGCTGAACTGGCAACAGGTGACGATCGTGATGCGCTTCTGGATCATCGCCGGGCTGTTCGTCGCCGCCGGCCTGGGCATCTTCTACGCAGAATGGGTGGCGGGCACGTGAGCCCGTCGTGGTTGGCCGCCGCCGATGGTCGCTCACCGTGGCCGCAGGCGCATGTCGTCGTCGCCGGCATCGGCGTTTCGGGTTTCGCAGCCGCCGACGGGCTGCTGCAGTTCGGTGCCCGTGTCACGGTTCTGGACGACCAGCTCGATGAGCGTAGGTCCGACAAGGGCAAGCTGCTGGAAGTGCTCGGCGGCACGGTACGCCTGGGACCCGGCGCTACTGCGACTCTGCCCGACGATGCTGATCTTGTGATCACTACCGGCTGGCCTGCCACCGCGCCGCTGCTCCGTCAGGCGGCCGAGCGGCAGCTGCCGATCTGGAGCGAAGTCGAGTTGGCCTGGCGGCTCAGCCGCCCGGACAAGATCATCCCGTGGCTCGGCATAACGGGCACCAACGGCAAGACGACGACCACCCAGATGCTGGAGTCGATCCTCGCGGCGGCCGGCCTGCAGACGGCAGCGGTCGGCAACATCGGCCGACCGATCATGGAGATCGTGCTGGACCCGCAACCCTACGACGTTCTCGCCGTGGAGCTGTCGAGCCATCAGCTGCACTGGTCCAACTCACTGTCCCTGCATTCGGCGGCAGTCCTCAACGTCCAACCCGATCACCTGGAGTGGCATGGCTCGTACGCGGCGTACCGCGACGCCAAGGCCAGGATCTACTCCGGTGTCGAGGTCAGCTGTGTCTACAACGTCGCTGACCCGGTCACCGAGCGGATGGTCGAGGAGGCCGAGGTCGTGGAGGGTGCCCGAGCTATCGGTTTCACGCTGGGCATACCAGCAGTCTCGATGCTCGGCATCGTCGACGATCTGTTGGTCGATCGGGCCTTCGTCGCACAACGTCAGGACTCGGCGCTCGAGCTCGCAAAGGTCAGCGACGTCACTCCGGCTGCGCCGCACAACGTGGCCAATGCACTGGCCGCCGCTGCGCTGGCGCGCTCGTACGGTGTGCCGGGGACGGCGGTGCGCGACGGATTGCGATCGGTGAGAGTGGGACCCCACAAGATCCAGACGGTCCTGGAACGCGACGGAATCGCCTGGGTCGATGATTCCAAGGCCACCAACCCGCACGCGGCCGATGCGTCGCTGCGCGCCTTCGACTCGGTGGTGTGGATCGCCGGCGGCCAGGCCAAGGGCACGACCTTCGACGAGTTGATCACCGCTCATCGTCAGAGGCTGCGTGGCGCGGTGCTGCTCGGGACCGACCGCGAGATCATCGCCGAAGCCCTCGCTCGACACGCACCGGAAGTCCCCACCCAAGTCATCGAGTCGGTCGACACTAGAGCAATGGCACAAGCCGTTGCGGCGGCCGCTTCCCTGGCCAGACCTGGTGATGCTGTCCTGCTTGCCCCGGGGTGCGCCAGCTTGGACATGTTCACCGATTACGCCGCACGCGGAGATGCTTTCGCTGCCGCGGTGCGCGCGCTCGCAGAGGAGTAGACGTCAGTGGCGACCCTGACTCCGCAGGGCCAGTCTGCGCCACCGCTTGGGCGACGCCCCATGTCTGCACTCGAGATGCTCCGCTGGCTCCGCTCGGTGCTGGACCGGCCATTGACCAGCTATCACCTGGTGCTCGGCTCAGTTGCGTTGCTGCTCATTGTCGGCGTCATGATGGTGCTCTCGGCATCGAGCGTGAACGCCTATCTCAGCCACGGCGACTCCTACTTCTATGTCAAACGGCAGGTGATCTTCCTTTCCGTCGGTGTGCTGGGCGCATTGACGATCATGAAGCTGCCACTGTCGACGCTCCGGCTGTTGAGCTGGTTCGGCCTCGCCGGTGCCACCGTCTTGTTGATCTTGACCTATACGCCGCTTGGTATCTCGGTGAACGGCAATCGCAACTGGCTCTATCTCGGTTCCTCACTCTTTTCCATCCAGCCGGCCGAATTCGCGAAGCTTGCCATGATCGTTTGGGGAGCGGACGTGCTGGCCCGGAAGTACCGGTTGCTCGACCAGCCGAAGCACTTGCTCGTGCCGTTCCTTGCGGTGAGCGGCATTCTGGTGTTGCTGGTGCTGTTTCAGGGCGACGCCGGTACTGCGGTGGTGATGGCAGCCATCGCAGCCGGCATGCTGTGGATCGTCGGTGCTCCACTGCGGGTGCTTGCGGCGCTGGCATCGGCTGGTGTGGTCGGAGTCATCACGATCTTCGTGACGTCCTCGGTGCGGATGCGTCGCCTGGCGGCCTTTCTGGACCCCAGCTTGGATGTCAATGGTGCCAATCACCAGGCCAACGCCGGCATGTTCGCCATTGCCTCCGGCGGCTGGTGGGGTGTTGGTCTGGGTGCCAGCCGGCAGAAGTGGGGGAGCCTGCCTGAGGCACACACCGACTTCATCTTCGCCGTACTCGGCGAGGAGTTCGGCCTGTTCGGCAGCCTGGTTGTCCTTGCCATGATCGGCATCTTGGGCTACGCCGGCATTCGGATCGCCACCCGCACCGACGATCTTTTCGTACGCTATACGGCCGGCGGCATTACGACGTGGTTCATGGTGCAGGCGTTGATCAACTTGGCCGTGGTACTGCGGTTGCTTCCGATCGCGGGGGTGCCATTGCCGTTACTGTCCTACGGCGGCTCGGCATTGGTCGCGAATCTGTTCGCGGTCGGGGTATTGCTCGCCTGCGCACGCCGAGAACCCGAGGCCCGGAAGCTGCTGGCGAAGAAGGCGATGCGGCCATCGCGGCGGATGACCGCAGTCGTCGGGTCGCGTACCAGCCACGGCCGTACCGAGTCATGACCACGTCCGGTTCAGGTTCGGTGGTGCTCGCCGGTGGCGGAACTGCCGGCCACACCTCGCCGTTGATCGCAACTGGTCTCGAGCTGCGCCGCCTCGGCGACGGAGTCAGGGTGACGGCGCTCGGTACCGCACGAGGCCTGGAGACCTCCGTCGTTCCAGCCGCCGGGCTGCAGCTGGAACTGATACCTCCCGTACCGATGCCCCGTCGAGTCGGGAAGGATTTTGCTTTGCTGGGGCCTCGGCTCCTCCAGGCGGTGAGGGCGACCGCTCAACTCCTGCGCCGGGTCGAGGCTGATGTCGTGCTGGGCTTTGGTGGCTACGTTTCCACCCCGGCCTACCTCGCCGCCCGCCGACTCGGCCTTCCGGTGGTCATCCACGAGCAGAACGTGCTGCCGGGCCTGGCCAACAAGCTTGCCGCCCGGCTCACCAGGGAGGTTTACACCTCCTTTCCGCAGACCTCCCTGCCGCACGCTCGGTGCATCGGGCTGCCGATGCGGCGTGGCATCACCGATCTTGACCGAGCCGCGCTGCGGCGCGAGGCGCGGATGAGCTTTGAGCTTGACCCCGAGCTGCCCACGTTGCTGGTTAGCGGCGGTTCGCAAGGCGCACTACGCATCAACACCGCGGTGGCGGGAGCGTGGCCGGAGTTGCTCGGCAGCGGGATCCAGGTACTGCACGTGCTCGGACCGAAGAATCTCGTGCCAGGCATCGAGCGGAGCGTCGATCAGGACGAGCGGTGCCGTTTACCAGCCCGTGGCGTATGTGGCGCAGATGGAGCGGGCCTATGCTGCGGCCGATCTCATGCTGGCGCGCAGCGGTGCCAACACGGTGCTGGAGACCGCGGCCGTCGGACTTCCTGCCGTATTCGTGCCCTACCCTCACGGAAACGGCGAGCAGGCTCTCAATGCCGAACTCGTTGTCAACGTCGGTGGCGGAATCATGCTGGCCGACCGCGACTGCACGTCGACCTGGGTGGCCCAGGAGATTCCGGTCCTCTTTGCGCATCCGGACCGGCTCACCGGAATGAGTCAAGCGCTCGCCAGCGTTGCGCGCCTGGACGCAGCTACCGTGTTGGCGTCGCGAGTTTTGGAGGTGATGCGCTGATGGGTTTGCTCACGCCGATCCAGCTGCCGCGCCTGGAGGAGCTGGGCGCGGTGCATTTCATCGCCATTGGCGGCTCCGGCATGAACGGAATCGCCTCAATGATGTTGGCTCAGGGCATCCCGGTTAGCGGCAGCGACAGGCAGGACTCCAAATATCTGCGATCGCTGGAGGCTCAGGGGGCGCGCGTCTACGTTGGCCACCGGGCAGACCAGCTTGGTGATGCGAGCACGGTCGTCGCATCCTCGGCGATCCGGGAGGACAACCCGGAGCTGGCCGAGGCTCGGCGCCGCGGCCTGCGGGTGCTGCATCGCAGCGCCGCGCTCGGCTCGCTGATGTTGGGGCGGCGCGGCATTGCCGTAGCCGGAACCCACGGCAAGACCACGACCACGGCGATGATCGCCCATGTGCTGAGCGGGTGCGGATTGGATCCGTCCTTCGTGATCGGCGGCGCACTCACCGGCACCGCTACCGGTGGCCATCGCGGCAGCGGGGACATCATCGTCGTCGAAGCCGACGAGAGTGACGGGTCCTTTCTGCAGTATCCGCGCGAGGTTGCCGTCGTTACGAACATCGATCCCGATCACCTCAGCAATTGGGGGAGTGCGGACAACTACGCCGACGGTTTCCTGCGCTTTGCGACCGCGGATTCGGTACGACTGCTGGTGACCAGCGCCGATGATCTCAGGAGCCGTCGTCCTCACCGAGCGGATCCGGCAGCGCGCGGCCGCCGGGCTGCCGGTACCGGAGATCATGACCTTCGGCACCTCACCGGACGCCGACGTGCGAATCGCCGGCGCAAACCTCGCAGGCACTGGCTCACGTTTCGAGCTTCGCTGGGATGATGACGCGGGCCCAGTCGAGCTTTCGGTGCCCGGACACTACAACGTCCTCAACGCGGCGGCAGCGTACGCGGTGGCGGTCTGGCTCGGCGCATCTGAGGTCGACGTACGCCGCGAGCTATCCACCTACCAAGGCACGTACCGACGGTTCCAGCTGATCGGGGCTCCCCACGACATCCGGGTCTACGACGACTACGCCCATCACCCCACCGAAGTGCTGAACACCTTGATCGCGGCTCGTACCGGTGTCGGTGACGGTCGCGTCGTGGTCTGCTTCCAACCGCACCTCTATACCCGCACCAGAGACTTCTGGCGCGAGCTCGGGCACGCGCTGGAACAAGCGGACGAAGCCATCGTGATGGATGTCTGCGGCGACCGCGAAGATCCCATTCCTGGCATCGATGGCGCCATGGTGGCTAATGCGGTTGCTCCGGGCACCGCGAATGTGACCTATGAACCCATCTGGGACGAGGCGGCACCAACCGTCGCCAGGATCGCTCGTCCCGGCGATCTGGTGATCACCGTTGGCTGCGGAGACGTCACCAAGGTGGCGCCCAAGATCGTCGCGGAGATCCAGCGACTCGCCGGAGTGCCGCGATGACCACGACCGCGACGGCCACTCGACGAGCTCGTACGACAAGCACCAAGAACAAGAAGCGCGCCAAGAACAAGAAGAGCGCCAAGAAGAGAGGAAGAAATCGCGCCGGTCGTGGCGCCGCAAAGCCCTGGCTCTCGTCGTGATTGCTGTGATCGTGGCGCTGCTGGCCGGCGGCCTCTGGGTCGTCTATTACTCGGCGGCCTTGGTCACCAAACGGAGTCAATGTCGTCGGCACTCGCAGCCTCACGCCGATCCAGGTCAGCCTCACGGCGCAGGTACCCCTTGGCGTGCCGTTGGCCCGTCAGGACCTGGATGCGATTGCCGGGCGGCTGACCACCGTGCCGTCCATTGAGACGGCTACCGTCTCACGCAGCTGGCCGAACACGATCACGGTGACCATTGTTGAGCGCCGACCTGTGTTCGCGGTACTCCAGCCGGATGGCTACGTCGTCGTCGACAAGTACGGTGTCGCGTATCAGACCCAGCCGACGCTGCCACCAAAGGTTGTGCTCGCCGACATCAACACCCAAGACAAGCCGCTCCTCAGCGCGGTCGCCGTTGTTGCGACGGCGCTTCCGGAGAAACTCAATGGAAAGGTGAAGCTGATCACGGCCCGTAGCCCCGACAGCATCGCGCTGCTCCTGGGGTCTGGGCGGATCGTGACCTGGGGAAGCTCAGCCGATTCGGAGTTGAAGGCCGAGGTCGTCACAGCGCTGCTCAAGCGGAAGCCGAAATCATCCATCGACGTCTCGAGCCCACACAACCCTGCCGTTCGCTAGCAGTCACTCTCCGATGGGTGGCTCCTGCGTCGTTGCATCACACCGTTCCGCACACCGCCAGGAATGAGTCGCCTTGCGACTGTTCCGGCCTCAGATGTGGCTTTGTGCGGAGAAAACGGCACTCAATAGCGACCAAGCTGAGCCAAGCTGCCTGATGAGCGCCAGCCTCAGCGAGCGGGCGAGCAAGATATGGACACGCTGTTCATCGCTGATCTTTCAGGCGTGCGAACACGAACCTTCAAGTTTAGATCTACCCTCAATCTCTACTTGAGATATAGCAATTGATGATGAATCGGTGATCTTGGCGTGTCACAACGGCATGAGGAGACGCCATCTCGTAGCCTCATTGAACACCGCACTATTTCTCTACCGTAGGAACTTAACCATTGACTGCAGGTTGAGACCCTTTGGTTGAGAAGGTGCGACCACCCAGTCCGCGGACATGGAAGAAGAGGCGGAACCGTGGTTTCTGCGTCACAGAATTACTTGGCGATCATCAAGGTCGTCGGCGTCGGCGGCGGCGGCGTCAATGCGGTCAACCGCATGATCGAAGCGGGGCTCCGGGGTGTCGAGTTCATCGCGGTCAACACCGACGCACAGGCGTTGCTGATGAGCGATGCGGACGTGAAGCTCGACATCGGCCGGGATCTGACTCGGGGTCTTGGCGCTGGTGCCGATCCTGACAAGGGTCGCCAGGCGGCCGAGGACCATGCACAAGACATCGAGGACGCTCTGAAGGGCGCCGACATGGTCTTCGTCACTGCGGGCGAGGGTGGCGGTACAGGCACCGGTGGTGCCCCGGTAGTCGCCCGCATCGCCCGGGCGCTTGGCGCGCTGACGATCGGCGTCGTCACCCGGCCCTTCTCCTTCGAGGGGAAGCGCCGCGCCGTCCAGGCAGAGCAGGGCATCGTCGGCCTCCGCGAAGAGGTCGACACATTGATCGTGATTCCCAACGACAAGCTCCTCCAGATGATCGACCATCAGATCGCGATCTTGGATGCCTTCAAGCAGGCCGATCAGGTGTTGATGCAGGGTGTCTCAGGTATCACCGACCTGATCACTACCCCGGGCTTGATCAACTTGGACTTCGCCGACGTGAAGGCCGTCATGTCCAACGCTGGCTCTGCATTGATGGGGATCGGCTCCGCCCGTGGTGAGGACCGCGCCCGGGCAGCTGCGGAAACAGCTGTGTCTTCGCCGCTGCTGGAGGCCAGCATCGAAGGTGCCCACGGCGTGCTGCTCTCCATCGCCGGCGGTTCTGATCTTGGTCTGTTCGAGGTCTCGGCTGCCGCGAATCTCATCCAGGGAGCCGCGCACGAGGATGCGAACATCATTTTCGGCACGGTGATCGACGACGCGCTCGGCGACGAGGTTCGGGTAACCGTTATCGCAGCGGGCTTCGAGGGCGGCCAGCCGCCACGCCGCCAACCCGGCATCAGCAGGGCCGCCGACCTGCGCGCCAACCAGGCCCGGCCAGCGCCGCCACTGCCGGAGCCGGAACCCGTCGGCGTCGCCTCGAGCAACAACCACTCGATCAACAACGTGTCGCCAGTGGCGGCTCCGCCGCCGACGCCTCAGCCGCCGCCGGTACCGCTCGCTCCTGCCCGAGTCACGGTACCGAGTAGGCCTATCTACGAAGATGATCTAGACGTTCCTGACTTCCTCAAGTAGCGCGTGTCGGGCCGAATGATCACCCTGCTCGGACGGTAATCTCAGAGCACGTACGCGCTAACTGCGACGGCCCAGCAAAGGGCACGGTGACCCCGGCGAAGGCACAGATTAGAGGCGGATGAGATGGCGGAACGACTGAAGCGCGCAGCTGCATGGCTGGGCTTGGTCACCGACGATCGGTACGCGGACTATGACGATGCCGCGGACTACGGTGACTTGACCGAGGAGGAAAGTGCTGTTGAGCCACTCCACGCTACTGACAAGGCTGCCACGGTGACCCCGCTGGAAAGTCGGCGTGCAACCGCTCTAGCCCCGGCCCCTCTCGCAGCGGCCGGCGGCCCGGTGGGTTTCACGAGGAGCACGGCGAAGACGCGCTCGAACTGATGGCGCGACTCAAGCGCGCCTTCGATCCGCTAAACCTGCTCAATCCCGGCAAGATCGTCCGCATCTAGCGCTGCCCCGGCAGGACCGTCCGCAATGGTTTGGCTGCTGGCCGAGATTAAATCAAGCGTTTGATTTGTGCTAAGGTGGCGGCATGCCGACCACCTTGCAGCGCAACAACCCTATTCCTCCGACGCGAGCCGCCGAGGCCGAGCGCGCGCCCGACAAGGGTGGGCTCGCCCGCGAGCAACTGCTGACACACGCCACGCGGATCTTCTCGGTGAAGGGCTTCGCGGGCGCCTCCACCCGCGAGATCTGTGACGCCGCGGGCGTCAACATCGCGGCCATCCACTATTACTTCGGCGACAAGGAAGGGCTGTACCGCGCCGTCCTGCTCAAGCCCATCACGCGCATCACCAGCCGGCTGCAGGGCTTCGACGATTCCAACCTGTCGTTCGAGGCTTCGATGCGCATGCTGCTCGCGCCCATCATCGCCAGCTCGCAGGACGCCGAGCACGACCGCGCGGTCATGCGCCTGCACCTGCGCGAGATGCTGGAACCCAGTGCCGTGTTCCGCGAAGTCGTCGAGCAGAGCATCGTCCCGCACCACAACGCGCTGGCTGACCTGCTGGCGCGCCATGTCGGTGTCGCGCAGCCCGACGAGGGGATCCACCAGCTCGCCTTCGCAGTGGTCGCGATGGCGAACGACTACTGCATGTCGCGCGAGTTCATGCACATGCTCGCGCCGCGCGTGCTCGAGCGGCCGGATGCGAACGATCAAATCCTCGACCGCCTGGTCGGCTACAGCCAGGCGTTGGTCGATCACGAAATCAGCCGGCGGCGTCGGTCGTGCCCACGTATCGCCTGTCCGACGACGAGATCGCCCGCATGCTGCAGGACTCGTTCGGCTCGGCCGACGATGACATGCGGGCGCGTGCGATACGTGAACAGCAGGTCGAGGCACAACGCCTGCTTGAAGCGACGCTGGCAGCCCTTGCCGCCGATGGGGATCTGCTGGAGCCGGAAGAGTGCAATACGATCGAACGCCTTGTGGCCGAGGTATCGAGGCACCTGCAGGATGCCGATACGGTCGCTATCCGGCAGGCCACTGAAGCGCTGGTCGCCGGTACCGATGACTTCGCTGCGCGGCGCATGGACCGTTCGATACGCGCCGCGCTGGCCGGACGCACGATCGAAGAACTGGCCAAGTAGCCTGCCGCAACGCGGGCGCGATGATGCCGAAGATCACCGTATTGCCTCACGAGGAGCTCTGTCCCGATGGTGCAGAGTTTGACGTCGCGCGCGGGGTGACGCTCACCGACGCGCTGCTCGATCACGGTGTCGACATCGAGCACGCGTGCGGCAAGGTGGCCGCCTGCACGACCTGTCATTGCATCATCCGCAAGGGATACGCGTCGCTGCCGTCCGCGAGCGACAACGAAGAGGATCTGCTCGACCGCGCCTGGGGCCTTACTCCGGTGTCGCGCTTGTCCTGCCAGGCGATCGTGCAGGATGTGGATCTGACCGTGGAGATTCCGAAGTACAGCATCAATTATGCGAAAGAGCTGCACTAGCTGCCGACCAATGCGCACGGTCGCCAAAGCAATGAAGAGGCCGATATGAAATGGACCGACTCGCTGGAGCTTGCCATCGCCCTGTCCGAGGCCCACGCGGATATCGACCCGCGGACGATACGATTCACCGACTTGCATCGCTGGGTATGCGAGCTGCCCGGATTCAGCGACGACCCCGCGCGGTCCGGCGAGAAAATCCTGGAGGCAATCCAGATGGCGTGGATAGAGGAAGTCGCGTAGCGACCGAGATTGTGTGAGTCTTTTCCGTTCTGGAGGTCAGAGGGCTCATCGGGTTGATGGAGCTGGTGATGGGTCGCTACATCGATGGGCAGGGCGAACGCAGAGTGTGTTGTTTCCTGAGCGACTTGGACGACTGGATTGAGGAAGACAACCCGGTGCGCGCGGTCGATGGTGTTCGTTGACGCACTGGATCTAGTGCAGCTGGGCTTCGAGCGGGTCCAGCCTGCGGAGACGGGGCGCCCTGGGTATCACCCGGCCACACTGCTGAAGATCTACATCTACGGGTATCCGGGAACCGGGTGCAGTCCAGCCGGCGGCTGGAGCGGGAAGCACAGCGCAACGTCGAGTTGGTCTGCTCGACTGGCCGGCTGATGCCCGACTTCAAGACCATCGCCGACTTCCGCAAGGACAATGGTGCGGCGATCCGCCTACTGCCGCGTTAATGCTGCTGTGGCGCCGGGACTGGGTCTGTTCGAGGAGGCCGACGGTCGCCATCGATGGCAGCAAGTTCAAGGCGGTCAACAACCGCGACAAGAACTTCACCGAGCGCAAACTGCAGGCGAGGATGCAGCAACTCGATGAGAGTGTGCAGCGCTACCTCACCGAACTCGACCGTGCCGACCGCGACCCCAGCCTGGTCACCGAGGCGCGGGTCGAACACCTCAAGGACAAGCTCGCCCGCGTCAAGGAACAGGCGGGCACGCTGCGGGCGGATCGACAGCAGCTCAACGAATCCCCCGACCAGCAGGTCTCGCTGACCGACCCGGATGCCCGCTCCATGGCCACCAGTGGCCGTGGCACCGGCATCGTCGGCTACAACATGCAAACGGCGGTGGATACGAAGCACCACCTGATCGTGGCGCACG